>QCHF01000003.1 GCA_003279605.1 SAR86 cluster bacterium AG-390-O18 | reverse complement strand
TAAATGGGATTTATTCTTTTCAATAGCTAAAACCTCAAAACCATTTTTTGAGAGTCTTTTTGCTATAGAACCGCCAATTAAACCAAGACCAATAATTAAAAACTGGATGTTTTTTTTATTTTTTAGAAAGGTCTTTTTCATAGTCCTCTAATACTTGGAGAAAAAAATCCATCTCCTCTTCAGTACCAATGGAAACTCTCAAATGCTGAGGCATTTCGTATACTTTTAACGATCTGAGGATAACTCCCTTTTCTAAAAAGTATTGAAAAGCAACATCAGAGTCTTGCTTGGCATCAAAAGAAATAAAATTTCCCCAAGATTCAATATAGTTGAAATCAAGGTTAGTGAAGGCTTTTTTTACTCTGTCCATGCCGGAAGAATTAATTTTTACGGATTTACTAATATGTTCTTGATCAGAGAGAGCAACTTTTCCTAAATTTAAGGCAAGTGAGTTTGCGTTAAAAGGCTGTCTGACTCTATTTAAATAGTCAGATAACTCAGGATTTGAAACGCAAAAGCCTAATCTTAATGCTGCTAATCCATGAGCTTTAGAAAAGCTTCGTGAAATGACTAAATTAGGATGATCATCAATTAATGAAAAAGGAATATCAAACTCTGAGCCTTCTATATACTCGTAATAAGCTTGATCAAGAAAAACCAGGATATCATCGGGTAAATTATCCAAAAAATCATTAATCTCTAAAAGAGTTTTTGCTGTTCCAGTAGGATTGTTTGGAGAGGCTATAAAAACAACTTTTGTCTTTTCATCAATTAAATCGATCATTAATTCCAAATCATGACCCCAATTTTTTGCTTTAGATTTTACTGGAAGAGCTCCAGTTGCTTTTATAGCTAATGGGTAAATAGCAAATCCATGTTGTGAATAAATTGCTTTTTTTCCTTCCCTCAAAAAACACCTAGAGACAAACTCAATTAAATCATTTGAGCCATTACCTATTGTTATTTGATTTGGATCTACACAGTATTTTTTCGATATAGCTTCCTTTAATTCATAAGCGTTTCCATCAGGATATCTGTTTAATTCGGATGAAAAGCTATTCATTTTCCCTTGAAGCAAATCTAAAGCCTTTGGACTCGGTCCTAAAGGGTTTTCATTGCTAGCCAGTTTGATCATTTTTTCTAGACCTAATTTCTTTTGAGTATGTTCTAGTGGTAATCCTGGTTCATAGGGTTTAAGTCCAAGAACACCTTGATTAAGATTTTCTAAAAATGAATTCTTCATAGATTAGTACGCTGCTGGATAGGAACCTAAGACCTTAAGGTCATAACTAACTTTTTGAAGTTCTTTAAATAACTTTAAAACATTTTTATCTGAAGCATGTCCAGAGAACTCTAGAAAGAAAGAATATTGCCACTTATTTTTCTTAACCGGTCTGGATAAGATATTTGTAAGATTGATTTTATTCATATTTACTATCTTTAAAACTTTTAACAAGGCTCCCTGTTCATTATTTAAACTTAAACTTATCGACGTTTTATCGTCAGAAGTTTTCTCTGGAAATTCATTTCCAATTACCAAGAACCTAGTTGTATTGGTTAGTTGATCTTGAATTTTTTCTTTCAATAAATTTAACGAATAAATATCAGATAATTTTTCTGGTCCTATAGAGCCTTTTCCAGGTTTATTCTTAATCAACTGGGCTGCTTTGGCAGAACTTTCAGTTTCAATAATTTTTACTTTAGGAAGATTTTTACTTAGCCAATTACGACATTGAGCAAGAGCTTGAGGATGCCCGTAAACAGTATTAAGTTTCTTTATGTTCTTTTCAGATGAAATAAGGCAATGTTCTATAGGTAATTCCAATTCTGAACAAATTTTTAGGTTGCTTTCTATGAGATTATCTAAAGATTGATTCACCATACCTTCAATTGAATTTTCAAAAGGTATCATTCCATAGGAATTTTTATCTTTTGCTACTTCTTTAAAAACATCTCGAATATTCTCTGTTTCTACTTTTTCAACAGAACTTCCAAAATGCCTTGTTGTTGCAATTTCTGAAAAAGTGCCTTTAGGGCCCAAGTAATAAACTTTTATTTTTTTTTCAAGGGTAAAGCATGCTGAGATAATTTCTTTAAAAATAAATTTAATTTTTTCGGCGGGAATAGAACTTTTATTTTTCTTTTGTAAAGTCTTAATTAAACTTGCTTCTCTATCTGGTCTGTAGAATGTTTTATCACCTGATTTCTTTTTTATTTTTCCAGCATTTATAACAAGCTTAGATCTTTCGTGGATGAGATTAAGAAGCTTTTGGTCAATTTGATCAATTTCTTTTCTATTGTCAGTTAAATTATTTGGTAGATTTTTTTCAGCCATTATTTTTTTCAAATTCTTTCATAAAATCTATCAAAGCATCTACTCCCTCTTCAGGAACTCCGTTGTAAATACTTGCTCTCATGCCGCCAACAGATCTATGACCGGCAAGATTTAATAATCCATTACCTTCAGATTCTGCTAAAAATTTACTATTTAAAGAATCTTCCCCCAACAGAAATGGAACATTCATTATAGATCTAGATTCTTTGTCAACATCATTTTTATAAAAATCACTTTGGTCTATGTAAGAATAAAGTTTGTTAGCTTTTGACTCATTAACATTCTTTTGGTTCGTAAGGCCCCCATTCTTTTTTAACCATTTAAAAACCATACCTGATAAGTACCAGGCAAATGTAGGTGGGGTGTTATACATTGAGTCTGAATCAGCATAAGTCTTATATTGCATCATAGCTGGCAGACTATCTTTTTCCTCAAGAAGGTCTTTTTTTATAACAATAATAGCTAATCCAGAGGGGCCTATATTTTTTTGAGCCCCCGCATAAAGCATACTGAATTTTGTAACATCAAGAGGCTCAGAAAGAATACAAGAAGAGCAATCTGCAACAAGACTTCTCTTTGGAAGATTGTCTAAGTTCCTGAGACAAACTCCATCAATTGTTTCGTTCAATACAAGATGAGTGAAAATAGAGTCAGGATGGATTTTCCAAGTATCAGGTTTTGGGTATTTTTTATAAGATAAATCTGCTGAAGATGCAGAAATTTCTACCTGTCCAAATTTCTTTGCTTCTTTAATAGCTTTCTTGGACCACTGTCCCACATCAAGATAACTGCATAAAGCATGATTATTTTCTAAGAGATTCATTGGAATCATTGAAAATTGCAGGGAAGCACCTCCTTGAACAAAAAGAACATCGTAGTCGTCATTTATTTCCAATAAATCAATGAAATCCTGTTTTGCAGTTTCAGCGATCTCAATAAACTCTTTACTTCTATGGCTCATTTCCATGACGGATAAACCTTTTCCTTGCCAATCAGGTATTTCTGCTTTTAATTGATCCAAAACTTCATTTGGAAGTGCTGCAGGTCCAGCGCAAAAGTTGTAATTTCTAGACATAGATAAATTATTTACGAATCAATAGCTAATGCAAGTCCATTAAGAGCCTCATCTTCTTTGAGCTTGATGACTCTTACACCTTGAGTATTTCTACCGATCAAACTAATTTCTGATACTTTGGTCCTTACAAGCATTCCTTTGTTAGTGATCAGAATAACTTCATCCATTTCGCTAACTTCCTTAGCAGAAATTAAACTCCCATTTCTATCAGAAGTCTGCATGGCTATAACACCTTTAGCTCCTCTTTTGGTTTTCTAAAATCATTAACTTTTGATCTTTTCCCGTACCCTTTTTCTGAAACGGTTAATATCTCTGACTCTTTAGAAGGTTTTAATAAAGAGATTACTTTTTGGCCTCCATCTAGAGTAATGCCTTTGACTCCTCGAGTGTCTCTACCCATAGATCTAGCATCTGCCTCATTGAAAAATACTGCTTTTCCGGCATTAGAAACTACCATTAAATCAGCACTGCCATCAGTCAGAAGAGTGCCGACAAGCTCATCATTGTAGTCGAGTTTTATTGCTCGTTTACCATTCTTTCTAGGTTTCTTAAATTCCGATAAGGGAGTTTTTTTAACTATCCCATTTTGCGTGGCCATGAATACATAGGCTTCACCCTCAAAAGACTCTACATCTAAGAGGCTGGTAACTCTTTCCGATTCATCCAAATCAATTAAATTTACAAGAGGTCTTCCTTTTGCTGTTCTAGAAGCTTGAGGAATTTCATAAACTTTAAGCCAATAAACTTTTCCTAGGTTTGAAAAACATAAAAGAGTTCTGTGAGTATTAGCAACTATTAATTGTTCAACAAAATCCTCATCTTTAACTGATGCCGCTGTTTTACCCATGCCGCCTCTTCTTTGAGATTGATATACCTCAAGAGGTTGAGTTTTTGCATAGCCCATATTCGAAATGGTAACAACCATATCTTCAGGTTTGATTAAATCTTCAGTGGAAAGATCTAATTTATCTTCGATAGGAGTTTTTCTTTCGTCGCCAAATTCTTCCTTAACGGATAAAAGTTCTTCTTCAATTACTTCTTGTAACCTTTCAGGATTTTCTAGAATTTCATTCAAAGCAGCAATGTCTTGAAGAACCTCTTCATACTCTTTAATTAAATTATCTTGCTCTAAACCCGTAAGTCTTTGTAGCCTTAAATCGAGAATAGCTTGAGCTTGTTTTGAAGAAAGTTTGTAGCTGGAACCTGAAAGACCAAATTCTTCAAATATATCCTCAGGACGAGTATCAATTGAACCTGCTTTTTTTAATAAGTTATTAATTAAAGTAGATTTCCATTTTTTAGCTAGTAGTTTGCGTTTAGCTTCATTGGGATCTTTGGATTTTTTTATTAAATCAATTATTGGATCAATATTTGAAAGGGCAATTGTTAAGCCTTCTAAAATATGACCTCTATCTTTTGACTTTGCTAAATCAAAAGCTGTTCTTCTTGAGACAACAGACCGTCTGTGACTTAAGAATATTTCAAGAAGTTCCTTTAAATTTAAAACTTTTGGAACTCGGTCAACGATAGCAACATTATTTATACCGAAAGAGGTTTCTAGTTGAGACTGTGCATACAAATTATTCAAAATTACTTCAGGATTTTGACCGGTTTTGAGATCTACAACTATTCTGACCCCTTCTCTATCTGATTCATCTCGAATTTCAGATATGCCGTCAATTTTTTTGTCTTTTGAAAGATCTGCAATTTTTTCTACCAAGTTGGCTTTATTTACCTGATAAGGAATTTCAGAAATGATTAATCTACTCTTTTCATTTTTCTCATTTTCAATTTCTACTTTGGCTCTCAGAACAACTTTTCCTCTTCCAGTCTTAGCAGCTTCAATAGCACCCGCCTTGCCATTTATGATTCCTCCTGTTGGAAAGTCAGGCCCAGGAACTATAGTTACCAATTCATCAATGGATATTTCTGGATTTTTTAAAATTGCCAAAGCTCCATTAATTGTTTCACTCAAATTATGGGGAAGAATATTGGTGGCTAATCCTACAGCTATGCCAGAAGATCCATTAACCAACAAATTAGGATATGATGCTGGAAGTACTTCTGGAATTAGTTCGGTACCGTCGTAATTCTCAACGTAATCGACAGTTTCTTTATTTATATCATTTAGAAGAGCATTACTAATTTTTGCCATCCTAGCTTCGGTATATCTCATGGCTGCTGCGCCATCTCCATCCATTGAACCAAAATTCCCCTGACCATCAACTAAGGGGTAACGCAGACTAAATTCTTGTGCCATTCTGACCACCGTCTGATAGATTGCTGAATCTCCATGAGGGTGATATTTACCCATTACCTCACCAACAATTCTTGCTGATTTCAAATGGGGTCTGTTCCATTCATTATTAAGTCTGAACATGGCATAAAGAGTTCTTCTATGCACCGGTTTTAAACCATCCCTGGCGTCTGGCAAAGCTCTCCCAACGATTACGCTCATTGCATAATCCATATAAGAATTCTTTAATTCGTCCGTAATATTAACGGGAATTACATCTTCTGTTATGTCATCCATAGAGAAAAATTAATGAAAAACTAATGAAATTTATAGTAAAAATAGTGGCTCATTTAATGCCATTATTTTAACATTTTATGGGTATTTTAGCTCTTAAAAATGGCGCTTTAAGACTTAAATTCAGAGACCAAAGTTGAAATGGAATCTTTGGCATCTCCAAATAACATTCTTGAATTTTCTTTGAGGAAAAGTGGGTTATCGATGCCTGCAAAACCTGCTGCCATACTTCTTTTTAAAATGAATACTGTCTTAGCTCTATCGACTTCAATTACTGGCATTCCATATATAGGACTTCCTTCATTTTCCCTAGCATCCGGATTTACAACATCATTTGCCCCAATGACTATGCAAACATCAACTGTTTCCATCAAAGGATTAACATCATCTGGCTCAGCTAAAACATCATAAGATACATTTGCCTCAGCAAGAAGAACATTCATGTGTCCTGGCATCCTACCAGCTACGGGATGAATGGCATATTTAACCTCACAGCCATTATCTTCTAATAGCTCTCCTAATTCTCTTACAACATGTTGCGCTTGAGAAACTGCCATTCCATAACCTGGAACCACTAGAACAGAATTCGCAGCTTCTAAAATAAGATAAGCATCCTCTGCAGTAATAGGTTTCACCTCTCCTTGAATTTGTCCACTGCCTTCTGAAGATGCAGTGGCTGCTCCAAAACCGCCAAACAAAACATTAGACAATGACCTATTCATTGCCTTACACATGATATTTGTAAGAATAAGTCCACTTGCTCCAACTAAAGCACCTGCAACTATTAGCACGTTGTTGTTAATTACAAAACCTGCTGAGGATGCTGCAAGACCAGAATAACTATTCAACAAAGCAATGACTACTGGCATATCAGCTCCGCCAATTGGCGCAGTTAAAAGTACGCCCAATATCAAAGTTAGGCCAATTAAAATAAAGAGAATCGTTTGAGAGGAAATATTCAATAAGCCTGTTGATATGATTAATTCGAGAACTAAGAGCAAGGCAACTAATAATAAAGCTGATAAAACAAATCTTTGGCCAAACAGTATAAGTGGCTTACCGGAAATAATTTCGGATAACTTTCCAAAAGCTACGAGACTTCCTGAGAATGTTATTCCACCAATTAAGACAGTAAATGAAATTGCGATAATCTGAATAAGAGTCGTGCTGGATGGATTAATGAATTCAGCTACGCCTACCAAAAGGCTTGCAATTCCTCCAAACCCGTTGAACAAAGCTACCAATTCCGGCATAGAAGTCATCTTGACAAGTGAAGAAGCTAAAACTCCAACAATCAATCCGCCAATAAGAGCAATTAATAAATATTCATAAGCAATAATTTCATTTTGAGCTAGAGTAACTAAGATTGCTATCAACATTCCTGAAGCTGAAACAAGATTTCCCCTTTGAGCAGTCTCTGCTGAACTTAGCATTTTCAAACCGAAAATGAATAAAATAGAGGCAAAAATGTAAGCTAAATTTACGAAAATTGAAGATTGAAAAAAAGCGATCATTTTTTCTTGAACATTTTTAACATTCTGTTAGTAACTAGATAACCACCAACAACATTTATTGAGGCAAAGAAGACGGCAAAAGTACCCACTAATATCGAAGAAAAAGTACCCTCTCCCCCTGAAGCTAAAAGAGCTCCAACAATAGTAATTCCTGATATTGCATTGGCTCCAGACATTAGAGGTGTATGAAGTGTTGATGGCACTTTATTGATTAGCTCAAAACCCAAAAATATTGAGAGAACGAGAACAAACAAAAGCAAAACTAATAAAGCTTGGGATTCCATTTAATTCATTATCTCCTTTATAGTTTTGTTTATGTATTCTTTTTCGTGAGATACAAGACAGATTGATAGAATTTCGTCTGTAACATCAAGATTCAATTGTTTCTCTTCTTCATTCCAAAACTCATCTATCAAATTGAATATGTTTGATGAATAAACTTGGCTTGAATGAAAAGGAAGTTCGCCAGGGAGGTTAGTATTCCCGACTATTTTAACACCATTTAAATTAATGGTTTTATTTGGAACAGATCCTTCAACATTCCCCCCTGTTCCCACAGCCATATCTACTATTACTGAACCTTGAGTCATTGCAGATACCATTTCGCTAGAAACAAGTGTTGGAGCTGGCCTTCCAAAGACTTGTGCTGTAGTGATTACAATGTCAGAAGAAGCGCATACTTTTTTCATCCCTTCTCTTTGCATTTCGATTTGTTCTGGAGTTAATTCTTTTGCATATCCTTGTTCAGTCTCTCCTGTTTCTCCAATATCGATTTTTACAAAACGAGCTCCCAATGACTTAACTTGTTCTTCTACAACGGGTCGAGTGTCAAAAGCTTCCACCTTTGCACCTAATCTTTTCGCTGTTGCGATTGCTTGAAGTCCTGCAACTCCTACTCCAATAACAAAGACTTTTGAAGGGGAGATTGTACCTGCAGCAGTCATCATCATCGGTAATGCTTTTTGTAGTTCTTGTGAGGCAATTATGACTGCAGAGTATCCAGCCAAATTAGCTTGTGAACTTAAAGCATCCATCTTTTGTGCTCTAGTGATTCTAGGAACTAGTTCCATGCTGATAGCTGATATATTTTTTTCTTTAATTTTTTTAACGAGAGATTTCTCATTAAAGGGGTCAAGAAAACTTACTAACAAGGTAGTCTGATTTATTTTATCCAGTTCATCCTCAGTAAGATTTCTAACACTACAAACTATACTTGCGGAAGCAAAACCTTCGTCACGTGTTAATGTTTTTACCCCGAGATCTTCGAATTCTTTATCGCTACTTCCAAGATGCTCGGCAAAAGATTTTTCTATTGAGATATTTAAACCTTTATCCAAGAATTTTTTAGCTGATTCCAAGGTCAAAGAAACTCTGCTTTCAAACTCAGGTTCTTTTGGGAAAAAAATATTCATATAAGATTCTTAGACTTTAATTTGAAAAGCAGTATAAATCTAACATAATGATATATAAATGAATATCGACCCAAAAGAAAAAGAAAAATTTAACAAAATAGCTGAAGAATGGTGGGATCCATTTGGAAAGTTTGCTCCCTTACATAAAATCAACCCTCTCAGAGCTAATTATATTTCTGACAGAACTGAACTAAAAAACAAGCAAATTCTTGATGTTGCCTGTGGCGGTGGTTTGTTAGCAGAAGCGCTTTCGCTAAAAGGGGGCAATGTATCTGGAGTTGATATATCAGATGTTGCAATTCATACGGCTAAAAATCATGCAAGTAAAGAAAATATTGATATCAACTATATTTTGGGAGAAGCGGAAAATTTACTTCCTGAAAAAAATGAACATTTTGATGTTGTAACTTGTCTCGAAGCAATTGAACATGTTCCTGATCCTAATCAATTAGTAAAAACATGTTCTAATCTTTGTAAACAAAATGGTGATGTTTTCTTTTCAACCATAAATAGAAATCCTAAGTCATTTCTTTTTGCAATTGTCGGGGCTGAATATATTTTAAATTTATTACCTAAAGGTACTCATGAGTATGAAAAATTTATAAAGCCATCTGAGCTCATACATATGATGGAAAATAATGGTCTTACTATCAAAGAATTAACCGGAATGAGTTACAACCCTCTGACTAAAAATTATTGGTTAGGAAAAAATGTTGATGTTAATTATCTAATTCATGCAAAAAAAATATAAATGTTTGCTGTTTGATCTAGATGGCACTCTTTTGGATACTGCTCCAGAGTTTTTAACTTGTCTAAATACTTTATTAAAAAAAAATAAAAAGCATTCAGTTACCTATGATTTTGTCAGAAATAGAGTCTCTGATGGTGTAGGAAGGTTAATTCAAGATAGCTTCATTATTGATGAAATACATCCTGAGTTTGAGCATTTTAGACAGAATCTCTTAATCGAATATAGCAAGAACTATCTTGATTCTAAAACTTTTCCTGGGGTTGATGAATTTCTTAATGTGTTATCCAAAAATAAGATTGATTGGATGATCGTAACAAATAAGCCAAAAAAGTTTTCTCAAGAAATTTGTGAGAAATTTAACTGGCACAAACAAGCTACTACAATAGTTTCTCCTGAAGACGTCGATGGTAAAAGAAAACCAGATCCGGCAAGTTTAGATGCAGCTTTAGCAAAAACATCAATAAAAAAAGAGCAAGCAATTTATATTGGAGACAATTGGCGAGATATAAAAGCAGCAAATAATTCTGGCATAGACTCTGCGCTTGCCATGTACGGTTATATAGATAAAAAAGATGCTTCTCTTTTAAAGCCAACTTCAAAGATAAATCAAATAAAAGATTTAAAAGACTTTATTTAACCTAAAATTTCATTAGGACTAACTCTTTTAAATTTTCCTTCCTTAAGTTCTTTTGGTAAAAATAAGTTTCCTAATCTTACCCTCTTTAATCGAGATACATCATGTCCTATTGAATCCCATAATTTTCTTACAGATCTGTTCTTGCCAGACATGATAACCAACGCAAACCAACTATGAGAAGTAGTTTCTTTGCCCTTAACAAGATCGGTAAAAAATACTTTTTCTTTTTCAATTATGATGCCAGACATTAATTTTTTTAAATTTGAATCTGAGGGCTTTCCTCTCACTCTAGCAATGTATTCTCTTTCTATTTCATTAGAGGGATGAATTATGTCATTTGCTAACTTTCCATCATTAGTAATCAATAACAGTCCACTGGTATTGATATCCAATCTTCCTATGGAAATCCATTTTCCTGTTTTTGGTTTAGGTAAACTCTCGAATATGGTTCTTTTTGATGAAGCACGAGAGCATTCTTCTCCAACTGGTTTGTTATACATTAATAGTTCTGAAGAAATTCTCTCTAGAATATTTATTTCTTTGCCATCAATATAAACTTTATCCTCATTAGAAATCTTATCTCCTAACTTAGCTGGTATATCATTAATGAATACCCTTCCTTCCTTTATGAGACTTTCAACTTTTCTTCTTGATGAATATCCGTTTTGAGCTAATATTTTTTGAATCCTTTCCTTAAACAACTGATTCTATTCTGAATTGCTTGGGGAAGGTTCATTCAAGAGAGATATTTGTGCTTCCTCGGGAATGTTTTGAATTTCTGGTAACTCTGGCAAATCTGAAAGTTTAGACAAATTTAAATCATCTAAAAAATCTTTTGTTGTTGAAAATAATGCAGGTCTTCCAGGAACGTCTCTATGCCCCACAATTTTTATCCAGGATCTATCTAAAAGAGTTCTAATGATTTGACTGCTTACAGAAACTCCTCTTACCTCTTCAATTTCCCCTCTAGTAATTGGTTGTTTATAGGCTATCAAAGCTAAAGTTTCCAAAAGAGCTCGAGAATACTTTTGAGGTTTAGCTTCCCATAATTTTGCCACCCACGAAGAATACTCTTGTCTAATTCTGAGGCGGTAACCACTAGCAACTTTTACCAATTCAATTGAATTTTCCGAATATTTTTTCTCTATGGATTTGAAAGCTTCCTTAATTTCACTTGATGTCGGAGGACTTCTAAGATCAAAAGCAGACAATATTTCTTTTTCACTTAAAGGTCTTGAAGAAGAAAAAAGTAAAGCCTCAATAATTAAAGATAAATTATCCATACTCTTAATGTACCTTCTCCTTCGCTTTGACATGAATGGGGCCAAAAGAATCAGTTTGAACCAATTGAATCATAGAATCTTTAACTAACTCTAAAACAGCTAAAAAAGTAACAATTAACCCAAGCCTTCCATCTGCCTTTTTGTAAAGGTTATAAAATTCTAAAAAGTTTTCACTTACTAGTAGTTCTAAGACGTTAGACATTTTTTCTCTAGTAGAAAGCTTTTCAAACTCGATAATATGACTACCTCTAAGTTTTTGTTTTTCTAATAGCTCATAAAAAATATTAGATAACTTCTCCAACTCTAAAGATGGAAAAGCCTCTTTAGATTCAAACTCAGGAAGAGCTGTACTTGCTGGGAAAAAATCTCTATTTATTCTTGGCATGGACTCAATTTTCATAGATGCTGTTTTGAAACGCTCATATTCTTGAAGCCTTTTAATAAGTTCTGCTCTTGGATCATCTTCTAGTTCATCTTCGGCTGTTTCAACTGGCAACATCATTCTGGATTTAATTTCCGTTAAATATGCTGCCATTAAGAGATACTCTCCAGCTAGATCAAATTGCAATTTTTCCATTAATTCAATGTACTCAACGTACTGGTTTGTGATTTCAGCAACATTAATATCAAGTATGTCTAAATTTTGTTTTCTAATAAAATATAGAAGAAGATCCAAAGGACCTTCAAATGATTCAAGAAAAATTTTTAGGGCATTTGGTGGAATATAAAGGTCATCGTGAGGTAGTAATACTTGCTCGCCGTTAACCGTAGCTAGATTAAACTCCGATTGCCTCGGGTTTTTTTCCTGCTCTTTTTTCATAATATAAAGGGCAATTATAGTTTAAAAAGGCTTGATAACACAAAATATTGTGTTTTTAAGATAATAATTGCCTATATATTGTTTTTCCAGAAGTTAGTTATTGGATATCTTCTGTCTTTGCCAAAATTTCTTGCTGAAATCTTTATTCCAAGTGGAACTTGCCTTCTTTTATATTCATTGAAGTTAATTAAATCTATAACCTTTTTAACATCATCTGAGTTAAAACCTGAGTCAATTATTTCTTTTTTAGTTTTATCGTCCTCGACATATGCTTCAATAATGGGGTCAAGTAAATCATAAGTTGGCAGTGAATCACTATCTTTTTGATCCTCTGATAACTCTGCGCTTGGTTCTCTATCAATTATTCTTTGAGGGATGACTTTGCTAAGTGAATTCCTGTACTTGGCCAAATCATATACAGTTGTTTTGTAAACATCTCTAAGAACAGAAAACCCTCCGGCAGTGTCACCATATAAAGTTGAATACCCAACAGCTGCTTCACTTTTGTTTCCTGTTGTGAGGACTAAGTACCCTAAATTATTAGACAAAGCCATTAACGTAACTCCTCTGCATCTTGATTGGAGGTTTTCTTCGGTTTTATCGAATTCTCTAGGCTCTAACTTGTCATCCAAAGAATTTTTAAATGCCATAAACATTTCGGATATGGGAATTACTTCATGAGTGAAGCCAAGATTTTCTGCTAACTGTTGAGCATCTTCAACGCTAATGTCAGCAGTGTATTTAAAAGGCATCATAACTGTATTTACCTTCTCTGGTCCTAATGCATCTGATGCAATTGCTGCGGTTAGAGCCGAATCAATACCTCCAGATGAACCAATCAATATTCCTTTAAAGTTATTTTTTTGTACATAGTCTCTAGTACCCAAAACCAAAGCTTTATAAATATCAGAAATATCCCCCACTTTACTTAATTGATCTTCTTTTAAACTAGTAGAAATATTACTTTGATCTATTTCAATTACAGCTTGATCTATTTCGAAACTCTTCAAACGCTTCACAGAATCTTTTGAATCAACAATTAAAGAGCTTCCATCAAAAACAAGCTCATCTTGCCCGCCCACTTGATTTACATAAATTATTGGTTTTTTATATTTAGCAAAATAATTGCAAAGCATTTCTTCCCTTAGATTTTTTTTATCTAAAGTAAAAGGCGAAGCACTTAAATTTATAAGCAAATCTATATCTTGATTGCATATTTCATTTGTAAAATCTTCGTTCCAAATGTCTTCACAAATAGAAATACCAAATTTAAGGCCTCCGTCTTCAAAAATCTCTTGAGATTTTCCCTTTGAAAAATATCTTTTTTCATCAAATTCTTTGTAATTTGGAAGAATTTGTTTTTTGTAATTTTTAACAACTTTTCCATCTTGATAAAAAAGTGCTGAGTTAAAAATATTTTCCCCTTCACGCGAAGGACATCCTATGATTATAGATATTTCTTTCGATAATTCTTCAAGCTCTAGCGAACATCTCTCGCTTTCATTAAGAAAATCTTCCCTTAAAAGTAAATCCTCTGGCGGATAGCCAGTTAAAAACATTTCAGAAAATACTATAAGATCCAAGCCTTTTCCTTTAGCTTCAGCAATATAGGACTTTGCGAGGTCTAAATTACCCTGAATATCACCAACTTTTGGGTTTTCTTGAACTAATTTTATTTTGTACATTGCTTAATTTAAGCTTTAATTTAAATTTAGAAGAGATAAAATCAACGGTCAAATGAAATATTTAACGGATAATACCAGAATAACAGGCTTGATGGAGGTGTCTCCTCCCGTGGAAGTAATTGATAAGCTTCCAATTTCAGAAAAAGTTTCTGAACTAGTTTTCAACTCCAGAAACGAAATCTCAGATATTCTTCATGGAAAAGAAGATAGATTGGTAGTGGTTGTTGGTCCATGCTCAATCCATGATCCCAAAGCAGCAATCGAGTATGCTAAAAAACTAAAAACTCTCGAAAAAGACTTAAAAGGTCAACTCAAAATAGTTATGAGAGTTTATTTTGAAAAGCCCAGAACGACTGTGGGTTGGAAAGGTCTTATCAACGATCCAAATTTGGATAATAGTTATGATGTAAATAAAGGTCTTAAAGTTGCTAGAAAACTCTTGTTAAAAATAAATGAATTGGGTTTGCCTGCAGGAACCGAGTTTTTGGATATGATTACTCCACAATATATTTCAGACTTGATTTCTTGGGGTGCAATTGGAGCTAGAACTACCGAGAGCCAAATACACAGAGAGTTAGCCTCGGGTTTATCTTGTCCAGTTGGATTTAAAAATTCTACTAACGGCTCTATTCAAGTTGCTTTAGACGCAATTGGTTCTTCTTCAAACAGTCATATTTTTCTTTCCATCACAAAAGAAGGAAGATCTGCTATTTTCAACTCCTCTGGAAATAAAGATTGCCATGTGATTTTAAGAGGTGGAAAGGCTCCAAATTATTCAAAAAATGATATTCAAAAGGTTAATGAGGATTTAAAAAAATCTAATTTAACTCAAAAAATTATGGTTGATATGTCTCATGGAAATAGTCAAAAACAATTCAAAAAACAACTCATTGTAAATAAAGATATCTCTGATCAAATTGCTTCAGGAAATCAAAGTATTTTTGGAGTTATGGTAGAAAGCAACCTGGAAGAAGGAAACCAAAAAATAGATTCTCTTAAAAACCTTAAATATGGTCAAAGTGTTACTGATGCTTGTGTCAGCTGGAAAGATACTGAAGTAATGCTAAAGCTTTTAGCTAAAGCTGTTGATGCTAGGAGAGAAAAACTTAAGCGTTCTGCCTAAGTTTATGTCAAAAAAATCAAATTTATTGAACTTTGATAAAGAAATAGCATCTAGCATTGGTCTCAACGAAGCAATTGTGCTTCAGCTATTAAAGACCGGAACAAGACATAGCTTAACTTTGTTAATTAATAAACTTTCATTCATTGAAGAAAAAGAAATACAAAGAGTTCTAAAGAAACTTCTTAAACTTAAATTAATAGAAGAGTCATCGAAAGAGACATTTTGTCTTAAATCCAAAAGTGAGGAAATTACTCCAGAGAGAAAGCAAAATATTTCTAAAGGATATTTTCCTTCTAATAATATCTTGAAAGAAGCCAAAAGCCTCGGTGTTTCTGAGGACTTCATTAAAAATAAAATTCCCGAATTTAGAGCTTATTGGTCAGATCGAAAGGATAAAAGCTTCTCTTGGGACTATAAATTTCTCAAGTATCTACTAAAAGAATGGAGAAGCGAAGAAGAAAAATTAAATAAAGTATCTAAAATGAAACCAATTCAAAAAAATTGGAAACCTTCAAGAGAAGCATTACAAATATTAAAACATGCTGAAATAGACGAAAAATTTATCATCGATGCCTTGCCAGAATTTATCTTATATTGGAGCGAAAGAAATACAGCATCTGATTCATGGAATAGTAAATTTATAAATCATATTAAAAATCAATGGGTCCGATATAAAAATTTGATTTCTATGGTAAAGAAACCAACTAGGATGAATAAAGATTGGAAACCTTCAGAAGATTGTTTTGATGTTTTAAGTTTAGCTAAAATAAATAAAAGTTTTGCTGTATCTCAAATACCAGAATTTAAATTATATTGGCTGGAGACAAAAGAAATGCGTAATTGCTGGAATTCAAAGTTCATACAACATGTAAAATTTAAATGGAAAGCTAAACATGGGAATACAAAAAATGTATTATCAAGATTAAAAGATCATGAGTGGGCAGTTAACTTCAAAAATTAAAATACCTAAAAGCCAAGTAGAGCTAATTAATCTTATTTTTGCTGAATTAGAAATCACTTTTCATAATCAATTTCATAAAGCATTCCCTGATGAGGAAACCCTAACCCTAGCTAAGCAACTTTGGCTGGCAAAGCTAGAAAAATATCAAAATGAGATAGTATTCAGAGCAATAGATAAAATCATAGAAACTTCAAAATATTTACCATCTCTGAGTGCAGTTTTAAATCAAATTAAAGAATTAAAATTTCTTGAAAAAAATATCCCCTCTTCAAACGCCGCTTACATTGAAGCGAGCTCTTTAGGAGAGACAAGTCCTTTGGATTTCAATTGGTCACATCCTTTCATTTATCATGCTGGCGCAAAAGTAGGCTGGTATAGATTAAAAACAGAATCTGAATTTGATATAAAAAAGGAATTCTTAAGTGTTTACGAGGAAATATTAGAAGAAAGTGAATTCAAGGAAAGCTTACTCTTTTTGCCAGCAAATAAAGAGGAAATAACTGACGATAAGCCTCTTTCCAGTGAAAAACAAAAAGCTAGATTAGAAGGTATAAAAAAGAAATATTTGTAAGTTTTCCTTGATATAATCGCGTCTCGCCTCTATATAATTATTAAGGAAAAAATAAATGAGTATCGTCACAAGGTTTCTTTCTAGATCCAACTTAGAATGGGCCTCAATTTTTATTGGTTTTGCAATTATCTGGATGGTCTCTGGATTATTTGTTCAAGAACCAGCTCCTCCAGCATTGATTGAAAAAAAAGATGCAGTAGTTAGGGTCATCGATCAGAAAGCAGAAAATTTTTCTAAAGAAATTGTAGTCAAAGGTTTTACTAAAGCTGATAAAAAGGTATTAGTTAAGTCAGAAACCTCTGGAAAAATAATTGAACTACCAGTAGAACAAGGTTCTTTCATAAAAAAAGGAGAAGTTATTTGTTCCCTATTTGTTGCTGAAAGGCAGGCTAATTTTGATAAAGCTTCACTTGATTATAATTCTGCAAAAAAACTTTACGAAGAAGAGCTTTATTCATCCAAACAACTCCAAAATGCAAAATCAAATTATGAGAGAGCGAAGTTAGAATTGGACTATGCAAAAATCAAAGCTCCATTTGATGGCGTGGTAGATAAGATTGACCTTGATGTTGGAGATTTTTTAAATCGTGGATCAACTTGCGCTACTGTTTTAGATTTAGATCCGATGATGGTAACAGGAGATATTTCTGAGAGTGAACTTTTAACTTTTACAAAAGATAGTGGTGTTAAAGTTATTACAAATGATGGTCAAGAGTATCAAGGTAATATCACCTTTATCTCATCATCTGCAGATGAAATGATGCATACTTTTGACATAGAAATTTCAATTCCCAACCCACTTGGAAAAATCAAAGATGGTCAAACTGCTAAAGTAATAGTCTCTGCTACCCCACAGCCTGCTCACATTGTCCCGCTATCAATTCTTCGGTTAGATGAGGCTGGCAACATTGGCGTAAGAGTGGTAAATAAAGATAACCTAGTTGAGTTTTATACCGTTGAAATAATTCAAGATACAGAGAGTGGTGTTTGGGTCTCTGGGCTTCCTTTCAATTCAAGAATCATTACTGTTGGTCAGGACTACGTCAATAATAATGAAAAAGTTGATATTGCCATTGACTATAGACTGAATAAGGATGAAAACATTAATTGATTTTTTTGTAGATCGTTACAAGGCTACATTTACATTTCTAACCTTTGTATTGGTCTGGGGATTTACCTCTTTTATACAAATTCCAGCATCTGCCTATTCAGACATCAATATTCCTTATGTTTTTGTTTCTACCTACTACGATGGCGTTTCTGCACAAGACTCAGAAAGGCTTGTTACTAGACCAATAGAACAAAAGTTAAAAACTGCAGATGAGTTAGTAGATATTCAATCTTATAGCAGACAAAACATGTCTTACGTTATTTTAGAATTTCCGGTTGAATATTCCAAAGATAAGGCTGTACAAGATGTCAAAGACCTTATTGACGAGGTAAAACAAGAGTTACCATCAGAATCAGATGATCCCGTAGTAAAAGAGTTTACTCTGGATGAATTTCCAATTATGGATATAAATCTGATTTCAAGTTCATCAAACCAACGTGAACTTTTGGCTTTTGCAAGGCAATTACAAACTTCGATAGAAGCATTACCCGATGTTTTGGAAGCTGAACTTAGAGGTGTTCCTGATGACTTACTTGAAGCTTCCATAGATAAAACAAAATTAGAAAGCTATAACGTATCTCCAAGAGATTTATACAACGCAATTGGAGATGCAAATAGAGCAATTCCAGCAGGTGATCTAAGATCAGCGACAGGTAAATTTTCCGTTTTAGTTCCATCTGTTTTTGAGGATGTGACTGATGTTGAGAACATTCCAGTTATTGAAAGCAATGGAAAAGTAATTACTCTAAAAGATCTAGTTACCCTTAAAAGAACATTTAAAGATAGAGATTCCTTTTCCAGAGTAAATGGAAAAGATTCTGTGACGCTGTCAATTATGAAAAGACAGGATGCCAAAGAAGTTGTAGCAGCAGCAAAAGTAAACTATGTCTTAGATGAGTTTCGACCTAACTTGCCGGCAGGAGTAGAATTAATCATCACGCAAGATAGAACCGGTTGGTCCTCAATGATGGTTGGTGAGTTGGGAGGAAATATTCTAACTGCATTAATTTTGGTGATGACAATTGTTGTCGGAACAATGGGATTGAGGTCTTCGACAATGGTTGCAATGGCCATTCCGACCTGTTTTCTTTTTGCATCAATTTTTTTAGCAGCAATAGATTACAGCTTTAATTTTATGGTTTGTTTTGGACTATTAATATCTTTAGGTATGTTGATAGACGGTTGTGTTGTAGTAGTTGAGTATGCTGATAGGAAAATGGCTGAGGGTTTTGACAGAATTGAAGCATATAAGTTTTCCGCAAAAAGAATGTTTTGGCCTGTCACAATTTCAATAGGAACAACCTTATCTATTTTTGTTCCAATGTTTTTTATGCCAGGAGTTTCTGGACAATTTTTAAGGCCAATGATTACAACATTGTTTATTGTCTTATCGGGTTCGGTATTGTATGCATTAGTCTTTACTCCAGCTATTGGGTCTAGATTTGGCAATTTGGGAATTAGAAAATCTAGAACCTTAGAAAATGCCAGTATTCTTGAGCATGGAGATCCCACACAAATTGATGGTCTTACAGGTACGTATGCGAGAGCCTTAAGAAAGGTGATTCAATCTCCCGGGAAATTCGCCGTCTTTGTCATTTTATCAGTTGTGACAATTTTCATGTTGTACGGCGAACATGCTCCTGGAAGTAGATTCTTCATTGAAGAAGAGCCGATGGAAATGGAAGTAAAAATTGAAGGCCGAGGAAGTTTTGGTGAGTCAGAAAAATTAGGTTTCTTAAAAGAAATTGAAGACATTGTTTTAAGCATTGCCGGTCCACGATCCATTTCTTTGAATATGAATGGCGTTGCAGATCCCAGAGATAGAGGTAATTCAGATGAAATAGGAACCATTTTTATTGAAATGCCTTTTGAAAAAAATCTGCAACGTACAGGCTGGGATGTATACGATGAACTTTTGGAAAAAACCAAAGATATTCCGGGACTAGTAGTAAATGCAAAGATTAGAGAAAATGGCCCGCCAACCGACTCTCCAATAGAAATAGATGTATTTGGTAAAGATTTTGACATGGTAACTGATGCAACCATTGCTTTAACAAAGTATATGAAAGATTCTGTTCCAGGTGCAAAAAATATCTATAACACCATTCCAACAAATCTTTTGAAATGGACAATTAAAATTGATAAAGAAAGAGCAAGGCAATTTGGAGTAGCAACTCAAGATATTGGAGCAGCAATTCAATTTATGACTGCTGGGGTAAAAGTAGGGGAATACAGACCTGCAGACTTAGATGAAGAAGTAGACATCAGAGTTAGATTTCCAGCTGATCAGAGAAGATTAGATCAGTTCAATGAACTAACTGTAAACACAAGATTTGGACAAGCCCCATTGAGTAGTTTTGTAGAGGTCGTTCCAGCCTATATTCCACCTTCTATTCGAAGAGTATCTGGAGAAAGAGCTTTTACTGTAGCAGCAGAGTATGCAAAAGGCTCTTTAGTGGAGGATGTAATTCCAAAAATTGAGCAGTGGATAGCTGATAACAATGAGTATAAACGATTGCAATTTAGGTTTGGTGGACAACAAGCGGAGTCTGATGCAAACTCGGCTTTCTTTCTGTTTGCTTTTATTGTTGGCATATTTTTAATGTCAATTTTGTTGATGGTTCAACTTAATAGCTTCTATCAAGTTTTTGTAATCGTATCTGCAGTAATATTATCTACTGCTGGGGTTTTACTCGGTTTATTGGTAACACAACAAGTTTCTAGTTCTTTATTTACCAGTTTAGGAGTTATTGCTTTGGCAGGAATTGTTGTAAATAATAATATTGTTCTAGTTGATACATATAATGTAATCACTAAAGAGAATCCAAATTTATCTAGAGAGGAAATAGTAATTCGTACAGCTGCGCAAAGACTAAGACCTATTATCCTAACAACAGCAACTACTGTCATCGGGTTATTACCATTGGCTTTGGGGATTGGTGTAGATTTTTATCAAAGAAGTGTTGAAGTCGGAGGAAGAGTTTCCGAGTGGTGGCAACCTATGTCTTTTGCTGTTGTTTGTGGTCTGTCTTTCGCTTCAGCATTAACCTTGTTCTTAACACCTTGTTGGCTTATGCTACCCGAAGCTATAAGAAAAACATTCAGAAACGTAAAAAACATATTTTTAAAAACAGCCAGTGAACGATAAATCCAAAGATAAAAGTTTAGATTTTGAAAAATCTTTAGCAAAACTAGAAAGCATTATTGAAGCGCTTGAAGATGGCGATCTACCTCTGAATGAATCAATAAAAACTTTTGAAGAGGGAGTGAAGTTAACCAAACACTGTCAGGAACTTCTCACCAAAGCTGAATTAAAAATTCAAAAGCTTTTAGAAAAAGACGATGGCACGCTTGATCTAGAAGACTTTGATGACAAATAATTTAGAAGATTTAGACATTAAAGATCTCTCTTTTTTAAATAAGAACTTAAAAAGGATAGATAAAGCAATTCTTGATTCTTTACCCTCTAAAAACTTTTCAAAAATTTCCAAGGCTATACACTACTCTGTTTTTAACGGTGGAAAGAGAATCAGGCCTCAACTGGTTTTATTAATGGCAGAAGCATTAAAAGTTGATGTTAGTCCAAAAACTATTGCTTTAATGGCTGCTTCTGGAGAGCTAATTCATTGTTATTCTTTGATTCATGATGATTTACCCTCAATGGATGATGATGATTTCAGAAGAGGAAAGCTTTCTTGTCATAAAAAATTTGATGAAGCCACAGCAATATTAGCAGGAGATGCTATACAGCCTCTTGCGTTAGAAGTTTTGACGACCATTAAAGATAAAAAACTTGATTCCAATCAAAAGCTAAGAATCATTAACCTTTTTGCAAAAGCATGTGGGCCAAAAGGAATGGTTGAAGGGCAAAGTCGAGACTTAGCTGCAGAAGGAAAAAAAATTAAGGTTGGAGACTTGGATGAAATACATTATTTGAAGACAGGAAAACTTATAGAAGCCTGTGTGGAATCTATTTGTATTCTTAAAGATGGATTATCAAAAAAAGACAAGAAAGCTTTTTTGGTTTTTGCAAAAAAATTTGGATTAGCCTTTCAAATTAAAGATGATATTTTAGACGTTCTTGGAGATGAGAAGAAAATTGGTAAGCCATTAAACTCTGATTCTAAGCAAAATAAAGCCACCTACCCTTCAATTATTGGTCTTAAAGCATCTCAGGAAAGAGCTGAGAAATTATGCCTTGATGCTTTAAAGATATTGTCAAAGCTGCCTTATAATACTGAGAATTTAATAAAATTATCAAAATTTATAATTTTGAGAGATAAATAATGAAGACTTATTCTGACATTCCAGAATCTTTTCCTTCCACACCATTGCTGGATAAAGTGGATTATCCCGCTGATTTGAGAAATTTAACAAAAAAGGAGCTTCATCAATTTTCAGATGAATTAAGAGAATATTTAATCTATTCAGTTTCACAAAGTGGTGGTCATTTTGGAGCTGGTCTAGGTGTTATTGAATTAACTGTTGCCTTGCACTACATATTCAATACTCCTGAGGATAATTTGATCTGGGATGTTGGTCATCAAAGTTATCCTCACAAAATTATCACAGGTAGAAAAAGGGAAATTTCTTCCATAAGGTCTAAAAATGGTCTGCACCCATTTACAAATATTGAAGAGAGCATCTACGATTCTTTTGGTGCGGGACACTCAAGTACCTCTATTAGTGCTGCTCTTGGCATGGCGGTTGCCAAACCTGAAAAAAATCATGTTGCAGTAATTGGTGATGGTGCTATGACTGCTGGAATGGCTTACGAAGCGCTAGCGCATGCAGGATCTCTGGACTCAGACATTTTAGTTATTTTGAATGATAACAGCATGTCTATTTCAAGAAATATAGGTGGGTTTTCAAATTATTTGGCAAGAATTTGGGTAAGCAAATTTTATACTTCTATAAGAGAAGGAGGAAAAACAGCTTTAAGGTTTATCCCTTCTGCTAAGAATTTTGCAAAAAGAGCAGAAACACATTTTAAAGGTATGTTGGCTCCTGGAACTCTATTTGAAGAGCTAGGTTTTAATTATATTGGCCCTATGGATGGTCATAATCTTAACGAAATGTTAACAACCTTAAAAAATTTAAAAGATCTTAAAGGTCCAAAACTTTTGCATTTGATAACTCAAAAAGGAAAAGGATTTTTACCTGCTGAGAAAAATCCAATTGGGTTTCATGCTCTAAATAAAATTGAAACTACAAAAAGTATTCCCAACGGAAAAAAATATTCTTCAGTTTTTGGGGATTGGCTTTCAAAAAAGGTGGAAGATGGCGACGATAACTTAGTGGCCATTACTCCAGCTATGTCTGAAGGCTCAGGCATGAATGATTTTGCTGAAAAAAATCCAGATAAATTTTTCGATGTTGCTATTGCTGAGCAACATAGCATGACTTTTGCTGCTGGTTTAGCTAAAGAAGGGAAAAAACCTATTCTTGCCATTTATTCCACATTTTTACAACGAGCATATGATCAATTAATTCACGATGTTGCTTTACAAAAATTAGACGTAACTTTAGCCATAGACAGAGCAGGTTTTGTAGGTGGAGATGGTGCAACTCATGCAGGTATCTTTGATGTTTCTTTTTTGAGGTGTATCCCAAACATGATTATTATGAGTCCCTCTGATGAAAATGAATGCTGGAAGATGCTCTCGACAGGATATGATTATCATGGGCCTGCAGCAATACGTTATCCAAGAGGTGAAGGCCCTGGCGCTGAAATTTCCAAAAGCTTTGATTCTCTTGAAATTGGTAAAGCAAGAGTTATTAATGAAGCGGTATCAGATCTAGTTATTTTCTCTTTCGGTAACATGTTAAATTTATCGATGGAAATTGCCGATGCATTAAACTGTTCTTTGGTAGACATGAGATTTATAAAACCTCTTGACGAAGAACTCATAGAAAAATATGCAAAAACTTACAAACATATTGTTTCCATTGAAGAAAATGTATTAAAAGGTGGAGCAGGTTCAGCAGTAAATGAGTTTTTATCAAAAATTGGATATTCTGAAAAACTTAAGATTTTTGGGATTCCTGATGAGTTTCCAATAGTGGGCAGCCAAGAAGACCAAAGAGAAGCTGCAGGCTTATCAAAAAATAAAATTATAGAAAAACTTTCTCGAGAACTAGACTTAAAAAATTTGGATAAAAAAGTTTCCGCCTAACAAAGTTAGGCCTGCAAATAAGCCTGCTATTAAATCGTCCAAAACAATTCCAAAACCTGATTTTAATTTTCTATCAATATAAGAGATTGGATGAGGTTTTAAGATATCAAAAAAACGAAAAATAAAAAATAGAATGCAAGCAGCAAGATAGGATTCTTTTAGCCATTCTGAAGTTGAAAAGTTATAGACTCCCAAAAAAGGTATAAACAAAAAAGATAGCCATGCGCCAGCAACTTCATCAATCACAATAGCCTTATGATCTTTTTCTACTAAGTCTTTTGAAGCAATCTCACAAACAATTATCGAAAAAATAACAAAGAAAAAAAATATCGAAACAATTAGAAAAAAACTTAATTGAAGATAAATAAAAAAGAAAAATAATAAAAGTCCTGCTAAAGACCCCCAAGTTCCTGGAGCAATAGGCAAAAGTCCAATTCCAAAGAAAGATGCCAAAAGGTGTGAAAATTTAGTTAGTTCGGGAAATTTATTCATCAACTCAAATGATTGTAGCTTTTACTTTTAATGGATATTTCTTGTTTTCCTTGATAAATCTTGATGCCTTTTCCTGAAGTCATTTCACCTATCTTGAATTTTTTAAATTTTAATTTTTTGCACAGTTGAGATAACTTAAGTTCTTTATTTTTTGGCACGGTAAAACAAAGTTCATAATCATCTCCCCAAGTTAAAGCATCCTTGAAAGGACCTTTATAAGGAATTAAATCAATATTTATTTCAGCACCTAAATTACTTTGCTGACAGATATGGCTCAAATCTCCTAGCAACCCATCAGAAATATCTATACAGCTACTAGCAATGTTTCTTAAATTTTTTCCTAGTAAAGTATGAACTTTAGGCTGGAGAAACTTTTTAGCATGTTTTTTTTCTTCAACATTTAAATTTTTTTTCTTTGACTGAATTACTTTTAAACCTAATTTGGCAGTGCCTAAGACCCCGCTGACATAAATTGAATCGCCAACTTTTGCACCATTTCTAGAAATAAACTCTTTATGATTTACTTCGCCACAAACCCCTACTGAAACAGAACATTCTCTTCCTTTCACAAGGTCCCCGCCAATAATTGGTACTTGATATGTTTTAGTAAATAGTTTCAAACCCCTTGCAAAGTCTTTTAGCCAAGCTAATTCTTTGCTTGGTGTAACAAGGCCTATGGATAGCCATTTTAGGGTTCCACCGCAAGCGGGAATGTCGCTAGCTGCTACACAACAAGCTCTGTAGGCAATTAAATTTGGAGCTAAGGTCTTTGGAAAATGTATATCAGCATTTGAAACATCTGTAGAAAAGATCAGATCTGATTTATTAGCTAAAAAAAGACCTGAATCATCGCCAGGTCCAATAACAATACCTGAGGAGTCGTTGTATTGACTCCCCAAGTTTTTAAAGTATTTTTGTAGGACTAAAAATTCATCCGATTCTTTCATTTAGAATCGGATAAATAATTAAGAATTGTAAGCTTCAAATAAGCCTGTAGCTCCCATACCGCCACCAACACACATTGTGACGATGCCGTATTTTCCACCTCTCCTATTAAGCTCTCTAGCGACGTGACCAACCTGACGTGAGCCAGTCATACCAAAAGGGTGCCCTATAGAAATTGAACCACCATTTACATTAAGCTTATCACTAGGAAGACCTAGCTTATCTCTGATGTAAACCACTTGAGATGCAAAAGCTTCGTTAAGCTCCCATAAGTCAATGTCTTCTAGTTTTAAATCTGCCGACTTCAAAAGCTTAGGGATTGAGTAAACCGGACCGATTCCCATTTCATCTGGCTGACAACCAACAACGGTAAACCCTCTAAAGTATAATTTAGGTTCAAGACCTAACTCTTTAGCCTTATCTTCACTCATAACTAGAGTTACAGAAGCACCATCAGAAAGTTGTGATGAGTTTCCTGCAGTTACAGAACCATTTTCAGGATCAAACACAGGTTTTAAAGAAGACAAACCTTCAATAGTAGTTTCAGGACGATTACAGTCGTCACGATCTACAGTAACTTCTACGTCTTTTTCTTCGCCGGACTCTTTATTAACAAGTTTCATGACTGTATCCATTGGAACAATTTCGTCGTCATAAAAACCAGCTTCTTGAGCAGCAGCAGTTCTTTGCTGACTTGATAAAGCATATTCATCTTGTGCTTCTCGGGTTACATCGTAACGTTTAGCAACACACTCAGCTGTTTGGCCCATAGCATGATAAATACCAGGTACATCTGCAGCTAATTTATCATTTACATACATATGCATATTTGTATTTCCTTGGGTAGTAGAAATAGATTCCACTCCACCCGCCATAATACAATCACTGAAGCCACTTTGAACTTGAGTTGCAGCCATGGCTACAGTTTGTAATCCAGAAGAACAATATCTATTTACAGTGGTTCCTCCAACTTCTATAGGCAGGTTAGATAATACAGCTGCATTTCTGGCAATGTTATGTCCTTGTGCCCCTTCTGGAGCGCCACATCCAAGAATCATATCTTCCACCATAGCAGGATCTAATCCTGGGTTTCTTTCTAATAAAGCATTTACTAAATGCGCTGTCATATTATCAGCACGAGTTTGGTTAAATCCCCCTCGAAAAGACTTAGCTAATCCAGTACGGACGCTATCAACGATTACTACGTTTCTCATAAAATCTCCTATTTTTTTGAATCTTGATTATAAAGACTTATTGAATGTATTACTAACAAAAAAAAACCCTTGCCGAAGCAAGGGTTTTTTTAATTTTAAGACTATTAAAAGTCTATACCGAATTGGAAACCAAACGATCTTGGCTCTCTGACAAACACAGAACTAGTGTGACTTGTTGAAGAGTTAGTAATGTTTGCAGCTGTTACGTTTCTTTCATCAGTCAAGTTTTGACCATAAAAGACGACTCTCCAGTTTCCATCAGTTGGAACAATGTTAAGTCTAAAGTTGATTTCATCCCAAGCAGCAATTTTATTCTGTTGAATATTGAATACGTTTTGGGGTGCATCTCCTCTGTAGTAGTAGTCCAATCTTGGAGTTACTTCTAAATTGTCAGTTTGGAATGTGTAGGCAACACCTAAAGACAGAGAAATATCTGAGAAAGGCATTGGATTTCCTTTAATGGATTGTTCCAATCCTGAATTTACTAGAAGTCCATTGGTAGTAGCTGTGTTGTAACATGTATCAGCCTCATTGGTACCATCGCCATCAGGATCTCCTGCTCCGACAACTATACCGTTTCCACCATTATATGTTTCTCCTGAAACAGCAGCTTTTACAGCTGGGTTTATATGCATGCCATAAAGCATACATATTCCGCCAGTTTGTAAAGCAGCACCAGTACCTAGGACACCAATCGAAGGAAGAAGTGTTCCAGTAGGACCAGCAACTGTTACTCCACCAACCTGCTTAACAGTAGGTGAGTAAACTAGAGAAGCAGTTGGAGCGCTTCCAGCAACTACGTTAGTTGGAGTAAAGGCAGTCGGTAAACAAGTGTTTAATTGTGCACCGCCTGGTAACCCTGCAGGAACAAAGTGACAAACATCAGCTTTTGTTCCATAAGAAGTTGCAGCAGCACTCATTTCTGCAGGAATCAAAAGCAATGCAGCTTGAGCTGTTGCATCTCTTGCAGCATCTGCAGCAGCAGCTTGAGCAGCTGCATTTCCACCAGCACCAGCAGCAGCAGTAGCAGCAGCAGACATTTGTCCAGCTACAGTTGCAGCGAATGCGTTAGTTGTAACAAGTCCAGTAATTGCACCGTTAAAAGCAGTATTTTGAGCAGCAGCATCTCCACCACCAGCTGCGGATGCAGCGGCAGCACCTGCTGTAGCTAATTGATATTGCAGAACGTTTCCATAAATATGACCTAAGTTATCTTTATTAGCTAAGAATGAGTTAGCAGTGTGACTTTTCATGACATGCCATGTGGACGCTGAAGCTAAACCATTGTAGTGACCACCTAAATCGTGAGGATTTACAATAGCTGCATCTCCAATTTCGGAGTCGTAGTAGCTAAATTGCATGTTGAAAGAAAGACCAGGAACATCTGGTGGCGTGAGATAAAGCTCTAGCTCAGCACCCATGCTTTCCAATGGTATTCCATAGTTGATCGCTGTTTCGTTTCTGATTGACCCCAAGTGGAAATTTTCGAAGTCGTTGTAGTAAAAGGATGCGTTAGCAACCAATCCTATTTCAGGAACAGTAGCTTTTATACCCAACTCTAATGCTTCAACTTCTGTACTTTCAAAAGCAAAAGGCGTATTCGGGAATTGAGCTGCGTTAAATGGCGGGTTAAATCCACCACCTTTAAATCCTTTCGAATAACTGATGTACATCAAAGTATCATCATTAATCGCAAAATCCCAAACCAATCTTCCAGTAGTGTTTGAAAACTCTTTAATAGGAACAATAGCTGGGACAGCAGTTGCATAATCAGCATTAAAAGCGTCTACTCCGGATAACAAGTAACCTTGACCACCTGCACCAGTCCCATCAAGCGACGTACCAATTTGTTGGCCTACAGTATTAGCCATTCCACTTGTTGCACTAGTTTGACAAGCTGTCTCGAAAGTTACAGCACCATTAGTCAAAGTAAATGCTGTTGAATCTGTTCCACCTAAGGCAGGATTTATTCCAGCACAACCTGCAGCAAGTGCAGCAGCTGACCAGTTAGAAACTACAGGTGTGTCATAGAAAGTTGCTCTAGTTCTTACCTCTTTTCTGTCTTGTGTGTAACGAAGACCAAGAGTTAACTTGTGACGATCTGCGATATTAAAATAAAATTCCGTAAATATTGCTTCTGCATCCAATTGGAAAGGAGCAGTTTCATTGTGGAAATACTCTGTGTAAACACCATCAATTCTCGCAATTCTCTGTAACATTTGAGCTCTTGCAACTGCTTGATTTTGTGCAGTATCAACGCTTAATAGTCCTCCAGAAGCTGCGGCAAAACCACCCACGATTGCATTACCAGTACCAGTTTGCAGTGCAGTACATGTTCCGGTATTTGCCGGTTGGAAAGCACACCCTGCAAGAGTTGCAAAACCACCACGGTAAGATCCAGCAATAGTTCCAGGCAATTGAAGACCATTCATAGTAATACCAGAGGCATAAACGTCATAGAAACTATTTGCTTCATTAGAAATACTTATGGCACCTACTAAGAAATTGAACATGCCATCAAGGTCAGAAGCATACTTAACTTCGTAAGTATTACTTCTTGAATTGCTGTATGAAGCATCTCCAGAAACTGGAAGCCTGTGATAGCCTCTTACACCTTGACCGTTGGCACAGAAAATTCCGGCTTGTCCGGCATCAAGATCACATTGTGGGGTTGCATAAAAGTTGGTATATCCTAAAGGCACACCCAGTTGGGCTCCTTTAGTGGCATCTCCAGTGACTCCTCCAAGAGTACCGCCATTTGCTAAAAATAGTGCAGAGTTAGCTTGAAGAGTTGGTGACCATCTCATTGAAGATGCTTCGTATGATAGCGATGCAGTATCTCGATAAAACACTCTCTTCTTAACATTTGCAGAAACAGTCAGTTGACCTTGGTCGAAATCTTTTTCAAAAAGTAATTGCGAAGTGGATTCTTGAGCTTCGTGTCTAGGGGATCTCCACACATTAGCTTTGAAAAATTCGTTTGGAATATTAGGAGCATCTACCAAACCAGCATATAGGGCATTAGCCGTAGCACCTGCTGCAGCGGCATTAAATCCGGAAAGAGGATTGTAACATTTACCGGTGTTTGCTCCGGCAGCACATCCCAATTGACCGGGAAGATAAAAAGCAAGGTTTCCACCTAGTAAGGAAGGTAAAGTTGAACCATTCGACATAGGTGAAATTTGTTGGAAAACCTGATTTCCACCAACCACACAACCTTGAGTCAAACTACCTCCGGTTTCACACCAAACACCACTTACTTGGTTTCTTGCAGATTCTTCATCGTAAGCATTATGCACAGCAGTTATTCTCATGGTGTCGTCAAATTCGTAAGCTAATGTAGCTCGCCATTGGTAACCATCTCTGTTATCAAAATCATCAGTTGCTTCTGAATACATATTTTGATGAACACCATCTTTTTCAAGGTTAGTAAAAGCAAAACGCAACCCAAGTTGGTCAGTGACAGGAACGTTAAGCATCATGGTCACCATCTTTTCGTTGTCTTGACCATATTTGATATCGGCACTGCCATAAAATTCGTCTAAATCGGGTTTAGCGGTAATTAGGTTGATCACTCCACCTGTTGCATTACGACCAAATAAAGTTCCCTGAGGTCCACGAAGAACCTCTAGCCTTGCCATGTCTAAATATTGAATTTCAGAAACTGAAGTCAGTCCCAAAGGCAAACCATTCAAGTGAATTTCTACACCTGCATCAGCACTCGCTGCTGTTGCAAGGTTGGTGATACCTCTTATAGAGAAACCACCTGCACCAAATTGTGTAGCAGTGAAAGCAACTCCTGGAACTTGCAACTGAATATCAGATGCGTATTCAATTTGCCTGTCTGCTAATATTTCGTCAGTAAATGCTGATACCGCAATTGGAACATCCTGAAGACTTTGTTCGGTTCTTTGCGCGGTAACGATTACTTCCTCGATTGTGGCTTGAGCATACATAGATGAAACCATAAAAATGGAACCAACTACTGCCAAGCTTGTTTTAAAGAATTTACTCACTATGAATCCTCCCCTAATGAGTTAAAAATTAATTTGTGAAGATCTTAAACTAGAAAAAATATAACTTTTACTTATAAGCTTAAGGATTCTCCCCCTATAGCAATCGATAATACCTATTTTTGCAAGTACTGCAACCTTTTCAGAACAAAAAAAACCTCTCTGAAAAAAACCGTTTAAAATGATTTTGTCAAAAGAAAAACTTAAGGAATGAACAAAAAAGAACGGGCTTTATTCATTGAAAAAAAACTCAATGAACTTTTTCCCAATCCTAAGGCGCCGTTGAACCATAAAAATGCTTTCACCTTTTTGATAGCTGTATTGTTGAGTGCGCAAACAACAGATAAAAGAGTAAACATAGTAACCAAAGAATTGTTCAAGGCTGCCGGAAATCCTGAGGATATGTTTAAGTTGGGGGGAGATAAAGTATATGAATTTATTAAAACTTGCGGTCTAGCTCCAAAGAAAGCCAAAGCTATTATAGAAACCTCAAAAATTCTTTTGGATAAATATAATGGCAAGGTGCCAAAAGAATTATCTTTATTGGAAGAACTTCCGGGTGTAGGTCATAAAACTGCATCGGTAGTCGTAAGTGAGTATTTTAAAAAACCTGCATTTCCCGTAGATACACATATTCATCGTTTAGCTCAACGTTGGGGTCTGACTAATGGCAAATCAGTCAAACAAACAGAAAAAGATTTAAAAGAAGTTTTTGATGAGACGAATTGGCGGAATTTGCATTTGCAAATTATTTTTTACGGAAGAACATTTTGTACAGCAAGAGGATGTGATGGAACAGTTTGTTTCATGTGTAAAAGTTTATATCCTAATAGAAAAAGTAAAATTAAGACTTTAAAAGCTTAAAATTATTTCTATCAAGAGTATAATTTGTTTGTTAAAAATTCATTTATGTACGGAAATAATCTTTCTATAAAATCTTTCGATGATGACCTCTGGCAAGCTTTAGAAAAAGAACGAGTCAGACAAGAGCAACATATCGAACTTATTGCATCTGAGAATTATGCTTCTCCAAGAATATTAGAAGCGCAAGGTTCAATCTTAACTAACAAGTATGCTGAGGGGTATCCAGGTAAAAGATATTATGGCGGTTGTGAGTTTGTGGATATTGCTGAACAACTGGCTATAGATAGAGCAAAAGAATTATTCAAAGCAGATTATGCTAATGTTCAGCCTCACTCTGGAGCCAGTGCAAATGCTGCGGTCTTTTTAGCTTTGTTAAACGCTGGCGATAAAATTCTTGGCATGAGTCTTGATCATGGAGGTCATTTGACTCATGGCTCTAAAGTAAATTTTTCTGGAAAAATCTATGAATCTTATAGCTATGGTATTGATCCTGAAACTGGTGACATAGACTATGCTCAAGTTGAATCCTTGGCAAAAAAGCATAAACCTAAACTAATTATTAGTGGATTTTCAGCTTTTTCCGGTATTTTGGATTGGGCGAGATTTAAAGCAATTGCTGATTCAGTTGATGCCCTCTTATTGGCAGATATTTCTCATGTTTCTGGCCTTGTTGCTGCTGGGCTTTATCCCAACCCTTTTCCTCATGCAGATGTAGTAACTACAACAACTCATAAAACCTTAGTTGGTCCCAGAGGGGGATTGATCCTCGCAGGTCCTAACGAAGAATTACAAAAGAAACTTAATTCAGCATTATTTCCTGGATCTCAAGGAGGTCCTCTAATGCATGTCATTGCTGCAAAAGCTGTCTGCTTCAAAGAGGCTATGGAAGATGAATTTAAGATATACCAACAACAAATACTTTCAAATGCAAAAACCATGAGTAATCAATTCATGGCAAATGACATTGATATTGTTTCTAATGGAACCTCAAACCATATGTTCCTTGTGAATCTCATTAAGAATGAAGTCACCGGAAAAGATCTTGAAGCTGCTCTTGGTCAGGCTTTTATTACGGTCAATAAAAATTCGGTACCCAATGATCCTAAATCTCCTTTTGTAACATCTGGTATTCGAATTGGAACGCCAGCAGTGACTCGAAGAGGTTTTAAAGAAAAAGAAGTTTCTCAAATTGCAGATTGGATTTCTCAAATCATTCGCAATATTGAAGATCAAAATTTACTCGAAGATATAAAAGAAGAAGTTAAAACTCTTTGTGGTAGTTTTCCAGTTTATTCTCAGTAAATCATGCATTGTCCTTTTTGTTCCTTCGAAGAAAGCAAGGTAATTGACTCCCGCCTTGTAACAGAAGGAAGTGAAATAAGAAGAAGGCGAGAATGTCTTAGGTGTGGTGAAAGATGGACTACTTTTGAAGTTGGTGAACTGGTGATGCCTAAAATAATCAAGCAAGACAAATCTAGGGTACCTTTTGATGAAACTAAGATTAGAGAAGGAATAGCTAGATCTTTGGAAAAGCGTCCCGTAAGTGATGCTCAATTTCAAACTCTTATTGATTCAATAAAAAAAGAAATAAGAGACTTTGGCGAAAGAGAAATTGAATCAAAACAGGTTGGTGAATCAGTTATGCGCCATTTGAGGAAATTAGACGAAGTTGCTTTTGTCAGATTCGCTTCAGTTTACAGAAGTTTTCAAGATCCAAATGAATTCAGTGAAGAAGTAAAAAAATTAAGTGATGAATGATAATCATTTCATCTCGAAAGCAGTTTCTCTGGCTCTTAAAGGAAAATTTAATACAAAACCAGGTGTTAACGTTGGCTGCGTAATTGTTAAAAATAATAAAATTATTGGTCAAGGTTTCTATGAAAAGTATGGTGGTGCTCATGCTGAAATTAATGCAATCAATCAAGTAAAAAGAAAATATAAAAAAAACTATGTTTCCCAACTTTCTGACAGCGATATGTATGTAACTCTTGAGCCGTGCAGTAAAAAAGGCAAAACTGGTGCATGCGTAGATGAACTAAAAAAATACGATTTTAAGAGAATTGTTATTGGTGCAAAAGATCCTACTCAAAATGGATTTAAAAATCTTCAGCTTTCTGGTTATGAAGTAATTAATTTAAATAGCCAGCAATGTCTGACATTGAATGAATCTTTTTTGCATAAAGCAAAATTCAAAAAACCTTTTGTCAGAGCAAAAATTGCAATGTCTAGTGACCATAAATCAGTCATGAGTTCAAAACAAAGAAAATGGATTACTGGAATTCCTGCTCGCAATGACGTGCAAACACTTCGAGCAGAAGCAGATATTATTCTTACGGGAGCTGGAACGATAAATGAAGATAATCCATCAATGAATGTGAGGTCTAAAAAAATTATTGCTAATAAAAATTTCATTCAACCAGAAAGGTATGTGTTCTCAAACAATCTCGAGTTGAATTGGACTGCACCCTTTTTTAAACTCCCTGGAAAAAAAGTAGTAGTAACTTCAAAAAAAAATCTTCCAAGACTTCCTCGAGGAATAAATGATATTGCATTGATGAGACTAAAAAAAAATAGTGACTCTTTAAGCTCTAAAGACTTCATAAAAAAAATATCTAAATTAAATATAAATAATATTTTGATAGAAGCAGGGCCAAAACTATTAGGGAGTTTTGGTGACTATAACTTGATTGATGAATATATTTTTTACATTTCGCAAGAAAAACTTGGAGATAAAGCTTTGTATTTTTATGGAGGAAGCAAACAATTAAACTTTTTTGATAAGAAGCTATTCGATATAGTTGAAGAAACAAATATTGGTAAAGATAGAAAGATAATTTTGAGGAAAAAATAAAAATGGATTTGAACAGCACAAAAGAACTGATTTCTGAAATAAAAAAAGGAAATATGGTTCTTCTAATGGATGATGAAGATCGAGAAAATGAAGGAGATCTCATTCTTGCTGGTGAAAAAGTTAATCCAGAAAAAATAAATTTTATGGCGAAACACGCCAGAGGTTTAATCTGTTTGGCAATGAGCCAGACCAAATGCGAGGCTTTAAACTTGAACCAAATGGTTAATGATAACAAGAGTGGTCACGGCACAGGCTTTACGGTTTCAATTGAAGCTGCTTCGGGGATAACAACAGGTATTTCGGCAGCTGATCGGGCAAGGACTATTGCAGTTGCTTCAAAAGCAAAAGCCAAAGCTATTGATATTGTCTCTCCCGGTCATATTTTCCCAGTTAGAGCAGTTCCAGGAGGAGTTTTATCTCGAACTGGTCACACTGAAGGAAGTACTGATTTATGCAGATTGGCAGGATTGACAGAATCGGCTGTTATTTGTGAGGTCATGAACGAAGATGGAACTATGGCTCGTAAAAAAGCCTTATTAGATTTTAGCAAAAAACATAACCTCAAGATTGGCACCATTGCTGATCTAATTAACTATCGAATTTTGAATGAAAAAACTGTTAAGAAAATTGAACAAAAATCGGTTAAGACAGAGTATGGAAAATTTAATCTAATTTTGTATAAGGACCTAATTTTTGATGAAACGCATTTAGTGCTCCAAAAAGGAAAAATTTCTAAAAACAACCCGACTTTGGTAAGGGTTCAACAAAGTAACTTTTTTCATGATTTGCTAAACATCAATGAATTTGGTGCTAGATGGTCTGTGTCAGATTCTATGAAAAAAATTAATGAAGCAGGCAAAGGAATAATCTTGCTTATTGACGGGGAGAATAAAAAACAAGACGAATTTAATGAAATAAAATCCTTTAAGAAAAAAAGAATAACTGTGCCAAATAATGACCCAAGAAGAATTGGTATAGGGTCACAAATTTTAAGAGATTTGGGAGTTAAAAAAATTAAATTAATGGGCTCTGAAGTAAGATACCCTTCCTTATCTGGTTTTGACTTAGAAGTGACTGAGTACTTAAAAAAATGAAAACTTCAAAAATAGATATAAATAAACCCTCTTCAGATTTGAGCCAAATCAAGGTGGCAGTAGTTAGTACTAACTGGAATGAAGAAATCATTAAACCAATGCTTGAAGACTGTCTTTCTTCGCTTGAAGAATATAATTTAGAAAAGAAATCTTTTGTTGTTCCTGGAGCTTATGAACTGCCTTTCATGGCACAGGCTCTATGTAAAAACTACGATGCAATAATTTTGCTTGGCTGCATTATCAAAGGAGAAACACCGCATTTTGAGATTATTTCTCAAAGTATCAGTGATAAAGTTTTAGAAACATCTTTGGATAAAAATACCCCTATTATTTTTGGCGTTTTAACAACCAATAATGAAAGTGAGGCAGAGGAAAGAGCAGCTTATAAAGGATCTGAGTTTGCAATGTCTGCCCTAAGTATTTTAGATACGCTTAATAAGATAAAGTGAGAGCTAATCCATCACCTACCAAAACTAGAGAGTTGGTTATTCAGGCTCTATACCAAAAAACTATTTCTGGGGATTCCAATACTAAAGTTTTAAAAGAACTTAAACAAACTCAAAAAAATTTAAATACCGATAAAGTTGCTGAAATTGTTAAAGAAATAAAAAGCCTGGAACAAAACTTTGTAGAAACCATAAGTAAATTTTCAAATATTCCCACTTCCAGAATAGGTGAGATTGAACTATCTATTTTGTATTTAGCTTTGTATGAAATTTCACAATCTAAATTGGATAGACCTATCATTATCAATGAGGCAATAAAACTTGCAAAAAAATTTGGGCAAAATTCCAGTCACAAGTTTATAAATGCAATCTTAGATCAGGCAATCAAGAATATTTGAATCACCTAACAATAGTGCTTTGATCATCAGGTCCAGTGGAAATAATTTTTACAGGTACCTCGCAGATATCTTCTATGTAAGAAATAAAATCTTTTGCCTCTATTGGCAGTTCTTCATACTTAGTTAGATTTTTTGTTGGAGATTCCCACCCCGAAAGAGTCTCATAGAGAGGTTTAACGTTATCTAGGTTCATGCACTCGCCAAAAACAGTGTCAGCGTTATCATCATATGCCTTACATATTTTAATTTCATCAAGTCCGTCCAATACATCAATTTTTGTAAGACAAAGTCCTGAGATACTATTTGTTTGAATAATTCTATTCATAAGAACTGCATCAAACCATCCGCATCTTCTTGGTCTGCCTGTGGTTGCTCCGACCTCTCCACCTGTCTTAGCAATATATTCTCCAAGCTCATCATAAATTTCTGTTGGCATTGGTCCTTCTCCAACTCGAGTAACATATGCTTTCACTACTCCTAAAATATTTCCTACATCTAAGGGTCCACAACCTGCTCCAGCTGCTATGCCAGATGGCGAACAATTGCTTGAAGTTACAAATGGATAAGTTCCTTGATCAATATCTAATAAAGCTCCTTGAGCGCCTTCAAATAAAACCGATTTTTCTTCTAAATTGATTTTTTTTATCAGCATGGATACATCAGCCAACATAGGTTGTATTTTCTCCCCATAAGCTAAGTTTTCATCAATTAAACGATTTAACGACAAGGCTTCTTTACCGAAAAATTTTTCAATTGTAAAATTGTAAAAGTCTAAAGTTTCTTCTAATAATGGTCTGAGTTGATTTTCATTAAGAGTGTCAACAACTCTTATTGCCCTTCTGGCAACTTTATCCTCATATGCTGGACCTATTCCTCTTAAAGTAGTGCCAATGGTTTTTTGACTATTGGATTTTTCCTTATAAAGATCTATTAATTGATGGTATGGCTGAATCAAAACACAAGCAGGGCTGATCTTTAGTCTGTCGGTTATGCCAGAAGTAATATTGCTTATTTCGTCTATTTCCGAAAAAAGAGCTTCATACGAAATAACTACTCCTTTTCCAATCAAAGATAATGAATCTTTGTGACAAATTGACGAGGGAAGCAAGTGAAGAACGATTTTTCTTCCATCTATAATTAGGGTATGTCCGGCATTATGTCCGCCTTGATATCTGCAGGCGGCTCCAAAATTACCTGCTAAAAAATTTACAATTTTTCCCTTTCCTTCGTCTCCCCATTGCAATCCTAAAATAGCTGTATTCGAAAAGGTCATATTTTTTGATTTAATTTGGTAAGTGAGGAAACATTAATATCAAAACCAATTGCCTCTCGAACAATATTATTTTGCATACTGTTGTATTGTCCGCCTTTTGCAATGGAAAAACCAAATCCAAAAACATGAACCGAAAATACCAATCCGGAGTGATAATCAAATCCTGGAAAATCTGAAAAATCCAAATGATAGTCAATTGAGGATGGCAAATTTTTAATTATTTTTTCTATTTTTCTTGCAGAATCTTGAAAAATTTTATTTTTATGTTTCTTTAAATATCTAAGACATTCCGTTTTACCGTTAATTGCCATAAGTTTTTTTATCTCCAACAAGCTTTTATTATTTAGCCCTTTGGAATTAAAAAATTCTTCCAGATCTGTTTTCGATTTAGATGAGATAATTTTTTTAAGCAATCTTTTCTCATTAAAAGATAAGCCAAGGTCATTTAAAAGTTCTTCCATTGGTTCTGTTCTGCCCAGCGAAATCGTCAATTTGTATTTTCCAGCTTTTTTTAAGCTAAGTAACATAAGTTTTATGAGATCTATTTCATCGGAAATTGAAATTTTTCCAAATATTTCTACTCCTGTTTTATAAGCTATTTTTGATTTTGTTAAAGAATCTTTAGTCTTTCTTAAAGTCTCTCCAAAATAACAGTATTTCTTTTTATTTTTAGTGCCTTGTTGAAGATCTATCCTTGCTATTTGTTGAGAGATATCAGGTCTTACGGAAATATTTTTTAAATTTTCATCGGAAAAACTGTATGCATAATCCTTAAGAGAAGCATTAGCATTTCCGCCTATAATCTCAGAAAATTCAATCAAAGAAGGTATAACAAGTTCGCAGTTGTTTTTGTAAAAATAATTTAAAAATAGTGAGCGAAGGTTTTCAAGTTCTTTGGCTTTAACACCTACAAAATCTTCCGTTCCATCTGGAAGACCGGAGTTGGACGTAGACATTTTTTATTTATTCAGATTTTTTGCCTTTAGAACTATCCAGGTACTTGAAAAAATCACTGTCGGGATCAATGAGTAGTACATCAGATTTGTTTTCAAAAGTAGATTGATAAGCTTTTAAACTTCTAGTGAATTCATAAAATTCTGGATCCTTATTATAAGCATCTGCATATACACCAGTTGCTTTGGCATCCCCATTTCCTCTGAGTTCTTCTGCTTTTTTATAAGCTTCTGCAAGAATAATTGTTCTTTCACGATCTGCATTTGCTCGAATACCTTCTGCTATTTCTGTACCTTGTGCACGAAGTTCTTGAGCAAGCCTCTCTCTTTCTGTTCTCATTCTGTTATAAACGGATTCATTTACTTCTGTTGGTAATTCAATTTTTTTAACTCTTACGTCTAGGACTTCAATACCAAGTTCGCCAGCTGCTACGGTATTTAGATCGGTAGTTAAAATATTCATCAGTTCGTCTCTTTCGCCAGAAACTACTTCTTGGACAGTTCTAGTACCAAATTGGTTCCTGAGACCTTCATCTACCCTTTGGGTCAATAAGGTTCTCATTGCACTCAACTGTCCTCCAGATGAAGTTATATAAAACTGTTCATTATTTGTGATACGCCATTTAACAAAAGCATCAACAATAAGTCGCTTTTTTTCTGCTGTGAAATAAGGCTGTGGTAAAGCATCTAAAGTTAAAACTCTCGAATCAAATTTTTTAACCGTATGATAAATAGGGACTTTAAAATGTAAGCCAGGATTAATTTCTGGGTCAACTATTTCTCCAAACCTAAGCAAGATTGCAGTTTGTTTATCGTTTACTATATAAATGGCATTGCTAAGAATAACTATAAGGATTAGAGCAACAATTCCTAAATTTAAATTTAATGACTTCATACTATCTTCTGTCTTGTCTTCTTCTTAATTCTTCAATAACTCGGTCGGTAATTTCTTGAATATTTGATCCAAGGGTAGTTGGCGCTGCAGAAGATGGAGCTTCTTCTCGAGATCGTCTGTTAGGATCCAATGAAGCTGCTGCAATTTGATCTAAAGGTAAATACAATATGTTGTTTCCCTCTTTTACATCAATCATCACCTTGGTACTGTTGTTCATGACAGATTGAACTGCGTCCAAATATAATCTTTGTCTTGTTACTTCCGGAGATTTTGAATATTCAACAAGGAGTTGATCAAATCTTGATGCCTCACCTTCAGCTTCAGATATGACTTTTTGTTTATATCCTTCAGCATCTTCAACGGCTCTTTTAGCTTCACCTCTTGCTATTGGCACAACCTCATTTGCATAAGTCTCAGCCTCATTTCTAAGTCTGACTTCATCTTCCCTTGCTTTCACAACATCGTCAAAAGCTTCTTTAACTGCTTCCGGAGGTCTAGACTCTCTAATTGAGACCGCAACTACTTCAATTCCAGTCTTGTAAGTATTTAATCTAGTTTGCAATCTAGACTTAACATCCATGGCTATTTGCTCTCTGCCTACTGTTAGGGTGCTGTCCATAGTAGTACTTCCCACTACATGTCTTAATTCTGCTTCAGAAGCTTGAGCCAAACTATCTTCAGGAGCCGAAGCTTCAAGAAGAAAAAATACCGGATTGGATCTCTTGTATTGAACTGCAACCTCAACGTTAACTATATTTTCATCTTTTGTAAGCATTGAAGAATTAGTAGTATGAGTGAATAGTTTTTCGGTGTTTACAATAAACCTGTTATCAACGAATGGAGGATTCCAATGAATCCCAGGTCCTTTGGTAATTGAATATTTTCCAAATCTTAAAATTACAGCCTCTTCTTGTGCATCAACCGTATAAATACCAAAGGCTGAATATAAAAGTACTACAGCAATTAAAATCGAGGGTAGAATTTTTTTAATACCTCCACCTCCACCTCCTGAACCACCGCCGAAGATTGAATTAATTCGAGCTCTAAATTTTTTGATTAGTTCATCAATATCTGGGGGAGGATTATTATTTCTTCCCCACGGATCTCTCGAACCATTATTATTTCCTTGATCATTCCATGACATAAGATCATTTTAAGTTGTTAATAGGAATAATGGAATTCAATTTTTGATGATAGATAGAATCTTCATAACCTTATCATCTTCATCTGAAAAAAATATTTCATCCAGATTAAATTTTTTGAGCCAAGTTATTTGTCTTTTAGCTAGCTGATAAGTCGCATTAGTAGCTAACTCAATCATTTCTTCATGGGAAGTTTTATTTAAAATAAAGTCAACTACTTGTTTGTAACCTACCGTTTTAAGAACTCTTATTCTCTCTCCATCTTTATGCTTCAATATATTTTTTGTTTCTTCAATAAGACCCAATTCAAGCATTTTCTTAAATCTTTCTTTTAATTCATTTTTAAATGTTTTTTTGCACCTTGGTATAACTGCAAAAGAAAATTTTTGATAATCCTCAATAATGCTCTTCTCATTCGAGTTCTTCAATTTGCTAAAAGCAGTCTTGGAAAAATGATTTACTTCTAATGCTCTCAGAATTCTTTGCGAGTCGGTATCTTTTATAGTTTTTGCTGCCTCAGGATCTATTTCTTCAAGTCTTTTATGCATCAATTTCCAACTTTTGTTTTTTGCCTCTTTTTCTAGTTTTACTCTAAACTGCTCATTCTTTTCTGGTAATTTTGAGATGCCATTCAAGAGAGAATAAAAATACATCATAGATCCACCAACAAATATAAGGTTTGCCTCAGAATTAAGAGTCTCATCAGTAACTTCATTTAAAAAATCCTTAACCGAAAAATTTTCTTCAAGATCTAAAATATTTATTAGCCCATGGTGAATATCATCTAAGATTTTTTGATTGGGTTTGCTACTGCCGATATTTGCATCTTTGTATACCTGAACTGAATCAACGCTAATTATTCTTGATGGTAATTGTTTATTGATTTCTATTGCTAACTCAGTCTTACCACAATGAGTAGGGCCTAAAATAGAAATTGCTTTCTTCATGTTTTTTTGGTTTTATTTTAGGATATTTTGAGTTTAAAGGGAGATAAAGATGTCTATGCAATTTGCAAATGTTTGGGAAAGAGTAGCGGATACCGTTGGAGATGAAATTGCTTTAATCAATGGAGACAAAAAGTCCAATTGGTCATCTTTTGATACAAAGGCAGCTAAGATTGCAACCATCTTAGAAGAGCATGGTTTAAAAGCAGATTCTAAAGTAGGTATTTACCTTCATAACTCAAATGAATATCTAGAAGCTCAATATGGAGTTTTTAAAATTGAGGGTGTACCCATTAATGTCAATTACCGCTATAAAGAAAATGAATTAATTTACCTTTTGGATAACGCTGATGCTGAAGCAGTTTTTTTTCAGGGTTGTTATGCGGACAGAATCAAAGCAATAAAAGACCAGCTTCCTAAAATAAAAGTTTATATTCAAATCGACGATGGTACTGAACCTTTGATGGAAGGAGCAATAGATTTTGAAAATTCAATTTCTAGCTCTAAAGAACAAAAAAGATTTAACCGAACAGAAGAAAATATATACATGCTCTACACTGGAGGTACTACTGGAATGCCCAAGGGAGTAATGTATAAACATGGCAGTTTTATTCCTTCGATGTTAAAAACTGCTTTTGCCATGGGTTTTGAGGTTCCCGAGGACATAAGTGATTTGGAAAAAATTATCACTCAGGCAAAAGAAAATAAAGCTTTGACAGTAAGCATGCCGGCTTGCCCTTTAATGCATGGTACGGGAATGTGGCTTGGTGCCTTTTTACCTATGTTTAGTGGCGGTTCTGTTGTCACAATAAGCGACTTGGGATTAAATTCAAAAAATGTTTGGCAAGAAGTTGAGAGGCATAAGGTTAATAGTTTAGTAATAGTTGGAGATGCTTTTGCAAAACCTTTACTTGATGAATTAAGAGAGGCTGAAGAGAAATCAAATCCTCATGATATCTCTAGTTTGAGAGCAATGATTTCCAGTGGTGTAATGTGGAGCTCAGAAATTAAAGATGGGTTGCTCGAAATACATGACATGACCCTTTTTGATGCAATGGGCTCAACTGAAGGAGGAATGGGTTCTTCTGTTTCGAATAGAGAAATGCCTGCAAAAACTGCAAAATTTGCACTTAACCCTGGAGTAATAGTTTTAAGTGACGATGGAAAGGAAGTTGAACCAGGAAGTGAAGTCATGGGAAAAATTGGAACAAGTGGACTAGTTCCTGAAGGGTATTTCAAAGATGAAAAAAAATCCGCGGAAACGTTTAAAGAAGTTAATGGTGTGAGATATAGTTTTCCAGGGGATTACGCAACTATTAATTCTGACGGTACCATTAATCTTTTAGGTCGAGGAAGTAATTGCATAAATACAGCTGGAGAAAAGGTTTATCCAGAAGAAGTTGAAGAAGCTGTCAAAAAACATCCAAGTGTCTATGATTGTTTAGTTGTCGGTCTGAAAGATGAAAAATTTGGTCAACGAGTTGTCGCTCTTGCGTCACTAGAGACGCCTGGAGAATTAGAGGAAGGCGAGCTGATTGACTTTACAAGAGAACAAATTTCTGGATATAAGCTTCCGAAACAAGTTCTTTTCGTTGATGAGGTAATGAGAGCACCAAACGGAAAAGCTAATTATAAATGGGCTAAAGAGGAAGCAGAAAAGAAACTTGGCTAAAGGGCTTCTTCGCCCGTTTCTCCAGTTCTAATTCTGACTGCTTTTTCAAGATCATAAACAAAAATTTTTCCGTCACCCACTTTTCCAGTGTTTGATACTGAGGAAATAGCTTCAATAACGGAATCTGAATCTTCATCTTTTACAGCAAGCTCAATTTTTGTTTTAGGCAAGAAATCATTTCTATACTCAGTTCCACGATAAAGCTCAGTCTGTCCCTTTTGACGGCCAAAACCTTTTACTTCTGTGACGGTCATTCCCAAAGCGTTAACCTCTGATAGAGCTGCACGAACTTCTTCTAATTTAATTGGTTTAATAATTGCAGTAATAAATTTCATTGATCCCCTTAAAGAAATAAATAATACACTTTTCTTTAACAAATAAGTAATTACTTTTTATTAGGAAGTAACAAAGACAACCTAAACCAAAGTTATAAAGGAAGATATTCAAATGCTCTCGAAGATGCTCCTTGTCTTTCTTTTAAATAAAGTTCTGTTTTTTCTACAATTCTATCTGTGGTTGAAGACAATTGCTTTTTCCAGATATCTTTTATTTCTTCAGCTGAATTAGCAACTTCTAGAATCTCCAAAGCTATAAGATCTTCTGCAATTTCTTGAAAATTATAAAAGCTCTTTCCAGATGATATCGGAAGGGAAAACTTTACAGCCTCTAAGAAATTTTGACCGCCTCGAGGGATTAAGCTTCCTCCTATAAAAGCAATATCTGCCAGAGAAAATAAATTTTCCAAATGCCCTATTTCATCTATTAAATTTATTTTTTTTGAATAATCTATTTTCAATTCATTTTTAGAAAATAAAGATGGATTAATTCCAGATTTTTTTATTTCTTTAAAAATTTTTGAAAATCTTTCAGGATGCCTTGGAGCAATTACTAAAATAATATTTTCATTGTTAAGCAATTCAAAAGCCTGTAACAAAATCTTTTCTTCGGGTTCATGCGTACTTGCGCAAATGATTAATTTTTTCTTTTTGTTGTTGTCTTTAAATTCTTTTTTTTCGTTTGATAAAGATATGGAGTCAAACTTAAAAGAATAGTCTTTTTTAATTCTATCTTCGTCTATACCAAGTTCTATAAATCTTTTTTTATCTTGAATTCCTTGGCAAATTGTAAAATTCAACTTAGAAAAAATATTATCAAGAATAGGTAGAATAAATTTGTATCTCTTAAAAGACTTTTCCGACATTCTCCCATTTACTAGAAAAACTTTTCTTTGTTGTTTATTTAAAAGATTAATGAGATTGGGCCATATTTCTGTTTCTAAAATAAAGGTGATTTCGGGCTGCCAAATTTTTATAAAACGACTTATACATATTTTTAAATCAAAAGGCATATATTGATGAAACACCGAATTGCCATAAAGCCTTTTAATGGTCGCTGACCCAGTTTGAGTAGTACAGGTAATTAAGATTTGATGATGTTTAAATCTTCTTTGAATTTCTTCAACAAATTTTCTACTTGCAAGTACTTCGCCCACAGATACAGAGTGAATTAGAATAATTGGTTTAGAGCCTTTTTCACCTTTATAAAAGGAGAGCTTTTCCAGAATTCTCGATAAGTTTTCACCATATCTTAAAGATTTATAAATGCTCCTCATAAATATTAGAGGGAAAATTATTTTAAAAATTAAATTATAAATTCTCATTAAGTAGCAATTTTCTTATTTGTGCTATGAATAAGCAAATCGAAAAAAGTATAATCATCTCCAAATGGAAACACTTTTAAAAATTTTTCTCAGGCTTTTAAGCTTTATTCCCTTTAAATTACAAATGTTGCTTGGAAAACTACTAGGGAAAATTTTATACAAAGTTTTAAAAAAAAGAAGAAAAGTTGTTGCCTGGAATATACACAAGTGTTTTCCAGACATGAATAAAAAAGAAATAGAAAAACTTGCAAAAGATAATTTTACTCGAATAGGTCAGGCTATTTTCGAAATTTGTAATTCTTACTACTGGTCAGATAAAAAATTTAAAAAGAAGATTAAAAATATTGATGAATTTGAAAAAAAAATAGAAGCAATTAAAAACTCTAATAATCTCTTACTTGTTCCACACACTGCCAATGTGGATTTCGTTGTAAGAGCTCCGTCGCTCTTCCTAAAAGTAAATGGGATGCAAAGATCTGCAGAAAATAAACTTTGGGATAAGATAATGACGGATGGAAGAAACAAATTTGTGGATCAAATTTTTTTACCAAACGAAGGTAAAAAACTTCTTCAAAGTCTAAGTCAGGGTGAATCTGTCCTCTATGCTCCAGATCAGGATTATGGTTTCAAAAATTCAATCTTTATAGATTTTTTTAATCATAAAGCTTTAACGGTTGTTTTTCCTTCGGTGTTAGTCAAAAGAACAAACTGCAAAGTATTTTTATTGACTTTGGTAAAAGAAAATGGAGCTTATCTAGCAGATATAAAGGAATTGATACTAAATGGATTAGATTTTGATGATGATTTAAGAATTATTAATTCTGCAATAGAAAATTTTGCCCAGAATAATAAGCAGGAGTATTACTGGATACACAGAAGATTTAAAAATCGTCCAGAAGGTGAAGATCAATTTTACCCAGATGATGCTCTAAGAGAGTATTGGTTATAAAGAGACTAATATATTGTCTATCAATCTGACTTTCTTATAGATTACTGCGACCGCTATTAAAACTTTGTCTGTATTTTTTGTTACAGAAGACAGATTATTTGCATCAACAATTTCTAAATAGTCAATTTCAAAGCCTGCGTTTTGCAAAAAATCTTTAGCTTCTGTTTTCAAAACTTCTAAAGGAGTTATTTTCAAAGAAACTGCCAAATTTTTAATACAGGAATAAATCATTCCACAAAATTTTTTTTCTTCATCTGAGAGATAATTGTTTCTAGATGACATTGCTAATCCAAATTTTTCTCTCACCGTAGGTAGTGAAATGATATCTGTTTTAATTTTTTTTCTTTTAACAAATTCTTTTATGATCAGTTGTTGCTGATAGTCTTTAAGTCCAAATAAACAAGCATTAGGTTTGATTATTCTTAAGAACTTATCGATTATTGTTAATACTCCATAGAAATGGGTAGGCCTTGATAAGCCACACAGTACGTCAGAAAATTTAGGTTCGATAATATTAAGATTTTCGGCAAAATTTATCTCTGGAATAAATAAATAGTTACAACCCAAGCTTTCTAAAAGTTGAATGTCTTGAGAAGTTGTTTTTGGGTAGCTTGAAAAATCTTCATTTTTTCCAAATTGCAAAGGATTTATAAAAATTGAGGTAATTACTTCGGAGTAATTTTCTATTCCATATTTTACTAAAGATAAATGGCCTTCATGAAGATTACCCATAGTAGGAACGAGAGCAAATGGAGAATCAAAATTTATAGATTTAATCTCTTCAGTGGACTTAATAACTTCCATTTAAATCTTTTTTCAGAAAGAATTTTCAGCAGAAGGAAAATTCAAATTTTTAACCTCTGAAACATATGTTTCGAAAGCTTCAGAAATAGAGTTAGCTTCATTCATGAAATTTTTTACAAACTTAGGTTGGTTCTCCCAAGAATAAGCTCCAATTAGATCGTAACAAACCATTATCTGACCATCTGTAGCTGATCCTGCTCCGATACCAATTGTTGGAACTTTGAGAGAGGAAGATATTTCTTCTGCTAAAATTGCTGGTACGCATTCTAAAAGAATTAACTCTGCTCCTGCATCTTCAAGTTGCTTAGCTTCAGACAAAATTCTATTTTTATCATCGAGATCTCTACCTTGAACACGATACCCTCCTAATCTATTAATTGATTGAGGAGTAAGGCCCAAATGAGCACATACTGGAATTCCTCTTTGAGATAAAAGCTCAGTCGTTTTTAGAATCCATTCACCTCCCTCAACTTTTACGGAATTAGCACCGGCCTGCATCAAACGCATAGCATTATCGTATGCAAGGTTTTCGGTTGCATAACTCATAAATGGCATATCTGCCATTATGTGGCTTTTTACATTTCCTCTTTTTACGCATCTTAAATGATAAAGCAGGTCTTCCATGGAAACAGGTATAGTTGAATCGTGACCTTGCACGACCATACCGAGAGAGTCTCCCACTAAAATTAACTCTACTCCTGCTTCTGACATTAGCCTAGATAAAGAAGCATCGTATGCAGTTAAACATGCAAATTTAGTTTTTTTCTTCTTATGATTTCTTAAATCTTCAATGGTTATGTTTTTGGTCATAATGTGTTTATGAAATTTGAAATTTTGCCACATATTAAATCCTTTTTTTCCATTGGAAAGAAATGGCTGCCGTCTATTTTTTCAAAAAAATAATTCGAATTGCTTGACAGCAAATCTCTTACCTCGGGAGAAAGTGTTGAGCCATTTGATGCGTAAGGCACATAAGTTTTTTTATTTAATTTTTTTATAAAGTTTGTTTTTGCAGCATATGAAACTGCAAAAGTTTTTGCTTCCCATTCAGGATCACAAGAAAGATTTATTTGGTTGCTTTCTGTTCTAACGCCTCCGTTAATGTATGCTTTTAAAGATTCTTCTGGCCAATTCGTAAAAGCGCCTCTTCCCTGATAATGATTGAAAATCTCTTCTTTATCAGCAAATATCGATCTTCTTTTTTTTGCATTACTAATCATCTCACTGGCTCGATTCTTTTTAAGAAAACTCAATAATGAAATAAATGTTTTATTTCCAATATTAAAAAAAGGAATTTGAAATTTTAAGCTTTGAAGCTGTAGAACAGGATCAATAAGAATACTTTTGCTTACTTTATCTTCAAAGTCGTAAGCTAGTCTTGCAGCTACGACTCCTCCCATGGAGTGTCCCATTAAAATATTTTCAGACGATGAGAACTTGCTAAGAAAGTTATTTCCGTCAATAAAATAAGTATTCCAAGAGGATAATTCAGATGGAACTGCAGTCGCTTTAGAAAGCCCATGACCTCTTTGGTCTAGGGCATAAATTGAATATTGATTATCAAGTAATTCATTTAATTTTAAAAAAAAAGGTATATAAGTTTCAGCATTAAAACCTGTCGCATGAAAGAAAAAAATATTTTTATCTTTGTTTTGACCTTCCAAAAATATGTATGAAAAAATATTGTTGTATATTTCAACTTCTTTTCTTTTTGCTATATCCATTGATATTATTTATTAGTGATAGATGTAAAAGGCTTTTTAAGCGATAAAGAAGCTAAAAAACTACAAGAATTGTTTCTAAATGTCCACCACCTGGGTTCAGTTTTAGAAATTGGAACTTACTGCGGTAAATCAACATTAAATTTTGCTCTTGTTGCCAAAAAAATTGATGGGCTTATTTATACAGTTGATCATCATACAGGTTCTGAAGAACATCAACTTGGAGAGGAATATCACGATGAAGATCTATACGACAAGAGACTAGAAAAATTCAATACTTTGCCTGAATTTTTAAAAAATTTAAGATCTTCAAATTTGGGTAAATATATTATTCCAATATTAAATAAATCCTCTGAAGCATCTAAAACATTTTCGGAATTAATTAGCCTACTATTTATAGACGGTGGTCACTCTCATGAGGTTGCTTTAAGTGATTACAATTCCTGGAAAGATAAAATATGCTCAGGAGGACTTCTTGTAATTCATGACGTTTTTCCAAATCCTCAGGACGGAGGAAGACCTCCTTTTGAAATTTACTCTGAAGCTCAAAAATCTAAACAGTTTGAAGATCTTGGTATTTATGAAACCTTAGGAATCTTAAAAAAGATTTAACTTAAAATTTAAAAAAGTCTCCCGACGAACTAAATTTATTTATTGAATTTCCTGCAAGAATGGCTGCTCCCATTGTCCAACTAGGTTTTTCAATAGGCCAGAATTTTTTATCTTTATAGACATATCCTGTCCATAAAAGACCATCATCATCCATTAAATTAAAAGTATCTTGTAATATTTTTTCTGCTTCAGTTTTTAAACCAATTTTATTCAATGCCAAAACTAATTCTGCAGATTCAGCTGCAGTTACCCAAGGCTCTTCCTTGACGCACTTACATCCCAATCCTTCAACAACAAATTCATCCCATTTATCTTTAATTATCTCTATTGACTCTGATTTAGAGAAAACTCCAGATAAAATTGGATAGTACCAATCCATACTATAACGATCTTTACTATCCCAATTTCTATCAAACCTAAGAGGATTATTTTTCAAACAATCTCTTAACTTATTTATTTGAAAATCTGAGACCCTATCCTGCTTATTTATTTCATTTGCAATTTTTTTGTAACAAAGAAGACTCATATAAATTGAGGAACATCCGGTCTTGAGAGAGTCATCTAACCAATTTTTATTATCTTTTGCCCAAAAAAAATCTCCATATTGTGTTTGTGCTGAAAGAGTAAATGCTATGGCTGAATCTAAAACCGGCCAAAATTCATTGAGGAATTTCTTATCATTGAAATTTCTAAAGTGATGCCACATTCCTACCGCTATATAAGAGCTGAAGTTGGTTTCTTTTAAATTATTTTTTTCATTAGAATGAAAAATAGACGGCCAAGATCCATCGCTTTGTTGATAAGTTCTTAACCAGTTGTATGCATTTTTTGATTCGGCCTCAAAACCGAGAACATCTAAACCCATGGCTGATTCGATATGATCCCAAGGATCTAGTTTTGAATTTGGCTCCCAGCGAATACCTCCTTCTGTATCCTGACAAGACAAAATATATTTAGCAAAATTTAAATAAATTGTTTTATCAAAAATACTTTTAGGATTATTTTTTTTTGAAATATGCAACGACACTTTTAGCTATTATTGGTTGAAGGACGAATTCTAGCACCTTTGTTAAAAAAGGTTTCTTCATCATGTCCCAAACTAAAAAATCATGATATTTATTTATGATCCAAGATGTTTCTTTGGTATCCCAAAACAAACATTGTAACCACCAATAAGGAGAATGAAGAGCATGATTCCAATGTCTCTTTAAAAAAGAAAACCCTCTCTTCTCAATTGATTTTTTGAAATGTTTGTATTTAAAAATTCTAACATGTCCCCCTGGCATTTCTTGGTAAGCCTTACTTAATTTCCAGCAAATCCACTCCGGAAAATATTTAGGAACACTTGCAGCAAATATTCCACCTGGTTTTAAAACCCTTTCAATTTCTTCTATAACTGATTCAAAATCAATTATGTGCTCTAAAACTTCAGAACAAATAACGCAATCAAAAGAATTGCTATTAAAAGGGAGTCTTCTTCCATCTGTTACACCAAATGAGCAGCTTTTATTGCTTGACGATTCATCAAAATCTTTGAAGTTTGTTTTTGCTTTAAGCACATCGTCATGACTCATATCAAAACCAAAAACATCTACATCAGCATACATGTAAGCACCAAAACAATGTCTTCCTTGTCCACAGCCCAAATCTAAAATTTTCGAACCTTGTTTAGGATTTAAATACTTTATGTTAATTGTTTGCATGTTTATAAATTTCTATTTCCTTAAAATAAACCTTCTCTAATTTCTTTGCTATTGTCTCCCAAGAAAATTTTGAATTAGCTCTTCTTAAAGCTTTTATGGATAATTCTTTAGCTTTATCTGGTGAGGACAAAAGAAAATCAATTGAATTGTAAATCTCTTTGGCATTTTTTGGTGAAATTATGATTCCGGTATCTTTGATTACTTCAGGAAGCGCTCCTCCAGAAGTTGAAATCAAAGGAACTCCGCAAGCCATTGCCTCAATTGCTGCAAATCCGAAGCCTTCATACAACGAAGGAATTATTGCTAGCTCTGCTTCACAATAAGTTTTTCTAAGATCTTCTTGGGTTAAATTTGAAAAAAAGTTAACTCTTTTTTCTAAATTAAGTTTTTTTATCAATCTTTCAGTGTGTCCGCCTTTCTTTTGTTCTCCAATTACAGATAATGAAATATCAGGATAAATTTTTACTAAATCTGATAAAGCTTCTAAAAGATAATCCAAACCTTTTAGGGGAACATCTGCACTCGCTACTGTTACAAGTTTAAAAGGGTTTTTTTGTACTTTTGAGTCTGGATAAAATACATTGAGGTCTATACCGTTCATAACTCTTTCCATTTTATCCTCATCAACTTGGAACTCATTTTTTATGTCTTCCATTGACGAATTTGAAGGTACCACAATTTTTTTAAGTCTTTTCGAAACAAACTTCTGCATTACAAGAAAAGAATGCCAACGTCTCATAAGAAGTTTTAAAAAAAAATCATTTGTACTTTGTAACTGATATGTAAGATCCATTGATATTGGATGATGAATTGTAGTAACTAAGGGTTTTTTCTTTTGAAAAAAAAGTAACTCATACGCGAGACTTTGGTTGTCATGAATAACATCATATTCATTTAGATTTTTCTTGATAATTTTTTTTATTCTTTTGCCGAAGGTATATGGCTCAGGAAAACCTCCGGAATTTACGCTTAGCCATTCAAATAAATTTATTGGGTTAAGCAGTTGGGTTGGGTTTACATCAAAAAACTTACTATTTTTTTCATAGAGGCCTAAGCTTGGAATTTTCACTAACTTAATTTTAGGGTCCAAATCAGGATAAGGCGGTCCTGAAAAAACATCTACCTCATGTCCAAGGTCATGAAGTGCCTTGGAAAGATATTTGACATAGATACCTTGGCCACCTGAAAAAGGCTTGCTTCTATAGCTAAGGAAAGCAATCTTAAGTTTTTTCAAGTTTATCCTTTAGCTAACTAGTGTATGCCATTCAGGAAAAGAGGATCTTTTTCCTCTAACTTGATCAAAATAATTTTTCTGAAGAATCTCAGTTACCTCACCTCTGATTCCAGAGCCTATCTTTTGATCATTAACTTGTGTAATTGGGACAACTTCCGCTGCTGTACCTGTAAAGAAAAGTTCCTCAGCAGATAAAATATCTTCTTCGGTTAGGTCAGCTATGTTCACTTTCATGCCTATTTCTTCTGCTAGAGATATGATTGCCTTCCTTGTTATGCCGTCTAAAGAAGCTTCCAAATTAGGAGTAAGAAGTTCATTATTTTTTATAGCAAATAGATTTTCTCCTGATCCTTCTGATATAAAATTCTCAGTATCTAATAAGAGAGCCTCGTCATAACCTTCTTTAAGAGCTTCTTTTAATGCCATCATGGACTTCACATAATTACCATTTACTTTAGATCTTGAAACTAAGTTGCCTCGTTCCCTTTTGTAAGAAGATATCTTCACTTTAATTCCATTCTCAAAAACCTCTGGAGCCATGTAACTCGGCCACTCCCATGCTGCAACTATTGTGTGAACTTTTAAATCATCTGCTCTTAGACCCAGGCTGCCTGAGCCGTAAAAACACATAGGTCGAATATAAGCCTCTTTTAAATTATTTAATTTAACAATTTCTATTTGAGCCTGATTAATTTCTTCTTTAGAAAAAGGAATTTCTAAGTCAACTGCTTTTGCAGATGAAAATAACCTTTCAGTATGATCATTCAATCTAAATATTTTTGTACCATCTGGTGTTTCATATGCCCTTACTCCTTCAAAGACTCCAAGGCCATAGTGCAAGGTATGAGTCAAAACATGTACATTGGCTTCCTCTGAATTTACGATCTCTCCGTCAAACCAGATAAAACCTTTTTTTTCTGCCAAACTTGTCATAATAAAAAAAAATTCATTATAAAGTGGATAATCTAATATGAAAGTTAATTCTGAAATTTTCCGAGCATACGATATCAGAGGAATAGTAGATGAAGCGCTTACTGAGGAAGGGATATTTCATATTGGAAAAGCCATAGGATCCCATATCCTAGCTGGAGGAAGGACATCTATTTTAACTGCCAGAGACGGAAGAATTTCTGGACCCAGACTTTTAGATCAATTTCAAAAAGGCGTGATGTCTTCAGGATGCGATGTTGTTGACCTCGGAGAGGTTCCGACACCGCTTCTCTATTTTTCTACTTTTAAGACAAATATTTCTGATGGCGTCATGCTTACTGGAAGTCATAATCCAAAAAACTATAACGGTTTAAAAATTGTTATTAATAAAAAATCTATGACGAGTGAGAAAATAAAAAAAATAAAGTTAATGATTGAAGATGAGAGATTTAAGAATGGTTTAGGTCAAATAACTTCTCTTGATATAAAAGATGATTATCTAAAAGAGCTCAAAGAAAAGATAAATATAAATTCCAAGATGAAAGTTTGTCTAGATTGTGGAAATGGTGTTGGGGGAGTGATTGCTCCTCAAGCTTTTAAACTACTTGGATTAGAAGTTATAGAACTTTATTCTGAAGTAAATGGAAATTTTCCCAACCATCATCCTGATCCTAGTAATCCAAAAAACTTAGAAGACCTGCAAAAAAAGGTTTTAGAGACAAATTCAGATTTAGGAATTGCCCTTGATGGCGACGGCGATAGAGTTGGCTTGATTGACAACAAAGGAAACATAATTTTCCCAGACTTATATATGATGCTTTTGGCTGAAGATTTATTAAAAAGAAATTCCAAAGGAAGTATTGTCTTTGATGTTAAGTGTTCAACAAATTTAGAAAAAATAATAAAAAATTTTAATGGAACTCCAATCATGTCACGAACTGGTCATTCATACATAAAATCAAAAATTATCGAAACTAATGCTCTTCTTGGTGGAGAGATGAGTGGACATATCTTTTTCAATGATGAATGGTATGGATTCGATGATGCCATTTATTCTGCCTTGAGAATGATAGAAGTCTTATCAAAGACTAAATTAACATCTCATGAGGTTTTCAGCTCTTATCCAAAGCATTTCTCTACTCCTGAGATAAATTTAAAAGTTCCTGAACAAGATAAATTTAAAATTATTGATGAATTCAAAACTTTAATAAAGTCTTCTGCATATGAATTGATAGACATAGATGGTGTTCGACTTGAAAACGAAAATTCATGGGGGCTTGTAAGAGCATCGAACACTTCGCCAAATCTTGTTTTGAGATTTGAAGGCAAAACAGAAAATGACTTATTGGAAATAAAAAATTATTTCAAAGAGATTTTGTCTAAAATAGAAATTGACTTACAAATAGATTTCTAATGAGTATCTCTGAAAAAAACGCGATAAATATTTCTAAAGTTTTAACTGAAGCACTTCCATATATAAGAAAATTTAATAACAAAGTTGTTGTTATAAAATATGGTGGAAATGCTATGGAAAATAAAGTTTTACAAAAAAACTTTGCTAGAGATTTAGTTCTTATGAAAACTGTAGGTATTCATCCAATTCTAATTCATGGGGGAGGACCTCAAATAGATTTTGAACTGAAAAAAAATAATATTAAATTTGATTTCAAAGATGGAATTAGGAAAACCACCTTAGAAATGATCAATATAGTTCAAAAGGTTCTCGATAACAAAATCAATAAAGACATTTCAGATCTTATTCAGTTCTGGGGAGGCAAAACAAGCAGGCTTTCAGGGAAGAAGAATTCTCCAATCAAGGCAGTAAAAGATTTTAAAAAAAATCTTGGCGAAGTAGGTTTGGTAAAAAGTATTGATAAGAAAAGAATAATGGCATCACTAAAAACAGGCAAAATTCCAGTCATTTCTCCTATAGGCTGGACTTCTAAAGCAGAGCCAATGAACATTAATGGAGATTTTGTAGCTTGTTCCGTTGCAGCATCTTTAAAAGCAGAAAAAATAATATTACTTACAGACATTTCAGGTGTAAGAGATCTAGAAGGGAAAAAAATATCTACAATGACTTTAAAAGAAGCAAAAAAGGTTTTAAAAAATAAAAAAAATATTAAAGGAGGAATGTATCCTAAGTTAACCGGAGCAATTGATTGTCTAGAAAAAGGCGTAAAAAATGCTCACATCGTCGACGGTCGAGTTCCTCACTCGATTTTAATTGAGCTTTTAACCGATAAGGGAGTTGGTACTTGGATTAGTAAGTAAATGGAAAAGAAAAAACAAAGAAAACTTATAATAATGCAATCTCTTGCTGCAATGCTTGAAGAAAGAGACTTATTGAAAATTACAACTGCAGAATTAGCTAAAAGATCAGAAATAACTGAAGCGGCAATTTATAAACACTTTCCAAGCAAAAGAAAAATCTTTGAGGAATTAGTGGTTTTTTTTGAGGAAAGTATCTTTACAAGAATTAAAGTCATGAAAGAAGAATCAAAACCAGAGGATTTTCCAGGACAATTGATTGCGCTCATTTTGAAATTTTGTGAAACAAATAAGGGCTTTTCCAGGATTCTTACTCGAGAAGTTTTCACAGCAGATGAAGTCAAAATAATAGATAAAGTTGCTAACTGTTTTGAGAAAATAAATATAGAAATAAGGCAATCGCTTCAAGAATATGAGAGATCAACTAAAAAAAAGCTCAATTTAAATTTAGCTGCTTCTTGCGACTTACTGATATCTTGTTTGGAAGGACAAATCCAATCCTTTGTAAGAAGTAAATTCAAAAAAGATTTAAGTGGTTCCTGGGAAGATCAATGGGACTTCTTAAAAAAATCAATCTTCCCTAATTAAGAAAAAGTTCAAACTTAACCTTTTCATCTTCGGGTTTTGCAAGTTCTCCTGTTTCTAGATTTATTTTTCTTGCAATTAAGCCTGAAGGCTTTTTGAATTTCCCTTTTGGAATTGTATCGATGATTTGTTTTTTATAATTAAGCCAAATCGGTAATGAGGTAGTGCTACCAAATTCGTTATTGCCTAAACTAGATGGATTATCGTACCCAAACCAAACAGTGGTCAAAATGTTTTCATTGAATCCTGTAAACCAAGTACTTTCTGCATCATTAGATGTTCCTGTTTTAGCCGCAAAATCTTTTCTTCCTAGCTCATTAATTTTTCTTCCTGTGCCCCTCTGAGCAGCTTCTTTCAAAATATCATTTATCATGAAAGCAATCCTAGGATCTATGCTGAAATTATCTGCTACCCTTTCGTCGGTTCCAAACCATTGAGATAAATAATCTCCAGTTTTAGATTTCTTTTCTTCTGAAAAATTAATCTCATTTCCATCTGGAAAAAGAATTTTATCAATGAAATAAGGAGCAATTTTTTTTCCTCCATTTGCAAAGATAGAAAATAACTCTGCATTTTTTATTGGGCTTGCTCCATACGAGCCAAGAGCTAAAGATAAATCATTAGGCAATTCTTCTTTGTAAAAACCAAATTTTTCTAGAGATTCCTTTGCTTCTTTAATAGATATTTCTTGAAGAAGTTTCACGCTAACAACATTTCTAGACTGTACAAGGGCCTCTCTAAGCCTTGTAGGTCCATAAAATTTCCCACTTGCATTTCGTGGTCTCCATATTTCTTCTAAATTTTGATCATCAAATACCAGGGGAGAATCAACAATCATTGAAGCTGGACTGAATCCATTTTCAAAAGCAGCTGCGTATAAAAATGGCTTAAAATTTGATCCAAGTTGAGGCTTAGCCTGAATGGCTCGATTAAATTGACTATTTCGAAAATTGTAACCACCAACTAAAGCCAAAATTTCTCCAGAGGATGGATTTAAGCTTACAAGAGCGGATTGAACCTTTGGATGAATTGATAGGGTAATAAAGTTACTTTGACTATCGTCTTTTGAAAGCCAAACAAGATCCCCACTTTCAAAAAAATCAGAAAAATTTGTTAATTTTTTATCTTTTCTGTTTTCGTTTATCCTAGGTCTAATTGATTTTTTTAAGTCTGCAAGAAGTATATTTTCTATTTTTCCTTCCTTGTTTAGACTTAACAATCTTTTATCTTCAACGGAAATTAATATCGCGGGTTTAAAATTTTTGAACTCTGCTTGCCCCTCTAAAAATTCCATGGCTCTATTAAAAGGATTCTTAGCTTCAAGCTCGATTCCAAATTCATCTAAATAAGAAAATGGGTCATATGCGAAAGCATAAAAAAATTCAGATCTATTTTTAAAACTCTTAGGCAATAGATACTCGTGATTTTCAGGTTTTTCAAACCCATGTCTTTCTTCATAATCTTCAATTCCCTCTTCTACAGCATCTCTTGCAGCTGTCTGATATCTTGAGTCTATTGTAGAAAAAACTTGATAACCATCCTTATAAGCAGAGAGACCATAATTCTGGATGATGTATTTTCTTATTTCTTCTGCTAAATAATCGGCTTCAACTTCGGGAGAGATTCCAGAAAATGAAGCTGTAACAGGAGCACTGGATGCAACATCAAATTGTGTTTGATTAATAAACTCTAAAGCAAGCATTCTTCTCAAAACATAATTTCTTCTATTGATTGCTTTTCTAGGGTTTATAAGAGGGTTTATTCTAGATGGTGCTTTTGGAAGAGCAGCTATCATTGCATATTGTGCAAGATTGAGATCTTCTAAATTTTTATCATAATAAATTTCTGCCGCTGCTTTTATGCCATAAGCCCTATTCCCCAAAAAAATTTGATTTACATAAAGCTCAAATATTTCTTCTTTAGTAAAAGAAAAATCTATCTTCAATGCGGTAAAGATTTCTTTTAATTTTCTCTCAAACGTTCTTTCCTTGGTAAGCACATAATTCCTTGCAACTTGCATAGTAATTGTTCCACCACCGCTTACGATTTCACCCGCTCTCAAAAATTGATAAGCAGCTCTTACCAAACTAAGGATATCGACGCCCGTATGATTGAAATAATCGCTATCCTCTGCAGCTAAAAATGCTTTGACAAAGGTATCTGGAATTTCTTCAAACTTTAATTTTGTTCTATGAATTTCTCCAAATTCACCGATAAGCTTTCCATCTTTTGTAAAAATTTTTAAAGGAACTTGCAACTCTACAGACGCAACCTCTGATGATGAAGGAATTTCTGGAGCAAAATATAGATAAATACCTAAAGTAATTTGTATTGGTAGCAGGATTACTACCAATAGAAAATAAAAGAATTTTGATTTAAATAGATAAAGCATCTTTTAAGGTAAACTTATTTTAATATTTTAGTCTAAGAGATTAGTTTATGAAGGTTTTTTTAGTCGGACCAATGGGTACAGGTAAATCCACTACTGGAAGGAATTTGTCTGAAAGAGTGGATTATGATTTTTACGACACGGATAAATTGATTGAAAAAGCAGAAGGAAGAAAAATTAAAGATATTTTTGAGCAAGATGGTGAAGATTATTTTCGTCAAAAAGAATCTGAAGCTTTGAGCGAAACTAAAACCCTCAGAAATGTAGTTATTGCAACTGGCGGAGGCATAGTTGAAAAAAAAGAAAACAGATTGTTCTTAGAGAAAGAAGATAAAGTAATTTTTTTAGACTCCTCTCCTGAAAGACAATACGAGAGAACTAAAGACAGTGAAAAACGTCCATTACTTAATCATGGTGATAATTTAGAAATTTTGAAAAAGTTATATGAAAAGAGATTTAATTTTTATGAAGCAGTATCAAAGATAAAAATTTCTATGGATAATTTGGATAAGGAAGAAATTTTGAAAAAAATAATTAATTTTTTAGACAAATGAAAATCATC
>QCHF01000002.1 GCA_003279605.1 SAR86 cluster bacterium AG-390-O18 | reverse complement strand
TCTTCTTTTGAATCCTTTTCATAAGAAGACTCTTTGGTTTGTTCCATTAAGGCTGATTTAGAAGTTTCAGCTTGTTTCTTCTTTAAAACAGATGTTCTTAAAATATTTTCATTAAATTTAAAAAGATCAGTTATTGATGCTAGCTCAGAGGAATTACACTCTAAGTTAATCAAAAAGTACTCGCCTCGATAATAATCTTTTATTGGATATGCCAATCTTCTAGAACCAATTTCTTCGGATCTATGTATCTGACCTTTAATGGATTTAGTTGTCTCTAAGATTTTATCAAAAAGGGATTTACCCTGTTCTTTTTCTTCAGGGTTGAATATATAAACTATCTCGTAATGGTTCAATTTGCCTCCTTATGGGTATGAATCTATTTAGTAAGACTCAAGAAAACACGCGAAGTCTAAGTCAAAAGAACTCAATTATCAATAGAATCTATTATTATTTTTTTTATGAGTTCAAAAAAATTTAAACCTTCTTTTTCTGCTGATTTAGGCACTAAACTGGTCTCTGTCATTCCTGGAACGGTATTCACCTCAATGAAGTAGAATTTTTCTTCATATTCAATTAAATCTACTCTCCCCCATTTATCACATCCTAAAAGGTCATAAGCATTTTTTGAAAGCTTTTTAAGCTTAGCTAGTTTGTCTTCTGCAAATACAGGAAAGCTATAAGATGTATCAGTTCTATTGTATTTGGCCTCAAAATTATAAAACTCTTCTTGAGCTTCAATTTCTATTGGATCACAGATTAAATCTCCTAAAACTGAGATAGTAAGTTCTCTTCCAGGAATAAATTCTTCAATGATTGGAGTGCCTTCATACTTTTTTGCATGTTTAATGGCCTTTGAAAAATTTTCAGAATTATTTTTTATTATAGATACTCCAAGACTTGAACCTTCCTTGCTAGGTTTTATAACCAACTTTGAAGCTTTTTTTAAAAAGTCAGGAAGATCAGACCAGTCAAAAATGTCCGACACATATTGAGGGGTATTTATTTTGTTTTCACACCAAATTTGTTTTGTCAGAACTTTATCATATGAATTTTTTAGACCTAAAATGTCACTTCCTGAAAACTTAATATTCAATGACGATAAAAACTCTTGAACTTCTCCGTCTTCCCCACCCTTTCCATGAATCATTACAAGAGCAAAATCAATTCCCTGATAAACTTTTTCATCATGCATTTCATTTTTGTCTTTGATATCAATGAGTCTGGAGTTTATGTTTTTCTCAACCAAGGTTTGATGAATTGACTGAGCTCCTTTCAAAGAAATTTCTCTTTCATTTGAAAAGCCTCCACAGACAATACCAATACTTAAATTTTCTATCTTCATTAATTTTTAAATTTTTTTGCTAGCAACGAAGTATTTCCAGCCCCTTGCGTTAGAAAAATGAAATTATCTTCAGCAATTTCTTTCATTGCATCATATGCCTCCTCAATTCCTCTTACCAATTTTGCCGATGGATTTAACTTATGTATTTCTCTAATAAGGTCATCACTTTCATAGTTTGGAATCGGTTTTTCACTTGCTGGATAGATCTCCAAAAGAATTAAGTTTTCGCAAGAAGACAAAAGCCTTACAAAATCCTCAAACAAAGCTTTTGTACGTGAATACCTGTGGGGCTGAAAAACTACCAATAGTTTTCTATTGGGCCAAACTTCTTTAACTGTATTAATTGAAACGCTTAACTCTTCTGGATGATGTCCATAATCATCGATAAGAATTATGTCTTTTTCAAAGACTTTTTCTGATATGACTTGAAACCTTCTTTCAATAACAATGAACTTTTCTAGCGCCTGCTTTATTCCTTCGTAAGAAATTCCTTCATCGATAGCTACAGTGATAGCTGCTGCTGCGTTTAAAATATTATGCTTTCCCAGCATATTTGTTTTGAAACTCATTTTGTTATTATTTTCTTTATCAAATAAAACAAAATTAGAACCATCTTTGTCTTGCGTGAAATTTAATATTTGAAAATTATTGTTTTCAGAAAAACCAAATAAAGATACGTTCCGAGGAAGGTTTTCAATGACTTCTAATACTTCAGAAGAATCACCATTAGCAAATATTCGACCCTGAAAGGGAGTTCTCAGACAAAAGTCCTTAAAGGATTGTTTTAATTTTTCAAAGCTGTTGTCATAAGCCTCCAAATGATCGTTATCTATATTCGCAATTACTGCTTTATGGGGTCTTAATAATAAGAATGAGCCATCGCTTTCATCAGCTTCGGTAAAAATATGTTTACCTTTGCCAAGCTTTGCATTTGATGCAAAAGATTCTACCTTCCCACCAATGATGTATGTTGGATCAAGCTCATTACTGCTAAAAATATGAGCAAGAATACAAGTTATTGTTGTTTTGCCATGACTGCCTGCTATAGCAACACTTTCTTTAAGCATCATTAAATTTGCCAGCATTTCAGCTCTTTTGATAACTGGAATTTTTAATTTTTCAGCTTCAGATACTTCCAAGTTTTCTTGTGAAATAGCCGATGAAATAACAACCAAATCCTTTTCTGCTACATTTGAGGCATCATGTGCATAAAAAATCTTAGCTCCAAGAGACTCAAGTCTTTTAGTTATTGGAGTATGAACTAAATCAGAACCAGAAATTTCATAATCTAAATTAATTAATATTTCAGCAATACCGCTCATGCCGGCACCGCCTATTCCTATTAAATGTATTTTTTTTATATCATTCATTTGAAAGAATATTTTTTAAAATAATATTTTTTTTGTCCGTTAAAGAAACCTTGGATATGTTTTTTTTCATGTTTTCAAGAATCTCAGGATTTTTAACTAATTCAAATAATATTTTTTTTAAGTTTTCTTCCATAAAATCCTCTTCGCAAATATATGCAGATTTTTTCTCTACCAGAAATTTAGCATTTTCATATTGATGATTATCAATTGAATTTTTTAAAGGAATAAAAATTGCAATATTTTGAGTTTCACAAATTTCAGAAACGGATAAGGCACCTGCTCTTGAAATTACTAGGTCTGTGTTTGAATAAAAGTTTTCCATATTCTCTACAAATTCAAAAAGCTTTAAATCAAAGTTTGTTTTAAGAGAGTCGTAATAAGATTTTGTTTCTTCGAGATTTCCTTTGCCACATTGGTGCGACAAAATAAATTTAAAATCAGGGAAATCTTTTGATAGCCTGCTAAAAACCTTGGGAACAGTTTTATTAATCAATCTAGCACCAAGACTTCCTCCCATAATCTTGATATCTAATTCATTAGAACGCAGATTCTTTTTCTCAACTTTTTTTGCATCGAGATTAATTAAATTACCGGAAAATATTGCTTTTTTTTCTTCAAAAAAATATTGAGTTTTTGGAAAACCGCAAAAAATCTTATCTATTTTTTTATATTTAGCCAAAAGTCTATTTGTGGAACCAGGTATAGAATTTTGTTCTTGGATATAGATTGGTCCAGAAAAGTGTGACATCCCTACCAAAGAGACATAACCTCCAAAGCAAACCAAAGTATTTCTTTTGGAAAAAATATTCCCAATTTGAAATTCTAGAAAAAATCTTAAGAATGAGAAAATCAAAAAAATAAGACTTATGATTTTAAAAAATAAAGATTTGCCTCTGAAACCTGTTAAAGGATACCGATGGAATTTTATACCTAAATCTTTACATACTTGTTCTTCTGGTCCTCTTGAAGAGCCAATCCACCTAACTTCAAAGCCTTCTCTTAAAAGCATTTCGCTTAATCTTTTTGCAGGAAATACGTGTCCTCCAGTTCCCCCTGCACAGATAATAATTTTTTTATTTTTATCTGACATATTTTTTAGACAGAAACTTTATTTGAAAAGTTTACCTCAATCTTTATTTTTTGAACTAAGGTAATTAAAACAAACATGAGCATCAAGTTAGAACCTCCAAAGCTAATAAAAGGTAACGTAATTCCCTTTGTAGGTAATAATCCTGTTGAAACACCAATATTTATAAACACATGTAGAGCTATTAAAACACCTGTTCCATAAGATACTAAACAACCGAAAATATAATCATTTTGACGAGCATATCTTCCTATCAAAAAACATCTAAAGACTAAGTATGAGAAAGCTAAAATTAAAACTAAACTAAAAACAATGCCTAATTCTTCTGTGATAATCGCAAAAATAAAGTCGGTTTGAGCATCCGATAAAAATCCCTCTTTCATCTGACTATTTCCGATGCCTACTCCAAACCATTGGCCATTACTTATTGCGCTTAAAGAAGCTCTTAACTGCTCTGCAAATTCGTTATTCCATGGATCTAAATATCCCATAATTCTTTTGATCCTATAGCTCGCTGTAAATATCAAGCCAATAAATGTAAATAATCCAACTATAAAAATTGAAATAAGATGCTTTAAAGGGGCTCCAGCAATAAAAAGTATAGAAAAAGATACAATAAAGATTACTGCCGATGAACCTAAATCTGGTTCAAGTAAAATGAGTAATATAGAAAGCGAAATCAAAAAAACTGGTTTAAAAAAGCCCAACCATTCTTCTCTAAATTCATCATATTTTCTGATGCAATATGAGGATATATAAATGATTAAAGAAAACTTCATTAATTCAGAGGGTTGAAAAGAAAATCCCAAAACCCTAATCCATCTGAATGCGCCATTAACTTCTTTTCCTATAAAGGGAACAAAAACCAATATCAATAAAAATAAAGAAAACATTAAAAAATAAATTGAGTTTTTTTGCCAAAAGCTCATTGGCATCCTGAAAGCAAATAATGCAAAAACAAACGCAATGAAAATTTTTTGAATATGGCTCAAAGTCATATTGAGTGTCCCTGAGGTAAGAGGAAGAGAAACAGAGGTGACCATGACAATACCAAAAAATAATAAGAACGTTGAAATAAACAACATAGGTATATCAATATCAGCAAACCCGAGTGAGCGGTCGTGCTTGCCGAGAAAAATCCTTTGCAATGTTGATTGGTTTTTAAATTTTGGCATTGAAAACTAAATCCTTGAATTTTTTTCCTCTTTCCTCAAAGCTTTCGAACATATCTAAACTAGAACAAGCCGGTGAAAGAATCAAAGTGGTATCACTTTCAATAATTTTAAAAGCAGAATGAATTGCCTCTTCCAGGTTTGAAACTTCTTGAGACTTTGACGAATCAAGAAGCTTTTTTAAAATTTTTGTACTCTCTCCAAAATAATAAATTTTCTTTGCGCGTTTATTTAGATAATCAGTGAAACTTTTAAAATCCTGATCTTTTGATCTTCCTCCGCAAAAGACTATCAATGACTTGGATTCATCTATACTTTTCAGGCCTTCTAATGATGAAGCTACATTAGTTGCTTTTGAATCATCTATAAAGGTTATGTTTCCATCTAACTGATAAAAAAGTTCCATTCTGTGAGGAAGCTGAGCAAAACAGTTCAAAATATCTTTTTCTAAAAAATTAAGATTTAAGCAGGAACAAATCTCTTTGATTACGCTAAAGTTTTGATCTTTTACAGATCCTTTGTTGCTAAAAAAACAATCAGCTAGAGGAATAAATTCTTTGAGATTTTCATTAACAATTGAAATTTCACTACTGTCACTTATCTTCTTTTTTATTTTTGCATAATTATTAAAACTCCCATGACGATCAATATGATCAGGTGAAATATTTAACAAAACTGATAATTTGAATTTGGGTAATGGCGCTATATCCAAATGAAAGCTTGAAACCTCTACAACAAAAAAATCTTTTTTTTCCTCTACAAATTCCAAAACTGGTCTTCCGATATTTCCAATGGCAAGAGTATCTAAATTTTGGTAATTGAATAATTTTTCTAACCATAAACAAACTGTTGATTTTCCATTGGTTCCAGAAATTAATATTTTTGTTGATGTGTTTTCTTCTAAAAAAATATTTATGTCACTTTTAATTTCAATGTTTTTTTCTTTTGCTGTTTTAATTATGTTGTGATTTAAGTCAAATCCTGGACTGCATGCTATAAATTTTAAGTTGTCAAAATCGATCTCTTCTTCGGCAATAAAATTAAAATCTAAATTTTTTTTTAAATTGAAATTCTCCTTTCTTACCCTTGTGTCGTAAGTAATAAATGGTTGTTTTTTTTTAGAAAAATATTCTCTAAATGACTCTCCTGTAATTCCTTTACCAAGGATAAGTACAGGTTCAGATGAATTCATTTTTATCTCAATCTAAAAGTAGCTAAAGCAAAAAGAACAAGAATTAAAGTAACAATCCAAAATCTGACAATTATTTTTGGTTCAGCAAGCCCTGAGAGTTCATAATGATGATGTAAAGGAGCCATTTTAAATATTCTTTTGCCAGTTAATTTGAAAGAAGCAACCTGGAGAATTACAGACATAGTTTCAATCACAAAAACTCCCCCCATCAACATCAATATAAACTCTTGTCTTACACTTACTGCAATAATTCCTAATGCCGCTCCTAAAGACAGAGATCCTACATCGCCCATAAACATTTGTGCTGGATAAGTATTAAACCAGAGAAATCCTATCCCAGCTCCAACAAGCGCCCCACAAAAAATTACTATTTCGGTTGAATAAAAAAGATAGGGAACATTAAGATAATCCGAGAGAATTGCATTACCCGAAATGTATGCAATTATTCCCATTCCTGCAGCCACCATTACTGAAGGCATTATTGCTAGTCCATCTAGCCCATCAGTTAAATTCACAGCATTTGCAGTTGCAACAAGAACCAAGGCGCTAAATAAAATGAACCAAATTCCAAGTTGCAGGGCAAAGTCTTTAAAAAATGGAAGAAACAAAGTAGTTTCTTCTGCGCTCGTAGCAAAATAGTAAATCAACGAACTTGCAGATAAAGCTACTAAAATTTCCCATAAAAGCCTACTTCTACCACTAAGACCTTTGCTATTTGAATAACGCAGTTTTAAATAGTCATCAATTAACCCAATAACGCCAAATAAGAAGGTTACTGCCATTGAAACCAAAAGATACTTATTACTTAAATCTCCCCAGCAAAGGCATGAAAATAAAATAGAAAATAAAATTAATAACCCTCCCATCGTGGGAGTTCCTTTTTTTTCTAAATGACTTTGTGGGCCTTCCTCTCTGATGATCTGGCCATATTTTTGTTTTGCTATGAATCTTATAAAGGTCTTACCAAAAAAAAGAATAAAAACCAATGAGGTTAATGTTGCAAGAATTGCTCTAAAAGTGAAATAGTTAAAGACCCTTAGAGGTCCAAAGCTTTCCGCTAAATATTCAAGTATTGGTAAAAACATTTTAAGTAAGATTCTTGATAATGTTTTCCATTTTAACCGAACGTGAACCTTTGAAGAAAATTAAAACATCTTCTTCAAGATATTCTTTCAAATAAGAATCAATTTTTTCTCTTTTAAAAAAAGATATGTTTGATGCTTTCAAATTCACCTTGAAATCTATTGCTAAAACAACATCAAATATTGAAGATGCCTCTTTGAGAATATATTTATGTAAGTCTTCGGACTTTTCTCCAAGTTCTCCCATTTGCCCCATAACACATATTTTTTTTTGATATTTCGAACCTTTTTCAATTAAAGAAATTTTTGAAAGATCTAGATTTTTTATTTTTTTGAAAGCATATAAAAAGGAATCTGGATTTGCATTGTAGGAATCGTCAATAATCAGGGCTTTTGACTTTGATTTTCTTATTTCAAACCTGCCAGGAACATCAATTTTTTTATCTAAGAAGCTATCTATTTCTTTAGGTAGATACTCAACCTCTAGAAGATCATTAATTTTCATAATGGCAGTTTTAATTAATTTTTTTGGATCATTGTCGCTTATGAAAATTCTTTTTTTACCAGACGATTTATCTCTAACTAGATTTAAATATTTTTTTGGAATGCCCCCTAAACAATATCCTTCATCCTTGGTAAAAACAAAAATATCACTTTTTTCATTTGCCACGCCGTCGATGTTTTTTAGGCCTTCTAAATGAGCATTTCCGATATTTGTAATTATGCTTAGATTCATTTTCAAAATATTAGATAATTTTGAAATTTCTCCAGGATTATTTGTTCCAATTTCAAAAAAACCCACTTTATGATGGGGACTTAATTCCAAAAGAGAAAAACAAAGACCATAAAAATTATTAAAATTTCCATAGCTTTTATAGACATCATTTTGCTTCAATTTGTCCTTGAAATATTTACTTAGAGTTTCTTTTGTTGTGGTTTTGCCATTACTCCCTGTAATTCCTACTACCAGCCCCTCAAATAGTTCTCTTTGTTTTTTGGCGATATTTTCTAAAAAAGCGTTCGTATCCTTAACTAGAATATGATTTTTATTGTCAATCTGTTTTTCAGAAACAACGCATGCAGCCCCAAGATCATATGCTTCAGAAATAAATTTATGAGCATCATGATTTTGTCCTTTAAGAGGTAAAAATACATCTCCTCTTTTGATATCTTTTGAATTAAAAACTATTTTTTTGAAGTCAATATTTTGACAATAAATTTTTCCTCCCCCAAAAGTGGCAAGATTTTCTATATTCTTTTTAAATAACATCCTTCAGTTCATTCAAAATTTTTAAATCGTTAAATTCTATTTCCTTGCCCTTTAAAATTTGAACGTTCTCATGGCCTTTTCCCGCAATAAGCAAAACTGATTCTGGTTCCAATTTCTTAAGTTTTTTTAAACCCTCAGAAATTGCTTCTTTTCTATCAAAAATGATGTCAAAGTTTTTTAAATCCATATCTTTGACAATTTGAGCAACTATTTTTTTTGGATCTTCATTTCTTGGATTGTCGTTTGTAATAATTTGAAAATCCGATCTCTCTTGGGCAATTTTTCCCATATCACTTCTTTTGGATGAATCTCTTTCCCCGCCACATCCAAATAAAGTTATGATTTTTCCTTTATAGCTACTTCTCAAATAATCCAAAACAGATTTCAATGCATCTGGAGTATGTGCATAGTCTACATAGCAAATTTTATCTTGAAACGAACGAATTTTTTGTAACCTGCCTGGAAGGTTTTTCATATTTTTAAGCATTTCTGCCTCAAAATCTATTTCATTGAATATCTTTCCATATAGACCCAAAGCACATAAAAAATTTGAAATCATAAATTTACTTTTAAAAGGAAGATAATTTGTTAAATCTCCCCAAGGTGTTTTTATTAAATTATTTTCTAAGTACAAATTTGCAGTTTTGTCATTCACTGAAACGGTCAAAGTTGATTTATTTTCAGAATGAATTTCCCTTCCTAAATCATTATCAATGGATACGATGTTGTTTTCATCTGATGTTGAGAAAAAGCTTTTCTTAGCATTTCTATAACTACTTAAATTTTTATGATAATCAAGATGATCTTTTGAAAAGCTCGTGAGGGACTTAGCAAAAAAATCTAAACCAGAAATTCTTCTTTGGTCTATGCCATGCGAGGAAACTTCCATAAGAAAGTATTTTCTCTTTAAATCAATAGATTTTTTTAAAAAATGATGAAGTAAAAAATTATCTGGAGTAGTTAAGGGAGTGAATTGTGTATTTTTAAGATTTGAAACTTCTGGTGTATTCGTTAATAGAGTTGTATTGGAATCCTTAAAAGATAGAAGTTGGTGAAGAAAAAATGCGGTTGAAGATTTTCCATTTGTGCCAGTAATTCCGACGATCTTGATGCTTTTTTTTGATCTTGCAAAAAGAGTTTCTAAATATTTATCTTTGTGATTGACTAAATTTGAATCATATAAATTTTTATCTTTTAAATGTTCATAAAGGTTCACTTGGCTAATGACAATTATGGCGCCTTTATCAATAGCATCTTTGGAATATTTAAGTGCTTCCTTTGGATTTTTTGAAAAAGATATGAAAGCATAGTCTGGCTCTACAAAATTTGAATTATCTGTAAATCCTGTGATTTTTATACCTTCTAATTTCGAAAGATTTTCTGTTAAGGAAAGCATTATTAAAGTTTTTGAATTGTTTCAATAATCTCCGAAAATATTGGAGCAGCTACATCGCCTCCTCCTTCTCCATTAATCTTTGGATTTTTAACAAATAGTCCAAGCAAGTACTCTTTATCTTCTATTTTCGTCATTCCTATGAATAAGGCATTATGCAGATCATCATTATACTTCTGATTCTTAAAAATTCTTGCCGTTCCTGTTTTCCCAAAAACATCATGATCATTAACTATAGCCCGAAATCCAGTGCCGTTTTTTATTGCGTTGTATAATATTTTTTTTATTTGTTTAGCATTTTCTTTGCTAAGAATTCTTTCTTCTTCAAATTGAGAGGAGTTTTTTATTAATTTAAGTGGACGATAAACTCCTTCTGAAAAAATAGTACTGTATGCTGAAGTTAATTGAACTAAAGTTGTTTGTAGACCATATCCATAACAAAGTGAAACTTTTTCTCTTAGCGATAAATTTTTATATTCTGGGAGATAGCCTTCTCGAGTTGAGATAAAAATTTCATTCATATATTTCCCAAAACCAAGAGAGTAATAAGTTCGAAGAATTTGATTGGGATCAAAATCGGAGCATAACTTTACCATCCCAACATTACTAGATTTAGCAATTATTTCTTCTGTAGACAACGTCCCATAGTTTCTGGCATCTTCAGTTTTATAACCTTCAAATTCTATCCATCCTGGAGAAGTATTCACAGCTGACTTAATTAACTCTGGATTATTTTTTAATAAAGCTGATAAAGCTAGGGGTTTTACAGTAGAACCTGGCTCGAACAGCTCTATCGCTGAATTATTTTTCAATAATTCCATGTTTTTAAGTTTTTTTCTGTTATTAGGATCAAACGACGGGAAATTTGTCATTGCTAGAATTTCATTTGAATCTAAGTCAATAATTATTCCTGACGCAGATTCTGCATTATGAAATTCAACAGCTTTTTTAAGCTTATCAAATAAGATAAATTGTATTTTAGAGTCAACAGTTAAGTTAACTGCAGAGCCATTAATCGGCTCTTTAATTATTGTATTTTGAATAACTCCTGATTTTCTGGAAAGAATTTTTTCTTGATAACCATCTTCTGCTTTTAAAGTTTCATCAAGAGCAAACTCGATTCCATTTACGCCTTCATTTTTATAATTAGTAAGCCCTATTAATTGAGAAAATATTTCTCCTTGAGGATAATTTCTTTTAAATGTTCTATTGCTTATGACTATCCCAGGAATTTCTAAAGACTGAATATGTTCTTTTTTTTGTTTTACTACTTTTTGATTAAGGACCAAATATTTGGTTTTCTTTCTGGCTAATCGCTTTTTTAACCTATCATTATCTAAATCTAAATTAGTGGATAAGAGATTTATATGAAGTGGATCGAATGAAAAGTCCTTTAGGGAGATGCCAATCTCATAAGATGGAATATCTTCGGCTAAGACATAATTATTTCTATCGAAAATTACTCCTCTTTTTGAAGCAATAGGAGATTGCCTGATTGAGGCTTTTTGTGAAAATTCTTTTCCTAAACTAAAGTCGTTTTTTTGAAAAAAGACTAACTTAGTTGGTAAAGCTAATAGAATAGAGAATATTATAATCCAGAGAGTAAGTTCTCTGTATTTATTATTCTCGCTTGCATTCAAATCAATCTATCTGTTTTCTCACAAATGATGGTATGTCTAGATAATCACTTTTTTTGGTTGATTCATTTTTTGGAATCTCATTTTCAACTTTTCCTAAAGTCGGTACTTCCTGAAATCTACCATATGGATCGTTAGCAACCTTAAATCCTGAAGCTTTATCATTTTGTTGAGAGCTATCTGATAAACCTGTCGCTATGATAGTTACTTTTATGTCTCCTTCCATGTCTTTATCTTCTACTGCGCCATGGATTATTTGAGCGCCATCACTTGCGAATTCTGATACCTGTCGAAGAACGTCCTCTATCTCGCCAACCTTGATACCTTTTCCGGTTATATTTACTAAAACTCCTTTAGCATTTTGTAAATTTATATCCTCCAAAAGAGGGCTTCCAACTGCTTGAGCTGCTGCATCTTTTGCTCTACTTGGACCACTGGCAACGCCTGTTCCCATCATAGCAACTCCTTGCTCAGCCATAACAGTTCTAACATCATTAAAGTCTACATTTATATAGCCAGTTTGTGTGATGATGTCAGCAATACCTCTCACAGCTCCTAACAAAACATCATTTGCATGGCCAAAAGCTTCTAACATAGTGCAATCGCCTCCAAAAACTTCACTTAATTTTTGGTTAGGAATAGTTATTAAAGAATCAACTTCCGATCTTAACTCTTTTATTCCACCTTCTGCTAAGTCATCTTTAAACTCTAAAGACATTGGTTTTGTGACAATAGCTACTGCTAAAGCACCTACTTCTTTTGCAGCTCTGGCGACTATAGGAGCTGCGCCTGTTCCAGTTCCTCCTCCCATTCCTGCTGCTATAAATACCATATCGGCGCCATCAAACATTGTCGTTAACCTTTCATAATCATCTAAAGCAGTATCTCTGCCTACATCTGGCTTTCCTCCAGCTCCTTGTCCATGATTATTTAATTCTCCTAGGATTATTTTTTCAGCTGCTTTATTTTTAGTTAGAGCTTGAGAATCAGTATTTGCAGAAATGGTTTCCACGCTTTCAACTCCATTGGCTACCATATGGTCTATGGCATTGCCTCCACACCCACCAACACCAACTACTTTTATTATGGTTTGATTTCTCTTCCCATTGTCTACTAGTTTATATTTCATAACTCCTCCTAAAATAAAGTTAAAAAGTATTCTGTATCCATCTAAAGGCTTTATTTATCAGGCCTTTTTCGTTTAACATTGCAAAATCCATATAATCTTCTTCCTGTTCCTTTTGAGCAAATAAAATTAATCCAACAGCTGTGGAATATATTGGATTTGATAAAATATCGCTTAACCCAATTAATCCCTGAGGTTTTCCAACTCTAACAGGAGCTTGAAATATTGCCTCAGCTAATTGAGAAATACCCTCTATTCTTGATGCACCTCCGGTCAACACTATTCCTGCAGGTATTGCTTGAGCTAGATTTATATTTCCCATTCTTTGCTTAATAATTTGAAAAATTTCTTGATATCTTTCTTCGATGACGGTCGAAAGACCATGTCTTGAGAATGATTGATTTTCTCTACCGTTTATTGATTGAGTAGTTATCATTTCATCGGAATCTGCTAATTCACTCCAGGCACAACCATGTTTCTTTTTAATATCTTCCGCATTTTGAATCGAAGTTTGAATTGCCCTTGCAATATCATTAGTAACATGTGTTCCAGCAATTGGAACATTGACTGTATGACTAATTGCTCCATCTGAAAAAATTGCTACGTCAGAAGTTCCGCCGCCAATATCAATAAGACAAACACCTAATTTCTTTTGATCATCTGTGAGAACTGAATGGCTAGAAGCAAGTTGTTCCAATACGTATTTTTGAACGTCTATTCCACATATTTTCATGCAAGATCCAATATTTGTTGCAGAATTCTTAAGACAAGAAACTAAATGTACGTGAGCTTCAAGCCTTACTCCTGCCATACCTAATGGTGCTTTGACTCCAGATTGATTATCAATGATGAATTCTCTTGGCAAAGCATGTAAAAGCTCGTAGCCCTCTGGAATTCTTTGAGCTTGAGCAGTAGACATAACCTTTTCTACCTCACTCATTTTTACTTTTCTATCTTTAATTGGTACGGCTCCAGAGGAATTTAAGCCATTAACACTACCACCTGAAATTCCTACGAAAGCTTTTGTAACCTGCCTACCTGACATAAGCTCAGCTTTAGAAACTGCCTCTTTGACAGCAGCTACTGTTGATTCAATATCTACAATGACTCCATCTCGAAGACCTATTGAATTTTGAATACCTAAGCCCAATACGTTTATGCCTTCCAAGGTATTTTCTGCAATTATGCAAACAACTTTAGAAGTTCCTATATCTATTCCAACTCTTAAATTATTTTTATTATTATTTGCCATTAATAATATCCAATTGCTAATTTATTTTTATGTCTCAAATCTATGGTTTTAAAGTTTCTTAATAAATTTTGTGATTCTTTACTCTGAAAAAATAATTTCAAAGTTATTAGTTGGTCAGAAAGTTGAAAATCTTGAAATTTAATAAATTCATTACCTGCCGTTTGAATTTTTATTTGTCCGAATTTCTTATATTCTAGTTCTTTAATATGAAGATCCTTCAGTAATAAGACTTCTTGGATTTCGTAGTAATTATTCATCAATCCCAAAGGTTCTTTGCCATCAATTAATAAATTAACCAAAGCTAAAGAATAATTATCATCTAATAAGATTAATTCACCGTTTTGGGAAATAACTTCAACACCATTTAAGTAAAAATGAGGTATTTTTTTAAACTCTTTTTCTTGTGTATTTAAACCGGCAAAGGAAGAAGCTAGTGCATAACTACTAAGTGAGACTAATGAAAAAAGGAAAAATATTTTTATATCGAGCCTTATATTCAATTTGCAACCTCAATATTTAATATCTCATCAGGTCTAGTCATGGAAAGGCTTTGCGAAGAATTCTCATAAGCCTCTTTGAGAGATTTTTTTAATTGTATTCTACTGCCTAAAGATAAATTCTCATCTAATTCATAATTAAATGCTTTTGTCAGCTTGTAAATATCTGAGTTTGTTTTTTTAATATTAAAATCCAGTTGTAAGTAAACAAACAAAACTAAAGTTAAGATAAGTAAAAGAGAAAGAAATGATATGTATTTAAGAGACATATTCTATTTCTCCAATTCTTAAAATTGCACTTCTAGATCGAGGGTTAGATAATTTCTCTTCCTTCGATGGCTTTATTTTATTTATGTTTTTCAAGTTAATGCCTTCAAAAAAAATTTTGTAATCTTTCTTGAAAAAGTTTTTGACTATTCTATCTTCGGCTGAATGGAAGCTAATAACAGCTAAAACACCCCTATCTTTTAGAACTTTTATTGCTGAAATTAGGCCTTCTTTTAATTCCTCAAATTCATTATTAATTAAGATTCTTATACCTCTAAAAATGTTTGTGGCTGGATGTTTTTTTTGAAACCCTTTTGGTTTGAAAAGCTCTGCCAGATTTTTTGTAGAAAAAATATCTTTTCCTTTCCTTGCCTGGATGATTTTTTTTGCAAACTGTCTCGATTTTCTTTCCTCTCCAAGAAAATAAAAAACGTCAGCAAGTTCCTTTTCTGATGCAGTGTTTATCCATTCTTTAGCAGATATTCCTGAACTATTATCAAATCTCATATCTAATTCACCCTCTCGCATAAAGCTAAAACCTCTTTCCGGCTTATCTAATTGAAGAGATGAGACCCCTAAATCAAAAAGAACGCCACTCATAGTGTTTTTTGAAAATAGGCTTGAGATGTTTGAAAAAGTTGATGTTTGGAATTTAAATCTCTCATCCTTGATAAGATTTGCATAATCTTTGACCTCTTTATCCTTGTCAATTGAGTAAAGATGTCCATCCGAATTAAGATTTTCTAGAATTTTTTTTGAGTGTCCTCCTAAGCCAAAGGTACAGTCAAGGTATGAACCGCTTTTATCATAAATGAGATTCTTTAAAGTCTCTTTCAATAAAACTGGTTCATGAGAATAATTCAAAATGGGATCTCCTGAACTTCACTAGGAAGTTCAATTTCTAGTCTTTCACCTTTAATATTTTTCCCCTCTTCTTTAAGTTTCCAGTTTTTTTCGCTCCATAGTTCTAGTTTTTGGCCCATACCAATGAGAACAACTTTAGTTTTTTCTTTAATTTGACTGTAATTTCTAAGGGATTGAGGAATAAGAAGAGTCATTCTTTCTGAAACTTCAAAATCAATTGCATGAGCATTTCCAAGGAAATTCCACTGTAAAGATCTAATTTTTGGATTTAGGCCAGATAGATTTTCAAAGGCATCAGAAATTTTCTTCCATAATGCTCCTGGATAAATCAAGAGTGATGGATATTGGGGGTCTCGAGTAATAATAATCGACCCTGAAGCCATTTCCTTCAACAAATCTTTGTATCTTGCAGGTATAACAATTCTTCCCTTTGTGTCTAAGGAAAGACTGCTAAACCCATAAAGTCCAGCCATAAAGTAGTCCCAAAAAGTTACACTAACGTATACTTTTACACACTTTTACACACTTTTAGAAGATTGTAAATATATAAAAGCCCCCTAAAAACAGATTTTTACACTGAAATAAAGGCTGCTTAGGTGGATTGAGCTGACTCATAAGCCGGGTTCTGTTTGAAGTAATCATTCATCTCGAACTCATGTCGCCATGAATCTCTAGCGGCCTACCCAGATTCAATGCGGAAAACATTATAAAATCTCTATTTGGCCTTGCTCCAAGTGGGGTTTACCTAGCTGTTCTTTGTTACCAAAGAACACGGTGAGCTCTTACCTCACCTTTTCAACCTTACCCTAAGGCGGTTTATTTTCTGTTGCACTTTCCATGGTAAGTTTTTAAAACCTACCTCCAGGAGTTACCTGGCACTTTTTCCTATGGAGCCCGGACTTTCCTCTGCAATGCAGCGATTACTCGGTCAGCTCGCGGGAATTATACTTATTCTTTATATTTGTTGTAAATTTCTTTTGCGCTTTGTTTCGAAATTTTTGAAAAAATCTTTGAAAATTGTTTCAAAGAAAGATCATTTGATAATGATGCATGTAAATAATCCAATTTTTTGTCAATGTCATCGCTTTTCTTATCAGATCCTTCTAAAATAATTACAATTTCACCTCTAGGAAGATTGGAATCCACATCTGCTATGCGGTTCATCTCTTCGATTGTGCCTCTTAGAATTGTTTCATGCATTTTAGTCATTTCACGAGCAATACTAATTCTTCTATTTTTACCAAGAACATCTCCCATGACTTTTAAAGTTTTTTTTATTCTGTAAGGGGATTCAAAGAAGATAATTGTCTTAGTTTCATAATTGCATGTTGAAAGCAATGATTTCAATTCACTAGATTTTTTTGGTAAAAATCCTTCAAAGATAAATTTATTATTCTTAAATCCAGAAGTAATTAATCCTGAGATTACTGAAGAAGGGCCTGGAATACTTTCAACATTGATTTTCTCGCTGATAACTTGTGAAACCAATTCATGTCCTGGATCTGAGACTAAAGGTGTTCCAGCATCAGAAATCAAAGAAATGGTTTTTCCATCTTTGAGGTATTTTATTATCGAAGAAATTTTTGTTTGAGATGAAAAGTCATTATAAGAAACCAACTTACTGGAAATTTTATGCGCTAAAAAAAGTTTTTTTGAATTTCTTGTATCTTCCGCAAGGACAATGCTTGACTCATTAAGTATTCTAATTGCTCTTAAAGTTATATCCTCTAAATTACCAATTGGTGTGGCAACTAAATATAATGTTCCTATCATGTTAAAAAAAATAATCTCTCATGTTGTCTTGGTTTTCATCCTAACTTGCTGCACTTTAACTAGCAATGAATACTCGAAAAAAGAAGATGGTGCTGAAGTATTTAAAAGTAAAGATCTCAAACTGAGTTCATCTCGATTAATCTCAAATATAGATATTATTTTTTATGAAGATAAAAATGCTATTCAGAAATCCTTTTTGGAAGGAATCAAAAATGGCTACTTTTTTTTAGAAGAAAGACAGAAAAGAAATGCTGCTATTAATTTTATAGATTTTTCTAAAGAAAAATCTTTTGATTGCTCAAAACTATCCTCTAAAACAAAAAAACTAATTTACCTTAACAACAACTTAGTTGATATTTTAAATGAATGTAATTTAAAAAATAATAACAATATTTTGGTAGTCATCGGATTAAAAGAAAAGGTTAAATTAGATTTAAATATTATAGATCCATTCTATGGCTATATAGACTATCTTTACAGCTCTGATCCTGACATTCTTCCGGAAGAATCAGTAGTTTTAACGGATGGAGAATTAAAGGCAAAAAATTATATTTTAATCAAGAATAAGTTAAACATTGAAAAGAAAATTTCACTCCTTTTTGAAATTAATAAAAGTTCTGACAGAAAAAGAGAGTTAGAAAGAATAACTCAAAATAGAATTTACCAAACTCCAAGGTTCAGGAAAGATATAAAAAAAATTATTATTGATACAAAGGAAATTTCAGCGGAGAGAATTATCCCTGCAATTAATTTCAACTTAATTTTTGAGCCTGAGGTTTATACCTTACCTGGCCAACTTGATCTATGGAGATTTTCAAAAAAGGAATTTAATTCTAATTTAAAAGGCTTAGAACATCCCATCTTGTTGAGCAATAACTTTTTATTTGATGATGAGTTTTCAAAAAAACAAATTCAAGAAAAGCTTTTCTATTCTTTAGGGTTTGATTTGCTATTGTTTTTTGGTAGAGGGATCAATGCTAGGTTTAATGGGCTACTAGGTGAATACTCCAAGGAGGAGAATCAAATTTTTATTAAGCCAGAAAAAATTGGTTTTTAATAAAATTAAAGCAATTCTATTTCTAAAGAAGTAAAACTGTCTTTGACGCTAGGTAAGTCCTGCATCCTTTCAATGTAATCAAAAAGAGGTTTTGATGCTTTATTGTTAGGAATTTTAATTTGATGATGATCAAGCCTTAAAAGAATTGGAACGATTACAGCATCTAAAACCGAAAACTCATCGTTTCTGAAGAATCTTTTATTATCAAACATCGCCAAAGAGTTTGAAATATTTTTTTGTAGGTCGTTTCTTGCTTTTGTAAGTTGAGGTTTTGAAGAATTTGTATTTTCAAGGACATCTAAATTTTCAGCCCAGTCCTTTTCAATTCTTTGGAGGATTAATCTAAATTGAGCTCTTGAAACGGGATAAACAGGTAAAAGAGGTGGATGAGGAAATCTTTCATCAAGATATTCAACTATTAAACCAGAGTGATATAAGGAGAGTTCTCTGTCTATCAAAAGAGGTAAATGTCCATCAGGATTTACCTCTAAAATATCCTTAGGTAGATCATCTTTACTGAGCACCTCCAAATTGCAAGTTATCCCTTTTTCAGCAATTACTATTCTGACTTTTTGAGATCTGTGCCCAATATCATCATGGAACAAAACCATAGCGGACCTATTGCTTAGAATACTCATAATACTATTTTAAATCTTTTTTAAATTCTTTATATGTCATATAAGCAAAAGCTGTAAAAATTATCAAAAAAAGTAGCACATAAGTACCAATTCTTTTACGTTGTTCTGCGGAAGGGTCTGCTACATATGTCATAAAATTAGTTAAATCATATATAACTTGATCGTACTGATTTTTAGGAAGAGTATTTTGCATGTCTTCTAAAACGTGAGGCATGTTTACATTTTGATAGACCCTATTGTTTACTCCATATGGTCTTGAAGAATCAGGATAATAATTTCTTAAATAAGTATATATCCAATCAGGCCTTCTTAATCTCGCCTCCAATGTCAGGTCAGGAGGATAAGCTCCAAGCCAATTTACTGCGTCTTCTTTTGTCAGACTTATCTCCATAAGTTCGCCTATTTTTGAACCATCAAAAATTAAATTGTTTTCATACATTTCTAATGGAATAAGTAAGTCTTCGGCTATCCTTTTGTATCTTGAATACTTAAGGGAATGACAGCCATAGCAATAATTCATATAAGTAGATAATCCTCTTTGTAATGAAGCTTTATCTGAAACATCTGACTTAAAATTATCACATTCTATTGAACCACATCGATATTCTCCGGCAGAAAAAATGAGGAGAGAAGAAAATATGGCTACTAGATAAAAAAGGCTTTTCAAGCTAGATCTCCAACACGCTCTGGAACGGGTTTGCATTTCTCAAATTTTGTGTAAATGGGCATTAATAGAAAATATGCAAAATAGATAAAGGTAAATACTTTAGCCAGCATATTTTTTGTTTCAGTAGGCGGAACAGATCCAAGGTAAGCTAGAACAAAAAAACTTAATACAAATCCAGTTAAAAAAGCTTTACTGTAAATACCTTTATACTTTATTGACTTAACTGGGCTTCTATCTAACCAAGGTAGAGCAGCAAAAATTGCAATTCCTGCAGCCATCACAACGAAGCCTAAAAACTTAGCAGTTAATCCAAATAGTGGGAAATCTATAGCTCGGAGCATGGCATAAAATGGAGTGTAATACCATGAAGGTACAATATGGGCTGGCGTAGAAAGTGGATTAGCAGGCTCATAGTTAACGTACTCGATGATGTATCCTCCTCCTTCTGGGAAGAAAAATATTACAGAACAAAATATTATTAAAAATACTCCTAATGCATAGAAATCATGTGTGATGTCATAAGGAAAAAAAGGTTTAGCGTCTAAAGGAACACCATCCTGGTCTGTGTGTTTCTTGACATCAATGCCATCTGGATTATTTGAGCCAATTTCGTGAAGCGCTAAAATATGAAAGAAAACTACTGCGATAATTAAAATTGGTAATAAAACTACATGGAAAGCAAAAAGTCTCGACAAAGTAATTCCTGATACTATGTAATCACCTCTGATCCAAATAGCAAGATCTTCTCCAAAGTAAGGTATAGAGCCTACTAGAGATATAATTACTTGTGCTGCCCAGAATGACATCTGCCCCCAAGGAAGAACATAACCTGTAAAGCCTTCTGCACAGAGGAGAACATATACGAACCATCCACCAACCCAAATTAATTCTCTAGGTTTCTGGTAAGACCCATACATCATGCCTCTAAACATATGCAGATAAATCAAGGCAAAAAATGCTGATGCTCCTCCAGCATGCATGTATCTAATAAGCCATCCATAATCTACATCCCTCATGATGTATTCAATAGAAGAAAATGCTCCTTCTGCTGTATTGGTATAATTCATCATTAACCACAAACCGGTTAAAATCTGCATTACTAGAACAATCAATAAAAGGAAGCCAAATAAATACCAAATGTTTATATTGGAAGGAGAATAATATTTTGAAAGATGCCTTTCGAATAGATCTACAACAGGAAATCTACTATCTACCCATTCAAGACTTTTTTTTCCAATAGTGTTTTCGCTCATTAACTTACTCCGTCTGATCCGATAACCAATAAGTTATCTTTTTCAAAAAAATGTGGAGGCACAACTAAATTCGTAGGGGCAGGAACATTTGCATAAACCCTTCCAACCAAGTCAAATTTTGAACCGTGACAAGGACAAAAAAATCCTCCCTGCCAATTTGAATCAAAGTCTTCTGGCTTTGCTTCTGGATAATACTTTGGAGCACACCCCAAATGAGTACAAACTCCAGTTAAAACAGCTATTCCTTCTTTTCTTGATCTAATATCATTTCTTGCATAATCCGGTTGAGAAGGATCTTCCATATTCGGATCAGCTAGTCTTTCTAAGTTTTTTGTTATGAAGTTTTTATTTTCTTTTGGAATATTAACTACAAAAACTGGCCTTCCTCTCCACTCAACAGTCATCATTTCTCCTGGAAGTAATTTTGAAAGGTCAACTTTTACTGGGGCACCGGCAGCTTCTGCTTTAGCACTTGGTTTAAAGGCACTGACAAAAGGTATGGCTGTGAAAAACGCTCCTATAATTCCTAGGAAAGAAGTCGTATAAGTAAGGAATTTCCTTCTACCAGGATTAGGAGGACTTTTGGGTTGCATGTTTTATCTTTTGCTGAATTGAGGAGCTTTTCTTGCTTTTCTTAATCCAACTTTTTTTCTTTCCACTTTTCTTGAATCTCTTGTTAAGTAGCCTGCAGATTTTAATGCTCCTCTAAACTCGCTATCTTTCTTTTCCAACGCTCTTGAAATACCATGTCTTATAGCGCCAGCTTGCCCGAAGGAACCTCCACCAGAAACTTTAATTTTAAAGTCATATTTTTGATCACAACTTAAAAGTTTCAAAGGCTGTTTTACAAGTATTTTAGCTACTTCTCTACCAAAGTATTCTTCTAAAGGTAGATCATTTATTAATATATTTCCTGAACCTTCATAAAGGTAGACTCTAGCTGTTGCACTTTTTCTTCTTCCAGTTGCGTATATTGCTTCAGACATATTCTTAAATTAAATTGATAATTCTTTAGGTTGTTGTCCAATATGAGGATGAGAGGAACCCGAATAAACTTTTAACTTTTTAATTATCTGATTAGCAAGTTTATTTTTAGGTAGCATTCCTTTTACTGCCTTTTCAATTATTTTTTCAGGAGAATCTTCTTGCATCTTTTCAAAAGATTTTGTTTTAAGTCCTCCAGGATATCCTGTGTGATGGTAATAGTTTTTTTGAGAAAATTTATTCCCAGTTACCTTAACTTTCTCAGCGTTAACAACAACTACAAAATCTCCTAGGTCAGCATTTGGAGAATACTGTGCTTTATTTTTTCCTGAGAGAATAGTAGCTATTTTGACAGCCAATCTGCCTAAAACTTTGTCCTCAGCATCAACTAGGTGCCAATTCTTTTCTATATTAACGCTTTTGTAACTCTTAGTTTCCATAAATAAGTTTTGAAAGGCGAGAATGATAACTCAGAGAGGTTATAATTGCTATTATCAATGATTAAAAAAAGTTATTTTGTCATCTCTTTATGGGTAATTTTAGGCGCCCTTTCTGGTTTAATTTTTTCTAATTTCTATGGGAAAACAGATATCTATATCCCTTTCTATCATAATATTTCAAATGTACTTGAAAGAACTTCTCCTTCGGTTGTAAATATTTGGACAATAAAAAAATGGAAAGCTTGGCAAGAACAGTCAAATGAATTTGGCTTTAAATACAATAGACGAGTTGTTAAAACCGGCTTTTTCCCTAATGGATCAGGAGTTGTTATGGAAAAAGGCCTGATAGTTACAAATTTTCACGTTATTAGCGATGCTTTTAATCAAAATCAAGAATTGATAGTAGAAAATCATTTAGGCAAAACAGTAAAAACACAAATATTAGGATTTGATTCAGAAGCAGATATTGCAGTTCTAGGAGTTATTGATTCGATTGATCTGAAACCTTTTAAAATCAGGAAAAACATAGATCAGGTTAAAGTTGGAGAGTCTGTAATTGCAATTGGTAATCCTCAAGGATTGGGGCAATCATTTAGCAAAGGAATAGTTAGTGCCATAAATAGAACTTTCCAGGATAAAAAAGGAAATTTTATCCAGACTGATGCATCAATAAATCCAGGAAACTCTGGCGGAGCATTAATTGATGATAGAGGAAGATTATTAGGCGTTGTAAATGTAATCAGATCGACTTCCGGAGGAAATCAGGGGTTAAATTTTGCCATCCCTGTAGATACAGTTATTGAAGTCTTCAATTCAATTGTAGATAGATAGTATCTATTTACGCCTCAGTTTTAAAGCATTTGCATGCCCATACAAACCTTCTAGTTCTGCTAAAAATATCGAATTATCAAGTAGTTCATTATATTTGGCTTTATTTTTTATAGATTTAATTTCTGTTACAGAGGTTCTTACTAAAAAGTCTTCAATACTGACAGGCGAACTAAATCTGGCAGCAGAATTTGTTGGAATGACATGACTTGGTCCCGCAGCATAATCTCCCAACACAGCCGTATTATTTTCTCCAATAAAAATAGCTCCAGCAATGAATCTTTTTAATAAAGACTCTTTAAAATTTTTATAAATAATTTGCAAATGTTCTGGTCCCACAAGGTTATTAATTTCAATTGCTTCTTCTAAATTTTTAACCTGAATAAACATTGAATTTTTTTCTAAAGCTGCTTTTATTGTTTTCCCTCTTGGGGCAGCATTCACTTGTAGGTCAAGTTCTTTAAACAAAGCCTCTAATCCCCCTTTTCCAATTTGAATGAAAATACATTTAGAATCTTCTCCATGCTCAGCCTGGGCAATTAGATCGGCAGCTAATTCTTCAAACCCTTTTTTCTTATCGGAAATAATTAATACTTCAGATGGGCCGGCGAATGAATCTATGCCAACATCTCCAAATACCTGTCTTTTTGCTTCTGCAACATAGTTATTTCCAGGTCCAAAGATTTTATCTGACTTTGGTATTGTCTCTGTCCCATATGCCATTGCAGCTATTGCATGAGCTCCGCCAAAGTTATAAGCGTTAGTTATTCCAGCTAAATGAGCAGTCCCTAGCATTAACGTTTTTGCTTTTCTGGAGGAACTTGGAAAGAAAAGATTAATCTCTTTACAACCTGCCACTCTTGCAACTAAAGCAGTCATTAGAATAGATGATGGGTAAACAGCTTTTCCTCCGGGCGCATAAAGCCCAATCTTATCTATAGGTTTATGGATTTGACCTAAAAAATTAAATATTCCATCCTTTATTTTTAAATCACTTATCTTTATTGCTTTATGAAAATTTATTATTCTTTTCTTAATAAAATTTAAGTTTTTCTTTGTTCCACTATCTAACTTTTCATAATTCTCTTTTAGATCAGACTTATTAAAAGAAGCTTCGGAAACGGTTTTAAATTCTGTTTTATCAATTTTATTAGAAAGATTTATTAAAGCTTTATCACCGTTTTTTTTTACATTATGGATTATTTTTTGGACAGCTTCTCGGATATGAGAAGCTTTATTTGTAATTTTATTTTGCAATAAGTATTTTTTGGCGAAAGTAAAAGATACTTGCTTAATTTTTAGAGTTTTCATTGAGAGCATCTTTCATAGAAAGAACTAATCTTTCTATTTTTGAGTTGTTTGTTTTGAAAGAGGATTTATTAATGATTAATCTAGTTGAAATATCTTGAATCACCTCTAACTCAGATAATCCATTTTCTTTCAGCGTATTTCCCGTTTGAACAAGATCAACTATATAATCCGAAAGTCCAAGTATTGGAGCAATTTCTATAGCGCCTTTTAATTTTATTATTTCGACATTCTGCATTTTTGAAGCAAAGAAAGCTTTCGCAGAAACTGGATATTTCGTTGCCACTACAGGTTTGTTTGAATTATTCATTTTCTCATAAGCAGCTAAAGAAAGACGACACCTGCCAAATCCCATATCTAAAGATTCATAAAAATTTTCTTCATCTTCAATCTCATTAAGAACATCTTTCCCAACAAAGCCCATGTCTGCAATACCTTTATTGACAAACTTAGGAATATCCCAAGATCTAAGAATCGCAACTTTGATACCTTTGACAGAGGTATCCATAACTAGCTTTCTTGATGAGTCTTCAAAAGATACGCCTATCTTTTCCAAAAGATTTTTAATTTCTTTTAGTAATCTTCCTTTTGGTAAAACAATTAACATTATCCTGTCACCCGTTCTATATTTGCTCCGAGGGAGTTCAATTTCTCTTCAATTCTTTCGTAACCCCTATCGATGTGATAGATACGATCAATTTTCGTTTCTCCTTTTGCAACTAATCCTGCTAAAACTAAACTTGCTGATGCTCTGAGATCTGTTGCCATAACAGGCGCTGAGTGTAGGGAATTTTTCTTGCCGTTTATTATTGCAGTGTTTCCTGCCAAAGAAATGTCTCCTCCCATTCTTATTAATTCTTGAACATGCATAAATCTATTCTCAAAAATGGTTTCTACAACAGATGATTGTCCCTCCGCAATAGTATTTAATGATATGAATTGTGCTTGCATATCTGTTGGAAAAAGAGGATATGGTGCGGTTGATATATCCACCGCTTTAAGACTTTTATCCATTTTTAGTTCGATAGTATCTTCTGTAATTTCTATTTTTGCACCTGCTTCAGTTAATTTTTTAAGAACAATATCCAATGTTTTTGGCATAGAATTTTTTATTGATACCTCGCCTCCAGTCATGGCAACCGCGGTTAAATAGGTTGCGGTTTCTATTCTATCTGGCATAACTTCGTAAGAAGTTGGTTTCAATTCTTTCACGCCAAATACCTTTAGCTCCTTAGTTCCTTTCCCTTCAATCTTAGCTCCCATTTTAATCAAACAGTCAATAAGATCTCCAACTTCAGGTTCTCTTGCAGCATTTTTAATTATGGTTTCGCCTTCTGCTAAAACAGCAGCCATAATGGCATTTTCTGTTCCTGTAACGCTGATGGTATCAAACAGAATTTCGGCCCCTTTAAGTCCATTTTCTGCTTTAGCTTTTATATATCCTCCTTCAGTAATCACTTCTGCACCTAATTTTTTCATACAGTCTAGATGAAGGTTTACAGGTCTACTTCCTATTGCGCATCCGCCAGGTAAAGCGACTTCAGCTTGGCCAAATTTTGCCAAAAGAGGTCCAAGCACTAAAACAGATGCTCTCATTGTTTTTACAAGCTCATATCTTGCTATTTGGTTTTTAAGATTTGAAGTATCGATCTCAAGACTCATGTCCTCGTCAAGCATTATATTTGCCCCCATTGATCCTAAAACTTCAATCATAGTAGTTACGTCTTTTAAGTGCGGAATATTACTTAAATTTAATTTGCCTTCTAATAAAAGAGAAGAAGCTAAAATTGGAAGAGCTGAATTTTTTGCACCAGAGGCTTTTAAGCTTCCGCTGAGTGAATGGCCTCCCTCAATAATAAGTTTATCCATTAATTTTCTGGGTTTAAGGTTTCTTCTTCGATACTCCAAGAATCTATTGCAAGATCCAAATTATCATTATTTTCTTTAACCAGAGATGCAAATTGTTTTCGATAAAGCGAAACTAAATCTATACCATCCAAAACAATTCCAACCACTCGCCAATCTTTAGTATCTTCAACCTTTATTTTTTTCATTTTATAAATTAATTTGAATTTTCTTCCTGAAAAGTCAGTATTTAATTGGACAACAGCTAAATCCATTCGTTCATTGGGATGAAAGTGAGATTCAATAGAAATATTTGCCGCTTCTACGCTGCTTAATGCGCCAGAATAAGAGTCTAAAAGAGTGCTTTTAAACTTTTCATTAAATTTTAAAATTTGGTTTTTTGTAGCTGCTGTAAATAGTCTCTTACCCATTACTCTTTTTGAGATTTCTTCAGGAGGAATCAGTTTTGAAAACCTAATCTCAAACTCATTAAGAAACTTCTCCTTATCTGAATCAAATAAATCTTGATTTTTATTAAGAAAATTAAAAATTTCATTATGTTGAGAATTCACAAACTCCTCTACCTCAGTGTCTAAGAACACGTAAGGAGAAAAAATAATGATAAAAAATAAGAAAAAGTACTTTTTCATTTATAATCGGATTTAAATAGCCTAGTCTACTACAGGATAATTAATCACAGATGAAAAAACCAAAAAAAATTAATTTTTTTGAAATTGGTAAAAAAGTCATTTCGAATGAAATTGATGCTCTTCAAACAGTTTCTTCAGGAATTTCCAAAAATGAATTCAATGAGGTTTGTAACTTTTTATTAGAAACAAAAGGAAATTTAATCTTTTTGGGTATAGGGAAATCAGGAAAGGTATCTGAAAAAATATCAGCCACGCTTTCTAGTCTAGGAAAACCATCTTTTTATATAAACGCAGCTGAGGCTAGTCATGGAGATCTTGGTGCGATAACCAAAAAAGATTCATTAATTATTTTCTCTTATTCAGGAGAGACGGAAGAATTAGTTGATCTGCTTCCTAACCTCAAGCAAAAAAAAGTGAATATTTGTTCTGTTACTGGAAACAAAAACTCAACCATAGCATTATCATCTATAGCGCATATATCTTTGAGTTTAGAAAAGGAGGCAGATATTCTGAACCTTGTCCCAACATCTAGTACGACTGCCATGATGATGATTGGGGATGCTATTTCTATAGCTATAGCAAACCATGGAGGTTTAAAAAGGTCTGACTTTGGTGCAAATCATCCAGGTGGTAGTCTTGGTAAAAGTTTCATTAAGGTAAAAGAAATTATGATCAAAGAAAAAGATTTGCCTTTCATAGATGGAAATATTTCTATAATTGACGCAATGGAGAAAATCTCAAAAAAAGGTTTTGGATTAGGCTTGATAAAAATTCAAGGTCTTGTGAAAGGTATTTTCACAGATGGAGATTTAAGAAGAATGATAAATAATCGTATAGACCTTACTTCAACTCCTATAAAAAAAGTTATGACTAAAAATTTTAAATTTGTTAATGATTTTGATCTTGTCCTTGATGTTTCGAGGATTATGGAAGACCAAAAGATTTATTCATTGATCGTAAAGAACTCTAATAAAAAAATAACAGGTTTAATCAGAATGCATGAAATTCTTTCAGCAAAAATAATTTAATGCCAAAAAGCATTTTTGTATATTTAGTTGCTTTATTTTTTCTTATTGGTTCTGTCTTGTTTTTGTCTTCATTTTTTTTAAACCCGTCATCTTCTAAATTAATTAAACAAAATAACGAAATAGTTTTTGAAGCAAAAAATATTTCCATTAATTTAGGTTTTAAAGAGAGTGATTTTGTTTTAAAAGTAAAATCTTCAATGGTTAATTCTTTAAAAGAAGAAAAAAACCTTTATGTTTATCAGCCAAAAATAGATATTTCCGGAAAAAATACCTTTTTAAAAATAAAATCAAATAAGGGAACAATTGCTTACGATAAAAATTTAGTACAACTTGAAAATAAAACGGAAATCTCTGGCAAGGTAAATGAAAAAATTATTTTAGGAAAAGCTAGCAAAATTGATATTGATCTTAATAAAAGAAACTTATCATCTAATGAATTAATACTTTTTATAGATGAATATGAAATCTCTGTGAAAGAAATTATTTTGAATGAAGGTGAGATGGTTTTTAAAGGTAGTCCTATATATTTAAAAGATAATGAAGGGTTAGTGACAGAGACGTCTTTGGTGAAGTTAAAATCAAATGGAGAATTAATTTTTCCATCAAAACTAAATATTAAAAATTATTAATTCATATGCGTATTGAAGGGAAAAAACTTAAAAAAATTTTCAACAAGATAAATATACTTGAGGGCATAGATATCTCTATAACTTCAGATAGTATATATGGTTTGCTGGGTCCAAATGGAGCAGGTAAAACATCTTTGTTCTCTATTTTGGCTGGTTTGAGCAAACCTTCTGAAGGAGAAGTGCTTTATGACTCAAAGTTAGTAAATAGCCTAAGTTTTGAACAAAGATCAGATCTAGGAGTAATTTACCTTCCTCAAGAGCCTTCTGTTTTTAGAGAACTTACTGTTGAAGAAAATATTAAGGCTGCACTAGAAGCAAAAAAATATGATAAGAGAGAAATTGAAAATAAATTAACTCAAATTTCTGAAGAATTTGATCTAATGAATATCAAAGCTCAAAAGTGTAATTCTTTATCCGGGGGTCAGAGAAGAAGGGTTGAAATTGCTAGAGCAATTGCATTAAGTCCAAAACTAATATTGCTTGATGAACCTTTTGCAGGAATTGATCCCCTCATAATAAGTGAGATAAAGACATTGATTAAGGGTCTTAAAGAAAAAGGCATAGGGGTTTTAATAAGCGATCACAATGTTAAAGCTACTCTGGATATTTGTGATTTCATATATGTCATTAATTCAGGACAAGTTATAGCACAAGGTATTCCAAATGAAATTGTTCAAAATGAATTAGTTAAAAAAGTCTATCTTGGTGATGTAACTTAGGCAAAATTTTTACTGTCCGTAAGTAAGTTTTATCCTCAAATATCTCAAAACTCCGTAAATAATTGGCCAAAAAAGGCTAGAGATTATTGTTAAGATCAATAATTCAAAAACTATAGATGAGGTGAAATTATTAGATATAAGAATGAAATAAATTTGATAAATGAAAACAATAATTGCCACAATCAAAGATTGTTGTAATCTAAACAATGCTCTAAACCTATGGAAGTATCTTTGTGAAAAGTATGATGCCAAAAGAAATATAACAACATGAATTCCTAAGAGATATCCTAAAAAGATATCTAAAATAAAACCAGAAAGCATGGTCCAAAAGAAACCTACATTCCTGGGTGTTGCTACATTCCAATAAATTAAGGTCATCAGAGTTAAGGGTAAAGTTAACCTAGATAGCAAGAAATCATTTAATAAAACCTCAATTATTGAAGCGATAATTAAAGTAAGTCCTACGAAAAAATAAAAATTAAAAATAGAAGATTTTTTATCATCAAGACTATTCATGGCTTAGTAAATAAAATTTTAGAACCAAAACTAAAGTCAAAAGTATTTTCAACTGTAATTTGCAAAAAATTTGATTGATCATTTTCTTCTACCTCAGTCACCCTTCCAAGTAAAAAACCTTCTGGAAACCTACCTCCCAATCCAGATGAAATGATTTTATCCCCTATTTTTATATCTCCATTTTTTTTAAATTCTTCAATTTGAAATGTTTTAGGCTCACCTGTTCCAACTATAATTATATTTTCCAAGGTTCTAGCATTCTTTGCTGGAACTTTTATTGATGCATCGTGAAGAGGTATGATTTTTATTGAGTTACTAAGTAGTTCGTCTATAACCCCAATTAACCCAAAAGCATTAAAAGCAATCATGTCTTTTGTAATATTTTTTGTTCTAATTTCAACTGAAATAAGTTCTTTTGGAAATTTCTTGAAATCTTTGATCTTGCCTAAAAAAATTTCTCTTTCCTGAAAACTCTTTCTTAAGTCAAAAAGTTCTTCAAGCTCATTTAAAGAAGTTTTTGTATTTTGAAGAGCGAGATTTTGATTTTCTAAATCTTTTATCTTATTTCTTAACATGATAATTTCTTCAGAAAGCTTTTTCTGAGATGAAAAATATGAATCAAATGAATTAAAACTGTCTCTAGCAAGATATTCAATTTGAGAGAAAGGAGAAAAAATATATGACGAAACGATTCTAATTTTACTGCTTAAATCAAACGAATAATCTCCATACATTACAAGAAAAGTAAAAAGAATCGCTGGATAGAAACGACTTGCTCGCATTGACCCAGTGGTGAATATAGCTGATTGTGCAATATCAGTTTGTTTGTGTTCACCGCCGAACATGGAATTACTCTGTAGATAGAAGATCTACATCAAATTTGTCAATTATGTCTAAAGCAATTCCCCCGCCTTTTACTACACAGGTTAAAGGATCATCAGCAACAATTACTGGAATTCCAGTTTGCTCAGATATCATTATATCTAGGTCGGTAAGCAAAGCGCCTCCCCCTGTCAAAACTATCCCTCTTTCAGAAATATCTGCACTCAGTTCTGGAGGGGATTGTTCTAAAGCATTTCTTATAGATTGAAGAATTGAAGATAGAGGTCCTGATATAGCTTCATAAGCTTCTAAACTTGAAAAATTAATTGTGTTTGGAACGCCTTCAGCTAAATTTCTTCCTCTAATTTCCATTGATTTATCTTCACTTTCAGGAGTTGCACAACCAACAGTTTCTTTTATTCTTTCGGCAGTAGATTCTCCAACCAAAACTCCATATTTTCTTCTTATGTAAGACACGATAGCTTCATTAAATCTATCTCCCCCTGTTTTTAAGGAGCTGGAAAAAACAACGCCATTGAGAGCAAGAATTGCTATTTCGGTTGTACCTCCGCCAATATCCACAACCATAGAACCCGATGCCTCTTCAACTGGTAATCCAGCGCCAATTGCAGCTGCCATAGGCTCTTCTATTAATCTTACTTCTCGCGCACCAGCTTGAAGAGCTGACTCTCTTATTGCTCTTCTCTCTACTTGAGTTGATTGACAAGGTACGCAAATCAATATTCTTGGACTTGGTTTAAAAAAATTTTCGCCATGAACAACTTGAATAAAGTGTTGAAGCATTTTTTCTGTCACTTGAAAATCTGCTATAACTCCATCTTTAAGAGGTCGAATTGCTTCGATGTTTCCAGGAACTCTTCCTAGCATTCTTTTTGCTTCAGAGCCTACCGCAACAACAGATCTGTGTCCTTCAGATTTTTTTATAGCTACTACGGAAGGTTCATTTAAAACAATGCCCTTCCCTTTAGCAAAAATAAGTGTATTAGCGGTACCTAAGTCAATTGATAAATCTGTTGAATAGATGCCTTTAAGAGCTTTTAGAACCATAATTTTGTAATATTTTAAATATTTCGAATAGTAGTTGATTTTAAGTTGATATAAAATCTTCCTCTCGTTGAACCATTATAATGAAAATTACGAAACAAGACCTTAAAAACATCTCTTTATTGAGTAAGATAAAAATAGACGAGGAGAGATCTGCCTCTTTGATTGAAGACTTGGAATCTATTTTGACAATGGTTAACAAAATGGATGAGTTAGATACTTCAAAAGTTAATCCGTTAACTCACCCTATAGAAAATACTCAGACTTTGAGAGAAGACATCGAAAAAAAAGATATTGAAAGAGAAAAACTACAAGAACTTTCTAAGGAAAAAGACTCTGGCTTTTATCTCACCCCCAAAGTAATTGAATAATTATGAGTGAATTAATCAACCTCTCTTTGACAGATCAAATACATGGACTTGCTGATAAATCTTTCTCATCTAGAGAAATTGCAGATGCATATTTAGACGAAATTAAGAAAAAAAAATCATTAAATTGTTACATTTCAGTCTTTGAAGAAGAATCTAAAGAAAATGCACTTCTAGCAGATGAAAATATTGCACAAAATAAAGTTAGGCCTCTAGAAGGGATTCCAATTGCTCATAAAGATATTTTTTGTATTAAAGATAAAAAAACAACTTGTGGTTCTAAAATGTTATCTAGCTTTATTTCTCCTTATTCTTCAGAGGTCTTCACTAAATTAGATAATGCCGGAGCTATTACCATAGGAAAAACAAACATGGATGAATTTGCGATGGGATCCTCTAACGAAACAAGCTTTTATGGAAATGTTTTGAATCCCATCAATGAAAAACTTTCTCCAGGAGGCTCTTCAGGCGGATCAGCAGCAGCTGTTAGAGCTAACCTTTGCTCATTTGCAACTGCAACTGATACTGGGGGCTCCATAAGACAGCCAGCTTCTTTTTGCGGAGTTACTGGCATAAAACCAACTTATGGAAGAGTTTCAAGATGGGGAATGATAGCTTTTGCGTCTAGCCTTGATCAAGCGGGGATAATTGCGAAAAATGCTAAAGATGCCGCTGTAGCTCTCAAATATATGTCTGGATTTGATCAAAAAGACTCAACTTCTTTGAATGAAGAAGTTAAAGATTTTCAAAAGGAAGTGGATGCTGATCAAGAGCATGTAATTGGAATTCCTAAAGAACTAATTGAAAATATGAAAAATGATCAGGTGCGAGATTCGTTCAAGAATGCAATTTCCATTCTTGAAAAAGACGGAGCAAAAATTGAAGAAATAAATCTGCCTCATATTGAGTATTCATTGCCAGCTTATTATGTAATAGCTCCTGCAGAGTGTTCAGCCAATTTAGCGAGATACGATGGAATTAGATTTGGTCATAGAAGCGAAAGCGTATCTTCTCTAGAGGATCTTTATGTAAATTCAAGAACAGAAGGATTTGGCAGAGAAGTTAAAAATAGAATTTTCATTGGAACATTCTGCCTTTCAACAGGTTACTATGATGCCTTTTACAATAAGGCTCTGAAAATAAGAAATTTAATAAAGAGAGACTTTGATGAAGCTTTTAAAAAAGTTACATCAATAGCAATGCCTACCTGCTCTAATTCTTCTTTTGAGCTTGGTTCAATAAGCGATCCTGTTGAAATGTATGAACAAGATATTTACACAATACCTGCAAACTTGGCAGGTTTGCCAGCGTTATCTATTCCATCAGGTAAGGTAAACGAAATGCCAATTGGCCTTCAACTCATAGGAAATTATCTTGACGAAGGAAAAATTCTTAACCTTGCAAATAAATTTCAAAAATTAACGGATTTCCATGAGTTTAAATAATTGGCAGCCGGTTATTGGATTGGAAGTTCATGTGCAACTTGCAACCAGAACAAAACTTTTTTCCTCTTCTCCAATAGCTTTTGGTGCTGAACCAAACACTCAAGCTAGTGAAATTGACTTAGGTCTTCCTGGTGTTTTGCCTGTTTTAAACAAGGAAGCAATTAATCATGCATTAAAGTTTGGTTGTGCAATAAATGCTCAAATATCTGAAAAAGTTATTTTTGCAAGAAAAAATTACTTTTATCCTGACCTACCTAAAGGTTACCAAATAAGTCAATTAGATGATCCGATAGTCGGCAGAGGAAGTGTTGAAATAAAACTTGATGAAAAATCGAAAATTATTGGTGTTACTAGAGCTCATCTTGAAGAAGATGCAGGAAAATCTATCCATGACTTGTACACTAATAATTCTGCAATCGATTTAAATAGAGCTGGAACCTGCTTATTAGAAATAGTCTCTGAACCCGATCTAAGTTCTGCTGAGGAAGCAGTTGAGTATTTAAAAAAAATACACAGCATTGTTACTTTCTTAGGAATCTCAGATGGAGATATGTCACAAGGATCTATGAGATGCGACGCTAACGTATCTGTTAAAAAGCCTGATGATCAGGAACTAGGTACTAGAACTGAATTAAAAAATATAAATTCTTTCAAATTTGTTGAAAAAGCTATTATTTTTGAAATAGATAGACAGATAAAAGAGCTAGAAAAGGGAAGAAAAATTGTTCAGGAAACAAGATTGTATGATTCTAAAAAAAATCTTACGCGGTCCATGCGCTCAAAAGAAGAAGCAAACGACTACCGCTATTTTCCCGAACCAGATTTAATTCCTATTAAAATTTCAGAAGATCAAATTAACGATGTGCGAAAAAATCTACCTGAATTGCCAGATATTATGAAAGCAAGGCTCATGAAATCTTATGATTTATCAGATGAAAATGCTGAACTTGTAACAGCAAATAAAGAAACTGCGTCCTTTTTTGAAGATGTATTGTCTTATGAAGTTTCTCCAAAAAATGCCGTAAATTGGATTACTGGAGACTTATTTGCCCTTCTCAATAAAAATGATACTAATATTTCAGAATCCAAAGTGAGTCCAAAGCATATTGCAGAAATAATTCAAAATATTGAAGACCAGAAAATTTCTGGACCCTCTGCAAAAAAACTTCTTGAGATTGTGTGGAGTGAAGGAGGAGAAATACAGGAACTCATTCAGAACGAAGGTTTAGAACAAATTTCTAACGATGATGAAATTGAAAAAATTCTTGATGAGGTGATTTCTGAAAATCAAAAACAATTTGAGCAACTAAAATCAGGCAAAGATAGGTTGCAAGGCTTTTTCGTTGGCCAAGTTATGAAAAAAACTTCGGGAAGCGCAAGTCCACAAGTTGTAAATAAACTTTTAAAAGAGAAATTATCTAAGTAATGAACATAGACAAAGACTCGGCTACATAAGCAGGTTTTTCTTGACCTTCTATCTCCATTACAACTTCATATTTCAAAAGATATCTTCCGTCACCTTTATCATCAACAGATAAAAGTGTTGATTTAGTCCTTACTTTTGAACCCACATTAACGGGGGTTAAAAATCGAACTTTATCAAGTCCATAATTAAAAACCATGGTCATGCCCTCAGGAGCAACTTGAGGAGCAGGCAACCCAGCCATCAACGAGAGGGATAAGAATCCATGAGCTATTGTTGAGCCAAAAAGCGGTGTAGCTTTTTCTGAATCGATGTGAATGAACTGATGGTCATTCGTTGCATCAGCAAATTGATTTATTCTGTCTTGATCGACTTTTAACCAATCGGAAGCCCCCATATCTTTACCAATGTAATCCTTTAAAGTGTCTGCAGGTACTAATCCAGCCATTGTTTTCTCCTTGATTTTTATTTCATTAAATGTTTTTTGTAATCTTCTCGCAAACCTGTCTTGAGAAGCTTTCCTGTTGCTCCGTGAGGAAGTTCATCTAAAAAGATAACGTCATCAGGAAGCCACCACTTTGCTACTTTATCAGAAAGGTAATCCAATACTGAATCTTTATCACATTCTTCTAAGCCATTTTTAACAATAAACAATAAAGGTCTTTCATCCCATTTGGCATGTGCAACTCCAACAACACATGCCTCTGCTACTCCCGGATGTCCAACTGCTGTATTTTCTAGATCAATAGAGCTAATCCACTCTCCTCCGGATTTGATAACATCTTTACTTCTATCAACTATTCTCATATAGCCATGAGTATCTATCGTTGCGACGTCTCCTGTATCAAACCATCCATCTTCCAGAGCAGTCTCATTAGACTTAAAGTAACGTTCAATAATTGCAGGTCCTTTGACCATAAGTCTCCCAAACGTTTTTCCTTCATTAGGAAGAACCTCACCTTCATCATTTACTATTTTCATTGAACAACCGTAAACTGCTCTACCTTGGCTTGTTTGAATTTCATATCTTTCTTCAAGATCCATGCTATCCATCTCTGGAGTGTAGGAATTGAGTGTCCCAAGCGGACTCATTTCTGTCATACCCCAACCATGAAGTAAAAAACAATCATGTTTCTCTTGAAAGGCTTTAATCATAGCTTTTGGAGCAGCAGAGCCACCAACCAAAACACTATTTACAGACTCAAGTTTGATATTGTTCTTCTCAGTATAATTCAGCAAGTCAAGCCATACCGTAGGAACTCCCATAAGCTGATTTACTTTTTCAGAAGTAATTAAATTACAAATTGATTCACCATCAGTAAAGGGACCTGGAAAAACCATTTTGGCGCCGTACATAAATGAGGCATATGGAATTCCCCACGCGTTAACATGAAACATTGGCACTACAGGAAGTAAAACAGTTTCAGAAGTTAAATTCATTGCATTCCCAGCAGTAGCATACCAAGCATGCAAAACTGTTGATCTGTGAGAATAAAGAACTCCCTTAGGATTTCCAGTTGTACCAGATGTATAACACAATGATGATGCTGTATTCTCATCAAATTCAGGCCAAACTATTTCTTCAGATTCATCATCAATAAAATCTTCATAACAAATGAGATTTTTAATTGATGAAGATGGCATGTGCTCCTTATCAGTAAGTACCACAATTCCTTTAACTGTTTTAAGGTCAGAAATGACATTTTCTATGATTGGTAAGAAAGGCGCATCAACGAAGATATATTTATCTTCGGCATGATTAACAATGTACTTAATATCATCTGGAAACAATCTTGGATTAAGAGTATGAAGAACGGCCCCCAATCCAGAAATACCAAAATAAAGTTCTAAATGGCGATAACTGTTTACTGCCATTGTGGCAATTATATCCCCCTCTTTAATATTCAAATTAAGCAAAGCATTGGCCAATTTCTTTGATCTTTTTGCAGAATCCTTGATGGTATATCTGTGTATACCTCCTTCTATAGTGTTGCTTACTATTTCTGTATTGGCGTTATTTTTTATAGCATGTTCTAAAACTCCTGAAATTAGAAGTTGTTCATTCATCATATTACCTAACATAATCTCACCTTTTTTTTGTTAAACCCTTTACGAATAAAGGAGAATATCTTCGCTCAAGAAATCCTTCAACCTCTTTTTTTGATTCTAAATTAAAAAGTTTTATATCGTTTAAAGAAGACATTAAAAATGGTTTCCATTCCAATAAAATTTCATCGAGAGGGTTTTCAAAAATAAATCGAATTGATTTTTTACTAATATTTAAAGCGCACTGTAATTCCTTTTCGTTTAACTTCTTAAAGGGATCAGCGAAGATTGGTTTTAATTCTTTAGGTAAATAAGGAACTTTCTGCCTTGGTTTAAATAAATAATTTAATAAAAATTTGTCTGTTTCTTTTAAACCAGTTCCATTGAGAAAATGCCCAACTATTGATTTGTTTAAAGATCTTGCTTTTAAGGGACCTAGAAACAGTCTACTTGGGCAATAATCATTTGCATAAAAATTATCCCAAATGGCTATAGGATTTTTAAAAAAATCTTGAATAGACTTTAGAGATGAATTATCAATCTTTTCGCTTATAACATTATCTCCTGTCCAAAAAATAACTATGCGCTTATTTAAATTTTCTTTTAGCCCTCCTAGATATCCTTCATCAAATATCCCCTTTGATAAAGATAAATTATAAATTGACGGACAAAACCAAATATTTTTTTGTTTTGGAAAGTACATAGAAACTTCATTTAAAACTTCTGCATGTTTCTTTCCCAAATCTTTATCTGCAGCTTCCTGCCCAAAATTAGTAATATCAATATCATCGAAGAAAATTGCTATTTCATCAAAGCCTGCCTTCTCAAGAGCATGAGACAATTTTCTTTTTAAAAGACTTAGATTTTTTTTGCTATCTTTAAAAAATTCTGAAGTAGGAGAAACGCAATAAACTTGCTTGATTTTTTTTGGAAGAATTCTTCTCTTAAGATTTTTATCAAGTTCCTGCCATCGATGACGTAAATAAATATCTTCTTTCGGTCCATAAAAGTAATGAGAAATTGGCGCCTTTAAGTCTTTAAAAGCATCAATTGGTAACCTGCGAGAATAATAACCTTCTATATATCCTTTAAACATGATTTAGATTCTACATATCCTACATTCTGGATTTTTATGGATATCAACTTTTTTAAAAACTCCTTTCAACGAATCAAAAATCATAAAATAAGATTCAAAATTTTTTTCTATAGTCGCTTTTATTACTTCAATTGCCATTAAAGAACCTATAGCTCCAACTAACGGAGAAGCAATCGCAGACTCTCTGCATGATAAATCTTCGTTCTCAAGATCTTCAAATAAACACTCATAGCAAGAATTCTTAGCATCTCTTAAATCAAAGCAGCCCAATTGTCCTTTCCAAGCTATAGAAGATCCAGAAATGAGAATTTTGCTATGTTTTACGCAATATCTATTTACAATTTTTCTTGTTTCAAAATTATCAGAGCAATCAAGAATTATTTCTGAATCCTTCAGAAGATATTTGATGTTTTCAGAATCAATTTTTTCCTCTAATCCTGTTAGTTCAACAAAAGGATTTAATTGAGATAATTTTTTTACTGAGGTAGTGGCTTTGTTTTTTGATAAGTCATTTTCATCAAAAAGAATTTGCCTTTGTAAGTTTGAAGCTTCTACAAAGTCAAAGTCTATTATTTTGATTTTACCGAATCCAGATAAAGTTGAATAAAGAGAGGCAGAGCATCCTAAGCCACCCATGCCTATAAATGCCAAGGACATATTATTAATTTTTTCCTGCCCTTCAATGTCTATTTCAGGCAACATAATATGTCTGCTATATCTTAATAATTCTTCTTTTAACATTGATAGATCGAAACTCTTTTATCTCCATTTAAATCATTTAAATTCGAAAAATTAAGATACCCATTTTTCAATGCAAATTTATTTAATTCTTCGTATTGATTAGGAGCATGTTCTAAATAGACTTTACCATTTTCATTTAAGAAATTTTTTCCTTTAGATAATATTAATTTTAAATCAGATAGGCCTTTATCTTTTGAAAATAAAGCTTTTTCTGGTTCATACCAGATTCCTTCTTCTTCACCAGTAGTTGCCTCTTTATCTACATAAGGAGGATTAGAAATTAGGTAATCTACCCGAGGAAAAAGCCATTCATTATTCCAGTCGTGATTTAAAAAAATTATGTTTTCACAGCAAAACTTTGCTGCATTTTGTTTTGCCACCAAGATACTTCTAATGGAAATATCTGTTGCAAAAATAAAACAATCTCTATTTTCTTGAGCAATGGATATAGAAATCACTCCAGACCCTGTTCCAAGCTCAAGAAGAGTTTTGCCTTGAAGATTTTCATTAAGAATTACTTCTACCAATGCTTCAGTTTCTGGACGCGGAACCAGGACATCTGGAGTGACAATAAAATTATTTTTCCAAAACCCTTTCTTTCCGATTAAATAAGCTAGTGGTTTCCCTTTTAATCTCTCTTCCACCATTAGGTCAATAGAGCTTAAATCTTTTTTATTAATTTCTTTTTTTATATCTGAATAAATTTTTGCTTTATCTATTTTAAGAACATGTTGAAAAATAATTTCAGCATCAAGACTATCAATTTTGTTTTTAGTTTCTATTAACTTATCCTTAAGAAGCATCAGGTAGGTTCATTTTCTAAGTTTATAAGTTTTTTTGCTTCATTCTCTTCTGTAAGGGCTGATAGCATAATTTCCATGTCGCCATCTAAAAATTCTTCCAAATTATGTACAGAAAATTCTATTCTGTGATCAGTAACTCTGCTTTGAGGAAAATTATAAGTTCTAATTTTTTCTGACCTATCGCCACTTCCAACCATGATTTTTCTTTGAGAGTCTAATTCTTTAGCTTGTTCTTCTAAGGCTGCTTCATTCAATTTACTTTGAAGTAAAGACATAGCTTTCTCTTTATTCTTATGTTGCGATCTTCCATCCTGACACTCAACGACAATTCCAGATGGAATATGTGTCAGCCTAACTGCTGAATCAGTTTTATTAACGTGCTGTCCTCCTGCGCCAGATGCTCGAAAAGTATCAACTCTAATTTCTGACTTATCAATGTTTATGTTTTCCTGTTCATCTGCCTCTGGCAGGACGGCTACTGAACATGCTGAAGTATGAATTCTGCCTTGTGATTCCGTTTCTGGAACCCTTTGAACCCTGTGTATTCCTGATTCATATTTGAGAAAACCATAAGCACCTCTTCCAGTAATTTTAGATACTATTTCTTTGAAACCTCCTTTTTCGCTTTCTCTAGAGCTAATGATTTCTATTTGCCATTTGCGTCTTTCTGATAGTCTGGAAAACATCCTAAATAAATTGCCAGTAAATAGTCCTGCTTCATCGCCTCCTGTACCAGCGCGAATCTCTATAAATGCATTTTTTTCGTCATTTGGATCTTTTGGTAACAGCATTTTTTTTAAATTTTCTTCTAACGAGTCTTTTTTATTTTTGAGACTTTCTATTTCTTCTTGAGCTAAGGCTCTAATTTCACTATCCGAATCATTCAAAAGTTTATTTGATTCATCAATATTTTCCTCAACAGATTTAAATTCGCTAAAACTATCAACAATAGGTTTTAGGTTTGAATATTCTTTTGAAATAGAAGTAAACTTAGTTTGATTTTCTATTGTTTCCGGCTTTGAGAGCTCAGATTCCATTTGGGAAAGTTTAATTTGAATTTCTTCTAGTTTCTTTTTTACCGACTCCAGCATAAAAACTATTATAGTATCTAGACTGCTTACATATGAAAAAATCGTTTTTAGTTTATTATCTTTTTTTGATTTTTTTTCTCTTTTCGTGTGCAGCAATCGAAATTAATGAAGATAATTTTTTTAAAAAAGGTAAGTTTTCTCTTGCTTCGAATTATGAATATTTCTCAGGAATCATAAATGTCAGTGAAGATGAGAAAAGAATTAAATTGAATTTAGATGGTTTGAGTAAAGACTTTAATATTTTGTTTAAAGATGAAGAAATCAAAACTAACTTTAAATATGAAAACATCATAAAAGAGTCTGATTTGAAGTTATTTCTTAAATGGTTCTTCTTCAAATGTACAAATATCGAATGCCAGAATTTTTCATTACAAAATCTTAAACTAAAAAAGCATTTATCTAATAAAACAGGTCTAATTATTCAAGGAAATTTTCAAAAATTTAGATTCTCAATGAAACTCTATGATATTTAGTTCTCCAGCGAAAATTAATTTATCTTTGAAATTAGTCAGAAAGAGATCGGATGGCTACCATGATATAGATTCAGATTTTCAATTTTTAAATTGGGGAGATAAAGTCGAGATTTGTTCTTCAAATAAACTTTCAGTTTCCACAACAAAAATTCAGCTGTCTCAACAAGAAAATTTAGTTACTGAAGCTTTGAAGATGATTGAGTCCTTTTGTGATGCCCAGCTTAATTATTCCGTAAAAATTGAGAAAAACATTCCTCTCGGCTCTGGACTTGGGGGCGGAAGTTCTAATGCGGCAACTGTAATGCTTGCAGTTAATAGTCTCGCAAATCTCAATTTATCCTTAGATGTTTTAGTAGATCTAGGTAAATCTTTAGGTTCGGATATACCATTTTTTTTAAAAGGCCTCTCTGGAAGAGTCTCAGGAATAGGAGAGATAATTGAACCTAAGGAATTTCCAGAAGATTTAGTCATGATTCTATTTCCTGGATGTTCAATATCCACAAAAGATGCTTTTAACGCTGTAACATTTGAGGAAATTTCAAATAAAAGAGATAGTTTAAAGGGAAACTATTTTGAAGAGTGGGTTTTGTTTAATTATCCTCTGGTCAAAGAAGCATATGACTTTTTAAGCAAAAATAAAGAAGTAAGTATCTCTGGAACAGGAAGTAGTATGTTCACAAAAATTAATTCTTTTGAAGAGGGAAAGGAAATAATGGATAATGCACCAAGAAAATTACCATATGTTATTACTAATACTATTAACAAATCGCCTTTATTAAATGAACTGCTTAATTCTGGGGTGTAGCCAAGCGGTAAGGCAGCGGCTTTTGATGCCGCCATGCGATGGTTCGAATCCATCCACCCCAGCCAAAAATAAAAATGAATTCTAAAAACAACTTAGTTATTTTCTCCGGAAATTCAAATCCTGGTCTAGCAAAAAAAATTGTTAAAAAACTTAATAAACCTCTTGGAAAAGCAACTGTGGGGAGATTTAGCGATCAGGAGATGAATATCAAGATTGAAGAAAATGTTAGGGGAAAGGATGTTTTCATTGTTCAGTCTACTTGTTTTCCGGCGAATGATAATCTAATGGAATTAATTATTATGATTGATGCTTTGAGGCGTGCTTCGGCATCACGAATTACAGCAGTGATACCTTATTTTGGATATGCTCGACAGGATCGGAGAGTTAGATCAGAAAGAGTTCCAATAAGTGCAAAATTAGTAGCTGATATGTTGCAAAGTGCTGGTGCCAACAGAGTCCTTACTATCGAACTGCACTCTGATCAAATTCAAGGCTTCTTCAATATTCCAGTTGATAATGTTTATGGAACAAGTGTAATTTTTGATCACATCGTTAAGACGAAATATAAAAATCAAATGGTGGTTTCTCCCGATGTTGGAGGAGTTGTTAGAGCAAGAGCATTGGCTAAGTTTTTAGATGATGCTGATTTAGCAATTATTGATAAAAGAAGAGAAAAGGAAAATCAATCTCAAGTCATGAATGTTATTGGAGATGTAAAAAACAAAACATGTATTCTTGTTGATGATATTATCGATACGGCTGGAACAATTTGTAATGCTGCTGAAGCCTTAAAAGAGTCTGGCGCTAAAAAGGTTGTAAGTTACGCTACTCATGCAGTCCTTTCCGGAAATGCTTTAAAAAATATTAGTAATTCAAGACTAGACGAATTAATAGTTACTGATACAATTCCGCTTTCAGAAATGGCCTCATCAACTAAAAAGATTAAAACCATTTCTATGGATAAGACTATAGCTGAGGCTATAAATAGGGTTAATAAAGAAGAATCCATTAGCCAAATGTTTTTATAAAAATGAGTGAATCAACATCTATATCTGCCGAAATAAGAGAAAATAATATTTCAGCAAAAATCTTAAGAAAATCAGGAGAGATTCCTGCGATAGTTTATGGTCAAGAAAACGATGCTAAAATGGTTAAAGTTTTAGAAAAAGATTTAGTAAAAATTCTAGAAAATCCCAGTATTTTTTCTCAAGTGATTGAGTTAAACCAAAATGATGGTGCTGAAAAAGTCATTTTAAAGGAAGTTCAATTAAACCCTTCTAATGACAGACCAATCCACGTCGATTTTCAGGCCGTAAGTGAAAAGACTAATATCACGATTAATGTGCCTCTAAAATTTATTAATGAAGAGGTTTGTATTGGGGTAAAACAGGAAGGAGGAATGATTTCACATCTTAAAAATGAAATTGAATTGACTTGTAGTGCTCAAAATCTTCCAGAGTTCATTGAGATTGACATGAAAGACTTAGTAATTGGTTCAAATGTGATGCAATCTCAAATTATCCTTCCAGAAGGAGTTTCTCTTAGTACTAATATTCTTAATAACCAAGACCAGCCAGTTGCAAGTGTAAACGTAACTAGAGCTGCCCTTGATATTGATGACGAGCCGTCTGAAGGTGAAGTAGACGAATCCGAAGAGTCTACAGATGAGGCCTCAGAAACTGCAGATGCTGCGGATGAGAGTAGTTCTGAGGAAGAATCTAAAGACTAACTTTCATAAGTTTTCATGAGTTCTTTTCTAGTCGTTGGCCTAGGTAACCCAGGCTCAAGATATTCCAATACTAGGCATAATGTTGGAACAGACTTTATCCTTGAAGCTCAAAAAAAATATTCTTTTGATTTAAAAGAAAAGAAAACTTTAAAATCCTTTTTGGCAGAAGTAGTTATCCATGATAAAAAAGTTATTTTTGCAACTCCCACCATTTTTATGAATCATAACGGGGCTGCTTTAAAGTTATTAAAAAATAAATTTAATACGAATATAGAAAATATTATTGTCATTCATGATGATCTTGACTTGAAGTCAGGAGTAATAAAATTAAAAGCAGGCGGAGGACATGGGGGTCATAATGGTTTGAAAAGTATTTTTGAAAATCTTGGATCTCAAGATTTTAAAAGAATTAGAATCGGAATTGATCATCCAGGTGATAAGAAAAAAGTAAATAAGTACGTGATTCAGAAAGGAAAAAAAGAGGAAAAGATGGATCGCCTGCAATGTATAGATAAAGGCCTTTCCATTATAGAATTTATTTTACAAGAGGATTGGGATAAAGCCTTAAATAAACTGAATAACTAATGTCTTTAAAATGTGGAATAGTTGGCTTGCCTAATGTCGGTAAATCAACACTATTTAATGCCCTTACTGCCTCGAGAATTGCTGCAGAAAACTTTCCTTTTTGTACGATTGAACCAAATCATGGAATAGTTGAATTACCAGATGAAAGATTGGATAAAATTTCGAAAATTTCTAAATCGGAAAAAGTGATTCCTGCCACCGTTGAATTTGTTGATATTGCCGGTTTAGTTGAAGGTGCATCAAAAGGAGAAGGTTTAGGAAATAAATTTTTAGGTCACATAAGAGAGACTCAAACAATTATTCATGTTGTAAGGTGCTTTGAAGATAATGAGGTTACTCATGTGAATGAAAGAGTAGATCCAATTTCGGATGTTGAAATCATAGAAATGGAATTAATCTTGTCTGATATAGAATCTTTAGAGAAAACAAAAGAAAGAATTGTTAGAAAAGCAAAAAGTGGAGATAAGGATTTATTGAAAGATCTTTCGAGAATAGAAGATATTTTAACTATTCTCAAAAAAGGAGGTTCTCTTTTTGAATATTTGAAAGATGAGGAAAATAAAACTTTTGTAAGTGAAGTTGGCCTGTTATCGGCAAAACCAGTTATCTTTATTGCAAATTTGAATGAGGATATGGAAGAGACCGATGGTCTTAAAAAATTAAGAGAAAAGGCGCATTCAAATGGCTCGCAATTAATTGAAATGTGTAACCAAATAGAATTTGAAATAAGTGAACTTGAAAATGAAAGCAAGCAGGAACTAATAGATCTTGTAGGATTAGAAGAGCCAGGTCTTAATAAATTAATAAAAACTGCTTTTAGAACTTTAGGATTACAAACTTTCTTTACATCAGGTCAATCAGAATCTAGAGCTTGGGTAATAAAAAATGGAACCAAAGCGCCGGATGCTGCGGGAGTAATCCATACTGATTTCAAAAAAGGATTCATTCGAGCCGAAACTGTGTCTTTCAGGGATTTTATTGAATTTGATGGAGAGCAAGGTGCTAAAGCTCAAGGAAAATGGCGATCTGAAGGATCAGATTATGAAGTTAGGGACGGCGATATAATTTTATTTAGATTTAATGTTTAGAATCTTGACAATTAGTCTAACTACAAAGAGAATCCATTTTTTGGCTATGTAGCTCAGCTGGTTAGAGCGCAGCATTCATAATGCTGAGGTCGGTAGTTCAAGTCTACCCATAGCCACCAATAAATTAAGAGGTTTAAGGATCTACTTGATCTGGAGCACAGTTGTCGATTAGCAAAACTTGCATCTCTTCTAAAACTGCAAGAGTTTCTTTGTATTCAACTACTTTTGGATCTACAGCTGTAGATCTAAAACCAAAAAAATTTGAGCCTGCTCTAGGGTTGTTGGTCTCAAAACCAAATTGAGCATAGCCTGTATCTCTATCAGCCTGTTCTGTTAATTTAGACGCCAAATCAGAAATAATCCCAGAAACTCTAATTACTTGCTCTGTTAACTCAATACAATTAAGTTCAGTTGGGTCAAAATCAAAGTGAGTGTAGTCAGACGTAGGGCTTCTATACCACCATACAGGATTGGCACAGCCAATTAAAAAGAGAGCTATAAAGCCATAAAATAGGTACTTTTGATTAGCTTTTTTTAGAAAGGTCATTCTAACTCCCAAGAGCATTAATTTATCAAATTTCTAATTTAATTAAAACAGAATTTTTATTCAGATGATACTTCTTTCATAGAGAGTTTTACTTTTCCTCTATCATCTATTCCGATAACTTTTATTTCAACTTCTTCTCCTTCAACAAGGTAATCAGCAATGTTTTTTACCCTCTCCTCAGAAATTTCTGAAATGTGTACTAAACCCTCTCTTCCGTTATCGAAAGACACAAAAGCACCAAAATCTACTATTTTTTCTACAGTTCCTAAAGTCACCAAACCTACTTCAGGGTCAGATGTAATAAACTCGATTTTTTGTAAAGCATCTTCTCGTTCTTCCTTACTTCGACCATAAATTTTTACTGATCCATTATCGGAGATATCTATATTTGTATTAGTTTCCTCGGTAAGTTTTTTTATATTTGCTCCACCTTTACCAATGACCTCGCCTATTTTATTTTTTGGAATTTTGAGCTCGATTGCTTGAGGAGCAAGCGGAGACAATTCAGCTCTACTTTCAGATAAAACTTTATTCATTTCTCCTAAAATGTGATTTCTTGCTGTGTGAGCTTTATTAAGAGCATCTTCAAGAATTTGTTCATTTATTCCAGCAATTTTTATATCCATTTGCAAAGCAGTTACTCCTGTATCTGTTCCTGCTACTTTGAAATCCATATCTCCTAGATGGTCTTCATCTCCTAAGATGTCAGTAATTACACAGTGTTGATCATCAGTTTTTACTAATCCCATGGCAACTCCTGCTACAGGTTTTTTTAATGGAATTCCTGCATCCATCATTGCTAGACTTGAAGCGCAAACTGTAGCCATAGAACTTGAACCATTAGACTCAGTAATTTCTGATACGACTCTAATTGCATATTCAAAATCAGCTGGATTAGGTAAAACAGCCTCTAAAGCTCTTCTTGCAAGTTTTCCATGACCAATTTCTCTTCTTTTTGGGCTTCCAACCATTCCTGCTTCTCCAACAGAAAAAGGAGGAAAATTATAATGGAGCATAAAAGGATCCTTTAAATCCCCATGTAATGAATCAATTAATTGCGACAGCTTTAAAGAATCCATAGTTGCTACAGAAATTGATTGAGTCTCGCCTCTGGTAAATAATGCTGAGCCATGAGCCTGTGGCAAAACTCCAACCTCAATAGAAATTGGTCTAACCGTATCTAGATCTCTTCCATCAATTCTTGACTCTCCGGATAATAATCTTGATCTTACAATCTCAGACTCTAAAGATTTAAATTGACTAAGAGCTTCATCAATTTTCTCGTCTTCAGGATCTTCAAAAGATGTCTTTACTTTTTCTTTTAATTCAGCAATTTTTTCTTGTCTGTTAGCCTTTTCTGCTATTTGATAAGCTTCAGATAATTCCACAGAAACTAGACTGTTGACCTTTTCCTTTGTTTCAGCGTCTTCTTCCTTAGCTTCAAACTCAATTGGAGAAATTGAAGCTTGCGAAACTAATTCTTCTATTAACTCTAGACTTGATTGCATTTCAGCTTGAGCAAAAAGAATAGCACCAAGCATTTGATCTTCCGAAAGCTCTTTTGCCTCTGATTCAACCATGAATATCGCGTCTTGAGAACCAGCCACCATCATATTAAGAGAGGAATTTTTTATCTCTTCTAAGGATGGATTAAGAACATAATTCCCATCTATGAAACCAACTTTTGCTGCAGATAAAGGCCCTTGAAAAGGAAGTCCTGAGAGTTGAAGTGCTGCTGATGCACCTATGATAGAAATAACATCAGCATCATCATTTTTATCCATGGATAAAACGGTACAGATAATCTGTACTTCTCTACCAAAACCTTTAGGGAATAAAGGTCTAATTGGTCTGTCTATTAATCTTGATGTAAGAACTTCTTTTTCAGAAGGCCTCCCTTCTCTTCTAAAAAAGCTACCAGGAATTTTTCCTGAAGCATAAAACTTTTCAATGTAGTTTACAGTGAGGGGGAAAAATCCCATGTCTGATTTATCTTGTCCAGCAACCACAGTAACCAAAACTTTGGTATCTCCCGAGGATGCAACTACTGATCCAGTTGCTTGTCGAGCAACCTTTCCTGTCTCTAATGTAACATTTCTTCCTGCAATTTCTTTAGTGCAAGATATAACTTTCATATCATTCATTTATTTTCCTTAATTTATGTAACTCTAAGTTACTTTCTGAGGTTTAATTCTGAGAGAATAGAACTGTATCTTTTAGGATTTTTTTTCTTCAAATAATCCAAAAGTTTACGTCTTGTGTTAACCATTCTTATAAGTCCTTGTCTAGAATGATGATCTTTGGCATGGTCTTTGAAATGAGCTTGTAAAGATTCGATATTTGCTGTTAACAAAGCTATTTGAACTTCTGGGGAACCTGTGTCTCCCTTAGACTGTGCAAAATTTGAAATAATCTCTTCCTTTGTTTTTGTTTCTAAACTCAAGAACTTCCTCCTTAGTTATTTAATTTTCTATAGATATTAACCTTTTGGGTGAAACTAAACCGTTAATGTTTTTTAAAATTCCAAAGAATTTATTTTTTTCGTCAAACAATCTCAGGTATTTGCTTTTTATTTCGGCCTCTTTCAAATATATTTTTTGGCCTTTTTTTATCCTATCTATTATTTCTGAGGCGCATTGTATCTTATCTAAGCTCCTAAGTGCATCCCCCATTTGAATTATTTTGCTATTAATATTTTCGCTATTTATTGATTCAATTTCATGAGCTTCGCCGATATCATGGTCAGCAGAAATGGTTCTCTGTAAATTAGATAATACTGCAACACAATCTAAATCCTTGGCTAGATCATTAACAAGAGACCTTATATATGTTCCTTTTCCACACTCAACTAAAAACTTAAACTTATTTTGATCAAAAGAAATTAAATCTAATTTATAAATTTCTATCTCTCTTATTTTTTTTGGAATTTCTTTATTCTTCCTAGCATAGTGATAAAGAGGTTTGCCTTTATATTTTAAAGAAGAATATTTAGGAGCTTCTTGGTTTATGCTGCCGATATATTCTTTTACAATCTTTTTAAAATCCTTTTCTGTTGGGATTTTTTTTAGCTTCTTTTCAATTTTTCCATCTAGATCACCAGTATCAGTCTGAATACCAAACATCATTTCTGCGATATATGTCTTTTTTTCATTTGCTAAAAAATTTGTAAATCGAGTCATCTGACCAATACATGCAAGAATAACGCCACTAGCTAGAGGGTCTAGGGTGCCAGAATGACCTATCTTAGAATCATCAAGAAAAGGTTTTAACTTTCTAATAAATTCTCCTGAAGAAATTCCAGAAGGTTTGTTTAGAACTAATAATCCAGATATCAAATTGGGGTATCCTGCTGATTTATAAAAAATAAAAGTTCAGGCATTTTTTTTAATTTAATATTCTGTCCTAGCTTTTTTTTGACAAAGGGTTTTGAATTCTCCAAAGCTTTAGTAATACCATCTTGATCTGCATTTAATGCTTGATTTAAATAATTAGAAAGAAATATTTTTGCAGATGATAAATCGTCGCTTAACTGAACTTCAGTTACTGTGAGGCCTTTAAGTCTTGGATCGCTAATTTCAAAACTAAAGATATTAGCTATTTCTCGTCTTATGTTATCTGAAACTCTTTGAGCTCTTTTATAGGGCTTTGAACTAAACAATTAAATTTTTCTAGCAGTTTCTGTTCTTTCGAAAACTTCTATTTTATCTCCAACTTTTACATCGTTGTAATTTTCGATACCAATTCCACATTCTGTTCCACTTTTTACTTCACTTGCCTCATCTTTGAATCTTCTTAAAGAATCAAGCTTGCCCTCATGAATAACAATGTTATCTCTAAGAACTCTAATTGGAAGATTTTTTATTACTGCTCCCTCTATAACAATTGAACCGGCTATCAAGCCAAATTTTGGAGATTTAAACGTATCCTTAACTTCTGCAATTCCAACTGTAACCTCTTTTATTTCAGGCTCAAGTGAACCTTCAATTATTTCTTTTACGGCATCAAGCAAGTCATAAATTATTCCAAAATATTGAATTTTTATTTCTTCAGTTTCAGCAAGCGTTTCTGCTGCAGCATCTGACCTTACGTTAAACCCAAGAATAATGGCTTCTGAAGCAACAGCTAAATTTACATCGTTGACAGAAACAGGACCGACGCCGTCTAGGACTATTTTGATATTTGCTTCTTCTACTTTTAAGTTATTTATGGCGCCTGCAATTGCTTCGGCAGAACCATTTGTATCCGTTTTAATGATTAAATTTACCGAAGGTTTAGCTGAATCTCCGGCTCCAGCAAAAATACCATCTAAACTAACTACTCCCTTTTTAGCAAGTCTATTATCCCTCCTTTTACTGGCTCTTTCTTCAGATAAACTTTTCGCAGCCTTTTCGTCTTTAACAACCATGAATTCCTGTCCAGCATTAGGAGGATATTCAAGACCAGATATTGCAACAGGAGATGATGGAGGGGAAGTTTTAATTTGAGTTCCTAAAAAGTTTTTGAGGCTTCTTATTTTTCTAAATTGATCCCCAATCAAAATAAAATCTCCATTGTTTAAAGTACCTCTCTGAACAAGGAGTGTTGCAACGGCTCCCTCTCCTTTTTTAACACCAGATTCTAAAACTACTCCAGATGCTGGACCAGCATGATTAGTTTTTAATTCCAGCATTTCAGAAAGCAAAGTGATATTTTCTATTAAGTCATCTATTCCTTCTCCAGTATTTGCCGAAACGGGGACTACTTGAGTGTCTCCACCCCAATCTTCTGGAACAAGACCCATTTTTGAGAGATCCCCTTTTACTTTCTCTAAATCTGCATCAGGTTTATCAATTTTATTTACTGCAACTATCACCTGAACATTTGCAGCTTTTGCATGATTAAAAGCCTCTTCTGTTTGAGGTTGAACGCTATCATCTGCAGCAACAACCAAAACTACAATATCTGTAGAATTGGCTCCTCTCGCTCGCATTTCAGAAAAGGCTGCATGCCCAGGAGTATCAATAAAAGTAATGATTTGGTTATTATGATCTACCTGATAAGCACCAATTCCTTGAGTAATTCCGCCTTCTTCCTGATCAGCAACAGATGATTTTCTAATAAAATCTAGTATTGAGGTTTTTCCATGGTCGACATGTCCTAGAACCGAAACCACAGGATTTCTTAGCTCTTCATCTCCCTCATATACTATATGTTCAAGAATTTTTTCCTCTTCGGATTCAATCTCTTGAGGAATACCAATATGTCCTAGCTCTTCTACAACTAAAATAGCCGTCTCTTGATCAATGGATTGATTTAAAGTCACCATGACTCCACTATTCATAAGGGATTTGATTAAATCTGAAGATTTTATAGATAGTTCTTTAGCAAGGTCTGATACCACTATAGTTTCAGGAATTTTTACTTCTTTTTGAATGAATTCTTGAGGCTTTTCAAATTTTTGAACATTTTCAAGGTTTTTTTCTAAAAATTTTTCTCCTTCTTGCTCTCTTTGATCTTCTTTAGAACTATCTTTAAATTCTTTTTTATCCTTCCTAAGGTTTTGAGGAACTTTCTTTTGGGGCTCTTGTTTTGTTTTTCTAACAACTTTTGTTTTTGCTTCGGCTTTCTTTTTTTCTTCTTCAGCTGACTCATTTTGTGCATTCAACCTTTTTCTTTCTGCTTCATCAAAATCAATTGCTCCAGTAAAGTCTTGTTTTAGATCAGATTTTTTTTCTTTATCTGGAGAATTTATTCTTGTGACCGATAAATTTGGTTTTGCAGTTTTTTGGGAAGATCTACTTAGAGAAATTGTTTTTTTACTATCTTTCTTACTATCTTTAATAAATTTTAGAAGTACTTTTTTATCTTCAGAACTGACAATATCTTTTTCTGATTTATGAGAAAGTCCTGCAGCCTTCATCTGCGCTAACAAATTATCTAAATCAATTTTTATTGCTTTAGAAAGTTGTTTAACATTTATATCTGCCATAATTTAATCTTCCAACCATTCTTGTCTAGCTGACATTATTAGTTTAGATGCTCTTTCTTCATCCATTTCAAAAATTTCAGTCAATTCATCTGTAGCTAAATCAGCTAAATTCTCAACAGTAAGAATTTCATTTTTAACTAGCAATTCCAATTCTTCTTCAGAAAAGCCATCGGATAATATTAATTTTCTTGCTTCTTTATTTTCTTCTTCTGATTCATCTTCATCTAGTTCTAGCAAAGCAATTTCAAGAAGAGACTCTTCTGCTCTTTCTATAAGAGTTAAAATAACCTCTTCTTCTAAACCATCGATGCCTTCAAAATCTTCTGGTTTTGACTCAGATATTTTTTGAACAGTTTCAAGATTATTTTCTATTAGTTTTAATGCTAAATTTCTATCAACTCCAAGATATTCAATAAGCTTGGAGATTCCTGAATCTTCTTCTCCCGAAGACTCTCCTTTTATTTGTATTTGCCAGCCTAATAATTCAGAAGTAAGTCGGATATTTTGACCGCTTTTACCAATTGCTAAAGCTAGGTTTTCATCCTTTACTACAACTTCCATGGATTGATTTTCATCATCCATTACAATAGATTGAATTTCTGCGGGAGCTAAAGTATTTACAAGTAATTTAGCTTGATCGTCTTCCCAAACAACAATATCGATTCTCTCATTTCCTAATTCATTTGATACTGCCTGTACTCTAGAACCTCTCATACCAACACACGCTCCAACAGGATCAATTCTTGCGTCATTAGTTTTTACAGCAATTTTTGTTCTAGCTCCAGCCTCTCTAGCAACAGCTCTAATCTCAATTACTTCCTCAGCAATTTCTGGAACTTCTAATTTAAATAGTTCTGACACCATTTCTCTGGAGCTTCTGCTTAAAACTAATTGAGGACCTCTATTTTCCCTGATACTTTCTTCAAGAATCCCTTTTATTCTATCTCCAACTCGATAAATTTCGCCTTGGATAAGATCTTTTCTTGGTAAAGAAGCCTCTGCATTATCTCCAAGATCAACAATAATATACTCTCGAGTAACCTTTTTTACAGAACCTGATACTAATTGACCTAAAGAAGGTCTAAATCTTTTAATAATTTCTAATCTTTCAGCATCCCTTACTTTCTGAACAATAACTTGTTTAGCGGCTTGCGCAGATATTCTTCCAAATTCAGCATTTTCTATTTGCTCTTTGAATTTATCGCCAACTTTAAGATCGTTTTCTTCTGCAAAATCACTATCAACCAAGATGTGCAATTCACTATCCTCATAATTCTCAAAATCTACAACATCTTTGTACCTGAAGGTTTGATAGTCTCCTGTAGATTGATCGATATCAACAAGAATATTTACTTCTTCTTTATATCTCTTCTTTGCAGCGCTAGCGAGAGCAAATTCTATTGCTTCAAAGATTGTCTCTCTTGGTAAATCCTTTTCGTTTGAAACTGAGTCTGCAACTAATAATATTTCTTCATTCATTGGTAGCCCCTAATAAATTTGAGGATAGATAATCCCCTTTCAAGATTTGATAAATCTGTCCTTGAGACACTAGAGAAATTTCTTCTTCAGATACTTCTTTAAGCTCTCCTTTTAATTTGCATTTTTTTCCATCTAAAAAACAAGATAAGTTAATTGTTTCGCCTAAATAATCTTTAAGCTGATTAATGTTAAAAAATTTACGATCAATTCCAGGCGATGATATTTCCAAGCTAAAGTTGAAATTTAGTTCAGAGAAATTGTCCAAAACTTCTCTTACTTGAATATTCACACTCTCGCAATCTTCCAAAGTTATCAAGTCATTCTTTTTATCGATGTAAATAACTACATGCTTTGAAAAGGAACCGCCTGAAATTTCTATTCCCCAAATAGAGCAACCTAGGCTCTCAATATCCTTTTTTAAAATGTCAGCAATCTTTTGTTCTAGCATTTTTCTTTTACATAACAAATAGGCCCTAAAGGGCCTATTAAAAATTCTTAACTAATAAGTTAGTTAAAACAATAATTTGAAAGCGAGTATAGGAGTATAGAGAAGAATGGTCAATAGTTGTCTAGATTGGTAGCGGGGGCAGGATTTGAACCTACGACCTTCGGGTTATGAGCCCGACGAGCTACCAGACTGCTCCACCCCGCGGAAAGCTTGGCGAGTATAGGATTAAGTTTTACATAGGTCAAGTAATGGTGCCGAAGAGAGGATTTGAACCTCCACGGACCTAAGTCCACTACCCCCTCAAGATAGCGTGTCTACCAATTCCACCACTTCGGCAATTACTCAGGGAGATCTTCAATTAAAGGTTTTTCTTCTATGATTTCTTGAGGCTGCGAGTTTTTAAAGACTTCTAACTCAGAATCTAAAGAAGTTTTTTGATAAGCTGAAATTGCAATAGTAATTGAGAAAAAAGCAATAACTAAACCCCAAGTTATTTTAGTTAAAATATTTGTAGCATCTGCAGGAGCAAACATCGCATTGTTGTTTCCACCTCCAAAAGCGGAACCAATATCTGCGCCTTTTCCATGTTGAAGTAAAATTATTACTACCAAAGAAATGGCGATCAATACCTGTAAAACTATAAATACTGTAATCATGATTTAATTTTCGAAGCGATAATAGCAAATTGTTCGCCCTCAAGCGAAGAATTTCCTACAAGGCAACCATCAATCCCAGGAATAGAAATTATTTCTTCAATATTATTTTTAGAGACACTTCCGCCATACAAAATAGGACAATCAATTTTCTTTTTTTCAAAAAAATCTAAAATAATTGATACTGCAGAAGCAATATTTTCTGAATCTGCTTCTTTTCCAGAACCAATTGCCCATATTGGTTCATATGCCAAAAGGTCTGGTGATAGGTTTTTTTTACAGAAAGCCTGTAGTTGATTTAATAGAAAAGACTTTTTTTTGTTGTTTTCTAGAATTTCTAAATCTTCTCCAATGCAAAAAATACTAGACAATGCATCCTCTTTTAACTTTAAACCTTTTTCAAAAACAATATTTTCTGTATCGCCATTTTCTCTTAACTCTGAGTGGCCAATAATTGAGCCTTCAATTCCAGCTTTTTTTAAAAATTTAGATGAAATTTGTCCAGTAAATGCCCCTTCATCATGATGAGAAACATCTTGGGCGAAGAGCGAAATTTTGTTAAAAATTTCATGTTTTGAAGTTTTAATTTTTTCGGAAAGAATATAGTAGTCATACAAATTAAGACAAACTATTAACTTTAATTCATCAGATTTTGGGAAGTTATTTTGAGAACTAACAATATTTATAAATTCTCGCTCCCAAGCATCTAAATCAACTGAATTCATTTTCCAGTTAGCAATTAAATATCTCATGGAAATTATACTAATTCTTTAGCAAGCTTTGTAAGTTGCTTGCTATGAATCTCTGTTGCTCTAGAATCTTTGGCTTCCACTAAAATTCTTAATAAAGACTCGGTTCCTGATTTTCTTACTAAAATCTTACCGTCAAATTCCGAAATTTCTTTTTGAGCTTTTTCACAAGAATTTTTGAATTTTTTATTAGCCAAAATACTCTCAGCATTTTCAACTTCGATGTTTGTGAGTATTTGGGGATATTTCTTAAAAGGAGCAAGAATTTCATTTAATGGTTTACCAAAAGCAAGAAAAGCTTCAAAAAATTTGATAGCAGCAATAATTGCATCGCCTGTTGCAACGCTTTCTAAACAAATAATATGTCCTGACTGCTCACCGCCTAGCTGCCAACCAAGTTCTAAAAGCTTTTCCAAAACATATTTATCTCCGACCTTAGATCTTACTAATTCGATACCCATTTCAGATAAAGCATTTTCTAGACCCTTGTTTGTCATGTCTGTTCCAACAACCCCTTTAGATCCAAGAACAATCTGATTTTCAAATTTAAATTTTGCCAATAAAAATAAAATATCATCTCCATCCAAAGCCTTTGCTTCTGAGTTGACTATGACTAATCTGTCACCATCACCGTCAAAAGCAATTCCAAAATCAGCGTTATGATCTAACACGGATTTTTTTACGACGTTTGGATCCGTTGATCCACAATTTTGATTAATATTTAGGCCATTTGGATTATCTGATATCGAAACTACTTCAGCGCCTAACTCTGTAAAAACTTTTGGGGCGACATCATATGCTGCCCCATTTGCTGTATCGATAACTATTTTTAAGTTATTCAAGGTAATTTCTTTAGACAAAGAGTTTTTGCAGTATTCTATATAACGACCACTGGCATCAGATAATCTGGCTGCTTTTCCTAAATTTTCAGGTTCTACAACTTTAATTGGTTCTGAAATTTTTTGTTCAATTAAAAGTTCTATTTCATCGGAAATTTTTTGTCCCTTATCGTCAAAAAATTTAATCCCGTTATCTTCATACGAATTGTGAGATGCACTTATGACAATTCCTGCCTGACTTTTAAAAGTGCTGACTAAATAAGATATCGCAGGAGTTGGCAATGGACCAACCAAACGAACATTTAAGCCTGAAGAAATTATTCCTGCCTGAAGAGCCGCCTCCAACATATAGCCAGAAATTCTTGTATCTTTACCAATAATAAATGATGATATTCCCTGATCTTTGAAAACTTCCCCTGCTGCCCAACCTAGTTTAAGGATGAAATCTGGGCTAGTTTTAGAAGAAATCGGGCCTCTGATGCCATCAGTGCCAAAGAATTTCTTTTTTGCGTTTATTATTTTGGCCATATAGTTCTCAATAAATTAACGGTTTCTTTAACTTGATGAACTCTTAAAATATTTGCCCCACCTAGAGAAGCTATTATAGCAGCAGTTAAGCTTTGTTCGTTTAGATGATTCTCTTTTGTCTCAAAAAGTAAGTTCAAAAATTTCTTCTGAGATAGACCAGCTAATAAGATCCTATCTTTTTTTATTTTCTCTAAATTAGATAATACTTTTAAATTCTGAAAAGGAGTTTTTCCGTATCCAAATCCGGGGTCAAAAATTAAATTTTTTATATTAAAGTTTCCTTTCTTAAATTTAACTTCTGTTTCAGAGAAAAAAAGTTCTATTTGGTTAAATATATTTTCTTTATTTTCAGGATCGCCTTGATGGCAAACACAAACGGGTATGTTTTCTTTGCAAACCAATTTAAAACTTTTTTCATCTTTAAATGAAAAAACATTATTGATTAAATCAATTTTATTCAAGATGGCTTCTTTAATTACTGCAAAATTGAATGAGTCAACTGAAAAAAGGATTGGATAATCTTTCAACTTTTCAAAAATAAATCCTATTCGATCCAGTTCTTCTTCAGGGGGTAATTTGGTAAATCCAGGTTTTGTACTATGAGCTCCGATATCAATTAAATCAGCGCCATCTTCAATCATTGATTCAATTGAATTAAGTACTTTTGATTCATCAAAAGTATTATCTTTTTTAAGAAATTTGCCTCCATCAAAAAAAGAGTCAGGCGTTAGGTTCAAAACCCCCATGACTTTTGGGGAAGAAAGATCTAACTCTTTTTTTGGAAAGAGCATGTTAGGAAGCTTTAGACTTGTTCTGCAGGATCCTTAATAGGAGGTTCTTCTCCTTTTTTATTATCTTTATCAGAAGAAATATCATCGTCATCATTACTTCTTGGTTTAGCTCCAGCCATGATGTCATCAATCTGATCACTCGTTAGGGTTTCAAGCTCTACAAGAGATTCGGCCATCATATGAAGCTTATCTAAGTTATCTTTCAAAAGTTTTGTAGCTTTTTTGTAACACGTGTCGATAATTTTTTTTGATTCTTCATCAATTAAGTTTGCAGTTTTATCTGAAACAGAAGTAGATTTTGAACCTGCACTTCTTCCAAGAAAAGGTTCATCGGTTTCTTCATCGTATTTAATTGGACCTAATTTATCGGATAAGCCCCATTTAGTGACCATATTTCTTGCTAGTTCTGTAGCTCTCTCTATATCGTTAGATGCTCCAGTTGTTACTCCGCCTTCACCGTAAATTAATTCTTCGGCAATTCTTCCTCCAAACAATCCACAAATTCTATCTAAAATGGATTCTTTGCTGTAACTATATTTATCTTCTTCAGGCAGAAATACGGTAACTCCAAGAGCCCTTCCACGTGGAATAATTGAAACTTTATAAACTGGATCATGGTGTTCTAAGGCTCTTCCAACAATGGTGTGGCCTGCCTCGTGATAAGCAGTTTTTGTTTTTTCATCCAAACTCATTACCATGCTACGTCTTTCAGCACCCATCATTACTTTGTCTTTAGCAAGCTCTAATTCTTCCATGGAGACTTTCTTTTTACCGGATCGAGCAGCGAATAAAGCAGCTTCATTAACTAAATTTGCTAAATCTGCTCCTGAAAAACCTGGCGTCCCTCTTGCTATATAAGAAGTTTCAACATCCTGATCGATTGGAACTTTCCGAACATGAACGTTAAGAATCTGTTCTCTTCCTTTGATATCTGGAAGTGGTACAACCACCTGACGGTCAAACCTTCCAGGTCTCAATAAAGCAGGATCTAAAACATCTGGTCTATTTGTAGCGGCGATGATAATGATTCCTTCATTAGCTTCAAAACCATCCATTTCAACTAAAAGCTGGTTAAGTGTTTGCTCTCTTTCATCATGACCTCCACCTAGACCTGCTCCTCTATGACGACCTACTGCATCAATTTCATCAATGAATACAATACAAGGTGCTTGGCGTTTGGCTTGTTCGAACATGTCTCTTACTCTAGAAGCTCCAACTCCAACAAACATTTCTACAAAATCAGAACCTGAAATGGTAAAAAATGGTACTTTAGCCTCTCCAGCTATTGCTCTAGCAAGTAATGTTTTACCTGTTCCAGGAGAACCTACCATTAAAATACCACGAGGAATTTTTCCCCCAAGTTTTTGAAATTTTGAAGGATCTCTTAAAAAATCTACCAGTTCTTGAACTTCTTCTTTTGCTTCTTCTACTCCAGCTACATCTCTGAATGTTGTTTTTACTTTTCCACCTTCTAGCATTCTTGCTTTGCTCTTACCAAATGACATTGGGCCGCCACGGCCTCCCATACCTCCTTGCATTTGACGCATGAAGAAAAAGAAAATGGCTAAGATTATGAGAATTGGGAAGCTAGCTACTAGAAGTTGTGTCCAGATACTTTCTCTTTGAGGCTCTTCTCCCAAAACTTCAACTCTGTGCTCAAAAAGATCTGTCATTAACTGATCATCTTGTACGTAAAGGGGGCGAGTTGTTGTAAAAGAGTTTCCTTCTTGAGTGATCCCTTCAATGGTATAGCCATCACCTTTAAAGGATACTTGCGAAATCTGATCTTTATTAACCAGAGATACGAATTCAGAATAATTCATATTCTGTGATGGACTTTGATTGTAAATGTTTTGGATAGCAACGAAAGTAATACCTGAAATTGCAAGCCAAACTAAAATATTTCTCATTAACTGCGACATAATTCTTATTTTTTAACTTTTCCTAATAAATAGCATTCCTTTGAATTTGTTCTGGATGCCTCTGGTTTTATTCTTACTACCTCTTCGAAATTTTTTTTCATAAACTCCTTTAAATAATCAAAAGAACTACCTTGGAAACATTTTGCTAGAAAAGAACCTCCTTTTACAAGATATTTATTTATTAGATATATCTCTATATTCAAAAGTTCAATCATATTTTCAGTGTCGGTTATACCTATACCACTTATATTGGGGGCAATATCAGATAAAACAAGATCAAAATGGTCATTTAGGTCATCGTTATTAACTTCCAATAAATCTTTTTGTAGAAAAGTAATTCCCTCAATTTTAGCCATTGGAAGTATATCTATGCCTGTAATGGAAGTTTTTCCTTTTGTAAGTTCTTTTACAACTTGAATCCAACTACCTGGAGCGCAACCAATATCTAAAATATTTTGATTTTGTTTGATTAAATTATGCGACTTGTGTATCTGTTTTAGTTTATAGGCTGCTCTTGATCGATAACCATCTTTTTTCGAAAGCTTATTAAACCTTTCTCCGCCGGTATAGTTGGGATTTTTGCTCAAATTAAATGTGCTTAATAGCTACTATTTCGTATTCTTGAGGACCAGCAGGACTTTCAAACTTAGCGATATCACCCTCACCCTTACCTATAAGAGCTCTTGCTAAAGGGGAGGAAAAAGAGATTTTTCCCTCATTTACATTTGCTTCATCTTCGCCAACTATTTTGAAAATCACTTCTTCATCTTTCCCTAAATCATAAAGATCCAATGTAACGCCAAAAATTACTTTGCCTGAAGGCGGTATAGCAGTTACATCTATAACTTGAGAATTAGTTAATTTAGACTCTATCTCTCTGATTCTTGCTTCTGTCAGTCCTTGTTGTTCTTTAGCTGCGTGATATTCGGCATTTTCCTTCAAATCGCCTAGCTCTCTGGCTGCAGCAATTTCTTTGGACAATTGGATTCTTACATTTTTTGTAAGATGTTCGTGTTCAGCGCGCAAGGCTTTCTCACCTTCCACGGTCATTGGGGCTTTATCAGTCATATCCTCAATAGATATCTTGAAGTTTTTTTACCCTCCAATCAACCTGATTTTCTATTACCTTGCATATCGCTCTTGCGCCCTCAATAGTAGTAGAACTACAAATCTTTTGATCTAAAGCAGTTCTTCGAATTGAAGCTGAATCTGTAATTGATTCTCTTCCTTCGGTTGTATTAACCACAAGACTGATTTCTTTATTTTTCATCAAATCAATGATGTGCGGTCTGCCTTCCAAAACTTTATTTATTTTCTTTACTTTAAAGCCCATGTTTTCCAAATCTCTTGCAGTTCCTCTGGTAGCTACTAATTCAAAGCCTGAATTGGTTAAACTTTTAGCAAGTTCTTCTAGATAAGTTTTGTCTGTATTTCTAACACTCAAGAACGCAGATCCCTTCAAAGGTATAGATACCCCAGCAGCTATTTCAGCCTTTTCAAATGCTTCTACAAATGATGGTGCTATCCCCATGACTTCGCCGGTAGATCTCATTTCTGGGCCCAAAATTGGATCGACTGCCTGAAATTTTTCAAAAGGAAGAACTGCCTCTTTGACAGAATAAAATTTAGGTTTTTTGAATTTCGTTATCCCCAAAGTTTTTAAATTTTTACCAGACATTACTTGAGCGGCAATTTTCGCTAACGGAGAGCCTATAGCTTTTGAAACAAAAGGAATGGTTCGAGAAGCTCTAGGATTGACTTCCAATAGATATAATTCTTTATTTGCATAGGCCAGTTGGATATTGACCAAACCAGAAATTTTCATATTCTTAATGACTTTGATTGCAGTAGCTTCAATTTCTTCAAGCAATTTTTTATCAATGCTGTAAGGGGGAATAGAACAAGCTGAGTCTCCTGAGTGGACTCCTGCCTGCTCGATATGTTGAAGTACGCCGCAAATGATATGGTTTTTGCCGTCGCTTATTGCTTCGACATCAAACTCAATCGCTAAGTCCAAGAACTTATCAATTAAAACCGGATTTTTTGTATCTACGTCCAAAGCTTCGGTTAAGTATTTTTTTAGATCCTCATCATCGTAGACAATTTCCATGGCTCGTCCGCCTAAAACATAAGAAGGTCTTACGACGACTGGATAGCCAATTCGATTGGCAATTTTAATCGCTTGGGTATTATTGGATGCCATACCATTGGCTGGCTGAAGCAGTTTGTTTTTCTTTACAAATTTTTGAAATCTAGAACGATCCTCAGACAAATCGATTTGATCAGGTGAAGTGCCCAAAATTGGAACGCCGTTTTTTTCTAAATCTTTGGCAAGTTTGAGTGGCGTTTGTCCGCCGTATTGAATGATCAGACCTTTTGGTTTTTCCACTTCGTAAATTTCTAAGACGTCCTCTAAAGTAATTGGCTCAAAATAAAGCCTATCGGAGGTATCGTAATCAGTAGATACCGTCTCCGGATTGCAATTCACCATGATGGTTTCGAAACCCTCCTCTTTTAAAACTTGAGCAGCGTGCACACAACAATAATCAAATTCAATTCCTTGACCAATTCTGTTGGGCCCGCCCCCAAGAACCATGATTTTTTTCTTCTTAGTAGGATTGGATTCACATTCATCTTGATAAGTTGAATACATATATGCCGTTGAGGTTTCAAACTCAGCAGCGCAGGTATCTACTCTTTTGAAGACCGGTTTGATTTTTAATCTTCTTCTTTTTGCTCGAATGTCTTTTTCAGACTTACTGATTAACTCCGCAATTCTTTTATCTGAGAAGCCAATTTTTTTGGCTTCGAGGAATAAATCTCGGGAAGAGAGAAATTTTTTGGATTTGATAATTTTTTCATAATTAATGATTTCTTGGACTTCTTTTAGAAACCAAAGATCAATACCGGTAAAAGCTTGGATTTCATTGATATCCATACCTTTTCTAAAAGCCTCTCCAATAAACCAAAGTCTCTCAGGGGTAGGGGTAATTAGTCTTGGTTTGATAGCGGAAACATTTTTAGCTTGTTCAGGCGATTCGAAACCTGAAGAGCCAATTTCCAAACCACGCATGGCTTTTTGTAATGATTCTTTAAAGTTGGAACCAATAGCCATAACCTCTCCAACCGATTTCATTTGTGAAGTCAAAGTAGGATTGGCGCCCGCGAATTTTTCAAAGTTAAATCTTGGAATTTTTGTGACTACATAATCAATCGTTGGCTCAAAAGAGGCAGGAATGGAATCTTTACTAATATCGTTTTGCAATTCATCCAAAGTGAAACCAACGGCAAGTTTTGCCGCTATCTTGGCGATCGGAAAACCTGTTGCCTTGGATGCCAAAGCAGACGATCTGGAAACTCTTGGATTCATTTCAATAACGACCATCTCTCCATCATCTGGGTTGATGGCAAACTGGACATTGGATCCGCCGGTTTCTACTCCGATTTCTCGCAGAATAGCCATTGAGGCATTTCGCATCATTTGGTATTCCTTATCGGTCAATGTTTGTGCTGGAGCTACTGTAATCGAATCTCCAGTATGAACTCCCATAGGGTCAAAATTTTCAATAGAACAAATAATAATGCAGTTATCGGCTTTATCTCTAACAACTTCCATCTCATACTCTTTCCAGCCTGCAAGATATTTATCAATATAAAGTTCGGAAGTTGGTGATAAATCCAAGCCTCTGTGACAAATCTCTTCAAACTCATCGCTGTTGTACGCAATTCCTCCGCCAGAACCACCCAGAGTAAAGTTAGGTCTAATGATGCACGGGTAACCAACTAATTTTTGTACTTCCCAACACTCTTCAATATTATGTGCGAGTTTTGCCAAGGGTACTTTAAGGCCAATTTTTCCCATTGCTGCAGCAAAGAGTTCTCGATCTTCGGCTTTATCGATCGCTTCTTTGGTAGCACCAATCAATTCAATATTGTATTTTTTAAGAATTCCTTTTTTATTTAAATCCAGAGCTACGTTTAGCCCTGTTTGCCCACCCATGGTCGGCAAAATGGCATCAGGTTTTTCGATCTTGATAATCTTTTCCAAAGATTGCCATGTAATGGGTTCAATGTAGGTGGCATCTGCCAAGCCGGGATCTGTCATAATTGTAGCTGGATTGGAATTAACCAAGATGACCTTGTAACCCTCTTCCCTTAAAGCTTTACAAGCTTGAACTCCAGAATAATCAAATTCACAAGCTTGACCAATGATGATTGGCCCTGCGCCAATGATCAGAACAGATTTAATATCAGTTCTTTTTGGCATATTTATTTACCTGAGTGATGAAAGTGTCAAAGAGTGATTGTAACTCTTGCGGTCCTGGACTTGCTTCTGGATGACCTTGAAAACCAAACACGCGATTTTTTTGAAAAGAAATTCCTTGGATGGAGCCATCGAACAAAGATCGATGTGTAATAGAAATATCTTTTGATAAGGACTTTTCCGAAATCGTAAAGCCATGGTTTTGGCTGGTTATTGCCACTTCGTTGGTGATGAGATTTTTTACAGGATGATTGGCGCCATGGTGGCCGAATTTCATTTTTTCAGTTTTCATGCCTAACGCCAAACCTAAAAGTTGGTGACCCAAACAAATACCAAACAAAGGTATTTTTGTTTCTCTTATCAATCTTGAAATAGTTTCTATTGGTTGATGACATGGTTCAGGGTCTCCCGGCCCATTGGATAAAAATACACCATCTGGTTTTTTTCCAAGAATGATTTCAAAGTCGGTATTGGCAGGCATAACCTCTACCTCACATTCGCGATCCACTAACAAACGAAGGATGTTGTGTTTGACGCCAAAATCAAGTGCAATGATTTTGTATTTGAGTTTGGGTTTTTTTGTGCCATAACTTGGCTTTTTCCATAAGTAAGATCTTGCAGTCGTTACTTTGGAGGCTAAATCTTTGCCTTTTAAGCTGCCGAATCTTTCGAACAATTTTTCAATATCTTTTTTGGTCTTTTTCTTATACGAAATAAAGGCCGGTTGAGAACCTTTGTTTCTTAAAACTCTGGTTAACTTTCTAGTATCGATGTTTTTTATGCCTGGCACTTTATTGGCCTTTAAAAAATCAGCCAAAGAAAGTTCATTTCTCCAATTGCTCTCAACTCGCGTTAGGTCTCTGATCACCACACCACTCGCACCGCCAACGACAGATTCATGATCATCGATATTGGTCCCAACGTTTCCAATATGCGGATAAGTAAAGCAAATGAGTTGATCGGTATAAGACAAATCGGTGATGATTTCTTGGTAACCGGTCATTGAAGTATTGAAAACCAGCTCGCCTACTTTTTCTTTGGTGTAGCCAAAAGCTTCGCCATCGAAGATTTCACCCGATTTTAAGATGAGCTGAGCAGGTTTAGCTCTCAAGAAACACCTGCTTCAAATGGGTAAAAAAAAACGCGAACAAAGTAGAAACTATGGATCGCGTTTTAAAATCTAATGCCGTTTGCATTAGAATGTGACTCTAATGAAATAACTCTGTAAAGTCCATTAAAAATTTAACTTATGATTAAAAATTCGGATGATATAAAAGGGATGAGAGTCGCAGGTAAGCTTGCTGCTCAGACTTTGGAGATGATCGGTGAGCATGTAAAGCCGGGAATTTCCACCGGTGAACTGGACAAAATTTGTCACGACTACATCGTGGATGAAATCGGTTGCATTCCAGCGCCTTTGAACTACAAAGGTTTTCCAAAATCGATTTGCACCTCGATCAATCAAGTGGTTTGTCATGGCATTCCCACTGAAAATAGAATTCTAAAAAGCAATGACATCATAAATATCGATGTCACCGTCATCAAAGATGGCTACCACGGCGATACCAGCAAAATGTTTATGGTTGGCAAAGCCCAACCGCATGCACAACGCCTGGTTGATATTACTCAAGAATGCCTTTATCGCGGTATTGAGCAAGTTAAACCTGGAGCTAGATTGGGTGACATTGGTCATGCCATTCAAGTCCATGCCGAGGGCAATCATTATTCAGTTGTAAGAGAATACTGCGGACATGGCATTGGCAAAGTCTTTCATGAAGATCCGCAAGTTTTGCATTATGGTCAACCCAATACCGGCATGTCCTTACAAGAAGGCATGTGCTTTACCATCGAGCCCATGATCAATTTGGGTACTTACAAAACCAAACTGTCCAAAACCGATGGTTGGACGGTCGAGACTACAGATGGCAGATTATCTGCCCAATGGGAACACACCATCCTAGTGACTCAAGACGGCTTTGAAGTTCTTACCCAAAGAAGTGAAGAAAGTTTTTAGTCTATGAATAATTTAATTGCTGAGATTCAATCTTATCCCTTTGAAAGATTGAGAAAACTCGTTAACCCAAAAAAATCTCCAGCAGAAATCAATTTATCCATTGGCGAGCCAAAGCATCCGGCTAGTCCAAAAATTTTAGACGCCATCAATCAGAACAAAGAATTATTCAGTCACTACCCTCCGATGGCGATGGTGCCTGAACTGAAAAAAAGCTACCAAAATTATCTAGCCAATAATTTCAATCTTAAAGCTGTTAAAGATGAAGAAATCTTTTTGGTTGGCGGGACCAGAGAAGGAACCTTCTCTGCCATTCAAACCATGGTCAATAGAGAAGCAGTTAGTGAGAAACCTTATGTTTGTATGCCGAACCCTTATTATCAAATTTACGGTGGCGCGACATTGTTTGCAGGCGCCAAACCTCATTTTTTAAATTGCTCTGAAGAAAATAATTTCCAAATGGATTTGGAAAATGTCGCGCAAGAAGTTTGGGAGAAATGTCAGCTGCTTGTTCTTTGCTCGCCTTCCAATCCTACCGGCAAAGTAATGAGTAAAACTGAACTTTGCAAAGTGGTAAGGCTCTCCAAAGAATTTGGTTTTAAAGTTTTAAGCGATGAATGCTACATAGATATCTATTTTGGTGAAAAACCCACTTCCCTTTTGGAAGCTGCCATGGAAGTAAATGGTAGCTTGGAGAATGTTTTAGCATTGCACAGTCTCTCAAAGCGTTCCAACTTACCAGGCTTTAGATCCGGTTGTGCTACTGGAGACGCCAGTATCATTGCCGCCTTCTCAAAATATCGCATGTTTCATGGTGTCAGCGTCCCCTTGCCCATTCAAAATGCGAGTACTTTGGCATGGGCAGACGACAAAACTGTTGAAGACAATCGAGCCGCCTATGCAGAAAAATTTAAATTGGCTGAAGAAATTTTAGCCAAAGACTCTTTAACCCCAGATGGAGCTTTCTATCTTTGGCTGAGAGTAAAGGATACCGAAGCTTTTACCAAAAAACTTTACGACGAAGAGCAAGTCATAGTATTACCAGGTAAATATTTAGGCGCTGAAGACAATGGGCAAAATCCTGCAGAGCAATATTTAAGAATTGCTTTAGTGCATGATATAGAATCAACAACAAAAGCATTAACAAGCATAAAAAAGGTTTTAGATAATGAGTAATTGGACTGGCTTAGGAATTGGCACAAAAAACAGCGACGGTGAGTGGATTGAAATGTTTTTCGCCGAGGAGAATATTTCCGCTGAAGATCTTGAGTCATCCGATGCTATTTTTGAAAAAGTATCTGTCAGTGATGACAAAGCCCCTACTTCAGTACCAGAAGCCTATTTAAAACTGCATTTGCTTTCTTATCGCTTGGTCAAACCAAACGAAATTAATTTAGATGGTATTTTTGGAATTTTACAAAATGTCGTTTGGACCTCTGAAGGTCCTTTCTCAATTGCCGATTTCAAAAAAGCGCAACTTGAGGCAAGAAAAGAGAACCGACATATCTTGGTCCACAGCATTGATAAATTTCCACGCATGACCGATTACGTAACTTTATCCGATGTCCGAATTGCCGATGCCAACCGTGTGAGATTGGGAGCTTATCTGGGATCCGGAACAACTATCATGCACGAGGGCTTTGTGAACTTTAATGCCGGTTCTTTAGGCGAAGCAATGATCGAAGGCAGAATTTCCCAAGGAGTTGTCATTGGCGATAAAACCGATATTGGCGGTGGCGCTTCCACCATGGGAACTTTATCCGGTGGTAACGATGTTCGAATTTCTCTTGGGAAAAATTGTCTGCTTGGCGCCAATTCCGGTTTAGGCATTCCATTAGGAGACCGATGCACAGTTGAGGCTGGACTTTATCTAACAGCTTCTTCCAAAGTGGAGGTTATCGATGACAAAGGTGAGATTTCTGAAACCCTTAAAGCGTCTGAGCTTGCTTCGAAATCCGATCTTTTATTTATCAGAAATTCTTTAACGGGTTCCATTCAGTGTCGCCCGAATAAAAAAGTCATAGAACTCAACGAAGAATTGCATTCCAACGATTAACTTAATCGTATAGTCATCAATGAAGGAAGCTTCTAATCCAATTCCTGCTGGTCGACTACAAAGAGCAGCCTTAACCCAAAAGAATTACATCTCTAAATTTCGTCAAGTCCTTGCCAGACATGGTCTAACGATGACTTCAATAGCGATTATTTGTCTTTTGCTGCCATCCATTCAAACCGCTCTATTATCTTCACTGGATAATTTATTCAGAAATCCTCTGAAATATCTTCTTTGGAGTTTGATAGTTGCTAGTTTTATCTTTGGGTTTCTTAAATATACAAAAAGAGAAATTGATTTTCGTCAATTAATCTGGGTTGGCTATCTTTTCTTGATTTCTGTAGTTGAAGAAATTGCTTTCAGACTTTCTCTACCTCTTTTAATTACTTCGGATGTTACAGGTATCAGCTTCTTTTGGATTGGAGCTCTCATTAGCAATGTTCTTTTTGCAGCCATTCACTATTTCACTTTACGCTGGAAACTCAATGCCTGTATTTTTACTTTTCTTGGCGGCATGGGCTTTAGCAGAATGTTGGATACAACCGGAGATTTGACTGCCGTAATTCTTTTGCATTGGGCGATAACTTTTCTCAATACTCCAAAAGCACCAAAAGGCACTTCTGATTAAAACCTATATATTCTATTTATAAGTTTTGTTATTCCTCATAGACTGGAAATAGGAAGAATTAGAAGCTGAATCTACCATCCGGTCACATAAATGATAATCATCGCCACCACTTGCAGCCCTAGATGTCATAGCTTTATAGCATCGGGAATTAGCACTTTGTATGCCTCCTCCTTGAGCAATTGTAATATTAAATATCTCCCCTGCAATATATCCTGAAGAAAATGCATAGTGCTCTCCATTTTTCAAAGGGTGTCCATCAGAACCTATTGAATATCGATCTTTTGATCCGCCAGATGAACTTGAACTGCTAGAAGAAGCTGATGATTTACTTGTGGAAGCATCATCCCACTCTGCCATGCCACCTCCGTTAATTGCAAAAATTAAAACAAACGAAGTGACTAGAGCATAAGTTGGTAAGTAAATTAAAGCTTTATCTAAATTAAACTCTTTAAGGTTTCTCATAATCGATGAAGAAAAATCTTCTTCATCTGAGCCTAATGCACTAAGAATACCAAAGACTGCAAAACCGACTGCAAATAAACTTATCCAAAGAAAAAGGTAAAAAATATCAATGAACCATGCAGATAAAAGAGCAGCTAAAAAACATCCTAAGCTTGTACCCACAGTCTGCCAAGAATTTAAATGTCCTATAGAGGTTAAGCCATAAATTATCTTCTTTTTTTCAAAACTTTCAGGGTCTTTATTGTCTTCGCTGTTATCCCAAAGTGATACTGCAAGAAAAAAAACTGAAGCAAGGAAAACTAGTAACCAAAAAACGTAAACTATGAAACTGATCATATTTTCCTCCCAAAAAAATATATACTCTATTAGAGATTAATTTTACATTAATGGCTACTAAAAAATGCGACGCATGTGGGGCAACAATTGCAGATTATGTTGGAACCTGTCCCACTTGCGGAGGTACTAATCTTAGCGGTGCATTTTGGGAATTTTTAGCAGGAATAATTGCCTTGGGAATTGTTTATTTTCTTGCAACATTTCTTATAGAAATATTTTTTTAAAAATCTATTTTTACCTCTCTTTTAAAGATCCTTTTATAAAAAAAGAAAGAACTATTAAGACTGCTGCTATGATTAAATAATAATAAATCAGTTCAGAAAATATTGGTGTCATACTACTCAAACCGGATTCGGTTGCTTCCCCACCAAACAGTCCGGCAAGGACTCCTCCAAGAGAGGAAGCCAAAAACCACAAACCCATCATTTGGCCAAGATATTTTTTCGGCGAATATCTTGAAAAAGCAGATAAACCAACTGGCGATAAAGCCAATTCACCAAAGGTGTGTAAGAGATAAGTCAAAAGCAACCATTGAACTCCTACAGGCGCTTCAACCATAGCGTATTGCACAGCGTAGAGCATTACAATAAAGCCTAGACCCATGAAAATTAACCCAATGGCAAATTTAATAGGCGTATTGGGATTTAAATTTCTTTTCCCCAAAAAGACCCAAAGATAAGCAAAGAACGGTGCAAACATCACCACAAAAAGTGGGTTTAAGAATTGCGTCCAACTGACAGGCGCTTGAAAAGAACCAAAAGTAAGATTGACATAATCTCTGGTAAAGATGGATAACGAACCTGCCGACTGATCAAAGCCTGACCAAAAAGCAGCCGCTCCCACAAATAAAAGTAAAAGCATCAAAACGTTTTTCTTCTCAAAGCTAGTAAGACCTGCAAAGAAGAACAAGTAACCAAAATAGATAAATGAGATCACTACCAAAAAGTCACGAAAACGTTCGGCAAAGAATACTGGATCAATGCTCCAAAGCCCAAGGACTCCTGAGATGACCACTGCTGCAAAAAATATAACCGTAATGATGGTCCAAAGTCTCAAAGTGCTTCTGCGCCCTTCTGCCATCTCATTTGGATTTAAGCCAGCAGTTCCAAGCTGACTTCGAAAATAAACAAATTGAATAACCCCAAAAAGCATACCTATGCCTGCAGCACCAAAACCCCAATGCCAACCGATACGCTCGCCTAAGTAACCGCAAACAGCAAAGCCCAGCATGCTCCCAATATTGATCGACATGTAAAAAATGGTGAACCCTGAATCTCTGCGTTCGTCTTGATCCGCATAAAGTTGACCCACGATGGAAGAGATGTTGGGTTTTAGAAGACCGGTACCAATCGCAACAAACGCCAAGCCCAAGATAAAAGTCTCTTCCAAAGGAATGGCCAAGGTAAAGTGTCCCAACATGATAATGAGCGCACCATAAAGCACGGCCTTTTGATAACCCAATAAATTATCTGCAAGCCAACCACCTGGCAAAGCTAAGAAATAAACCATCCCAGCATAAATGCCATAAATGGCATTGGCTTCTACGTTTGACCAACCCAGTCCTGGATTGCCAACCACACCAATGGTCATGTAAAGAACCAGCAAGCCACGCATGCCGTAATAAGACATTCGCTCCCAGAGCTCAGTAAAGAATAAGGTTCTTAAGCCAATGGGATGACCGAAGAAATTGCTTTGTGATAGATTAGCTTCTTGTTCAGACATAATATGAATTCTACTTTAAATTATAAACCAGCAGGCTTCTTCAGGAGAATGGTTGCTCTTTTTTATGATTTGATTTTAATCATTGCCCTTTGTGTGGGTCTCACCCTGCTCATTACTTATGCATTCAATACCGAAGTGGAAAGCCCTTTGATGTATTTAGTTTTTTTAGCTTTGGGTGTTGGTTTTTACTGTTATTTTTGGAAAAAAAATAAAGGTCAAACCTTAGGCATGCAAGTTTGGAAAGTTCGCTTGGCTCAAGAAGACTCTCTTGACGTAAGTTTTGGGAGAATGGTTTATCGATGTCTACTGGGATTGATCTTCACTTTATTATTTGGCTTGAATTATCTACCGATGTTATTTCGTAAGGATAAAAAAACTTTAAACGATATTTTATCAAAAACGTTTTTGGTAAAAGTCTAAACGCGTCGAATGATTCTTATGCCGAAGTAAAGCAGAAGCAAAGAAGACAGCAGAATTCCCCAAAAAGCACTCCAACCGAGAATCAAAGAAATATTGCCGAAGATTTTAATTAAAAGGTTAAAGCCAAAGGCAATTAAAATTCCTAAGACGAAGCGATCGACACTTTTGTTCCTACCCACGGCTCTCAGAGAAATGGCTAAAGCAAAAATAATAAGACAGATCAAAGAAATGGGTTCAAGCATTTTCTTCCAAAATTGGTAACCCACTTTGTTTCGGTCAGCGGCTTCGTTGATGGATTGCCAGTAATAATAGTTATCCGTCAAGGACATGTGTTTTAGACCTTTCATGGAATAATTCATAGCCAACTTTGGGGCATTTTCCCAGACAAAATCTGACTTACCAATATTTTCCTTGTAATCACTTACCTCTTTAATAACCCACTCGTTTTCAGTAATTTCAAAATCTTCAGCGATGACAATGCTATCGACGTTTCCTTTTTCATCGAGATCGTAAATTTTTACTTCTTTGCTGACACCCCGATCTGTTACTTTTGAAAACCGATCGTTTTTAAACACCCACTGTTCTTTTTGTTCAGAGACATTAGATGCGGGTTCGAATTTCAATTTATTGGCAGCCTCTTGAAGATTAGGAATAAAAAATTGCCATGAAACGAGCATTATTGTGATTCCAAAAATTACTGGCTTTAGAACCGCAAAGACAATTCTGGATAATTTTTTTCCAGATACCCTTGCTGCTATCAATTCTCCTGAATCTGAAATTGCACCCATACACATAATTGTCGAAACAATTGCGCTTAAAGGAAAAATATCAAAAACTGCATCAACTGACGTAAATGCCAAAAAGAGTAGAATCTTATCAAATGAATAAAATTCACTTAAATCTTCAAATTCATTCAGAAACGAGAGAACCAAATCCAGTAAAAAAAATACCCCAACAGTAAGAATTAGAAAGCGCCAGGCATACCGTGTAAAAAGATTGTCTAAAGTATCACCAAAAATAAGACTATAAGAAGACATAAAAAACCAAATAAGAAAATACAGTGGCAATTAAAAATAGAACAAAGAGGTTGATCATGAAGTTTCTTGAATATTTTAAGCCGCCAAAATTAAAACTAAAATTTTGATAACTCTGATCCAGTGCTAACATAATGGCTGCAATCAAATAAATACCGTGAATGCTAAAAAAGACCATCGTTGAATTTAGAGAAAAATTACTAAAGACTTCCTGAGAAAGCGATAGTCCATAATAAGACATAAATATAATTAGACCAGAAAGAAAAATATAAAAACGCCCCGACTCTTTCAATCTCATGGTTAAAGATGCTGCTATCAAAGCTGAAATGATAATGATTAAAGGCATGGAAGAGCGTTTTAGTAATTCAATTCGCTCTGAATCTTTAGTAAACAATAATTCGTGAAAATATTTTCTTTTTAAATCCTCAATATTGAGTATTGGCTTTTTTGGCAGAATTAAAAAGAATTCGTCAAAGCTAAAATCCAGTGGCATGGCTTCAGATAAAATGGAAAATTTACCAGACTCAAAAGATATCTGGTTTTCTTTTTCATTTAAGGGTTTTGAAATTAATTCATCAGCAGTCAAAACAAATTCCGATTCGTTGGTTTCAAAACTCGAAAAGACATCTTGGAAGCCCCTATCTGAAGCCTCCTTTGCATAAAAAATTGCATTCAGATCATCAAGGACATTGATCTTTTCTGCTCCCATTAATTTAAATCTATCTGAAAATCTTTCAACATCGTTTAAAAACGCAAGTTTGTTGTTTGAAAGTGGAGTGAGGTAAAAGGAAACCAAAGCAACAAAAAGCGCAAAAAATATAGCTGGAATACAGGAAACTAAAACGACCTTTCGCTTTCCAAGGCCCATTTTAGAAAAAGCCAATAATTCATTGTTCTGATCAAGGCGATAAATGGCAATAATGGTCCCGATAAAAACACTCAGCGGGAGCACGACCTCAACAATTTCAGACATGCTGTAAATCGAAACCAGTATCAGGAGTTCAGGATAAAGCTCACCGCTTGAGACTTTTTCAAGATAGACCGTAAACTCGTTTAGAAAAAAAACGCTAAATAAAACAATTAAAGTTAAAAAACTAATCTTAGTTACTTGTCCTATTAAATATAATGTAATAATTCTTGGCATTGCTATTATATTCTTAGGGTATTATCCCACATGTTTAACAGTAATTTTTGTATGGAGAAGAAATGAAGAAATTATTAAATCAATCAATATCGTCAAATAAAAAGTTAAATTTCAAAAAAGACAAATTTCAAACTTTAATTATAGGTGTTAGCGAAGCCAAAACTCTTGATGGCAATTTAAAAGTAATCAATGAAGTTAGCAATGGCACAATAAAAAAACTTATTTCCAGAGAAGAGATTACCGGAAAAATTGGAAATAGCGTTTATTTACCTGCCATTAGTGGGGTTAAAGCTGAAAAATCTTATTTTGTTGGAACAGGCAAAAAAAATAAAAAGATTTCAGAAGTAGACTATTTCAAAATTTGCCAATCAATTTCAAGCGCTGCATTGGCATCGAAATCTGCTTCGGTAAAAATAATCATTCCTGAAGTTTCGATAGAAAATAGAGATACCAGTTGGACGGTTGAGGTATTGGGCAGACATCTGGAAGCATCAAGCTATCAATACTTTTTTAAAGGCAAAAAGAATCAACCTAAAAATGTCTTAAAAAAAGTAGAAATATTTATGGATTCAAAAAAAGTAGGTCTGTCTGCAGCTCTTAAAAAAGGTCAAATCATTGGTGCAGGAAGTAATTTCAGCAAAGAGCTTGCAAATACCCCTGCAAACATTTGCACCCCTACGCATCTTGCAAATCAGGCGCGCGCCTTATCAAGAACTTTTTCTGCAGTAAAAACCAAGGTTCTCGGTGAAAAAGAAATGAAAAAATTAGGTATGGACTGCCTCTTATCTGTTGGCAACGGTAGCGTACAAGAATCGAAGCTCATTATCATGAACTATGCCGGGGGTAAAAAGGATGAACAACCGCATATCATTGTTGGAAAAGGAATTACCTTTGATACCGGAGGGATAAGCATTAAACCTTCTCGTGCTATGGACGAAATGAAATATGATATGTCTGGAGCAGCTAGTGTATTAGGTACGATGAGAGCGATTGCTGAATTAAAACCTAAGAAAAATATTATTGGCGTAATTGCTTCAGCCGAAAATATGCCAAGTGGCACTGCCACAAAACCAGGCGATGTTGTCAGCACTATGTCAGGCCAAACCGTAGAAATACTTAATACGGATGCTGAAGGTAGATTGGTATTGTGTGATGCACTTACTTATGTAGAAAGATTTAAGCCAGCAAGTGTTATTGATATCGCTACCCTAACGGGTGCAGTGATCGTAGCGCTTGGGCATGAAGCTACAGGCGTTATGTCAAATGATCAAAAATTGGCTGATAAGATTCTTAGCTCGGGAATTACAAGTGGTGATAAAGCTTGGCAATTGCCTCTATGGGATGAGTACCAAGGTGGTTTAAAAAGCAGGTATGCCGATATCGCAAACATAGGTGGTTCTGCCGGCACAATAACAGCTGCTTGTTTTCTTTCAAGATTCACCGAAAAGTACAAGTGGGCACATTTAGATATTGCGGGAACGGCATACGGAATTGGAGGACAAAAGGTATCTTCAGGAAGACCTGTCCCTCTCTTGTCTGAATATTTACTCAGTGCATGACCCAAGAAATAAGTTTTATTTCTGCTGGAGAAGATGAAAAAGAAGCCATAAGTTTCTTACTCAAGTTTGTTGAAGAAAAATTTTTAGAACTTGGGTCATCTCCTCAGAATAAAATTAACCTGAGGTGTAATGATGCTACTCAAGCTAATGAACTCGATCAGAAGCTTTGGGATGACCTTAATGAGGTTTTTTTAGCTCATAAGATTTCTAACGATGCAAAAATACCCTCTTGTCCTCTTGAAATATCTTATCCAGGTATAAAGGTAAAAAATGATTTTTCAACTTTGATTAATCTAAATCCAAAGCTGCCTCCAGACTACCAAGACTACGATACTGTGTTTCAAATTGTCATTAAAGATAATGCTTCTTTGCAAAATCAGGCAAGAGAGAGCTTCAAACAATGTAAAATTGATGGATTGGATCCCACTTACATTAACTAAAAGTGAAAAAGACTTACAACCCAAAAAGTTTAGAAAAAAAATGGTATAGGTTTTGGGAAAAATCTGGTTTTTTTAAACCCACCTATAAATCAAAAAAAACTTTTTCTATTATGATTCCGCCGCCCAACGTTACGGGTAGCCTGCATATGGGTCATGGGTTCCAAAATACCTTAATGGATATTATGACGCGGTTAAAAAGGATGCAGCAGTATGACGTCTTATGGCAAGTCGGTACGGACCATGCAGGCATCGCAACACAGTTAGTTGTTGAAAGAAAACTTGAAGGTGAAGGCAAGACAAGAGAATCTCTTGGCAGAAGTAAGTTTGAGAAAGAAATTTGGAAATGGAAAAAGTATTCTGGCAATACCATTACCAAGCAACTTAGAAGACTTGGTTCCTCAGTGGATTGGTCTACTGAAAAATTTACTATGGATGCTGAATTCAGCAATGCAGTATCGGAAGTATTCTGTAAGCTTTACGATGAGGGTCTGATTTATAAAGGTTATAGACTCGTTAATTGGGATCCCTCTCTGCAAACAGCACTATCAGATCTTGAAGTTTCCAATGAAGAAGAAAGTTCTTTCATCTGGAACATCAAGTATGAACACGATAAAGGTCACTTAACGGTAGCAACCACCAGGCCAGAAACTTTATTAGGAGATATGGCTGTTGCCGTAAATCCCAAAGATAAAAGGTATAAAAAACTTATCGGTAAAACAGTTAAATTGCCGCTAACGGATAGAGAGATACCTGTAATTGCTGATGACTATGTAGATATGTCGTTTGGTACGGGTTGTCTGAAAGTAACTCCAGCTCATGACTTCAATGATTTTGAAATTGGCAAACGTCATAAACTCGAGTTTCTAAATATTTTAAATAAAGACGGAACTTTGAACGAAAACGTACCTAAGAAATTTCAGAATTTAAAAATGCTTGAGGCAAGGAAAATTATCATCGAAGATTTAGATCAAGCAAATTTACTTGTGGGCAGTGAAAAGCACAAACTAGCTATTCCTCGTGGCGAAAGAACAGGAGAAATTTTAGAACCCTATTTAACAGAACAATGGTATTTGAAAACAAAAGATCTGGCTCAAGAGGCTTCGAAATTAGTTAGAAACGGAAAAGTTCAATTCGTACCAAAAAACTGGGAAAAAACTTTCTTTAATTGGATGAAGGATATTGAAGATTGGTGTATCAGTCGTCAATTGTGGTGGGGACATAGAATTCCGGCTTGGTACGATGAGAATAAAAAAGTTTATGTTGGAAAGTCCGAAGCAGAAGTAAGAAAGAAAAACAAAGTTTCTGGAATCTTAATAAGAGATGAGGATGTATTGGATACGTGGTTTTCCTCGCAATTGTGGACTTTTGCGACCTTAGGTTGGCCAAAAAAAACCAAACAACTTGCAAAATTCCACCCCACTTCCATTTTGGTTACGGGATTTGACATCATATTCTTCTGGGTAGCCAGAATGATCATGATTTCGCAAAAATTTCTAAAAGAGCCTCCTTTTAAAAAGGTTTTTATTCACGGACTGGTAAGAGATTCAGATGGTCAAAAAATGTCTAAGTCAAAAGGAAACATAATTGATCCAATTGATGTAATTGATGGAATCCCTCTGAAAACTTTAATAGCAAAAAGAACTGAAAACTTAATTGTGCCAAGTTTGAAAGACAAAATTGAGAGAGCAACAAAAAAAGAGTTTCCCTCTGGAATACCTTCTTTTGGAACAGATGCTCTTAGGCTTACTTTTGCATCTCTGGCATCGGGAAGTAGAGACATAAACTTTGATGTCAAACGAGTTGAAGGCTACAGAAACTTCTGTAACAAGTTATGGAATGCCTCAAGATTTATCAAGCTTCAATGCAAAGGATATGAAAAATCAAAGAAACTAAGTGATGACCCAATCGATAAATGGATAAGATCTGAATTCAACAAGAGTTTAGAAAGTTATGTTGATCATATCGACAACTCTAGATTCGACTTGGCTACACAAGTTCTCTACGAATTCATTTGGGAAAAGTTATGCGATTGGTACATTGAGTTTTGCAAAATTAGACTTAATGACCAAGATATTACTAATGCCGAGAAAGCCCAAATAAAAAATTCCTTATTAGATATTTTTGAAAAGACACTCAAATTAGCCCATCCCATGATGCCTTTCATTACAGAAGAAATTTGGCAATCCTTCAAAGAAACATTCAATGCAAAGGAAAAGAGCATTATGATTGCAAAACTTCCGACAAAATATATAGGAACCTCTAATCTTAAGAATATTGAATCTTTGAGATCAGTAATCTCAGGCATTAGAAACATAAGATCTGAAATGCTTATCTCTCCTAAGAAAGATATCACCATCATTGTCGAAAAAAATAAAAACATTAAAAAATTACTGGAGCAAAATAAAAACTACTTGCTTAACTTAACAAGAGTTAAAAAGATTAAGTTTTTAAGCAAAAACATCCCTCCTTCAGCAATTTCTCTTGTTGATGGCACGAAAATTCATATTCCACTACAAGGTCTTATTGACCCTCAGTCTGAAATTGCAAGGAATCACAAAAACCTAGAAAAATTTAACAAATCTTTTCAAGGCCTGAAAAATCAACTCGATAATAAAAAATTTCTTTTGAATGCTCCAAAAGCACTGATTCTAGAAAGAAAACGAAATTTAAAAGAAATTTCTAAAAAAATTGTTACTTCTGAAAAACACATTAAAACTCTTGAAAAATTAAAGTAGTTTTTAGCTTTATAACATTAACGATATAATATCCTTATGTGGTTAAGAGGAGCGACTTCATCTTTGTTGGTTTCTTTTTTATTTGCTTTTGCTTACTTTTGGTTCGTTGAAAATCAATCTTTTAGCCAAGCTTTTCAAGGAAATCTTGTATTTTTAACTCTCTTCTTTTTTCTTGGTATTTATACTTCGAGCATGATTATTGTTTATGGAAAACAAATAAAGAGAAGGATTAGAAGAGAAAAAGGTCAAATCAAGTGGTTTGATCCAAGCAAAGGCTATGGATTTGTAGAAAGAGACAAAGGCGGAGATTTATTTATTCACTTCGCCTCAGTGGAAATCAAAGATAGAAAGCTTCTCAAGGAAAGTACCAGAGTGAGTTACGTTGTAACTAATGGCCTTAAAGGACCTCAAGCAAAAGACATAAGAATCATCTAAAAAACTAAAAAAGATCTCTCGATTATGAGATTTAAGCTATAGCCAAATATTGAAGCCGAAATAGCTAAGGTGGCAAAGTTTCTAAACTTTTCCAAATTATAAAATTTTAAAAGGTAGGTAAATAAAGCAAAAACACCAAAAATTAATATTTGACCAATTTCAATGCCTAAGTTGAAAGCGAGAAGGATTTTTAACATGTCTTCTTTAGGTAAATAAATCTCATTGATTGCACCTGCAAAACCCAAGCCGTGGATAAACCCAAACACGATCGTTATAAAAATAAGGTTCAAACTACTTTGATAGTTTTCAGATAATCTCAAGTAACAAAACATCATGAGACCTAAAGACAAAAAGAAAAGAGCCTGCTTGGGTAAAAAGATATAAATAGCAAAAGTAAGAATTGCCCAAGCAACTAACAGAAGATTTGAAAAAGTGCCGAGCTGAGAGGTCTTTTTTCCTAAAACCTCTATCGAGCAGACTAAAATAGAAAATCCAATCATAATTTCAACCAAACTTGTTGAAGATACAATGAGGCCTTGAACACTTGAAAAAAGGCTAGCCGAATGACCTAAGGTAAAACCTGAAATAGCAAAAAAAAGGGTTTTTAAGTTTGCACATAAAAAAATTATGAGTAATAAAAAAGCAATATGGTCCAAACCACTCAAAATGTGTCTGAAACCAAAAGACAGGAAGTTAAAGAAGGATAAATTAAGCTCAGCACTTTGATTCTCATCAAAAATAGAAATCTCACGATTATCTGAGGAAATAATAAAGTCAGGAAAGAGTTGACCTTCCTTTTGTTGAGAAGAAAAATCCAAGTGGGAAAGATTCAAGTCAAAAAACAAGTTGAAATTAAATCTAGGCTCCTCTTTGGAACAGATAAATTTATCTAGGTATTGAACAAAGTTACCATCCTTGTCCTGGATCAGCGGACTTTGGGAAAAGCAATCTTCAGAGTTTATTTTGTTTTTAAAATAATCCTCAAGCTGATCTATGCGGTAGCCATTATTTTGTAATTGATTAAATAAAACTGCTTTGCTGATTTTTGTTGAAACGGAAACTATAAAGTTCGTACCAGCCACTTCGCCCTTCCAAGAGGTATAAGACTGACTTTTTTGGTGAGATAAAATATTTCCTGAAAAAAAAAGGATTAGAAGAAAGCTAAAAAGAATATTTTTCAATTTCATAAAAATTTCTTAAGTTTTCAATATACTCTTTGACAAGACTGTCTTCACGATCTCTGAGGAATTTATTCTTGATTTGTTCAATGATTTCTTCGAATTTTGGATTGTTGTCCAACAAAATATCAATACAAATAACGATGCTAGGTACTTGGTTTATTTCAAAAACATTAGAAAAGCCTCCTTTTTCAAGACTTGGCAATTCTTTTAATACTTTGGGTCCTAAATAATCTCTTATTTTTTGTGGTGTGAGGAAGACATTAGGTAAATCAATAGCATTTTCCGTTTCTACAAGTTTTAAAAAGTTTTCTAAATTGTTTTGAGTTAGTGATTTTCTTGCTACTTCTGCATCACTCAAATTACGAAAAGTATAATTCCTAACTTTGTAACGCTTCCCTGTAGAGAAGTAATTCTTTTCTTTGTTGAAATAATCTCTTAACTCAGTCTCAGAAGGTTCTGCTAATTCACTTGAATTTATAATGTATTGAAACATAGTCTGAATTACATTCCCTTTTACCAAAGAGTCATTTCTTACCAAATCAAGCTCTATTGCTTTTTGAATTAAAAGCTCCTCATCGATCAGCCTTTCTCGGATCAAATTTTTCTTTTCCAAAGTCAACTCTGAATTGCTTTGATCGTCTAAAACTTTAATTATCTCTTTAAACCTCTGTCGGCTTATTTCTTTTTCGCCAACGCGGGCAATTGCTTGGTTGAGTTGAAAATTGGTTTCAAAAATAACTGAATTTAAAGAAATGAATAAGGAAACAAAAAAAACAACGATTAATGCAATGTTGACGTATTTTTTATCAATCATTTTTCAATAAAATAAAATGCTCAACTCCAGCCTCGTCAATGACCTTTTTATCTTCAATGAAATTATGTTTTTTATAAAAACTTAAGGTAGAAGCTAAGCTTGATACTTTTGTTATTTTATTGGAAAACAAAGCTTTTGATTTTTTACTTAACTCATTAACCAAAGCTTTACCGAACCCTTTTTTTCTAAATTTTTCGGCAACGATGATTCTACTAAGGTAAGGATTGATAAATTCACCGTGAGGAGGAGTCACTCTACCATATGCAACCAAGTCAGCGTTTATCTGTCCCAGAAGATGAAAACTAATTTCATCGTATTCGTCCTTTACCGGATCTTCTTGGTCTGCTTCAAAAAAAGATTTTCTTAGCTCTGAAATATCTCTTAACTGCGAGTCATCCAAATCATGATATTTGTTCCATATCCATTTCATCAAATTAAGGACATGGATTAGGGCAAGCCGCGTGTACTTGATCCAAATAGGTCAGATTTTCTTCGCTCAGTTCAACTTCAAAGCTATCTATGGCTAATTTTAGTTGTTCCATTGTTGTAGCTCCGATGATATTGGATGTCACAAAATCTCTGGAATTAACAAAAGCGTTAGCCATGACAGAAGGATCCATATTTATTTCTTTTGCATAGTCGACATACTTTTGAATTGAATTTTCGGCAGATTCTGTCTCATATCTTTGACCTCTACCAAACAATTGAGTTCTAGAGCCTTCAGGTTTTGCGCCATTTAAATATTTTCCAGATAAATATCCTTGAGCAAGCGGAGAGTATGCCAATAGGCCTACTTCAGATCTGAAATAAAATTCAGACATGCCGTATTCGTATGTCCTATTTAAAAGATTGTAAGCATTTTGAACTGACTGAACCCTTGGTAAATTCATTTGATCTGCAATTCTGATGAATTCTGAAAGTCCCCAAGGGGTCTCATTAGATAAACCGATATACCTCACCTTGCCGGAATCTACTAAAGACTTTAACACTTCCAATGTTTCGGAAATTTCGATGCTTTCCATATCATAATGTTTGTAAAGGCCTGCTCCACCGCCGAACATTGGCAAAGGTCTATCCGGCCAGTGAAGTTGATACAAATCGATATAGTCAGTTTGCAGTCTTTTCAAGCTCCCTTCTATCGCTGCCTCTATATTTTTTTTATCGAGTCGAGTCTCTCCTCCTCTGAACCAATCCATGCCACTTCTACCAGCAACTTTCGTAGCTAAAATAATTTTTTCACGATTATTGTTTTTCTTAAACCAAGTTCCAATAATTGTTTCCGTGCTTCCTTGTGTTTCTGCTTTTGGTGGAATTGAATAAAGTTCTGCTGTATCAAAAAAATTAACTCCTCTATCAACAGCATAATTCATTTGCTCATGACCTTCTTCTTCAGTATTTTGTTGGCCCCAAGTCATTGTCCCTAAACAAATAAGACTTACGTCTAAGTCGGTGTTACCTAATTTTTTGTACTTCATGATTGCTCTCCCCGTTGATTAAAGTATTTATATTTTTTCTGATAAAATGAATTTTATGAGCCAAACATTATATGACTTTTCAGTGAATGATAATGCAAATAATTCAGTATCATTGGAAAAATATAAAGGAAAAACCCTGCTAATTGTTAATACAGCCAGCAAATGTGGATTTACTCCGCAATATGATGGTTTAGAAGAGCTACAAAAAAAATACTCAGAAAAAGATTTTTCTGTTTTAGCTTTTCCTTGTAATCAATTTGGCAATCAAGAGCCTGGAAGTAATGAAGAAATCCAAGAATTTTGTTCAATAAATTTTCAAACCAGTTTCCCTGTCATGGGGAAAATTGACGTCAATGGAAAAAATGCTGATCCTTTGTATGATTATCTCAAATCGGAAAAGAAAGGCTTACTTGGAAGCAAGGCAATAAAATGGAATTTCACTAAATTTTTAGTCAATAAAGATGGTGAGGTAATTAAGCGTTACTCACCTAATACGGAACCTAAAGATATTGCTCAAGACATAGAAAATCTGCTTTAAAGAAAAAGAATCATTTCTCAGCTTCTTTGAAAAAATGAGAGCATCCTCTCTCCCATCGTACAGTTTGTAATAGTTTTTTCTTAATCCAATCTCCAAAAATTCATTATCTTTGTAAAAAGATATAGCTTCTTTGTTTGATTCTCTGACCTCTAAAAATATTTCTTTAATTCCATACTTATTGGCAATGGATTCTACTTTGTTTAAAAGTTCATTTCCTATTCCTTGTCTTTTCATATTAGGCGCGACAGAAATATTTAATAAGTGTCCTTCCAGTAAACTAAAACTAGCTATAAAAAAACCCTGAACCTTCTCATTTTCCAGAAATACGTAAAATTCATAATCTTTTCTCATACAATCAAGAAAGCTGGAGAAGCTCCAAGGAGTGGAATTAGAAAGCTGTTCTATTCCAAAGACTTGCTCAAGATAACGTTTTTTTATTTTTTCAATCTTTCTCAATGTTAATCAAAAGTTCTTTTTTTTCTTTAACAGACATATTTTTCAAAAAATCGAAATTATCTATTTCAATTTTCTTTGAAGATAAATAATCAATTATTTGCTCTGGATAATTCTCGGAAAACTCTTGTCTAAGTGAAATGTTTAAAGACTTTAAAAATTTTAAATCTTCCGTAGAGATATTTTTAATATCTTTTTTGGCGATATGTTTGCCGTCAAACAAAAAATTTTTTTTCAAAGTCCAAGAAGAAATTCCCATTTCTTTCAAAAGCTTTTCCTCTGATTTCATTGTAAATATCTTATATGATAAGCACACTTAAGTTAATTTATAACCATGAAGAAAATAGATAACAGCGCTATTTCCAAGTACTCATCTTTTGAGAAAATTAAACTTAAAAATAGAAGCTGGCCTGCCAACCAAATCACAAATGCCCCCATCTGGTGTAGCGTTGACTTGCGAGATGGAAATCAAGCTCTTATTGAGCCAATGGGGATAGAAAAAAAACTTAGATTTTTTTCAATGTTGATTGAATTGGGTTTTAAGGAAATAGAAATAGGATTTCCATCAGCATCTGAAACAGAATTCAGCTTCGTAAGAAAATTAATAGATGAAAATTTAATTCCTTCCGATGTAAAAATCCAAGTTTTGTCACAAGCTAGGGAGCACTTAATAAAAAGAACCTTTGAGGCTACGGAAGGTGCAAAAAATGTAATTTTTCACCTGTATAACTCTACTTCAACTCTCCAAAGAGAAATTGTTTTCAAAAAAGATAAATCAGGAATTACAAAAATTGCTACGGAAGGAGCTGAACTTGTGCAAAAACTTTCAGAAGAGTACAACAAAACAAATTGGCAATTTGAGTACAGTCCAGAAAGCTTTACTGGAACAGAACTAGACTACGCTGCCGAGGTTTGTAATGAAGTCAATAATATCTGGTACAAAGGTAACAAAAACAAAACAATTATAAACCTTCCTGCGACAGTGGAACTCTCCACGCCAAATATTTATGCCGATCAAATTCAATGGATGAATGAAAATTTAAAGAATAGAGATAATGTCATTCTTAGTCTTCATCCGCATAACGATAGAGGAACAGCAGTTGCGGCGGCTGAACTTGGTTTGATGGCAGGTGCAGATAGAATTGAAGGTACTCTTTTTGGAAACGGAGAAAGAACGGGTAATGTAGATATTGTGACTTTGGGATTAAATTTATTTACTCAAGGAATTGACCCTCAGCTAGATTTTTCTGATATCAATAAGACAATGCGTGAGGTGGAATATTGCAATCAACTTCCGGTTCATCCACGTCATCCATATGCAGGAGACTTGGTTTTCACAGCTTTTTCAGGATCTCATCAAGATGCAATTAAAAAAGGATTTGATGAAATGCGAAATTCAAATGATTCAAAGTGGCGAGTGCCCTATTTGCCTATAGACCCTGAAGATGTTGGAAGAACCTATGAAGCTGTGATTAGGATAAATAGCCAATCAGGAAAAGGAGGCATTTCCTACATTCTTGAACAAGACTATGGAGTTACCTTGCCTAGAAGAATGCAAATTGATTTCAGTCAAGTTATACAAAAGCAAGCCGATGAAACTGGAAAAGAATTAGATTCCAAGGAGATTTGGCAAAGTTTTGAAAATTATTATCTAAAAAATAATACAAAAAAGATTTCTTATACTTCTCATGAGATTCAATCATCAAAAGAAAAAGACATTATTAAGCTTTCATTATTAGAGAATAATAAAGAAATCCAAATCGAGGGAACTGGAAATGGTCCGATAGATGCTTTCATTAATGCTTTAAACGATTACTTGTCTTTAGACTTTAAAGTTTCCGATTATCATCAGCACTCAATTTCATCTGGGTCAGATGCCTCAGCTGCAGCATATATTGAAATACAAAATAAAAATTCCTCAGATTGGGGCGCCGGGATAGATCAAAACACTACGGTAGCTTCTTACAAAGCAATTCTTAATTGCATCAATAAAATTTTAAGCTGATAGTTCTGAAATTTTTAATTCATTTCTGTTTTTAGTAATACAAACTGAGCCTTTTTTTGAAGCAGTTCCCCAAATATATTTTGCTTTAGACGTCTTTTCATCTTTTAGAAATTTACTAAAAAAAAGATTTATCACTTTAGCGCTAGGTTGATTTAACCCATTTAGGTTGATCCAAAACATAAAAACATTTTTTTGATGAATTTTTGAAAGGCAAAGAAATTTTTTCAATGAAATAAGATTTGTTTTTACTTTCACCTCATTAAAGTCTTTTTCTGCCTGAATCATTAGTAAGTTGCTTGATTCTTTTAAGTTTGCAGTCAACTGATTTAAATTTTTTCTATATGAAGGCCATCTTTTTTCTATCTTGGGTAAAACTTCGTTTCTTAAATAATTTCTATCAAAATAATTATCTTTATTGGATGGATCTTTGATAAATTTTAATTTGTCTTTTTTTGCTCTTGCTAAAATTTCACTTTTTGAAATATTTAAGAAGGGTCTCACAAGCTTTCCTTTTCCTAAGGCCCTTTCTTTTGGAATGGAACTCAAACCTTCAATTCCACTTCCTCTGAATGCTCTTAAAAAGAAAGTCTCGATAACATCATCTAGATGATGACCCATGAAAAGAATTGAGTTTTTTTCTAAAGTCTTTTCAAAAAATCTATATCTTTCATCTCTTAGTTTTTTTTCAAGATTTGAAGAACTATTTTTTTTCCATCTTAAAGAATGAGTAATGAATTTAATTTCATTTTTTTTACATATATTTTCACAAATAGTTTTCCATTTTTTTGAATCTTTCTGAACGTTATGGTTTATATGGATAGCAATTAAATTGAAATCATTATCTTTTTGTAGCTTTTTTAATTCATTAAGAAGCACAAGAGAGTCTGCTCCACCGCTTAAAGCAACATAATAATTTTCAGTTTTTTTATTTAAATATGGCTTGAGATAATCAGAAAAATCCATTCACTTCTGAATTGACCCATAAGACATGATTTTTTGATATCTCTTTTCGATAAGCTCATCGATGCCGATTTCTTTTAGACGTTTTAAGTTGTCGTCAATTTCTTTAGCAATTAATGAAGACGCTTTTTTTGTATCTCTATGAGCGCCGCCCAAAGGCTCATCAATTACGTTATCAATCAAGCCAAAATCCAGTAAATTTTTAGCATCAAGCTTCATTGCCTCCGCAGCTTCTTGAGCTTTTGAATTATCTCTCCAAACAATAGACGCACAAGCTTCTGGAGATGCTACTGAGTAAATTGAGTATTGCAACATAGAGATATGATCTCCTACTCCAATAGCCAGTGCTCCTCCTGAACCTCCTTCTCCTGTAATGATTACAATTATTGGTACTTTCAAACCCGACATAATGCTTAAATTTTTAGCAATGGCTTCACTCATTCCACGTTCTTCGCTCTCAATTCCAGGATAAGCTCCTGGCGTGTCTATAAAAGTAATAATTGGCAAAGAAAAATCTTCAGCTAATTTCATTAATCTTGAAGCTTTGCGATAGCCTTCAGGTTGAGACATACCAAAGTTTCTAGATATTTTATCTTCAGTAGACTTCCCTTTTTCATGTCCAATGATTACAACTGGATTACCTTTAAATTTTGCTAAACCACCAATGATTGCTTGATCGTCACCAAACAATCGATCGCCATGCAACTCATCAAAATCGGTAAAAATGTTTTCTATATAGTCAGAAAAATGAGGTCTATGAGGATGGCGAGCTACTTGAACTTTTTGCCAAATGGAAAGGCCTTCATAAATTTCTTTAGTGAGATTTTCAATTTTATCGCTCAGGGAAGAAATTTCTTGATGAACGCTTTCATCGTTATCTTTATTATCTCTTAGAGATTCAATCTTGTTTTCAAGATCGCTTATCGGTTTCTCAAATTCTAAATAGGTATATGCCATATTTATCTCGCACGATATTGGAAATCAATATTTTCTTTACCGCAATTTTCAACAAGTTTATCCATATTATCGTCATTTAAAAGGATTCTAAAATTTTTATCTAGCTCAATATTTGCTGAACCAGAATTAAGATTATATTGCATTTCGATTTGACTACCTTGAGTATTATTTTCTATTAAGGCTATTGCTTTTAAATTTTCCACAATATCCAGAACATCCTTTTTTTCTTGGCCTTCAATATTGATTTTTAATTTCGTTACTGATTTCATCCTAGCCTCTTCAAGAGATTTTATATTTGAAACTCTCATCTTCTTTTGTAATCCAATATTTTTCTTTTGAGCATCCTTTTCAAAAGTAACATCTCCACTAGCAATATAAATTGTTTGAGGATTTAAATTACCTTCAAAACTATCGAGGACTTCTGAGGAGATAACAAGCTCTATCCTATCTGTTCCATCATCTAAAGTAGCAAAAACTAGAGGTCCTCTTCTGGTTTGGATTCTATTTTGACGAATGATTACTCCTGATATTGTATTCACTCTTTCTTCTATTACATTCTCAATAGAACCAGTTCCTAGTTTTATTAGTTCCCAGTAATGTTCTTTAACTGGATGTGTCTCTAAATAAAACCCAAGAGCTGAAAATTCAAATTTAGAATTAGCAAAGTCATCATACTTATCTTTTTTAATGGGAATGAAATCATTGCTTTCGCTAATGCCGCCAAACAAATCTGAAATGCCACTTTCTTGAGTCATGGTATTTTGTTTTGCGTATTTCATAGCATCTTCTAAACTCTCTAACATCTCTTTTCGAGATAAATTAAAAGAATCCATCGCCCCGCATTTAATTAGTGGCTCTATACCTCTTTTATCAACCTTACTTAAATCTACTCTTGCACAAAAATCATATAAGTTTTCAAAAGGTTTATGATCTCGTTGGCTGATAATATTTTCAATAGCTGCTTTACCTAAACCCTTTACTGCACCCAAACCATATAAAATTTCGTTGTCTCCTTGATTTATAAAGTTCAATTGACTTTTATTTACATCTGGTTTGATGATATCTATTTCAAAATTCTGACAATCATCTAATAGTAACCTAACTCTATCTGAATCATCCATATCTGAGGATAAGGCTGCACTCAAAAACTCAACGGGATAATGTGCTTTAAGCCATGCTGTTTGAAATGCAATGAGCCCGTATCCTGCTGAATGTGCTTTATTAAAACCATATCCTGCAAAAGTTTGAATTTGATCAAATAATCCCTCTGCTGCTCTTTCTATTTTTCCCTTTTTCAAAGCTCCATTGATAAATTCAGGTCTTTGTCTTTCCATTTCTTCAGGAATTTTTTTACCCATAGCTCTTCTAAGTAAATCTGCTTGCCCTAAAGAAAAGCCTGAATACTCCTGAGCTAGTTGCATGACTTGTTCTTGATAGACTATTACGCCGTATGTATTTTTTAAGACTTTTTCAATATCCTTATCTCCCAGATAGTCTGTTTTTTCAGATCCATGCTTTCTTTTAATGAAGGTATCAACCATTCCTGCATCCAAAGGTCCAGGGCGATATAAAGCAACAACAGAAATAATATCTTCAAAAGAAGATGGTTTAATCTTTACCAGATATTCTTTCAAACCTCGGGATTCTAATTGAAAGACCGCAGTCGTAAGACCATTTTGCAAAAGCTCAAAAGTTAATCTGTCTTCAAGATTTAATTGATCTAAATTAATTGAATCTAAATTTAGCTTTTGTCTTTTTGTATTAATAAGGTCTAAAGCATCTTTTATAATGGTGAGGGTCCTCAATCCTAAAAAATCAAATTTTTGTAGACCTACCGATTCGATATCTTTCATATCGAATTGCGTTGCTAAGGTATTTGTTGCCTCATCAAGATAAAGAGGGGAAAAATCATTGATCTCTGATGGTGCAATGACTACTCCTGCAGCATGTTTTCCAACATTTCTAATAATGCCCTCTAGTTTTCTTGCCATATCAAATATTTCTTCTGCCTGTTCATCAGTTTTTAATGCTCTTTTTAAGTCATTATTTTCCAAAGCTTTTTCAAGTGTCATATCTGGGGAAAAGGGAATCATTTTTGCTAACTTATCTGCCAAGCCATAAGATTTTCCTTGAGCTCTTGCAACATCTCTAACTACTGCTCTAGCAGCCATGGTTCCAAAAGTACAAATTTGCGCTACAGCCTGTTTTCCATATTTTTGAGTGACATAATCAATAACTTTATCTCTTCCGTCTTTGCAAAAATCTATATCAAAATCAGGATTGCTTATCCTGTCAGGATTTAGAAATCTTTCAAAAAGTAAACCATATTTCAAAGGGTCTATACCTGTTATACCTAAACAATAAGCTACCAAGGAGGCTGCACCTGATCCTCTTCCTGGTCCAACAGGCACATTGTTTTCCAAAGCCCAATTAACAAAATCCGATACAACGAGGAAATAACCGGAATAACCCATTTTAGAAATCACATCTAATTCAAATTCAAGTCTGTTAGCGTATTTAACTTTGTCATCTTCAGAGAGATCTTTAATTTTTTCTTTTAAATTATTATTAGAAAGTTCAATCAAGTGATCTGCGGCTGATTTATTCAAAGGCGTTTCAAAATCAGGTAACACGTAAATACCAGTTTTAATCTCTAAATTACATTTTTTTGATAATTCATAAGCATTTGAAAGAGCTTCTGGAATGTCTTTAAACTTTTCATGCATTTCCTCTGAAGAAAGAAAATATTGATCTTCAAAATAATTTCGTGTTCTTCTTGCGTCACTTAATACTTCTCCTTTTTGAATGCATACCCTTGTCTCATGCGCCTCATAATCTTCTTTATCGATAAATCTGACTTCATTTGATGCAACCACTGGCAACCCCAATTCTCCTGCTTTTGAAAGTATGTATTCGTTATACAAGTCTTCTTGCGGTCTATTGATTCTTGATATTTCTAGAATGAAATCTTCTTCAAATATTTTTTGAAAGTATTTAATTCTTTTTAAAAAAAGATCATGATTAGTATCCAAAATAGCTTTTCCTATATGTCCCCTAAACCCTCCGGAAAGAGCAATAAGTCCTTCGGAATGTTCAGCAAGCCATTCAGTTTCTATGACCGGAATACCTGATGTTTTTCCAGCTATTTGAGATTTTGAAATTAGCTTTATTAAATTTTTATAACCAGATTGGTTTTTTGCAATCAAAGTTAAATTGGCATGTTCGTGATGAGAAGAATTATCTCTCACATGATTAATTTCTGCTCCAGCAATAGGTTTTATACCTTTTGATCTGACTGACTTATAAAATTTTAAAAATCCAAAAAGATTCGCAGAATCAGTAATAGCTATACTTTCATAATTATATTTCTCAGCTTTTTCAGAAAGTTGATCAATTTTGACAATGCTATCGACAATAGAATATTCGCTATGAATATTTAAGTGTGTAAATTTTTTATCTAGCATCTAAAACTGGCTTAAAACTTTTCCTATGATATTCAGTTGGTCCTAAAGATTTTAAAATATTTAAGTGTTCTTTTGTTGGATATCCTTTGTTTTTTTCTAGAGAAAAATCAGGATATTTTTTACTAAAAGCTATCATTAAATTGTCTCTATGGACTTTTGCAACAATAGATGCAGCCATTACCTCAGAAATTTTCTCGTCAGCTTTAATTATTGCTTTGCAAGGATAATTTATTTTAGGAATATCTATGCCATCTACAATAACCTCTATATTTTTAACTTTTAATCCTAATATTGCCCTTTTCATAGCTAAAAGGCTGGCTTCTTTTATATTTAAGAAATCTATTTCCTTAACAGATGCTTCACCAATTGAAATTTTGGTTGCATTTTTTTTAATATCACTAAAAAGCATAGTTCTTTTTTTTTCAGAAAGCTTTTTTGAATCTTTTAATTCAAAATTATTATAATTTCCTAAAATTACTGCTGCAGCAATTACAGGACCAAACAAACAGCCTCTTCCTACTTCATCAGCTCCGACAAGGTAATTTTTCATTTTGCAAGAATTTCTTTCAAAGCATTTGAGAACTTATTTGAATTTGTAACTAATAAACTATCTTTTATTAAACTTAGCTTATCTGAAATATCTTTTTGGTTTTTTAAGGTAAGTTCAACTTTTTCTATCATTTCCTTACTAGAGACTTTATTTTGTCTTAGCTCATAGACAATTTTTTCCTGAGAAAGAATATTAGGCAGAGAAATGAATTTAGTTTTTAAGAAAAAATTGGATAAGATGAAATTACTAAATTTATTACTTTTATAAATTACCACCATTGGTTTAGCTAAAATTGCAGCCTCTAAGGTAGCTGTTCCAGATGCCACTATAGCTAAATCACAAATAGCTAAAACTTTTTGAGTAGAGTTATAAATAACATTAATTTTTTTTGATAACTTTTTTAATTCGCCTTGAAGGTCAGATTCTTTATTCAAAGCCACTACAATTTCTACATCAGAATTCTCCCTTTTATATTTATTTATGAAGTCTGCTAATGGCTTTGAATGATAATTTATTTCAGATTTTCTACTACCAGGTAGAATTGCAATTACTCTTTTAGCTAATGGGATGTCAAAGTTTTTTTTCCATTCTTGTTGATTAGAATCACTTGATAAATTTTTAGCTAGCGGATGGCCTACATAAGAAAAATTAACGCCATGTTTTTTTAATAGTTCAGATTCAAAAGGAAATAGTGAGAATATTCTGTGGTACAAAGAATTAAATTTATGAACTCTTCCATATCGCCATGCCCAAAACTGAGGACATACATATTGAACTGTTTTAATATTTGTATCTCTTCTTAAAGCTTTGCAAATACCGCTATTAAAAGATGGGCTATCTATTCCAATAAATATGTCGGGATTCTCTTTTTTTATAAAATTTATAAAATTTTTTCTGATTTTTAAAATTTTTCTTAAGTTTAATAATGGATCAATTAAACCCATATAAGAAATTTCCTTAATAGGAAAAAAGCTTTTTAATCCCTCCCTTTCCATCAGCGAGCCGCCGACGCCAATAATCTTTATGTTTTCATTATTTCTTTTTAGATCAGCAAGGAGTTCTTGCCCGAGAGCATCTCCAGATTTTTCGCCTGCACAAACTGCGATTTTCAAAATTTTTTAACCCTTAACGAACTATACTTCTTCCAGTATTTGAAATACTATCAATGAAAAGACTCATTTCTTTAATATCTTTAAATTTCGAGATAATTTCCTGTTTTGCGTCCTTCAATTTATTTTTTCTGAGATACAAAATTTTATATGACTCTTTTAAGGCATCGCCTACTTCTTTAGAAAGATCTTGTCTTTGAATACCAATGATATTTAATCCTCTTGGAATTGCAGGATTTCCGCTAACTCTCACATAAGCAGGCACGTCTTTAGTAATAATTGTACCTAAGGCGCTAAAACTATAGCTTCCTATGTTGCAGAACTGGTGAACTAATGTAAAACCACTAAGCCTTGCTCCCCTGCCGACTTTAACAACTCCAGCAACACCTGCATTATTTGTCATAACTATATCGTCTTCCAAAATACAATCATGTGCAACGTGAGTGTAAGCCATCAAAAGGTTATTGTTACCAATTATGGTTTTTCCATTTTCTTGAACGGTGCCTCTATTAATTGTTGATCCCTCTCTAATTTCGTTATGATTGCCAATTTCTAGAAAAGTATCTTCTCCTTGATATTTTAAATCTTGAGGATCTCCTCCTATGCTTGCAAAAGGATAAATAAGGTTATCTTTACCAATAAACGTATTCTTATGAATAAAAACATTTCCTTCGATGACGGTACCAGATTTTATCTTTACATTAGGACCTATTACCGTATAAGGGCCTATTGAAACACCATCATCTATTTCAGCAGATGAATCTATTTGAGCCGAAGAATGAATCATTTAGGTCGATCAGCACAAAGTACAATTGCCGAACAAATAAATTTTTCTCCTACAGTTGCCTTACAATCAAATTTCCAAATTCCTGCCTTTTCTGAAATTTTAGTTGATTCGAGTGTTAGTTTATCTCCAGGTGTAACGGGGTTTTTAAACCTTAATTTATCTGCGCCTACGAAATAATACATTGAACCTTCTTCAGGAGTTTTATTCATTGAAACAAAACCCAGAACTCCTGAAGCTTGAGCTAAAGCTTCAAGAATTAAAACGCCGGGCATAACAGATCTATTCGGAAAATGGCCAAGAAAAAAAGGTTCGCTGTTTGTGATATTTTTATAAGCTTTTATGTATTTATGCTCTTCAAGTTCTTCAACTCTGTCTACAAGCAAAAATGGATAACGGTGAGGTAATAATGTTTTTATTTTTTCAATATCAATCATCAAATTCTTTTTTCTGAATTGTAATATGTTTAAGCCATTTTGAGTGTTCTAAAACAACAGAGCCGCCAGAATAAATTCCCGGTTTCTTTATGGATTTAGTTATGAATGTCATCGGATTTATTCTAACGCCTTTTTCTATTTTAATATTATCAACAATTCCACAACCGCCTCCAATTAAACATTCTTCCCCGATAACTGTACTTCCTGCAATTGCAGTCTTCGCACCTATTATTGTATTTTTTCCGATATTACAGTTATGAGCAATGTGGACTTGATTATCTAGCTTTACCCCGTTGTTTAAAATCGTTGCGCCTAAAGATGCTCTATCAATGGTACAAGAAGCTCCAACTTCTACATTATCTTTTAGCTCAACAGACCCAAGATGTTCTATTTTTTCCCATGAATCTTCGTTATTTGCAAAACCTAGGCCGTCTGATCCTATAACTGAATTGGCGTGAATAATATTTTTTTTTCCAATCCTTACAGAATGATAAAGGCAAACATTTGGGTGTATATAGGTCTCTTCTCCAATAAAAACATCATCTCCAATAAAGGATCCAGAATTTATTTTAGTTCCTTTTTCAATTATTACATTCTTACCGACAAAAACGTTTTTTCCAATTTCGATACCATCTTTTGAATATGAATCTGCATAATTTTTATTTGAAATTTTTTTTCTCAAATTTCCAGAAAATAGTTGGGTTAGCTTTGCATAAGATTCGTGTGGATTTGCAACGAGAATATAATCTACTTGGCAATGATTGATATATTCTTTTGAAATAAGAACTGCTGAGGCTGATGTTGCTTCAAGATCTTTTTTGAATTTTTTATTGTAGATAAAAGATATAGATCCTTTGTCAGCTTCTAATAAAGTTTTAATTTCAGAAATAGTTATAGAGCCATCGCCAGATAACTGTCCACCTAGAAAATCTGAGATTTCTGAAAGCTTAAAAGACTCTTTGGACAAACTTTATTATTTTTTCTGTTCTTTATTTATAAGATCAACTACTTCAGGGGTAAGGTTTATTTTTTCATCACTTCTATCAAATGCAAGTAAAGCTTGAGAATTTAAAAGCATTTTTATTTTTTTTGCTTTTATCAATTCATTAACAACTTTTTGTACAGCCTCTGCCTGATCTGCCTGAAGTTTTTGGGTTACCTCTTGTTCCTTAGCTTGGATTTGCTGAGATAAGAGCTGTATGCTTTGGTAAAGAGTTTGAATTTTTTTTAAAATTTCATCCTTTTCTGAATCGGAGAGGGTTGATTCGTCCTTTTTTAATTTTTCAGCTAACTTTATTCTTTCACTGTCTTTAGCTTGGGCCTCGTCAGTAAGGTCTTTATAGTCAGATGAATCTCTTAAATCATCAATACGCTCTCTTGCTAGATCTGTTCCTAGGAAAATTGCATTGTAATCAATCACAGCAATTCCTTCTGAAAGAAAAGCCGAACTACCAAAAAATGATAGAGAAATAAAAATAAAAATTCTTTTAATGTTTTTCATATTTAACCCCTTGAAGATCTATTTTAAATTAAAAAAGATATTGAATTTTACACTTTTGGTAAAAAAAATTCCTATTTTTTTTAAAATTGCGTGCCTATTTCAAATTGAAAAGATTCAGTCCGATCTTCAGGAGAATCATTAAAAACAGAGGAAATTGCAAAGGATAGTGGTCCTAATGCTGTAACCCATGTGAAACCTAAGCCTACTGAATACCTAAGCTCAGATAAATCAAACTCATAGCAGTTTGTCTCATAAGATTTACATCCATCACTAAATACATTCCCATAATCAATAAAAACTGAAGCTCTTACTGATCTTGGATCGGGAACAAAATCTAATGGAACGATTAAATCAAATCCTCCGGATAAGCTATAAGGGCCTCCTATTGGTCTGGGTCTGCTTGGTCCATAACCTTGATTATAAACGGCTTTTGGACCTAAATAATTTTGTTTAAAACCTCTAACCGATCTCATTCCTCCAGCATAAAAATTTTGATAGGGAGGAGCCGTTTGGGTATCTCCGTATGTAAATAAGGCTCCAATTCTTGATTTATAAGCAAAAACTAATCCAAGAGGTAAAGGCCTAAATATTTTGAAGTCATGATTAAATCTTCCATAATTAATATTACTCCCTGGAAGCGTTAAGCTGATTGAAATTGAATTTCTAGATCCATTTGTTGGAAATAGACCTCTGTCTAAAGTAACTCTAGACCAGCTTACTTGTCCGCTGTAAGTGTTAAAATCAAAACCTTCGGAAGTATAAAAATCTACTAACTGTCTAGAGCTAAATGCATTTGCTTTTAATTGCGTATTATCGACTTGCAATGAAAGTCCAAGCTGTTCAATCTCAGTAATTGGTAGCTGAAAATTTACTGACCCTCCATAAGAATCTGTGTTGTAGGATGCGATATTAAAGTTTCCATAATCAGTTTTTCTTAAATAAGCTCCATAGCCTAAGCCAAGCCCATCAATAGTAAAGTATGGGTCAAAAAAATTAAATGAGATATCTTGTCTCCATTCGCTATAACTTATTCCAACCGAAACTGTGTTCCCTGTTCCAAAAGCATTTTTTTCTGAATAGTTTGCCCCCAAACTGAACCCATAAGCACCATAGCCTAAAGAACCTCCTATTGATCCAGAATATTGTTCTTCTACTTTAAAAATTACATCTACTTCATCAGGGGAACCTGGAACAGATTTCTTTTCATACTCCACATTTTTAAAAAATCCAAGCCTATCCAGTCTTAATTTTGAGATCTCCATTAAGTCATTTGATGCCCAACTTTTTTCCATTTGCCTCATTTCCCTTCTCAAAACCACATCATGAGTTCTTTCATTTCCTTGGAAAGAAATTCTGTTAACCATCGTTCTTTGGCCTTTATCAACAAAAAGAGTTAAGGAGACAGATTTTTCTTCTTCGTTAATTTCTCTTGATGTAGAAACTTCAGCATTTGTATACCCAATACTTTCGAGTAAGCCTTTTATTCTGTCTTCAGAAAATTTGACAAATGACTCCATATATATTTCATTAGTGGGAATATTTAGTAGGCTTTTAAGAATCAATTCATCGATATCTAAATCTCCTGCAAGACTCACCTCTTTAACCTTGTAAATATTTCCTTCATTTAAAGTTATAGTAAGAAATATATCTTTTTTATTTTCTGAGATTGAAACCATAGTGGAGAGAACTTCAAACTTAAGAAATCCATTATTTTTATACAAGGACTCTAAAGTTTCTAAATCTCCCTTTAAATTTTCTTTTGAGTATCCCGACCCCCTGCTGAATACAGATAGCCAATTTTTTTCCTTTAATTTAAACTCTTTTAAAATTTCTTCATCAGAAAATTTCTTATTACCTACTAAATTTATAACTTTTAAAGAAGATGAAACACCTTCATCTATGTTTATAGATAGCTTTATTCTATTTTTAGGTAAATTCTCAGACTGAACCTCTACTTCAGCAGAATACTTTCCTTGAGAAGAGTATTGTCTTTCTAATTCTACGCTTAGGCTCTCAAAAATAGCCCTTTTATACAAAGCTCCGACAAATGTTCCTGACTTTTTAAGGCCGTCTAATAGCGCGTCAGTTTTAATTGCTTTGTTACCTTCTATTAATATTTCATCAATAGTTGGTCGTTCTGCAAGACTAATTAATAGTGCGTTACCTTCTCTGCCTAATTTAATATCATCAAATTTACCAGTCTCAAAAATTGAAGTTGCTATTTCTTTATAATTTTCATTATTGATGATATCTCCAATACTCACTGGCATAACAGCAAACACACTTCCTGCAGAAACTCTTTGAAGGCCCGAAATCCTTATGTCATCAAGGACCCAAGAATCTTGTTGAGTAATAGAAAAAGATGAAAAAGTTAATAAAATTAAGAATATAAACCTGTTTTTCATGGTTGAAGAATCCTAAAAATATCATTAAAAAAAACAAAAAGAAAAAGGGAAATTAAAAAGGCAGTCCCAAATCTATAAAAGAAATCAAGCATTTTATCTGGTAAATCTCTGCCAATTATTCTTTCAATAGTTAGGATGAGAGCTTGGCCACCATCCAAAACTGGAAGAGGAAATAAATTAACTATGCCAAGGCTGATACTAATCAAAGCAATGAGATAAAAAAAGGAATAAAATCCGCCGTAGATTAGAGATTCTCCAGCATACTGACCTATCATTACTGGTCCTCCAAGATTTTTTGCAGAAACTTGACCGAAAATAATTTTTCCAAGAAATAAAACTGAGTTTTCAATGACAATATATGTTTGAGTGAATGAGTTTTTTAAAGAATCAACCAAAGAATAAGTTACCAAAACTCTTGCTTTTGAACTAAGTTCAAATGACGAACTAACACCAATCTGCCAGTTAAAGTCACTTTCTGAAAGACTGGGTGTAATTGTTAATGTATTAATTTTATTTTCTCTAAGAATTTTTACTGGAATTTCATTACCTCTAGATTTATTTATTTCCTGTCTAATATCTCCCCAAAAAGTGATAGGTTTATCATTGATTTCAAGAATTTTATCTCCAGGTTTAATGCCTCCCATTTCTGCAGGACTGGCCTTCATAACTGAGCCGATGATTGGTTCCAAGGGAGGGAAAATTCCTAATTCGTATAAGAGGTTCGAAGGTTCTTTTGAGCTTAGCCAATTATTAATTGGCAAGAAAAATTCAAAAGAATTTTCATTTCTTAAAATTTTTATTTCTATATTCCCTGTTTCGCCTAATCTCTTTGAAAGGGCAAGCTGCGCATCGGAAAAAGAGTATATTTCAATATTGTCAATCTTTGATATCAAATCTCCTTTTTCAATACCTTCTTCAAACACAATTGAATTTGGAAGAACGTCACCAACTATTGGCATAATTTTATATATACCTAAAATATTTATAATAAAAAAAATTGCAATAGCCAAAATAAAGTTAAAGATTGGCCCTCCTAAAGTTATCAATAATTTTTGGTAATACTTTTTAGAAGAATAGGAGTCACTAGATTGAGATTTTTCTATAATTTCTTCTCCGTTCATTTTTACATAACCACCAAAGGGTAATAATCTGAGGTTAAAAACAGTTTTAGATTTTGTTTCCCAGCTTTTGATTGACTTACCAAACCCTATGGAAAAATCCAATACTCTTACTCCAAAAAGACGAGCAAAAGAAAAGTGCCCAAGTTCATGAACGAAAACAATTATCGAAATAAGTACTAAAAAAGAACATATATATACAAGAAAAGTCATCTATTATTTTTGGCTGCTAAGTTTAAGGCAATTTTTTTTGCTTCCCTATTAAATTCTAAAATTGATTCTAATGATACAGAAGTTAAATCCATATTACTCTTATCTGCATAGTTAAGGGTGGATGAAATTAGCTTGTATATATTTAAAAAGGTTATTTTATTTCTTAGAAATAATTCCACAGCAACCTCGTTTGCAGCATTTAAAATAATTGGCATCCCTTTCTCATGATTTAAAGCAAAATATGCAAAATCTATAGACGGGAACTTTTTAGTATCTATTGGTTTAAAACTTAGATTTTTTAATTTTTGTAAATTAATTTTATTTACGCCATTTTCTATTGTGTCAGGGAAGCCCAGACCATAAGATATTGGAATCTTCATATCTGGCAAAGCCATGGAGGCTAAGATTGTTCCATCATGAAACTCGACTAAAGAGTGAATAAGCCCTTCAGGATGAATAATAGCTTCTATCTTGTTAGGGTTTTGATTAAACAAATACCTTGCCTCTATTATTTCTAAAGCTTTATTCATCAAAGTTGAGGAGTCTATGGTAATTTTGCGTCCCATCTTCCAAATTGGATGTTTTAAAGCTTGTTTTGAGGAAATATATTTAAATTCTGATTTAGTTAAATTATAAAAAGGACCACCTGAACAAGTGAGAGTAATTTTTGATATGGAATTTTCTTTTTTACCTTGAATGCTTTGATGAATAGAACAGTGTTCAGAATCAATTGGAATGATTTGAGCTCCAAATTTTTTTGCTTCATTAACTATAAAATCACCAGCCATTACCAATGGTTCTTTATTGGCAATTAAAACTTTCTTTCCTGATACGATAGAATGATGGATAAGCTCTAAACCATCTGAACCCGATATAGCGGCAATTACTATGTCTACATCTTTACCGGAAATTAATTTTAGAAGATCATTTTTATTAATAAGTTTCTTTGAAGAAAGTTTATCTCTTGGTTTTTCTATGTATATTTTTGCTTTCTTATGTTTTTTGGCTTGAACTTTTATCAGCTCTTCATTAGAAAGAGCAACCAAACAGGCAATTTCATATTTTTCTTTATTTTTTTCAATAACTTCTAAAGAGGATTTTCCAACCGATCCTGTAGATCCAAGTAATACTACTTTCTGCATTAAATTAGGCTATAAAAAATAAAAAAAACGGGTATGCAAATAACGTGACTATCTATTCTATCAAGTACACCGCCATGCCCTGGCAACAAATTTCCAAAATCCTTAACACCCATTAATCTTTTTGATTTACTAGCTAACAAGTCTCCAGAAATACTTGCTAAAGAAGAAATCAGAATTATAAAAAAAGTTATGAGATACCCGTATGAATCAATAAATAGAGATATAACTAGAAATTCTGAAAAAACCTCTGATCCTATTATTTCAACTTCAATGAACAAATATCCAAAAAAGAGGAATAAGAAACTTGGAATCACTAATCCTAATATAGTTCCTTCTAAGGTTTTGTTTGGACTAATAGAAGGAAAGATAAATCTTTTACCCAAAAGTTTTCCGAAGACTAAAGCAAAAATATCCGTGAATACGGAAATTAATAATGCGGTAAAAAAAAAGCTTCTACCAGATGAGTTCGCTATCGAAAAGATTAAAGATATATTGATAAGAATCATAATAAATATAATCCATACAAAGAAGCTTCTTTCTGCTTTTATTCTTAATAACTCAAAAAGGGAATATCCTAATATGCCAGTCAAGATTATTTGAAAGAGAGTGTCGCTAGTGAAAAAAACGAAAAAAAGTGCAAAAAGGCCCAAAATCAATCCTGTGAAAACTCTTTTCATACTTATCCTGTTTCTACTCCGAACTTTCTCTTTCTAGTTAAAAAGTCCTCGATAGCCTTTTCAAAATCTTTTTTATTAAAATCAGGCCAAAGTTTTTCAGAAAAATAGAGCTCAGAGTATGAAGACTGCCAAAGGTAGAAATTACTCAGTCTTTGTTCTCCTCCAGACCTTATTATTAAATCTGGATTAGGAAAACTTTTTGTTTCTAGATAATCTTCTAAAGAATTTTCATTTAACTCTTTACCTTTTTTGTCTGCATAAAATTTTTTGACCGCATTTATTATGTCCCACTTTCCTCCGTAGCTAGCAGCAATTATTAAATTAAGCTTCGGTTTATATTCCTCGGTTAGTTTTTTTGATTTTTCAATTTGTTTTATTAATTTTTTGTTAAACCTTGAAATATCTCCAATAAAATTTAACTTAACTTTTTCCTCCCTAAGTTCTGGAGTCTGTTCTTCTAATGCATCAAAGAACAAACTGATTAAATCTCTAACTTCTACTTCCTCTCTTAGCCAATTTTCTGTGCTGAAAGCAAATAAAGTAAGATAATCGATTTTTTTTTCTAAGGCATACTCAACTGCTAATCTAGCTTTTTTTACACCTTCTTTATGCCCAGCTTTTGAAGGAAGGTTTCTGCTTGACGCCCACCTGTTATTTCCATCCATGATTACCGCAAGATGGTTGAGATTTTTCATTTTTAAATTTCTAAAAGATCTTTTTCTTTTTTCTCAAGAAGTAAGTCTATCTTGGTTACATAGTTATCGGTGAGATTCTGAATAATTTCTTCGCCACGTCTTAGATCATCCTGAGAGATTTCTTTTTCGTTGCAGAATTCCTTTAACATAGCATTTGCATCTCTTCTCTGATTTCTTATAGAAACTTTTGAGTTTTCTGCCTCAGATTTAGCAACCTTAATTAAATCTTTTCTGGTCTCTTCAGTTAGCTCGGGAATGATAACTCTTATCACGTCTCCTGAAGTAGCAGGCTGAAGACCAATATCTGAAGATTGGATAGCTTTCTCAATATTTTGTACCTGATCCTTTTCCCATGGAACTATTGATAAAGTCCTGGCATCCTCTACTGAAATATTGCTCATCTGACTTATCGGAGTATTTGAACCATAATAATCTACTTCAACTGATTCCAATAAAGATGGGTTAGCTCTTCCCGTTCTTATCCTTTGGAGTTTTTTTTCTAAAGATAAAATAGTTTTATTCATTTGCTCTTCAGTTTCAGATTTAGTTTCGTTAATCATTCTAATTATCTATAAAAAAAGATTATTATCCTTCAAGTTGAGACTGAACTTCCTCTGCAAAATCCTTCTTTTCAACCTCTATACCTTCACCAACTTCAATTCTTACGAACGAAGATATTTTTGCATTCGAATCAGAAAGAAATGCTTCAACACTCTTAGAAGGATCTTTGACAAAAGGTTGTTTCAATAAGCTCACATCAGCAAGCTGTTTGTTTAATTTACCCTGAATCATTTTTTCTTTGATTTCTTCAGGCTTATCTTCCTTTTCGACCTGTGATTTAAATATTTCTCTTTCAGAATTTATATAGGATTCATCCAAATCTTCTGGAGACAAAACTATAGGATTAGTTGCAGCTATATGCATAGCCAATTCTTTAGCAATCTCTGGATTACCTTGCTCTAAAGAAACACCGGCAGCTATTTTTTTATTTGAATGAATATATGATTCTAAAACTTCTCCAGTAATTTTTTTTACCTTTCTGATAATTATGTTTTCGCCGATTTTCTGAACCAAAGACATTCTTTGCTTTTCCATAGCTTGAGAAACTTCATCCAATAAATTTTCTTTCGAAGAAGTATCAACAGCAACTTTTAAAGTTTCTTCACAGAAATTGATAAAATTTTCATCTTTAGCAACAAAATCAGTTTCGCAATTAACTTCTAGAAAAGTAATTTCTTTGTTGGATGTTTTAGAAGTAATTATCCCCTCAACAGCAGTTCTTGAAGCTTTTTTTTCAGCTTTCAAAGCACTGCTTTTTCGTAAATTTTTAATTGCTTCCTCTAAATTTCCATTTGCTTGTTCAAGAGCTTTTTTACATTCCATCATGCCCAAGCCTGTTTTCTCCCTAAGCTCTTTTACGTCTTGTGCTTTTATTGTCATTTATTTATCCTCAGTTGATTCTTTTGTTTCTTCCTGCTTGCTACTTTTGGTTTGAACTTCTTCTTCTTGAGAAGATTTTTTAACAACTACAGGACCATCTTTAGAGGTTCTGGTTGATCCTGACATTTCAGCTCCTTCAAGGCATGCGTTTGAAATTATTCTAGAAATTAAAGAAATTGACCTAATAGCATCATCATTACCTGGAATAATAAAATCTACATTATCTGGGTTTGAATTAGTATCAACTATTCCTATAATGGGAATTCCCATTTTTTTTGCTTCAGCTATTGCTATTTTTTCATTTTCTACATCAACTACAAAAAGAGCTTCTGGGAGACCTCCGATATTCTTTATTCCACCAATTGAACGATCGAGCTTTTCCATTTCTCTTCTGATACCTAAAACCTCTTTCTTTGTTAAATCCGCAAATTTACCCTCTTCTTCCTGAGTATTTAGAATTTCAAGCCTTCTGATTGAAGATCTTACAGTTTTGTAGTTTGTGAGCATCCCACCAAGCCATCTATAGTTAATGAAAGGCATATTGCATCTCTCAGCTTCTTCTTTTATGACTCTTCTGGCAGCTCTTTTAGTTCCCACAAAAAGAATTCGATTATTAGAGGCAGAGAGCTTTTTACAAAACTCAATAGCAGGGTTTAGACACTCTAAAGTTTTTTCTAAATTGATAATATGAACTTTATTTCTGTCTCCAAAGATGTATTTTTCCATTTTAGGATTCCAAAATCTGGTTTGATGTCCGAAATGAACTCCGGCTTTTAACATTTGTTCTATGGAGATATCCATAAATTGCTCCTTTTTTTATAGCCTTTAGGCTGGGTTATTCCTCCTCGAGGCTAAGTATTAAACTGACATTGAGCAATGACAGCACCCTAATACTCTATCCAAACGAGTGCGTATTTTTTTCTCTACATTAATGAGAAAGCGAATTAGAACATATTCCAAATTAAGAATAAAGAGATTAATTATCTTCTGTTAAGAGGTCTTCTACGCTATATAAGCCCGGTTTTTTTTGATGCAAAAAATGACTATGCCTTACGCCTTCACCAAAGATGTCTCTGCTTAATGCATTATGGGTGACAAAAATTTCTTCATTATCAAACCGAAATATTACTTCATGCCTTCCCACAGAAGACTTATCTCGAAGAGATTCAATTTTTATATCAATATCTTTACCAAGATGAAATTCTATAAATTGCTTCAAGTCTAGTGCTGTTCCAGATGGAGCATCTTTCTTTTTATCATGGTGTATTTCTATAATCTTTACAGAGTAGTTAATGTGAGAATTATTAATTGAGTTTTTAGCAATGTCATCAATAATAGTTTTAAGAATCTTTGATTTAAAAAAAGCAATTCCTCTGCTTAGATTTGGAGCATGAAGTATAGCTATATCTTCAGACAAACTTTTTAAATTTTCTATCTGTTCAGAGCTATGTCCTGTTGAAGCTAGCACCAGAGGAATTTTATTAGAAAGACAAAACTCATGGACATTTGAAAAATTTTCTGGAGATGAAGCATCAATTACTATAGATCTATTTAATTTATCCTTTGGTATTTCTGAGAGAGAACTTAACAGAGGATGAGCCAAGTTATCTATTTTTTTTCCTAAAAGAGGGTTTTCTGATGAACAAGTGCCATAAGATACTTTATTGGTCCGCAAGATAGAAGTGCCCAACTTTCCTGTGGCACCGACAAGAATTAAGTCATTTTGAAAATTTGTCATAAATTTTTAAAAAAGGCTTTAGCCGAATTTAGCCAAGAACTCATCAAAGGTGAGTTATTTTCATGAGACATGTTTTCTTTAAATTTGTTCAAAAGATTTTTTTGCTCGGAGTTTAAGTTTACTGGAACTTCAACTATTACCCTAACAAGAATATCTCCTACAGATCCGCCTCTTAGAGGTTTAATACCTTTGCCATTAAGCCTAAAAATCTTATGGCTTTGAGTTCCAGAAGGTATTTTTATTTTTGCTTTACTGACAAGTGTGGGGACTTCTATCGATCCACCCAATGCAGCATCTACAAAATCTAAGGGAACTTCACAATAGAGGTGTTTTCCATCTCTTTCAAAAATAGAATGCCTTTTAACGTTTATAGAAATATAAAGATCTCCTCTATTTCCTCCCCGACCTATCTCTCCTTCTCCTGAAAGTCTAATTCTGTCGCCATCGTCAACTCCTGCAGGAATTTTTACAGAAAGTTTTTTATTTTTATTTATGTAGCCAACTCCATTACATATAGAACAATTAGGATCGTGTATTTCTCCTTCCCCTCTACAATGGGGACATGTCTGCTGCATTGAGAAAAAACCCTGTTGTTGTCTTATCACTCCAGTACCGCCGCAGTATGAGCATCTATTCCATATGCCGTTACACCTTTCTTTTGAAGGAATTTCAATATTAAGAGATTTACCAAAAACTGCTTCCTCGAGCGAGACCTCTAAGTTATAACTTAAATCAGCTCCTCTAGAAGAGGCTCTTCTTTCCGAGGAACCTCCGAAAATATCTGAAAATATATCACCAAATATATCGCTAAAAGCATCCGCTGCTCCTTGGGAAGTATTAAATGAGGAATTTACACCATCATGACCGAAGTTATCATAGGTCTGTCTTTTTTGATCGTCAGAGAGAATTTCATAAGCCTCAGAGAGCTCTTTGAATTTTTCAGCGGCTTTAGAATCATCTGGATTTCGATCCGGATGATATTTCATAGCTAATTTTCGATAAGCTTTTTTTAACTCATCTTTTGTAGCGCTCCTACCAACGCCTAAAACATCATAATAGTCTTTCTTACTCATGATGTATTATTAAGAGGAATTAATTTTTCTCTTCTTTTACTTCTTCAAAATCAGCATCAACGACTTCAGCATCAGAATTCGATTCATTAGCTTCTGGATTATCTTGGTTTTCTTGGGTATTTTGTTGTTGCTCAGCATAAAGTCTTTGAGCTAATGAGGAAGAAGCATCAGCAAGAGCTTTTGTTTTTTCTTCAATATCATCCTTATCTTCACCTTTCAAAGCTTCTTCAAGGTTCGATATAGCACTTTCAATACTTTCTTTCTCGGCATCTTCAACTTTGTCAGCAGACTCTTCTAAGGTCTTCTTGCAGCCGTGTATTAAAGTATCTGCAGCATTTTTAGCTTGAACAAGTCCTTCAAATTTCTTATCTTCTTCTGCATTTGCTTCAGCATCCTGAACCATTTTTTCAATTTCCTCATCTGATAAACCACTTGAAGCTTGAATGGTTATAGACTGCTCTTTATTTGTAGCCTTATCTTTAGCTGATACGTTAAGAATACCGTTTGCATCTATGTCAAAAGAAACTTCAATTTGAGGCATCCCTCTGGGTGCAGCAGGAATACCGTCAAGATTAAATAAACCAAGTTGTTTATTGTCCTTAGCTTGTTTTCTTTCTCCCTGAACAACATTCACTGTAACTGCTGTCTGGTTATCTTCAGCAGTTGAAAAGATTTGAGATTTATTTGTTGGAATAGTTGTATTTTTTTCTATTAAAGGAGTCATCACTCCTCCCATTGTTTCAATTCCAAGGGTTAAAGGAGTTACGTCAAGTAAGAGAATGTCAGTTACATCTCCTGAAAGAACCGCTCCTTGAATTGCTGCTCCAGCAGCAACAGCCTCATCAGGATTGATATCTTTTCTAGGATCTTTTCCAAAGAAATCCTTAACTTTTTCTTGAACAAGAGGCATTCTTGTTTGGCCTCCTACCAAAATTACATCACTAATGTCTGATGTAGAAAGCTTTGCATCATTAAGAGCAATTTCGACGGGCTTTAAAGTTTTAGAGACCAGATCACCAACTAAAGACTCTAATTTTGCTCTAGTAAGTTTCAAAAGTAAGTGTTTTGGCCCTGAAGAATCTGCAGTAATGTATGGGAGATTGATTTCAGTTTGCTGATTTGAAGAAAGTTCTATTTTCGCCTTTTCAGCTGCTTCTTTTAATCTCTGAATTGCTGAGGAATCTTGAGTTAAGTCGAAATTCTGCTCTTTTTTAAATTCTGAAACTAGATGCTCAATTAGAACATTATCAAAATCCTCTCCTCCTAATGAAGTATCTCCGTTAGTTGAAAGAACTTCAAACTGCTTTTCTCCATCAATTTCAGCCAGTTCAATGATAGAAATATCAAAAGTTCCTCCGCCTAAGTCATAAACTGCAACTTTTTGGTCTCCAGTTTTTTTGTCCATGCCGAATGCTAAGGCAGCAGCAGTAGGCTCATTTATAATTCTTTTAACTTCAAGACCTGCAATTTTTCCTGCATCTTTAGTAGCTTGCCTTTGAGAATCATTGAAATATGCTGGCACTGTTATTACAGCCTCCTTAATCTCGTGACCCAAATAATCTTCGGCTGATTTCTTCATCTTTGTAAGAACTTGGGCTGAAATTTGCTGGGGTGCAAGTTTTTCTCCTTTAACTTCAACCCAAGCATCCCCGTTATCTGCTTTTATTATTTTGAAAGGAGTAGACTCTGCCTCTTTTTTTATCTCTCCGTCAAACTTCCTTCCGATCAACCTTTTAATTGCATAAAGAGTATTTTCGGGATTAGTTACTGCTTGACGCTTAGCACTTTGCCCTACAATAGTTTCGTTATCAGTATATGCTACTACAGATGGTGTAGTGCGATCGCCCTCAGAATTTTCGATTATTTTTGGCTTTCCGCTCTCTAAAATAGATACACAAGAGTTTGTTGTACCTAAGTCTATACCTATAATTTTTGACATTATTCACTCCATAACATTGCCTTCCCTTTTTATGGGGTTAAAGAGAAAAAAAACAAGGAAAAAACTAAATTTTATTAACTATTACTAGAGCTGGTCTGATAACTCTTTCTTGAATTTTGTAACCTTTTTGAACAACTTCTAAAATTTCGTCAGCTTGCTTAGATTTATCTTCCTTTATTGTTAAAGCTTCATGAAAATTCGGATCAAATTTGTCCCCTAAAGGTTTAATTTCTTCAATATTATTATTGGATAAGGCCTGCGAAATTTCCTTTAAAACAAGTTCAATCAGACTTCTTGGAATTTCTTGATCAGAATGTTGTAAAGATCTTTCCAAGTTATCTATAGGAGAGAGAAGATCTTTAGTTATTAGCTCTGATGAAAAGGCTCTTGATTTAAGAATTTCTTTTTGAGAAACTCTTCTCACATTTTCCACTTCTGCATGTGCCCTTAAAACTTTTTCTTCAAGAGCTTTGATCTTTTCTAAAGAGGCTACAATTTCAACTTCATTTTCAGAGAATTTTTTGCTTTCGGTGGTTTCCTCTGGGCTAGGTTCTTTGTCAGAACTAATATCGCTAGATTTATTATCTGCTTTCTGTTTTTTATTTTTCGCCATCTAAAGGTTTTACATATAAAACTAATTTATGATCAACAATTTTGTAACCATGTTCTTTTGCAATTTTATCCTGCTCTTCTTCAATTAAATCGTTTTTAAACTCAATTACTTTTCCAGAGTCTATGCAAACCATATGGTCGTGATGATCATCGGAGACAAGTTCATAAACTGAGAAGTTATCTTCAAAATTTTGTTTCATCAAGATTCCAGCAGACTCAAATTGAGTAAGCACTCTATAAACAGTAGCTAAGCCGACTTCATCACCAGATTCTCTTATTTTATTATAAATATCTTCAGCACTTAAATGTCTTTCTTTTGACTGTTCAAATATTTCTAAAATTCTTACTCTTGGCAAAGTAACTTTAAGGCCAGCTTTTCTTATATTTTTATCTTCGCTCATTTTTAATAAATATGATTAAATCATCTAATGAAGTTATTCAAATTTTTTTCTATTATAACTGTATTTTTTATATATTCCTGTGCAAGCAACTTTTATCAAGTTCCAGTGGCACAAGGAAATATAATTAGTGCGTCTATGCTTGATAAATTAGAATCAGGACTAACAAAGGCTCAAGTAAGGTACATAATGGGAACACCATCAATTAAGGATCCTTTTAATTCGAATAGGTGGGATTATATTGGATTTGAAATTATTGGAGAAAATAAGAGAAGTAATGTTCACCACACTTTAGTTTTCGAAGAAAATAAATTGGTAAATTGGAATAAAAAAATAGCTTCTGAAGTTAATGAAAACCTTAAAGAAAAATCTAAAGAACAGAGTAAAAGAAAATTAGAACAATAGATCCAGCTGAAACATATTTTAAGAAAAATTTAAAAACAGAAAATTGTAAATGGTTCATTTTTATATTTTTTTGAAGAAAATCTTCGGAAATTAGCCACCCGACTAAAATAGCAACTAAAAAGCCTCCTAAAGGAAGCATTATATTATTTGTCAAATAATCTAGAAGTTCTAGAAAATTTAATCCAAGAAAAGTAATTTCAGACCAAATATTAAAAGAAAAAATACTACCTAAGCCTAAAATCCAAGTTGAAAGGCCTAGCAACAAGACAATGATTTTCCTTTTGATGATTTTTCTCTCTTCTATCCATGCGGTAAAAGGCTCTAGAAGTGAAATAGATGAACTCAAGGCAGCAATCGAAATAAGAATAAAAAATATTATTGAAAATAATTCTCCAAAAGGTAAGGAATAAAATGCAACTGGTAAAGTTTCAAATATCAATCCAGGTCCGGCAGATATTTCTAAATATTCATTACTGAAAACAATCGGAAATATTGCTATTCCAGCTGCAATGGCAACAAAAGTATCTAAAAAAATAATTGTTAATACTGTTTTTCCAATAACTTGTTTTTCTGGCATATATGCTCCATAAGCCATAATTGCTCCCATTCCAATTGATAATGAAAAGAAAGCTTGACCCATTGCGCTTAAAATTACTTCAGGAGTTAAAGCAGAAAAATTTGGAAAAAATAAAAAATTTAAAGTACTTTTCAAATCTCCTACATATGCTGAATAAGCAGATACCGCCAATAGAAAAATAAAAAGAAAAGGCATCAAAATATTCACTGATCTTCCAATTCCTTTTACTACTCCAAATCCAACGATCAAGCATGTAAAAAAAAGAAATATAGAGTGCCAAAAAATTAGTATCACTGGAGATGAAGATAAACTTCCAAAATAATTGGAAGAGTAATTTGATGGATTTTCTAAGCCAGAAGGAAATATTTTAAAAATATATGAAAAAGCCATCCCGGCAAAAACACTATAATATGAAAGTATTAGTAAACCGGCTATTGCTCCTAAGACGCCAAGGAAATACCAATTTTTATTAAGATTTAAATCCTTAGATAATTTTTTTAAAGAATTAATAGGGCTTTTTCTACCATACTTCCCAATTAATATTTCAGATGCCATTACAGGCAATCCTATAACCAATATACAAATTAAATAGACAATAACAAAAGCACTGCCTCCATTAGAACCGACCATATAAGGAAATTTCCAAATATTTCCAAGTCCTACAGCTGAACCAGCTGCTGCGAGAATGAAAGTTGAATTACCTTTCCAAATTTTTATATCACTCATTCTATATGATTCTTAAAATTTTCTAACAAGTTATACTAGTCTAGTAAAATGGCTAAAGACAAGAAAATAAATAGAAAGCCGGTCATTGAAAATCGTCAAGCAAAGTTTAACTATAAGCTTTTAGAAAGTTTTGAAGCTGGAATTTCTCTTTTAGGCTGGGAAGTGAAGTCTATTAGGGCCTCAAGTTTAGAATTAAAGGATAGTTACATCTTAATGAAGAAAGGTGAGGCTTATATAATTGGATTGTCTATTTTACCCCTCAAAGAAGTAACTTTTTCTGTGGATCCTCTAAGAGTAAGGAAACTATTACTTACAAAATCTGAGTTATCAAAAATTTTTAAGGCTACTCAAGAAAAAGGTCTAACTTGCATTCCTACTAAAATTTTCTGGAAGGATAATTTAATAAAATTGAAAATTAGTTTAGGTCAAGGAAAAACTAAATTTGATAAAAGAGATAGTATTAAAAGAAAGGAATGGGAAAGAGAAAAGCTTAAGACAAAGAACTTTAATAGCAACTTATAAAAAAATTATTACAATAAGATAACTTTATGGGGGCGAAATGGATTAGACATCTGTTTTTGAACTTAATGTGCATGTCGAGCTGGTAACAATCTCGTTAAAAAAAGTTGCAAAACAATTAGTTGGCAATAAAGCAAACTACGCTCTAGCCGCTTAATTAGGCTAGCTTTCTTTACCTGATATCTATTAAGGTAAAAGAAAGTCGATTAATAGGTTGCTCAAGAAAATATTTCTGTGATTTTTTTGAAAAGCTTTTTACAGAATACTTTTTATCTATCCTGCTCATCGGAGAGTTAAAAAAGGAATTGAAAAGATGAATCTAAACATGTAGAGCTGATAGGGAAAGATTGATGGACGCGGGTTCGATACCCGCCGCCTCCACCAAATAATTTTATTGTGATCACTTACTTAATAAATTTAAAAAGAGCAAATGATAGATTAGTTTCAGCAAAGGAGACTTTTAATAAAGTAGGAATAGATTTTTATCTCGAAGAGGCAGTAGATGGTAAAGACTTATCTTTGCCTCATAAAAATTATTCTGAACTAAAATACAATATATTGCATGGTAAAAAAACAAACCTTGGAGAATTGGGTTGTTATTTTAGTCACTTAAATGTCTTAAAAAAGTTTCTAAAAACCAAAGAGGACTGGGCTCTTGTCTGTGAAGATGATATTGAATTTAATAAAGATATGATTGAAATAATCAACGGCGCTCTTAAGTCTAAGATTAATTTTGATTTATTAAGACTCAGCGGAGGAAGCAATAGAACAAAAGAAATAGGATTGCCCCTAAAATTAAAAAAAATTTATAAAGACTTCTTTTTATCATTAAATTTTGGATTTAAATCTGGTACAGGTTGTTACTTGATAAATAGGCATGCAGCAAAAAATATTTTAAAAAAAATTAACAAAATGAGTCTTCCTATAGACCATGCAATGGATAGAGATTGGATTTTGAATCTAAGATCTTTAAGTATTTCTCCAGCTCCTGTATACCTTAAAGAAGAGCTGCATCTCAAAAATTCATATATTCAAGCAAAAAGTGAGTTCAAGTTTCCTTTCTATAAAAGATATTGGATTATGGCTCCTTATAGATTGGTAAATGAGCTTCTAAGGCTAATCTATAAGCTATTTTTATTCACAAAAATCAAAATAGAAAGTTGACAATAAACTAAATACTCTTCATCATCGCCTCCTATGGCGAATATCCAATCAGCTAAAAAAAGGTCTAGGCAAGCAAACTCTCGTAATTCTTTAAAGAGTTCCCAAAGGGCATCTATGAGAACCATGATTAAAAATGTTGAAGATGCTATTGCAGAAAACGACGCTACAAAGGCTAAAGATATATTTATTTCAACTCAAAAAGTTTTAGATAAACTGGCCAACAAAAAAGTCCTTCCTAAAAATGCAGTTGCTCGACAAAAGTCTCGATTAAGTAAATCTATAAAAAAATTAGGCTAAGTATATCTTTGTTCCAATAGGTTTTCTTTGCATTGCTTTTTCTATAATCCCTTTTTCATTACCATTTAATATCCAAACCTCATTATTCTTGTTGAGGTAATCTCTTGCAGCTTTTATTTTAGTCGTCATTCCTCCTCTTCCTAAAATACTTGAATCACCAAAAGATATGCTTTTAAAATCAAATTTGTTCAAGTTAATTTTATGAATTAATTCTGCATCTCTATTTTTATCAGGGTTTTTATCATGGAGTCCATCTTGATCTGTCAAAATAAATAGTTTTTTTGAGCTTAATAATGTTGCAACTTTACCGCTTAGCCTATCGTTATCTCCGTTTAAAATTTCTTCTGTAGATATAGAATCATTTTCATTAATAATTGGGATAGCGCCTAGCCTTATAAGGTTAGAAATACTATTTTTAGCATTTTCAGAACGGCTTTTAACGCCAAAATCTGAATGGCTTAGTAAAACTTGTGCGGCGATTAAATCATATCTCTTAAACTCTTTTTGATAGTTATTTATAAGTCCAATCTGACCAGATGCAGATAAAGCCTGGAGAAAATCAACCGACTTAGGTTTGGAAGATAAATTCCATATTTTCATTCCTTGAGCAATTGCACCTGAAGAAACCAGAACAATATGAAACCCTTTTTTGTAAAGCCCAAAAATTTGCTCAGAAATTGACCTTATAAATCTCAAATTAGGCAGTCCTGATGACAAAGTTGTTAGGCTTGATCCAGCTTTGATTACAATTAGTTTTTTATGATTTATTTTTTTCATTTGCTAGTCTATTTCCTATGCTTTGAATTATGTTCTCTAAACCTGATCCAGAAATCGATGATACATAAAAGATATTTTTTCTGCTAAAAAGTTTTTTTGATTCTTTTTCTATATGTTTTCTTTTATCTTCAGAAATTTTATCGATTTTACTTATTACAACCCACTGTTCTTTTTGATTAAGCTCTTCACTATATTCTTCTAATTCTTTATTAATATCATCAAAATCTTTTTTAATCCTTTCAGAGTCTCCTTCCTCGACATCTATAAGATGTAAAAGTATTTCTACTCTAGAAAGATGCTTCAAAAAATCTATTCCCAACCCAATACCTTCTGATGCTCCTGGAATTAATCCTGGTATATCGGCTACTACAAAACTTGAATAACTATTTATCTTAACCACGCCTAAATTAGGGCTTAATGTTGTGAAAGGATAATCAGCAATTTTAGGTTTTGCTGAAGATATTTTTGAAATTAAAGTTGATTTTCCTGCATTAGGCTTACCTAGAAGACCTACATCTGCTAGGACTTTTAACTCCAATCTTACTTTTACTATTTCTCCTAATTTTCCTTCAGTGGTTTTTCTTGGAGCTCTATTGGTTGATGTCTTAAACCTAGCATTGCCAAGACCTCCTGTCCCTCCTTTTACAGCTGTGTATACCTCATTGGATTTAGTAAGATCGCAAAGAAGTTCATCCGTTTCATCATTTATTAATACGGTTCCTAAGGGCACCTTTAAGATGGTATCTTCACCATCCTTTCCATGCATATTTTTGCCTTTTCCTTGTCGGCCGTTTTGGGCTTTGTATTTTCTTTTAAGTTTAAAATCTTGCAAAGTATGCAAAGATTCTTTTGCAATAAAATTAATATTACCGCCTTTTCCACCATCGCCACCGTCGGGCCCTCCTTTTGGAATGAATTTCTCACGACGGAAACTAAGACAGCCATTACCGCCATCTCCAGATGATATTTCAATTACTGCTTCATCAATGAAGCGCATGACATTATGAGGTTGATTCTATATTGACAAATTGTTTGAGGTTTTTTCCTTTTTTATTAAAGAAAACTTTTCCATCACATTTTGCAAAAAGAGTATGGTCTTTTCCGATTCCAACGTTATGCCCAGGATGAAATTTTGTTCCTCTTTGCCTGACGAGTATTTCTCCAGCGGAAACTGCTTGGCCGCCATATCTTTTGACTCCAAGCCTCTTTGACTCAGAATCTCTTCCGTTTCTGGAGCTTCCGCCTGCTTTCTTATGCGCCATAACTTATAGATTCAATTTTTACTTTTGTTAAATTCTGCCTATGTCCTTGTTTTTTTCTGTAATCTTTTCTTCTTTTCATTTTTATAACAGTAATTTTTTTTGTCTTGATATGGTTTATTACCTTGCCCTTTACGATTGCTCCCTTTAAGAGTGGTTTACCCACATTTAAAGTACCGTCTTTGTTTACAGCTAAAACTTCAGAAAACTCAATCCCTTGTCCTTCATCTAAAGATATTTTTTCAAGAAGAATTTCTTCTCCTTCTGAAACTTTATGTTGCTTTCCTCCGCTTTTTATTACTGCGTACATCTTTACAAATTACAAAATAGAAGCGAATAGTATAGGATAAAGTCTTTCCTCGCAATCTTTAAGAAAGGTATGATAATTGATTAAAAATGGATTTAAAAAATAAAAATAATTTTTCTAAAGATGAGCTTATAGCTTGCTCAGATGGTGATTTATTTGGGCCGGGAAATGGAAGATTGCCTAATAATGAAATGTTGATGATGGATAGAATTGTTGAAATCAATGATTCTAAAGGTGATTACAATAATGGAGAAATTCAAGGTGAGCTGGACATAACTCCTGAGCTTTGGTTTTTTGACTGTCACTTTTCAACAGATCCGGTTATGCCAGGTTGTCTTGGACTTGATGCAATGTGGCAATTATTAGGTTTTTATCTTTTATGGGAAGGTAGTAGTGGCATTGGAAGAGCACTAGGTTCAGGACAAGTGAAATTTTATGGCCAAGTACTACCAAAAGCTAAACTGGTTGAATACAAAATCAGTATAAAAAAGGTCAGAAAACAAAAGCTTGTCATTGGATTCGCTGATGGATTAATGTTTGTCGATGGAAAAGAAATTTATTCTGCCAAAGATTTAAGAGTTGGTTTATTTGAAGATCCACAAAATTTCTAAAATGATAAAAAAAAGAGCAGTTATCACAGGAATGGGTTCAGTTTCCTGTATTGGAAATAACTTAGATGAAATATCTGAATCATTGAGACAAGGTAACTCGGGAATATCTAAAAATGATGAATACGATGATTTAGGATTTAGAAGCAAAATTTCTGGATCCATTTTAATTAATCTAAAAGATTTAATAGATAGAAAATTATTTAGATTTATGGGAGAAGCTGCAGCTTATTCCTATATAAGTGCTTTAGATGCATTAAGGGACTCTGAATTACCAGAAAGTATCTTTAAGACGGATAGGATAGGAGTTATCGCGGGTTCTGGCGGAGCATCTTCCCGAAGCCAAGTCGATGCAGCAGATATATTAAGAGAAAAAGGAGTTAAAAGAATTGGTCCTTATCGAGTAACCCAAACTATGGGAAGTACAGTTTCGGCTTGCCTGGCTACTTCTTTAAAAATCAAAGGAGTAAATTTCTCAATCTCATCAGCTTGCTCTACCAGCGCTCACTGCATAGGTTCTGCTTGGGAGCAGATCCAACTTGGTAATCAAGATGTGATTATTGCAGGAGGAGCAGAAGATGAACATTGGACACAATCTGGATTGTTCGATGCGATGGGAGCTTTATCTAGTAATTTCAACGAAAATCCAACTGCAGCTTCAAGGCCTTTCGACGAAAATAGGGATGGTTTTGTAATTTCAGGTGGAGGAGGAATTTTGATAGTTGAAGAACTGGAACATGCCTTGTCAAGAAAAGCAAAAATATATGCAGAAATAAAAGGATACTCAGCAACATCGGATGGGGATGATATGGTTGCTCCATCTGGTGAAGGGGCGAAAAATTGTATGAAAAAATCTTTGGAAATGAGTGGTCTAAAATCTATTGATTATCTTAATGCCCATGGAACTTCTACCCCTGCTGGAGATCCTATTGAGTTGAATGCTATAAAATCAGTATTCAAAAATGATATTCCAATAGTAAGTTCAACAAAATCCCTTACTGGACACACTTTAGGTGCAGCAGGTGTGCAAGAATGCATTTACAGCATACTTATGATGAATGGAAACTTCATCGCTGGAAATAAAAATTTAACTAATCCCATTCCTGAAGCAGATGGCATAAATATTCCCGAAAAATCTTTGGAAAAAGAATTTAATTCTTTTATGAGTAATAGTTTTGGTTTTGGTGGAACTAATGTGAGTTTAGTTCTTTCTAAATACGAGAATTAAAAAGGTATATCTTCGTCGTCCCATGGCACACTTTCTTCTTGAGAATTTTGCGAAGACTGATCAAATCCTGAGTCCTGATTCTGCTGGCTCATCTCTCCTCTAGAACTAAGCATTTGCATTTCTCTTGCAACAATTTCAGTTCTAAATTTTTTTTCTCCAGTATTTTTATCTTCCCAGGAGTTAGTTCTTAATTGACCTTCTACATATATTTTTGAACCTTTTTTAAGATATTGTTCAACAATTTCTGCAAGACGATTGAAAAAAACAATTCTATGCCACTCAGTTTGTTCTACAGTCTCTCCAGAGTTTTTATCCTTCCAGCTGTTTGAGGTAGCAATAGATATATTTGCTATTGGCACGCCTCCAGCTGTATATCTGACTTCAGGATCCTGTCCTAAATTTCCAAGTAATATAACCTTATTTATTCCACTTTGAGCCATAATTGATATCTGATAAGTTAGTCTAATCTAAAAGAAAAATTAAATAAATGAAATTTATCCATGTCAAAGGCGCCAAACAACATAATCTTAAAAATATCGATTTAGATATACCTAGAGATAAATTGACTGTGATAACCGGCTTATCGGGTTCAGGAAAATCCTCACTTGCTTTTGATACTTTGTATGCTGAAGGACAAAGAAGATATGTAGAATCTCTTTCCGCTTATGCCAGACAATTCCTTTCCGTCATGGATAAACCTGAGGTTGATACTATAGAAGGATTATCTCCCGCGATATCCATTGAGCAAAAATCAACTTCTCATAATCCTAGATCAACGGTTGGAACTGTGACAGAAATTTATGATTATCTAAGGCTTCTTTATGCTAGGTCAGGCACTGCAAAATGCCTAGATCATAATATCTCTCTTGAAGGACAAACCATTGACCAAATAAGTAAAAAAATACTAAAAACTTTTAATAAAAAAAGAGTTTTTATTTTAGCTCCTTTAGTTAAAGAGCAAAAAGGCGAGCATTTGAACTTATTTAATGACCTTCTTATGAAAGGATATGTAAGAGTAATTGTGAATGGAGTAGTTTATGATTTAAGCGATCAAATCAAACTAGATAAAAATAAAAAACATTCAATCTCCATCGTGGTTGATAGACTCACTGTTGATTCAAAAAATAATAGTCGTCTCATACAATCTTTAGAGACATGTGTTTCTGAATCTAATGGATTGATAGAAATTCAGGACATGGATGACGAAAAAAGCTTTGATGCATTTTCGACTAAAATGGCTTGTCCCAAATGCGGTTTTAGCATTCAAGAATTAGAGCCAAGATTATTTTCATTCAATAGTCCATCAGGTGCTTGTCCATCCTGCGATGGTTTAGGATATAAATCTAAAATAGATCTTTCAAAATTAATTGTTAGGCCAGAACTAAGTCTTAATCAAGGAGCCATTAAAGATTGGGATGCAAGTCACACCTATCATAATAGATACCTCTTAAATAGAGTCAGTCAAACTTTTGGGTTTTCTCTGGATACACCTTTCGAAGACCTGTTAGAAAAAGAAAAAGAGATCGTCCTTTATGGAAGCAACGATGAAGTTGATTTTAGTTATGTTTCCAAAAGAGGTTTCAAAAGAGAAATATTTAAGCCATTTGAAGGCATTGTAAGAAATATTGAAAGGAGACTTGGAGATACAGATTCCAATTTTAGACGGGAATATTATGCAAAATTTATGACTAATACCATCTGTGATGACTGCGGCGGAACCAGATTAAATTTAGAAGCAAGAAGTGTCTTTATAAATAAATATTCTTTACCTGAAATTGTAGGGATGACAATTGGCGATGCTCTTAGTTTTTTTAGAAAGCTTTCTTTAACAGGAGTAAAGGGTGAAATAGCAATAAAAATAATTAAAGAGATAAAAGAACGTTTAACCTTCCTTTCTGATGTAGGTCTTAACTACCTAACACTTTCTAGAAGTGCTGAAACTTTAAGCGGAGGTGAAGCACAAAGAATAAGGCTTGCCTCTCAAATTGGTGCAGGCCTAGTGGGTGTAACCTACATACTTGATGAACCTTCTATTGGCTTGCATCAAAGAGATAATAAAAAACTTTTATCTACTCTTAAAAGACTGAAGGAACTGGGTAATACTGTAATAGTCGTAGAACATGATCAAGAAACAATTGAAGAAGCAGACCACATTATAGATATAGGACCAAAAGCAGGGATTCATGGAGGAGAAATTTGTTTCTCCGGTAATATTGAATCTCTTAAAAAGGCTAAAAACTCTCTTACGTCTCAATATGTTTTTGGAAAAAAAAGAATTCAAATAGAAAAAAAGAAAAAAATTACAGATAAAGGAAAAATTAAGTTATCAGGATGTTCAGGAAATAATCTCAAGAATATAGATTTAGAAATTCCCCTAGGGAATATAATTTCCATAACAGGAGTCTCTGGTTCTGGAAAATCTACCTTGATAAATCAAACGCTTTACCCCGCTCTATCGAATATTTTAAGTAAAAGCTCTATGAAAACTGAGGCATTTGAAAAAATAGAAGGAACAGAACTTATAGATAAAGTGATTGAAATTAGTCAAAGTCCTATTGGTAGAACTCCTCGATCTAATCCAGTAACTTATACAGGTATTTTTACACCGATAAGAGAACTTTTTGCTGGAACACAAGAGGCAAGAGCTAAGGGATATAAACCTGGAAGATTCAGCTTCAATGTCAGAGGGGGAAGATGTGAAGCCTGTGAAGGAGATGGAATGATAAAAGTAGAAATGCATTTTCTTCCAGATGTTTATGTTAAATGTGATGTATGTAATGGAAAGAGATATAACAATGAAACCCTAACAGTTAAATATAAAGGTAAAAATATTTCAGAAGTTTTAAATATGACTGTTGAACAAGCAACTATGTTTTTTGAAGCCGTCCCAAAAATTAAGAAAAAACTCGATACTTTAAATCAAGTGGGCCTTGGCTATTTGAGGTTAGGACAGCCAGCTACTACTTTATCTGGAGGAGAAGCTCAAAGAGTTAAGTTAGCTAAAGAACTCTCTAAAACTTCTACAGGAAAAACAATCTATTTATTAGATGAGCCTACGACGGGTTTGCATTTTCATGATGTCCAGCTTTTGATGGATGTTCTGCAGAAACTAAATTCTCAGGGAAATACAATTGTAGTGATTGAACATAACCTAGATGTTATTAGAAACTCTGATTGGATTATAGATATTGGACCTGAAGGAGGAAACGGTGGTGGAGAGATAGTTGCAGTAGGAAATACTAGTCAACTAGCTAAATGTAAAAAGTCCTATACCGGAAAATTTTTATAAATTACTTAGAGTAAAAAAATCAGACTATGCTTTTTCTGGCTCTGCTGGTGCTTCAGAAACAGTCTCGTCCACTATAGATCTGTCTACAAGCTCAATAAAAGCAATAGGAGCGGCGTCTCCTTTTCTGAAACCGATCTTAATTATTCTTGAATAGCCTCCAGGTCTATCTTTGAATCTTGGACCTAAATCAGAGAAAAGTTTTCCTACCGCAGACTTATTTCCTATCTTTGAAAAAGCGAGTCTTCGGTTACTTACAGAATCATCTTTAGCAAGAGTTATCAAAGGTTCAATTAATGACCTTAATTCTTTGGCTTTGGGCAAAGTTGTTTTAATCCCTTCATGTTCTATAAGAGAAATAGCTAAAGATTGAAATAGTGCCTTTCTTCTGGAACTATTCCTACCAAAAGTTCTGCCTCTTTTTAAATTACTCATTAACTCTCTATATTTGAAGGCGGCCAGTTATCTAACTCTAATCCCAAAGATAAGCCCCTAGCAGCCAATACGTCTTTAATTTCATTCAAGGACTTTCTTCCGAGGTTGGGTGTTTTTAATAAATCAGATTCTTTTCTAGTAACGAGATCACCGATGTAATAAATTTTCTCTACTTTCAAGCAATTTGCTGACCTAACGGTAAGTTCTAATTCATCAACAGGTCGAAGCATGATTGGATCAACTGGAGGTATCTCCTCCTCCTCTTCCTCTTCAGTTTCAAACCCTAATTCAGCAAATGCAATTAGCTGTCTTTGCAAAATAGTTGCTGCTAACCTTAAGATTTCTTCTGGGTCAATCGTACCATTTGTATGTACATCTAAAATAAGCTTATCCAGATCTGTTCTGTTTTCTACCCTTGTATTTTCAACTTGATAAGCCACTTTTTCTATTGGCGAGTAAGAAGCATCTAATCTTAACAGACCGACTTCTTTGCTTTCTTCTTCCTCAGTAGCAGAAATTATTACTGGATCATAACCTCTACCCTTTTGAACTTTGATAGACATTTTTATACTTCCGTTATCTGCAAGAGTAGCAATCTTATGATCTGGGTTTATAACTTCTATTCCAGCAGGAAGTTCAAAATCTCCTGCAGTTAACTTTCCTGTTCCGGATTTCTCTACAGACAATTCTGCCTCTTCGACATCCATCATTCGAACGGCTATACCTTTTAAATTTAGAAGGATATTTATGACGTCTTCTGCAACTCCATCAATTGTTGAAAATTCATGCAAAACCCCATCAATTTTTGCCTCCACAATACATGAGCCAGGTATAGAAGATAAAATGATTCTTCTTAAAGCATTCCCCAAAGTATGGCCGAATCCCCTTTCTAAAGGCTCTAAAATAATTTTTGAATGGTTAGGATTTACCTCCTCCACAATGATTTCTTTTGGAGTTAAGAAGTCTTTGATAATGTCAAAATTGTCTGTCATATGATCCTCAAATTTAGATTTTTTACCTTGAATAAAGCTCTACTATGTAGTTTTCATTTATTTCACTACTTAGCAACTCTCTTGTAGGTAAATTTTTAAAAGTACCTGTAAATTTAGATTTATCTACTGATACCCATTCACATTCTTCTCTTTGTTCGCTTAAAGATAAAGCCTGTGTAATTCTTTTTTGCGACTGTGATTTTTCTGCTATAGAGATCTCATCACCTTCAGCAACCTGATAAGAAGGAATATTTACTATTTTCCCATTTACTAGAACAGATTTGTGGCTAACAAGTTGTCTTGCCTCTGCTCTAGTTGATGCAAAACCAAGTCTATACAGTACATTATCAAGTCTTGCTTCCAAAAAAAGTAATAGATTAGTGCCTGTCTCACCCTTTTGACGAGCTGCTCTTTTATAATAATTTCTAAACTGTTTTTCTAGGACGCCATACATTCTTTTTACTTTCTGCTTTTCTCTTAATTGCATTCCGTAATCAGAAAGCCTACTTCTTCTTAATCCATGAACGCCGGGAGGATTTTCTGACCTAGCCTTAGATTCATAAGATCTGTATCCGCTTTTAAGTTGGAGATCAGTGCCTTCTCTTCTAGAAAGCTTAATTTTTGGTCCTCTATATCTTGCCATAATTACACTCTTCTCTTTTTAGGCGGTCTACAACCATTATGAGGAATTGGTGTGACATCTGAAATTTTCGTAATTTTTAAACCACAACCGTTTAAAGCTCTTACCGCTGACTCTCTACCTGACCCAGGACCAGAAACTTCCACTTCTACTTCTGAAAGACCTAAATTCATAGCTTGCTCTCCAGCTTTAGTTGCGGCTATTTGAGCAGCAAAAGGAGTACTTTTTCTTGATCCTTTAAATCCATTTGCTCCAGAACTTGACCAAGAAATAGTATTCCCTTTTTTGTCAGTAATATTAATAATCGTGTTATTAAAAGTTGCAAGAATATGAGCTATACCCTCACTTGCAATAGACTTAGCGTTTTTTGTTTTCTTTCCTTTTTCTTTTGCCATTATTATCTTCTAATTGGTTTTCTAGGCCCCTTTCTAGTCCTAGCGTTTGTCTTTGTTCTTTGACCTCTTACAGGTAGTCTTTTTCTATGCCTGATACCTCTTAGAGTGCCAAGATCCATTAATCTTTTGATATTGGTACTTACCTCTCTTCTTAAGTCTCCTTCTACGATAAAATTACCTACTTCTTTTCTTAACTTTTCTAATTCTTGATCATTTAATGAAGAAATTTTTGTATCAAACTTAATTCCTGTAGTTTCACAAATTTTAAGAGCAGTTGTTCTGCCTATTCCAAAAATATGTGTTAGTGATATCCAAGCCTGCTTTTTATCAGGTATGTTTACTCCTGCTACCCTTGCCATTATCCTTGCCTCTGTTTATGTTTTTGATCAGTTTTGCAGATTACATAAACTGTGCCTCTTCTCTTAACAAGTTTGCAATCTTTGCATATTTTTTTTACTGATGCTCTTACTTTCATTTTATCTTTTAAACCCTTTTAAATTAGCTTTCTTCATCAAAGACTGATACTGACTCGATAAAAGGTGTGATTGTACCTGAGCCATGAAGTCCATTACCACTACTACTGCAATTAAAAGTGAAGTTCCTCCAAGATAAAAAGGAACATTCGCGGAAACAATTAGAAATTGAGGCAACAAACAAATCATAATCATGTATATGGATCCCCAGACTGTCAGTCTAGACATAACATTATCAATATATTCTTCAGTATGACCACCGGGTCTTATTCCAGGAAGGAACCCGCCAGATCTTTTCAAATTATCTGAAATATCTTTTGCTGGGAACTGTATTGCAGTGTAAAAAAAGCAAAAATAAGCAATCAAAATAGAAAAAACAACCACGTATAAAGGTTGTCCAGGGCTTAATGCCAGAGATACTTCTTGTAGCCATTCCATCCCTTCGCTTTGTCCAAACCAAGAGCTGATTGACGCTGGAAAAAGAACTATACTGCTGGCGAAAATAGCAGGAATCACCCCTGACATATTTACTTTCAATGGTACATGTGAAGCTTGTCCCATAGCCATTTGGTTAGGATTTCTTCTAGCATAATTTACAGTTACTCTTCTTTGTGCTCTTTCTACCCAAACTATGAAAGAAATGGCTATTATTGCCATAAAGGCAACTGTAAGAAGCAAGATAAGGCTTATTTCTCCTTGTCTCGCTCCCTCAAAGGATTGTCCAATTGCACTTGGCAAACCAGATACGATACTTGCAAAAATAATTAGCGAAATACCATTTCCAATTCCTCTTTCATTTACTTGTTCTCCAAGCCAGACTAAAAACATTGTGCCTGTAACGAAAGAAACCACAGCAGTAAAAATGAACATCGTGCCGGGGTCTATTGCCATTCCTTGTGAGGAAAGAGCTATAGCAAAACCCATAGATTGAAATATTGCTAGAAGCAAAGTTCCTAAACGCACATAGTGAGTTCTTTTCCTTCTTCCTTGTTCTCCTTCTTGTCTGAACATTTTCTTTAAACTTGGAGTAGTTGCTTCTAAAAGATTCATCACGATAGCCGCAGTTATGTAAGGAACAACATTTAAAGCCATGATGCTCATTCTTTCCAAAGCTCCTCCAGAAAACATATTGAATAAGCCTAGTAAGGTACCTTGATTTTGATCAAATAATGATGAGATTTTTACAGGGTCTATTCCCGGAACAGGTATATGAGTACCAATCCTATAAATGATAAGTGCTAGTAAAACGAATCTTAATCTAGACCATAGTTCTGAAAGACCAGATGACTTAGGATTAATAGCTGCCATTAACTTACCTCGCCTCCAGATTTTTTAACTTCCTCAGAAGCAGTTTTTGAAATTTTAAGACCTTTTATTTTGATGGCTTTTTTCAACTCACCGGAATTAATTACCTTAACTTCTTTTGTAATTCTTGAAATTAGTTTATTTGCTTTTAAAACATCTAGGTCAATAATCTCTTCAGATAAATTATTTAAATCTCCAAGTTTGATATGTGTTTTATATTTTAATGATCTAGAAGTAAAACCAAATTTAGGTAATCTTTGTTGAATTGGCATCTGTCCACCTTCAAATCCAGGACGAACTTTTCCGCCGGATCTTGCTTTCTGTCCTTTATGGCCTTTTCCAGAAGTTTTACCCAAGCCAGATCCTGCTCCTCGACCGACTCTTTTCGTAGGTTTGTTTTTTAAATTAGGATTTAATTCATTAAGTTTCATTATTCTTCGATTACCTCTATTAAATGCCTACATTTATTTATCATTCCAAGATTTTCTTTTGTGCTTTTAACTTGCACAACATGATTGATTTTTTTTAAGCCCAATCCCTTCAATGAAAGTCTTTGATTGCTTTTAGAACCAGTAACGCTTTTAATTTGTTTCACAGAGATTGTTTTTTCTTCAGCCATTTTTATTTTGATCTTCTTAATGCTACTTTTTCTGGAGATTCTATTTCAGACAAACCTTTGAATGTAGCTCTTACAACATTAATTTGATTTGTGGAGCCATATGATTTAGCTAATACATCTTTTACACCAGCAAGCTCTAAAACTGCTCGCATTGCTCCTCCAGCAATAATTCCTGTCCCGGGGGAAGCAGGCTGCATGTATACTGTTGCCGAACCATGTTTGGCTTTAACTGCGTAATGGATAGTTGATCCATTTAAATCAACGTTAACCATATTTCTTCTGGCACTCTCTAATGCCTTTTGGATTGCTATAGGCACTTCTCTTGCTTTCCCTCTACCAAATCCAACTTTTCCTTTTCCATCTCCAACTACGGTTAAAGCAGTAAAACCGAAAAGTCTTCCACCTTTAACAACTTTGGCAACTCTATTCACACCTACTAGTTTTTCTTCTAAAACTTCTGTAGTTTGTTCAAAATTTTCTTCCATATTCTTCTCTAAAATTCTAACCCCTGAGATCTGGCACCATCAGCAAGAGACTTCACTCTTCCGTGATATTTGTAACCAGATCTATCAAAAGTAACCTTCTTTATTCCTTGTTCAATTGCCCTTTTTGCAACTAATTCTCCAACTTTCTCAGCTGCTTCTATGTTTCCTCCATTGGTAGCTTTTAACTCTTTATCTAGAGAGGAAGCTTGTGCAAGTATTTGCTTTCCATCAACTGAAAAAACTTGAGCATATATGTGCTTTGCAGATCTAAATATAGCTAACCTATTTACTTTGAGCCCTTCAGATAAACTTCTTAGTTTTCTTGCTCTTCTATTTCTTGCTTCAATCTTTTTCATCTTAGGCGGTTTTCTTAGATTCTTTTCTTTTTATGTGTTCATCGGAATATTTAACTCCTTTTCCTTTATATGGTTCTGGAGGTCTAAAGGCCCTTATCTCTGATGCTGTATCACCTAGTAGTTGTTTGTTAGTTGATGTCAAAACTAATTCAGTGTTGGTAGGAGCTTCAGCAGTAACCCCGTCAGGGAGTTTGTAGTTAATTGGATGTGAGTAGCCAAGTGAGAGTTCAAGATTTGCTCCTGATATTTTTACCCTGTAACCAACGCCATTAATTTCAAGTTTTTTCTGAAAACCTTTAGTAACTCCTTCTATCATATTTAAAGTAAGAGACCTCATAGTGCTAGTCATTGAAATAGAATTTTTATCATCCAAGTCCTTTGGATTGAATAGGATCGAATCCTCTTCTAAAGATACTTTCACAGTATCATGCACATTAAGAGATAACTCTCCCTTTGCTCCAGAAATAGATAATATATCTTCAGCTAATGATGCTGTTGCACCATCAGAAAGGGGTAATTTTCTATTTATATTTCTTGCCATTTTAAAATACTGTACAGATTAGTTCGCCGCCCACTTTTTCTTTTTTAGCTTGTTCGCTTGTGATTATTCCTTTGCTGGTAGTCATAATAGCTGTGCCTAAACCTCCTTTAACGGGAGGAATTTGATCAAAGGAAAAGTATTTTCGAAGACCTGGTTTACTTGCTCTATCAAATTCTTTAATAACAGGTGAATCTTCGAAATATTTAAGAGTAATTTTAATATCCTGCTTGGGTTGGTCTCCAATTAGCTCAACTTTTTTAATGTAACCTTCTGATTCTAAGACTTTACATATGCCAAACTTAATTTTAGAGGAGTTAAGAAAAACTTCTTTATGGCCTCTAGACTGAGCGTTTTTAACTCTTGCAATCATATCTGAAATTGGATCTTGCATACTCATAATTCTTACCAGCTTGATTTCACTAATCCTGGGACATCTCCCCTCATAGCTAATTCTCTTAATTTATTTCTTGAAAGACCAAATTTTCTATATACAGCATGAGGTCTTCCTGTTATTTGACATCTTCTTTGAAGACGAATTGGACTTGAATCTCTTGGAAGTTTTTGTAATTTTTCTCTAGCAGCAAACTTATCCTCTTCTGAAGATTGAGAATCGGTAATTATCTTTTTCAACTCTGCCCTTTTAGCGGCAAATCTTTCAACCGTTTTTTGTCTCTTAATTTCTCTAGCTATCATTGATTTTTTTGCCATTTTTACCTCAACTTACAAATGGAAAATTTAGTTCTTTAAGTAAGGACAGGCCTTCTTCATCATTTCTTGCAGAAGTAGTAATGCTTATATCCATACCTCTAATTTTTTGGACTTTATCGTAATCAATTTCCGGGAAAATAATATGCTCTTTTATTCCCATGGTGTAATTACCTTGTCCATCGAAAGACTTGATACTTAGTCCTCTGAAATCTCTTTCTCTAGGGATAGCGATGTTTAATAACCTATCTAGAAATTCGTACATTCTTTCCCCTCTAAGAGTTACTTTGCAACCTATAGGATATCCATCTCTAATTTTAAAACTTGCCACTGACTTTCTGACCAATGTTTTAACTGGCTGTTGTCCAGAGATCAATCTAAGATCTTCTATTGCGGTATCAATAACTTTTCTGTCGTTTACTGCATCAGGTCCTAAACCCATATTTAGAGTTACTTTAGTAATTTTAGGCACTGCCATATTGGACTTAAAACCTAAAGATTCCTTTAAGTTTGGAACAGCCTTTTCAAGATAAGTTTTTTTTAAAATTGAAGTGCTCATTTGATTTCTTTTCCATCCGATTTAAATACTCTTATTTTTTTGTCTTTTTTAATTTCATAATTAATTTTGTCTGCTTTTTTTGATTTCTTGTTATAGATAGCTAAATTAGAAACATGAATTGGTGATTCTTTTTCAAGAATGCCTCCTTGAATATTAAGTTGAGGATTAGGCTTCTGGTGTTTCTTAACAATCTTAACTCCAGAAACAATGCATTTTGTTTCTGAGATAAATTTAGAAAGAGTTCCAGTTTTTCCGGTATCTTTTCCAGATATCACAATAACCTCATCTCCAGTTCTGAGTTTTTTCATTATCAAATGACCTCCGGAGCAAGAGAAATAATTCTCATGAAGTCTTTGCTTCTAAGCTCTCTTGATACAGGCCCAAAAATTCTAGTTCCAATAGGTTGTTTTTGAGTGTTAACTAAAACTGCTGCATTATCATCAAATCTTATGCTTGAGCCATCTTCTCTTTTTATATCTTTTTTAGTTCTAACTACAACTGCTTCAGCAACCTGACCTTTTTTCACTCTTCCAGTTGGAATAGCTTCCTTAATGGCAACTTTGATAATGTCCCCAACTCGAGCGTATCTTCTTTTCGAGCCGCCAAGAACTTTTATGCACATAACTTTCCTTGCTCCACTATTATCTGCAATTTCTAGAATGGTTTGAGTTTGAATCATTTTTATTCAACTCCCTCAAAAACTCTTAGAACTTCAACAAGTTTCCAAGATTTAGATTTAGAGTAAGGTTTGCATTCCATAATTTTTACCTTATCTCCTAAATTGCTAGAATTTTCTTCATCATGAAAACTAATTTTTGAAGAGCGCTTTATAATCTTTCCTAGTGTTTTATGTTTGACACTTCTCTGAATAAGGGCGACTCTAGACTTATCTCCAGATATACTCACTACGGAACCAACTAAAGTTCTCTCAATTACTTCGCTCATTTATCTACTTCCATTCTTTCTTTAGTTTTTAATCTTGCAATGTCTTTTCTTATTTCCGATAGTTTGTGAGTCTCTTTAAGCGAGCCCGAACTATTTTTTAATTTCAAATCTAAATACTCTGTATTGAGTTTTTCAATTTCAGATAAGTTTTCTTTTTTCTTAGCCATTAAACTGATCTCCTCTGAACAAATTTTGTTCCTACAGGTAATTTTGCAGCTGCTAAAGTTAAAGCTTCTCTTGCAATTGACTCATCAACACCTTCCATCTCATAAAGAATTCTTCCTGGTTTAATCGGACAAACCCAATACTCAACATTTCCCTTACCCTTACCTTGTCTGACTTCAAGAGGTTTTTTTGTAATTGGTTTATCAGGAAAAATTCTTATCCAAATTTTTGCCCCCCTTTTGACATGTCTTGTCATAGCTCTTCTAGCAGCCTCAATTTGTCTTGAAGTGATTTGTCCTCTAGACGTAGCTTTTAGACCAAAAGCACCAAAATCTAGGGAATTGCCCTTCTGGGCAAGACCTCTGTTGCGGCCCTTCATTTGCTTTCTATACTTTGTTCTTTTTGGTTGAAACATAATTTTTAATTATCAGTTTTTTTAGGTTTTGTAGATATTTCACCTCTACAAATCCATACTTTTACCCCAATGATTCCATAAGTTGTTTTTGCTTCTGCAAGACCATAATCTATATCTGCTCTAAGAGTATGAAGGGGTACTCGCCCTTCTTTATGCCATTCAGCTCTTGCAATTTCTGCACCACCCAATCTTCCTGCTACTCTAACTTTTACTCCTTGAGCACCTTGACGCATAGTATTTTGTGCAGCTCTTTTTATGACTCTTCTAAACATTGCACGTCTTTCAAGTTGAACTGCAATATTTGCAGCGACCAATTGAGCATCCAAATCAGGTTTTCTTATTTCTTGAATATTTAAACTAACTGGAACTTCCATTAACTTTGCAAGCTCATCCCTTAGACGGTCTATATCCTCACCTTTTTTTCCAATGATCATTCCTGGTCTTGAGGTATGGATGGTTACTTTCCCACTTTGTGAAGGACGTTCAATTTCAATTTTGCTTACAAAAGAATTATCAAGTTCTTTTTTAAGGAACTCTCTCACAGCAAAATCATTAAGCAAAAGTTCTTGATACTTATCTTTTTCAGCATACCAAGTTGAATTATGCTTACGCGAAACTCCTAATCGTATTCCTATTGGGTTTACTTTTTGTCCCATTTAATTTTTCTCACTCCCTAAAGTTATGTTGACATGACAACTACGTTTTTGAATTCTGTCTGCTCTTCCTCTAGCTCTTGCTTGGATTCTTTTTAAAATAAAAGATTCATCAACTTTAATTTCTGAAACAAAAAGATCATCAATGTCTAATCCTTTGTTGTTTTCGGCATTGGCAATGGCTGATTCTAAAAGCTTAAGTACGTTTGAGGCAGAAGATTTTTTGCTAAAAGATAATATATCTATGGCCTCTTCAACCTTTTTACCTCTAATTTGATCAGCTACCAACCTTACTTTATAAGATGAAACAGTTAATCTGCTAAGCTTTGCTTTTACTTCAGTCATAATTAACCTGCTTGTCTGTCTCCCGAGTGTATTTTGAATGTTCTTGTAGGAACAAATTCTCCTAACTTATGCCCAACCATGTCCTCTTTAATAAGAATTGGCACATGAGCACGACCGTTGTGGACTGCAATAGTCAAGTTCACCATTTCAGGTGTAATCATTGATCTCCTTGACCAAGTTTTTATTGGTCTTTTGCTCTTCTCTTCAATTGCCTTTTGAACTTTCTCTTCAAGATGATGATCTACAAACGGGCCTTTTTTTAACGATCTAACCATTACTTCTTCCTTCTTCTAACAATTAATGAATCTGTTCTTTTATTACTTCTGGTTCTGTATCCCTTAGTAGGAACTCCCCATGGAGAGACCGGATGTCTTCCTCCTGAAGTCTTTCCTTCTCCACCTCCATGAGGATGATCAATAGGATTCATTGCTACTCCTCTAACGGTGGGTCTCACTCCAATCCATCTTTTAGCTCCAGCTTTACCGAATGATTTTAGTGAATGTTCTTGATTTGAGACTTCTCCAATTGTTGCCCTGCATTCAGTCAAAACCTTTCTGACCTCGCCACTTTTAAGTCTTAGTGTTGCGTACTGTCCTTCTTTAGCAACAAATTGTACGTAGGTTCCTGCACTTCTAGCCAGTTGAGCTCCTTTTCCTGGTTTAAGTTCAACACAATGAATAATTGTTCCAACAGGGATATCTTTTAAAACTAGAGTATTTCCAACATTTACCGATGCCTTTTCTCCAGAAAGTACTTGATCGTTTACTTTGAGACTTTTAGGGGCAATTATGTATCTTCTTTCACCATCGTTATAAAGCAATAAGGCTATAAATGCTGATCTGTTAGGATCATATTCGATCCTTTCTACCTTCGCAGGGATATTGTCTTTATTTCTCTTGAAATCAATGATTCTATAGTGTTGCTTATGTCCCCCGCCGATGTGACGCGTTGTAATTCTTCCCGCATTATTTCTACCGCCGGTTTTACTTTTTTTAGTAACAAGAGAAGACAAAGGTCTTCCTTTGTATAAATCCTTTCCAGTCTGAAGACTTCTAAATCTTCTTCCTGGTGACGTTGGTTTTGCCCTTACTACTGCCATTTTATTCTTGAATAATCTCGATTCGTTGTTCTGGTTTTAAGGAAACATAGGCTTTTTTCCAATCAGATTTCTTTCTGATCTTGCCTCTAAGATTCATCATTCTTTTTGTCTTACCTTTAACATTTAAAATATTTACCTTAGTAACATTTACATCAAATTTTGTCTCTATAGCTTTCTTTACTTGATTTTTTGTAGCAGAAGTATTCACTTTAAATACGTATGTATTTGCGTTTTGTCCAACCAAAGAAGATTTTTCAGAAACTAAAGCTGATTCAATAATTTTGTTTGGAATAACAGTACTCATGATAATTTTTCTTCGATAAGGTTAAGACAATTTTCAACAATTACTATTGAGTTAAACTTTAATAAATTAATAGGATTCAAAGTATTTAAATTAGTTACATTTACATTTGGTAAATTTCTTGAAGCTAAATCAAGGTTGTTTGAAATTTCATCAACAATGAAAAGTCCCTCTTCAAGTTCATTTTTCTTTAAAAATTCCACAAAATCCTTTGTCTTGGGATTTTCTATATTTATTTGATCTGATAAATAAACTCTATTTTCTTTTGCAAGAGAGGAAAAAATGGATCGCATTGCAGATTTATACATTTTCTTATTTAGTTTTTTTGGTTTTGCTGATTTAGTTGAAGAAGGAAATACAACTCCTCCTCCACGCCAGATAGGACTTCTAGATGTTCCTGCTCTAGCTCGCCCTGTTCCCTTTTGACGCCAAGGTTTTTTTCCACCCCCTCTAACTGCAGATCTATTTTTTTGAGCTTTTGTGCCAGGGTGGCTGTTTTCAATATAGATTTTAACGAGTTGAGCAATTAGATCGTGGTTAATCTCAACTCCAAAAATTTTTTCTGAAACTTCAGCCTCAGTTGTTTTAGAAGATTTTAAAAAGGGTAGTTTCATGATTTTTTAGTTGCAGGTTTGATGGTAACCTCTGATCCGTTTGGACCAGGAACAGCTCCTTTGATTAAAATGAAGTTATTTTCTAAATCAATTTTTTGGACTTTTAGATTTTGTGTAGTTTGTCTTACGTTACCCATGTGTCCTGACATTTTTTTACCTTTCCAAACTCTTCCAGGAGTTTGACATTGTCCTATCGAACCTGGCTTTCTATGAGCAAGGGAATTTCCATGAGTAGCGTCTTGAGTTGCGAAATTCCATCTTTTTACAGTTCCCGCAAAGCCTTTACCTTTTGTCGTGCCTATTACATCAACAAATTGGCCTTCTTCAAATATGTCGGCTTTAAGTTCGGATCCTATATCAAGATTTTCTTCTTCAGTTATATTTACGGAAAATTCTTGAGAAAGTTTTTTGAAAGAAATATTGTTCTTGCTTAAGTGACCTATTTCAGCTTTGGATTGATTTTTTTCGGATTTATCTACTGCAGATATTTGGATGGCATCATAACCATCTGTTTCAGAAGTTTTAATCTGAGAAATAATATTTGAATGAACTTTCAAAATCGTAACAGGAATAGACTTCCCTTCTTCAGTGAAAACCCTGCTCATTCCTTCTTTTCTTGCAATTAATCCAATCATTTTTAGTTAAGTTCATCCAGAGAAATTTGTACATCTACACCTGCAGAAAGATCTAGCTTCATCAGCGCATCCACTGTTTTTTCAGTAGGTTTGATTATGTCCATAATTCGTTTGTAAGTTCTAATCTCGTATTGATCACGAGCATCCTTATCTTTATGGGGAGAAATTAAAATTGTTGTTTGTCTTTTTCTCACAGGCATAGGGATAGGCCCTTTTACAACTGCACCAGTTCTTTTAACAGTCTCTACAATTTCTTTTGCAGACTTATCTATCAGCTTGTTATCAAAAGCTTTTAGACGAATTCTTATATTTTGGCTTTGCAAAGCTTACCTCTATTTAAACAACAAAATTTTTAAAGAACGTTCCGAAAAAATCGGTCTTTTACATATAAATATGCAAAAGAGCGGCAATTCTATGCCTGCCCTTAGAGACTGTCAATAAGAAATTAACCTTTATTTATAAGTGCTTCTGCAACATTTGCAGGGACTTCTGAATACTTCAAAGGTTCCATGGTGAAAGTTGCTCTTCCTTGAGTAGCAGACCTTAAATCAGTTGCATAACCAAACATTTCTGCAAGAGGAACTTCACCATCTAGAACCTTTCCGGCATGAATATCATTCATACCTTGGACTATTCCTCTTCTTCTGTTTAAATCTCCAACAACATCACCCATGTATTCTTCTGGAGTTACAACTTCCAGCTTCATTATTGGTTCAAGTATGACCGGATTGGCTTTTAGTGCTCCATCTTTTAAAGCCATTGAGGAGGCAACCTTAAAAGCAATCTCAGAAGAATCTACATCATGAAAAGATCCATCATAAACTGTTACTTTTACATCGATCAAAGGAAAGCCACCTATGATTCCCGATTGCATTTGCTCGAAAGCACCTTTTTCAACAGCTGGAATAAATTCTCTAGGAATAGTTCCTCCAACAATTTTATTCACAAATTGGAATACTTCATTTTCATCTTCTTTTTCAGATTCTGCTAAAGGCTCTATTTTTAACCAAACATGGCCATATTGCCCCTTTCCTCCAGATTGTCTGACAAATTTTCCTTCAGACTCAACATCTTTCTTTATTGTTTCTCTGTATGCTACTTGAGGCTTACCGATGTTAGCTTCAACATCAAATTCTCTTTTCATTCTATCAACAAGTACATCAAGATGAAGTTCTCCCATACCTGAGATAATTGTCTGACCCGACTCTTCGTCAGAACTTACTCTAAAGGATGGGTCTTCTTGCGCAAGTCTTCCTAAGGCTGTCGACATTTTTTCTTGGTCTGTTTTTGTTTTAGGTTCTACCGCAACTGAAATAACAGGCTCTGGGAAAGTCATTTTTTCCAAGATAATTGGTTTTTTGAGATCACATAATGTATCCCCTGTAGTTACATCTTTTAAACCAATAACTGCAGCTATATCTCCTGCTCTAACTTCTGATATTTCACTTCTATTGTTAGCATGCATTTGAAGCATCCTTCCAATTCTCTCTTTAGATCTTTTAGCTGGAGAATAAACGGCATCTCCAGAATTTAGAACGCCCGAATAAACTCTCACAAATGTTAAAGTTCCAACAAAAGGATCTGTGGCAATTTTGAAGGCTAAAGCAGAAAAAGGTTCTTCATCACTAGATGATCTTTGATCAGTTGTTTCTTCATCTTCTAAAATACCTTGTATTGCTTCAACTTCATCAGGCGAAGGAAGAAAATCAATTACACAATCCAACATTGGTTGAACTCCTTTATTCTTGAAGGCAGAACCGCATATAGTAGGAACTATTTCATTATTTAAAGTTCTAATTCTGATTCCTTCAATTATTTCATCAAGAGATAAATCACCATTTTCTAGATATTTTTCCATTAATTCTTCACTTGCTTCTGCAACTGTCTCAAGCATAGCTTCTCTATATTCATTTGATTGGTCTAGAAGGTCTGATGGAATATCTTCTTCTCTATAAGATGTTCCCATGTCATCTCCATCCCAGTAGAGAGCTTTCATTCTCATCAAATCTATTATTCCTTTGAAATCATCTTCTGCTCCTATAGGAAGTTGTATTGGAACAGGAGTAGCACCTAACCTATCTTTAATTTGACCAACAACTTTTAAGAAATCAGCTCCAGCTCTATCCATTTTATTCACAAAAGCTATTCTGGGAACTTTGTATCTGTTTGCTTGCCTCCAAACAGTTTCTGATTGAGGTTCAACACCAGAACTTCCACAGAAAACTACTACAGCACCATCCAAAACTCTTAATGATCTTTCAACTTCGATAGTAAAATCTACGTGACCAGGAGTATCAATTATATTTATTCTATGTTCGTTAAATTGACTTCTCATACCTTTCCAAAAGCAAGTCGTAGCAGCTGAAGTAATGGTAATACCTCTCTCTTGTTCTTGTTCCATCCAATCCATTGTGGCAGCCCCATCATGAACCTCACCTATTTTGTGTGATATTCCAGTATAGAAAAGGACTCTTTCAGTTGTTGTAGTCTTACCAGCATCTACGTGTGCGCAAATGCCAATGTTTCTATAAAGGTTTAGTGGAACTTTTCTCGCAGACATTGATTAAAATCTAAAGTGAGAGAAAGCTTTGTTTGCTTCAGCCATTTTATGAGTATCTTGACGTTTTTTTACTGCCTCTCCTCTTCCGTCAGCAGCATCAATTAATTCTCCGGCTAGTTTTGTAGACATATTTTTTTCAGATCTTTTCTTCGCACTTGAAACAATCCATCTCATAGCTAAGGCAAGACGTCTTGAAGTTTTTACTTCCAAAGGAACTTGATAAGTAGCACCACCAACCCTTCTAGATTTAACTTCAACTTGGGGGCCAACCTGATCTAATGCTTCTTCAAAAATTTCAATCGGATCTCTTTTTGATTTTGAAGAAACTTGATCTAAGGCTGAGTAAATAATTTTTTCAGCTGTACTTTTTTTTCCTCTTTGCATTAAGTTGTTTACAAACTTAGCAAGTTTTATATTCCCATATTTTGGATCAGGGATTACATCTCTTTTTGGGACAGGTCCTTTTCTAGGCATTACTTAGGCCTCTTAGATCCATATTTTGATCTACGTTGTTTTCTGTCGTCGACACCCGTAGTGTCGAGTGTACCTCTAACAGTATGATATCTAACACCAGGAAGATCTTTAACTCGACCACCTCTAATTAAAACAACAGAGTGTTCTTGAAGGTTATGGCCTTCTCCACCAATATAAGAGATCACCTCATATCCTGAAGTTAATCTTACTTTACAAACTTTTCTTAAGGCTGAATTAGGTTTCTTTGGAGTTGTCGTATAAACCCTAGTGCAAACTCCTCTTTTTTGAGGAGAGCCTACTAATGCAGGAACATCACTTTTAGCTTTCTTAACCTTTCTTGGTTTTCTTATTAATTGATTTACTCTTGCCATAATTAAGTGCGCGATTTTAATGAGACATTGTCATTTGGTCAAACTATTCTTTATTTGCAGTTTCAGCTTGATCGGCTTCTGTATCAGCAATTACTTCACTTAGCTCAGATTCAATATCTGAAACTAAATCTGCTTGTCCTTGAGAAGCGCCATATCCTGTACCCGCAGGAATAAGTCTTCCTATTACAACATTTTCTTTCAACCCTCTTAACTTATCTATCTTTCCAGTTACAGAGGCTTCAGTAAGAACTCTTGTGGTTTCTTGGAAAGATGCAGCTGAGACAAAAGACTCGGTTGCAAGAGATGCTTTGGTAATTCCTAATAAGAGACGCTTGAATTTAGCTGGAATTCCGCCATCTGAAGAGGCTTTTTTATTTTGTTCTAGTACCTCCGAAAGTTCTAGTTGGTCACCGATTATTAGATCTGTATCTCCAGACTCTGTAACTTCAACTTTTCTGAGCATTTGTCTAAGGATACACTCAATGTGTTTATCACTTATTTCGACACCTTGTAAGCGATAAACATCTTGGATTTCATTTACCACATACTCTGTCAACTCTTCTACTCCTTTTAAAGAAAGAATATCGTGAGGACTCAAGGAGCCTTCACTTATAACATCTCCTTTAGTGACTGTTTCCCCTTCAAAAACATTAATACTTCTTGTTTTAAGTATTAAGGTTTCTCGAACAATCTCTTCTTTACCTTCCTTCCCGGTTAAAACAAGCCTTCTTTTTCCTTTAGTCTCTTTTCCCCAAGAAACTACACCACTTATTTCAGCAAGAATAGCAACTTCTTTTGGTTGTCTTGCTTCAAATAAATCAGCAACTCTTGGAAGTCCTCCAGTAATATCTCTTGTTTTAGAAGATTCTTTAGGAATTCTTGCAAGAACGTCACCTATTTCAATAGATTGACCATCAGTTACATTGACGAGAGATTTTTGTTCTAACTTATATTCAGCAGGTCTTTTTCCTCCAGGAAGCATAACTTCTTTTCCTTTTGAATCTGTAATAACTACCATAGGATTCATATCTTTTCCGGCAGAGGTTCTTTCAGATGCATCTAAAATTTCCACACTTGATAAGCCTGTTAACTCATCAGTTACCTCTCTAATGGTTATACCATTTTCCATATCTTTTAGATTTACCTTACCCTTTACTTCAGAAATTATTGGATGATTTAATGGATCCCAAGTTGCCAATAATTCTCCAGACTTAATAGCAGCACCTTCGTTGACATTTATTTCTGCGCCATAAGGAATTTTGTATCTTTCTTTTTCAGATTCATTTTCATCAAAAAGAACCAATTCAGCTGATCTAGAAATGCAGACTTGCTTTTTAGATTTATTTTGAAGCGAATTTAAATTTCTAAATTTTACAGTCCCATCATACTTAGCTTGAATTCTATCTTCCTCCGAAGATCTCGACGCAGCTCCCCCAATATGGAAAGTTCTCATTGTAAGTTGGGTCCCTGGTTCTCCAATTGATTGGGCCGCAACAATTCCAACGGCTTCGCCAGGATCTACAAGATTACCTCTTCCTAAGTCTCTACCGTAACATTTTGAACAAATACCAAAGCTTGTTTCACAAGTTATCGGAGATCTCACTTTTGCAATATCTATATTGTTTTGTTCAATTTGTTCAGCTAATGCTTCATCGATAAGAGTGCCTTTGGGAATTTTGAAAGATCCATCTTTTGAAGATAATGGCTCAGCTAAAACTCTACCTAAAATTCTATCTTTTAAATGTTGAACAACTTCTCCACCCTCGATAATCGATCTTAGTTCAATACCTTCTTTTGTCTCACAATCTTCTTCTCTAATTACTAAATCTTGTGCAACATCTACTAATCTTCTTGTAAGGTAACCTGAATTTGCAGTCTTTAAAGCTGTATCAGCCAAACCTTTTCTAGCTCCGTGAGTAGAAGTAAAGTATTGGAGAACAGTTAAGCCTTCTCTGAAGTTTGCTGTAATAGGAGTCTCAATAATTGAACCGTCTGGTTTAGCCATCAGGCCCCTCATTCCTGCAAGTTGTCTAACCTGCGCAGGTGAACTTCTTGCTCCAGAATCCAAATACATAAATACTGAATTAAAGGATTTTTGGTCTACAGAATTTCCTTCTCTATCTTCAACTTTTTCTGTTGAGATAGTATCCATCAATGAGCTGGCAACTTTTTCATTTGCTCTTGACCAAATATCAATAACTTTATTGTATTTTTCGCCTTGGGTTACAAGTCCAGATGAATACTGAGATTCGATTTCTTTTACTTCAGACTCAGCACTTGAGATGATTTCCTCTTTGTCAGTAGGAATTACACAATCATCTACGCAAATTGAAGATCCAGACTTTGTAGAATACTCATATCCTAAGTACATTAACTTGTCTGCAAATATTACTGTTTCTTTCAAACCACTATGTCTGTATGCCATGTTTATGAGAGAAGATATTGCCTTACTATCTAGAGGTTTATTTATGAGTTCAAAATCAAGTTCCTTAGGAAGAATACCAGAAAGAATTGCTCTTCCAACAGTAGTATCAACTAGATTTAAATCAGATTCTTTATTAGTCAATCTAACTTTTATTTTTGCCTGAAGATCAATATTTCCGCTTTCGTAAGCCCTATGAACTTCATTAATATCAGCAAAAATAGAACCTTCTCCTTTAGCTGAAACCTTTTCTCTCGTCATGTAATAAATACCAAGGACAACATCTTGAGAAGGATCAATTATTGGTTTTCCGTTAGAAGGTGAAAGAATATTATTACTTGCCATCATCAAGGCTCTACACTCAAGTTGAGCTCCCAAAGTAAGAGGAACATGCACTGCCATTTGATCGCCATCAAAGTCTGCGTTGTAAGCTTTACATACAAGCGGATGAAGTTGGATAGCTTTTCCTTCGATTAAGGTTGGTTCAAATGCTTGAATTCCAAGTCTATGCAAAGTTGGTGCTCTATTTAATAGAATGGGATGCTCCCTAATTACGTCTGCCAAAATATCCCATACTACTGGCTCTTCTCTTTCAACCATTCTTTTAGCGCCTTTAATAGTTGTAGCTAATTCCATTTGCTGGAGTTTTCCAAAAACAAATGGTTTGAAAAGCTCCAAGGCCATTTTCTTAGGCAGTCCACACTGATGAAGTTTTAGAGTTGGACCTACAACAATTACAGATCTTCCAGAATAATCTACTCTCTTACCTAAAAGATTTTGTCTAAATCTACCTTGTTTTCCTTTGATCATGTCTGCTAATGATTTCAAAGGTCTTTTGTTTGAACCAGTTATAGCTCTTCCTCTTCTTCCATTGTCTAATAATGCATCGACTGACTCTTGAAGCATTCTTTTTTCATTTCTAACGATTATCTCAGGAGCATTTAATTCTATTAATCTTTTAAGTCTATTGTTACGATTAATAACTCTCCTGTAGAGATCGTTAAGATCAGAAGTTGCAAACCTTCCTCCTTCTAGTGGCACTAGAGGTCTTAAATCAGGGGGTAAAACAGGCAAGACATCTAGAATCATCCATTCTGGCTTGTTGTTAGAGGATGTAAAAGCCTTAAGAATTTTTAGTCTTTTGGAAAGCTTCTTTTTCTTGGCATCACTATTTGTAGAATCTATCTGTTCTTGTACCTCTGATATTTCATTTTCTAGATTCATTTCAGAGAGAAGAATTTTTACCGATTCTGCCCCCATACCAGCAGAAAATTCCTCTCCAAACTCTTCTAGTTTCTCAAAATATTCTTCTTCATCTAAAATCTGACCTTTTTCTAGATCAGTCATGCCTGGATCTGTGACGACAAAAGATTCAAAGTATAAAATTCTTTCTACCTCTCTTAGTGTTTTATCTAAAAGCAGAGATATTCTGGAAGGAAGTGATTTTAAAAACCATATATGTGCGACAGGAGCTGCTAGTTCTATGTGCCCCATTCTTTCTCTTCTGACTTTGGCTAGTGTTACTTCAACTCCACATTTCTCACAGACAACCCCTCTATGTTTCATTCTTTTATATTTGCCACAAATACACTCGTAATCCTTAACTGGTCCAAATATTTTTGCGCAAAATAAACCATCTCTCTCAGGTTTAAATGTTCGATAATTTATGGTTTCAGGCTTCTTTACTTCTCCGAAAGACCAGGATCTAATTTGCTGGCCAGAAGCTAATCCAGCTTTAATTGCATTGAAATTGTTTTCTTCTTCCTGTTTAAAAAGTTTTAATAAATCTTTCATAAATTTAATCTACCTCATCGAAGTCTATGTCTATTCCTAGAGACCTGACTTCTTTGGTTAAAACGTTATAGGATTCGGGAATACCAGCTTCCATTTCATAATTGCCATCTACGATATTCTTGTATACCTTTGTTCTGCCTGGCACGTCATCTGATTTTACAGTTAACATTTCTTGCAAGGTGTTTGCAGCACCATAAGCTTCTAGCGCCCAAACTTCCATTTCACCAAGTCTTTGGCCTCCAAATTGAGCTTTCCCTCCAAGAGGTTGTTGAGTAACAAGACTGTATGAACCTGTTGATCTAGCATGCATCTTATCTTCAATTAAATGATTTAACTTTAGGATATACATGTATCCAATTGTCACTAATCTGTCGAAAGCCTCGCCTGTTCTTCCATCATAAAGTTGAGCTTGGCCAGAGGATGGTAAATCAGCTAATTCAAGCATCTTTTTAATTTCTTCTTCTGATGCTCCATCAAAAACTGGTGTAGCCATTGGTACTCCTGATTTTAAGTTTTCACATAACTCTTTAAATTCTTTATCCGAGAGTTTTTCAAGTTCTTCTTTTTTTCCAGTAGATGAGTAAATTTTTTCAACAAAAGGTTTAACTTCAGAAAGGTTTTTAGACTTTTCAACTAGCTCGCCTATTTTTTTACCTAGTTCTTTTGAAGCCCAGCCTAGGTGAACTTCAAGAAGTTGTCCTACGTTCATTCTTGAAGGGACTCCTAGAGGATTTAGAACTAAATCAACTGGTTCTCCATTTTCATCATAAGGCATATCCTCAACAGGCATAACTACTGAAATTACTCCCTTATTGCCATGCCTCCCCGCAAGTTTATCTCCAGGTTGAATTTTTCTTTTTACCGCAAGATAAACTTTAATTACTTGCTGAACTCCCGGAGGCAAGTCATCGCCAGATACTATTTTTCTTTTTTTGGCTTCAAAGCGTTCTTTAAGCATGTCCTCATATTTTTTGAGATTATCTTTAGATTCTTTTATCAAATCGTTAAGCTTTTCATCTTGTAGTCTCAATTTAAACCACTCAGAAGATGGCAAGCTTTTTAAGAAATCTTTTGTCAAAACTTCTCCTTTGGAAATACCTCTTCCACTTATAACTTTTTTACCCTCAAGTGAAGGCATAAGAGAATTAATAGTTGCTTCAGAAACTATACTTAGTTCTTGATCAATATCTTTTTGAATTTCTGCTAAAGAAACCGATTCTATTACTTCAGCACGAGAATTTTTTTCTAAGCCTTCCCTAGTAAACACTTGAACATCAATAACAGTTCCATCTTGACCAGCCTTTACTCTTAAAGAAGTATCTTTAACATCAGATGCTTTTTCTCCAAAAATTGCTCTTAAAAGTTTTTCCTCTGGGGAAAGTTGAGTTTCTCCTTTTGGCGTCACTTTACCAACAAGAATATCTCCTGCATTAACTTCAGCTCCAATGTGAACTATTCCGCATTCATCAAGTTTTGATAAAGCAGACTCGCCAACATTGGGAATATCAGCTGTAATTTCATCTGGACCGAGCTTTGTATCTCTTGAAGTGCAAGTCTCTTCAATAATATGAACACTTGTAAGCTTGTCTTCTTTAACTAATTTATCTGAGATTAAAATTGAATCTTCAAAGTTGTAACCATGCCATGTCATCAAAGCAATTTTGATATTTTGTCCAAGAGCTAATTCACCTAAGTCTATGGAAGAACCGTCCGCCAATATGTCTCCGGCAGAAATCTTGTCTCCCTCACTTACAATTGGTCTTTGATTGATACAAGTGTTTTGATTTGATCTTGTGTATTTAATAAGATTATAAATATCTACAGCGGAATCTGTTGAACTAATCTCTTTAAGGTTTTTTCTTACAACAATTTTTCCCGAATCAACTTTTTCTACCGTTCCAGAATTTTTAGCAATAATACAATCTCCTGAGTATTGTGCTACAAGTCTTTCCATACCGGTACCAACTAGAGGAGCTTCTGTTGATAATGTTGGTACTGCTTGACGTTGCATGTTTGAACCCATCAAAGCTCTGTTTGCATCATCATGTTCTAAAAATGGTATTAGCGCTGCAGCAATAGATACTACCTGTTGGGGAGAAACATCCATAAGATCAACTCTGTCGACAGCCATCAACTCAAATTCATTTCTATATCTAACTGGAACAAGCTCTTCAATAAATTTATTGTTTTTGTCTAATTTTACTGAGGCTTGTGCTATAACGAATTCACCTTCTTCAATTGCAGATACATATTGAATTTCATCAGTTACCTTGCCGTTTTCTACTTTTCTGTAAGGAGTTTCAAGAAAACCAAAATCATTAACTTTTGCATATACAGACAAAGAATTTATAAGACCAATATTTGGCCCTTCTGGAGTTTCAATTGGACAAACTCTTCCATAATGAGAAGGATGAACATCCCTAACTTCAAAACCAGCTCTTTCACGAGTAAGTCCTCCAGGGCCTAGTGCTGAAACTCTTCTTTTATGAGTCACCTCAGATAAAGGATTGTTTTGATCCATAAATTGAGATAGCTGACTTGATCCAAAAAACTCATTTATTGCAGCTGTTATTGGTTTTGCATTGATTAAATCTGCTGGTCCAAGTTCTTCTGCTTCTGCAATGTTTAACCTTTCTCTTACGGCTCTTTCTACTCTCAATAAACCTACTCTGACTTGGTTAGCGACCATTTCTCCAACTGATCTGATTCTTCGATTTCCAAGATGGTCTATATCATCACAGTTCTGTTTTCCATTTCGGATATCCACCAAAGTTTTAATAACATCTAAGATATCATCATTATCAAGAGTTCCTTTCCCAATTAATTCTTCCCTGCCAAGCCTTTTATTGAATTTCATCCTTCCTACGTCAGAAAGATCATATTTATCTTCATTAAAGAATAAATTTTCGAATAAAAGAGTTGCTGCTTCTTTGGTAGGTGGCTCACCTGGTCTCATCATTCGGTAGATCTCAGCAAGAGCTTCAAGTGAATTTGAAGTGGTATCTGATCTTAAGGTATCTGAAATATATGGGCCTGATTCAAGTTCGTTAATATAAAGAACATTAACTTCTTTGAGCTTTAATTCATGAAGTTTAAGAAGAACTTCTTCATCAATTAAAGTATTGCAAGCTATTGCAATTTCTCCAGTTGAAGGATCAATAATATCTTCAGCAATTGTTTGATTGAAAAGACTTTCTTTTGGAACCTCTAAGGTTTTAATCTTACTGGATTCAATAAGTCTTATATGTCTAGCAGTGATTCTCTTACCTGCTTCGATTATTACGCCTTGTGTACCTTTAATATCTGATGGCGCAATCTTACCAACCATTCTTCTAGGAACGACTTTCAAAGAGTAACTATTTTGACCGATTAGATAAGTTTCTTTTTCGTAGAATTTTTCTAATATCTCTTGAGAAGTAAAGCCTATTGCCCTTAATAAGATTGTTGCATAGAGTTTTCTTCTTCTGTCGATACGAATAAAAACAAGATCTTTATGATCAAATTCGAAGTCTAGCCAAGAGCCTCTATAAGGAATGACTCTAGAAGAGTATAAAAGTTTTCCTGACGAATGAGTTTTACCTCTGTCGTGATCGAATATCAAGCCAGGAGATCTATGAAGCTGAGAAACAACTACTCTTTCAGTTCCATTGATTACAAAAGTTCCATGCTCTGTCATCAAAGGAACAGTTCCCATATAGACTTCTTCTTCCCTAGCGCTCTTTAGATTTTCTTCACCAGTAGTTTTATCAATAAAGATAATTCTGCATCTTATTATTAGAGGCGCTTCATAAGTTTTTCCGCGCGGAAGACACTCTTGAACATCAAATTCGGGGTTTTGTAATTTATAACCTAAATACTCAATCCTCGCATTTCCAGAGACACTGTTGATTGGAAAAATCGATTGAAAGACGCTTTCTAAGCCTTGATTTTTTCTTTTTGTTGCATCCGGGATATTTTGTAAAAAATAATCATATGAATCTGTTTGAATTTCAAGGATGTCAGGTAGCGACATCGCGCTCGAAATTTTTTCAAAACTTTTTCTTATTCTCTTTTTTTCTGCAAATGAGTACGTACTTGCCATATAAATTTAGCCTATAAATGATGTTACTTTAGTTCTACTTTAGCGCCAGCTTCTTCAAGTTGAGACTTAGCTTGCTCGGCCTCATCTTTATTTGCGCCTTCTTTAACAGAAGCAGGAGCACCATCAACAATTGCTTTTGCTTCTTTCAAGCCCAAGCCAGTGATTGCTCTTACTGCCTTGATGACATCGATTTTCTTTTCACCAACATCAGCTAAGAAAATTTCAAATTCACTTTGCTCTTCAGCAGCAGCGGCTTCGCCTCCTGCAGCAGGAGCAGCAGCGGCAGCAACTGGAGCTGCAGCAGTGACACCAAATTTTTCTTCCATAAGTTTTACCAAATCAACTACATCCATAACGCTCATTTCTGATATCGCATCGAGTATTTCTTCTTTAGTAGTAGCCATTATTTTTCTCCGTTATGCCTAGATTATTAAGATTTAGTTTGGCTCACTGCATTAACAGTTCTAACTAGCTGAGAAGGGACTTCATTCAAAGTTCCGGCAAGTTTATTTAGAGGAGCCTGCATTAATCCTAATAACATAGAAATTGCTTCTTCTTTTGTTGGAAGAGAAGCTAAGGCTTTGAGCTCATTTGGCTCAAGAAAACCTTCTCCTATGGAAAGTCCTTTTACTTCAAATGATTCTTCTTCGGCTGCAAAGTCTTTTACAAGTTTTGCCGCACTTTGAAGGTCATTCATAGAAAAAGCCAATAAAGTTGGACCAGTGAGAATTTCATTTAGAGAATCAAATTTAGTATTCTCCAAAGCTCTTTTTGCTAAAGTATTTTTAATAACCTTGAGCTGAACAGACTGTGATTTAGCTTCCTTTCTAAGTTGAGTTAAGCCAGGAACATTCGTTCCTCGATAATCAACAGCGATCACAGAAAATGCTTCTTGAGCGATTTTATTTAAATCCTCTACTAGAACTTTCTTAGTATCTAAGCGTGACATTAATTAAAACCCTCCTTTGATAAATTTCCAAAAGAGGAACCTTTTATCCAAAAAGAAAAATCTTTTTGAACTATCTGCGTAGGAAACATTAAGTTTAATAAAGTTAAACTCCTACGGTCTAAGACGGTTGTAACGAAGTTACAACAGCTTAAAATTCTTATTTTTCCAAACAAACTCATCTATAAATTAAAAATTAAGTTTTGCAGTATCAATTTCAAACCCTTTGCCCATTGTGGAAGAAAGAGTTACTTTTGAAATATAAATCCCTTTTGCCGAAGGAGGTTTTGCCTTTTTAACGTCAGTTAAAAAAGCTTCTAAATTATCTTTCAATTGTTCTTCTGTATAACCTATCTGTCCAATACGGGCGTGGATTATACCCTGTTTATCTGATTTGTACCTAATTTGTCCTGATTTTGCATTTTTTACTGTATTTGGAATATCCTTAGTAACAGTTTCTGATTTTGGATTTGGCATCAACCCCTTTGGGCCAAGAATTTGTCCTAAGGGAGAAACTACTCTCATAGTTTCTGGTGTTGCAATCACAACGTCAAAGTCAATATTACCAGACTTAATTTCCTCCGCTAGATCTTCCATACCAACTTTATCTGCTCCAGCTTCTTTTGCTTGAGTTGCTTCATCTCCATCAGCAAATACTGCGACTTTGAAAGATTTTCCATTCCCATGAGGAAGGTTTGAAGCTCCTCTAACATTTTGGTCTGATTTGGAAGCATCAATTCCTAAATTAATTGAAACATCCAAAGATTCAGAAAATTTTGTTGAGGCCTTAGAATTAAGTTCGCCCAAAGCTTCTTCGATTAAATATTTTTTAGTTTCTTGAGACATTAAATTACCTCTATTCCCATGCTTCTTGCACTTCCTTCAATAATTTTTACAGCTTGGTCCATATCAGTAGCATTTAAATCAGCCATTTTTGCCTCTGCAATTTCTTCTAATTGTTTCCTAGAGACTTTTCCAACTTTTTCTGAATTTGGTGTTGGGCTTCCTTTAGAGAGCCCTGCTGCTTTTTTTAAAAGAACACTTGCCGGAGTAGTTTTTACAATAAAATCAAAACTTCTATCTTCATATACTGTAATGACTACTGGTACAGGAAGGTTTTTTTCCAATTCATTAGTTTTGGAATTAAATGCGTTACAGAAATCCATTAAATTTACTCCATGTTGTCCTAAAGCTGGGCCAACAGGAGGGCTTGGAGATGCAGCTCCAGCAGGAACTTGGAGTTTTATGTATGTCATTATTTTCTTTTCAGCCATATTTATCCTCTTTCAATTTGAGAAAAATCTAACTCAACAGGAGTAGACCTTCCAAATATCATTACAGCAACTTTTACTTTACCCTTTTGATTGTCAGCTTCTTCAACAACGCCACTAAAGTCATTGAATGGGCCGTCTATAACTCTAATCATTTCTCCAGGCTCATAGATAGTTCCTTGTGATGTTTCCTCTATTCCATGTTCCATTTGATTTAAAATCTTTGCTGCTTCAGCATCTGAAATAGGCTTTGGATTATTTTTTGTTCCGCCAATGAAACCGAGTACTCTAGGAGTCTCTTTTACCAAATGCCAAGTTTCGTCATTCATTTCCATTTCAACTAAGATATATCCAGGAAAGAATTTTTTTTCTGTAATCTTTTCTTTTCCTCCTTTCAATTCAACAACTTCATGAACTGGTATTTCTATCCTTCCAAAATGATCCTCCATTTTTTCCAGTTTAATTCTCTCTAATAATTGCTCCTTGGCCTTATTTTCATAATTGGAGTAAGAATTTATGATGTACCAAGCTTTAGACATTTATCACCCTAAGATTAAACTCATTACAAAAGAAAAAAGAGAATCTAAGCCCCATAAAATAAGAGCAGCTATGATAACTACGCCAACAACAATAAGAGTAGTTTGAGTTGTCTCAGTTCTATTTGGCCAAACTACCTTTCGGATTTCAGTTGTTGACTGTTTTATAGTTTGGAAAGCAACAGATCCAAACTCGGTAAATCTCAAAACAAATAGGCCTATTGAAAATAAAGCAATCACTCCTATAACTCTATAAAGAAGACCTATATCGCTATAGAAGGAATTACCCCACACTGCGGCAGCAATAATTGCCAATCCTACCAACCAAAGACCTTTACTTAGAATCATCTAGCTCCTCTCATGCCATGCTCTTTAAGAAGAGGGCTTCTCTTTCTGGCAGGCCAGGAGGGAATTGAACCCCCAACCTGCGGTTTTGGAGACCGCCGCTCTACCAATTGAGCTACTGGCCTATTGAATAATTTTAGAAACTACTCCGGCACCAACAGTTCTTCCACCTTCACGGATAGCGAACTTCATACCATCTTCCATTGCTACTGGAGAAATAAGCTCTACAGTTACCGCAACATCATCTCCAGGCATTACCATTTCTACGCCATCAGGAAGAGTCACTTCACCTGTTACATCAGTAGTTCTTACATAAAATTGAGGTCTATACCCTTTAAAGAAAGGAGTATGTCTTCCTCCCTCTTCTTTACTTAAAACATATACTTGAGCTTCGAATTTGGTATGAGGAGTAATTGAGCCAGGCGCAGAAAGAACTTGTCCTCTTTCTACATCTTCTCTTTTTGTACCTCTTAAAAGTACACCTACGTTTTCTCCAGCTTTTCCTTCATCCAAAAGCTTTCTAAACATTTCTACTCCTGTACAAACGGTTGTTTCAGTATCTCTGATACCTACTATTTCCATTTCGTCATTAACTTTGACTTCTCCCCTTTCAATTCTTCCAGTTACAACAGTTCCTCTTCCTTGTATCGAAAAGATATCTTCAATTGGCATTAGAAAAGGTTTATCAGTTTCTCTGGTAGGCTCTGGAATATATGAATCTAAAGCTTCCACAAGTTTTTGTACAGATTGAATACCATGTTCTGAATCATCGCCTTCAAGAGCTTTAAGAGCTGAACCTATGACTATAGGAGTATCGTCGCCAGGAAATTCATATTCGTTCAATAAGTCTCTGACCTCAACCTCTACGAGCTCAATAAGTTCTGCATCATCAACTTGATCAGCTTTATTTAGATATACCACGATGTAAGGAACACCAACTTGTCTAGCGAGAAGGATGTGCTCCCTTGTTTGGGGCATTGGACCATCTGCACAATTAACTACAAGAATTGCTCCATCCATTTGCGCAGCTCCTGTAATCATATTCTTAATATAATCAGCATGTCCTGGACAATCTACATGAGCATAATGTCTTGCTACAGAATCATACTCTACATGAGAAGTCGCAATAGTAATTCCTCTTTCCCTTTCTTCAGGAGCATTATCGATACCATCAAAAGCTATTGCTTCGCCAGTACCTTGAGCTTCAGCACAGACTTTTGTTAAAGCGGCAGTTAAAGTTGTTTTACCATGATCTACATGACCTATAGTTCCCACATTTAAATGCGGTTTGGTTCTCTCAAATTTTTCTTTAGCCATTTTTTATTCCTCTCTAAAAAACTTTTATTTAATGGAGCTCATAACCGGACTTGAACCGGTGACCTCTTCCTTACCAAGGAAGTGCTCTACCAGCTGAGCTATATGAGCAATTCCTTTAATAACGCAGGAGACGGTATAAGAAAAGTAGAAAAAAAAATAACCCTTAACACCCGTTGCTCCGAACGGCTTTATACTTAAATTTTGCTTTAATTGCAACACTTTTGGTGGAGGGGGCAGGATTCGAACCTGCGAAGCCGAAGCGTCTGATTTACAGTCAGATGGGTTTGACCGCTCCCCAACCCCTCCTATAGAGTTGTGTATTCTCTGAGTACATATGGAAGATGTCAAACAAAATACTTTAAAAGAAGAAAAAATCCGCCACTTTCTTAAAAAAAACTCTGGTTTTGAGTGGCAATTATCAATTTATCAAGAACTAGAATCAACTAATGATTACCTTATTGAGTTTGCAAATCCAAATGAATACTGCCTTTGTTTATCAGAGAGCCAAACAAAAGGCAGAGGAAGAAATTTAAAAAAATGGCAAAGCCCTAAGTATGAAAATATTTATATGTCTATAAGCTTTTCTACCAATCATGAATTAAAAAATTTCAGCTCATTCAGTTTGGTATCAGCTCTAGCAGTTCACAACGTTCTTTTGAAGCAAAATATTTTTACGGAAATCAAATGGCCTAATGATATTTACTTGAACAAAAAGAAAATAGGAGGAATCTTGATAGAAACCTTAACAAGAGATGCGGAAAATTTAATTATTGTAGGAATTGGCTTAAATGTTTTTATGGAAAACAATATAGAAATTGATAGAGATTGGACTTCTTTAAAATTGGAATTTGAAAATGTTGTTGTAGATAGAAATGAAATAATATCCGACATAGCAAACGAAGTTTTATTATTAAAATCCAAGTTTGAAAAAAATGGTTTTGATGACTTTGCAAAAGATTTTAATAAATTAAATTTTTTGAAGGACAAAAAGGTTTTTCTCTCTAATTCAATTAATAAAGAAGGAACTGTTTTAGATATTAATTCGGATGGATCTCTTAATGTGAGAATAGGTAACCAAATTAAGAAAATATCTTCTGGGGAAGTTTCACTAAATATAAATTAATCTGCATTTTATTTTTTAATTAATATATCATTTTCATCTAATTTGTAATTTGCTGGCGTAGCTCAGTTGGTAGAGCTCCTGATTTGTAATCAGGCGGTCGTTGGTTCAAATCCAATCGCCAGCTCCATTTTTTTAAATGTGATTGAAAATCCTAAAGGTTGTGCAAATGCAGTGTATGACTTTATAAGAGATATTTGAATTTATTTAAATTTATCCTCCTCAATTATCTCAGCATCTTCTATATCTGAAGCTCGACTATTAGAGTTATGGCTTCTAAGACTTTTTTTTCTCAAGGAGAAAAATAAAAATCCTAATAGATAGGGCCAAAAAAACAATAGAGCAGAAAATAAAATATTCCATTCCCAAACAAAAGTAGCTCCAATTATCCCAAGAATTGGACCTAAAAAGGGAGTAAATGTCAGAAAAAGAGAAATGATAAATAAAACGCCTTCCAAAAAAGTACTTTCAACCATGAAGATAAGTTTTAAAGCATCTGCAACTGCGCTGATCTGATAGATAGAAATTAAGATGTAAAAAAATAAAACAATAAAAAAAGGCATTCTCAAAAAATGTTTTTACAAAGTATACTCTCAACTCTGTTATGAAATTAAAAAAAATAATTTCCAACCTATCTCTTAAGGAGAAAGTTTCTTTGTTATCAGGTTTTGATAACTGGCATACGCCAGAGATCAAAAAATATGGAATACCAAAAATTAAAATGTCTGATGGGCCAAATGGGGTAAGAGGAGACTCTAGCACTCCTCAAACTTCAGCTTGTTTTCCTAGCCCTATTCTTTTAGGAGCTACCTGGAATGAAAAATTAATTAAAAAAATTGGTTCGGCTACAGGTGAGGAGGCGCTATTTAAAGATGTTGATGTGCTTCTTGCCCCTACTATAAATTTACATCGTCACCCACTTGGGGGTCGTCATTTTGAATGTTATTCAGAAGATCCGGTTTTAACATCAAAGATTGCTTGCTCTTACGTTTCTGGAGTTCAAAGTAAAGGGGTTGCTGGATGTTTAAAACATTTTGCTGGAAACGATACTGAATTTGAAAGACACATGGTTAGTTCCAACATAGATGAAAAAACTTTAAGAGAGCTTTATTTGTATCCCTTTGAAATGGGTATAAAAAAAGCTAAAGCTAAAGTTGTAATGTCAGCCTATAACAAAGTTAATAACATTTATTGCAGTTCTCATGATGAATTAATAAATCAAATTTTAAAAAAAGAATGGAAATTTGATGGTTATGTAGTGAGCGACTGGGGAGCTGCATTAGAAACTATAGAAAATGCTAATGGCGGTCTAGATTTAGAAATGCCAGGGCCAGCGAAGACTTGGGGGAAAAATCTTATCGATGCAGTTAAAGATGGACTTGTTGAAGAAGAAAGGATTGATGAAAAAGTTAAAAGAATTCTTAATGTTGCAAAATTTTCCAATAGGTTCAACAAAAAAAGAGTTTCGGAGAAAAGTATTAATAAAAAGTCTCATCGTGAACTTATTAAAAAAACTGCTATTGAAGGCATGGTCCTTCTAAAGAATGAAGCAGTCCTGCCCTTTAATAAAAGCAAAATTTCTAAAATTGCTCTTATTGGTCCGAACGTTAAAAACAGTCAGATAATCGGTGGAGGAAGTGCGGGTTTGAAACCTCATTATGAGATGCATCCTTTAGAAGGCATTTCAAACTTCTTAAAAGAAGAAAATGTAGAAATTAATTATGCAAAGGGTTGTCATGTTGATAAGTATCTTCCTGCTTTAGAAAAAGATATCTCTTACGTTCCAGGAAAAAGAGATAAAGGATTTGAAGTTAAGTTTTTTCGAGGAAAAACTTTTGATGGAGATCCAATAGAAAGTCAAATTTTAAGTGGCAATAGATTTTGGGCTCTTCAAGGATTTGCAAGAGAGTTTTTAGATGAAAAAGAAAGGCCTGAATTGTCTGTTAAATTTTCAACTACTTATAAACCATCAATTTCTGGGGAATTTGAATTTGAGGTTTTTAGTATTGGCTTATCCAGAATCAAAATAGATGGAAAAGAGTTAGTTGATAACTGGTCATCTCAGAAAAAAGGAGAAGCCTTTTTTGGTTTTGCATGTGCTCCCAAGAGAAACAAGATTAAGCTTTCTAAGGGAAGAGAATATTTAGTAGAGGTTGAGTATGAATTTGAAGGAAGATTTCCTGCAATTCAATTTGGCTGTAGACCACCTGACCCAAAAAATTTGCTTGAAGACGCAGTTAAAATTGCAAAACAATCTGATGCAGTAGTTCTCATTGTAGGTACAAATTCTGATTGGGAAACTGAAGGCAATGATAGAAAAAGTTTAAGCCTTCCAGGCGAACAAGATGTACTTATCAAAAAGATTTTAGCCGCTAATAAAAATACAGTTTTAGTAATAAATACAGGATCTCCTGTAAGCATGCCCTGGATAAAATCTTGTCCAGCAATTTTACAAACCTGGTTTCCAGGACAAGAATTTGGAAATGCTTTAGCAGAAATATTATTTGGTAAAGAAAGTCCAAGCGGTAAATTACCTACAACTTATCCTAAAAAACTATCTGATACCCCAGCATATTCTTGTTATCCAGGTAAGGACCTGCAAATGGATTACAAAGAAAGATTGTTAGTTGGTTACAAATGGTATGACAAAAAGAAAATTGAACCTCTTTTTCCTTTTGGTCATGGTTTGTCTTACTCTAAATTTAAATTAAAAAAGGTTTCTATTTTGAAGAAGAAAAACGAAATCAAAATTAAAGTAAAACTTAAAAATATCGGTGATTTTTCTACCTTTGAAACAGTGCAGTGCTATCTAGAAAGAAAAAAAGTGAAAGCAGAAACACCTTTAAAGAAACTTGTAAATTTTAAAAAGTTAAAACTCGCAAAAGATAAATCTAAGAAATTGACTTTGAAAATTTCTAAAAGAGATCTCTCAGAATGGGATGTTAAGAAATCTAAGTGGGAAATTATGAGGGGAGATTATGTCATTCATATAGGAACCTCTGTAAAAGATATTTCAATTACTGAAGAAATAAAAATCTAATCTAAATCTAATTTTTCTTTAGAAATTAATATCCCGCTTTCATCAGCATAGGCCCAATTTCCAGATTCAATTGATATGCCCCCAAAATTGATTTTGATTCCTATTTCACCTCGATCCTTTTTTTCACTTTTTTTTGGAACTGAACCCAAAGCAAATAATCCAAGGTTGAAATTAGACAGGGCCTCAACATCCCTTACGTAGCCATTTATGATGACAGCTTGCCAATTGTTCTTTTCCGCAGACTCTGCAATCATATCTCCCATTAAAGCAACCTTAGTACTTCCTTGACCATCTACGATCAAAATTTTCCCATCGCCCTCTTCGCTAAGGATTTGCTTGACTTTTGAATTGTCATCAGGGCAAATTGCAGTTTCAATTTTTCCTGAAAAAAAACCTTTTTTACCAAAATTTTTAAACTGTAAATTTAAAAAATCTACTTGAGGATACTTATCGCTTAGATCTGGAGTAGTCATATATTTCTATCAATATACATTAAAAAATTAAATCACTTTATAGATTATCAAGGGCAGTATAATTAAATTAATGAAAGAAAATTTCAAAGCCAAGGTATTTTTAAATAAATCAGGTAAAGGGAGAGTTAAATATTCAGATGAAGAATTTCTATCTTTGTCGAATAGGGAAATGTTCAAAGTTTTTCCAGGAGATGAAGTTGTCTGTCAAAAAATGCCTGGAAGCAAGGCAAAAATTAAGGAAGTTTTAAAAAGAAATACTAGAGAGCTTACGGGCATCATAAAAAAGTATAAAGGCAAGACTTTTCTAACTAGTTTAGATAAAAGTTTTCACCTTGATATCTTGCTAGAAGGCAAGAATTTGAAGAATTTCAAATCAAATGATATTTGTGAAGTAAAAATAACCTCTCAACCATCTCTAAAGTACAAGCCCAAAGCAAAGCCTGTAAAAAATTTAAAAAGGAATGATATTTTTGAAGAGGCATTTATTTTTGCTACCAATGGAACTGAACTATCTACCGAATGGTCTAAATCCGTTGTTAATGAATGCAACAAGATTAAAAGAGAAATTTCATTACAGGATATCAATTCTAGAAAAGATTTAAGAAGTTTAAATTTTGTAACCATAGACGGAAGCAATGCTAAAGATTTTGACGATGCTGTATATGCTGAAGAAAATTCCGATGGTTTTCTTTTATACGTAGCAATAGCGGACGTTTCCGAATATGTGCTCAAGGGTTCTTCGCTAGATAAAGAAGCTTTTTCTAGAGCAACCTCGGTATATTTTGAAAAAAAAGTTATCCCTATGCTTCCGGAACTTATATCAAATAAACTTTGCTCTTTAAGGCCTAACGAGGATAAGTTAGTTTTAACTTGTGAAATTTATCTTGATAGAGAAGGAGAAATAAAATCCTTTGAATTTTTCAATTCTGTTATCTGCTCTAAAAATCGTCTCACCTATGATGAGGTTGAAAAATTTTATCGAAAAGGTCAAACCGCTCTGCCGAATGATATTGTCTCAAATTTAAGTAACCTAAAAAAAATACATGGTTTAAGAAGAAAAATAAGAGAAGAAAGGAAGGCAATAGATTTTTATCTTCCTGAATACAGCCCTGTTGGTAAAGATAACAAAATAATTAAGTTCAAATCGATAAATCATCTATTTGCAAATGAAGTCATAGAAGAATCTATGATTCTGGCAAATATTTGTGCAGCTAAATTAACTAAAAAACTTAAAACTCCTATCCCATTTCGTCACCACGATAACCCGGATTACAACGAATTAGAAAAACTTAAAGAATTTCTCAAAGCCAGAGGTCTTCGAAGGGGTATGACAGAATCTAATCCTAGAAAGAAACTAAATGATTGGTTAAAAGAAATTAATCAAAAAGAAAAATCCTTTTCTTTGATTTATCAGATTTTAAGAAGCATGAAGCTTGCGGTTTACTCGGGAAAGAAAAGCAATCACTTTGCTCTTGGACTTGATGAATATTGTCACTTTACCTCTCCAATAAGAAGGTACTCAGATTTGGTAACGCATAGAGTAATTAAGTCGATAATTGAAAAAAAAGAAAGTTCCTATTCTCAAGATGAAATAGATGAAATTGCCTTGGTTTGTAGCGAAAAAGATAGAGAAGCAGACAAAATCGTAAGGGAATCTTCTAAATATCTAAGTTGCAAGTGTGCCGAACAACATATTGGTAAGCAATTCACTGGGGAAGTAGTATCGGTATTAGAATTTGGAATGTTTATGCATATCGATGGACTAAATATTGAGGGGTTTTGTCATATAAAAAATCTTAAGAGATCGCCCTATTATGTTCATGATACAACAGCGCATTCTCTTACCTCAGCCAACAAAAATAATGTCTATGCATTAGGAGATAAATTTAAAATTAAAATAAAATCCGTAGAAACTTCTAGGAAGAGGATAGATTTAAGAGTTATAAATTAGGCATGAAAAAATTGGAAACTCTTGATCAAAACTTTATCAAAACTTTGCTTGATAACCTCCCTCAAAATATTGAAGAGCTTTTTGTTCCAAAAGATAAAAATAATAAAAAAACCTTGCAATTAATTTCTCTTGCAAAGCAAAAAGATGTGCCAATCTTATTTAATTCAGACAGAAAACTATCTGCTACTTTTAAACCATCGCATGTTAAAGACATTAAATTTTTAGAAAAATTGATTAGCCAAAAAAAGAATTCTCTAATACTAATTTTGGATCATGTGATGGATCCACAAAATGTAGGTTCAATATTAAGAACTGCTTTAGCTGCAAATGTAGATGCTGTTGTAGTCAGTAAAAATAGAGCATGTCACCTTACTGAAACAGTAAGAAAAGTTTCCAAAGGTGCTTCGGAGATAATACCTTTTGTCATTGTTAACAACATCAAGTATCTACTTAAAAATCTTAAAACTATAAATTTCAATATTCTTGGTTGTGATGGAAAAGCTGAAAAAAACTATTATGAATGTGACTATAACTTGCCTACGGCTATTATAATGGGTTCCGAAGGAGAAGGTTTAAAGCCTAATCTAAAAAAAGATATAGATGAAATGATTAGAATTCCTATGAATGAGCAAATAGAAAGTCTTAACGTATCCAATGCCTGTTCTGTTATCCTATTTGAGGCTAGAAAACAGAGAATTAAAAAGTAATGTTGGTACAAAGAACACTTACAAATCCTATCAAAGCAACCGGTGTTGGGCTTCATTCAGGAAGAAAAATTGCTATTAATCTTCTTCCTGCCAAAGAAGATCAGGGAGTAGTTTTCAAGAGGGTTGATTTAGACCCTAATGTTGAAATAAAGGCAGTAGTTGAAAATGTTGGGCCGACTTCAATGGCAACAACATTAAAAGATGGTGAAATTGAAATTGCTACTGTAGAACATATGATGTCTGCCTTTGCCGGTTTAGGAATAGACAACGTCACAGTAGAGATAAACGATTGTGAAGTCCCTATTATGGACGGTAGTGCCAGCCCTTTTGTCTTTTTGATTCAATCAGCTGGTATTAAAGAACAAACCAAACCAAAAAAGTTTATAAAAATTAAAAAAGAAATCTCAATAACTACAGATAACGGTGCTTATGCAAAATTATCGCCCTATGATGGTTTTAAAGTAACCCATTCACTTATCTATGATGATGAAGCACGCAAAGGTCACTCCCGAACGACTACAATTGACTTTAACTCAACTACCTTTTTAAAAGAAATAGCAAGATCAAGGACATATGGCTTTATGGAAGAATTCGAAGCATTAAAAAAGAATTCTCTTGCTTTAGGTGCTAGTCAAAAAAATGCTATCGCTATTAAAGACAATGAGATTTTGAATGAAGAAGGTTTGCGATCTAAAGATGAATTAGTTAAGCATAAAATTTTGGATGTAATAGGGGATTTGTACTTATTGCAACATAATCTCATTGGAGAATTTGAGGGTTATAGATCTGGACATACACAAAACAACTTACTTTTAAGAAAATTAATTGAAGTTCCAGATTCATGGGAACTTATTTCCTCTGAAAGTGATAATCCCATAATCGATTACATAGAACCAATCATCGACCCCAGTCTTGGATAAAGATGTCTTTTTTGTCATTCTTATTTGGAAACAAAGATAAGCGAGTTTTACGTCAACTCGGAAGTATTGTTCAATCTATAAATAATCTAGAAGAAAAGTTCGAGTCTCTTACAGATGAAGAACTAAAAAGTACGACAAGTAAATTAAAAGAAAAACTTTCCGAAGGATCAATTTTAGAAGATCTCATACCAGAAGCTTTTGCAGCTGTAAGAGAATCAAGCAAAAGATTTTTAGGCCTTCGTCACTACGATTGTCAATTAATTGGTGGTGCCATTTTAAATCAAGGTAAGATTGCTGAAATGGCAACTGGAGAAGGAAAGACGTTGGTTGCTACCTTACCCTGTTATCTAAATGCACTTACTGGAAAAAGTGTCATTGTAGTTACTGCAAATGAGTATTTAGCCAAAAGAGATGCAAACTGGATGGCTCCAATTTTCGAAGGTTTAGGAATGAATGTTGGATTTGTCACTCCAGAACTCAACCCTATAGAAAAAAAAGAAAATTATGCCAAGAATGTTGTATATGCCACAAATAACGAGCTAGGCTTTGATTACCTAAGAGACAATATGGTGCTTAGAGAAGAGGATCGTCTTCAGAAAGACCCTTATTTTGTGGTGGTAGACGAAGTAGATTCCATATTAATCGATGAAGCTAGAACTCCATTAATAATAAGTGGCGTTGCAGAGGATAACGGACCGCTCTATAAAAAGCTTAAACCAGTAGTGAAAAGTCTTACCGAGGAAGAATTTGATTTTGAAAAAGAAGAAGTTTTAAAAGCAGGAGACTTCACTATAGATCTGCAATCTAGATCAATTGAAATTACCGAAAATGGACATGAAAAAATAGAAAATTATCTTAAGCAAAATAATCTCCTCGAGGATTCTGTGAGTCTGTATGCGAGTGAAAATTTAAAACTTCTAAATATGGTTCAAGCTCTTATCAGAGCTGAAACTCTGTTTGAAAAAAATACCGATTACATAGTTCAAAATGGAAAAGTCATCTTAATTGATACAAATTCAGGTAGAGCAATGCCAGGCAGGAGGCTGTCTGATGGCGTGCATCAAGCTTTAGAATTAAAGGAAAATCTTGATATTCAAGTTGAAAGTCAAACGCTGGCGTCTACCACTTTTCAAAACTTTTTTAGAATGTTTGAAAAACTATCAGGAATGACAGGAACTGCAAAAACAGAGGCAAGAGAATTTGATGAAATTTATTCTTTGGAGGCAATTTCTATTCCCACAAATCTTCCAATGGTTAGGGAAGACAAAAACGATAAAATTTATTTAACAGAAGAAGAAAAAAATGATGCCATCATTGACGAGATAAAGACTTTTCACGAAAAAGGCAATCCCATTCTTGTTGGCACCATATCTGTTGAAAACTCTGAAGTTTTATCTAAAAAACTAGATGCTCTAAATATTCCTCATCGCGTTTTAAATGCGAAACAAAATCAACAAGAAGCTGAAATTATTTCTCAAGCTGGAAAAGAAAAAGCAGTGACCATAGCAACAAATATGGCAGGAAGAGGAACGGATATTGTCCTTGGAGGGTTTCCTGAATCTGAAATAACCAGAAAGGAAATTGTTGAATTGGGGGGATTGCATGTCATAGGTACCGAGAGACACGAATCTCGAAGAATTGATAATCAGCTTAGAGGAAGGTCAGGACGACAAGGTGATCCGGGTTCTTCCCAGTTTTTCTTATCACTAGATGACGGCTTGCTCAAAATATTTGCTCCCGACCGAATGAAAGCTCTTATGCAATCCTTTGGCGGAATGAAAAAAGGAGAATCAATAGAGCATAAGATGCTAACCAATTCTATAGAACGAGCTCAACGACGAGTTGAAGGTAGGAATTTTGATATTCGTAAAAGAATTCTAGAATTTGATGATGTCTTGAATGAACAAAGGCAGGTAATTTATAAGCAACGTAAAGAGATATTAGAAGATAAAGATTTAGACGACTTAATTTCAAATATGCGAGCTGATGTTTTGAGCTCAACTTTTGAAGTTCATATTCCTGAATATGAAATTGAATCCAATTGGAAGGTTGATGAACTAACAAGCATTTTAGAAACTGAGTTTAATTTACAATTTAATTTAAGGACTGAATTAGAAAATAACGAATCCAATACAAAAGAGGTGCTGAATAAGCTTTTGGATTTTGCTGATGAAATTTATTTAGAAAAACGAAATAAATTTCCTAACGTTTATTCCCAATTAGAAAATCAAATCATTCTGCAAGTTATAGATCAAAGTTGGAAAAATCATATCAATCAACTTGATTCGCTTAGACAAAATATAGGGTTTCGAAGTTATGCAGGAAAAGATCCTCGTCTTGAGTACAAAAGAGAAGCGTTTGAGATGTTTGAACAACTTCTTGAAACAATAAAAAAAGAATCTACAAGATTCCTTTGCCGTGTCGAAGTAAAGCCGGAAGATGAGCAAGAAATTGAAAAAATGAAATCCAGAGAGGTGTTGGAAAAAACTAAGACTATTCATGAAAATTCTCCATCAGCATTTATGGACAATTCTGTGTCTAACCAACAAGTATCCAATAAAGACAAACCGGCAGAGGGAAATAGACGCTTAAGAAGACTACAGGCAAAAGCTAATAGAAAGAAGAAGAAATAATGTTTAAAGATATAAAAATTGGTTGTTCATCCTCTAGGACGAAATATGGAAATAGATTGGATACCGCAATCGTAAAACTTGAGAAGAAAGCAATTTGGTCTGGCTTGTTTACTTCAAATAAATTCAAGTCTGCACCGGTTGAAATATGTTTGGACAAAATAAATAAAAATATCTCAGAGCCAAAGGTCTTAATGATCAATGCTGGAAATGCCAACGCTGCAACAGGAGAAAAAGGTAAAAAAGACTCTGAAAAACTTATTGACGAAGTTTCTTCTTTATTGAACATATCTACAGATAATATCCTTCCCTTTTCTACTGGTGTAGTTGGAGAATTGCTTAATACCAAAAAACTTTCTCAGGCTTTTAAAAAATGTACTGATCAGTTGGGAGGAAATTCTTGGGAAGATTTTGCTAACTCCATAATGACTACAGATACCTGTCATAAAATAGTAAAGAAAGAATTTAAACTGGGGAATCAAAAAATAAATGTAATTGGAGTTGCGAAAGGAGTTGGGATGATTGAACCAAATATGGCGACTACTCTTAGTTTTATTTTCACGGATCTAAAACTTTCAAAAATACAATTAAAAAAATTACATAAAGATATTTGTAATCAGACATTTAATGCTATCTCAATTGATGGAGATCAATCTCCAAGTGATTCCAGTATTTTTATAACAACTTCAGAGAAAAAAAGAGATATAAATAAATATCAAAAAAAAATTAAAAATAATTTTTATGATGTGTTTAAAGAATTAGCTGAAAAATTGGTTTTAGATGGAGAAGGTGCAACCAAACTCATCAAGATTAGAGTTTCAGGATTAAGGTCTTATGCAGCTTCAAAGAAAGTTGCTTTAAAAGTTGCAAACTCCCCTCTGGTAAAAACAGCTGCTTATGGTGAAGATCCTAATTGGGGCAGAATCATTACCGCTGCAGGAAATGCTGGTGAAAAGGAATTTGATATGAAAAATCTATCACTAAAAATTGGAGGCCATCCGGTTTTGATCAATGGAAATCTTAGTCCAAAATATTCAGAATCAAAAGGCAAAAAAGAATTTAGAAAAAAAACAATCAATATTGAAATCAAGCTTGGAAAATCTAAACAATCAGCTCTTGTCATGACATCAGACTTATCGCCAGAGTACATATCAATCAATAGTGATTACAGAAGCTAGATTTATTCCAATCACTCCAAAAAAAATTCCAGAAAACTTTTTTTCTCTTATTGAAAAACTATCAGATTCTTCAAAGTACTTGATCTACCGAGTTGATGTAATGAATTTTTCATCAGAGCATTGGAACAGAACCAAAGAAATTTATGAAAATAAAGGAGGCAAAGTAATTTTGAATTCAAGGTTAAGAGATAATATTTCTCATCATGAATGTCTTCATCTAACCTCTAGTGATTTGATTGAAACAAATCAGTTGAATTCCTTTATGACAGGTGCTTCCTGTCATAATAAAAAAGAAGTTATTAAAGCTGCTCAACTTAAACTGGATTACATATTTATTTCTCCAGTTAAAAATGTTGCTAATAAAAATCCTGCATTAGGCTGGAAAAACTTTTCTAACCTGGCCAAGTTATTTCCAGGACCTAGCTTTGCTTTAGGGGGTTTAAAGAAAGAAGACTTTAAGATTGCAAAGAAAAATGGTGCTCAAGGCATTGCTGGTATAAGTGGATTTTTCAGTCCTCTGAATGAGACAAGTCAGAAGAAATAATATTTCTTTCGTTAAGCCAATCTGACAAGTCTAGAGAACGGCATCTTTCTGAGCAAAAAGGTCTAAATTTTTTATCAGCACTTACGGAAATTTTTTCTTTACAACTTGGACATTTCATTTGGTTTAAATTTTAATAATTATTTTTTGATGTAATTCAGTTACAGCTTTTTTTAGATCATCTAAAGTGTTTTCGTTTTCAATTATATGAGTAGCTAATCTAAGTCTTTCAGAACGATTGATTTGAGAGAGAATTATAGTTTTCACTTGTTCTTCAGAAACATCATCTCGTGTCTTTGTTCTTAAAACTTGAGTTTCCTCAGATACATCAATAACCAATACTTCATCGCAATAACTCGACTGTTTAGTTTCAAATAGTAATGGGGAAGCAAGAATTGTATACGCAGAAGAAGAAGATTTTAGTTCCTCTTTAATTAAATCCGCGATTAGAGGATGAAGTAAATTTTCTAACCAATCTTTTTCTTCTTCTTTTTCAAAAATTATTTCTCTTAATTTTTTTCTATCTAGCTCACCAGAAGAAAGAAGAATTTCCTTACCATATCTTTTTTCTATCTCTGAAAGTCCTGCTTCACCTTTCTGCACAGGTACCCTTGACAGAACATCGGCATCAACTACTTTAATTCCCAGCGAGGAAAAAACTTCAGTTGCGGCTGATTTGCCAGACCCAATTCCACCTGTTACGCCCAAAACAAACATTTTTTATATTTTTCTAAAAATCCTATACTATGACAATTCTTTCACAATATCCTATAAGTATGAATCCATATAGACTTCTTTTTTTTCTGACTGTACTAAATCTTCTAAACATTACTGACAGACAATTAATCGCAAGCTTTGCAAACTACATAGTTCCTGAACTGGAGCTTACAGGTTGGCAATTTGGATTACTTACTTCTTTAGCTTTTATTTTCTTTTACTCAATAATGGGTCTATTTATGGGAGCTTTGGCTGATCGTGTAAATAGAACTAAGTTAATTGCTTTTGGAGTTGTTCTTTGGAGTATTTTTACAATGGCATCAGGCGCAGCTAAAGGGTTTATCACTTTAGCTCTCCCCAGAATGTTCATTGGTGTAGGAGAATCAATTCTTACTCCAACTTCAATGTCTCTTTTAGGTGATGCCTTCCCTCCAAAAAGAATGGGTTTTGCTTCAGGATTTTATTACTTGGGAGTACCTTTAGGCGTTGCGATAAGTCTTTTATTGGTTGGATTCGTAGCAGATATAAAGTCACCAGTTTTTTTAGAAGGTCTTCTTGGAGAAACAATTGGCTGGCGAGGTTGTTTTTACATGCTAGGAATTGTCGGTGTCTTCTTAGGGCTTTGTATGTTGCTCTTTAAAGATAAGAAAAGAATAGAGATTCAAAATTCCACAAATTCACAAGAAGAAAAACTTTCTTTTGCCGAAGTAATGACAATTTTAGTCAACGCTTTAAAAAAATCACCTGCCCTAACGCTTACCATTTCTGGAGGTGTTTTTTATCACATCATTCTTGGTGCAGCTGCCTTTGAACAAATTTGGTTGGTTGAGGAAAGGGGTTTTGATAGAAGTGTAATCGCTCAAATATCAGGAATAATTGCAGTATTTGCAGGTCTGGCAGGAGTTTTGTTCGGCGGTTTAGTCAGTGACTGGTGGTTGGAAAAGACAAATCAAGGAAGACCTATTTTCTTGTTTTGGTTATCTCTTATTTTATTACCAATAGGTATAATTTATAGATTTGTAGAACCGACAACAGTAATTTTTTGGGTTGGAGTAGTCGTAGGATACTTTCAGTTGGGATGTTTTTATGGTCCTACTTTTTCAACTGTTCAAGAATTAGTTCCAGAAAAAATTAGAGCGACGATCGTTGCTTTCTATATTCTATGTATAAATTTGATTGGTCTAACTATAGGTTCTCTAGGAGCGGGAATTTTAATAGATCTAACAAAGGGCACTCTTGCGGAACCTTACACTTGGTCTTTATTAATTTTCAGTTTCATCGGGTCTCTCGCCATTCCATGCTATTACATTGCAGGACGAAGATATGCTAGAGATAAAGCTAATCTAGAAACTGCTATTTAGTCGTCGGAAACAACAGTTGTTTTAAATGGGCTTTTTCTAAAATTCCAGAGTAATTTAAAGGCTTTTACAGACATCAAACGAAAAGTTCGATCAATGAAAGGAACCCTTTCCTTTTCTGTTTTTACTTCACAAATTTGTTTTCCTCGAATTAGTTTTCCTGGAAGAACTCCAGTAGCTTCGCCAGCTTCGTAGACTACTTCACCGCTTTTAACTGTTGCCAAGTAACCAGAGGAAGTTTGAATTAATCTTCTTCCTCCTAAAGGTAGGTCATAAACCATTTTTGGATGAGTAACATTAAGCTTTTCGAAGTCAATAATATTTAGGTCGGCTAACATTCCTGTTTTAATTTCCCCTCGATCGAATAAACCATAAGTTTCTGCAGTATCCTTGGTTTGTTTTCTTACAATTAATTCAATTGGGATTTTTTTACCAGCTTCTCTATCTCTTGCCCAATGTGACAAATTAGTTGTTGGCATACTTGCATCACATATCAATCCACAATGAGCACCGCCATCACTTCCTCCAGCTACAGACGATTTAAGGCCATAAGCTCTTTCTACAAAATCTAATTTATGATTTTCATAAGGGGTAAAGCATGCATAAACCAGATTAGTCCCTTCGTTTTTAAGAAATTCATCATAAATGACCTCAAGTTCAGATATGCCTTTAGACTCTGCTAAAGCTGCGATACTGTCTTCTTTTCCAGGCTCATAATTAGGAGGATCTCCCAAAATAAACTGCGTATCATAATTTGAAATAAGTTTAAGGCCTAAGTTAGCTGCTTCTTTAATTTCTTCTTGAGATTTAGTACTGCCTTGATTATTCATTGATTTTTCTATCTCAGAAGCAAAATTTGGTTTTTCCTTAAGTAGTTTTTCCTTAAAAGCAGGATCTTTCATAATTTGAACCCTCTCGGATAAAGGAAGGTCTGCTATTGCGCGATAAGAAGAATGGCCAATAAAAGGATGCAAAGAACTTTCCAAACCAAACATCATTCCAACATTCCTACCTGGAAATTGAGGTCTAACGTTTTTACCTTTTAGAAACTGTTCTTCACAGAATAAGATTGTTTTTACTGCATCTCCACTTGTCTGAAGGACTGTTAGTCCACAATCGCTTTTTTCAACGTATTCTCTCATCCATGACATTTCAATTTCTTTATCAAGCCAGTCGGAAACAATTTCCAAAGTTCCCTCGCCTGCTTTATCTATGGCAAAAGCCAGAGACTTCATTTCTTCTGAGCTTGCTTCTGTCCCAGGAACATAAACTCCGTGAACATCTCGATGTAAAATTGTTCTAGAAGTACTAAACCCTAAAGCACCAGATTCAATAGCCTCCGTGACAATATCCGACATTTTAGAAATTTCTTCTTTTGAGGCATCAACTTGACTTTGACATCTCTCGTATCCCATGACGTAACTTCTCAAAGGACCATGTCCAATCATAAAACCTAGATCCATGACAAAATCCTTTTTTTCTATTGCATCTAAAAACTCTGGAAAAGTTTCCCAGTTCCAGTCAACTCCTTCATGAAGGGCCGTACCAGGAATATCTTCAACTCCTTCCATCAATTGAATTAAAAATTCCTCGTCACCAGGTTTAACGGGGGCAAAGCCGACTCCACAATTTCCCATCACTACTGTTGTTACCCCGTGCCAACTTGATGGAGTCAAATATGGATCCCAACAAACTTGACCGTCATAGTGAGTATGTATGTCTACCCACCCAGGAGTGACAATGTTACCTTTTGCGTCAATTTCCTTTTTACCAGGATTCTCAACGATTCCTACTGCAGATATCTTTCCATTATCAATAGCTACATCGCCGTGGAAGGGTTTTTTTCCGCTGCCATCTACAATTTTTCCATTTCTAATAACTAAGTCGTGTAAAGCTCTCATAAAAATTATTATATAAACAAAAGAAGAAGAAATGTATAAATTTTGGTGGAGCTACGCGGGATCGAACCGCGGACCTCCTGAATGCAAATCAGGCGCTCTCCCAGCTGAGCTATAGCCCCAAAGGAAATGGATTATATAAGAAGTTTACAAATAACTAAACCGATACGAAGCTTGGACTATCTGAAGGATTAGGCAAATTTGCTTGGATTTTTTCTACAATATCTTGTTGAAAAACTTCTTTTGTTTTTTGGTACATCGGATGACCTAAAGTTGCCAAATCTTCTGCTTTTTCCATTGCTCTTGTCATAAGATCTTCTGGAGAAGATACAACTTCATCAATCCAACCAGCACTGACAGCATCAGACATTTTGTAAGGATCTGCGTGAAAAAGAGCTCTATAAATGTGTTGCTTATCTACCCTACTAGCTGCTATTTCCATAATAGGTACGGGAATATCCATGTTGTTTCTTACTTCGTTTGCTTGAACCACAAATTCCCCATCTATCCCAATTCGGTAGTCACAACAACAAACTACAAAAATACCAAGTGCTACAGCATGGCCAGAAATTGCCGCAACTACTGGTCTTGGAAAGGTATACAAATCAAATAAAGTTTTGAAACCCAAAGACGACATATTTTTAATGAGATCGACATCGCCAGAGGCAAAAGTTTTTAAATCAAAACCTCCAGAAAACATTCCATCTCTTCCAGTTATAATTACTGAACCTTTATCTTTGGGTATTTCGGAAAGTATTTTTTGAAGGGTTTCCAACATTGGATATGAAAAAACGTTTGCCTTCCCATCATCCAAAGTAATTATCGATACATCTCCTTCTGTTTTTAAAGTTGCTAACTCTGACATTTTTTATCTCCTATATTAAGTCACATGCCTCTGCAGGCATCCAATGTGCTTCCTTGCCTTCCCATTTAATATTACAGCCAATAGGATTGGTAACTGGCACTGATATTTTTTTATCTTCTTTGAGTTCTTGAAGAACTCTTTCTAAATCGTTAACTTTAATATTAGATGAATCCTTAGGAGAATCAACTCCTCGTCCGGTATAAACCAACTTTCTTTCCCGATCAAAAACAAAGAAATGAGGTGTTTTTAAAGCCCCATAATCTTTAGCTGCTTTTTGTGTCTCGTCATAAAGATAAAGCCATGGAAATTTTAAGTCATCTATTCTTTTAACCATATTTTCAAAACTATCTTCTTCGTAGGTATTTTTGCTATTTGAATTAATTGCAACGAACTTGAATCTAGGTCCTTGGAATTTCTCTACTGTTGTTCGTGTGACTTCGTCTGATCCAGTTACATACGGACAGTGGTTGCAAGTAAAAAAGATAATTAGATTTTCGTATTCTTGAAAGGCATTCAAAGAGTAATAATCTACATCAGTTCCTACCAGATCAAAGTCGGGAGCATTTTCACCAATGCTTAATGTGTAAGCCAATATTATTTATAAGTAAGAAGTTTATAAGAAATCTTATCCGGGAGGTCTTCAGCACCAGGGATACCTCTTGCAACCATAAAAGGTTTCAAAGCCTCTATTGCTTTAGGTTCGTCAAAATGACAAATGTTTGGGTACATATGATGCATTACATGAATTTGCATAGAATGATTAAAAAATCTAGGAACCCCATTTACCCAAAATCTAGTATCTTTATATCTCCCCTGCGGTAGAACTTTATGAGGTTCATGAGAAAAAATAATTCCTAGATATGAAGTGACAATTTTTCTGGGAAGCCACCATAGAAACAACGTCTCCAGAGGAAAATAAAAGGCTGCGATCATTTGACCGAAAAAAAACATCAATGAAAAAGAGGTTCCTTTTTCTATATCGGATTTAAAGTTCTCATCTTCTTGGGTATACATCTCCATCATTTTTTGTAGTCTTGAATCTCCACCATTCGTCTGACCATGTACATTTATAGCTGCCTGCCACCAGTGATCAACGTGAGTATGAAAAAAATCGGGATCTCTTTCAGGGTTATTGGTGTAAGCGTGATGCTTCATATGAATCGCTTTTAAAACATGGTGCGATTGCGCAAGTGGAATCAAAGAAATCTGACCAATAAATGCGTTTAACCATTTTAATTTTTTATTTTTTCCAGACAGGTGACCGTGCTGACCTGCGTGAGACGGTAGATATGAGAATGCAGTTGATAATGTGCTAAGCACAAATCCCGCCCAAAGCGATAAAGACCCCATAAGAACCATAGCCCAAATCCCCAGCCAGACTAAAAATTGTCCTAATCCAATGACAATCATTTCCCACTCTATTCTGCCCATGAAGGTTCTGGCAACTATACGTTCCTCATCGATAGAGAGAAGTTTTTGGTTATCCAAAGTAAATTGATTCACCCTAACCAACCCCAAGCTTTGTATTTAGCGAATATGCCAAGAATAAGTCCTGCAAAGTAGCCTAAATAATTTAGATAGAATTCTGAATTGAAGTTAAAAAAATTAAGAAAAATTGCGTTGAATATACTTCCCCAAAAAATCAAACAAAACCAAACTAGTCCCCAATTTTCGAGATGGGTTGAAAAATACTCAGCTAATTTTTCCATGATAAAAAGTCGTAAGTTTTTAACTAATTATGATATTTTCTTATTTGAGGAGAAATAATACAACATAAAATTTGTATTCAAAGATACCATGTCAAAAATAAAAGATTTCTCAATAGCTATACCTGAAAGTAAGCTTGAAGACTTAAAAAAACGTTTGAAGCTCACAAGATGGCCAGAAAAAGAGACCCCCGAAGATTGGACTCAAGGCATTCCTTTGTCATACATGAAAGAAATTCATGAATATTGGCTGAATGATTATGACTGGAAGAAACATGAAAAAAATATAAATGAATTTCCTCAGTTCATAACAAATATAAATGACTTGGATATTCACTTTATCCATTACCCTTCCCCCCACAAAGAAGCCAAACCTCTGATCATCACTCATGGTTGGCCAGGTTCCATTGTGGAATTTCTAAAAGTGATTAAACCTTTAGCAGATCCGACAATTGATGGTGGAGATCCTAAGGATGCTTTTCATGTGGTAACACCCTCATTACCTGGATTTGGGTTTTCAGGAAAACCCACAAAACCTGGGTTTGGTGTAGAAAAGATTGCAGATACTTTTTCTCAACTCATGAAAAACCTTGGTTACAAAAAATATTTTGCTCAAGGTGGTGACTGGGGTTCTGCGGTTACCACTGCTCTTGGCACACAAGATCCTGACTGTGAAGCTATTCATTTAAACATGGCAGTGGTTTCTCCTGATATGGATACCATGAATGATTTAACTGAATTTGAGCAAAACGCTCTAGCGGGATTTCAATTCTATCAAGAATGGGACTCTGGCTATTCCAAACAACAATCTACAAGACCTCAAACCCTAGGCTATGGACTGACAGATTCGCCTATTGGTCAAGCAGCCTGGATTCTAGAAAAGTTTTACCAATGGACCGATTGTAACGGCCATCCGGAAAATGCCGTATCAAGAGATGAGTTGCTTACTAATGTTATGTTTTATTGGTTAACGGAAACTGCAACATCCTCCGCAAGATTGTATTGGGAAAGTTTTGGCGAATTCAATGGCGGAGAAGTTAAAACACCCACTGGAGTGAGTATCTATCCTAAAGAGATTTTCAAAGCATCTGAACGTTGGCTTAAAAAACGTTACAGCAACCTAAAGTATTACAACGTTTTAGATTCAGGCGGGCACTTCGCTGCCTTAGAAAAGCCAGAACTTTATATTCAAGAAATAAGAAACTTCTTTGGCTCTCTATAAATTAGTCTGGTTTAGCTGAGGGTTGATAATCGTAATAACCTTCCATAGGAATCATCAAATGAGCGTAAACAGTTCCTGGAAACATGACATAAGGTTCTCCATTTGTAAAATCAGTAGTAAAATTTTTCAGGCTTTTTGGATCTTTTGGCATCAGCATTAAGTGTGGACCTGATTCAATCCATTCTCCCGGGGTTGAATCACTTTTGTTTAAAACACCAGGTACTAAATTATCTTCACCAACATCGCCATGAAGCATCCACATATAGGTGTCTCTGGTTAAATTAGGAGCCTTTCCTTCAGCATAAGCCATCATCCATTTCATTCCTTCTTCATCGTGACATGCTGGCATAGCTTCGTGAGGAGATTTCCATCCGTCTTTTGGATAAGGTCTCGGATTGCCTTGTTGGCAAATCCAGCCGTTGGTACCTTCTCTCAATATTTCTCCATTACCGCCTATTACAGTAGCAAAATCTCCAATGTATGAAGGTGCAGCAGAAGAATAAGTTTCAATTTGCCACTCTGCTGAATTATGAGAAATTTCTGAACACGAAACAAAAATTACTGATATAAAAACAAATAAAATTCTCATACTTTTCTCCAAAATTTATATATATGTATAAGTGTAAAAAAAACTTTTTTATAATACAATTGCTCGCGTGTTAGGGAAAGGAAACAAACTTGCAATTCTTTTTAGCTTAGTTTTAGCTTCAAGTGGCTTACTTGGAGAGCTTTCTCACGATCATTCTCATGAAACTCATGATGTCGAGCATCATGAATTTGAATTTCAAAATGAATGTCATTCTTGTATCGGCGATCAAGTAAGTAATGAACTTGAATTTACTTCATATCATCTCTTTTTCTCTGACAACATAGAAATTGAACAAATCAGTTTTTATGAAAAAAAGAATCAGTCTTACTTTCTTTCTAGAGCCCCGCCTCAATAAGACCAACTTTCAAACTTTTTTAATTTTAATTTTTTAATTTCTTAGGAGGAGATTATGAAAAAATCTTTGTATTTTATTTTGTGTTTCGCATTTCTAAATGTGCTTCATGCAATGGATGAGGAAGTCATTGTTACTTCATCTCTTGGAGGAGCAACACTTGCTGAAATAGATTCACCAATATTTGTCATCACTGGAGATGACATTAATTATTCAGGTTCAACAAATCTAGGAGACAGCATTGACTATTTGCTAGGAGTAAGTTCATCCGGCTTTGGTCCTGGAGTTGGACAACCAATCATCAGAGGAATGGGTGGGACTAGAGTGAGAATTCTATCTAACGGTAAGTTAGTCAGAGATGTCTCTGGTCTAGGTTCTGACCATTTAAATGATGTCGATTTGAACGACTTACAACAAATCGAAGTAGTTCGTGGTCCTTCATCTTTGTTATATTCCAATGGAACAATGGGTGGAATCATCAATATCGTTGACCAAACCATTGCTAGCGAAGACTTTGAAGGTAATGACTTTAATATAGGTCTTGAAAGACAAACAGCAAATATGGGAACTACCGGAAGTTTTTCTTATAAAGGCAATGTAGGTGGTATAAATCTGACTTATGCTTTAAAAGAAGTAAACTTTGAAAGTCATCATGTTCCAAGTGGAGCCATCATTCACGAAGGTTCGCCTGAAGCAGAAACAACTTTAGCAAATTCTGATTTAGCAACTTTCAGTCAAAAATTTGGTCTTTCAGTGGTTGATGACTCGGGTTATTTTGGCTTTTCTTTAGGCAAGATTGAAAATACCTATGGAATAGCTTTCCACGGTGAGGAAGAAGAAGAAGGAGGAGGAGAACATGAAGATGAAAGGATTCAAGCAGATACTTCTTCGGAAAATGTGACCATAGAAGGAGCTGCGACCAATCTTAGTGGGTTAGATAAACTTAGCTATTTCTTTCAAGCAAATGATTATTCCTTTACCGAAGGTCATGTAGAGTTGCATCACGGAGAAGAAGAAGGGGAGGAAGAGGAGGAACATGGTCCAACAACTTTCACTAACGAATCTTTAGAATTAGGTATGAAGCTTGATATCGGAAATCAAGACGGCGGTAACAGACAGAATGTAACAATTAACGTAAGTCAAGAAGATGTTGCAATCATTGGAGAAGAAACTTTCATGAAACCAGTTGATTCTCAAATGTTGAGCCTTGGTTACTTCATCTGTAGAGAGTTGGATGTTGTTGATCTTGATTTTGGTGTTCGTTTGGATCAAGTAAATAGAGATGGTGCTATTGGAAATACTCTTCACGATATTAGTGAAAGTGACTTGAGTACTGCTCTTACTATGGGTTGGGACTTAGCAAATGATGTTGGATTGTCTCTTGGTATCTCAAGTGTTGCAAGGGCTCCATCAGAATTAGAACTTTTTATGAATGGAACTCACTTAGCTGCAGCTAGAGTAGAGATTGGTAATGTAAATCTAGAATCTGAAAGATCAAATAATATAGACTTCAGCGTTAATTACGAAAACGATGGTTATTTTATAAATGCCTCGGTTTATTCAAACGCAGTCGATAATTATATTTATCTTATAGACACAGGTAATAAAAATGCTAAGAATTTACCAATTACCAATTATCGTCAAGCAGATGCAGACTTTAATGGCTATGAAATAGAAATTGGTAGATCTTTTGCTACTGATAATGGTGAGGTCCAAATTTCATACGGAAGAGATGAAGTCGTAGGAACTTTTGGTAGTGGTGGAAATGTTCCAAGAATCACCCCGATCAAAAATGTTTATCGTTTTGCGCTTGAAAATGAAAATGTTACTTATGATGTAAAAGTCATAGACGTACAAAAAGAAGATGACATTGGTTTTGGTGAATCTTTAACGAATGGCTACACCATGGTCGATTTCGATATCAGAAGATCTATTGCTATCGGTAGTGATGAAGAACTAGTTTTGTCTGTCTTTGGAAGAAACCTTATGGACGAGAAAGCTAGAAATCACACTTCTTATGTGAAAAATGAAGTGCCTTTAGCTGGTCGAAACTTCGGTATCAAATTGAACTTTAACTTCTAAGTTAGAGAATCCCCCTAGAGCACCCCTTCAATTCTGGAAGGGGTGTTCCCGAAACAAAATTTTTTTATTTAGTTTATTTAGTTTAGTTAGACCAATAAATATAGTCGTCCCCTGCTTCATATTCTTGTCCATCATATTTATCAATCATTATTGGGGCTTCAAAAGCTGACGGGAAGAGAGGATCACTTTGCTTATAGTTGAATTCTACCAATAAGCTTTCAATAACCTGGGCCTGTTTTGGATATTTATCAATAACATTATTTTTTTCAAAAGGATCCGAAGAAGTATCAAACAACCATCGAGCATTTTCTTTAATGCTAATTAAATATTTCCAGTTTTTATGTAAAACCGATTGGTGATTACCAGAGCGCCAAAAAAGAGTTTCATGAGGTTTATTAAAAGTCTCTTTATTAATGAAAGGTAGTAAATTTACTCCGTCAATAACGAGTTTATTCTTTATTTCTACATTTGCCGCTGCAGCAATCGTAGAAAAAATATCGAAGTGGTGAATAGCATCGTCGAATTTTCCACCAGCTTCAATGCGATCAGGCCAACTAAAAATAAAAGGTACTCTGATACCGCCATCAAAAAACGATATTTTCCAGCCTCGATAAGGCTTATTGATATCTTCTAATTCGATATAGTTAGCACCGCCATTATCGCTAGTAAATATGATCAAGGTTTTCCCATAGATTTCTAGTTCTTTAAGTTTTTCTATAATTTTGCCAACACTTCGATCAAGTGCTCGAATCATGCCTGAATATACTTGAAGGTTGTGACCGGACATATGTTGCATTTGCTCAACATCAGATCTTAAAGCTTGTAATGGATTATGAATCGCCCAATGACTTAAGTATAAAAAGAAGGGTCGGTTCTGATTATTTTCAATCACTTTCAATGCTTCATCGGTATAGTAATCTGTGACGTATTTATCAGGAGCAAAAGGTTTGCTGCCATTAAATCTAGCCGCATACTGAGAGGAAGACCAAACCATCTTATCAATGCTTGTATCAAATTTGGCATTTACAACTTCAGGGTCATTCTCAGAAAGATAAGAACTCCCTGCAAGCGACAAAGAGTCAACAAAGCCCTGACTTTGAGGATCCATGCCATTGGTAATTCCTAAATGCCATTTGCCAATGTGAGCGGTGTAATATCCTGCATCCTTAAGAACTTCAGCTATAGTAATTTGTTCAGTTGGCATGCCCATATCGAAATATGAAGGTAAGTTATTTGCGACTTCTCGATCAATTCTCCCTCTCAATTGAGCATCATCTTCTTCAACCAGCCAAGTGAGAATAAATCTTGCCGGATCGGGTACTGGAGTAAATTCATAACCAAATCTTGTAGCATATTTGCCTGTCATGATTGATGCTCGAGATGGAGCACAAGTCGCATTAGCAGCATAACCTCTTGAAAACCAAACACCACTTGCAGCCAATTCATCAATATGTAGCGTTTGCAAAGAACCATCAGCAGCTCCACCATTATGGAGCGAAATATCGTTGTAGCCCATATCATCAGCAAGAATTAAAATTATGTTAGGTCGGTCGTCCTTCGTTGCTTCTTCTGGCCCAATAGACCAAGATGTTGGGATGTTTTCTTGAATGGGGTTAAGAAAATTCATCATCTTTGGTAAGGACCAAATTAAGATATTGACTTTGTATTCCCAAGCAATAACCCCAATAAAAACTATTGCAATCAGTGAGTACAGCGTCTTCTTAAGCATTTTGAATTTTCCCCTGGAAAAAGAATATAGGATATGTCAGTTTAACTGTCAAAAACCTTTAATTGAGAGTGACAATATCTATGGTGGGTCTGGCAGAACTCGAATCTGCGACCTCACCCTTATCAGGGGTGCGCTCTAACCAGCTGAGCTACAGACCCAAAATTAGAAGTAAAAATCTTATCTTGCTGATCTTGGAGAAAGGATTATAGGTTTTTTTTCTAGTAGATACTATGTAAAGTAAAAAAACTTTAAGAAATATTTGTTTGGGAGAAAAATGGAAAATTTTGATGGAAAAATTGCGGTTATCACAGGCGGTGGAACCGGTATGGGAAGAGAACTCACTTATCAATTGGCTGCAGAAGGCTGCCATGTCTCTATTTGCGATGTCATTGAAGAAAATATGGAAGAGACCTTCCAAGAAGCATCAAAAAAATATCCCCATGTAAAAATTACTAAACATTTATGCGACGTTTCGTCTGAAGAAGATGTCTTACGTTTTAGAGATGAAGTTTTAGAGCAACAAGGAACTGAGCATATCAATTTGCTTTTTAATAATGCTGGTATTGGTGGCGGTGCAAGCTTTGTTCTTTCAGGAATAGAAGAATGGGAAAGAACTTTTAAGATTTGTTGGGATGGAGTTTATTTATGCTCTCGAGCATTTATGGACGCCCTACTTAAAAGTGAAGAAGGCCATATGATTAATACTAGTAGTGTTAATGGTTTTTGGGCGACTCTCGGACATTCTCAACCTCATACTTCTTACTCTGCAGCAAAATTTGCCGTTAAAGGTTTTACCGAAGCCTTGATCAATGATTTTCGTATCAATGCGCCACACCTTGGCGTATCTCTTGTGATGCCAGGACATATTGGTACTTCAATTAGCGAAAATTCTGGAAAAGTATTGGGACAAAAAGATATTGCTGATTTGAATGATGAAGAGCTTCAGGAAATGAAAGATAGATGGATTAAAGTGGGTGCGCCAGTTCACAACCTGTCTTTAGAAATGTTTCGTGAGTCGGTCATGAATAGACAAAAAGATTTTAAAGAAAAAGCCATTACCTCTGCTGAAGCTGCTGCTAAAGTAATTTTGGATGGCGTCAAAGCCAAAGAGTGGCGGATTCTTATTGGCCCTGATGCAAAAGCATTAGATAGAAGGGTCAGAGAGAATCCAGAAAAAGCATACGATCATGATTTTTTACCCATGAGAGATGACAGTCACTTCAATTTAATGAAGCAACTTAAAAATCTCTCTGAAGAAGAAAACTAAAAAATCTAGTTTTTGGTTTTATCGACCAATTTATTGGCTTCAATCCATGGCATCATGCCTCGAAGATCTGCACCAACTTTTTCAATAGGATGTTCTCTGGATTCGCGACGATACCTTTCCATTTCTGGTCCACCTTCAGGACCATTACTCTTTCTGGCATCGGTGACAAATTCGTCGGCAAATTCACCGTTTTGAATTCGATCTAGAATTTTTTTCATAGCTTGCTTGGCTTCATCAGTAACTACTTTAGGGCCAGAGGTATAGTCACCATACTCTGCAGTATTTGAGATGCTATAACGCATGTTTGCTAAGCCGCCTTCGTAAATCAAATCAACGATAAGTTTCACTTCATGAACGCACTCAAAGTATGCCATCTCAGGTGGATAACCTGCTTCAACCAAAGTTTCATAACCAGCCTGAATGAGAGAAGTTAATCCGCCACAAAGAACTGCTTGCTCGCCAAATAGATCGGTTTCAGTTTCGTCTTTGAAAGTGGTTTTGATGATTCCAGCTCTTCCCCCGCCGATAGCAGAAGCATAAGCCACCGAGTTATCCAATGCATTGCCAGATGCATCTTGATGAATAGCTACCAAACAAGGTACCCCTGCTCCTATTTGATATTGGCTTCTTACAGTATGTCCAGGGCCTTTTGGGGCAATCATCACAACATCTAAGTCAGCTCTAGGTTTAATTTGACCGTAATGAATATTAAAACCATGAGCGAAAGCTAAAGTTGCGCCCTCTTTTAGATTTGGCTCAATTTCTTCTGCATAAGTTTTTCCTTGTTTTTCATCGGGAATAAGCATCATGACAAAATCAGCCGCTGCAGCAGCAGCTTTGTTGTCCATTACTTCAAAACCAGCGCCTTTGGCTTTATCAGCTGAACTTGAACCTTCGCGTAAACCAATAATAACTTGCATGCCAGAGTCTTTAAGATTGTTTGCATGCGCATGTCCTTGGGAACCAAAGCCAATAATCGCTATGGTTTTATCTTTTATAAGATCCAACTTTGCATCTTTGTCGTAATAAACTTCCATTTGTTTCTCCTCTAATTAATCGTAAGAAATTTTAGTCTGATCATTAGTTGCCAAAGACTCATTGCCTTTGGTCATACCTAAGGTACCAGACCTTGTCACTTCTAAAAATTCTTCTTTCTTCAATTCAGACAATAAATTTTCAATTTCTTGAGTATCACCTAGTGCTTTGAAAACTGTGTAATTGTCTTTTTCATCTAAAATTTCTCTTTCAAATTCATAATTTTTTAAAAGACCCTCTACTTCTGCCTTGGTCTTATTTAATTTAATTATTGCAAGTTCTAAAGTTAAGGCGTCAGCTTCATTTAAATTTTGCACCATCACCACATCAACTAATTTATAAAGCTGTTTTAGAACCTGATTGATATCAGCTCCTTCCTCACCAATGGTCATGGTCAATCTGGAAAGTGTTTCATCTTGCGTAGGAGCTACCGATAAAGAATCGATGTTGTACCCTCTTTGAGAAAATAAACCTATCACCCTGGATAAAGCTCCAGGTTGGTTTTCCATTAGCAAGGCAATATGATTCATTCGAAAGTTTTTTCTGTTTTGCTTAAGTACATTTCTGACATGTCTCCACCAGCTTTCAACATAGGATAAACGTGCTCATCCGGATCAACATAGACATCAAGAAAAACCAATTTGTCTTTTAAAGCAAAGCACTCTTCCATTGCGGCCTGTAGTTCTGAAAGCTTTTCTACTTTCATACCAACATGTCCATAAGATTCAGCAAGCTTGATAAAGTCAGGCAAGGAGTCTTCGTAAGAGATACTTGAATATCTTCCACCATATTGCATATCCTGCCATTGTTTAACCATTCCAAGCGCTCTGTTGTTGAGATTTATAATCTTGATGGGCAAACCATATTGTCCGCACGTAGATAATTCTTGGATACACATTTGAATGCTGCCTTCTCCCGTGATGCAAGCAACCGTTTCATCAGGAAAAGCAAATTTAACTCCCATTGCAGCAGGCAAACCAAAACCCATAGTTCCCAATCCGCCTGAATTAATCCATTTTCTTGGTTCGTTGAAGTGATAATACTGTGCTGCAAACATTTGGTGCTGACCAACGTCTGAAGTAACAAAAGCCTTACCATCAGTCGCTTTATATGCAGATTGAATAACTTGTTGGGGCAAAATGATATCTCCTGGATTTTTTTGATCCAACATATTGTGATTGAGTCCGTGGTCCGCACGCCACTGCATGGCTTTTTTCATCCAAGGATCGAATTTTTTATTGTCAAAATTCATAGCCTTTAATTCTTTGTTGATTTGAGAAATAACTTTTTTTGCATTTCCAGTCATTGCTACATCTACGTCAATAATCTTATCAATTGAAGACGGATCGGAATCAATATGTATTTTTTTAGCTTGTAGGCCGAATTTGTTTGGATTGTTGGTAATTCGATCATCAAATCTTGCACCAATTGCCATAATCAAATCCGCTTCATGCATCACCATGTTTGCCTCATAAGTACCATGCATGCCTAACATGCCAACAAACTGCTCGTCTGAAGCTGGATAAACACCAAGACCCATTAAGGTATTGGTAACAGGACAGCCCATCAACTTTCCAAATTCATAAATTTCTTCTGCAGCATTGGAGTTGATAGCTCCACCACCGGCATAAATGACAGGTCTTTCTGCCTCGGTAAGCAATTTCACAGCTTTTTTTACTTCACTATTTTCTGCTTCGTTATATAACGCAAATGATCTCAAATATAAATCTGAAGGGAACTTATATTCAAATTTTTCATTAGGATCAGTTAAGTTTTTCGGAACATCAATAACCACTGGTCCAGGTCTACCGCTGGTTGCAATGTGAAATGCTTTTTTGACAATAACTGGAATTTCTTCTGGCTTTTGCACAAGAAAACTATGTTTAACAATGGGTCTAGAAATACCCATCATATCGGTTTCTTGAAAAGCATCAGTACCTATTAAATGATTTGGTACTTGACCAGAAATTACAACCAGAGGAATGGAATCCATATAGGCAGTTGCAATACCAGTAATTGCGTTTGTTGCTCCTGGTCCAGAAGTAACCAAACAAACTCCAGGCTTTCCAGTAGCTCGAGCAAAGCCATCAGCTGCGTGAGTAGCAGCTTGTTCGTGTCTAACTAAGATATGTTGTACTCGATCTTGCTGGTAGATTGCATCGTAAATATGCAAGGCAGCACCTCCGGGATAACCGAAGATGATATCTACATTTTCATCAGCTAAAGCCTTAATTAAAGCTTCGCCACCAGATGTCATTACTTTTGCCATTTTTTTAAAAAAATTTGAAGAAATCTCTCAAGGGAGCGAATTTTGACAGTACTAGAAAGCAAGTCAAGAAAATTATGCTTGATTTAAAAGGTTTTGCCTTAATTCGACTAAATCAGAAGGTAATTTAGATTGGAAGCTCACTTCTTTGGATGTAGCGGGATCTATGAAACTCAGATGAGCAGCATGAAGTGCTTGTCTGGAAAAACTTTCTATTATTTCTCTAAGTTTTTGATGAGTGTTTTTAGCAAATCTTCTTCGCCTGCCATAAAGAGGATCTCCAATTAAAGGAAAGCCTAAATGATTCATATGAACGCGTATTTGATGAGTCCTTCCTGTTTCTAAGGAAACTTCAAGATGAGAATAAGAGCCAAAATTTTCTATGACCTTGTAGTGTGAAATGGCTTCTCGACCAGAATCAATAATTGCTTGTTTTTGTCTATTTTTTGGGTGTCTTCCTATTGGCGCTTCAATTTTTCCAGATCTATCAATTCTTCCTACTGTGAAAGCTTGGTAGATCCTTTTGATGGAACGATTGGAAATTTGTTCTGACAAGCTTTGCATGGCCGGTTCGTTTCTGGCTACTACCATAAGCCCCGAAGTATCTTTATCTAGACGATGAACAATACCTGCTCTCGGTAATTTTTTTAATTCAGGATATTGATGCAATAAGGCATTCAATAATGTTCCTGATTTATTTCCTGCACCGGGATGCACTACCATTCCATTGCTTTTGTCGATTACGATATAACCCTCTGTAGACTCAACTATATTTATGTCTAATTGTTCTGGTAAATCTTCTGTGAGATTTTCGCTTGGCACACTAACTTCCAGTTTTGCCGGAAAAATTATTTTATGACTGGGTTTATTTATAACTTTCTTATTTACAGATACCAAATCGTTCTCCAGCCATTTTTTTAGTCTACTTCTAGAAAACTCTGGAAAAGTTTCAGCCAAAACTACATCAAGACGTTTATTAGTTAATGCTTCGCTTATCTCTTTAGATATTAAATTCTCCTTCTTAATCGTCATGACAGAATGATAAACTTATTTTATGAAATTTTACTCAAATCTTTTTTTCATTTTTTTTGTAATTTTTTTTATTAGCTGCGCCACTCAAAAAAAGGAAGAGCCTAACACTCCAGCAATGATAGAAAAACAAATATATGATCAAGCTCAAGAAAGAATTAAGTCAGGGAACTATTCTATGGCGATAGAATCACTTGAAAGTTTAGAAAGAAGATTTCCTTTCGGGAGATATGCTGAACAAGCTCAGGCTGAACTTATTTATGCATACTATGAAAATCGTCTTTTCGATTCAGCAGTAATTGCGGCAGAAAGATTTATCAGTTTGCATCCAAGGCATCCCAATACAGATTATGCCTATTACATGAAAGGCCTTGCAAAATTTTCCAAAGAGAAAGAACTTCTAAGTACTGTGCCAATTTTAGGTGAACTCACTTATAAAAGAGACTTAACAACCGCAAAAGAATCATTTGATGAGCTTACTGAATTTTTAGAAAGATTTCCTGAAAGCACCTATGTCGAGGATGCAAAAAGAAGAATGATATTTTTAAGAGATTTAATTGCAAAGCAAGAATTAGAGGTTGCTGAATTCTATATTCAAAGAAAAGCTTATATTGCTGCAGTTTCGAGAGTAGATTATATAATTTCTAACCTTCCTGAGTCTCCCATCATAAAAGAAGCGCTAGAAATAAAAGTCCAAGCGTATGATTTAATGGGAAAAGAAGATTTAAAAAATCAAGCAGCTGAAATTCTAAAAAGATTTATAGAAAAATCTAAAGAATCTCAAAGTAATAATTCCTAGCTAAATATGCTTTTAAAAGTATTAATTGTCCTTGCCTTTGTAGGTATCCTTTCTGGTTTAGCAAGACTATTCAAACAAGAGGAAATTGACTTAGATAACGAAAATAAAGAGTTGGTGAAATGCTCTTCTTGTGGAGACTATTTGCCAAAAAGTTTATCTGTTATGTCTTCAGAAAAATTTTTTTGTAAGAACTGCAAGGCTTAAAATTTATATCTAATTTTGACAATAAATTTATCCAAAGTTTGTTGATTCCAAGCATTAGAATAAAGACCATCGAAAGAATCATTAAGTAGTCCCGATGATTTTCCCCCGCGAGTATAAACCACATATAAATTTGATAATGGAGAAAATTCATATTTATATCTTATTTGGAATGCTGTTTCTGAAACTTGGAAAGGATTGATTGCATCCGAGGACGATGACATATACCCATTTTGATTTACACGAAAAGATCTTGCATTATTCGCTTTGATTCCATAAATGAAAGCTTTCAATCTAAATTCTTGATTATTGCCAGGAAACCAATCTAGGTTTATTCCGGAGGAGACCATTTCTTTATCATAGTATCCAAAAAGGTTTTCTTTTTGCCAAACTTCCCAATTGTTTTCCTTTTGGTACTCAAAGAAATCTAAAGAAGCTCGGAATTGACTTGAAGTAGTCAAAATTAATCCAAGTCCAAAGTTGACTGTTTCGTTTCGCAGATCTGAATTTAAGTCATTTATTCTATAACCTCCAGTAGACAGGCCAAACTTTACAAAAGGTCTGATCCGGTCAGTTCTAGGAGTGTAGTAAGCTAATTGAAAATTATAATTTGCCAAACTTTCAATATAAGGTGCGGTCGGGTAGTTCCTTGTCTCAGTGAAATCCTTTCCTCTTTTTACTGTGCAGTTACAGTTTAATTTCAAGTAAGAATTATCTCGCATAAATAATTCGAGTTCCGTAATGAATCCTATTCCGTTTCCATATCCTTCTGTAGATCTATTGTGCCCTCCATTTACTTTAAGTATTGTCTGTGCAACTTTTGATTTTTTATCTTTAATTGGGCGGATATATTGTAAGAAACCACCAGCCGAGATTTTGTTATATTCTTCAATGTATCCCATATCATTGATATTAAAATCTTCATCTAAATAATTTATAGCGCCTAATACAAAGAGTTGGTCAGAAAACCCTTTTGTAACAACCACTCTTGCTCCTGTTCCGACTGTATCATTTAAATTATCTTTGATATGAGCTTGACTCAGCCATCCATAAACTCTTGTAGGAGCAGAAGGCTTAAAATCAAAATCTACTGTATGAACGTAGGCTTCTCGATTTATGGAGGGTCTATCTACTGCAGTAACCATGTATCCCATCTTGCCATTTGCTTCAGAAATATTTCTTCGATATCTACCTGCAAAGTAGTCTCTTCCAGAAGAATGAAGGCTATTGGCTTCAAATGCAGAGAAAAATCCAAACTCGTTTTCCTGAGACTTTTGGGTATACCTTAAAGCAAGATCAATGTCTGAAGAATCTATGAGGCTGTTCGCGCACTGTCCTTTTAAAGTCTCATTGGTAGGCGAACATTTATCAGGAATGCCTCCAATCCTTCTAGTATTTACAAAGTAAAGATTCCACCCGGTGATTTCGAATAGAGTTTGGTTTTCTGTAAAAAAAGGTCTTTTATCTTTGTAATAAGTTTCAATCGCAGAGAAGTTTACAATTAGATCATCACTTTCAACCTGACCAAAATCTGGATTTATAGAAACATCCAGTTTTGATTCTGAGTTGATGTCCCAAAATATTTCACCCCCAAAATTTATGTTTCTATTGTTCTCAATAAAGTTATTGGTGAAGCTCAAATATGGAAAGTAGTCAACTCTAGAGGTCTTAACGTTTTCTGGATTATCTACTTTCAAACTTAAAAACCTAGACAAAAAAGGTGATTGTTCGGCCCAAAGCCCTGGAATGTTATAAAACTTATTTTCAGAATGATGCCTTCTAACAAAAGTCACTTTTATGTTTCTTTTTTTTCCCTCAATAATATTCATTGGAGCTACTTCCCAAGGAATAAAAAATTCAGAAAACCAAGCAGTTTTTGTTTGGTGCGTCTTTGCATACCAAATTGCATCCCAACTATCTGATAGCTCATTTTCATTAGTCACAATTGCATCTCGCAAAGTATCGCCAAGCGTGACTGAAAATTCGTATCCTACGGTTGCATTACCATCAAAATCTATCATGATAAAATTTCTATCAGCATCAACAAACCATTTGTCTCTAGGATGTTTCAAGGGAGTATGCGTTTCAATAGGTTGTTCATTTACAAAACCAAAATATATGCCTTTATCATCAGAAAAAACTTTTACTTCGGTTTTGTATTTTGGTTTTGATTTATCGTTAGGATAAACAGTTACAAAATCACTTAAAGATTGAGCACCTTTCCAAGCAGGTTCATCAAGAACACCATCAACTGTTATTGATGCTGTTATGAGACCAGAAAATATGGATAGCAGTAATATTTTAAATATTTTAAGTTTCATATTTTCCATCTTGATAAATTAAAGGGTTCATATTTCCCGAATGAGATAAGTTTTGAACTTCGCCAATTACTAAAGAATGAGAATATAAAGGTACTATTTTTCTGCAAATGCAAAATAAATTTGATTGTGCAGATTTTAAATAAGGAATTTCAGAAAATTCCCAATCAGAATGTTGGAATCTAATTTTTCCTTCTTCACTGCCACTGCAAATTTCGGCAATTTCTATTTGATCTGAAGCTAAAAGGTTTAAAGAAAATCTACTGCCTATAGTCAAAATATCATGAAGGCTTGCGTTTTGGTTAACACTAACTGCCATGGACATAGGCTCTAATGATGCCGAAAAAACAGAAGAAACAGTCATCGCATGACGTTGATCACCACTTTCTGCGGCTAAAACAAAAACATTTTGTTTTGTTGTTCTAAGAACTTCTAGAAATTTTTCTTTCAAAGTAGGCACAAAGGTAAATTTAAAAGCAGATTATGTCATGTATTATCATAAATGAAATGAAGAAAGAAAAAAAAGGCGAAATTAGAATCACTGGAGGAAAATGGAAAGGTAAGAAAATTTTCTTTGATTTAAGTGATGACTTAAGACCAACCCCGGATAGAGCAAAAGAGACTCTTTTTAACTGGTTGGGGCAGAATTTAAGTGAAATGCACTGCCTGGATCTTTTTTCTGGAACAGGAGCATTAGGTTTGGAAGCATTTTCTAGAGGAGCAAAAAGGATAACTTTTGTCGAAAAAAATAAAGACTACCTCCAAAAAATAAAAAAGGTTTATTCCGACATGAGTGTGAAAGAAAATTGTGATTTTTTTTGTGCAGAGTGCTTGGATTGGGTAAAAAATTATAAATCTAAAACCAAATACGATTTGATCTTTATAGATCCACCTTTTAATAAGAATTTGATTGATGACTTGCTGTCTAGTATTTTAAATAAAAATCTTTTGTCTAAAAGCGGAAAGATTTATTTTGAATATGAAAAGAAATTAGAACTTAAAATTCCAGAATCTCTATCTTTAAAAAAGGAAAAAAATTTAGGAAGAAAAAAGTACGTTTTAGCAGAGGTTATTTGCCTTTCTTCATAGAATCGAAGAATTCACTGTTGGTTTTATGTTTGCTTAACTTATCAATTAACCAGTCAGTAGCATCAATGTCTTCCATTTCATGAAGCAGTTTTCTAAGAATATTAATTCTTGCTAATTCAGCATCATCGGTAATGAGTTCCTCTCTTCTAGTTCCCGATCTTCGGATATTAATAGCAGGAAAAATTCTTTTTTCAGCAATAGCTCGATCCAAATGAATTTCTTGGTTACCGGTGCCCTTGAATTCTTCAAAGATTACCTCATCCATTCTGGAACCAGTATCAATTAGTGCGGTTGCGATAATTGTCAAACTGCCTCCACCTTCTATATTTCTTGCTGCTCCAAAAAATCTTTTTGGTTTTTCTAAAGCATTTGCATCAACTCCTCCAGTTAAGATTTTTCCAGAGGCTGCTTGAGTTGAATTGTAAGCTCTTGCCAACCTTGTAATTGAATCAAGCAAAATTATAACGTCATGTTTCTTTTCGACGAGTCTTTTTGCTTTGGCTATCACCATTTCTGCAACTTGTACGTGTCGAGAAGGAGGTTCATCGAAAGTACTTGCAACAACTTCTCCCCTCACAGACCTTTTCATATCTGTAACTTCTTCTGGTCTTTCGTCAACAAGCAAAACCATTAATTTGCTTTCAGGACTGTTTTTTTCAATTGAATGAGCAATTGATTGCATTAAAAGAGTTTTACCGGCTTTTGGAGGTGAGACAATCAATCCTCTTTGGCCTTTTCCAGTAGGTGATACCAAATCAATTATCCTTGCGGAAAGGTCCTCTGTGGTTCCATTACCAGATTCCATTATGATTCTTTCCTCTGGAAATAGGGGTGTTAGGTTTTCAAAGGCAACTTTATTTTTTGTTTTGTCTGAAGGTTCAAAATTTATTTGATCTATTTTGAGCAAGGCAAAATATCTTTCGCCATCTTTTGGAGGTCTAATATTTCCAGAAACAGAATCGCCTGTTTTTAGACCGAATCTTCTAATTTGGCTTGGTGAGACATATATATCGTCGGGACCAGCAAGATAAGAAGATGATGGTGATCTTAAAAATCCGAAACCATCGTTTAAAATTTCTAAAACTCCTTCCCCTTCGATATCTTCTCCGCCATTGGAATGAGTTTTTAGAATGTTGAAGATGACGTCTTGTTTTTTTTGACGAGATAAGTTTTCAATACCCATGCCCTCAGCAATAGTGAGTAATTCTTCGACTGGTTTTGCTTTAAGTTCCCCTAAATGCATTTTTTTAAATGTTTGTATAAATTAAAGATTATGAGTATTTCTACTGGAAGTAGGAATGCAATGTAACACTATAGAAATTACGAGTCTAGTTTTTTTGAGTATTAAATATGTTCGTTAATAAATTCTTGGAGCTGATTTTTTGTTAAAGCGCCAATCCTTTGGTCAATGGGTTGTCCATCCTTAAATAAAATAAGAGTAGGAATGCTCATGACATTTTGTTTAGCTGCTGAGTCCCTGTTGGAATCAACATCAACCTTACCAATGGTTAATTTGCCATCAAGTTCAGCTGCAAGCTCTTCTAGAACTGGAGCAACCATTTTGCAAGGTCCGCACCATTCAGCCCAGTAGTCAACTAGCACTGGTACTGAGGAACTTGAAAGGGTTTCTTCTAAATTTTCGTCTGTTAGTTCGATAGGTTTAGACATATTTTTATTATGAGGACGTATTCAAATAAAACAAGCTTTTTTAGTCTGTAACTGCTCCTTCAGAAGCTGACTGAACTGTTTTCGCATACTTAGCTAAAACACCTTTTTTAGGCATTGGCTTAGGATTTTTCCAATTTTTCTTTCTTTTTTTGATTTCATTTGCTGATATGTCTGCCTCAATTGTTCCTTTTAATGCATCTATAGTAATTTTATCGCCATCTTTCAAAAGGCCTATTAAACCACCTTTAGCAGCTTCAGGAGTCACATGGCCGACTACAAAACCATGAGAACCGCCAGAAAATCTTCCGTCTGTAATAAAAGCAACTTTATCTCCAAGACCTTGGCCCATAATTGCCGATGTTGGTTTGAGCATTTCTCTCATACCTGGGCCACCAACCGGACCTTCATATCTAACAACAATTACATCGCCTTCTTGAATCTTAGAACCATAAATAGCATCTAAAGTTTCTTCTTCAGAATTAAAAACTCGAGCTGAACCTGAAAAACTATGTCCCTCTTTTCCAGTAATTTTTGCTACGGCTCCGTCACTTGCAAGATTACCTTTTAAGATTTTTAAATGACTATCTTTCTTTATAGGCTTGTCCAAAGGCATTATAATTTTTTGCTTTTCTGGATAAGGATTAACCTCACTCAAATTTTCAGCCATGGTTTTACCTGTTACCGTCAAAGTATCCCCATGAAGAAAGTTGGCATCTAGAAGAGTTTTCATCAAAGGTTGTATACCTCCAATTTCATTCAACTCGGACATAAGAAAATGTCCTGAAGGCCTTAAGTCAGCCAATAACGGACTGGTTTTACCAATTTCCTCAAAATCGTCAATATTCAAAGGTATGTCTACACTTTTTGCCATTGCTAGCAAATGAAGTACGGCATTGGTTGATCCACCCAAAGCAATTACAACACGAATAGCATTTTCAAAAGCCTCCCTGGTCATGATATCTGTAGGCTTTATATCTTTTTCAAGAAGATTATTGATTGCACTACCAATTTTCCTACAATCTTCTTGTTTGTCTGTTGAAACTGCGTCTTGCGAGCTGCTCCCAGGTAAGCTCATACCCAAGGCTTCAATCGCAGAAGCCATTGTGTTTGCAGTATACATTCCTCCGCAAGAGCCAGGTCCAGGTAGAGCTGTTTTTTCAATTGCAATTAATTCTTCTTCAGAAATTTTATTACTTGAAAAACTTCCCACTCCCTCCATCACAGTTATCAAATCTGTATGGTTGGCCCCGGGCCTAATTGAGCCGCCATAGACAAAAATAGATGGTCGATTTAATCGAGCCAAGCCAATTAAACAGCCTGGCATATTTTTATCACAACCCCCAATTGCAACTACGCCATCAAAAGACTGACAACCGACTACTGTTTCGATTGAGTCCGCTATAACTTCTCTTGAAACTAATGAATATCTCATTCCTAAGGTTCCCATTGAGATTCCATCAGAGATTGTTATGGTATTAAATAATACAGCCTTCAACTCTTCTTGATCAATTGAATCGCAAACTAACGAAGCAAGATCATTGATGTGCATATTACATGGCGTTACATTAGACCACGTAGATGCAACCCCAACTTGAGGTCTTTTAAAATCAACATCTTCAAAACCTGCAGCTCTAAGCATTGACCTTGAGGGAGCTTGTTCGGGTCCGTCAACCAAAGGAGCTGAATGTTTTCGTTTATTTATTTTCGTCATCTAAAAATTAATTGTAAGCTGCCTGGATTAACGATTTCGTATACTGTTCTTTTGCATTATAAAAAATGTCATCTCGCTTACCTTGTTCGACTATTTTACCTGACTTTAAAACAACTATTTCATCTGCAATAGCATTAATGACCTTTAGATCATGACTAATCAACAAATAACTCAATCCCCTTTTTGACTGTAATTCCAATAAAAGGTTGATTATTTCTTTTTGGATAGAAATATCAAGTGCTGAAGTTGGTTCGTCTAAGATGAGAAAATCTGGCTCTAAAATTATAACTTTTGCAAGGGCGATTCTCTGTCTTTGACCGCCAGAAAACTCATGAGGGTATTTAGTAAGACAACTTTCATCCATTTTTACGTCTTCAAGAGCTTTCAATACTTTCTCTTTTTTTTGCAGGAAGGTTAATGAGGATTCGTGGATATCAAGTCCCTCTTTAACAATATCGAATATTTTTTGTCTCGGCGAAAGAGAGCTAAAAGGATCTTGAAAAACAAGCTGGCAATTTTTTTTGAAATGTTTTTTTTCTTGATTATTATAATTTGATATTTTTTTATTTTTGAAGAATATCTCTCCCGAAAATCTCTCAATTCCTAAGATCGATCTCGCAAGAGACGACTTCCCCGATCCAGATTCCCCTACTAAACCAAGTGCTGAATTTTTTTTAATAGATAAATTGATGTTCATAAGGGCAGAGAAATTAGAGGTTCTGCCAATAAAATCTCTTTTTGAATAAGTTAAATTCAATGAAGAAATTTTTAAAATTTCATCACTGCGATCAGTAATGCCTTGTTTAGGTTCTGGAGAGGAATTAATTAATCTTTGAGTATAGGGATTCTTGGGATTTTGAAAAATTTCATTCATTGAATTTTCTTCTTTAATCTCACCTTTTTGCATGACCAAAACTCTATCTGATATTTTTCTTACAATATTTAGATCGTGAGAAATAAATATGATGCTCATCCCTATTTTTTTTTGTATTTTTTTTAATAATACTAATAAGCTTTGTTCAACACTAACATCAAGGGCGGTAGTTGGTTCATCAGCAATTAATAAATCTGGCTCATTTACAATGGCCATTGCAATCATGACTCTTTGTCTCTGTCCGCCTGAAATTTGATGAGGATAGGAGTTAAAGATTTTTTCCGGATCCTCGAACTCAACTTCTTCTAAAAGCTCCATAACTCGATTTTTTTTATCAAGATTTTTAGAACTGTAAAAAATGCTCTCTTTGATCTGTTCTCCGCATTTCAAAAAGGGGTTTAATGAAGTCATGGGTTCTTGAAAAATCATTGATATTTTTTTTCCTCGCAATTTACGCATTTGAGATTTTGATTTTTGAAGAATATCTTCGCCTTTAAAAAGAATCTTACTTTCTGGTCCATGGCTAGCCAAAGGGTAAGGAAGTAACTTCATAATTGATAGCCCGATGATACTTTTTCCAGAACCTGATTCTCCAACAATAGAAAGTGTTTTGCCCTTTGGAATGGAAAAGGAAATATTTGAGGCTGCTAAAATTTGATTGTCTTTATTTGTATTAAAATAAATGGAGAGATTTTTAACTTCTAAAAAATTCATATGACGAAGATTACATGAAAAAAAAATTATTTATAGCTGGCTGTTTTTCTCTTCTGAGTCATGCACAAATATTTGACTCAAATAATTTTATACCTTCTGTTGATGAAGCTTTTATGCTTTCTACCGAAGTTGAAAATAAAAACATTTTAGTAAATTTCCAATTGGTGCCTGAAACTTATATTTATTTGGATAAAATAATTTTAAAAGATCTAACCGATTCAAATATACATTTTAAATTTCAAGGCAAGAAGAAAGAAAAAGAAGATGTGTTTTTTGGTCTATCTGAAATTGTTGATTCTGATTTTAGAATTGAATTTTTTCCCAGAGATGAGAAGAAAATATTCTTAAGCTATCAAGGTTGCTATAAAAATAAGGTATGTTATCCCGACAAAATAAAAAATATTTTTATTAAGTACGACAAAAAAAGTATATCTTCTGTGAAAATAGATTAAATTTCGGCTAAAATCTTTAAAATGAAAAGTTTTCTTCTTTTAAATGGTCCCAATCTTAATTTGCTAGGCAAGCGAGAAACAGATATCTACGGTGAACAGACCTTAGTACAAATAGAAAAAGATTTAATTGAGATTGCAAAAAAAAATAAAGTTGGTTTAAAGACTTTTCAAAGTAATGCAGAGCATGAACTTGTAGATAGAATTCAAGCAGGAAAAGAAGAAAAGGTTTCGTGTATTTTATTTAACCCAGGTGCTTTCACTCATACTAGCGTTGCCCTAAGAGATGCTATTCTTGGAGTAGACATTCCACTTATTGAAATTCATATAAGCAATATTTTTAATAGAGAAGCGTTCAGAGAAAAGTCTTATTTTTCTGACATAGCAATTGGCATAATTTCCGGTTTTGGCGAGCAGGGATACAAAGCTGCCCTAGAACTGGCAATAGAAAGATTTTAAAAAGGAGAAACTATGGATATTAGAAAAGTAAAAAAACTAATAGAAATGTTAGAAGAGTCACAACTCAATGAAATTGAAATTAAAGAAGGAGAAGAATCTGTAAAACTAGTCAAAGCAATTTCCGTTCCTGTTCAAGAACAAATTGTAACGTCCAATGTTGTTGCCCCTGCTCCTCAGCCTGAGGCTGTTAAGGATGATCTCTCTGTGGAATCAGATATTAGTGAATCAGCTAAAGCCGAAACAATATCTGGAAAAACCATTGACTCTCCAATGGTTGGAACTTTTTATGCAGCGCCAAATCCAGGAGCAAAAGATTTTGTATCGGTTGGTGACAAAATTTCAGAAGGAGATGTTCTCTGTATCATTGAAGCCATGAAAATGATGAATGAAGTAAAGGCAGACTCTTCGGGAACTATCAAGCAAGTTCTAATTGAAAATGCTGAACCAGTTGAGTTTGGGCAACCTTTATTTGTAATAGAATAAATGTTCAAAAAAATTCTCATTGCCAATAGAGGAGAGGTAGCTCTTAGAGTTCTAAGAGCCTGTAAAGAAATGGGAATTGCTACGGTTGCTATCTACTCTGAGGCAGATAAAGACTTAAAACATGTAAAAATGGCTGACGAATCTGTTTGCATAGGGCCTGCAGAGTCTGCTAAAAGTTATCTAAATATCCCAGCTATTATAAGTGCTTGTGAAGTTACAGACAGTGATGCCATTCACCCTGGGGTAGGTTTTTTAGCAGAAAACGATCACTTCGCAGAACAAGTACTTGCAAGTGGATATACTTTTATTGGACCAGACCCAGAGAGCATTAAGATCATGGGTAATAAAATTTCAGCGAAAGAGGCTGTTTCAAACTCAGGTATGCAATGTGTTCCAGGTACAGGAAGAATTTCTGCAACAAACAGAGAAACAATGGAAATCGCAAAAAAGGTCGGGTATCCAGTAATCATTAAAGCTGCTGCCGGTGGTGGTGGTAAAGGTATTCAAATAGTTGAGGAAGAGGCTGATTTACTCGATAAGTTGCAACTTACACAAAGAGAAGCTTTGAATAGTTTTGGCAGCGATGAAATTTATTTAGAAAAGTTTTTAACCTCTCCAAGACATGTTGAAATTCAAATAGCTGGAGATAACGCAGGAAATGTAATTCATTTTTTTGAAAGAGATTGTTCCATCCAAAGAAAAAATCAAAAGATTATTGAAGAGGCACCAGCTTTTGGAATTCCTGAAGAAAAACTTCAAGAGATAAGGCAAGTTTCAGTAGATACTTGTAAAGAACTTAATTATAAAGGCCTGGGTACTTTTGAGTTCCTATATGAAAATGGAGAATTTTATTTCATTGAAATGAATACTCGTCTTCAGGTAGAGCACACCATTACCGAAATGATTACAGGGATAGACCTAGTAAAGTTACAAATAAAAATTGCAGCAGGTGAAGAAATAAGATTTTCTCAAGAGGAAATAAATTGTCGAGGCCATGCAATCGAATGCAGGATAAATGCCGAACATTCTGAAACCTTTATTCCTTCACCGGGTTTGGTTACGGAATTTCATCCTCCTGGTGGATTTAGAATCAGAACCGACTCACACTTATATTCGGGATATAAAGTCCCTCAGTATTATGATGCTTTGATCGCTAAGATTTGCTCGCACTCCAAAGACCGTCTGGATGCTATTAGAAAAATGAGAGTAGCTCTTGAAGAAATGTATATCGAAGGAATTGATACCAATACTGATCTACACGATAAGATCTTTCATGAAAAAAACTTTGTTGAGGGAAATATTTCTATAAATTATCTTAAAGAAATTCTAAATATTTCCTAATGTCAGAAACTGAATATAACTTTCAATTAATCGAAAAAAAGGCTCAAGAATATTGGGATGATAATAAGTCTTTTGAGGTTGAGCCCGACCCTAAAAAAGAAAAATTTTATTGTTTAAGTATGTTTCCTTATCCTTCAGGACAATGTCATATGGGGCATGTTAGAAACTATACGATAGGTGATGTGATTTCAAGATATCAAAGACTAAGAGGAAAAAATGTCTTACAACCAATGGGCTGGGATGCTTTTGGATTGCCTGCAGAGAATGCCGCTATTCAAAATAAAGTTTCGCCTGAAGATTGGACAGAGAAAAATATTCAAGAAATGAAGCTCCAACTTAAATCGCTGGGCTTTGCTTATGACTGGCGCAGAGAATTAAAAACTTGCAGTGAAGATTACTATAAATGGGAACAATGGCTATTTTGTAAGCTTTACGAAAAAGGTTTGGTTATCAGAGAAAAAACTGAGGTGAATTGGGATCCAATTGATAAAACAGTACTTGCAAATGAGCAAGTTATTGATGGTAAGGGTTGGCGATCCGGTGCTGTAGTTGAAAAAAAAATTATTAATCAATGGTCTTTTAAAATTACCGATTATGCTGACGAGCTTTTGAATGATATAGATCTTTTAGATGATTGGCCTGAACAAGTCAAAACAATGCAAAAAAATTGGATCGGAAAATCCAAAGGAGTTTTGTTTAAGTTTATTTCAGATTTTGAAGATACTATTGAAGTATTTACCACCAGACCGGATACCATCATGGGAGTTACTTTCATGGCATTGTCTTTCAATCACGAAATTTTAGAAAGAGAGGCAAAAGATAATCATGAATTAGCTGAGTGGATAAAAAATAACTCTAATGTAAAACAGGCAGAAGCAGATTTATCAAAACAAGAAAAAAAAGGTTTCAAATTAAGGACCAAGGCAATTCATCCAATTTCAAATAAAGAGATAGACATTTGGGCGGCAAATTTTGTTTTGGCTGATTATGGCTCGGGAGCTTTAATGGGTGTCCCTGGTCATGACCAAAGAGATTTTGAGTTCGCTCAAGCTGAGCAGATTGAAATCATTCAAGTTATAGATGATGGAAGAGGAAAATTAGACAAAATTGAAAGTGCCATTGAAGAAAAAGGAATTTTAATTAATTCTGATAAATTAAATGGACTTTCTTTTGAAGAAGCCTTTTCAATATTAACTGAAGAAAATAATTTTGGTTTCAAAGGAACAGAACAAATAAATTTTCGTTTAAGAAATTGGGGAGTTTCAAGACAAAGATCTTGGGGAGCTCCGATACCCATGTTTATCTCAGATAGCGAAAATGAAATTTTACCTTTCAATGATCTAAGTGAAGAAGAGATTGCTAAGGAAAAAATCGAATTGAATGGAATAAATTATTCTAAAGAGAAAGATACTTTTGATACTTTTGTTGAATCATCTTGGTATTTTGCAAGATTTGCCTCTTATAAATCTTCAGAATCAATGCTTGATGCTGAAGCAGATTATTGGATGCCAGTAGATCAATACATAGGTGGAATAGAGCATGCAATTCTTCACCTTCTATATTCACGTTTTTTTTGTAAAGCCATGAATGACTTATCATTAATTAATGTAAGAGAGCCGTTTAAAAAATTATTGTGCCAAGGTATGGTTCTGAAGGATGGATCAAAGATGTCAAAATCTAAAGGCAATACTGTAAATCCTAATGAGTTGATCGAAAAATATGGTGCCGATACCGTTAGATTGTTTTCAATGTTTGCTGCACCGCCTGAACAATCTTTGGAATGGTCAGATTCGGGAGTTAACGGCTCTCATAAATTCATAAAAAAACTTTGGTCTTTATCACAAAGCTTTTTCATTCAAACTATAGATAATAAAGAGCAAGTATTGGATTTAAATGATATCAAAATTAAATTAAATCAAACGATAAAAAAAGTTTCTGCAGACTTTGAAGATAAAAATCAATTCAATACTGCAATTGCAGCGATTATGGAATTATTGAATGCCATTCCCAAAGCAATGTTGAAAAGTTCAGTTACAAAAGAAAGTAATGAGGTTTTTAGAGAAATAATTCAAAAAAGTTTAATTATGCTGTCGCCAATCATTCCTCATGTCTGTCATGAATTATGGGAAGCATTTGGTAAAAAATCTCCTATCCATAATGAAACTTGGCCTACCTTCAATGTAGATCAATTAGAAGGAAATGAAATGACAATTGCAATTCAGATTAATGGTAAATTACGAGGAAAGATTGTTGTAGGTATATCAAGTAGTGAAGAAGCTATTATTGAAGAAAGCAAAGAATTAGAAAATGTGAAAAAATATTTAAAAAAAGAAAATATAAAAAAAACAATATATGTTCCAAAAAAACTCGTTAATTTTGTTATTTAATTTAAAAAAAAATTGTTTATATTTCTCATTAGTATTACTCATTACTGCTTGTGCTTTTAAACCACTAAACTATTCAGAAAAAAAGATTGCAATTTTTTTTGAGTTTCAAAAAAACCCTCTGAATTTTTCCCTTGTTCAAGAATTAAAAAAGAATTTTTTCTTAATGAACGCGAATCTATCAGAAACTAAAGATGCTGCAGATTTTGTAATTGAAATCAGTGACCATAGACTGGGTAAATTTTTAGAGGCTACCGACGAAAATTTTTTCCCTGCTGTAGTTAGTCTAGATTACCAAGTTAAGTTAAGTATTTTTGATAGAAATACTAATACCGTCCATGAGATACCAATCTTTACTTCAGAGGATTTTTCCTACGATACCGAAAGTATTCTTTCAAATGAAAAGCAGGCAGATGAAATTAAATTAGATTTCTTTAGCGAGGCAGTAAATGAATTATTGATTTTCTTTTTAGAAAAAAGCAATGCGGATTCAGCATAAATTAATTCTAAGCAATGATGAGTTTCTTAATTCTAAGCTGAGAGACGAATTTATTTTAAATCTTAAAAAAGATGGCTTTCAAAGTAGAAAAATTTTCTTTTACAAAAAAGGGATAAAAGAAGAAATAAATATTGAAAATCAACAAGGAAGTTTATTTAGCGAAAAAGAAATAATTGATCTGCGTCTTCAAGAAAAAAGCATCCTAAAAGATGATCAAGATTTTTTTTTGAGCTTATTAGGAGAGGATAACCCAGATCGTATAATTGTTATTTCATCATTAAATAAAAAGATAAAAACATCTGCTTGGTTTAAAAAAATATCTAAATACCTTGAAATCTCTGAACTTCAACCAGTCTATTCAAATCAATTCAAAGATTGGATCAAGAACGAAGCGAAAAATATGGATCTACTTTTGAGTGAAGAAGGCGTTAATTTAATTGCCTCTAGAAACGAAGAAAATTTATTGTCTGCTTATCAAGAGCTAAAATTTCTAAAATGTTTAGATCAAAAAAATACAGATTATGAATTTATAAGAGACAGCTCTGAATATCATGTCTTTAGCTTAATCAATAGTTGTTTATCTAACCAAGTTTCAAAATCTTTAGAAATTTTAGAAATCATGAAATTAAATAAAGAAAACGAGCCAGGTATAATTGCTGTCATACACCAACAACTTGATAGATTAGAGCAATATAAAAAGAATCCAAATTTTTTTCTAAAAGGCGTTCCAAGAGATTATCTTTCAAAGCTTAAAATAAAAGCAAAGAAAATATCGACACCACAAATAAAAAGTTTAAGAAAAAAAATTGCGGATCTTGATAAAGACTTTAAAACAGGTAAGGCTGAATTCTGGATAGAATTAAGGAAAATTATTGTTAATTTTGGGTATATCTAACCAGAAAGTTTATTTATAAAAGCTTTAGAAATTTGAAGATATTTTTCACCCGGTAATCCGGACCCTATTTTTTTGCCATCAAGTTCAATGATTGGAATGATTCCTTTGGTTGAATTCGTAACCCAAATTTCTTTTGCTAAAAGAAAAGAATCAACAGATATTTTTGTTTCCTCACATTCTAAGGAGGTATCTTGAATTATCTCTAAGATTACTTTTCTTGTTACTCCAGGAAGGATATTTTCTGTTAGAGGCGGCGTAACAATTTTATTATCAATACAGCAAAAAACGTTACTTACTGCGCCTTCAGTAATAAACCCATTTTCAAAAAGAATGGTCTCAAAAACTTCTTGATGCTTGGCCTTAGATCTATAAATGACATTGGCAAGTAAAGAGGTTGCCTTTATCTGACTTTTTCTCCACCTAAAATCTTCTAATAAAATTGCTTTCTCACCAGAACTTGTAGAGAACTCTGTTTTCAATTCATGAGAAGATACAAATATAGTTGGTGTTAAATCGTTACTTGGAATATGGTCTCTTACAGTATCTGTGCCTCTAGAGATTTGAACATAAATTACCTGTTTCAAAAATTTATTTCTAGAAATTACTTCTAGGATTATTTCTTCTAAATCAACTTGATCTGATAATGAATACTTCAGGGAAGATATATTTTTTTTTAATCTAGTTAAATGAGCATCAAGTTCAAAGGGTTTTTTATTTACTGCAATGATTACTTCATAAATAGCATCTCCAAAAAGAAAGCCTCTATCCAATGGTGAAATTTTTGCTTCTTGAATATCTATAAATTTGTTGTTTAAAAAACAAATTGACATTAATTTATTTCATCTTGCATGAAGAAACTGTAAACATAGAACATCAAAGACTCTAAAGTCGCTATGATAATTCCTTTTCTTTGCACATTATTTACAGCAACCAAATCAACAGATTGAATAGTTTCGCCATCAACTTTGATATCTAATCTGTCTATAACTGAATCCTTCCTCACAGGTGCTTTTACACCCAAATTTTTTGATGCCTCAATAGTAAGCCTATCAAAAGTAGGTTTAGTTAATGTTATGAAGATATCTTTTTTAGGGCCAAGTTCCAATTTATCTTCCATTCCGCCCCAGATATCAACGATAGATATTGGTTGATATTTAGCTATTATTTTTTTAGTTTGATAGTACTTGAAACCATAGTCCAGTAATCTTCTGGTGTCTTGAAGTCTTGATTTTTCAGAAGCACTATTAAGAACTATCGAAATTAGCCTCATGTCTGATCTTTTAGATGAGGCCACCAAGCAATATCCTGACGCCCTTGTATGGCCAGTTTTAATACCATCTATTGAGTCATCTTGCCAAAGCAAGCTATTTCTATTTAATTGCCTTATGTCGTTGTAGGTAAATTCTTTCTCTCTATAGATTGAATATTCGTCAGGGAAATCGTTGATTAAAAATATACTTAATTTTGCTATATCTTCAGCCGTTGAATAGTGATTAACATTTGGTAAGCCAGTTGGATTGGTAAAATTCGTATTTTTTAACTCCATTCTTTGAGCATAGTCATTCATAAGGCTCGCAAAATCTTCTTGGGTTCCTGCAATGTGTTCAGCTAAGGCACAGGCTGCATCATTTCCAGATTGGATAATCATGCCGCGCATTAAATCTTCTATCAAAACCTTTTTACCTTCTTGGATGAACATCCTTGAGCCTTCCATGCGCCAACATTTTTCACTTACTGTTGTGGAGTCTTTAATGTTTAAAAATCCTTTTTTTAAATAGTCCGCTACTATGTAACTCGTCATGATTTTCGTGATGCTCGCTAACCCTGTAGAAGCTTCTGGATTTTGTTGAGCAATTATTTTATTTGTCTCAGTGTCAATAAGTAAAAAGCTTGAAGCGGTAATTTGCGGTAATTTTGGAATTAACGTTTGTGAGAAAGCTACAGTAGATAAGAAATAAATTATTAATAGAACTTTTTTCATATTTTTACTCGATAGGCATAGTCAATTTCCTGACTCAAAAGAAATACTGCCATTACATAAAAAGAGCTTGGATTATAACGTGCTAAAACATATAAATTTTTATGCCCCAACCAAAATTCTTTGTCTTCAAAGTTTATTTGTAAGTATTTTTTATTGGGTAAATTGATTTTAGATACCAGTTGCAAGGCATCTGGTTCTTTTAGAGAAAGAGATGTCTTAAAATTTGAATTAACATCATTTCTTGTGAGAGCCTCTGCTATAGTGGCATTTCTTTCCCAGCCATGTCTTCTTAAATAATTTGCAACGCTACCAATTGCATCAATGGGATTTGTTACGATATTTCTAATCCCATCTTGATCAAAATCAATGGCATAAGATCGATAAGAGTCTGGCATAAATTGACCATAACCCATAGCTCCAGCATATGAGCCTTTCATGATCAGAGGATCAAGTTCTTCTTCTCTAGTAAGTAAGAGAAAATGTTCTAATTGTTTAGTAAAAAATTTGCTTCGCCTTGGATAATCAAAGGCAAGGGTTGATAACGAATCTATTACTCTTTCTCTGCCTGTAATAGAACCATAACTAGATTCAATACCTATAATTGCTGCAATAATCTCTTTAGGAACTCCAAATTCTTGTTCTGCCTTTTCAAACTCTTGTAAAAATCTTTCTAGAAAACTTACGCCGTTATTAATTCTCATAGGCGAAATTAATCTAGATTTGTATTGAGCCCAAGAAAATTTCTTTTCCGCGGGCCTATTCATGGAATTAATTATTTTTTCTCTTTTTTCAGCACTTTTGAAAATTTCTACCAAATAAGATTTTTCAAATTTATGTTTGATAACCATTTCATCAATGAAAGATAAAGTTTCTGTGCTTTTTGAATAATCTAAATGAATAAGAGGCACAAAAAAGGCTAATAGCAAAAGCAAACTTATTTTTTTCAAGTCGTTCTCCTTAAAGATAAAATTATACCTATAGTAATCATATTAACCACCAGTGCTGTTCCGCCTTGACTGATGAATGGTAAAGGCATACCTACTACTGGAAAGATACCAACTACCATTGAAATATTTAATGTTATGTAGGCAGCTAAAATAATTGAAAGTGTCGCTGAGACTAATTTTGCAAATTTAGAATTACTTCTTTTAGCAACATATAAGAGTCGATGAATTAAAAAAGCATAAAGAAGAAAAAGACCAAGAGCGCCTAAGAATCCAAACTCCTCCACAATTACTGCAAAAATGAAGTCAGTATGGCTCTCGGGGATGAAATCTAACTGGCTCTGACTTCCTTCCATGTAGCCCTTTCCAAAAAATTGCCCGGAACCTATGGCAATCTTTGATTGGGCAATATTCCACCCAGAACCTAAGGCATCAGTTTCGGGGCTAATAAAGGTATAAATCCTTTCCTTTTGATAATCCATCAAGCTCATCCATAAAAAAGGAAGAGTTCCAATACCTCCTAAAAAACTATAAATAATATATCTCCAAGGTAAGCCGGATAAAATAATTGGCATTATCCCAGAGAGCAAAACTATCGCTGAGGTACCAAAATCTGGCTGTAAGAAAACTAAAATAAAAGCTACCAATGTAGTGATTAGAACAATTATCCAGTCAGATAATTTTATCTGTGGATTGCGTGTTAAATATGCTGCTGCGGAAATAGGTAATAAAAACCTCATTAGCTCAGAAGGTTGAAACCCAATGAAACCTAGATTTATCCATCGATTCGTGGTTCCAGAATTTGGTAAAACTAAAACTAAAACTAATAAAAAGAAACCTATCCAGACTGCATTCAAATAAATAGGCTCCATTTTTCTGAAATTAGACATTGCTGCAATAATCATCAGGATAACGCCAAGAAAAAAATAAATTGCCTGCCTTAGAACCAGAGCATAAGACCCAGTAGCACTATAAATCATTGCTAGCCCAAAAAGACCTAAAAGAAGAACGGTAAGAACAATAGAATAATCAAAATTTGCTAAATTTCTCCTTTTATTCAATTTAATGTCTACTGAAAAACTTAAAGGTTTATTCTGCATTAAATCCTCCTGCATAAAAATTTATTGCAGATTTAACAATTGGAGCAGCAACTTCACTTCCTGACTCACCATTTTCTATGACGACCGCTACGACTAGTTTTGGGTCTTCTACTGGCCCATAGCCTACAAAAAGGGCATGATCACGTAACGCAGGATTTTTACGAATTGCATCGTATTCTTTACCCGGAAGAATACTTTTAATTTGTGCAGTGCCGGTTTTTCCTGCAATAACAGCTGAATTGGCATCAAAAACTTTATGAGCTGTTCCATTTCTTGCAGAAATCACGTCGACTAGAGCTTGTTCCATTTTTTCCCAAGCTTTCTTATCAGAAAGTTGAATTTCAGCTGCTTTTTTTGGCTCAAAAGACGTTTCGTCTTTCGGTTGTATAAATTGAGGTTCATAAATTACTCCCCTATTCGCAAGACCAGAGTAAGCCATAGCTAATTGGAGGGGTGTGGCTAAAATATAACCTTGTCCTATTCCTAAATTTATTGTGTCACCTTTGAACCAAAAATCTCCTTTGTAACCTAATTTCCATTTTTTATCAGGAAGGAGACCATTGGCTTCAAAGTTAGTTAAGCCTGTTTTTTTACCAAAACCAAAACTGTCAAGCATTGGTCTTATTCCTGATAAAGTTAAGTCATAAGCGATGGTATAAAAATATACGTCAGAAGATTCTGCAATCGCTTTCCTCATGTCTACTCTTCCATGTCCATTCTCTTTCCAGCCTCGATAAGGTCTTGGATCTCCCTCGACATAAAATTTACCATCGTCTTTAATTTTTTTATCCCAGCTGATTATTTCATTTTCTATTGCAGCAAGACCTACAAAAGGCTTCAAAGTTGATGCAGGAGGGTATTGACCGGAAACAGCTCTATTAAAAATTGGGCTTTCTTTATTTGAAAATAAACTTTCTACCTCATCAGTATCCAAAATTGAATTCAATATATTTGGATTGAATGAGGGAGAACTAATCAAGGCTCTAACCAAGCCGGTTTTTGGCTCTAAGGCTACTAATGCTCCTCTTCTGTTTTCAAAAAGCTTAAAAAGATGCTCCTGTAATTCCTGATCAATTGATAAGTAAATATCTTTTCCGTCTTCTGCTCCTAGAGTATCTAGAACCCTTACTAATTTGCCTTTAACATCTCTTTCTTGGGTTTGAATACCGGGTTTGCCTCTTAAAATTAAGTCATAGTCTTTTTCAATGCCTGTTTTTCCAATTTGAGTATTCTGAAATTCTGCTAATAGCTTGTTTCTGCTTATATCATCGAACGAAATATCCCCAACGTAACCCAATATATGAGCCAAAGTTTCCTCATGGAGAACATACCTTTTGAGAGTAGCTTTGACTTCGATACCTGAAATTGAATCTAAATTTACTTTAGCTTTAGCAATCTGTTCTTCGTTAAGGGCTTTTACCAAAGGAAAAGAGTCAAACTTCTTTGCTTTTTTTACACCTCTTGAGAAATTTTTTTCCAGAAGTTCATAAGGCATATTTAATAAATTAGATAACGTTAGAATTGTTTTTGAAGAATCTTTAATGTATGCAGGAGTAACATAAAGATCTCTTTGGACGATATTTTCAGCTAATAAAGTCCCCTTTCTATCGTATATGAAGCCTCTTACAGGATTAATGGATTTTTGATATATCCTATTTGATTCAGCTATGGTTTGATACTTATCTCCTTGTAACAAAGTTAAATTCAAAACTTGAAAAAGTGAAATAGAAAAAAGAAAAATAAAGGGTGATAAAAAAAATAAAGCCCTTGAATATTCTTTCCCTGTATTTAAACTTTCTCTTGAAAAATTATTCATTTCAATTCAGAGCTGGATCCCAAAGACTCTCCAAGTCATATAAAGCTCTTGAGTCTTTAGACATAATGTTTATTACAAAATCTCCCAAATCTAAAAGAATCCATTCACTAGAATTTTGTCCTTCAACCCCACTGATTGATATTTTATTATTTTTCAAGTCTTCTAATAATTTGTCTTTTATTGCCGACATGTGACGGGAAGAAGTTCCTGATGTTATGACCAGAAAATCTGTAAAACTGTTCAATTTTGATAGATCTAAAAATATTGTATTTTGTGCCTTTATCTCCTCTAAACTATTTTCAATAATTTTTTTTGATTTTTTGGGCATTTAAATTTTATAAAGAGATTTGTTTGAGATGTATTTCAGTACTTGATCATCAACCAAATCTGTTAGATTTTCATTATTCTTTATTTTCATTCTAACTTCTGTAGAAGATATGTTTATCAAGTCATTTTTTAGAATGAGAATTTTTCCATGGCCAGAGAAAAAATCATCATAATCAGCAGATATTTTACTTTCTAACTCCTTGTTGATTCCTAACCTGTTATTCAATTTTCTTTCCAAAACTAATAGGGAACACAAAGACAAAATATTTTCCCAATTTTTCCAAGTAGTAAAGCTATATAAAGAATCCAAACCTATAATTAAAGATAGATGTCTTTCGGGATAAATACTTTTCAGGTATTTAAGTGTCTCGTAGGTATACGATTTTGTTTTATTTTTTAATTCAATATCATTGAGATTAATATCTTCAAGTTCTTTCAAAGCTACTTCCAACATTTTTAGACGATGCTTCTCATCAGTTTGGATATCTTTGTTGTGCGGTGATGCATAGTTTGGAATGACTTGGATTTCATCAAAAATTTTTAGATCACTGATAAATTTTAAAGATTGCGTGTGGCCTTTATGAACTGGATCAAACGCTCCGCCAAAGATGCCCAATCTTTTTATCATCAATTAAGATCTAAGTTGTCCTTGGCCTTTGATTACAAATTTCTGACTTGTTAAGCCTTCCAATCCAACAGGTCCTCTAGCATGCAACTTATCTGTGGATATTCCTACTTCAGCGCCAAGTCCATACTCAAATCCATCTGCAAAACAAGTTGGTAGATTATGCATGACCGATGAAGAATCTACTTCATTGAAAAAAGTTTCTACCGACGACAAATTCTCAGAAACAATAGAATCGGTATGGCCAGAGCCATAAATATTTATATGTGAGATTGCTGATTTAAGGTCAGTAACGACTTTGACAGAAAGAATTGGTGCAAGATACTCCGTAATCCAATCTTCTTCTGAAGCAGATTTAACGTCGATAACTTCTTTGGTTTTTTCACAACCTCTTATTTCTACGCCCAACTTGTCTAACTCGGATTTAATCTCTGGTAAAACTTTTGCTGCTACTTCTTCTGAAACTAACAAAGTCTCCATTGTTCCGCAGATTCCGTAACGATATGTTTTTGCGTTTACGGATATTTCTATGGCTTTTTTTAGGTCCGCATCTTTATCAATGAAAACATGGCACAAGCCTTCATAGTGTTTAAGAACTGGAATTTTCGCTTCATCAGAAATAACTCTTATTAAACTTTTTCCGCCTCTGGGGATTAACAAATCAATATCTCCTTCCCTCTTAATCATTTCTCCAACAAGCTTCCTATCTTGATTTTTTATAAGCTGTATAGAGTATTTTGGCAATGAAGCTTTATCCAAACCATCTTGCATGCACTCCTCAATTACAGCATTAGAATTAGCAGCTTCAGATCCTCCTCTTAAGATACATGCATTTCCAGACTTCAAGCACAATGCAGAAGCATCCGCTGTAACATTTGGTCGAGATTCATAAATAATCCCTATCACGCCAAGAGGAACACGCATTTTTGAAACTTCAAAACCAGATGGCGAAGTATGAGATTGATTGGTTTGACCTACCGGATCATCTAAATTTATTACTTTATCTAATCCAGAAATCATTGAATCTATCCTTTTTTCATTCAACTCTAGTCGATCAACAAATGAATCTTGCAAGTCTTTCTGACTAGCTAATTCCATATCAATGGTATTTGCATCTATAAGCTTTGCTTTATTTTTTAACAAAAACTCAGAAGCATATTTTAGCGCGTCATTTTTTTTTGCTTTCGAAGATCTTCTTAATTCAATCTTTGCTTCTTGAGCTTGTTTACAGATTAAATCTAACTCTGAAAGGGGTATTTTTGCACTCATGTACTGTATTATTGCAATAATTTAATTATCTGCCTATGTTCGATTCTATCCTTTCTTTTTTAGAAACCAATCCTGATTGGGTAAATTGGACTGTCTTTGCTTTGATTTTTATTGAATCTTTATTTATTGCAGGTTTATTTACGCCTGCTACGTTAATTGTTCCTGGTGTTGGGGCACTCGCTGCAACAGTTGGAATAAGTCCTTTTGAGATAACTTTTTATGCAACCATGGGAATGGTTGCTGGGGATTCAGTCAGTTATGGCCTAGGAAGATTTGTTGGAAACAAACTATATGATTGGGTGCCTAATAATTATCATGGTTATATTAAACAGGCTCAAAAATTTATGGGGAAATATGGAATTTTAAGCGTTGCTCTAGGAAGATTTATCGGGCCTTTAAGATGTGTAGTACCCTTTACTGCTGGTTCTTTGGGAATGAATAAAAGAATTTTTTTTCCAGTAACTATTTTGTCCGCTCCAGTGTGGACTTCTTTGTATGTTTTAACTGGCTACTTTTTAGGTATTGCATTTATAGAATATTTTAATTACTTCTTAATTGGATTCATTCTTGTCATAACAATCTATACTGTATATAAAGATCCTATGAATTTAAGAGAGGATAAAAAACATGACTAAAAGAGAAAGCAAAAATAAATTTTTATCTGGAAACTGGTTTCCTGTAGAAGAAACTTCTACAACTGAATTAAAAATTACAGGTGAGTTACCTAGAGAACTATCAGGTCTATTTCTCAGAAACGGACCTAATCCAAAAGAGCCAATAAACCATGAAAATTATCATCCTTTTTTTGGTGACGGTATGATTCATGGCATAAGAGTAGAAGATGGAAAGGCTCTTTGGTATAAGAATAAATTTGTAACCTCGCCTTTTGGCTTTGGTCCCAATACTCATGTGCTTAAACACGGTGAAAAAATTTATGCTTTAGTCGAAGGAGGCGTATCACCCGTAATTATGGACTCTGAGATGAATTTTCTTGAAGAAGAGCCTTTTCCAGCAGCAGATGATAAAAGATTTACTGCTCACCCAAAAATTGATTCAGATACTGGTGAAATGCATGCCGTAAGTTATGATTTTGGGGAATATGTAAATGGATTAGGACAAGTCCATTATGTGACTATAGATAGCCAGGGAAAACTCATCAAAGATCAAATTATAGAAACACCAAGCAGACCGATGGTTCATGATTGTGCTATTACCAAAAATTATGTTCTTATTTTTGACCTGCCAGTAACTTTTAATCTTGGTAGAAGAGACGATGACAATAATCCCATTGGTGGAGATTATCCAGTAGTGTGGAATGACAAACATACTTCCAGAGTAGGATTACAAAGCAAAAAAACCGATGAAATTATCTGGATAGAGGTTAATCCAGGGTTTTTATTTCATATAGTTAATTCGTATGAAAATGAAAATGGTCAAGTTGTCCTAGACTTTTGTCGATACGAGAGGCTATTTGATTTTGAAAATCCTCTTCCCATGGGGCAAAAACCTTTTCTTACAAGGTGGATTCTAGATCCAAAAGCTAAAACATGCTCCGAAGAAATGTTGGATGATAGGCCTATGGAATTTTCTAGGGTTCATCCAGATTATGATGGCAAACAACATCGTTTTGGATACTTACTCAACGACGGGAGGCTTAATAACTACTTCAAACATGATTTTGAAAAAAGTAAAACCATCGCTCATGATTTTGGTGAAAGTTGTCAGGCAGCTGAGCCAGTTTTTATACCTAAGAAAAATGCTAAATCAGAAGATGACGGTTATGTAGTTGGTTTTGTTTACGACAAAACAACTGATTTAAGCGATTTCGTTGTGTTGGATGCTCAGAATTTTTCAGAAGCCCCGCTTGCCAGAGTCACTTTGCCTCAAAGAGTGCCTTTTGGATTTCATGGTAGTTGGATTAATTTAGATTAAATTCTTTCTAAAATGGCTTGGTGGATACCATCGAAAGAGCCATTAGATAAACAAATCAGGTGAGTATTGTCTAAATCTAAGCTAGAAAGCTTTCTCAAAAATTCTTGGGTAGTGGAACATGCTTCGATATTTTTACTTTCACTTTCCAATGCTGAAATTTGTTTCTTGTCTTTTGAAAAAATAAATACCTGATCGGCCGAAGCAACAGCCTTTGGAATTTTTTTGTCATGATATCCTGAAAGCATCGTATTGGACCGCATTTCCAGAAGACAAATTATCTTCTCGCTTCCAACTTTTTTTCTCAAACCTTCCAAAGTATATTTTATTGCAGTGGGATGATGTGCGAAATCATCATAAACTTTCACGCTGCTTTTGTCTCCAACCAGATCCATTCTTCTCGTTACCCCTTTAAACTTCGAGAGTGACTCTGCAATATCTTTTGATTTCAGACTTAACGATTTGCAAACTAAATAACTAGCTAATCCATTTTGCAAACTATGTTCTCCAATAGATGACCAACTTATTGACGCTTTTTTCTTTTTGTCTTTATAAATATCAAATTTAGATGAATCTGCCGTTACTTTCTTGGCATACCAGCCTTTGGCAAATTTGGTATTGAAAGGAAGGCTTTGACTGTAAAAACCCATTTTCATGACATTTTTAATATTGATGTTATGCTCAGGAAAAATTAATGTTGATTTGGAAGACATCAATCTCAATAGATGATGAAATTGCTTTTTAATATCGCCAAGGTTGCTAAAAATATCAGCATGATCAAATTCAAGATTGTTGATTAAAAGGGTTTTGGGGTGATAGTGAATAAATTTTGATCTTTTATCAAAAAAAGCAGTGTCATACTCGTCAGCCTCTATGATGAAAAATTCATGAGTTCCTAATGATGCGGTTGCATCTAAATCCTTCGCTCGCCCAGCAATCAAGTAACCGCAATCTACTCCATTATCTAGAAGTACTTTTGTAACCATTGAAGATACAGTAGTTTTACCATGAGTTCCGCTTATAGCTACCACATGTCTCTTAGATAATAAGTACTTTGATAAAAACTCTGGACCAGAAATGAAGTCTATACCTTTATTAAGTATTTCTTCAATCATGGGATTACCACGAGCTATGACATTCCCCACAACAACTAAATCAACATCTTTAGGTAAATTTTTTGGATTGTATCCTTCGTCAATCGTTATGCCATTTGAGAGTAAGACTTGGTCCATGGGAGGATATACATTCTCATCACAACCAGAAACTTTAATGCCTTTTTCTGCTGCCAACTGTGCAAGTCCGCCCATAAAAGTTCCGCAAATACCTAAGACATATATTTTCATCTGATGATTATATCCTTTTCCCACAAAACCTTTTTTCAGTTATATTGCCTCAATGAAAAAAGTTAAAAACGCCTTTTATGCACAATCAGGCGGAGTAACAGCTGTAATAAATGCATCTGCATGTGGTGTAATTGAGACTGTAAATAAATCGAAAAAAATTCACAAGGTGCTCGCTGGGGAGAATGGCATCCTTGGTGCTTTAAATGAAGAACTTATTGATACTTCAAAAGAAACTAAATCGAATATTGCAAAACTGAAACAAACTCCTGGCGGAGCATTTGGTTCTTGCAGATTTAAATTACAGGATCCAATAAAGCAAAAGAAAGAATATGAGAGATTGTTTGAAGTTTTTGCTGCTCATAATATTGGATATTTTTTCTATAACGGCGGAGGAGACAGTCAAGATACTACTTTTAAGGTATCTGAAATGGCAAAAAAACTAAAGTTTCCATTGAAATGTGTTGGGATACCAAAAACAGTTGATAACGATTTGCCTTATACAGACTGCTCCCCAGGCTTTGGGTCAGTCGCAAAATATATTGCTACTTCAACTCTAGAGGCTGGGCTTGATGTCAAAAGCATGGCTGAAACATCTACGAAAGTTTTTATTTTGGAAGTCATGGGGAGACATGCAGGTTGGATTGCAGCAGCATCCTGTCTAGCAGCAACCAAAGCTGGCGATCCACCACACATTATTTTGCTTCCTGAAGTGCCTTTTGAGAAAACTAAATTTATTACTCAAGTCAAACAAACAGTTAAAGAACAAGGCTATTGTGTCATTATCGCTTCAGAAGGTGCCCAAACAAAAAATGGGAAATTTTTAGCAGACTCAGGATTAACAGACGCTTTTGGTCATAAGCAGCTTGGAGGAGTGGCGCCTGTTTTAGCTGGAATGATTTCAAAGATTGGATTAAAAAATCATTGGGCGGTAGCAGATTATTTACAGCGCTCAGCAAGACACATAGCATCAAAAATAGATCTAGATCAGGCTTATGCTGTAGGAGAGCATGCGGTGAAACTAGCTATTGCTGGGAAGACAGCTGTAATGCCAATTATCAAAAGAACAAATGATTCGCCTTATAGATGGAAAATAGCAACTGCGCCTCTAAAAAATGTGGCTAATATTGAAAAAACTATGCCTAAAAAATTTATTTCTAAAAATGGTTTTGAAATTACTCAAGCAGGAAAAACATATTTAAGACCTCTTATAAAAGGAGAAGCGCCAATAAGATATGTAAATGGTCTTCCTGATGTTGCTGAACTTAAAAAGATAAAGGTAAAAAAGAGATTAATTTAATTTATTTCTTTATCTTTTTTACTATTCCAGAAAAACTAAAGACAATTTCTCCTTCGCATTCTATGTGGCCTTGCCCAAAAGCAAGACTTCTTGTCTCTTTTGTAATGGTAGTAAATATTTCTACCAAGGAGCCAACCTTTGCAGGAGCTACAAATTCCGATCTAAAACTTATGGTTGCTGCGTAATTTTCTTTTGATTCCATCGCAACAGAACACAAACAGTAATCTGCAATACTCATCAACATTCCCCCATGAGCAACTCCGCCAGAATTTCCGTTTTTAGGTCTTACCCAAAAAGCCATTATCAAATCTCCTGCTTCATTTCTTTTGTAAAAACCTTGGCCTATATTCGCGATATGGTCTTCGGTTTGGTTAAGAGTTTCATAACCTTTAGGGGAAGAAAATTTTTTTGACGCCATGATGATGATTTTAACTCAATGTGTATAATTATCCTTTCATTATGGATTTTAAATTAACTTCAGAACAATTAGAGTTGCAAAAAGTCGCAAGAGATTTTGCTCAAAATGAATTAACAGCATTGGCTGATGAAATGGAAGAATCAGCAAATCCTGTGCCAAAGGATGTACTAAAAAAAATTGGCGAATTGGGCTTTTTAGGAATCAATACACCAACAGAGTACGGTGGACTTGGGCTCTCCAATCTTGATGCGATCATAGTTCTCGAAGAATTTGGAAAGATATCTTCCGCAGTAGGTTGGCCAGTATTTGAAGCAAATGCAGGTCCTGTAAAAGTCATAGAGCATTTTGGTTCAGATGCACTAAAGAAAAGAGTGATCCCCAAAGTTTGTAAGGGCGAGATGGTGGTAGCTGTAAGTATGTCAGAACCCAATGCTGGAACTGGTTTAACAGATTTAAAGACCAAAGCTGAAATCAAAGGAGACAAAATTGTAATAAATGGAACCAAACGTTGGTGTTCAGGTGCCGGTCATTCTGATGGTTATGTAGTTTATGCCCGAATGTCTGATGCTCCTGCTGCAAAAGGTATTGGTGCCGTCTTTGTTGATATCGATACACCCGGGCTGACTTTTGGAAATAGTGAAAGCCTGATGGGTTGGCGTGGAATACCTTCAGCAGATATCTACTTCGATAATGTAGAAGTTCCAATTGATAATTTATTGGTTGAGCCTGAAGATGGGTTCAAAAAATTAATGGAAACCTTTGATTTAGAAAGATGTGGTAATGCGACAATGGCTCTATCTCAAGCAGCAGCAGCCTTAGACTATGTCAAAGAATACGTTCAAGAGAGGGAGCAATTTGGTAAGCAATTGGTTGATTTTCAAGCAGTTCAAATCAAACTTGCAGACATGCTCATTAGAGTGGAAGCGTCTAGACTTTTGATCCACCGTGCAGTTTTCAATGCCGCCAATGGTTTGCCAGATATATTGGAATCAAGTACTGCAAAATGTTTTGCCAATGAAATCGCAAGAGAGGTCACAACGAATGCGATGCAGCTTATGGGCGGTTATGGATTCAACAAAGAATACAAAATGGAAAGACGCGTCAGAGATTCTTTTGGCTGGGGAATTGCTGGTGGAACAATTGATGTTCAAAAAGTAAATATTGCTTCAGCAATGATTGGCAGACGTTTCAATCAGAGAGCTAAGTAATTTAGTCTGCTCGATATTCGCTGATTATTTCTTCCAAACTGCTAACAAATTCTTTTTTTTCTTCCTCTGTTAGAAAGTTACCAACGGGAATTTTTTCTCCCTTTGAAGAGATAACAATTTTAATTGGATACCAATGGTGAGAGGGTTTTTCAACAAAAACATATGACCATTCCCTGATGAATTCCGAAACTGAATCCGGTCTGAAGCGTCCCTTTTCAATCGTTAATTTTTCTTTAGTGAGTGTTATGACTTCCTTTTTAGAACTTTTTTTAAAAACAACATATAGAGCTGTCCCTACGATTAAAATTTCCAATCCTGCAAAGGGAAGAATAATCGGAGCACCATAAAAAAAGAAGGTAATACCAATAATAGTTATCGGAAAGGAAATCAGTGCTAAAAATAACAAACTGCCCTGCCAAGAAATTGAACTATTTGGCATCAAAGATAATCTATATCCATTATCAATTTGTTCAGTTATAACCATTAACAAAATACCTTTTTATGAAAAAAACTGTTCAGATTATGATATTTTCAATAATCAATAGCAAAAAATGACAAAGATTAATTCTATAAATAGAACTTCCCTGATGCCAAATTATGCTCCGGCATCATTTATTCCTGTCAAAGGTAAAAAGTCAGTTCTGTGGGACGAACAAGGGAAAGACTACATAGACTTTGGTGGAGGTATTGCCGTTACTTGTCTTGGTCATTCTCATCCACAACTCAATAAAGTTTTAAAAGAACAATCAAAAAAGCTTTGGCATGTGAGTAATTATTTGTACAACAAACCAGCATTAGAGCTAAGCAAAATGCTTGCTGATAAAACTTTTGCCGACAAGGTATTTTTTTCCAATTCTGGAAATGAAGCAAATGAAGCAGCAATTAAATTAGCCAGAAAATATTATTTTGACCAAGGCAAACCGGAAAAACATGAAATCATTGTTTTTACGAATGCTTTTCATGGCAGATCGATGTTGAATATAACCGCCGGTGATTCGAAATTCCAAAAAACAGGTTTTGGTCCACTTCTGCAGGGATTCAAGAGAGCAAAATTTAATGATCTTAACTCTGTCAAAAAAGTTGTTTCCAAAAAAACTGCCGCTATTTTTGTGGAACCTATTCTGGGAGAGTCAGGAATAATCAGAGCAGAAAATCCTTTCTTAGAAGGTCTCAGAAAATTAGCCAATGAAAAAGACTGTCTTTTGATTTTCGATGAAGTACAAAGCGGCATTGGTAGAACAGGGACTTTAATGACCTATATGGGTTATGGCGTTAAGCCAGATATTTCCACTCTGGCAAAAGGCCTGGGTGGAGGAATACCCATTGGGGCAACTTTAACGACTGGCAAAATTGCTAAAGCTTTTCAACCAGGCACACACGGTAGTACCTTTGGAGGAAATCCCCTTGCCTGCGAAGTTGCTAAGAAAGTTGTAGAAATAGTTTCTTCACAAAAAGTTTTAAAAGGTGTTATGAAAAAAACATTCAACTTTCATGAAAAATTAAACAAATTATCTGAAAAGTACAATTTATTTGAAGATGTGAGATCAGCGGGCCTATGGATCTGTTGTGACTTTAAAAAAATAAAAGCAAAAGACTTTATTGATGCCTGTTATAAAAAAGGTTTGATACTAGTCCAAGCTGCTGGAGAAAAAACAATTAGAATTGCCCCTTCGTTAATTATTTCAGAAAAAGAGATTGAAGAAGGTTTTAAAAGATTTGAAAAGGCTGTCAAAGCTTTGAAGTGATTACTAAGAGATTACTTCGACTTTATCAACCTTGCGATAACCTTTAGGTAAGAAGTTTCCTTTTCTACCTCGATTTCCTAGAAAATTTTCTAAATCGTTTGGTTTAATAACAAAATGTTGTTTACCACTGTAAAGTTTTATGGACTCTCCTTTTTTGAAAGTTACTAAATACATGAGTTGGTCTTCTTTAGCTTCAAACTTCTTTTTATCAATCGAAATGATTTTATTACCCTTACCTTTTCCTAAAATTGGTAATTCGCCTGCCTCGATAATTAACATTTTGCCTTCTTGAGTAATCGAGGCAATATAATTTTCCTCAACTGCTGAAAGAATTTTAGGTGTGATTGGCTTAGCATTCTTTGCATTCAAAGCCGCTTTACCGGATTTGTTTTTTGTTTGCAGATCTCCCAATTTAACCACAAAACCATAACCTAAATTAGACGCTAAGACAGCCAAGCTTTCCTCTGATCCTGCAATCACACCAGGAAAAGTTGCTCCAGATTGAGCATTAATCTTTCCTGAAACTGGGTCGCCTTGGCCTCTCGCAGATGGCAATTGATGAATGGGTAAAGTATAGGCTTTGCCAAAATTATCCAATAGAACAGCATTTTGGCTGTTTCTTGCAAAGGATGAAGATAAGTAAGAATCGCCCTCTCTATATTGCAATCCTTCTACATCCACATCATGTCCTTTAGCAGCTCGAATCCAACCTTTTTCTGATAAAACCACCGTCATTGGATCATTTGAAATGAGTTCCTTTTCGTCAAAAGCTTTTGCTTCCTCTGCCTCGGCAAGCATGCTGTTTCTTTCATCGCCAAATTCTTCCTGATCTTCTTTTAGCTCTTTTTTAATAAGAGTTTTTAAGCGAGATGCAGAATTAAGTATTTTTTCAATTTCCTTTGCTTCTGCTTTTAATGAATCCCTTTCTTCGATGATGCTTTGTTCTTCAAGCTTTGCCAGTTGGCGCAGGCGAATATCAAGAATAGCGTTTGCTTGAATTTCAGTAAGTTTAAATTTTTTAATTAATTGTTTTTTTGGATCGTCATGAGTTCTGATTATTTTAATTACCTCATCTAAATTTAGATAAGCGATCATCAAACCCTCAAGAATGTGCAATCTATCGTTGAGCCAATCTAATCTGTGTTGCAGCCTCCTTTTGACAGTTTGTGTTCTAAAAGTGATCCATTCTTTAAGAATTTCCCTCAAATCAAAAACTTTTGGCCTTCCGCTTAAACCAATCACATTCAGATTAACTCTGACGTTCTTTTGTAAATCTGTTGTAGCAAAGAGATGACTCATCAAAGCATCTTTATCAACCCGATTCGATCTCGGTACGACAATAATTCTTACAGGATTTTCACCATCGCTCTCGTCTCTAAGATCTTCTATTAGATTCATTTTTTTTGAATCAATTTGTGCAGCAATCTGTTCTAGAATCCTTGTTGTTGAAACCTGATATGGAAGAGCTGTAATGACAACCTCACCATTTTCTATTTCATATGTTGCTCTTAACTTAACTGCTCCTCTTCCAGTCTGATACATTTCCAAAAGTTCTTCAGGCGTTGAAATAATTTCTGCCTTAGTTGGAAAGTCTGGTGCTGGAATAATTTTTAACAACTCTTTTACGGAAAGTTTAGGAGATTCAATAAGGGCAATAGTTGCATCCACAACTTCATTTAAATTATGCGGCGGAATATCTGTTGCCATACCAACTGCAATACCGGAAGCACCGTTGAGTAAAACATTTGGAATTCTTGAAGATAAAAATTTTGGCTCTATCAAAGTACCATCAAAATTTGGTCCCCAATCTACAGTCCCTTGAGATAATTCCGAGAGCAATACTTGCGCATAGGCTGAAAGCCTACACTCTGTATACCTTACTGCTGCAAAACTCTTTGGATCATCAAGAGAACCCCAATTTCCTTGTCCTTCAATCAAGGGATACCTGGTAGAGAAATTCTGTGCCATTAAGACCATTGCCTCATAGGCTGCATTGTCTCCATGAGGATGAAATTTACCTATCACCTCGCCGACGGTTCTTGCGCTTTTCTTAAACTTGGATGTAGATTTCAATCCAATTTCCGACATCGCATAAATTATTCTTCGTTGAACCGGCTTTAAGCCGTCACCGATAAAAGGAAGTGCCCTATCTAAGATTACATACATGGAGTAATCAAGATAGGCTTTCTCTGCAAAGCCACCAATGCTCAGGCTTTTCTCTTTACTCATTGATACTTGCTAAATCTCCTTTATTTTCTAGCCAACTTTTTCTATCTGGAGCTCTTTTTTTAGAGAGCAACATGTTGAACATAGTTGTTGCACTATTTCCTTTTTCTAACTTAAGTTGCAGTAATTTTCTTACATCTTGAGACATAGTAGTTTCTTTCAGCTGAGAAGGATTCATTTCACCCAAACCCTTGAATCTTTGTATTTCAACTTTGGTTCTTTTATTTTGTGTTGTAAGTTTTTTAACCAAGTCGTCTTTTTCTTTTTCATCCAAGGCGTAATAAATATCCTTGCCTTGATCAATTCTGAATAAAGGAGGTTGTGCTACATATAACCTTCCTTCCTCTACTAAAGGTCTGAAATGTTTGAGAAATAAAGCACAAATTAACGTTGCAATGTGTAGGCCATCAGAATCTGCATCTGCCAAGATACATATCTTGCCATATCTCAGACCGTCCAAGACTCTACATCCTGGTTGCAATCCAATTGCCATGCCAATATCTTTTACCTCTTGCGATTGATTTACCGCATCGGTATCAACTTCCCAAGTATTTAAAATTTTACCTTTAAGAGCCATAACTGCTTGAAAGTTTCTATCCCTAGCTTGTTTCGCTGAACCCCCAGCTGAATCTCCTTCTACTAAAAACAACTCGGTTTCTTCGTAATTAGATGAAACGCAATCAGAAAGTTTTCCTGGAAGAGTTACGCCTTTGGTAACTTTTTTTCTCTCAATAGATTTGCTTTCCTTGACTCTTTTTTGTGCGTTATCGATTGCAATATTAGCAATTCTCTCAGCAAACTCTGTTTCCTTATTAAGCCAAATGGCGAAAGCATCTCTTGTAATATTCGCTGCAATAGTTTGAAAGTCTTTCGAAGACAATTTCTCTTTGGTCTGCCCAGAAAATTGTGGGTCTTTTAGTTTTGCGGAAAGAACATATGAGGCATTTTTCCAGACATCCTCCGCAGAAACTTTTACACCTTTAGGGATTAAATTTCGATATTCACAAAACTCTTTTAAGGCATCAGTTATTCCAGTTCGCATACCAGCAACATGCGTACCTCCTTGAATGGTAGGAATTAGGTTCACATAACTTTCTGTAATACTTTCCTGATCTCGTAATTCCCAAGCCACTGCCCAAACAAGAGAGTTTTCTTGATCCTCGAACTCACCTTCGATTGGTTCTTCTGGAAGATATTCGCCTTCGCCTAACGAAGTACTTAAATATTTTCCAAGTCCATCAACGAAACACCATTCTTCTTTTGTCTTGTTAACCTCATCCTTAAATTTTATTTTAAGACCTGGGCAAAGAACGGCTTTTGCTTTCAGGGAATTGGAAAGATATTTCCCAGAAATTTTCTCAGTATCAAAAAATGATGGGTCAGCTTTGAATAAAATTTTAGTTCCTGAATTTCTTTGTCCAACACTATCTATAACCTTTAGATCCTTTTTCTTTACACTATCTTTAAATTTAATTTCATACTTTTTTCCATCTCGTTTTATTTCCGCATCAAGATAAGTTGAAAGAGCATTTACAACTGAAACACCTACACCGTGAAGACCGCCAGAAAAAACATAATCTTTGTTTGAAAACTTAGCCCCTGCATGCAATCTTGAAAAAATTAATTCCACACCTGGTACTTTTTCTTCAGGATGAATATCAACTGGCATGCCTCTGCCATCATCTTCAACAGATACAGAAAAATCTTTATTTAAAACAACTGAAATTTCTTTTGCATGACCAGCCAGAGCCTCATCCACACTGTTATCAATCACTTCCATCACCAAGTGATTGGGGCTGGTCGTATCGGTATACATTCCAGGCCTTTTTCTAACGGGCTCTAGACCCGAAAGCACCTCAATGGATTCAGATGTATAGTCTCTATTAGCCAAGCTTATAAGTGTTCTAGAATATTTTCTGCACTGCTTACTTCAAATGCACCGCCTTTTTCTGCAAGTAAGCAATTTATCTTTCCGTCTTCTACGATAGCAGCATATCTCGATGATACTTTCCCTAGACCAAAGCCGCTACCGTCCATAATTAGGCCCATGCTCTCTGTAAATTCACAGTTTCCGTCCGATAACATGGTGATTTTATCTGCGTTTAAATTTTTCCCCCAAGCATCCATGATCCAAGGATTAGTTACTGAAATACAGATTATTTCATCTACTCCCTTAGCAAGAATTTCATCTGCTTTTTCAATAAATCCAGGGACATGATTTATAGAGCAAGTAGGAGTAAATGCTCCAGGAACTCCAATAAGAACTAACTTTTTGTCTTTGGAGTATTCATTTAATTGAATAGAATCGATGCCCTCAGATCCTAATTTTCTAAGAGTAGCATCTGAAATTTGATCGCCTTGTTGTTTCATCTTTAGATTTTACTATAAATTTTACTTCCAGATTCACGGAATTCTTTAGCTTTTGCCTTCATAGCAACTTCTTGTTCTTTTACTTGTTTGGCAGCGTAGTCTCTAACATCCTGAGATATTTTCATAGAGCAAAATTTTGGACCGCACATTGAACAGAAATGAGCTACTTTTGCGGAATCTTTGGGCAAGGTTTCGTCATGAAACTCTCGTGCTCTTTCAGGATCCAGTCCAAGATTAAATTGGTCTTCCCACCTGAATTCAAACCTTGCTTGAGAAAGAGCATTGTCTCTGATTTGTGCTGAAGGATGCCCTTTTGCTAGATCAGCCGCGTGCGCCGCAATTCTATAAGCCATCAAACCTTCTTTAACATCCTCTTTATTAGGTAAGCCCAAATGTTCTTTAGGAGTTACATAACAGAGCATGGCGCAACCATACCATCCTATCATCGCAGCACCTATTGCAGAGGTAATATGATCATATCCTGGGGCGATGTCAGTTGTAAGTGGGCCGAGAGTGTAAAAAGGTGCCTCAGCACATTGTTCTAATTGCTTATCCATGTTTTCCTTGATTAGTTGCATTGGTACATGTCCCGGACCCTCAATCATGGTCTGTACATCATTTTCCCAGGCAACCGATGTTAATTCCCCAAGAGTTTTTAACTCTCCAAATTGTGCCTCATCGTTGGCATCTGCAACTGAACCTGGTCTTAATCCGTCGCCTAAAGAAAAAGTCACATCGTACCTTTTCATAATTTTGCAAATGTCCTCAAAACGAGTGTAAAGGAAATTTTCTTCATGATGCGCAAGACACCACTTGGCCATGATAGATCCACCTCGAGAAACAATACCTGTAACTCTTTGTGCAGTCATCGGGACATACCTTAGAAGCACTCCTGCATGAATAGTGAAATAATCTACCCCCTGTTCCGCCTGCTCAATTAGAGTCTCTTCAAAGACTTCCCAAGATAAATTTTCCGCAATACCATCAACCTTTTCCAATGCTTGATAAATTGGAACTGTTCCAATTGGAACAGGAGAATTTCGAATAATCCACTCTCGCGTCTCGTGAATATTTTTCCCTGTTGACAGATCCATTACCGTATCAGCTCCCCAGCGAGTAGACCAAGTGAGTTTTTCTACTTCATCATGAATTGATGAAGACAAAGCTGAATTACCTATGTTGGCATTCACTTTAGTTTTGAAGTTTCTACCGATGATCATCGGCTCAATTTCAGGGTGCTTTATGTTTGCTGGTATAACGGCCCTACCACTAGCAATTTCCTCTCTGACAAATTCAGGTGTATAAAACTCTGGAATATTTGCACCAAAGTTTTCTCCGGTATGAAAACGACCTTCTTTGAGTTTCGAGTTTTTCTCTAAATTTTGGTTTTCTCTAATTGCAATATATTCCATCTCCTCCGTGATGATTCCTTTTCGAGCAAGAGACATTTGTGTTGAATTCTTTTCTCTTTTAGATAACCAACTTAATCTATTTTTTGGAATTCCAAATTCAATATCTATTTCTACTTCAGGATCGGTATAAGGGCCTGAAGTATCATAAACATAAAGTGGTTTATTTTTCTGCTTTCCCTCTGCTGTTAAAGAGTCCGTCTGCAGAATTTCTCGCATCGGTACATTGATTTCGGGTTTGGATCCATTGAGGTAGATCTTCTTAGAGCCGGCAAAAGTTTTTGATGCGGTTTCAAGGATTTCTTTAGATTCTGGGGCGTTATTGAGGTCTTGGGTTATTATTTTTTTCACTTATTTGATTATTTTAATGGTAAAAAAGGTTACAAAAAATTATCATGTCATTCCAAAGCATAATTTAACTCAAGAGGAGCTTCTTTTGGAAAAATTTACAACATTTCTAATAACTTTATCCCTTTTATTTTTAAGCTCCTATGGTCATTCTGCAACTTTGGCAGACGTCTATGAGCTTGCCCTTACGAACGATCCGCAGCTGAAAATTGATGAAGCGACATTCAATGCTAATAAAGAAATTAAAAACAAAGCCATGGCAGGCTTGCTGCCTAAGCTTTCTCTTAGAGCGGGAACTACATGGAATGAAAATAAAAATACCGAATCAAATGCTGCTTTGTTTACTGATACCCAAGGCAGCAACTCTAATTATTATTCAGCTAATTTAATTCAGCCAATCTTCAGAGTTGATACATGGTTTCAATTTTCTCAGGGTAAAGCATTGGGCGATGCTGCAGAGGCAAAATTTGCACTTTCACAACAAGAAACCATTATCAGAATCTCCAACGTTTATTTTAATCTTCTAAAAGCTAAAAAAAATCTTGAAGTTGCTAGATTGGAAGAACAATCTATTAAAAAACAAAGAGATCGAACCAAACGACTCTATGAAGAAGGAGTCTCGTCTAAATCTGAATTCCAAGAGGCTCAGGCATTCTATGATTTAGCTAAAGTTTCAAAAATTGCTTCTGAAGGACAACTTGAATTTGCGAGAGAGGCAATGATTTCAATCATTGGAGATGCGCCTGATATAAAAGATTTAAATGATGATTTTCCCGTAAGCAAACCCGATCCAATCGAACAAGATCAGTGGGCTGAATTGGCTTTGGGAAATAGTTTTACCTTAAAAGCCTCTAAGTTAAACGCAAAAGCAGCTAAGAAAAATTCTCAGGCAAAGCTTGCCTCTCATTTTCCAGATATAGATTTGGTTGCGAGCATTACTCAAAACAACTCAAGAGGTATTGTTGGCTTCAATCCTGCAACGAATCCACCAGTAACTTATGGCCCAAATGGTGTGGAGCAAACTAGATACAGTTTGGAATTCAATTGGCCAATTATTACAGGCGGCTTATTGCATGCAGAAAGAAGAGAAGCTAAAGCCTTAGCAGAGCAAGCAGATCAGCAAGAACTTCTTGCAGAAAGATTGGTAATTAGGGATGTAAAAACAAAATTTACTTCGGTATTAACTAATTTAGCCAATGTGAATGCTAGGAAAGCTTCTTTAAAATCTTCAAACTTTGCGCTTAAAGCAACAATGGTTGGATATGAAGAAAATACTAGAAATATTGTTGATTTATTAAATGCAGAAAAAAACTATTTTTCAGCACAAAGAGATCTCATTGCTGCTAAGTACGATTACATCATTAGCACTTTAGAATTAAAATTAGCTTCAGGAATTTTATCGCCAGCAGATATTTATGAGATCAGTGGTTTTCTAGATAGTTAATGCCAGAACTGCCTGAGGTTGAAACAACCCTGAGGGGAATAGAAAAAAAAATTCTCAATAAAAAGATTATTTCTTTTGTGTCACGCGAGAAAAAACTGCGTTGGCTAATTCCTACCAACATAAATAAATTAGTTAAAGGCAAAAAAATTAATAATGCCTTTAGGCGAGGTAAATACATAATTTTTCAACTAGATGAATGTGCCTTAATCATACATTTAGGGATGTCTGGTAAGTTAAGAGTGTTCAACAAAAAAGTATCTCCAAAAAAACATGAACATTGGGATTTAAATTTTTCCGATAACTGGACATTGAGATATACCGATATCAGAAAGTTTGGGGTTTTAGATTTAACCAAGCAAAACCCTCTGGAACATAGGTTATTAAAAGACCTTGGTCCAGAACCTTTAGGAAATAGTTTCAATGGATTGTATTTATTTGAAAAATCTAGAAAAAAATCTGTGGCAGTCAAACAATTCATTATGAATGCAAAAATTGTGGTTGGTGTTGGAAATATTTATGCTAACGAAGCCTTATTTAAAGCAGGCATTAGGCCTACTAGACAAGCAGGCAAAGTAACTAAAAATCAATATGAAATATTATCTTCTAAAATTATTGAAGTATTGAAAGAAGCAATTTCTGAAGGCGGAACAACCCTGAAGGACTATAGTAATGCGGAAGAAGCGCCAGGTTATTTCAAGAAAAAATTAGAAGTTTATGGCAGAGGAAAGCAAGAGTGCTTTAATTGTAAAAAAGAATTGAAAGAAATTAGACTAGGAAATAGATCAACTGTTTACTGTAATAACTGTCAAAGTTAGCCAAACTTCTTTTTCATTTCCTCCAAAGAAATGGGATCCACAAAAGAAGATACGTCGCCACCCATTTTACAAATTTCTTTCACTAAGCTTGAGCTGACAAAGCTGTATTCGGTTACTGGTGTCAGAAATACACTTTCGAGTTCTGGCATCATAGCTCGATTCATATTTGCCAATTGAAACTCATATTCAAAATCTGCTACAACTCGAAGTCCTCTAATTAGAATAGTGGCATCGTTATCTTTGGCCAGATCAACGAGCAAACCAGAGAAACCAATAATGTCTACTTGATCGTTTCCTTTGAAGATCTTTTTTGAAATATCAATTCTTTCTTCTAGAGTGAATAAGGGACTTTTGGCTTCACTTGCTGCTATAGCAATAACTACTTTATCGAAGAGCTTGCAAGCTCTTTCGACTAAATCTATATGACCTTTAGTGATTGGGTCGAAAGTTCCGGGATATATGGCTTTTTGAGACATAAGAACATTATTATATTCTATTTAAAAGCCAAGAAGAACTTTCGACTAAAGAGATAACGATCTTCTATTAAAAAAGATCGTTATTCATGACTTTATTCCAAGCTTTCACAAAATCTTTTTTAAACTTCTCTTCAGAGTCGCTTTGAGCATATACCTCAACGTAAGCTCTAAGTTGAGAATTAGAACCAAACACTAAATCTGCTCTTGAGGCAGTTCTAGCTTTCTCACCTGTCACTCTGTCGAATGCTTCATAGGAGTTTCCGGTACCATTTGGTTTCCATTGAACTCTCATATCTAGCAAAGTTTTGAAGTACTCATTGGTTAGCTGATCAGAATTTTCCGATACCAAGCCATAATCACTGGCAGTGATACCCAAAGATCTCATTCCGCCTAAGAGGACTGTCATCTCTGGTGCTGTTATGCCAAGTAACTGAGCTTTATCAAGCATCATTTCCTCTGCGGTAACACTCAAACCAGAACGGTGGTAGTTTCTAAAAGCATCGGATAAAGGCTCAAGATATTCAAAAGACTCTGGGTCGGTTTGATCGTCTGATGCATCTCCTCTACCTGGGGTAAATGGGACCTCCATGCCAGAAGCTTTTTCAATCGCTAAGTTTCCTGCAAGGACAATAATGTCTGCAACAGAAACACCGGTATCATCTGAAACACCTTGATAAGCTGCAAGCACTTTTGCCAGCTGTTCGGGTTTATTAACTTCCCAGTCTTTTTGCGGAGCCAAACGAATTCTTGCTCCATTTGCACCACCTCTCATGTCTGAACCACGGTAGGTATACGCACTAGCCCAAGCGGTTTCTGCCATTTCTTGAGTGCTTAATCCAAGCCCAGCAATTTTTTCTTTCACTGTATTAACATCATAGTCAGTATTCCCAGCAGGGATTGGATCTTGCCAAATCAAATCTTCTTCAGGGACTTCTGGACCTATGTAGTTAGACTTAGGACCCATATCACGATGAAGGAGTTTGAACCAGGCTTTAGCAAAAGCATCGGCAAACTCATCTGGATTTTCATGAAATCTTTTTGAGATTTCTTTGTAACTTGGATCTTCCTTAAGAGCAATATCAGTAGTTGCCATTATGGTTGGTACTTTTTTTGAAGGATCATGAGCATCAGGAGCCATATCTTCTTCTTTTTGATCTATGGCATACCATTGATGCGCACCTGCAGGACTTTTACCTAGTTTCCACTCGTAACCGAAGAGCAAGTCAAAGTAGCCATTGTCCCATTTGATAGGATTGGTTGTCCAAGCACCCTCTAAGCCACTGGTAATGGAGTCTGCTCCCAAACCAGAGCCATGTTTGTTGGTCCAACCTAAACCCATTTGTTCAATTGGAGCTCCTTCTGGTTCAGCTTGTACTAAGTCCGCATCCCCAGCACCGTGGCATTTACCAAAAGTGTGGCCACCTGCGATTAAAGCAACGGTTTCGTAATCATTCATTGCCATACGGCCAAAAGTTTCTCTTATGTCATGAGCACTAGCTAAAGGATCTGGGTTGGCATCAGGACCTTGAGGATTTACATAAATCAAGCCCATTTGAACTGCAGCTAAAGGGTTATCAAGTTCACGTTCGCCTTTGTAACGCTGGTTTTCCAACCACTCATCTTCAACTCCCCAAAGGATGTCTTCTTCAGGACCCCAGATATCGTCTCGACCACCGCTGAAACCATAAGTTTTTCCACCCATGGACTCGATTGCCACATTTCCTGCAAGGATCAGAAGGTCTGCCCAACTTATTTTGTTGCTGTACTTTTCTTTTATCGGCCAAAGTAATCTTCTTGCTTTATCCAAGTTACCGTTGTCAGGCCAACTGTTGAGTGGAGCAAACCTCATAGCTCCTGTACCTCCACCACCTCGGCCATCTGTACTTCTGTAGGTACCGGCAGCATGCCAAGTCAAACGAACAAAAAATGGACCGTAATGACCATAGTCTGCAGGCCACCAATCTTGCGAGTCCGTCATCAAGTCGTTTAAATCTTTTTTCAAAGCCGCATAGTCTAGTTTTTGAAATTCTTCACGGTAATTGAAATCTTCCCCAAGTGGGTTTGATTTTCTGTCGTGTTGATGAAGAATATTTAAATTCAACGCATCAGGCCACCAATCTTTGTTTGATTGACCGGTTGAGCTATTGCTTGTCATTGCCCCATGCATTACAGGGCATTTTCCTTCTGTGTTTTCAGCCATCTATTTCACCTCATATAAAAACAAATTCTTCTCATATTAAACTATCTTTTTATATATTGTTAAATATGTATATTTCTTATTTAATGTTCTAAAAAATCGAATATAAATGGTTAGTATCAAGCAAATAAATTATGCCTTGGCGGTTGAAAAAGAGATGCACTTTAAAAATGCTGCAGATAAGTGTTTTGTCTCCGCTTCCACTTTGAGTAATGCTATATCCGAAATGGAAAAACAATTGGGTTTTGAAATTTTTGAAAGAAACAATAAAAAAGTAATTGTTACTAAATTGGGTGAAGAAATTTTAAAGAAATACAAGAGTATTAAGATACAACTGGAAGATATTCAAAAAATTTCTGAAAACAATTCACAACCACTTTCGCACCCAATATCTCTTGGAGTCATCCCAACCATAAGCCCCTTCTTAATGCCTCATGCTATAAAGTCTTTGAGTATTAAATTTCCTAAATTGAATTTAAATATCTCTGAAGGTCAGTCAAACGATCTCATTAATAAAGTCAAAAATGGCGATTTGGATATGGCCATTCTTGCTCTGCCCTTCAAGCTTCAAGGTTTGATACCCATAAAATTTTGGGCAGAAGACTTTTTTTGGATTACTAAGAAAAATGACGCTCGCTCCAAGGATAAAGAAATAAAAGCTAATGAACTTGATCGATCTGAATTACTGTTACTTGAAGAGGGACATTGTCTTAAAGATCATATACTGTCCGCATGCAAAATGACGAAGCAAGCAAGCAATATTTCTTTCAAAGCTTCTTCTTTAAATACCCTAGTACAATTTGTAAAAAGCGGCATGGGTACTACTTTGGTGCCGAAGATGGCCATTAGTCAGTTGATGGCAGGTAATCCAGATCTAAAAAATTTACATCTCAATGAATCTGGTCCTCATAGAGAAATAGCTATAGTCATAAGGCCTAATTATGGAGGTGTCCAAGATGTTGAATTACTTGGAAATGAGCTAAAGAAAATTCTTCAGGAAAATTCTAGTTAAGCTCTTCAGAAATAGTTTCTAAAACCTTTATTCTCAGCTTTAAAATTTGTCTTTTATTTGCGGCTAGAACCGTAAAGTGAAAATTTTGTATTTCGATTGAATCGTTCACTAAAGGAATTTTTCCAAAGGAATTTAAGACAATTCCGCCAATCGTATCAAAATCTGTTGCTTCAAAATTCGAAGAAAAGCGATCATTAAAAGTCTCAATTTCAGTCAAGGCTGAAACATTAAACTCATTTTCAGTTAATTGAATAATATCTTCAGATTCGCTGATATCGGTTTCGTCTATAATTTCTCCAACAATTTCTTCTAGAACATCTTCAATAGTAACAATCCCACTGATTTCACCAAACTCATCAACAACTGCAGCCATGTGGCTTCTATTCGTTTTGAATTCCTCCAAGAGTATGTTGATTTTTTTACTTTCAGGAATGAAATTAATTGGTCTTAAAATCTGAGACAAATCAAAACTTAAATTCTCATCTTGTCCCAATAGACCGGGACCAAATTTCAATAAATCTTTTGCTAGCAGAATGCCTTTTATTTTTTCTTGAGGCTCATCAAAAACTGGAAATCTAGAGTGTGCTGATTCTAAAATTCTAGGTAAGAATTCAGCCAAACCTTCAGTCTCCTTGATGGATATAACTTGGGTTTTTGGCACCATCACTTCTTTTACTGGAGTGGACGAAAAATCAATGGTTTCTTCCATCATATCCAAAACTCCTTTATCAATAAGGTTGTTTTCCTCTGCGTCCCTTAAAACAGAGGTTAACTCTTTTTGATTGGATGGTTTGAAGGAAATTCTGATGTGGAAATCCCTAAAGAAGCTTTTAATGCGTTGTATTAAGCCCAACTTTTCAGGTTGAGCACTTATACTTGGAGGTTCTTCTTTCATTATTTAATAAGGTCTCTCGCCAAGACAGCTGGTGATAATATCATCTTCTACTAATTCCATCTCTTTTTGTTCGCCTTTTTTTTGATGATCAAAGCCGAAAAGATGTAAAACGCCATGGACAATCATGTGTTTCAGCCTAGTCTCAACTGCTTTTTTATAGATTTTTGCTTCTTTTTCAATTTGACTGATACATATAGCAATCTCGCCAATTAACCTCTCTTTGCTTTCAGGAGTTTCTTGATTGTTAGTAAAAGCCAAAACGTTTGTTACGCCTTCTTTATTGTAAAACTTCTCATTCAATAGTTTTATTTCTTCTTCTGACGTATATTTGATATTGATTTGACCGTTTTCAAGTTCCTCAGAACCAATTTTTTCTAAAACTGCATCGATGAGTTTTTTTATTTCCTTTTTCTTAAAAGGCTCAGGAATTTTTTTGTAGTGATCGTTGATTAGCTCAATCTTCATTATTTTTTGAATTTTTTTCGTAAGCTTCGATGATGCTTTGTACCAGATTATGTCTGACTACGTCTTTGGATGCGAAATGGAAAAAGGAGATTCCTTTTTGACCTTCTAAAATCTTTACAGCATCTGCCAGTCCGGACATTTTTTTGGATGGCAAGTCTATCTGAGTAACATCTCCAGTAACGACCGCCTTGGAATTGAAGCCTAATCTTGTTAAAAACATTTTCATTTGCATAGAAGTACAGTTTTGAGCTTCGTCTAAAATCAAAAAAGCATCATTTAAGGTTCTTCCTCTCATATAAGCCAAGGGTGCCAATTCAATATTCCCTTTTTCAATGAATTTATTAACGGTTTCATAGCCTAACATTTCGTTCAAAGCATCATAGAGCGGCTGCAAGTATGGATCTACTTTTTGAGCCAAATCACCTGGCAAGAAGCCAAGTCTCTCGCCTGCCTCTACCAAAGGCCTAGTCAAAATTATTTTATTGATTTTCCTCTGAATAAATAAATTTACAGCAACCGCAACAGCCAAATAAGTTTTTCCAGTACCGGCTGGTCCAATGCCAAAAGAAATATCATGTGAAGAAATAGAATTGATGAAATCTTCTTGAGATTGGTTTCTTGGAATGACCTCTAATTTTGGTGTTTTCAGAGAAAAAGTGCTTTTTAACTCCAATTTAAAATTTTTTGATTCGTTTGGCTGATTCAAAGCTTTGGAAATAAAAAAATGGATTTCTTTTGGAGAAATGTCTTTTGACTGATCGGCAAAACTGAAAAGTTCTTCAATAACGAGTCGACCTTTTGAAATGTTTTGATCTTCGCCGGAAAGAGAAAATAAACTACCTCTATTTTTGATTTTAATTGAAAGAGAATCCTCTATCTTAGATAAGTTAGAGTTTACTGGACCACAAATTATTGATAGTTTTTTTGAATCGTCCGATTCAAGTTTGAATTTCAATTCAGACATAAATTAATTAATTGTACCTCCGGTAAATTTGCCTCTCAGGGAATTTGGTTTGGCCTCAACAATTTCTAAATCAACGAAACTTCCAATGAAGTTTTTAGCTGAAGAAAAATTAACAACACGATTATTTTCCGTTCTGGCTTGGAATTCTCCTGGATTTCTCTTTGAAATGTCTGTGACTAAACATTTTTCGATAGTACCAACCATTTTGCGAGCGATCTGACTGGAATAGTTATTTAACTTATTTTGAAGAATATTCAATCTTTCTTTTTTTTCATCAAGGCTGACATCGTCTTCCATTTTGGCTGCTGGCGTATTAGGTCTTGGGCTGTATATGAAGCTAAAAGATTCATCGAACTTAACGCTATCGATAACGTCCAAAGTATCTTGAAAGTCTTCTTCAGTCTCACCCGGAAAACCTACTATAAAATCTGAAGAAAAACTAATGTCGGGACGATTTGCTCTTATGCGATTTACTAAATCCAAATAACTCTTTCGGGTATACCTTCTTCTCATTAACTTCAAGATCCTATCTGATCCACTTTGAACCGGTAAATGAACATGGCTGACTAGCTCGGGTACATCTAGGTAAAGATCTACAAGATCATCTTTGAATTCAAAAGGATGGCTGGTAGTAAATCTTAGACGATCAATATTATCGATATTAGCAGCATCTCTAATCAATTCTGCTAAAGAAGATTTTTCTCCATCTTTTTCGCCTTTGAAATTATTTACATTTTGTCCTAAAAAATTTATCTCTCTTACTCCTTGATTCGCTAATGATGTTACTTCTTGCAAAATATCATCAAACGGTCTGCTGACCTCATGCCCTCTGGTATGTGGGACCACACAAAAAGAACAATATTTATTGCATCCTTCCATGACAGAAACAAAGGCGGAAGGTCCTTCAGCTTTAGGTTCAGGAAAATGATCGAACTTTTCAATTTTTGGAAAGGTAATATCAAGCTTTCTTTTTCCATCTTGTGAAGATTCTTCATATAAATCTGGAAGTTTATGCAGAGTTTGCGGACCAAATACAATGTCTACCGCAGGAGCTCTTTTTGAAATAGCTTCACCTTCTTGGCTTGCAACACAGCCACCAACAGCAATCTTTAAGTTGGGATTATTTTCCTTCAAAGCTTTCCAGCGACCAACCTGGTGAAATACCCTTTCTTGAGCTTTTTCTCTGATTGAACAAGTATTTAGGACTAATAAATCTGCTTCTGACTCATTTTCTGTAGTTTGAAAATTACTTTTCTCGCCTAGTAACTCAAGCATTTTGGCTGAATCGTATTCATTCATCTGACAGCCATGGGTTTGGATAAAGACTTTCTTCATATCTTATAAGGGATGGCAATTATAAAGAAAACGGAGAAAGATACAGTAAAAAAGTTATTTTTTTGCAAAAAATTCATCTCGGTAGAACCGCAATTCATTTATGGATTCAAAAACATCTGCTCTTGCCCGATGAGCTACCTGTTTTGCTTGTTCCATAGTGACTTCCGGACGCCATCTTTTTGCCACTTCTTTAAAAGAGCTAACATCTATATTTCTGTAGTGAAAATATTCTTCTAATTGTGGCATATACAATGTTAAAAACTTCCTATCGTGATGAATTGTGTTTCCACAAAGGGGTGATTTATTTTTTCCCACATGTTCTTTTATAAAATTTAAAGTCCTCAACTCCGCATCCTCTTGAGAAATCTCACTCTTTATAACTTCGTCTAATAATCCTGATCTAGAATGGTGATCTTGATTCCAATCATCCATATTGTCTAAATATTCTGTTGGTTGTGATATTACGATATTTGGTCCTTCAATTACTTCTGTTAAATCTTCATTAGTAATGGCGGTGAAAATCTCTATAATTCTTTCGGATTGCGGTTCTAGGCCAGTCATTTCTAGGTCTAGCCAAATTAATTTGTTTTCCATATGAATAAACTACAATACTAACAGATTCCAAAGAAATGAGTAAAAACGAAAACAACGAAACCAACTTTGGTTATAAGAACGTAAATAAAACAGAAAAACCAGAAATGGTTAAGGGTGTTTTTGATTCTGTTGCTGAAAATTATGATCTTATGAACGATCTAATGTCTTTAGGAATTCACCGCTTATGGAAGAGAGGCACAATCGAGCTTTCTAATTTAAAGCAAGGAGATTCTGTTTTGGATGTCGCCGGAGGAACGGGAGACCTATCTATTTTAATGTCAGATTTGGTTGGGAAGTCAGGTGAAATCATCCTCAGTGATATCAATGAGAAAATGTTAAAACTAGGCAAAGCAAGAAGTCTTGATAAGAATAAATTGAATATAAAAACTGCTGTTGCTGATGCTGAAAACCTCCCGTTTCCTGATAACAGATTCAATTGCATAACCATAGGTTTTGGAATTAGAAATGTAACGAATAAGCTCAAAGCCTTAAAAAATTTTTACAGATGTTTAAAGCCTGGAGGTAGACTTTTAGTATTGGAATTTTCAAAGCCTGAATCTCCTTTGATATCTGACTTATACGATTTCTATTCATTTAAGATTTTGCCTAAACTTGGAAAATTTTTTGCTCAAGATGAGGAAAGTTATCAATATCTTGCAGAATCAATCAGGATGCACCCATCGCAAGAAGAATTTAAACAAATGCTTGAGTCCGTAAATTTTAAAAATGTTTCCTATGACATCATGACAGCAGGCATAGTAACTCTTCATATTGCGGAAAAGTAAAATGGCTATTTTCAGTCTGATTCGCATCTCTTATATTTTTTGTAAGTACAGATTGGATGAACTATTTGATCCTTTGGCAAATAAAGTTCTTTTATCTCTTTTATTTTTTTTCCCAAAGACCTTCTTCAGAAAACGAAAAGAAATAGAGTATCGTTTAAGCGATGCATTAGAGGAGATGGGTCCACTCTTTATAAAATTCGGTCAGCTCTTATCAACCAGACCGGATCTTGTTGGAGAAAAACAAGCAAGTGTCTTAAAAAAATTTCAAAACAATTTAAAACCTTTTTCGACAAAAGAGGCTATCAAAATAATGGAGCAAGATTTGGAAAGTCCTATAGATCAGATTTTCGATTCATTCATTGAAGAACCGCTCGCAGCAGCTTCTATTGCTCAAGTGCACGAAGCAATTTTAAAAGACGGTGAATCGGTGGTTGTAAAAATTGTTCGACCCGGTTTGGACAAGAGAATTTCTGCTGATGTTAACTCAATAAAATTTTTAGGCAGGTTAGCTGAATTAATCCTCTCTGATGCTCGAAGATTAAAACTGATGGATTTGATAAGAGAATATGAATTAGTTATTACTGCTGAAACCGATCTAAAAAAAGAAGCAGCGAATGCTATCCAGACAAAAAACTTCTTCAAAGAAAATTCTCTTTTGTATATTCCAGAGGTTTATGAAAATTTCTCTTCAAAAAATGTCATGACCATGGAAAAAATTTCTGGAATACCTGTAACGGACATAGAAGTACTTAAAAAAGAAAACATAAATTTAAAAGCCCTTGCTGAAACAGGTGTAAAAATTTTCTTCAAACAACTTTTTGATGATAATTTTTTTCATGCCGATATGCATCCAGGAAATATTTTTGTTAACAATTCCAACCCTGAAAATCCTACCTATGTTGCCGTTGATTATGCAATTTGCGGTTCCTTAACTGAGAAGGAACAACTTATCATCGGCAAGATGCTTTCAGAAATGTTCAATAAAAATTATTCTGGGGTTGCCATGACCATGATAAACGCCGGTTGGGTTGGCGAAGATACAAAAGAAGTTGAGCTAGAAGTTGTGATAAGAACGGTTTTGGATCCTATTTTTGAGAAACCCTTCGATGAAATTAAATTTGGAGAAATGTTGCTTTATTTGTTCGACGCTACAAGAAAATTTGATTTATCCCTTCCGACTTCATTGTTATTGCTTAACAAAACCTTGATTAACATTGAAGGTTTAGGCAGACAAATTTATCCAGAATTGGATTTGTGGACAACGGCTAAACCTTTTATTCAATCTTGGGTTGCAAAAAAATACAGTCCGAAGGCAATGTTTGAAAGGTTTAAAAATGATTCTTTTGCTTTGGCAGAAAAAGCTTATGAACTTCCTGAAAAAATTGAAATCATATTAAATAACTTGTCTAGGTTAGAAGAGTACAACTCAGAAATAAAAAACTTAAAAAAAGAGATAAAGCAATCAAAAAACAATAATAAATTTATATACATAGGTATTACTGCATTGCTTTTAATTGCCATAATAGTTAGCCAATGAAAAACATCGTAGAAAGATTAAGCGTCTTACTGAAGGAGCGTAAAAATGCCGATCCTTCTTCATCTTATGTAGCGAGTTTGTATGCCAAGGGAAACGAGAAGATTATTGAGAAAATAGCTGAGGAGACTGACGAGCTAATTGCCGAAATAACTGAAGATCTAGAGAAAAATAAGGTTATTCATGAAGCAGCAGATTTATGGTTTCACGTCATGGTATTATTGACGAATAACGGGATAGACCCAACTGAGGTTTTAAAAGAACTTGAAAGCAGAGAGGGTCTTTCTGGAATAGAAGAAAAAAAAGGAAGGAAAGAATAAATGGGTTTTGGTGGAATAAGTATTTGGCAATTGCTAATCATTCTTGCAATTATTGTTTTGATCTTCGGCACTAAAAGAATTAGAAATCTTGGTGGAGATTTAGGTTCTTTTGTCAAAGGGTTTAAAAAAGCAGTTAAAGAAGAAGATAAAAGTTTAGACGACAAAAAAGAAGATTAAATGTTCGACATAGGATTCTTTGAAATCTTATTAATAGGAATCATTGCTTTACTTATTTTAGGCCCTAAAAGATTACCAGGATTTCTCACTAAATTAGAAGAGTATGTGAAGTTAATTCGCTCAAAAAGCTCTTCAATCTCGCAAGAGATAAAGCAAGAAATATATTCGGAAGACTTCCAAAATAACAAAGAAAATAAAGATGACTGAAAAAAGTTATCTTGAACATTTAAACTCCCTGCGAAATGTTCTTTTAAGAAGCCTTGGCGCAATTGCTATAATTTTTTTTGTTTTGGTATTTTTTAGAAATGAAATATTTCTTATTTTTGCCAATCCCTTAACAGAAATCTTACCTGCCAATTCTTCAATGATTGCAACTGGTGTAGTTTCACCCTTTTTGACTCCGTTAAGACTTACTTTTTATGTCGCTACATTTGTAGCAATTCCATATTTACTTTTTGAGTTATGGAACTTCATTGCGCCAGGTTTGTACAAAGAAGAAAAGATAGGTTTTTTTGCGGTTTTGTTTTCCAGCATAATTTTGTTCCTTGCAGGTATTTGTTTTGCTTTTTTTGTAATTTTTCCACTGATTTTCACTTTTTTTGTTCAAGCCTCTCCCTCGGAAGTTTTGGTAATGACCGACATCAATGAATACATTGATTTTGTTATTAGAATTCTTTTTGTCTTTGGTTTTGCATTTGAGGTGCCAATTATTTTGATGCTGATGATTTGGTCAGGAGTGACAAATGCTCAACAACTCTCTAGTGCCAGACCTTACGTGATCATAGGATGTTTTGTTGTGGGAATGTTTCTTACACCTCCCGATATTTTTTCACAAACGCTTTTGGCTCTTCCTGTCTGGCTTCTTTATGAAGTGGGACTTTTAGCCAGTAGATTTTTTATAAACAAATAAAAGACTATCCTTCTAAGTTTTCTGACCACTCACCTTTTGCTGCCAACATATTCATTTTAGCTCTGTGGCTGAAGGCCTCTTGCGCGGCTTGCTCATTATCTTGTTTACCGCTCCAAGTTTTGAGAGCAGCCTGTTGCAAAGCACGGCCATAAGAAAAACTGAGCTTCCAAGGATTGCCACCAATTTTATTCATAGCATCTAAATGAGCTGTGGCGTCAATATCGGATTGTCCTCCAGAAAGAAATGTAATTCCTGGCAGATTACTAGGAACATTTTCCAATAAACAATTGAGTGTCATTTCTGCAACTTGTTGGATTCCAGCTTGCTTCGAACATTCATTTCCTGAGACCACCATGTTGGGTTTTAAAATGGTTCCTTCTACCAAAACGCCTTTCTCTGCCAAAGATTCAAATAGAGTGCTCAAACATCTTTTTGTTGCGTCTTCACAAGATTCTATGGAATGGCTACCATCCATCAAAACTTCAGGCTCGACAATTGGAACCATGTTGTTTTCCTGAACTACTTTTGCGTAATCAGCAAGAGCATCCATGTTTGCTTTGATAGCCTCTTGAGAAGGCAGACCGTCAGCAATTTTTATAACTGCACGCCACTTGGTAAATTTAGCACCTAGATCAAAATATTCTGCACATCTCTCATTAAGTCCATCTAAACCCCCAGTGATATTTTCTTCAGGAGAAGAATCAAGCGGGCTGATTCCCTTGTCTACCTTGATACCTGGCAATGCGCCTTGTTCAGAGATTATATCTTTTAAAGGAGTGCCATCTTTTGCGTCTTGTCTCAAAGTCTCATCAAATAAAATAACTCCGCCAATATTGTTTTTCATTCCATCAGCTCGAAAAAGCATTTCACGATAATCCCTTCTGGAGTCGTCTGTAGACTCAGCATTTATTGTTGCAAATCTTTTCCCTATTGTTGGGGTGCTCTCATCAGCAGCCAATATGCCCTTTCCATCAGAAACAATATAAGTTGCAATTTCTTCCAGTGATTTCATATTTCTATCCTTTATTTTTAGTTATTATCTTATCTATACAAGGTAAGGAATTATTTTCTATATATTCTAAGAAAGCTCCTCCCGCAGTGGAAGCATAATCTACAGAATCCATTAAATTAATATTTGCAAAAGAGGTAATCGTCTCCCCGCCGCCAATAATGCTATAGGCCTTAGATTCAGACATGATTTTTGCTACCTCGGAAGTCCCTTCAGAAAATCTTGGATCCTCAAACTTACCCAAAGGGCCATTCCAAAAAACAGTTTTAGCGGAATTGATATGCTTTTGAAAATACTCCAAAGATTTTTTACCCACATCGCAGATAGCTTCATGACTGGCTATATCATCAATATGCTTTTCAAATACGGAATCGTTAGATGTATCTAAGACAACGACATTTTCTGGCAATACAATCTTCTCATTACCAACTAATTTTTCTGCTACATCTATGTAGTCTTCTTCAAATAACGATTTTCCAATTTTTTTTCCCATTGCCATATAGCAGGTATTTGCCAAAGCACCGCCTATGATTAATTTATCCACGTATGAAGTAAGGGAATCAATGACATTAATTTTGGTAGAGATCTTTGATCCGCCAATAATCCCAATTAGAGGTTTTTTTGGATTCACCAAAATCTTTTTCAAAGCCTCCAGTTCATCTTCAACCAAAAAGCCAACACCTGCTTCAGCTACTGAGTCAATTACTCCAAAGGTAGATGCTTGCTTACGATGAGCAGTACCAAAAGCATCCATGATATAAACATCTCCACAATTACCTAGTGTTTTTGAAAGATTTCCAGAGTTTTCTTTTTCTCCCTGAAAAAATCTTATGTTTTCCAACATGATAATTTTTTCGTCTTGCTCTAAACCATCCAAAGAATTAGCTATTGGAATAGGAATATCTAATAATTGAGAAAGTCTTTTTGCTATTGGTTTAATCGAAAATTCAGGCTGAACTTCTCCCGATTCTTGAGGTCTGCCACGATGCGTTATGATTCTGAGAGATTTTGCTTTTTCCAATAAGTGTTTAATGGTCGGCAAAGCTCTTACCATTCTTTCATCGTTAAGAACTTCTTCGTCTCTGATTGGAATATTGAAATCTACTCTCAGAAGAACTCTTTTTCCCTCAAAATCAAAAGAGGATAGCTTTGAATTTGTTAAATCCACTTAAATTGTTTTGTTAATTTGTTTGATTATATTTTCAACTGTAAAACCAAAGTGGTTCATCAAATCATCTATTGGAGCTGATTCGCCAAATTTGTCGATACCGACTACTTGATCATCTCCTTCACAATACTTCTTCCAAAAATCGCTTTGCCCTGCTTCTATGAAAATTTTTGGCAAGTCGCCTAAGGTTTCTCTTTGATATTCCGATGATTGTTCATCAAATATTTCAGTACATGGCATTGAGACAACTCTTGATGAAATTTTTTGCTCATTAAGCTGATCTCGAACTTTCATGGCTAAGCTCACTTCTGAGCCTGAAGCAACCAATGTTATTTTGGGATTTTGGTCTGAAGCAAGTTCGTATCCGCCTAGAAAAATTGAGTCGTTTGTTTCTCTTTTCTGAGCATCCAATGATTGTCTGGATAATATCAATGCTGAAGGTGCAGCTTTTGACTTCAGTGCAAATTTCCATGCGCAAGCAGTTTCTACCCCATCGCAAGGTCGCCAAGTGTAAATACCAGGTGTAATTCTTAGCATTGAGATATGTTCCACCGGTTGATGAGTTGGACCATCTTCACCGACCCCAATGGAGTCATGAGTATAAACATAAATCACAGGCAATTTCATTAAGGCAGACATCCTTACGGCATTTCTAGCGTAATCTAGAAAAGTGAGAAAAGTTCCTGCATAAGGTCTAATGCCGCCATGTAAGATCATGCCATTCATTATTGCCGACATACCAAATTCTCGAACGCCATAATTTAAGTAATTACCTGAACCATCTTCTGCAAGATGAGAGGTTCCTTTCCATTCAGTATTATTTGAAGGAGAAAGATCTGCTGATCCACCTATCAACTCTGGCATTATTGGGCCTATGGCATCCAAACACATACCAGAACACTTTCTACTAGCATAAGAATTTTCATCTTCAGAAAAATTATTGATTAGATTCTCGATGATAGATTCAAAATTACTAGGCAAGCTTCCGGTGATTAATCTATGCAGCTCTTTAGAATCTTCAGGATGGTTTTTTTCAAAATCGGCAAGAACCTCTTGCCACTTTTCTTCACTTTCTTGTCCTTGTTTTTTGTGATCCCAAGCCTTGTAAATTTCATCAGGGATTTCAAAAGGCTCATACTGCCATTGGATGTTTTCTCTAGTGAGTTTGATTTCTTCCTCGCCAAGAGCTGCGCCATGAGCATCTGCTGAACCTGATTTATTGGGAGATCCTTTCCCAATTTCTGTTTTACAACAAATTAGAGTTGGAAGATTAGATGATTTTGCATCTTCCAAAGCTTTATCAATACTTTGAAAATCATGCCCATCGACATCTGCTATAACGTTCCAACCATAACTTTTGAATCTCTCTGGCGTATTGTCTGTAAACCAACCTTCAACTTTGCCATCAATGCTAATTTTATTGTCATCGTATAAGACAATTAATTTATTCAATTTATGTGTGCCAGCTAAAGAACAAACCTCATGAGAAATACCTTCCATCAAACAACCGTCACCACAAAAAACGTAAGTGTAATGATCAATTATTGGACAATTTTTTTTATTAAATCTCTTTGCAAGAATTTTTTCTGCCATTGCCATTCCAACTGCGTTTGCTATGCCTTGTCCAAGGGGACCCGTCGTTGTTTCTACTCCTGGGGTCACGTCACATTCCGGATGTCCGGGTGTTTTTGAACCCAGTTGACGGAAATTTTTCAATTCATCCATAGAAAGATCATAACCTGTCAAATGAAGAAGCGAATAAAGCAGCATGGAACCATGTCCATTGGATAAAACAAACCTATCTCTATCAAACCAATCAGGATTTGAAGGGTTATATTTAAGATGTTTGGTCCACAAAACTTGTGCGATATCTGCCATTCCCATGGGCATACCAGGATGTCCGCATCCTGCTCTCTGAACTGCATCCATAGATAGAGCTCTTATAGCATTGGCTAGGTTTTGTTGATCTGTCATGAAATTAGAATGTTATTTTCTACTATTTCAAGGTCAGTTCATAGTAGAATTGCTGACTTTATTATTGTCATGTCTGAGTACAAAACTTTTACATCTGAATCTGTTTCTGAAGGTCACCCCGATAAAATGTGTGATCAAATTTCCGATGCAATTTTGGATGCATACCTACAGGAAGACCCAAATGCCAGAGTAGCTTGTGAAACTTTGGTTAAGACTGATTTGGTTGTGATTGCAGGAGAAATAACTTCCTCCGCTCAACCTAACTTAGAAAAAGTTATTCGAGAAGTAATCAACGAAATTGGCTATGACAGTGATGACTTAGGATTCAATGGCAATACAGTTGAAATAATTAATGCCATTGGACAGCAGTCAGTAGATATTGCTGCAGGAGTAGATGAAGGTTCAGGAACCGATTTGGATCAAGGAGCGGGTGACCAAGGTTTAATGTTTGGTTATGCAACTAATGAAACTGATGTTCTGATGCCCGCACCAATTCACTATTCCCATCTACTAGTTAAAAAGCAGTCTGAAGTAAGAAAAAATGGAAAATTAAATTGGCTAAGACCGGATGCAAAAAGTCAGTTGAGTTTTTTATACGATGATCAAGGGAATCCATCAAGTGTTTCGGCAATTGTCTTATCAACCCAGCATGATCCAGATATAGATGCAAAAACCATTGAAGAAGGAGTTATGGAAGAAATTATTAAACCAGTCATTCCAAATTCATGGCTTAAAGAAGATACAAAAATTTATATAAATCCAACAGGAAGCTTCGTGATAGGAGGTCCTGTAGGAGATTGTGGATTAACGGGAAGAAAAATAATTGTGGATACTTACGGTGGCATGGCTCGGCATGGTGGAGGTGCTTTTTCTGGTAAGGACCCTTCAAAAGTTGATAGATCTGCCGCTTATGCTGGAAGATATGTGGCTAAAAATATTGTTGCTGCAGGCCTAGCAGATAAATGTGAAATTCAAGTTTCTTATGCCATTGGAGTAGCTGAACCTACTTCCATCAGTATCAATACTTTTGATACAAATAAGACAGAAGAGGCAAAAATTGTTGAGTTGGTCGAAAAGAATTTTGAACTAAAACCCAAAAAACTTATCGAAATGTTAGATCTTAAAAAGCCTATCTATCAATTGACTGCCTCATATGGTCATTTTGGAAGAGAAGAAGAAAGCTTTTCTTGGGAATCAACTGATAAAATAGAACAACTAAAATAAATATGGAATTCAAAGACTACAAAGTAAAGGATATCTCTCTTGCAGAGTTTGGAAGAAAAGAAATAGAACTAGCTGAATCTGAAATGCCTGCTTTGATTAAACTCAGAGAAAGATATGGAAAGGATAAGCCTTTGCAGGGTGCAAAAATTATGGGTTGCATACACATGACTATTCAAACTGCAGTTCTTATAGAAACTTTAGTTGAATTAGGAGCTTCTGTGAGATGGTCATCTTGTAATATTTTTTCTACCCAAGATCATGCTGCAGCAGCTATCGCGCAAAAAGGAATTCCTGTTTTCGCTTGGAAAGGCATGAATGAAGAAGAGTTTGATTGGTGTATAGAACAAACTATCCTATCTAATGAAAAGCCATGGGACGCAAATATGATTTTGGATGACGGTGGTGACTTGACTGCTATGGTGCATGAAAAGTATCCAGAAATGTTAGAAAAAATTAATGGTATTTCCGAAGAAACGACTACCGGGGTATTAAGACTATATGAAATGTTGGAAAAAGGTACGCTTAAGGTGCCTGCTATAAATGTTAACGACTCGGTAACAAAATCTAAAAACGATAATAAGTATGGATGCAGACATAGTTTGAATGACGCTATAAAACGTGGCACGGATATGTTGCTTTCTGGAAGGAAAGCCCTTGTTTTTGGTTATGGTGATGTTGGTAAGGGTTCTGCGATGAGTCTTAGACAAGAAGGAATGGTAGTCAAGATTACCGAGATCGATCCTATTTGCGCCATGCAAGCTTGTATGGATGGTTATGAAGTTGTTTCGCCCTACATAAATGGCGAAAATTTAAATAATGATGAATCTATCAATAAAGTACTTTTGAGTGACATTGATCTTGTGGTAACCGCAACTGGTAACTTCAATGTATGTGATAAATATATCTTGAATAATTTAAAGTCAGGAGCAATTGTCAGTAATATCGGTCATTTTGATAACGAGATAGATACACAATACATGAGAGATGAATGGACTTGGGAAGAGATAAAACCTCAAGTGCATAAGATTTACAGAGGTCCCAAGGATAATAAGGATTATTTGCTTCTTTTGGCAGAAGGTAGATTGGTTAACCTTGGTAATGCAACTGGTCACCCTTCAAGAATTATGGATGGCTCGTTTGCCAACCAAGTACTTGCACAGATATTTTTATACAAACAAGGTTTTGCCTCAATTAATGATGAAACTACAAAACAAGAAATGTTAAGTGTCCAAGTTTTGCCTATGGAGCTAGATGAAGAAGTTGCATCATATATGGTAGAAGGTTTTGGAGGAGTCATTACAAAGCTTACAAAGGATCAAGCTGACTATATAAATGTAGATGTTGATGGACCTTATAAACCTGATTACTATAAGTATTGATGTCAAAAAAAAATCCCTCTTGGGGAGGAAGATTTAACAAAAAACCTTCCCAGATTGCTCAGAATTTTTCATCCTCTGTTGATGTAGATCAAATCCTCTATAGTCAAGACATTCAAGGTTCGATTGCTTACGCAGAAGTATTGATGGAAGCCAAAGTGCTTTCTAAAAATGAATTCAATAAAATTAAAAGTGGTCTTAAAAAGATAAAAAAGAAAATAGAAGCTGGTAATTTTAAATGGAATCCTTCTTTAGAGGATGTTCACATGAATATCGAAGCTGCCCTTGAAAAAGAAATTGGAGTGACTGCAAAAAAACTTCACACGGGAAGATCTAGGAACGATCAAGTCGTAACTGATTTTAAATTGTTTCTTTTGGAAAGAAGTATTGAAATTGAGTCTTTACTAAAAAATTTAATGAAAAACTTAGTTGTTAGAGCAGAGGGAGAGTTAGAAACTCTCATGCCAGGTTTTACCCATCTGCAAAATGCTCAGCCGGTTAGTTTGGCTCACTATCTTTTGTCTTGGTATGAAATGATAAAAAGAGATCTGGAAAGAGTCTCAGCAACTAAAAAAGAACTCAAGGTCAGCCCTTTGGGTTCTGGAGCATTATCCGGTAACAGGTTTAAATTGGATAGACAAAAACTAGCTAAGTCTTTGGGGTTTGATTCGGTTACCAGAAATTCCATTGATGCTGTATCCGATAGAGATTTTGCTTTAGAAGTTGCTTTCAATATAAGTGTAATGGCTATTCATTTTTCAAGAATATGCGAAGAACTGATCATTTGGTCTTCTTCTCAGTTTAATTATTCTCAATTGCCTGAAGAATTATGCACAGGTTCTTCAATTATGCCGCAAAAGAAAAATCCAGATATGGCTGAATTAGTCAGAGGAGGATCTGCTAAAACGATTGGTAATTTAATGACGTTGCTAAGCTTAATGAAGAATCAGCCCTTAGCCTACAACAGAGACAACCAAGAGGATAAAGCACCTTTAATTAATTCAATAAGATTTGCTACTGAAGCCTTGAGTATTATGAACGAGATGATTAAAGGGGTGTCTTTTAATAATGACCAAATGCTTGCTGATGTCTACGATGATTTCTTAACCGCAACAGATCTTGCTGAATATTTGGTCATCAAAGGAGTACCATTTAGAGAAGCTCATGAAATTACAGGGACGGCAGTGAAATATGCTGAAGATAATGATCTCTTACTATTTGAAATGTCGCTTGACGAATTTAAGAAAATTTCAAAGAAGATTTCCCAAGATGTTTTTGATTACATAGATCCTAGTGACTCTGTCCAAGCAAAAACCTCAATTGGGGGCACTGCTTTAAAACAAATACAAAAAGAAATTAAAAGAGCAAAAGACTATTTAAAGTAATGAAAATTTTTTTACTTGGGTTATGTCTAATGAGTTTTGGCTTTCTAAGCTCATGTGGCATAAAAGGTCCTTTATATCTGCCTGAAGATGAAGAAATCAATGAACTTAAAGCATTTTAACTTTAACACAGGCGTCTTATATTCAGAAGACGCTAACCTGCTTGAGCTTAGTGATAGCTTAGAAACACCTTTTTATGTTTATTCTGCTCAAACTATTAGAGAAAATTGTCGATCTTATAAAAAAGGTTTATCTTCCTCCGACCTTGCCTGTTATGCAGTAAAAGCTAACAGCAATCTAAGTGTTTTGTCTTTAATAAAAGATGAAGGTTTGGGCTTTGACGTAGTATCTGGTGGAGAATTAAAAAGAGTTTTAAAAATCGGTGCAGATCCAAAGAAGATTGTTTTTTCTGGAGTTGGCAAAACCAAAGAGGAATTGAAACTCGCATGTGATCACGAAATATTTTCCATCAACGTAGAATCTGAATATGAATTAGAACTGCTTGAACAACTAAATAAAATACCAAGAATCTCGTTCAGGATAAATCCAGACATTGCTGCAGAATCTCATCCTTATATTGAAACTGGTAAGGCCGATTGCAAATTTGGCATTTCTGAAGAAGAGGCACTAACTCTGGCAAAGAAGTATGGAGTTGAAAAAATAAACCTAGTTGGTGTTTCAGCTCATATTGGATCTCAAATAACTAATACGGATTTACTTGTCGAAGCTTACGAAAAACTTGAAAATTTAGCAGACCAATTGGTTTCTTTGGGATTTGAAATAGATCACATAGATGTTGGCGGTGGTTTAGCAATCGACTATGAATTGGAAAAAAATTTTTCACCTGACGAACTAATAAAAAAACTGAAGCAGTTTTCTTCAAAATATAACTTAACTCTAGAGCCAGGACGTTCCATTGTTGCGCAAGCGGGTGTTTTGATAACCAAAGTGTTGGGCATAAAAGAGAATGGCAGTCAAAAGTTTCTTATTGTTGATGCCGGTATGAATGATTTGATGAGACCATCGTTGTATAGCGCAAGACACAAAATAGATAATTTAGTGGAGTCTTCTGAAAAGAAAGATCTTTATTCTATAGTTGGACCTGTCTGTGAGACTGCCGATAGTTTTGGTTCAGATTTCGAAGTCAACGCAAATGCTGGAGATTATTTAGTCATATATTCAGTAGGAGCCTATGGCTCAAGTATGGGTTCTAATTACAATACCCGACTTAAGCCTGCTGAAATCTTAGTTGATCAAAAAAGTCACAAGGTCATTAGAAAAGCAGAAACCTTTGATAATCTCATTAAAGAAGAGGAACTTTAATGCCCTATATCCAGTTTATGGAGGCTTTAGGAAACAATTTCATAGTTGTAGATTCAGTAACACAGGATTTTTCTTTCTCTAAAAACAACATCCCAAAGTTTCTCGGTGAAGGAGATTTTCTTGAGTTTGATCAGGTCCTAGTAATAGAACCGCCAGAAGAAGAAATTTCAGATTTTTCTGTAAAAATCTTTAATCAAGATGGCAGTGAGGCTGAAAACTGTGTCAACGGCATGAGGTGTGTTGCTAGATATCTATCCGACAGAAACATATCCATCAGTGATACAGTGAAGTTACTCATAGGCACCAATCAAGTTACTGTTGAGAAAAGCAAAAACGATTACATTGTGGAAAATATTTTTTCATTATCTCCTTCTGAAATTGGACTAAATGAAAATGAGCAAGTTTTTGAAATTGAATTTGATAATAAAAAAGTTCCTTGTTTTGCAATTTCGATAGGAAATCCGCATGCCGTAATTTTTAATGATGAGTTGGATTTGGACGTACAAAAATTTGGAACATTTTTACAAGAAAGTAATTTTTTTAAAAATGGTGTAAACGTTGGCTTTATTAAAATTAAAAATACCCAGGAGATAAATTTAAGAGTTTTTGAAAGAGGTGTGGGTGAAACCCAAGCCTGCGGAAGTGGAGCTTGCGCAGCAGCTGTCGCATGTGCAATTCAAAAAGAATTGGATCAGGAGTTAAAAATAAACTTTCATCAGGGCCAGGTATTCACTAAAGTGGATTTAGGTGAGTTAAAAGTTATGCTTCAAGGAAGCGCGGAATACCGAAAACAGGATGTTTTGTTAAATCTTTAAAATGAAACTTTTTAGTAAATCTCTTAAACCTGAAGAAGTTATAAATTTTTTAAAAGAAAATCCTGATTTTTTTATAGATCATCCAGAAGCTATAGAACAGCTTGAGATAAAACACGAATCAGGTGAAGCAGTAAGCTTTATTGAAAAACAAGTTGAATTCATAAAGTCTAAGAATTTAGCAACGAGCACACAACTCAAAGACTTTATTTTGAATGCTAATGCGAATGAGCTGCTTTTTGCAAAGGTAAGAAAACTGATAAGCATTATTCTAAATGCTGAAGACTTAGAAAATTTATTGGTCGCTACAGAAAGTTTTTTTATAAACGAGCTTGGTACAGAAAAATGTAAATTATTATTCTTTACTCAAGAAGAATTGTATCGAGTGTCTGCAAAGAGAATCATTGAGCCAGAAATAGCTACTAAGACTTTCTCTAAGATTTTTAAAGAAGTAGATATTTTTTTAGGAAAGCTTCCCAATGAAATTGCCTCTATAACTTTTGGTGCTCAAGCCGATATAAAAGAAGCGGTTGTTGGTAAACTGCATTCAGAAAAGATTGCGGGAATATTAATTTTAGGTTCTTCAGTAGATGAAAAATATACTCCAGAGCAGGATACATTGTTTCTAAGTTTTATAGTTGAAGTTTTGAGCCATCAAATAGATAGATTAATTGAAAACCGAGATTAATAACTTAATAGAATCTTTTTTAAATTTTCTTAAAGAAAATCGTAACTATTCAGAACACACTCTTAAGAGTTACAGGAATGATTTGAATAAATTCGAGGTCTTTCTTAATGAAAACAAAATTTTGTCCATTGCGAAGGTTAACAATAATCTAGTAAGAAATTTTTTAGGTTTGCACAGAAGAAAAGGGCTTAGTCCGAAAAGTCTTGCGAGAATTTTATCTTCCCTAAGGAGTTTTTTTAAATTTCTTAAATCCGAAGGAAAATTTACCAACGATCCAACAGTTGGTATCAGCGCACCAAAGCAAGATGCTCTATTGCCAAAGGCACTGGATACCGACATGATCGACAAACTTTTGAATTTTGAACCAAAAAACTGGATAGAACATCGAGATAAAGCGATGATGGAATTGATCTATTCTTCTGGACTGCGACTTTCTGAACTCTGCTCCTTGAACTTAAAAGATCTTTTACTGGAAGAACAAATGTGCAGAGTTCTAGGAAAAGGTAACAAAGAAAGACTTTGTCCAGTAGGCTCTAAGGCAATTGAGGCATTGGAGCAATGGTTTACACATAGAGCAGCTATTGCCAAACAAGATGAAACTTCGGTCTTTGTAAATAAAGAAGGAAATCGACTGGGTCCAAGAACGGTTCAAATTCGACTTAAAAAAATCAGTCAAGACAGAGGCTTGCCTTACATCCATCCTCATATGTTGAGGCATTCCTTCGCAACCCATATTTTAGAATCCAGTGGCGACCTTAGAGCTGTTCAAGAATTATTAGGACATGCTAATCTAAGTACCACTCAAATCTACACTAAATTGGATTTCCAGCATTTGGCCAAGGTTTATGATAAAAGCCACCCACATGCAAAAAATAAAAAATGAAAATTAAAGCAGTAACTTTTGATCTTGATGACACACTATGGCCGCTGCGTGAAGTCATCATTCACGCGCACAAAGAATCCAATAACTGGATAATCGATAAATTTCCAAATATGTCTAAAGTCTTGTTCTCAGAACAGGAGCAAAAGATGTGGCAAAAGCTTATTGCAAAAGATAATTCTCTAAGACATCGCTTATCTGAGCTTCGCATGAAAGTTATCGAGACATTATTAACAGAAAATGGTGTTTCCAATGAAGATGCAAAAGCAACATCAAAAGATGCTTTCGATATTTTTTTAAAATTACGTCATGATATTACTTATTTCGAGGGTACCCTTAAGGTTCTTAAATCTTTGAAAGAAAAATACACTTTAGGCGTTTTAACCAACGGGAATGCCAGCATTAAAACCTTAAAAATCGATCACTTGTTTGATTTTTACTTAAATGCAGAAATGGTAAACGACAGTAAGCCTGGAGCAAAAATGTTTGAAGAAGCTTTAAAAATAATGCAACTACAGCCTGAGGAAGTCTGCCATGTAGGCGATCATCCAGAAAATGATGTCGAAGCTGCTATGAATCTCGGCATGAAGGCTGTTTGGCTAAATTTGCTCGATGCAGAATGGCCGGAAAGCAAAAGACGAGCTGATATTAATATAGAATCTTGGTGGAATTTAGAAAAGGGAATAGAGAGCTTATAAAGAGTCTAAGATATAGCTAACTGCCATTTCGAGCTCCTGCTCAGAACAATTCATGCATAAACCCATTGCAGGCATTCCTCTAAGACCATTTTTAACACTATAAGTTAACTCATCCAGACTTTTATTGACTCTATATCCCCATGAAGATTTATCCCCAAAAATTGGGGCGCCGGCCAAACCATTTTGGTGACAAATGGCACATGCTGCATCGTAAACGGTCTTACCATCTCTTGATTTTTTTTCTTCAGAGAAAATCAGAGTAGAGATGAAAAAGAATATTAGAAAAGGAAGAAATAATTTATACAAAATAATTACAATCTTGATAAGTAGTCGTCTAACCTCTCTTGATTCATGACAAAAGTAGATTTTATCTGACTCGCAGCAGATTTTACCTCATCCAAATTAACTGCTTCACCTACTTGAATAACTCCTACCATTGCCATCATTGCATGAGGTGTACAATTGTAAACATATACTCCTTCAACATCTAAAGTAACACTGATACTTTCATTGATTGTGCCATTCCAGCTTTCTGCATTGGATGGAATCATGTTAGGAAAAGAAGCTGAGTTGTGCATAGGGTCCACGAGAACAAAATTTATTGTATCTCCAACTGATACTTTTAAAACAGGAGGCTCGAAAACCATAGTACCGTCTGCTCCAGCATTGAGCATTTTAACTTCATGGACGCTACCTTCAGACAGTTTTACTTTATTGGAAGCGGCAACAGGTTCAGCTGCCATACTATTATTCAAGGCGACTTTATAGCCAGGTCCAGATGATTCTATGCCACAGTCGTCAGTTTTTAGACAAACACTGGCAACAGAAGAAACGCGATCAAGAATAGCCTCTTCACGCATATCAGCAGAGACTGCTAGATTTGATAAAAGAAGCGAAATTAAAGCAACTGTTAATTTTTTCATGAGTCGATTATAGACCCCTACCTAACTATATCTATCTCTAACTAGAAGAAAAGTTTAAGCTTATTTATAAATATTTTAACTATTGAGCCAGTAGTTGAGCGGATCAGAACATTTGCCTCAGGAGCAAAAGGTCGCAGATTCAGGTTCTACCTGGCTCACCAATTTCAAAGCTTTCTTGTTCTTCATTGAATAAGATTTTTAATTCCGATGCATTAATAGACTCTGTAAGAAAATCATTGCCGACATTTAACTTTAGATGCCATTCTGTATCTTTACCAATCTCATCTCTAACGCATCCTTCTTCATAGAGTTTCGCGCGTATCGCAGAAGCCCTATGATCAACTGAAACCCAGCCTTTGAAGAGCCCATTACTGGTTTGTTCTATTATTTTTTCTTTCAAGGAATCGATCCCAATATTTTTTTCTGCAGAAACATAAAGATCCTTGGGATTTTGAAACTCCAATTCTTGTTGTTTCGCGGCAGAAAGATTATCTATCTTGTTATTAACTAAAAGTTGAGGAATATCTTTTAAGTTTAAATCCTTCAAAATTTTTATAACCTCTTTTTGTTTTAGCTCTTTTTCTGGGTCATTCACATCTACTAAGTGAATCAACAAATCAGCAGATCTAAGATCGTCCAGTGTGGTTTTAAAGGATTCGATCAATTCTGTAGGAATTTCTGAAATAAAACCTACAGTATCGGTAAAAAGTATTGCTCTACTACCTGGACTTAGGTTTTTCCTAGTTACTGAATCTAGAGTTGCAAAAAGCTGATCGGCTTTGTATTCTACGCCGCCCGTCAAAGCATTAAAAAGAGTTGTTTTACCTGCATTCGTATAGCCAACTAATGCTACGATTTTGTTTTTGCCTTTTTTTCTTGCATATCTATTTAAAGATTTTTGATTGTGACTTTTTGTAAGTTTCTTCTTAAGAGCTTTGATCCGATTACCGATTAATCTTCTGTCTGTTTCCAGTTGCGTTTCTCCTGGTCCTCGCAAGCCAATTCCTCCTTTTTGTCTTTCTAAATGACTCCAGCCTCTAATCAGTCTGGTAGATAAGTGGGATAATTGAGCAAGCTCAACTTGAAGTTTTCCAATGTGACTAAAAGCACGTCTAGCAAAAATATCTAAAATCAATCCAGTTCTATCCAAAACCCTTGCTTTCAGATACCGCTCGATATTTCTTTCTTGTGATGGCGATAAAGCATGATTAAAAATAACCAAACTAATTTTGTTTTTGTGCACTTCTTGCTTGATTTCTTCCAGTTTCCCTTTTTGAATGAAATATCTGGGAGATGCAAGTTCCTGCTTTCCTTTGATTTCACCTAATACGTTAGCTCCTGCTGAACGGGCTAAATCTTTAAACTCTTCAAAAGAGTTTTCAAAATTTAAAATACGCCTGACTTTTGTAGTTTCAACTTGAACAAGCAGAGCTTTTTCAAGAAAATTGTTTTCGTTTGGCATTAAGCTTGCTTAACCTCGAAAACCATATTTGTTCCAGTTCGAGCTGACTCTCTAACGTGATGAAATCCTGCAGAATTCAAAACATCCGTAAGCCTTTTTGGACCGGCCTGTGCGCCCAAGCAAAGGCCCACATCTTGAGCTCTAGAAGTAGGAACACAAACTATTGTTGAAAAACCATATGCTAAACCGCCAAAAGTATTCAAGTTACCTTCTAAATTATCTGCTGCAGCGGGTTCGACCAACATGAATGTACCATCATCGGAAAGAACATTTTTAATATGATTGGCAACACCAACAGGATCTCCCATGTCATGAAGAGCATCAAAAATGCAGGCAAAGTCATATCCATTATCTGGAATCTCTCTGGCATCCGATACGTGAAACTCAATGTTGGTTAGTCCAAGTTCCTTGGCTCTTGCACTAGCCTCTTCAATGGAAGGACCATGAAAATCGTATCCATGAATTGTTGAATTGGGGTAAGTCTGAGCCATGATGATAGTCGTAGAGCCTAAACCACAACCGATATCTGCTACCTTGGCACCAGCTTTTAATTGATCTTCAACTCCAGATAAAGACGGAATCCAATTACTAACTAAGTTACCAACATAGCCTGGTCTAAAAAATCTATCGGTACCACAGAAACAACACAGATGATGTTCTCCCCATGGTCTACCTTTTCCTGATTGAAAAGTTTCCACGGCTTTTTCATGCTCTGCATATTGACCAACTATCGCTTGGAAGTAACCCTGCAAACAAGTAGGCTCACCATCTTTTGCAAAGACAGCTGCTTGCTCTGGAGAAAGAGAAAATTTATCCTCTGCGGGTTCATAAGTTACATAGCCATTAGCAGCATTGGAAGAGAGAAATTCTCTTAAGTATCGTTCATCAAGGCCTGCTTTATCTGCAATTTCTTTTACAGTTGAAGAGCCAAGTTCGTCCATTGTTGTATAAACTTTTGATTGGTCTCCGATGTATGCCAGCAGTAAACCTACTGCTCCTGCTGCATCACCAATGACTTTTTGAGTTAATTGACTGAGTTTTTCCGCATCCATGTTTTTCTCTCCTGAATAATTCAATTAAGTTTAATCCTCTAAATAGTTCCTGAAAAGAGTGGGAAGTCTTAATTTTGATCAACTGAAATATCTTTATTTAACCAATCTTTAAAAATTTCAGAAGTATGCTCGCCAAGTTTTGGTGAGCGTCTGAATTCTTCATCATGATTAGAAATTTTTACTGGGTTACCAGGCATTTTTACGGATGCACCGCTATCTTGAAGAACCTCAACAATCATATTTCTTTTTAAGAGGTCAGCATCTTGGAAAGTTTCGGAAAGAGTATTAATAGGTCCGCAAGGGACTCGGTGTTCTTGTAATATTTTCAACCAATACTCGGTCGTATTTGTAATGAAGACTTCTTGCACAGCCTGATCAATATTTTCTCTATTTTTTAACCGTCCACTTCTTACTTTATTTTCTTCAGTATCCAATTGTCTCAAATCGAGCGCTTCAATCAGGCTAGGCCAAAAATCTTCTGCAACCACTCCTATTTGAATAAAGCCATCCGAGGTTTTATAAGAATTGAACGGCACATGATTCATGTGTTGATTTCCAATCGGCTCAGGATTCTCGCCCGAAAGAAAATGCATAGTAGCCATGTATGTCAATAAACTTACCTGGGTATCGAGCATAGAAATATCCACATGTTCGCCTAAGTCGTTTTTTTCTCGAGAATGTATAGCGCTTAAAATACCAATAACCGCATAAAGTCCAGCACCTAAGTCAGCTATAGGGATGCCAGATTTAACCGGATTTTCTTTATCTGTTCCTGTGATGGACATTGCTCCAGCATAACCTTGAATTAGATTGTCATAAGCAGGTCGATTTACTTCAGTATCGCCGAAGCCGCTGATTGAACAGGTAATGATTTTTGGATTAACTTTTTTCAAGCTTTGATGATCTATACCCAAACGCTTCGTTACGCCTTGACTGAAATTATCCACAACAACATCTGCAACAGAGACTAACTCTTTGAAAAGTTTTGAGCCATCTTCAGATTTGAGATCCAATTCAACGCTTTTTTTATTCCTACCTAAAGTTAGATGATATGCTCCGATCCCATCCAAAGAATACTTTGGATCGTCTTTCAAAAGATTTCTGGTAATGTCGCCTGTCTTTGGTTGCTCTATTTTTACAACTTCGGCGCCCAAATCAGCTAGAACCATAGTCGTGTAAGGACCTGCCAACATGTGGGTTAAATCGAGAACTTTTATGCCTTTTAAAGATTGCTTCAACTTAATAATCGATCTTATCGTCTACAGCATGTCCCTTGGTTGGAATTAAAGCTGAGCGTTTGAAGGAAGCTACAACATCCCCATTTTGATTCTTACCAATTGTTTTTACAGTGACAATGCCAGCATTTTTCCTTGATTCGGAAAGACGCGTTTCTAAAACTTCTGACTCAGCATATAAAGTATCGCCGACAAATAATGGATGTGGAAGCACAATGTCGGTCCAGCCAAGATTGGCTATGGCTTTTTGACTGATATCACTCACACTCATACCAACCATCACAGATACGGTGAACGTACTGTTGACTAAATTTTTCCCAAATTCTGTTGCCTTACCATACTCCTTATCAAAATGCAGAGGATGAGTATTCATAGTTAAAAGCGTAAACCAAGTATTGTCCGACTCGGTAATGGTTCTGCCAGGACGATGTTCGTATACATGACCTACTTCAAATTCTTCAAAATAACGACCGAAGGATTCTCTAAATCTATTGTTTCCTAAATCTTTGCTGGACTTTGACATGCTAGTCCTCCTTTTCTTTATCTCCTAGAGATAATTTTAAACGCATCGCTTCGGCAATGGGCTCGTCGACCATTTTGCCATCTATTTTAACAGCTCCGCCATCCATCTTTTGGTATTCCTCGAGAACCTTTTTAGCTTCTTCTTTTTCTTCTTTGGTAGGTTCAAATGCATCATTGATGAAGTCGATTTGCGAAGGATGAATTGCTGCTTTTCCTGTAAAGCCCAGATTCTTCACTTTTTCAGCCTCTTCTATAAGTCCTTCTTCATTATCGATGTAGAAAAATGGTGCATCTATGGTAAAGAGGTTGTACATTGCAGCAGCCAAGGCAACTTTATGCCGAGCATACAAAAGCGGTTCCCAAGCTAATTTAGAACCCATGCCTGCAGAAAAATCAGCCGCTCCAAAGAATAGACCGATAACTCCTTTAAATGCTGCTATTTGTGTAACGGTATCGACTGCTCTTGGCGTCTCGATTAAAGGAACTAGTTTATTTTCAAAAGCGATCATTGGCGCAAGCGTTGCTAAGAAATCAAAACTTTGTGTTTTAGGAAGGATGATAGCCTCAATTTGATCTTCAAAATCCGATAAAGCATCAATATCCTGTCTGCCATTTTCATTCATAGCATCGTTGACTCTGACAAATAATGGTTTGGTAAATACGTTCCCTTTTTTTAAGAGACCAATCAATTCTTCACGTGCATCGATTTTTTTATCTTCTGGACAACCGTCTTCAAGATCGATAATCAGAGCGCTCGCATTGCTATTAAGACCTCGATCCAAACGATCGAGCGTATGGCCTGGAATGAACAGGTTTGATTTGTATCTCATATTATTTCCTTTCTAAGTTAATAAGGTAATCAACAACATCCAAAAGTTCGGAAGTTCCAACTTGTCGAGAAGCTGATACTTTGTATTTTCCGTTGACAATAAAAGCAGGTACTCCGCGGATTTCATATTTGAGCCCAAAGGTATCTGCTCTTCGTATTTTGTTCTGCATAGCAAAAGAATTAAATAAAGATTGGTATTGATCTTCAGCAATGCCGAAGCTTGCAAAAAAAGGTTGTAACTCTTTGTCAGAAGTCATCATGCGTTGATTGGCATGAATAGATAAAAAAGTTTCTCTAATGATTGCAGGATTTTTGAAAAATTCCGAAGCATAAAATAATTTGGCATGCGTTTTAGCCATTTCGTTCCAAGTAATAGGTGAACGCCAAAAATCTACATCTACAGGAAGTTTCTTCTCCCAGCTATTAAGTTGATTTTCTAAACTGTAACAATGTCCACACCCAAACCAGAAGAATTCGATGACTTCGATTTTTTTTGGGTCTCTAGTAGCGATGGGTTCAGATAAAATCTGGTAATGTTTACCTGGTTGATAATCTTCTGCAATCAATGCTGAACTGACTGAGAAGATAAAGACTAGAAAAAGTTTTTTAGTAAAGGCCTGAAACATAATTGGCGACCGCTCTAATCTCTTCGATGGTAAGTCTTGAAGCTATTCCTTGCATAATTTTGCCGTGTTCGTCGATAGCTCTCTCTCCAGTTTGATAAGCAATTAAACTTGTGACTACGTATTCGGCCTTTTGACCGCCGAGCATTGGGTATTGCGCTGACTCTAAGCCTTTACCTGCAGGCCCATGACAACCGGTACAAGCCGGTACACCTGAAGCCAAGTTTCCAGCTCGATAAATTTGTTGGCCTAATTCTAAAGTTGTTTCATCTGCTTGGCCGACTTTGGTTTTTTGGCTTGCGTAAAAAGCCGCCATGTCTCTCAAATCATTGTCGGAATAATTATTCAAAAGGCCTTTCATAACAGCGATAACTCGCTCTTCATCTCTGATGTGCTCAAGTTGCTCAAAAAGATAACTTTCTCTTTGGCCGGCTAAAGTTGGCCACTGGCCCACAACACTATTTCCGTCGACGCCATGACAAGCAACACAAGTACCAACAAGTTTTGAACCCTTTTCTGCATCCCCTCTTTTCATTGGTTTGGCCTCAGCCATTTCTCCAGCAGCAGCTGCAAAAACGCTAAAGGAACTTACCAAAAACGATAGAAGTAAAAATTTTTTTATCATTTATTCTTTATTAGTGGGCTAAGTGGTTGGCAATTATATACTATAGAATATTGTTTTTCCTGATTTTAGAAGAATGAGTTATAAGTCAAAACCTTTGCCTCTAACCTTTGCTTGTGCTGCGACGGAAAGCAAGCTTTTCCCTCATGATTCAGGTAATGAAATAGCTCTTTGCGGCAGATCAAATTCCGGAAAATCTACTTTGATTAATGCTTTGGCTAATCAAAAAAAATTAGCCAAAACCTCCAATACCCCAGGGAGAACCCAATCCATAAATTTTTTTCATTTGGAGAATGACGAAGCGAAAAAAATAGTCGATCTGCCAGGTTTTGGTTACGCAAAAGCCAGCAAGCAAGATCAAAATGCTTGGGCCAGATTGATTATGAGTTATTTGGAGAAAAGAGCAGCGCTAAGCGATTTGATTTTGATCATGGACATGCGTCACCCTTTTCAAAATAAAGATTTGGAATTTTTAAGTCTTTGCAATTCGTTGAATTTACCCATTCATTTGGTTTTGACCAAAGCCGATAAACTTAATAATAAAGAAACCCAAAATACTCTTAAAGTTGTCTCGGAAAAAATGGCTGATTACCCAGCCATTGTCGACTCACTTGTATTTTCTGCAACCAAAAAAATAGGTTTGGAAACTTTGTTAAATAAAATTAAACTGCTTTTAGAAGTTTAAACCCGTCAGCAGTTTTCAGGGGAGAGAGATGCTGACGGGCCACAAGGATTATGTATTTCCTTATTTTTTAGGAGAACGATATTTAGACTGAGGATGTTTGAAAAAGTTCTTGAACTAGTGGGCTTCACCCCAATTGGAAGCTAGGCCGCTTTCAACTTCCAAAGGTACTTTCAATTTCGCTGCATCTTGCATGATTTTTGAAACTTCTTGTTCGACTTTGGAAGCGTCTTGATCTTTGACCTCCAAAATCACTTCATCGTGAACTTGCATGATCATCCGAGCATCAACTTTGCCTTTGGCCAGCCACTCATGAATTTCAATCATCGCAATTTTCATGATGTCAGCAGCAGTTCCTTGCATAGGTGCATTGATTGCTGCCCTCTCTGCAGCCATTCGACTGCGCCCGCTATGGATTCCAGGTAAATAAAGTCGTCTGCCAAAAAAGGTTTCAACATAACCTTTCTCTTTAGCAAGCTCCTTGGTTCGTTCCATATACAATTTAACGCCAGGATATTTGTGAAAATATGAATCGATATAGTCTGCTGCTAGGGGTCTTGAAATATTCAAAGCTTTACTCAAGCCAAAAGCTGACATGCCATAGATCAAACCGAAGTTGATTGCTTTGGCTCCGCGACGTTGTTCTGTAGTGACCTCCTCTCCTGGTTCAGCAAAGACCTCTGCCGCTGTAACAGAATGAATGTCTTCACCATTTTCGAATGCGGTAATGAGACCTTTATCTTCAGAAAGATGCGCCATGATGCGTAGTTCAATTTGCGAATAATCAACTGCTAGCAATTGATATCCCTCGGGCGCGACAAAAGCCGTTCTGATAAGTCTGCCTTCATCGGTTTTGATAGGGATGTTTTGTAAATTGGGATCGGCAGAAGACAATCTCCCAGTTGAAGTCACAGCTTGATGAAAGGAAGTATGCACGCGACCTGTCTTTTTCGATATTTGTTGCGGCAGACTATCGGTGTAAGTACTTTTCAATTTTGCCAAAGTACGATGTTCCAAGAGAATTTTAGGTAATTCATAATGATTGGCTAATTCTTGTAAAACCGACTCATCGGTAGAAGGTTGGCCGCCAGGAGTTTTTTTCACGACCGGCAATTCCATCTCATCAAAGAAAATTGCTCTTAAATCTTTGGTAGAAGCCAAGTTGAATTCCTTTCCTGCTTCTCGATAAGCTTGTTCTTCAAGCCCACTGATCCGTTGTCCTAAATTATTGGATTGAATTTTTAATGCTTCTTCATTAACTAAAGTCCCGGCTTGTTCCATATCGGAGAGCACCGGCACCAAAGGTAATTCAATTTCATGCAAAACTTTTTCCAAAGAAGGCGTCTTTGCTAAAGCTGGTTTCAAATGGGAATAGCAACGGAAAGTGATATCCGCATCTTCTGCTGCGTAATCGCTCGCTTTTTCCAAAGGTATCTGATTGAAAGTAAGTTGTTTGACGCCCTTACCTGCAACATCCTCAAAAGTTGTGGTTTTGACATTTAAATAATGACTCGCCATGGCATCCAAATTATGACGGGTCGCAGTTGGATCATAGACGTAAGACATCAACATGGTGTCATTTTCAATGGCATTCAAATGGATATCGTAATTTGCTAAAACATTACGATCGAATTTTAAGTGTTGGCCAATTAAAGGAGTTTTCTCAATGATTGGTTTGAGTTTTTTTAAAACCTCGTCTCGATCGAGTTGCTTGGGTGCACCCTCGTAATCATGACCAACCGGAATGTAGTATGCATTGTCTTCGTCTGTTGCAACTGATAAGCCGACCAAGTTGGCTTGAGTAAAATCCAAGGAATCCGTTTCGGTATCAAAGGCCAAGACTTTGGCTTTTTTCAATTCCTTAATGAGACCATCCAAATCTTTTTTACTCAGAATGGCACGGTAATTGTCTTTTGAAGCAGAGCCATTGGAGCTTGTTGCTGGAGTTTTTTTTGTTTCGGCGCTTTTTAATAAAGTCTTAAATTCCAGTTCGGTAAATAGCTTGTGCAATTTAGCTTGATCGGTTTCTCCTACTGCCAGGTCCTCAATCCCGAAATCCAACGCGACATCTTTTTTGATGGTCGTTAATTGTTGTGAAAGTTTGAGTTGCTCAATGCCTTCGCGTAAGTATTCACCAACCTTACCGGTAATTTCTTCAGCTTTTTCAATGATGGTTTCAACCGTTCCATATTTGCTTAACCAGTTGACCGCAGTTTTGGGACCGACTTTATTTACCCCTGGAATGTTATCCGAGGTGTCCCCAACAAGTGCCAAGTAATCGATGATTTGTTCTGGGGTTACGCCAAACTTTTTCTCCACACCTTTTTGATCGAGAACTTCGTTGGTCATGGTATTCACCAATTTAATATTTTTGGTTACGAGTTGTGCCAAGTCTTTATCGCCAGTGGAAATCACAGTCGAAATGCCCTTTTCTTCAGCTTGCTTAGCAAGCGTGCCAATCACATCATCGGCCTCGACATTATCAACTACAAAAATCTTGATACCTAAGGCCTCAACAATGTCGTAAATGGGTTGAATTTGCGGACGTAAATCGTCTGGCATCGGCGGTCGATTGGCTTTGTATTCTTTGAACATGTCGTGGCGAAAAGTATCGCCTTTGGCATCAAAGATCATCCCAATAGGTGAATTTGGATGGTCTTCTAAGATTCGCATCACCATTGTAGTCACTCCTCTGACTGCTCCGGTTGGCTGTCCAGAAGAAGTCGTTAAGGGCGGTAAAGCATGATAGGCACGATACACATAAGAAGACCCATCGATAAGAATGACGGAGTCAGTATCTGCGGTGCTTTCTGGTTTAGCCATAAAATTTTTTACCTAAATTTCGTTATACTTATACCATGAATTTGCTGCAAGAAACGCGTGTTGTTTTAACTTTAATTTTGCTTGCTTGCATCGGTTTAATTGCCACCGCATTTTACATGGAATACCAACTTGGGCTCGAACCTTGTCCCATGTGTATCGTGCAAAGAATAGCTGTTGCCCTAGCTGGAGCTGTAGCTCTGATTGGCATACTGCATAACAATTTAGGCAAGTTTTACTTGGCCTTAACAGGTTTTTTTAGTCTAGTAGGAGGTGCCTCCGCCGTAAGGCATTTATATCTGCAATCATTACCGCCAGATAGAGTTCCATCTTGCGGACCTGATTTAAATTATCTTCTAGAAAATGACTTCATTTCAGACGCATTGATTCAACTTTTCATTGGCGATGGCAATTGCGCTGAAGTAATGTGGAGTCTTTTGGGAATTTCCATCCCAGGGTGGGTCCTAATTTGTTGTTCTTTAATCTTTTTGGTCTCAATTAGACAATTCAAAGCGCAGTTCTAATGGACTTATCCATCCTGACCTTAATTTTATCCATATGCACGCTTGCGATTGTGGTCTATATTTTTCTTAAACTTAGAGATCAAAAGACCATCGAATCTGGAAAGTCAGAAAACTTGGAAAATAAAATCGATTCGGTCTCCAAAGATCTCAATGAAATTGAAAATCAATTGGCTTCAGTAACGACGCCTATCAATGAGCTCAATAGATTTCTGGGTGGAAATGTCACTACCGGTAGATTGGGAGAGTGGAATCTTGAATCGATTGTCAAAGAAATATTGCCGGATGGAAGCTACAACTTTCAAGCTCAAATAAACAAAGAAACTCAAGACCGCGTAGATTGTGCGGTCAAAACTGCAGACGGCTTAACGATACCAATTGATTCGAAATTTTATGCCGGTCAGTACAAGCAATATCAAGAAGCCAGTCGTGACAATGAGCGTGGGAATGTTTTGCGAGATTTAAGAACCGCCATTTTGAGAGATGCTGATGATATAGCATCGAAATATATCAGACAAAACACAACTTCCAATTATGCGGTTCTTTATATTGCCTCTGAAAAACTTATTGACTTGGTAGATGATATTGAAAACCTAAGACAAGATTGTTTAGCAGAAAAAAAAGTTCTCATCCAAGGACCAAATACTTTGGCTGCTTTTCTAGATACCATCAGAATCGGACATCACTATCTGCAGCTCAATGAAACAGCTGAAAAAGTTGCTGAAGTTGTAAGAAGAATAAAAACGCAGTTTGATAGCTTTGATAAAAGCACTGAAGCAGTTACAAAAAAGCTAGAAGCTTCCATCAAAGAAGTTTCCTCTCTGCAAACCAGAATCAATGTTTTAGGTCGAGAATTAAACAGAGGCACAGAAGATTTAAAAGAAGAATAAATTCAAACTCCTTCATTGAACCCATCAATTCCATTGAAGATATGACTTCTTATAAAGTACACTAAATTCTTTAGGAGACTTTCAATGAAACAATTAATTTATCTATTCGCTGTGGCGATGATATTTTCTGCCTGTAGCAATAATGTGGATGCCAATAAAAAAATGGCAGGTGATTTTCTAGACCTAGCGTTATCGGCAAATCCTTTGGAAGCGCAGGAACTCACGCATCCTGATTTTAAATTTGTCTTTATGGGCAATACTGAAATTTCAAACATTCCTTACGACCGAGATGCCTACTTCGATTATTGGTTGCCTGAAGTGGTCGCTAAATTACTCCCAACTGGGATTACTTTAACGACGACAGATATGATCGCTGATGACGATGGTGTTGCTGTAATCATGGAAGGTGATGCTGAAGGTATTAATGGCGAATACGACAATAAATATGTGTTTGTTTATAAATTCAAAGATAGAAAAATTTTTTCCATTCACGAATACAACAGCGATCTTTTGGTAGCGACCAGGCTCTATAAAAACAAGCTTGTAAAAATTGAAGAATAATTATTTAATTCAATAAGATAAAAGAAAGGTACTTTTATGAAAATCAATTATAAAAAAATAATTAGCTCTTCTCTGATTACATTTTTTTGTTTTCTTTTATTTAGCTCAGCAACATATTTAACTGGATATGATGATGCAGAAGATAGTTTTCCTGTTTTGAAAAGAAAGGTAGCTATCGCAAGATTCTCAAACGAAACTCAATCTGGAATTACTTTTTTGATGGATGACAGTGGCGATAGATTAGGAAAACAAGCGAGTGATATTCTCTCAGCAAGATTATCAGATACTGGAAAATTTATCATGTTTGAAAGGATGGACAAAGATGAAATAGATTCAGAAAAAATAATTGCTGGATTAAAAGAGGAAGGAATTGGTGTAGATTTTCTCATAATTGGATCTGTTTCTGAATTTGGAAGGTCCACAGATAGTGAGGGAAAAGTATTTAAAAGAACTAAAAATCAAAGAGCTTTTGCCAAAGTGAATGTAAGACTTGTTGACGTTTCAACGGGAAGAATTGTTTTCTCTCAAGAAGGAGCTGGAGAAAGTGTCACAACCACTGTATCTAAGCCATTTAACAAAGTGAATGCAGGTTATGATCAAAGCTTAACTGATAAAGCAATATCACAAGCTATTTCATCTTTGGTTAGTAATTTAGTTGAAAAATTAACTGATAAGCCATGGAAGTCATACTTTCTTTCTAAAGAGAATGAACTCTATATTATTGCTGGCGGGAAAAAACAAGGATTAAACCCCGGAAGAAGCCTTTATGTATACAAGAAAGGCAAAACTATCAAAAATCCTCAGACAGGAGGAATGATCGAATTACCAGGTACAAAATCAGGATCGATAAAAGTTCTATATTCTGTCGGAGAGGACGAATTTACTGAAGTTTCATTTGTTCAGTTAAGCCAAGGATCGCTGGAAGAGAATTTAGAAGATTACTATATTCTAGAAAGAGATATTTAAAATGTTATTAAAATATTTAACACCTATATTTTGTATTTTTTTAGTTTGCTGTGGCTCATTTTCACAAATCTCAACAGAACTAAAAGAACAAACAGCAATCATCTTTGAAGGAGATTTAAAGGGAATTAAATTGGAATCTAAATTGCTTTCAATTAACAAGGTAAAGTCTTCTGACTTATTTAAGGATGAATCTATAAATAGCAAAGTCAAAGTAAAAAAGGTATTTACAAAAAAACAAATAGAAAAAAGAATAAAAGATGGGCTTAGTCCAGAATTTATGAAAAAAATTGAATTTTTAAAGGTTCCATGTGAAAAAGGTTATAATGAAATTGTAATTTATCGTCATGGCAAAAAAATTTTTGATGAAAAAATTTATCTATCTTCTGGGCAAACTAGAAGGATAAGATTATGAAACGCTTCTTTAGAGTATCTTTATCATTTTTAATAATTCTTATTTCTGTAAGTTGTGCAAATGTGAACACAGGCTATTTTTGGGAGAATTACTCTCAAACACTATATGCGTACAAAAAAGACCCAAGTGATAAAACCTTAAATAATCATATTGCAGAGTTAAGAAAAATTATTATAAGGAATGATTCAAAAGGCTTAAGAACTCCTCCTGGTATTCATGCAGAGCTTGGTTATAGGTTGGCAGAATTAGATGAAAAGGAAGAAGCTTTGAATGAATTTGAAAATGAAAAAATTGACTATCCTGAGTCTATTACATTCATTGATCGAATTAAAAAATTATTAGGTTTTTAAAATGAAGAAATTAGTCTCTGTATTTTTGGTATTAATAATCTTTCAAGGGTGTGCAGCTCTAGCAACTGAGACAAAACTTCAAGCTTTTCCTGCAATGTATGATGAAAGACAACCATTGAGTATTTTGGTTGTTCCAGCAATTAATAAAACAACTGCTGCAGAAGCAAGTGAATTTTTTAATATTTCTATAACAGAGCCATTAAGTAATTCTGGCTATTACACAATGCCTGTTGAAATTGTAAGAGATATATTCTTGAAAGAAGGAGTTGTAGATTCTTCTACGATAAAAAATCTTCCAGTGAGTGTTTTTAAAAATTCCTTTGGAGCAGATGCAGTTCTGTTTGTGACTATAAATCAATGGGATAAAAATTATATTGTGATTGCTGGTAATGTAACTGTGGGTATGGACTACATTATGAAATCTACCGACTCCGGCGAAACTTTATGGCAATACTCTGCAACTACGGTTTTGAATACAAGTGGAGATACAGGATTCTTTCTAGCTGATATCATTGCAACCGCAATTAATACTGCAGCAGCAAATTATATGCCAATAGCTATGCAAGCAAATTATCAAGCTTTTACGGCTTTGCCGCATGGAAAATACAGCAAGCTTCACAGATTGGATGGAGAAGCGGGCGTTGTTTACAAAATCTTAAAAGACAAAGCATCAGATTAGTAATTCTTTAAAATCTTAGGTTAGAATTTTGAAAAAAAAGTTTTTTTTTCTATTTTTTTTATCTTCTTTTTTATTTGGTTTTACCTCTTTAGAAAATATAAGAGTTGTCGATGGCGATACCATTCGAGCGCAAGCCAAAGGGAAGGAAATAAAAATTCGTTTGGTAGAAATTGATGCCCCAGAAATGAATCAGCCCTTTGGTGCTCAATCAAAGAACTTTTTAAATAGACTGCTTTATGAAAAAGAAGTGACGCTCATTGCTCAAGGAGAAGATCGCTATGGAAGAGTTTTGGGCAACTTATTTTTGAACGAATTGAATGTGAATATGTTGATGGTTAAATTTGGTTTTGCTTGGGTTTATGATGAGTACGCTAAAAATTCCTCTTTATATGAGTATCAGGATCAAGCTAAAGCTAAAAATTTGGGCTTGTGGCAAGCCGAAGATCCAATTGCGCCTTGGGTGTGGCGCAAACAAAAATGAATTAAACTATCCTCATGCGTGCTTTCCTAGCTAGATTATTATTCAAATTACCGGCAAGTATTCTGATTAGATGGTCCGGTAAAGAACAAATTGAAAAAGGCTATCGTAAGTTGGATCCAGGCTTTCAATATTTATTAAAAGTCATGGAAGATACCGGCGCCAAATTAGATACTTCCAAGCCTGCAGCAGAATTACGCAAAGAATTTGAAGAAAGCAGAGGTTTGATTTCTTTGCCCCTGCCCTCAGGAATCAAAACCACAGATCACATCGTTAAATCAAATGGCGTGGAGATAAAGGTAAGAGAATATTCACCAGAATCCATAGGAAATATCTATCCTGCAGTGGTTTATTTTCATGGTGGTGGTTGGGTCGTTGGCAGCATTGAGTCGCATGAAGCTTTTACAGGATTTCTAGCAAAAGAACTCAAAGCAAAAGTTTTCTCGGTGGATTATCGTTTAGCGCCAGAACACCCCTTTCCCATACCTTTAGCCGATTGTGAAGCTGCTTTCAATTGGGTCAAAGACAATGCTTTGGATTTAGGCATCAATCCAAATCGAGTATCGGTTGGTGGCGACAGTGCCGGAGGGAATTTAGCTGCTTCACTTTGCATCAAGCGTAAACAGGAAGAGCTCTCAATGCCAAAAGCGCAATTACTTGTTTATCCGGTTACTGACCTTACTTTAAAACATCCTTCTATGGATGAAATGGCGGAAGGCTTCTTTTTAACTAAAGCCTCAATGGAATTCTTCCGTGAGCAATACCTTGAGAACGATGAGTTAACAAAAGATCCTTTGGTTTCGCCTTTGTTCGCAGAAGATCTTTCAGGACATCCATCAGCTGTAGTCGTCACAGCAGGTTTTGACCCTCTTAGAGATGAGGGAGATCAGTACGCGCAAGCTTTAAGACAAGCTAATGTGGAAATTTATCATCGGGCCCACGACAGCTACATTCATGGCTTTGTGAATATGATGTTAGTCGATGGGGTCGACTATGCTTTAAAAAGAATATGTGACGATTTCAAAAAGATTTTTTAAGAGGGAAAGCAAAACTTTCCCTCAAAAAAAATTAAAACGGATAAAAAGTCATTTCCAAAGTTTCCTCAGTAAGATTCAGCTTTGAAATACAGAAATTTCGATTGCCATCTGTAACATCATCTAAAGAGTGAAAAGTAATGATATTTCCCTCTCTTTTCCAAACTCCATGTCGAGGTGCAGAATTTCTTGTGCCGTCATCAGCAATTCCAACTCCTCTCCCAGTAAAAGATCCTTGGGAGCCAAAATTTGGATTGTCTCTTCTTAAATTGTAAGTAAGAAAAACTTTTCCATAACGACCTGCCTTACTAGAGACATTTATTACGCCGCCTTCATCAGTAATTGAAATTGAAGTAACTTTTCCAGACAAAGTAAACTGCTCATCTGCAGTTACTTTCAGTCCAAAAAGACCGAATGACATCAAAGAAGTCACTAAAATAATCATTATTTTTTTCATGTTTTCTCCTAAAAATATATGAAGGTTAATGATAGATGAATCTACAAAAGAAAAAAGATTAATTAGCAGGGATTTAATTATTTAAATTTTTTGCGCATATTCATAACAGCTTCCATGCCAGCAACTGGTTTCTTGCCTTCGGGAACGGTATTGCCTTTTTGAATAAGCTCTTCAAAAGACGCACCTTTTCTAAACATCTCATAAAGCACATCAATATCCATATTGGTGCCTATAGGTTCTTCGGAAAAATCTGGAGAAATGTTGCTTTTGAATTCTTCTTGGTTACGCCAATGTTCAAAAAATATTTCTACTAAATTACCATCCGGATCTTTGTAATACATTCCAGTAATCCAACCGTGATTGATCGTCCAATAAGGTTCTAGACCTTGTTCTTTGGCTTTGTGATAAAACTCAAACCACTTATCTATTGGGTTTAATTTGTAAGAAATGTGATCCAAACCAACAATTGAAGGTAAAGTGCGATTCATCCAGTTTTTAATTCGCATAATAGTTTTTGGAATGAATCCAAGATTTTTAAAAACACCAGAAGTGTTAGCAATAGCCACTCGGTGATGCTCCTCATCAAAAGCTAAAAAAGTTAATTCTTCGCTTTTGTATAAAGGTTTACAACCAAAGAGTTTAGTATAAAAATCAACCATGGCTTCATAATTGATGGTTTTAAAAGCCACATGATGAAAATCCTCTGGTGCCTGATTGGAATTGAGGGTTTGATATAAATTTAAATTTAGTTTTTCATCTTTGAGCATGAGATAAATTCTAACCTATATAATTGATAAATATGCAGGAACTAGAAAGCTTAAAATTTTCAAATCCCTTTGCCGATTTGCCGGAAGATTTTTTTCACAAGCAAAATTGGACTCCTTTTGATAATCCAAAACTGATTCATTTTAATGAAGAGCTTGCAGAGCTTTTAGGGCTTCCAAAAGATCTTGATCCTGAAGATTTGATGCTATATGTGAATGGGAATAAAGCTTTTAAACACAGCGCGCCTCTATCAATGGCATACGCCGGACATCAGTTTGGTTCTTGGGTCCCACAATTGGGAGACGGTAGAGGTATTTTATTGGGCCAATTACAAACCAAAGAAGGGTTAATGGATTTACATATTAAAGGTGCTGGCAAAACACCCTACTCAAGATTTGGTGATGGCCGCGCAGTTTTGAGATCAACCATCAGAGAATATTTGTGTGGTGAGGCTATGCATCATCTTGGCATTCCAAGCTCAAGGTCGCTGATAATGATCGGTAGCGATGAACCGGTCTTTAGGGAAACGACCGAATTTGGGGCAATGATGATAAGAGTTGCAAAAACTCACATTCGTTTTGGGCATTTTGAATATCTCATGCACAACAAAAAATCAGAATTCATTCCAATTTTACTCAATCATGTAATTGAAAGTTATTTTCCTGAGTTGAAAGAATCCAAAGATGGTTACACCGATTTATTTGAAAAAATAGTTTCTTCGACAGCAAGACTTATTGCCAAATGGCAGGCTTTTGGTTTTGCTCATGGCGTAATGAATACCGATAACATGTCTGTCTTAGGAGAGACTTTTGATTTTGGACCTTTTGGCTTTTTAGATGAATACAATCCTGGTTTTATCTGCAATCACTCAGATCATAGCGGCCGTTACGCTTTTAATAACCAACCTTCAATTGGTCTTTGGAATTGTCATGCTCTAGCTGCAGCTCTAAAGGATCATATTGAAATTGAGCGAACCAAAGAAATTATCAATTCCTATGAAAAAATTTTTTACGATGAACTTACTAGGCTTTATAGAAAAAAACTTGGTTTATTTAAAAAAGAAAAAGACGATCTTAAATTGGTAGAAGAACTATTAACTTGGATGAAAGATCATAAAAAAGACTATACAAATACCTTTCGTGCTCTTGCAGAAGGTAATAACGATTTTACAGATGAAGTCGAACAAGCTTGGTTCAAAAAATATCAAGAAAGGTTAGATAGAGAAGCTTCAAATGAAACGGAAAGAAATGCCTTGATGAATTCATCAAATCCTCAATACATTTTAAGAAATTACTTGGCACAAGAAGCTATACAAGCTGCTGAAATTGGAGACTTTTCGGCATTGAATTTTTTGATAGAGGTTTTAAAAAAGCCTTATCTTAAAAATGAAAATTATAATAAATTTTCAGAAGTTCCCCCTGAATGGGCTAACAAATTAGAAATATCCTGCTCTTCTTAATTGCTATTATTTAGCATGTACCAAAAAGTTGCCTGAGGAAAAGTTATATTTAAAGGAGAGTCAGGACTCGTAGCTACTACAGGAGCAGTAAGAATATAATTTACAGGAGCAGGAGGAGCATCTGCCACCATTTTTTTCTCTGTGGCTTCAAGGGTGTTTGCATGATGATACAAGCTGAATCTGATCATGATTAAATTATTTTGAAAATCCATCGAAGGATACTGCCCATCAAAACCTTGGGGTGTAATGATGGTATTGTCTGCAACGCATTTTTCACCATTATTTTGGTAGTTACCTTCTGCATCTAATCCACAAACATTTCCACCATAAAGAGACCAAAATTTAAGTCCATAACTCATTGTTCCTTGAAAATAGTCTCCAGTTACAACTGACGAACTGGTTATGTTCTTAATTGCCTGAACATAACTAAGAGGAATTATTCGCTCTCCTAACCAAACTCCATCATTAATTAAAAGCAGAGCAATCTTAGCAAAATCTCTTGCGGTCATATCCAAACAACAATAAGCAAGATAATTTCCATTCGCTTGCCCGCCAGATGTATTGTCTCGCCACCATTGAGCAGAATCTGGCGTTATGCCTATCTTTGAAAATAAATAAGTATCTGCAAAAGTTTTGATATCCTGGCCTACTGCTCTAAAAAAAATTTCACCAAGAATCTGCGTATCGCAGTTTTGATAAACCCAATCTCCTTCATCATAATTGAAAAGGCCTGATTGATACCAAGAATGAGTTTGTCCAGTCCCCGCCATGGTTCTATTATTGATACACTCGTTCAATTGATCATCTGAACTTACGAATCCTCCGCCTCCAGAAATAGTAGTTGCGTCGCATACGACCCATCCTCCTAAATCAGAGTAGCATTTAGGTACTAACCCTGAACGCATATCCAGAAGATTTTTTATAGTAATGGTATTTTTTGAATCGTTAGCCCATTCTGTTAAATAAGTTGCAGCTGTAGTATCTAAACTTCCAGAAAAGTAACCTTGGCCCTGAGCTATGCCAAAAAGTATGCTGGTAATAGATTTTGCTACCGACCAGCTTGAGACAAGACTATTTGCATCTCTTGCTCCATAAATCGTATTTAGTGAATTAGCGGTCCATGCAGTTTGAGCATGATTTACCAGAGCATTGACTTCATTTGTCTGAATACCCCTGTATTGCTCTGCGACAATCTTTCCGTTCTTGATTATGATTGCAGCTTGAGTGTATCTGCCATCTTCCATTGCAAAATTCATTGCTGCGCTAACTTTCGTGGCAGAAAGTCCTTGTGACTCTGGGGAAACTACCTCCCATGAAAAAGATAAATTTGAAGTTTGAGGGTTTGGTGAAGGCGCTGGAGTATTTCCTCCTCCGCCGCCACATGAAAAAAGTAAAATGCTAAAGCAAAGAATTAGAAATACTTTAAATTTTTTAAAGGTTCTCAATAAATTCTTCAACAACTTCACTTATTTCATTCCTATGACTAAAACTCATGTAGTGATCCGCTCCAATAATTCTATGTAATTTAGAATTTTTGACGACTTCAGTTAATTTTATTGAATGACTAATATCTACATTAATGTCTTTTGTACCATGTATAGCTATGGTGGGAGAACTTATTTTTTGTAAATCTAAGTTCAAATCAAAAAACATTTCTGCATCATTAGAAAATCCTGCTTGTCGCATTGTAATAGGCCAGATAGTCCAAATTAATTTTTTCAATTCTTTAAAAGATACTTCATCGCTGAGAATTAAATTCTGATTTGAAGCATCTGGAACAACAAAAGATACTAAATTCCTTTTCCCAAAAAGTCCAGAGAGCTTTAACGAAAACCAAAGGCTAAAATCAGATGCCGTAAGAAAGTATTTATCAATCTCTTTAGCTTCCAACCAAGCTCCCGTAAGCGCTTCAAAAGAGATAAGTCCTCGAGTTGTTTCTGGATATTTTATTGCAAATTCTATAGCTGAAGGTCCCCCGCCTGAAGTACCCCAGACAATTACAGAATCAATATCCAATTCTTCTAAAAGAGCTTTATAAAGGTCTGCCTGTTCTACAGGAGTTTTGCCAGAAGTTATTGGTGTTCTTAAGTAGCCCGGTCTTGAAGGGCTAATGACTTTATATTTTTTATCAATTCCAAAAACTTGATCATAACCTCCAGGTGAACCATGGATATGAAGGATTACAGGTCCTTCACCTAAAGAATCTGAGTATTCTATTTGACCGAGTCTCGTATCTAAAATTTGACTATTTTTTTCTAGCTCTAAGATAGTTAGATATCTTTCAAGCTGAAAAAATATAAAGACTGAAAGGAGCGTTATAAAAAAAAATAAAAAAATGTATTTTATGTAGATATAAATTTTTTTAACTAGCAAAAGTTTTTTTGTTCACAAGATCTACATACTCGCCTGAGCCCCATGAACCCTCCTCTGTGTTTGGAGAAGTAGCTAAATGGTAATTCTTTTAAGCATTCTTCACATTGTTTGGTCATACGACACTCTAAGATATTATTACCGAAAAAGAAATCCCCTCGCCGAAGCGAGGGGATTAGGGGGGAGAACTTTATAAATTTATTGCTTTATAGGATTAGAAAAAGTTAATTCCTATTACTCCTAAATAAAGTATAAAAGAGAGGCAAAAACAAAATCCTAAAGTTCCTGCTACCACTCTATTGATCATCGCTAACTCCTTTAAGCTAATGGTTAATTAAGATACTTACTAGAGAGATTAATTTTCTAAAAGTTCATTTAAAAAAGAAATTTTCTAAAATAAGGTCCTTTTGAAATTGAATGCATTATACATCTGTAAAAAAAGGTCAAAAATGGTGAAAAATTAACAAAAATGCTGATTTTTGCACTCAAATTGAAATTTTGCTGATTCAAAAATTTACATTCGATCAAAATCGCGCAAAGTATAGTACTTTCAGGCTTTTTTACCAGATGTAGGAAGTCCATTTCGCCTAAATTTCACAAAAAATTATAACTTATTTCACAAAAGTTATAAAAAAACATTTTTTTATTCTTTTTAAATCGATTGTTTTTATTCTATAAAAAGGACTTTTTTGTTCTAATAAAAATCTTATACACGAGGAATTAATTATGAGACAAATGCAACTAGCCAAACCTGGAGGACTGGACAAATTCAAACTTAATGAATTAGATATTCCTAAACCAAAAGATAATGAAATTTTAATCAAAGTTAATGCAAGTAGCCTTAACTACCATGATTTGATGTGCGCCCTGGGATTAATTCCTACCGATGATGGACGTGTTTTGCTTGGTGACGCTGCTGGTGAGGTGGTTGAGATAGGAGCAGCAGTAAAAAATTGGCAAGTCGGGGATAAAGTCATGAGTGCTTGTTTCCCAAACTGGATTGATGGACCCCCACGTTACGAGTTGTTAAGTTTTATTGGAGACAATCAAGACGGCTATGCCACTGAGTATATTGCTATTCAAGAGACTGCGGTAACTAAAATGCCTTCGAAATGGACTTTGCAAGAAGCAGCTACTTTACCTTGTGCAGGTTTGACTGCTTGGCGAGCACTCGTAGATGAAGGTAGATTGAAATCTGGAGAATCTGTTTTGGTTCAAGGAACCGGAGGAGTTTCAATTATTGCCCTACAGTTTGCTAAAGAAATGGGTGCAAAAGTTATAGCCACAACTTCATCTGAAGAAAAAGCTGAAAAATTAAAATCTCTTGGAGCAGATGAAATCATTAATTACAAAGAACATCCTAAGTGGGGAGAAAAAGTTTTGGAACTTACAGATAATGAAGGTGTTGACCATGTTGTTGAAGTTGGTGGCGGAGAGACTTTCAACGAATCGATTCGGGCAGTTAAACTTGGCGGTCATATTGCCTTGATTGGTGTATTGAGTGGACCTGCAGCAAATGAATTGGTTTTGCCGCGAATTTTCCTCAAACAAGTAAGAACCAGTGGAATTGCGATGGCAAATCATCAGTCACAGAAGGCCATGGTTGAATATCTAGAAAATTCTAAAATCAAACCTGTCATCAGCGATACTTTTGATTTGGCTGAATTAGCCGGAGCTTTTCAACATCAGATTGATAATAAACATTTTGGGAAAATTTCCATCACTATGGAATAAGTTTTGAAAATTCATAAAATAATCTGTTAACGGGGAAACAAATGAACGAATTCGATTACATAATTTTAGGAGCAGGTTCAGCTGGCTGTGTTCTAGCAGGAAGGCTTTCAGAAAATCCCAATCATAAAGTTTGTTTAATTGAAGCGGGCTCCAAAGATAAAGATGTGAGAATTCACGTCCCTGCCTTGTTCGCTTACATGGGGCCAACGAGCAAAATGAATTGGGCTTTTGAAACCGAACCTCAAAAAGGTTTTGCTAAAGAAAAATTACCAGCTACAGAAGTCGTTGTAGCTGACCCGACAGGTCAAACCCACACCATGAAAGATGAACCTGAAGAACATCGAAAAGGTTATCAACCTAGAGGAAAAACATTGGGCGGATCGAGCTCAATAAATGCAATGTTGTATGTAAGAGGACATCGTTGGGATTATGATTATTGGTCAAAACTTGGAAATTCTGGTTGGTCTTACGATGAAGTATTACCTTACTTTAAAAAAGCAGAACACAACGAATTGGTCGATGATGATTTTCACGGACAGAATGGTCCTTTGAATGTTACCGCTGTAGAGAATAGATCAAAATATAAAGATTACTTTATTGAAGCGGGTACAAAATTTTACAAAGAAAATCAGGATTTTAATGGTGCGGAACAAGAAGGCATTGGTTACTACCACACAACCCAAAAACAAGGTAGAAGATGGAGTGCTGCTGCAGCTTATTTAACACCAAATTTAGATAGACCGAACCTTACAGTCCTAACTGATACCCAAGTAGATAGAATTATTTTTGAAGGCAATAAAGCAACTGGTGTGGATTGTTTTGATGAACAAAAAAATATAATTCATTTGAAATGCCGCCGCGAAGTAATTGTTTCTTCGGGAGCTTTCGGGTCACCACAAATTTTAATGCGCTCTGGCATAGGACCTACAGAAGAACTAAACAGGCATGGAATAGATACCATCTTTAACATTCCTGGAGTGGGAAAAAATCTACAAGATCACATCGACTATATTACCAATCATCCGGTAAACGATACGGATTTATTGGGCTTCTCATTCAAATCGCTTTTGTATCGTCAGCCATTTGAACTTTTAAAATATCTGTTTACTAGAAAGGGGCAGATGACTTCAACGGTAGCCGAAGCTGGGGGTTTTATTAAAACCGATGAAAGCTTGGAAATTCCAGATATACAACTGCACTTTGTGCTGGCAAAAATAATAGACCATGGCAGAACCATTGCTTTTGGTCATGGTCTTGGTTGTCATGTTTGTTTATTGAGGCCAAAATCCACTGGTGAGGTGACTCTTATATCAAAAGATGCCTTCGATTCGCCAAAAATTGATCCCAAGTTTTTTTCTGAGAGAGAGGATATGGATATCATGATTAAAGGTTATCGAAAGATGATGCAAATCATGGATGCTGAGCCTTTAAGGCCATTTACCAGAAAAGTACAAGATCCGGTTGATATCAATAGCGATGCAGATATTGAGGCTGCAATGCGTGCTCGAGCAGACACCGTCTATCATCCAGTGGGAACTTGTAAAATGGGTACTGATGACATGAGTGTAGTGAATCATGAACTTAAAGTTCATGCTTTGGAAAATGTTCGAGTTGTTGATGCATCCATCATGCCAACCTTGGTTGGAGGGAATACAAATGCACCAACCATCATGATTGGTGAAAAAGCAGCTGATATGATCAAGTCGTCTTGGGCTTAAAAATATAGCCTTTTGGTGGACAAAAAGCTTTGCGGGCTTTAAATTAAACCTTCAATTTATTAGGGAGAAAAAATGATAAAAACAAAAATCACCGAAATGTTCGATATTGAACATCCAGTTATTCAAGGAGGAATGCACTACGTAGGTTTTGCAGAAATGGCTTCTGCAGTTGCCAATGCAGGCGGGCTAGGAATCATTACAGGTCTAACCCAAAAAACTCCTGATGACCTAGCTAAAGAGATTGCAAAATGTCACGAAATGACAGACAAACCTTTTGGGGTGAACTTAACTTTCTTGCCTGGCTTTCAAGAACCTGATTATCCAGGTTACATACAAGCGATTGTCGAAGGTGGAGTAAAAATAGTTGAAACTGCAGGAAGAAGTCCTGAAGCTTACATGCCTGACCTTAAAGGCGCTGGCATAAAAGTCATACACAAATGTACTTCCGTTAGACATTCCTTGAAAGCAGAAAAAATTGGCTGTGATGCTGTTAGTGTTGATGGTTTTGAATGTGGCGGTCATCCTGGAGAAGATGACATTCCAAACATGATTCTTCTACCAAGAGCGGCTGAGGAACTTTCCATTCCTTTTGTTGCTTCAGGGGGTATGGGTAATGGCCAACAACTTGCAGCTGCCCTTTCTATGGGTGCAGATGGTATTAACATGGGGACAAGATTCATAGCAACGAAAGAAGCTCCAGTACACCAAAACGTCAAAGAGGCATTAGTTGCTGCCTCTGAATTGGACACCGAATTGATTATGAGGCCTTTGAGAAATACTGAAAGGGTTTTAGCTAATGATGCAGTTCAAAAGATTCTTGAAAAGGAGAAAGCTTTAGGCGATGAAATCCAAATCACAGACATCATGGATGAAGTGGCAGGCGTGTATCCGAAAATCATGCAAGATGGCACCATGGATGCTGGCGCTTGGAGTTGTGGAATGGTTGCAGGACTGATTCACGACATTCCTACTTGTAAAGAGCTGGTTGAAAGAATAGTTTCCGATGCTGAAGAAATTATTAAAAGCAGACTCTCTCAATTTGTAGCTTAAAGAGCCTAAAAAAAGTAATAAATTCCCTGGGAAGCATTTCGTTTTCTAGGGAATTTTTTTATGCAATGGCTTCTATGTAATCTGGTCCTATCCCGCAACATCCACCTATGATAGATGCTCCAAGATTATCCCAAAGATTCTTATATTCAATGAATTGTTCAATGGATAAATTTCTAGGATCTATTTCTACATCGTTGTCTAAGGTCCAGTTGAAAGGAACTCCAAAAACATTTGGGTAACAGCCAATTGGTTTATCCGTAAGATTGGATAACTTCTTAATACCCTCAGTAATCGCAATCGGGTCAGTGCAATTAAAAAGATAAGCGTCAGGATTAAAACTTTCAGCAAGCTTAAAAGCATCTTCAATGGTTTCTTTGCTTCTTAGTCTGCCATTTTTATCTTCCAATAAAGTCCATGAAAGCCAAATTTTTTTATCTTGCTTAGCTCTGTTTTTAACTGCCTTTAAAATATTCGAAGTTTCTGCGATCGAAGAAACAGTCTCGCATAAAAAAATATCAACGAAAGCATTAAGCTCTTCGATTAATTCTTCATAAACAGGAATGGATTCTTTTTCGTTTGGCACCAAATCAGGTCGATAGCTTTCATCAAGAGGCGGCAAACTACCTGCAACTAAAATTTCTTGATTATTGGCATCAGCTACTTCGCGAGCTATAGCACCAGCTTTCCTTATCAGGTCTTTCATTAAGTGTGTTTTATTTTCCTTTTTCAGATAACTAGGGATGGTTGAATAAGTATTAGTGGTAATCACTTTTGCACCCACATCAACATAAGCCTGATGCACTTCTTTTACTAGATTTGGCGAGTCAATAAGAAATTGCGCTGACCATAAACCAGAGGCGGGCTTATTGGTTCGTTTGAGCAATTCATTGCCCATGCTGCCATCTAAAATTATCACAGAAGTTTTTCAGCTTCTTGATCGATGTACTTTCTTAATTGTTCAAGTTCATCGCAAGAAGTAGGACACAATTCTTTGAGTTTATTCAGATTGACTTGAGCCAGTCCTAGGCGTTCCGTTTCAACAAATAATTCTCCTTGATACTCTAAAGCAATTTTATTTTCAGGATCTAACTCTAGAGCTTTTTCGTAATTGGCTTCTGCTTTCTTGTAATTTTTTAGCTTTCTTTGAGTGAAAGCATACAGCGTCCAACCATCAGCATCTTTTGGTTTTGATTTTGTATATTTGCCAAGAACTCTTAAGGCTTTGCGATACTCTTCATTTTTTAAATGATTGGTTGCTTTCTCATAAAGCTCTGTGGGATCAACTTTTTTGTCATATTTAGCTGCTTGCAGAGAAAAGGAAAAAACTACAAGGCCTATAAGTCCTAAAATTTTAAAAACCTTCATTATTTCTAACCTTTGTTTCAATATTTAATTGACCAGCTAAACCAGCCACTCTATGTTGAGCGCTTTCAATGTAATCAGGGTCTGAAATCATTTTCAACATCGCCTTTCTGTTTGGGTACATAGCAATAGCAACTTGGTCCCAAAGATCTTCCACCTCGCCCAACATAAGCCTCGTTACATCTGAACCAAAAATGGGTTTGCCACCCACTTTTTCAAGATGTTCTACCACTTCTTTGCCATAGATTGCATAAGCCTCTCTGCCAGTAAGGTCAGTTTCTCGTTTGTCAGGATATTCTGCCTTTTCTTTAAACTTCAAGAGATTAACCATAAATATAGGCCCATCATGACCTTCTTCTAAAAACTCTTCCATTTGTTTTTCATTTGGCATCACTTTATTTTCTACTTTCATTTTTTGAGCTCCTTTTAAATTTGAATTAAAAATTTTGATATTCTTTTGTGGCTTCTTGGTCGGCTTTAGCATCCTCTCTAAATGCTTTCCAAGGTTTAAGATTTAAATCCGGCATTAACCCTTTACCCATTTTTTTGATTTGTTGGTAAAACCAGGCTTGAGCGCTAAAAGCATTAATTGCCTGAATCAATCTAAAAGGACTAGTCGGTGATAACCACCAAGGGCCAATTGATAAAGTTTTTTCATACTTTGGTAATTCGTTAATCTGTCCAGCTAATAATTCTTTAATCGCATAGGGATTAGCACAAAGAGGTCTACCAACTCCAACTATTTCGCAGGCTCCGTCTGCTAACGCTGCTTCCATGCCCGCTTTAGTTCGAAATCCACCGGTTACCATCAATGGAATATTCACAACCCTTGCTATTTCTTCAGCATAAGAAAGAAAATATGCCTCTCTAGCAATGGTGCTTTCCCTTCTGTTTTCGCTTCTCTTTGGATTGATACTAACCTTGTCCAAACCCAATAATCTTGGTTGCTCATAAGTTCCTCCAGAAATTTCAATATTGTCTATCCCTGAATCGCTAAACAATTTTGCTACCTGAATGGAGTCCTCTGGAGAAAAACCCCCTTTTTGAAAATCTGCAGAATTCATTTTTATGGAAATCGCAAAATCATTACCAACTTCTGCTCTGCATTTTTTAATAATTTCGAGGTGGATTCTAGCTCTGTTTTCTAATGAACCGCCCCATGCGTCTGTCCTATGATTGATATCGGGAGATAAAAATTGAGACAAAAGATAACCATGTGCGGAATGTAACTGGATGCCATCAAATCCTGATTCTCTGGCAATTTTTGCGGTAAAAACAAACCTATTGATGACATCTTGAATGTCTTCCTCAGTCATAGGGATAGGTTTTCCATATTTTCTACCTGGAATTTTCAATTGCACGTCTGATGGAGACATTGGGTTCATGTTAATCTCACCAGGGGTCTGTCTCCCTGCATGAGAAATTTGCATCCATAATCTACTGCCTTCCGAAGTTGCAGCTTCGGCCCAATTTTTTAGCATCGGCATTTGTTCTTTATAAGTATCTTCCTCAATTGCAACATTAGCCGGACCTTCTAAATTGTCTCGATGCACTTGGACGTTACCAGTAAGTAAGATGCCGATATCGCCAGCGCCCCACATTTTATAAAGCTCAATATGCTTTTCGTTAGTGAAATTATTGCCCAAGGCAATTCGTTCTGTCATAGCAGCTTTACAAACTCTATTTTTGATAAGTTGTCCGCAAGGAAGGGTTAATGGTTCGTTAATTTTTGTCATCTTTTCTCGAAAATTTATTTTGACATGCATACTGTCAATAGTTAGTTTATTTTAGTATATTTACAATTCTTAAGTATGGAGCATTTATGAAAATTTGGAAAATTTTAGGCGTCATTTTTGTCTTATTACTAATTGTTTTTGTTTCTCTAAGAATTCCTTTTGTACAAGATTTAGTCATAAAGACAGCTGTTTCTAATTTAGCTACGGCCGAAAGTCCATTTCCTGAAGAAGATGCGCTTAGTGCATTGATTTGTGGATCCCGCTCGCCTTTGCCGTCTCCTGGAAGAGCGCAAACTTGTGTTGCTGTAAAAGCAGGAGAAGATATTTTTATCGTTGATATAGGTGACGGGGGTAACGTTAATTTGGGGAAATACAGTGTCCCAACAAATCAAATCAAAGCTGTACTATTCACTCACTTACACTCCGACCATATTTCAGACTTAGCCGATCTTCATTTGGCAACTTGGTTACCAGGGCGTCCAAAAGCACTTCCAGTCTATGGTCCTGAAGGTACTGATTTAGTAACTGCAGGCTTTGAAATGGCATATAAATTAGACTATGGATTTAGAAATGAACATCATGGTGAGGCTCTTGCACCAATTAAGTCTGTTGGTTTTGAAACAACCATTGTAGATCTAAGCAATCCAATCATTTACAACGAAAACGGTTTAAAAATAACGGCCTTTAAAGTGACGCATGAACCAATTGAGCCTGCCCTGGGTTATCGTTTTGACTACAAAGGAAGATCGTTAGTCATAACAGGAGATACTTCTTACGATGAAAATGTCGCTCTTAATTCTCAGAATGCTGATGTTTTAATTGCTGAGGCTCAAGCAAATCATATTATTAATATAATGCAAAAAGCACTTTTAGAACGAGATCCAAATCAACCCTTAGTAAAGGTACTTGAAGACATAAAGACTTATCACATGACGCCAGTGGAGGCAGCGAAACTAGCTAATATGGCAAATGTTGGACACCTGATTTTTTATCACCTTACTCCAGCTCCACGAAACGGAATCATGGAGAATGTTTTTGTCAGAGGTGTTGATGAAATAAGAACAGATTGGACCTTATCTAGAGATGGAACTTTCGTTGTCTTGCCTGTTGGCACAGAAGACATAAACGTTTCGGATTTAAATTAGAAGTTTTACTTTGATTGCATTAAGATAATTATCACTTAGGGAGAGAATATGAAAAAAAATATCATTGCTATAATTTTCATGTCATTGATTTTTATTGGATGTACGGATACTTCTTTGGAAGTAGTAGATTTTTCTATTGCAGATAAACCTGCACCTGGTCCCAGCAAAGACTTTAACGAATTAAGAAATGCCTATTATGGCGACCTTCACGTTCATACAAGATATTCGTTCGATGCTTACGTATTTGGTACAACCGCCTCTCCTGATGATGCTTACAGATATGCTAAAGGTGAAACCATTAAGCATGCTTTAGGTTTTGACATGACGCTAAGAGAACCGCTAGATTTTTATGCGGTTACTGATCATGGCTTTTTTCTGGGAATGATCCAAGCTTGGGCTGATACTTCAACCTATGCATCTACTCTTCCTGGTGCAGAGATTTACCACAATATAAATGCTCCTGAAAATCAAACTCTGGAGTCTTCTGCATATAGACTTGGTAGCTTTAGAGGTGCCATTGAAGCAATCGCAAATCCTTATCCTTGGTATCATCCAAAACTTATTCAAGCTTTTTTATCCAATCACATTTCATTAGCCATACAGTCTTTTGATGATGAAACGCATAAATCATCTTGGGCAGATGTAGCAAGAGCTGCTAATGAGCATAATGATCCAGGAAATTTTACAACCTTTATTGGGTATGAATTTACAACTTCTACGGATGTAGAAAATGGAAATTTACACAGAAATGTAATCTTTGAAGGCTCTAAAGCGCCTGAAAGACCATGGACTAGAATTGACTCTATTAATCCAGAAGATTTATGGGTTTGGATGGATAAGCTCAGAGACAAAGGGATAGACTCTCTTGCAATGCCGCATAATTCAAATGGTTCAAATGGGCAAATGTTTGAAGTGGAACAATTTGATGGCTCTCCTATTGATAAAGAATACTCTGCATTGCGAATGAGGAATGAACCTATTGTGGAAATGACTCAAGTTAAAGGTACAAGCGATACTCACCCTCTTTTATCACCTAATGATGAATGGGCAGATTTTGGCATCATGAATTCAAGGGTAGGAAGCTTTCCTAGAACTTACTCTTTACCTGCAGGTGGTTATGTAAGGGATGCTTTTTTTAGAGGTATGGTCCTTGAATGGGAAGATCGAGGAAATCCTTATAAATTTGGTTTAATTGGCTCTTCCGATACTCATACTGCAGCTTCTTCTTATGACGAATCAAATTTTTGGTCAAAAATTGGAATCATCGATGCTACGCCCGAAGGAAGAGGCTCGGTACCAGTAACTGATTATCAACAAACGATTTTAGGGCGTCAGAGTAATTTTGGTGATACGGGTTTACCAATTGAAATATACGAAGGTCAAGAAGGATCTTATTTAGAGTCCGGATTTACTCAATGGGGTGCATCGGGCTTGGCTGCTGTCTGGGCTGAAGAAAACACTCGAGAATCTATTTTCAGTGCCTTAAGAAGAAAAGAAACTTTTGCTACGAGTGGGAATAGGATTTCAGTTCGTTTTTTTGGCGGCTATCGTATGAATGAGTTAGACCTTAATAGTGAAAACGTCATCAGCGAGGCTTATCGCAACGGTGTCCCTATGGGTTCAGACTTAGTTTCCAAAGGCAGTAATGTTCCTAACTTTTTCGTTTGGGCTCAAAGAGCAAAAAACGGAGCGCCGCTGCAAAGAGTTCAAATTATCAAAGGTACAATAAATCAATTTGACGCTGAGCCAAAAGAAGTTGTCTATGACGTAGTTTGTTCCAACGGTGCTAAAGTCAATCCAGTTACAAATAGATGTCCAGATAATGGCGCTACGGTAAATACTGAAACTTGTGAAATATCTAATGATGTAGGATCGGCTGAACTCAAGACTGTTTGGACAGACCCTGACTTCAATAAAAACGAAAAGGCTTTTTACTACGTAAGAGTTCTAGAAAACCCTAGTTGTCCTTGGACCACTTGGGATGCAATCAAAGTAGGATTAAAACCTAGAGAAGATTTACCTAAGACTTTTCAAGAACGAGCTTGGTCTAGTCCTATATGGTACATTCCAAACGTTCCAAATCCTGGAGGAGTTTTTACAATCAGATCGATAATGGACAATGTTCAAGAAACTGAAGAACCGTTAAATTCTAACTGATATTAAATAGAGAGTTAATTGGCATAATGATTTTTGAAAATGCGCATGAGATTCTTAAAAAGATAAAACAAAAAGAAGTCTCTGCTCAAGAAGTTCTTGAGTCTTTTTTAAAACAAGTAGAAGCAGTAAATCCATCAATCAATGCAGTAGTCGCATTAGATACAGAAAGAGCTTTAGAAAAAGCCAAAGAAGCAGACAAAAAAATAGCTTCTAAATCAAAATTGGGTTCTTTACATGGCTTACCCATGACCATTAAAGATGCTTTTGAAGTGGAAGGCATTGTTTCGACTGGAGGGAATCCTGCCTGGCAAGACAACATTCCAAAAAGAAACGCAGAGGCAGTTCAAAGATTAGTTGATGCAGGAGCAATCATTTTTGGCAAAACCAATGTGCCTTTTCTGTCTTCAGATTTACAAAGCTTCAATAAAATTTATGGCACCACGAATAATCCTTGGGATTTGGAAAGAACTCCCGGCGGATCTTCGGGAGGCTCTGCAGCAGCTTTGGCTTCGGGTATGACGCCTTTAGAACTTGGTTCTGATGTTGGCGGATCCATAAGAGTACCGTCTCACTTCTGTGGGCTTTTTGGACACAAGCCAAGTTACAACATCATTTCCGAGGTTGGCCATATGCCTCCTCCGCCCGGTTCAATATCAACTGGTAATGGTTTATCAGTAGCTGGGCCTCTTGCTAGATCTCCAGAAGATTTAGAAATTGCATTAAATGTTTTGGTTGCAGCCCAAGAACAGGATAGTCCGGCTTGGAAGATTAAATTGCCAAAAGCCAGAACAAAAAAAATTAAGGAACTTAAAATTGCCGTCTGGCCGGATGAACCTTATGCTGAAGTGGATGACGAAATAGCAAATTTAATTAAAGAAACAGCAGATGATTTAAAACATGCTGGTGCTCAAGTTGAAACTGCGAGCCTGCCGATGAGCTTTAAAGAAATCGACAAAATTTTTAGTCAGCTTTTAAATCCTCTGATGCTTGCTGGCTCTCCGCAAGAAACATTTGAAACACTTGCTAAGTTGAATGAAGATTTAGATCCAAACGACATGTCAGAACTTGCCAAAGTTGCCAGAGGATCAGTTTTAAAACATGCGGACTGGGTAGTGGTAAATGCCATGAGACAAAATATGCGTCAGAAGTGGAGAGAGTTCTTCAAAACATACGATGTGATTTTATGTCCTACCTCAATTACTTATGCTTTTAAGCATAACCACAATCCCGTTCATGAAAGAAAGCTGACTATAAATGGTAAAGATGATGAATATCTCAGAGCAACTCTATGGGCTGGTCCAGCAGTTTCGGCTGGGTTGCCTAGCACGAACGTTCCCATAGGGATGTCTTCAAAAAATCTACCTATTGGCATGCAGATAACGGGTCCTTATTTAGAAGATAAGACTTGTATCGAAGTTGCTAAAATCGTTCGAGATTTGAGAGGTGGATTTAAAATACCGCCCAACCTTCAATAATTTCAGATACATCAAATGAAGAAAGTATTAGCTTTTTTTGTAATAGGTATTGTCATCTTAATATTGGACTTAGTTTTCAATTATGACGAGGATGAGCTAAATATTTTTATCTCCGATCAAGAAATTGAAAGCTTGATATACGCTTGGGAATTACAGGTTGGTAGATCGCCAACCAGAACTGACATCAAAAACATCATTGATGACGTAATCAAAGAAGAGATTCTATACCGAGAAGCTTTGAGATTAAATCTTGATCTAGAAGATCGGATAATTAAAAGAAGACTTGCTCAAAAAATATCGTTTTTAAGAGAAGAAACTTCAATTGCTCCTCCAAAACCAGATGAACTTCAGAAATTTTTTGAGAAAAATTTAGAGTCATATATTTTTCCTGAAAGATTTACTTTTACTCATCTTTACTTTTCTTCGGAAAGAAATGGCAAGCGAAGATCAGAAGAAGCTTTAAAGACTATTCATCATAATGAGGATTCTTTGCCTAAAAGCGACCCTTTCATGCTGGGGAAAAATTTTGTTGAAAAATCTAGATTTGAGATACAAAGAGATTTTGGTAATCAATTTAGTGCAGTTTTTGAAGAGCTCATTTTCGATACCTGGCTAGGCCCGGTTGAATCAGCATATGGCTTTCATGCTGTTAAGCTACTCAATAAAGTTGAAAGCGTTACTCCCAGTTTGAATCAAGTAAAAGAAAAGGTAGAAGTTGATTTTTATTTGGAGGAAAAACAAAAAACTTTAGATTCCTACTTGTTCGAATTAAGAGATAAATATCAAGTAATCATTAATCCAAAATACCTCTTTAATGACTAAAGTTTTAGTTTCATTTTTTATCTTTTTTTCATCCGCTTTTTTTGCTCATGAATTCAATCCTGCTCATTTATTAGTAGATGAAACCAAAGAGCTTGAATACGAAGCCCTTTGGATGACGCCAATAAAAAACCTTGGCACTTCTCCCGAGCTTACTTTTCCAGAAATTTGTGAAATTGAAAAAGAACTGCCCTTTAGGCAAGGGAAATACATCTCGGAAAAAATAAATTTGAAATGTACTGAATCTCTAAAGGGAAAAGCAATTCAAGTAAGTGGTCTGAGCATTCTTAATGATGCCTTGGTGACGGTAAATCATTTCGATGGGGAAAGATTTGAAGGCTTGATGAATCTCAAAGCTCCAGAAATAGTTATTCCTGAAGACAGACAAGTTTATCCAACTGGTTATTTTTATTTGGGAGTGGAACATCTACTCGGTGGAATTGATCACATCGTGTTTGTTTTAGGTCTGATTTTTTTAATTTCAGGATTTATACCGTTGTTTAAGACAATAACAGCATTTACTTTGGCACATAGTATTACCCTGGCAATTTCTGTCTTGGATATTTTTAAACTTCCTTCAGCGAGTACTGAAGCTCTAATTGCATTAACAATTATTTATTTGGCATATGAATTAACTAAGGCAGAGAGTGAAATAAAAAGACCATGGTTGATGGCTTTTGGCTTTGGTCTTTTACATGGATTTGGTTTTGCTGGGGCTTTATCAGAGATCGGAATAGCTAATGATCAACTTTTCCTATCTTTATTGTTCTTCAACATAGGCATTGAAATCGGTCAGCTTATGATTATTCCGGTTGTGGGGATAATTATTTTCTTACTTAATAAAATTGATCTTAAAAGACTATTTCGAAGTCTTGTAACTTATGGAATTGGCGGCATGGGTTGTTTTTGGTTCATGACGAGAATTTGGGGTATTGTAGTCTAATGAGTACAACATTTAATGCGCCTCTAGTTTTGCTGATGCAAAACTTTTTTACAATTTCTTTTTTCATTTTTTTAGGAATTTGTATTTATCTCTATCGAGCTAAGAGCAAGTATCTGCTTGCCCTTTTACCTTTGTTAGCGCTTTCTACTCATCAGTTTGAAGAGTACGTTTTATCCCCTCTTTTATTTGGCGATTACTACCATTTTTTAAATTGGGCATTTAGAAATGGAATGGATATTTCACCAATGGAAGTTACTTTGCTAAACCTGACGCCTTATCTGATTCTGTTACCAGCAATAGTCATATCGAGAGCTAAATCGGAAAAAATATTTGGAATAATTTTTCTTTTTAATAATGCTCTTACCATGGCAAACGCAAGCTTTCACATTGGTATTTCAACAGCGCAAAATACTTTTAGCCCAGGAATGGTAAGCTCCTTGTTCTTCTACATTCCACTTTTTGTATATGCGATTTTATTTAATAAAGAAAAAGGGCTTTCCAACAAACCAATTATTGCAATCAGCATCTATGGATTCATAGGGCACTATCTACTTATCTGGCTAATTAATATTTTTTAATTAATCTCCAGTAAAGGCAGCAATACTTCTTGCCGTTTCCAAGCTAACTTCTGGACAAGAGAGCACCATGGTATCTGTTCCATGAATGGTTCCAGATAACACCCTGCACTGAGCTTCAACGTTCGCCCTTCTGAGCAATCTATAAAAATTTATACCCTCATCTCTAAGAGGATCACACTCGTTAACGCTTATGAAAGTTTTGGGTAAATCCTTTACATCTTCCTCTTTAGCAAAACCTGGCCAGGCGAGAGGATTACGCTTTTCCCATTCTTCAATACCATAAACCACAGCGCCGTGATCATTATGCAAATCAAGCATGATGCCGTTATTCTCTGTAGAAGAAGGATTTTCAGGTAATGGCCAAATTCCTGCTATGTAAGGACATAAAGCATAAAGACCTTTAACTTCATTAGATCTGCCTGCTTGAGATAATTTCATTCCCGTCGCAAGAGTTAAATTTCCGCCACCGCTTTCTCCTGAAATAACAATTCTTTCCGAATCTATATTAAGTTTTTTAGCATTGGTTTTGATGTAATCAAAGCCTGAAACGCAGTCATTTAAGCCCGCTGGAAAAGGCGCTACTTCTGGGGCTGAAGATGGCACTCTAGCATTTCTAAAATCTACCATAATTACTGAAACATTTTGATGAGCAATCAATCTACCGAAGGCTTGGTATAGCTTATAAAAACATGAGCCAATCTCCATACCGCCGCCATGAATGTAGTAAACGCAAGGTAGTACATCATTATTATCAGGTCGTATATTTAAAAGTTTTATTTTGTTGGCATCTGGCTGCGACTCGATTTCAATGGTTTCATTTTTAAGTCCGTCCGATGAAATTGCGTCATCGAGCCTTGGATCATTAAAAACAGCTTCATACATCATGAGTTCCATTTTGCCTTCTTCAGTATTCACCTTAGAAAGCATTTCTTCTCTAGAAGAGCTTTCAACCAATACCTCAGGAAAGTTTATATCTTTAAATTGTTCTTTAATTCGTGGATCTATTCTTGGGTCATCTATGATTTTATTAGTCATATAGTTTTCTCCGATTTGTTAAATCTTTTTGCATTTAAACTTAAATTTATCAATTTTTAAAAAATTTTGAAAATATACTTTACTCATGTTTAATACTTATTGATGAAAGTTTTAGTTTTAGGAGGTAGTGGTGGCATGGGAAGATTTGCTTCCTCGGCAGTCAGCTCTATAGATGGAATTGATTCTGTAACTATCGCCGATATAAACGAAAATGCTGCTTCTGATTATGCTAAATCCTTTAACGATGACAGGATTACCGGAATAGGCCTAAATGTTTTGGACAAAGATTCTCTTAGAAAAGTTACAGCTTCCGCAGACGTAGTTCTTAATCTCACAGGACCATTTTTTAAGCTTGCTTACCCAATCTTAGGGATTGCGTTGGAGCAAAATTGTCATTATTTGGATATATGTGACGACTGGGAGCCAACTGAAAAAATGTTTTCCCTAAATAAGTTAGCCGAGGAAAAAAACAAGATTGCTATTTTAGGGTTAGGAGCCAGTCCAGGGATAACTAATATGCTTGCTTTAAAAGCTATGAACGAGTTGGATAAAGTTTCAAATGTTTATACAGGCTGGGATATCTCAGGGGCAAAACCAGAAGAAGAAAGTTCTCAAACGGGAGCCAATGCTGCAATGGAGCATGGTATTGAGCAGATGATAGGACAAGTTAAAGTTTATATGAATAAAAAATTTAAAATGGTAAGGCCCTTAACAAAAGTAAATGTTCAATATCCTCAGTTAGGTAAATTTAAAGCAAGTATTTTCGGTCATCCTGAAGCAATAACTTTCCCTCATCACTATCCAGACATTTCAACAAGCTTGAATTTAATGCATGGTAACGAATTAATTAATGTTTTTGTTTTCAAAATGATTAGATTCTTCATTGAAATAAAGCTGCTCTCAAAGAGTAAAGCAGCAAATATATTGGAACAACTTGAAAGAAATAACGTGAGTAAGCCCAAGGATATTTTAAATTCCCTGCCTGAGGTTTATGGACTGGCTCAGGGTTTGAAAAACGAAACTGAAACTATTGTTGCTGTTACGCTAGATGGTTTTGAAGAAAATATGTCTATGGGTGCAGCAACTGGCTATCCATTGGCATGCGGATTGAAAATGTTACTTGAGAAAAAGATTACTAAATTTGGAGTATTAGCTCCTGAAGCATGCGGACTAGATCCCGACGACTTCTTTGATGAATTGAGTGGGTTTCTGGGAGATGGTGCTCAAATTAAGACAATAGTAACTCAAGAAGCAGTCAGCTAGATTTTTACAACCAGCGTCTTACCTTTCCTTTATAAATTAAATAATCTTCTCCGAAAGTTTCTTCCATCTGCACCTCTTCTTTAAAAACAAACATATTCCTAACGATAAAGAAAAAGATAATAAGAAAAAAAATATTTAAAGGATTCTGCAAAATCAACATCAAGCCAAGTAAAAAAGAATTCATACCTACATACATGGGATTCCTTGTGTATTTATAAAAGCCCTCTGTAATTAAAGTAGTAGACTCACTAAAAGGCACAACACCGGTTTTTGCTCTTAAAAATCTAGCAATTGAATTGAAAGCCAATAAAAATCCCAGTCCAATTAAACCAAGTCCAACGAGAATAAGAAGCAAGTTTTGAGGAGAAGATTCTCCAAAGTACCATGTGATAAGCATGCATAAAGAAAGAATCAATAAATAATGTGGGGGGTAAAATTTCATTTATACATTGTAATATTAATAGAATTAAAATCACTACCCTCTTTAAAAGTTTAAGTTATTTTGAGTTAATGGGCGCCTCTTATGGACAACCCTACTTTTTTAGCAAACGTATTCTTCTTTACGTTCTCATTTGTGTGGTTTATCTTTGTAGCCGTCGGCAGTCATATGTTCCGAAGGTATTACAAAGATAAAAAATGAAGAACGCGCTACTAATTGATCTCGGTGGAACAAATGTCAGATATGCATCTTTTATAAAAAACACCTTATCAGAAATAACAAAAGAAAAAATTTCCGATGAAGAATTCATTCCCTTTCTCACAAAATTATTAGAGGAAGAAAAGAATGAAATTGATTACTTGGTTATTGCTGCAGCTGGCCCAAATGATCAGAGATCTATAAATCTAACAAATAGAAATCTGCTGATTGATTCGAGTGAATTAAAGGCCAAGCTTAACTTAAAAGAGTGCTTGCTCTTAAACGATTGGGAGGCAGTAGCCCAGTCTTTGAGTGAATTGAATCAGGAATGTTTTTTGCCCCTTAAAAGTGGTGCTCCCACTAGTGAGAATACTTTATTAATCGGTCCCGGGACTGGTCTTGGAGTGACTCTAATTATTAAAGATCAAATTATTCCCACAGAATTTGGAAATACTTTTAGCCCAACTAGAAGTATGTTAGAAAATTTCGACCTAGGAGATAACAAAATATTCTTTTCTCTTGAAAATATCTTAAGCGGTCCAGGAATCGAGAAGCTTTACGAAGAAAAATTTGGGAGAAAACTTTCTTCTGAAAAGATAATATCTTCAGCTTTGAAAGGAGATAAAGATGATTTCTTTATTATAGAAAATTTTCTAAAAGCTCTTATTTCAATTATCAACGATTTGGTTTTATCTTTTTCATGCGAAAAAGTAATTTTAGGAGGATCCATTTTAAATACCCTAAAGCCAATTTTAATGACAGAAAAAATACTGAATTATTTTCTTTCGGAAATCAATCCAAAATATTCTCCATTGATAGAAAGGACCCAGGTCGACCTCCTTACGGAGGACGAACCAGGTATTTTAGGTTGCTTAGCTTTTTTTAAAACTAAATAATCTTTAGCTTGTAGGAACTATCCCTGAGTTGTAATATCTAGGCTCTTCGCAATCTGACACCATATTCCAACTATCCTCAACATCGGGATCAAGCTTTTGCCACTCGGCATCAAAGGCTTGCCTTGCTTCTTCCGATTGATAAAAGTTCCCCCAGAAAAAGTCGACTTCGTTAGTTTCATAATCGGGTCCTAAAATTACGTAACTAAATGGCCCTGGAAGTGAATTAGCGCTTTCCAAAAACGTTTCTAGCTCTTCAATTACTTCGCGAAGATCTCCTCCCTCTTTGCCTTCTTTATAAAGGCATTGATAATATTCAGAGGTAAAACTAGAAGCTTCAAACTCTCCAAAGGTGTCATTTGCTCTTGCTATATAAGCATCAAAAGAAAACTTTTTTTCGCCATCACAAGACAAAATCTCAGCTGTATCTTCTGTCCATGCAGCTACATTTTCATTAGAGTTCCAGACTGTCCATGCAGCTTCAGCATCAGCTTTCGTATTCCAAATTAATTGCCAAAAGCCATCTTCATTATCAGAAGATATTCTTTGAACATGCTGGATACCATAGGCAGATACCAATGGTGAATTGACCTCCACCAATAAATCTTGCCACTCAGGCAAAACATCGTTTCTAAAATTATCCGCTGTGTAATAAACCCCTTCTTGGCATGGAACATACTCCATATAAAACATCTGCGGATATTCTTCTGAACCAAGATTAGAAAATGAAACTTCCATTTCATCTTCTACGGAACTACAAGCTACAGCCAAAATGAGAGCGGAAAAAGCTATTGTAATAAATTTCATTTTATTCAACGAAATCTTGAAGAGTCATAGCTGAATCATAAACTCTGATGTTTCTTACTATTTCTCTTTCATGCCACTCAACTAACTTATCCATTTCTTTATCAAAGGGAGAAACTCCAGCATCCCTAGGTTCAGAATCTTCCCATTGTTCCATTTCAGCTAAAGACTCATAACCTACAGTATAAAGGTGAGTTTGCATTCCACCGCCAGCCATTCTTTCTGAAAGTCCAAACTGTCCTGGGAATGTATCTTTAATTGCTTTATTTAAATCTTCAGTTGCTTCAATAATATCTTCAACATTTGATTGTTTTGTTCTAAATGGATAAATTGCCCAAACGGTATCTTTGTTTGAAGGATTTCCATAAGTTTGAATAAAAGTGTTGACGCGTGTACCAACTCCTTCAGAGTTTGAATTAATTACAGAAGCAAATTTTCTAACTTCTTCATTATTTGGATCACTTACTTTAGCCAGCCAAATCTCATGTTCGGCTAAACTTGGTTGAAGAATTGCATACGAATGAGTCTCTTCTATTTTGCCGCCAGCAATATAAGCATTTAAGTGCAACGATCCTTTAAAATTATTTTTTACAAAGTCTGACGACATGAATTTATCTGTAGCAGCTACAATTTTTGCTGCATCTTGAGGGCTGTCTACTTTGAATAAATATTCAATCCAAGTTGGTGATGTAAAGCTTAACGAAGAAGCCAGAAACATCACTAAAAAAATAATTTTTTTCATTTTTCTCTCCTTAAAAAATTTCTTCGATTACTATAACAAAGTTATAATGCAACCGTGTTAGCTAGGTTAATCATTTTAGTTTTACTCTCATCTTGTGCATCTGGCTTCGTAGTCAAAGTTGATTCCGACGAAGCTTTCTCTGCCGCTAAATACAAAGACTTTAAAATTTTTAAGCCCGACCCATTTAGAGTTGAATCTGATGAAGAAGAAAACCCTATAAGAATAAACAGAATCGCAAGAGCCCTGTCTTCGTCTCTAGTCCAGCTTGGATTGGATCAAAATGATCAATCTCCTTTAAAAGTAAGCTTTTCAGTAAAAGAAAAAGAAAGACGTAAACAAATTAACTCTTCGCATTTCTTTTACGGTTATCGAAATGACCCTTTTTCATATAGATTTTATGCAAATGACTTTCCTCCAATTAATTATTTATCAGTTAAGTTTTTTGATGAGGATTTAGATAAGGTTGTTTGGTATGCAAATATCAGAATAAATTCTACTTCTTTAGATGATCAAGATCTGGCCAACGAAATAGTTTCAAAAATTCTTTCTAAATATCCTGAAAGTTCATAACTGCACTTTGACAGTGCATTTGTTGCACTAATTTAGACATAAAGATCAAAATACTTTTTGATAAAGTCTAAATAATACATATTAAGGGGAATATTTTATGGATACTGGTAACACCGCTTGGATAATTACATCCACTGCTTTAGTTTTATTTATGACTTTGCCTGGCTTGGCTTTATTTTATGCAGGCCTTGTAAGAGCAAGTAATATTCTTTCGGTTTTGATGCATTGCTTCACTATTGCATGCATCAGTTCGATTGCTTGGTTAGTAATTGCCTACAGTATTGCCTTCAGTGGTACTGGAGCTTATGTTGGAGATTTAGGCAACCTGTTTTTAGCTAATTTATCAAGAGATAGCATGTCTGGAGATATCCCAGAAAGTGTATTTTTTATGTTCCAGATGACATTTGCCATCATAACTCCTGCTTTGATAGTTGGAGCATATCCAGAGAGAATTAAGTTTAGTTTTGTAGCCGTCTTTTCTTTGTTGTGGGTGATTTTAATTTATGCTCCAGTCGTCCACTGGATTTGGGCTGAAGGTGGCTGGCTTTTTGAAATGGGAGTAAGAGATTTTGCTGGTGGACTTGTCGTTCACCTTACTGCGGGAATAACTGCTCTAGTAATAGCCTTCTTTTTAGGCCCAAGGGATGGCTTCCCAAATTCTGTACAGCCTCCGCATAACCCAGGTTTAACCATGATGGGCGCATGTATGTTATGGGTTGGTTGGTTTGGCTTTAATGGTGGAAGTGCATTGGCTGCGAATGGCGATGCCGGTATGGCAATTTTGGTGACTCACATATCAGCAGCCACAGCAACAATTGTCTGGATCATCATTGAAAAAGTTAAATTTGGTAAATCTTCTTTGGTTGGAGCAGTTACCGGTTGCATTGCCGGTTTAGCTTCCATTACTCCTGCAAGTGGATCAGTAGGACCCATGGGTGGCTTAATCATCGGTTTAATTGCCGGTGGAGTTTGTTACTACATGGTTAACATCGTAAAAGAAACTTTCAATATCGATGACTCTCTAGATGTCTTCGCTGTTCATGGCATTGGTGGACTGTTAGGAATTTTACTTATTCCATTTTTAACTGCAGAAAGTTATGGCGGAATTGGATACGACGAAGGTTCAAGTTTCAGCGATCTTATGACAACGCAAGTAATCGGAGCAGTCAGTGTTGGCTTGTTCACTTTGGTTGGTTCAGTAATTTTATTACTTATCACTAGGTCTATATTCGGACTAAGAGTTTCTGATGATTCTCAGGAAGAAGGTCTAGACGTTGCTGAACACGGCCAGTCGGGATACAAGCTTTAGACAAATATAATTCGTAATGAGCTTTGGGATATTTATTCTAGGAGGAATAACCTTCTTAACAGCTTTCGTGCTTTTTAAAATCAGTGCTTTTATATATTTATTGCAAGATATCAAAGAAGGAAAAGAAAGATCTTGGCTGAAGCTTTTTCAGGTATTTATTGTTGACCTAATAATACTAATCGTTGGTGTTATTGGAACGGGTATACTTTTCATGACTCTGTTAAAAATGGCTCATGGATAAATGCAAACTAAAATTACCCTAGGTTATTTAGGCTTTCTGCCCTTTGCAGCTCTGACAATCCTGCCTTGGATTCTTGGAGAAACTTATGAGGAGATTTCTTTTCAATTATTAGTCGTATATGGAGGAGTAATAATTTCTTTTTTATCAGGAATTATTTGGGGAATTGATTCAACACAAAAAAATCTGGTTCTAGCTATTACTTTTTCGCTTTTGGGATTTGGAGCAATTTTATTGGCGTGGATAGATCTCATTTATGCAATGACCTTATTGTTTTTCCTGTTTTTTCTTTTTTATATGTTGGAGTCCAAAATTAATCCTCAATTTTCTAATCCTGACTACTTGAAACTCAGAAAGAACCTTACTTCAGGAGTGTGTGGCTGTTATATGTTTTCAATTGTCATTCTGATTTATTAAACTTAAAGAGATGCAATGGTCTAAGGAAAAAGCAAATAACTGGTATAAAAAACAACCTTGGTTAGTTGGTTGTAACTTTTTGCCAAGTTCAGCAATCAATCAACTTGAAATGTTTCAAGAAGATACTTTTGATGAAGAGACAATTGAAAGAGAATTAGATTGGGCAAAAGAGCTTGGATTCAACTCATTAAGAGTTTATTTGCATGATTTACTTTGGTTAGAAAAAGATAAATTTAAAAAATCTTTTGAAAAATTTTTAGACATTTGTGAAGAAAGAAATATCAAACCGATTATTGTGCTCTTTGACGATTGTCACCGACCCTATCCAAAACTGGGCAAACAACCTTTGCCAGTCAAAGGAGTTCATAACTCCGGTTGGAAACAAAGTCCTGGTATGGAATTGGTCAACCAAGTTGATGAAAAGAAAATTGATGCAAAGGAATTAAACAGATTAAAAGAATTTGTCCAAGGCGTCCTCAAAGACTATTCAAATGACGAAAGAATTTTGATGTGGGACATTTACAATGAACCTGGCCAATTTGGTATTGGTGATAAAGCTCTTAAATTACTTCAATATACTTGGGAATGGGCTTACGAAGTTAGACCCTCTCAACCTCTAACTGCTTGTTTAGATGGTGCCATCGGTGATGAAATCTTAAAACTCAATGGTGAAAATTCAGATGTAATAACCTTTCATACTTATGAAGCAGAAAAACTTGAGCCCACTATTGAAAGACTTAAGGAATTTGGAAGGCCATTATTATGTACCGAATATATGGCAAGAGAGTTCGGCACCACTTTTGAATTCTCACTTCCCATCTTCAAAAAAGAAAATGTCGGTTGCTACAACTGGGGTTTTGTAGCAGGTAAAAGTCAAACTCATTTTGGCTGGTCAACAATATTAGAGCTCCAAGAAAAAAAGAAGCAAGGTGAATTTATAAATGAAGGCGATGAATTGCCTGAACCAAAAGAATGGTTTCACGATATTTATAGAATAGATGGTTCTCCATTTAGCAATTCAGAAATTAAATTTATCAAAGAATTTTTAGGAAATTAAAAAAAGGCGGGATAAACCCGCCTTTTTAAAAGCTAACTTAAAATTACCTTACGTAGACAACTTCACAGTTCATCATAATGCCTCTCTTTAGCTTCCTTAGTTTTGGAAATCTATTTCCTAAAGAAGTGGACCAGCCTTCATTTCTTGCATCCAGAAATTGTCCTAGTCTTTTTGCATTTGGTGCTTGTGTGACAACCAAAATTTGACCTGAATAATCTCCAGTGTTTATTTGAAAGGCGCTTAATGTAACATCTTCAAAACCATTAGCTTGAGCTGCAGCTTCATAATCCTTGAGAGCTTCCATATAAGCCTGAGGATTTTTTGTGTAGACATTCAAATTGTAATTTGAGTAAGTTAAACCTACTTCAAAACCATCTCCAGCAGGCTCCATTGGCGTGTAATGATCTATCATTCTGACAGTTCTTTTGTTTGCAATCTTTGCAATCTCCGCCGCAATCTCAGGGCTGTAGTAGTCTCCACTTAAAGAATCTACATTGCTATCAAATAGATTGAAAAAGTACATATCGCCAAATTCTTCAGCACCGGCTGTAGCCAAACATACGCCTGAGGCAGATGCGTTTGACGGAGGAGCTGTGATTGGAGCGCTTTTTCTTGCCCATTCCATATAACCCATTGGGTCGGAGGTATTGATTGTAAAAACGTTCATTGCAGGTACTGCATAAGCAGCGCTTGCAACAAAAGTTACAATTAAAATTAAAAGTTTTTTCATTTTTTCTCTCCTTAAAAAAATATTTTGGAGGTTCAATATAGCAAATGAGATTTTTCTATCAAGAGTCTGAGAATTTTTTTACTTCTCGCCAAACCCTCAATAAATTTCCTCCAAAGATCTGTTTGATTTCCTCTTTTGAATAATTCCTTTTTAAAAGCTCTTCAATTAAATTTGGATAAGTAGAAGTATCCTCTAAGCCAACAGGAAAATTTCGCCAGCCATCGTAATCGGAACCAATTCCAACGTGATCAACGCCAACTAAATTTTTTACTCGATCTATATGATCAGCAACATCCTGAACAGTGACAACAAGTTTTGGATATTTTTTCTTTTCAGCGATAAATTCAGAACCGAAACAAATTTGAATAACGCCTTCGTTTTTGGCCAATTGTTGCAACATGTCGTCCGAAACATTTCTCTCAAAGCCGGGTACGAAATGCCGTAATGAGCTATGAGAAGCAATAACAGGTGTCTTTGTTAAGCGTAAAACTTCATAAAAGGCGTCATCAGATACGTGACTTATATCTATCATTACCCCTTGCTTATTCATTTCCGTAACCACTTCTCTCCCGAAAGGGCTTAAGCCACCCCAATTTTTATTTTCGTCATAAGAGGAATCTGAAATATGATTGCTTTTCGAATGTGCCAAAGTAATGTAACTGATGCCCATGTCGGAAAATAATTTTATATTTGAAAGCTTGCTTTCTATTGGTGCGCCATTTTCCATACCATAAACAACCTGCATGATACCTTTATCGTTTGAAATTTCCTCGGGAGACTTCACCAATCTAAATTTATTGGGATTTTTATTCATGATATCTTCAAGAATCTGAATAATTTCTTCTGCCATTTCAAAGGCTGTACCTTTTTCTTCTGCAGATGGCGGAGTAAAAATAACAAAAAAAGGTACATTTAGTCCTCCACTGACAGCCCGATCATAATCAAAGTGCAAGGAAGAAGCCTTTGTGATGTCTTCATAGGATCCATTTTTATTCTGCTGCATATACAATTGAATGGGAGTGTCTAAATGAGTATCAATAATTAGAATTTCTTGAGCTAATTCTTGAGCAAGATCTTTAATCTCGTCTCTTTCTCTTTTTCTATCCATAAGCTTTCTTGCCTTCATGACATCTTGAAGACGTGCTTGGTAGTTTTTTTCCTGACTTTCAGAAAAAGATAAAGGGGAAATGAGTAAGAAAGAGATTAGAGTTAAAAATTTTATGATTGTCATGGCAATCTTATTTTATCAACCATCTGCGCTACTTCAATTGGTGGCTTGCTTGACACCGATGAAACCAGTGCCGCAACTGCAAAATTAATAATCATCCCGAGAAAACCTATTCCTTCTGGAGAGATGCCCCATAGCCAATAAGAGCTGGAATCGAGTTCACTAAACAGAAATTTAAAATAAATGATGTAGCTAGCAGTAAACAATAATCCTGCCAACATGCCTGCTATCGCTCCTTCTTTATTCAATCTTTTAGAAAATATACCTAAAAGCAGAGCTGGAAAAATTGTTGAAGCAGCTAAGCCAAAGGCAAAAGCAACAACTTGCGCCACAAAAGCTGGCGGATAAATACCAAAAAGTCCTGCGATAAGAATTGCTACCGCGGCAGAGCATCTTGCATAGAATAATTCTTGTCTTTCATTTATTTTTGGCATGAAAGTTTTTTTAAGTAAATCATGAGATATGGAAGAAGAAATAACCAAAAGAAGTCCTGCCGCTGTAGATAGTGCTGCAGCTAATCCGCCTGCAGCAACCAAAGCCATAACCCATGCTGGCAGCTTAGCTATTTCAGGATTAGCTAAAACCATAATATCTCGATCGATATAAACTTCATTTGAATTATCATTAATGGGAGTATTTTCTATTTCTCGTTCTCCTTGAGTACCAGTGCCATTTGAGAAAATTGGCCTACTTCCTTCGAAAGGTTTACCAGCAGAATAATTAATGAAGCCGTCTTCATTTTTGTCTTGCCAGGCGATAAGGCCAATATTCTCCCAATTCTTAAACCAATCAGGAGAATCTATATAGCTTTTTTCTTGTATTGACTCTATGAAATTTACCCTTGAAAAGGCTGCAACTGCAGGAGCTGTTGTATAAAGCAAAGCTATGAAGACTAAGGCATAACCAGCGGATTTTCTTGCATCACTGACTTTAGGAACCGTAAAAAATCTTACTATTACATGCGGTAGACCAGCTGTACCAAACATCAAGGCTGCAGTGATGCAAAAAATATCAATATTTGATTTGGTATTTTCCGTATAAGCATTAAAGCCTAAATCAACAGATAGCTGGTCAAGCTTGTCTAGAAGATAAGTCGAGCTATTTACCAAGGTATCGCCAAATCCCAATTGTGGAATGGGATTTCCAGTAATCAATATTGAAATAAAAATTGCAGGAACGAGGTAGGCAAATATCATTACGCAATATTGTGCAACTTGAGTATAAGTAATACCTTTCATGCCACCCAAGACTGCATAAAAGAAGACGACTATCATCCCAATAATAACGCCAACGTTTATTTCAACTTCTAGAAATCTAGAAAAAACTATCCCAACTCCTCGCATTTGGCCTGCAACATAGGTAAATGAAATAAAAATCAGACACAAAACAGCAACTAGTCGCGCTGTCTTCGAATAATATCTTGTACCAATAAAATCTGGCACAGTGTATTGGCCAAACTTTCTTAAATATGGAGCTAAAAGCAAGGCAAGTAGAACGTATCCGCCAGTCCAACCCATAAGATAAACAGCCCCATCTTTTCCTAAAAAAGAAATAAGTCCTGCCATGGAAATAAAAGATGCTGCGGACATCCAGTCTGCTGCAGTTGCCATACCATTAGCAACTGGATTTACTCCTTTACCAGCTACATAAAATTCATTTGTAGAACTGGCTCGTGACCAAATTGCAATACCAATGTACAAAGCAAAAGATAGACCAACAAAAATATAGGTCAGAAGTTGGCTACTCATTTTCCTCTTCTTTTTTGTTGATTTTCTTTTCTAGCCGATACATGGCAAAAACATAAATAAAGATGAGGATAACGAAACCATAAATACTCCCTTGTTGAGCGAACCAAAATCCCAATTTAAAGCCGCCTAGAGAAAATTGGTCTAAAAAATCAGAAAGAACAATGCCAAAACCAAAAGAGATAATAAACCAGATAAGGAGTAGAACTGCGAGTAGTTTTAAATTTGCCTTCCAGTAATCTTGCGGTGACATTATTTTGTTAGTTTTAAAAAAATTATTATAAGATGATTTCATTAAACATTACCAAAGATGAATTATGGAAAATAAAGAAACAGTTTTAGTAACAGGTGGATCAGGATTTATTGCTTCGCATTGTATTATTCAGCTTGCCGCAGCCGGTTATCAGGTCAAAGCGACGGTAAGAGACCTATCCAGAACCAACAAACTCAACCAAACGCTTTTAAATGGCTTAGAAAAATATGAGGGCAAATCAGATCTTTCGGTTGATTGGCAAGTAACAAATTTATCTTCTGATGAAGGTTGGGATGAAGCCATGGCAGGATGCGATTATGTTCTTCATGTAGCATCGCCAATTGCTATGCAGTTGCCAAAGGACGAAGATGAAATGGTAAAACCTGCAGTAGAAGGAACGCTGAGAGTTTTAAAAGCTGCTTCAAAAGCTGGAGTTAAAAGAGTTGTCGTTACTTCCTCTGTAGCTGCAATTATGTACGGTACCGACAAACAAGGTGTCTTCAATGAAGAAGATTGGACCGATCCAAAAAGCAAAACAACAAATGTATATGCAAAATCAAAAACTTTAGCTGAACAAGCTGCTTGGGATTTCATGAAACAAGATACTTCTGGCATGGAACTCTCTACAGTTTTGCCGGCAATGGTTTTTGGCCCAATTTTAGAGGAAGATTTTGGTGTCAGTGTAGGTGCAATTCTAGATATGATGAATGGTAAGTATCCGATTGTTCCAAATTGGGATATGGGCGTCGTTGACGTTAGAGATGTAGCTTCGCTTGAATTATTAGCGATGACTAAACCTGAGGCGGCGGGCAAACGATTTGTTTGCTCAGCAGAAAACATGTTCATGAAAGATCAAAATGAGTACCTCTCGGAACTCTTTCCAGAATCTGCTTCCAAAATTCCAAAGAGAGTAGCGCCAAACTGGCTAATTAAGTTTCTAGCACTTTTCCTACCCGCCTTGAAAATGATTGCTGAAGGCTTAGGCAAAGAAAGAAGCATGGATTCTTCACAAGCAAGAAATTTATTAGGCTGGAATCCAAGATCCGCTAAAGAAGCTGTAAAATCTGCCGCTGAGAGTGCCAAAGAATTTGGCTTAATAGAAGACTAAGATGTCTTTATTGTAGTTCCAACTGTGTAATTATTAATCAAGAGCTTTTTAATACCCAAAACTCTTCAAAATACTCTCCTGAATTAGGGCGCTCTTTATAGAGAGAAGTGTAATACCCGCCAAAAACTTTCCCGTCCTGGATATCAGACTTAGGTCTATGGTCGCCAATTTTAAAAGGCTTACCTGTATCAGGGTTTATTCTCTTCACAAAAGTATTATCAGCTATTTAAAGATTCTAGATCAAAGCAAGAAAAGAATTTTCTTACCTCTTCAGAGTTATTCATTTCCGCCAAGGCTTCTTCTTCAGCTTCCGAGAGAGTTGTTTTCATACTCAATATGTCATACCAAGTATCAGAAGATAAACTTAAAGAAAGACTGCCCTTAGAGTTTTTATCAATTACTGCAACAGAGTTTCTAATTGAGTAAAAAATGTTTTCATCATCAGAAAAATTAAATTGTAGCGTCTGTTCATAAGCTTCTGCCTTTTCTGGAATCAAGAGTACCCTTAATAACTTTAATGAATCAATGGGAGTGCGCCTCGCTAGCTCTCTTTTATTGAAACGGTGCTTCCTGAAACGACTTAAGTTTAAAGACTCGTCCAGTTCAAGAGCTCTGGTTATGCACCAGTTCCTTATATTTGCAGCTGAAGTTGAATATGCCACTCCTCTAAGAGCAGCAGCTAAACGTTTACGATCTTCAGGCTCTCCAGCATCTGCGATACCTTGAGCGTTCAAATTTGAGCGCACCAGCCATGAAGAAAGCTCTATCGCCCAACGAAAATCCTCTTCTTGCAAAGACGAATCTATAATTGCTCTGACCTTTTCAATTCCCCCAAAGCCCTTAATAAATCTTACAGACCTCTCTGGAGAAGGTACTGGGAAAAGATTTGCCTCATCCTCATCAAACCATCCAAAAAGACCTGAATAGATTTGTCTCACATGGTGCTCTACAACACCGTATAACTGTTGCGTGGTGTAATGGTCTTGAAAATGGGCTGGAAGTTTAATCGTACTAATGGCTTCATTTAAAGTGAGCCCCTTGTTAGCGCATCTCACAGTTTGATCCCACAAAAATTGCAAAGTATCCCGATAATTTATAATTATTTTTTTTATTTCTTCTGCCCCTGAAAACGGTGGGCCGTGAGCACCAATCAAATTTTCTGCTTCAAGTTCAGCTAAATGATCTAAGCCTTTCATCATTATTCTAGGATCTCGGTATTCTTCTCCTCTAATGGCGAAAACATTGAATAAAACCGGCCAAAGAAGATTATTAATAGCGAGTTTTAAATCAGGAAACCAAATTGTAATGGAATCTGTTGCATCAGATGGTGCAGGAAAAAACTCTACTTTTAAGCCAGCAATTTTTGCTTTTGTCGGCTCAACGAATGTGTGTTTTGGTGGAATATAACCGTTAGTGAAAGGGGCATGTTCTGGATTTCGAAAGAAATTTCCAAGTCCTAAATTAACAATACCATCGGCGCCTTCTTGAGGCATTGAAGTCGCAAATTGATGTGCCAAGCCTCTTGTTACTCTGGGGGCAACCTCTCCACCGAATCTATCTAAGTTAGCTTGAATACCGTCATGTCCCCAAATGGCTAGATTTTTATTTTCGTCGAGAAGTGTTTGGGTGCCGCCAACATAATGAAAATGCGTGTAAATACATGCAACAACTGGAGCTTGGGTTTCCTTTCTTACCTCTTTTAAAGCTGCAGCCATTTCTTGATTACTTTCTCCAGTATCAATACAAATTAAACCTTCGGGTCCCTCTACAAAAGATTGGTTGGAAAGACCATTGCCAATTAAAGACCAAGCATTATTTCCAACCTTATAAAGCTTTTTTTCTAAACGCTTGCTATGTTCCAAAGTAATAGGATGAGCCAATTGCCCTTTGGGACCTGTTTGAGTAACTCCTGGTTCGAAAGAATCGTCTACACTCATGAAAAGTCCGAATTACTTATTACTTTTTGACTTAGAAGAACAACTTGGCGGAAGATTAATCGTTGGATTTTGATCAAAAAACCCAACTGGGATTAAATGAACTCCGCAATATTCTACAGGCATTACAGGCCAATCTTCTGGACGCGGTAAATGTGTTACACCAAAAGTAAGCCATGTAACCAAGTCACATTCGCTTATATTTCTGTCTTTAGCAGTAATCTCCTCTAAACCGCCCTCTCCGGAATGCATGACCGTATGCCTTCCACCACCAGATCTTTCCTCGTTCTGAAATGGTGTTGCCCAAATATTATGTTTGGCAAAAGCAGCTCTTTTTCCTGGTGGAGAATTAGGATTTGATAAGAGAGTTGGCGTATTTCCATAAAGTATCTTGTATGCTGTTGGAGAGCCAACTTTATTAAGTTTGTTGGGATTTACAATTTTCCATGTACGACTTTTTTCTGGAGCAATATTCCTTTGCGCTTCACTCTCTTTTGTTAGATGCGAAGATATAGCTTGAAATTGAGTTCCATCAGGATTCACTTCATTAATTGGTAAGGGTTCAACATTTGTTTCAAATAACTGATTGTCGCCACCATCCAATTCCCAATCAATTCTTACATTGAAAAGATGTTGATGAATCGGAGAAGCTAATTCAGGAGAAATTTTAAAGTCTTGTCCTGATTTATGAATATCTTCATGATATGCACTTATACCAACTACACCGGTGAGTTTTATCTCCAATTGAATCGTACCGTCTAGATATAAATACCAAAATATCCCGTAATCGTAGTTACCGATGGTTGCAAAGGAGCTAACTACAAGACGACGTGATCGCCTTACCTCGTTATATCCCATTTGAGTGGAATCATTATGTTTCCACTGCACTCCAAAATCTTCTTCGTGAATACATATTGCGTTTTCAATTGTTTCAACAGAACCATCAAAAGCTAATTTGTGTGCGTCTAAATAATAAATTTCACCTAGACAGTCGCATCCTAGAGTTAAAGAATTCGTCATCGTGCCAAATCCATATTCAGTTCCATCGTGTACTGCTTTCCACCAATGCATTGGATCGGATGAGCCATAAGGTACCACCATATCTGATAGTCCTGCTCTGTAAAAAATTGGCCTATCGTTTAAGGAGACTTGATGCAAGGCCAAGCCTTCAATAGGATCAATGGAAGCTCTTAGTTGCCAGCCTTCCCATGAAATTAAGTTATCTTCTACTGAAAATCCAACGCCTTCGGGCTGGGTGATGGCAATTTCTTTTGGATTTTCTCTTAGAGAATCTTGACCATCTTTGTCGTATCTAGCGTGAGCTTGCGGAACTTTTACCACGCCGTGATCTTCAATTTCTACAACTTGATTTTCTGTAAGATCAACATGCGCAATCAATCCTTGAATGGGACGGGCATAAGCGTTGTCTTTCTCGCTATCCTTCAGGAAAGATATGGCTCTAAGGGCTCTGTTTCCTTTTTTTATATTTTTATTCACAAAACCGCCGCCAGGCCATGGATCTATTTGAATGAGGCTTAAATCTGTTATGCCTCTTTTTTTTAACGCTTTTTGATAATCTTCATCTTCCACAGTTAACTCAATTGCCCTAAAAATCTCAGCAAGAGTATAAGTTGGACCCGCGTTATTGGAAATTTCTTCCTCCTTAATAACCTCTCTTTTGGAAAGACTTATTGTTGCTTCAAAACCATTAGATTTTTGACCTACCCCAACAATTTTTACAATTCTTTCTAAATTTGTATTTTCTTTGAGTAACTTTTTCTCTGGTTCTTCTAAAGAGATATAACTAAAAGAAGAGTTTTCATGATCTTTGTTAGACTGTTTCAGAATGGAAACTGCATCGCTTATTTCAGATGCGCCCAACATATTAAAGGGATGAATGTTTTCTGCCATAAGAAAAAGTATATAAGATTAAAGACCTAAAATTATTTCTTTTTGTTTACTTCGTAAGCTTTAGAGTTTTTTGGAAAGGAAGGGCCTTTGATTATAGAAGCACGCTTTAATATTTCATCGTATTTTTTGCATTCAAACTCCCTAAACTTCATGTAATCCTTGAGCATGTCCTTCAAATTAAAGCTTATGGGTGCTCTGTAAATTAGGAAGCACGCATCAAACTCTGTTAATTCTTTAAACTTAACGGTCTCTTGAACTACAGGAAGAGTCTTTTTTTCTACTGCACCAAAACCGTGAATACTAAAAAGACAAAAAGTTACAAAGATAATTTTTTTAATAAACATTTATTATCAACAAGTTTTTTTTAATAATTTTAAATTAGTAGCTATATCAGTCAAGAATAGCTAATCTTAAATATATGGATAGAAATGAACGGTTAGGTCGATCAATCCATGCAAGACAAAGAAGGGCTCGTTTGAAGAAAACGCTCTCGCAAAGAAGCGACAATACATATGCTCATCTTGTTAGATTGAGACACAAAAAAAGAAAATTCCACGTCAAGCATCCTATAACTCATTGAGTTAAGCTTTGTAATTTTTAATCATTTGCGTGAGCGGCTTCAAATGTATTGAGTTTGTAGTATTGCCAAATAATTCTTCAAGATCGCCATTCTCCTTTTCGCCATAAAAATCTAAGATTCCTTTTTTATAACTTTCTCTACTTTTTAATAGCTCCCAGTATTTTTTTACATTAGGGAGTTCTTCAATCTCTAAAATCTTTTCCAGTCTGACGTCTGACAGTCGATGAAAACAACACATCAAATTAATATCTATATGAGAAAATTTACCTAAAAAATATGGCCCGGAAGATTCTAAATTTTTTTCAATATCCATTAAACTTCTTACTAAAATTTTGTAGCTGCTAGCTGCTACAGGTTTATGAACGTTGAAGAATTTCATGGCTAGAAACCCCCACCCTCTATCTCTTAAAGGATGTTTCCAACATACTTTTATTGCCTGGAAAAAAGATAAATATTTTTTAACCATAAAGTTAATTAAAATTAATGAAAAAGGAGGTATTGCCGTTCCAAGAGTTTTGCCAAAAGGCACACCATCTGTAAGAGTCGTATCTTCTACCCAAGAATTTAATTTATCTTGATCAACATCAACGGGCCACAAGTCAATATCTTTTTCACCAGTCAATTTATTTAGCCTTTTAATAATGTTTGTGCTTTCTGTGACAATCTCACCGTCCAGGTCAATAGCAGGAACAATGCCTTTTGGATTTATTGCAAGATATTCTGGGGAAAGATTTTCTCCTTCTGGATAATGATCACAAAGTTTAATATGGTTGCTTTCATAAGACAGTCCTTTTTCTGCTATGGCAACACGAACCATTTGGCTGCATAAAGACCAGTTGGCATGATAGAGTTTGAGTCTCATAAAAAATCCTTCGGAAAATAATTTTTCAAAGTTTCCCTTACTATTTTAGCCCAAATTTTATAACCTTCTTCATTCATGTGAAGCAAGTCATCTGTATAAAGTTCGGGTCTTGGTTTTTTGTCTTCAGATAACATTGGTGGAGATACATCTATAAACACGAGACTTTTTTCTTTTATAGCAAGCGCTCTTACTGCGTCATTCCACTTCAGTTGTCTTGGTCTTTGATCAAATCTATTGGGAGAAGGCTGAATGCTGATAGCAAAAACCATAGTTTTTGGAAGTCTTTCTTTTACAGAATTGTAGAAGTTTTCAAATTCAGCAAAAACATCTTCAGGGGAATTCCAGCCATTGATGTCATTACTACCGCAGAAAAAAATAATTGCTTTTGGTTCATAAGGAAAAACTATCTTGTCTTTATGGCGGTTTATATGTTTAGTGTGCGCACCTCCAAAACCTCTATTAATTACCTTGAGTGGACTCATATCCTCTTCCAAAGACTTCCAAAGCCTAATTGAAGAACTCCCTATAAATAAAAATCCATTAGTTGGAGGCAAAGCAATCTTATCTTGCGTAACAAATTCCTCAATATCTTCATCAAAGCCATCAATCTTGTTGTAACTTCTAATTCTTTTAACCCAGTATTTAACTTCTTCGTTATTAAGTTCATATCCAAGAGCTTTAGCGCCCTCTTTTACTCGATACTCCCAATATTTTTCATATGCGAACCATCCTCCCAAAATGAGAATAAATAAAATACTAACAAGGTAAAAAGAAGCTCTTTTAGTCATGATGATATTTATATGATTAAATGATTACATATGCTATCAAAAAAATGAAAATACTATGTTAGATAAAATTTTTCTTTTTGTATTTGGGATCGAATGGTTCGGGTTTGGAGTTTTAGGACTTTTCTTTCCAGAAATTATTTCCAATATGATAGGTATCAATCAAACTTCTGACTTCTTTTTGAGCGAAACCAGAGCTTGGTATTCTTTTTTCACTATTCTAGGATTGATGTCTTTAATGAGCATCTATCGAATTCGGCTTAGAAAAAAAGTTTACTTAACATTTGGTATTCTGATGGGAAGTTTTTTGATTGGAAGAACGTTAAGTTTTTTTCTAGACAATAGTTTTGGTACAGGTACTGCGATTGCTTTTGCAAATGAATTTATTGTTTTTGTAATTTCCTATTGGCGTTATACGAAAAGAGACTTTATCTTTTAATGAAAGTTGTATCATCTATAATCTTTATAGCTATTTTTGTTAGTTGTTCTTCGTCATCTCCGTCCAAAGTAATAGAGACTTCAAAAGGCAAGCTTCAGGGTTATGAACAAAATCAAGTTAATTTCTTTTTAGGTATTCCCTATGCAGAAGCTCCATTGGGAGATTTACGTTGGCAGCCTCCTAAACCAATAAAATCCTGGGAAGGAATTAAGACCGCAGATAAATTGGGCTCTGCATGCATGCAGCCAACGAATATAGGAAACTCTGCCTTTTTAGATTTATTGCTAGATGGCTATGGTCTTGCGTGGTATGAAAAGCTGGTAGTTAAAAGTCTTTCTTTTTTCACTCCAAGTCTGTCTGCTAGTAATTTTTCAGAAGACTGTCTGTTTTTAAATGTCATTGCTCCTAAGAAAGCTAAAAACTTACCAGTAATGTTCTGGATTCATGGAGGCGCTGGAAGATTTGGATCAGGAGGGGATAGTATTTATTTAACTTCAAAATTTGCTAAAAAAGACGTTGTCCTTGTAACTATTAATTATCGTCTAGGATCATTAGGCTGGTTTGCCCATCCTGCATTATCAGCTGAATCAGAAAATGGCGTATCAGGAAATTATGCGTCTTTAGACCAAATAGAGGCATTAAAATGGGTAAAAAGTAATATTTCAGATTTTGGCGGCAATCCTAATAATGTGACTATTTTCGGAGAGTCTGCTGGCGGTCAAGCTGTGGGAACGCTTTTGTCTAGTCCGCTTTCAAAAGGATTATTTCACAAAGCAATTTCTCAAAGTGGTTCTGGTATTTTAGGTACTCGTTCGTTAAGAGATAATTCAAGAAATAGATCTGCAGAAGATATAGGCTTGGAGCTTGCGGAGCATTTTGGAGTAGATAACGATGAAAAAGCTCTTGTGCATCTTAGAAAAATACCAGCCGAGGAATTCATTCAAATTCCTGATTCTGAAAAAGATGCAAATTTAATTGGCAATGTGACTCAGATAGTCGATGGATATGTCTTTCCTTATAGATTTAATGAAGCCTATCGAAATCAATCTACCCATAATGTGCCCTACATAACAGGCTTTAATGCCAATGAGGGTACAACGCTGGTCCCGTTAATATTTCCTGAACCAGTTTTCGAAGATTTATTTAGTGAAGAAGATTGGTTAGAGGAATTTTGGGAAATTTTATTAGATGGTTTTTCAGGGGAAGTTCCTGAGTCTGTCACTGCTTATGTAAAATCAATGAAAGGTAAAAGATACGATGCTGCAGCCCAGGTATGGGGTGATATCTGGTTTGGCGGTCCTGCTTATTATTCTGCTCAAAAGAGAAGTGAAGATGGCTTAAAGACCTATCTGTATTTTTTTGAAAGAGAAGTTCCATCTGAAAAACAAACCATAGGAGCAACTCATGCCCTTGAGCTGGCATACATTTTTGGAAGTTTTTTTCCTTTTGTTGCGCGAGATAGCTGGGACGATGAATTGAGTGAAATAATGCTTAATGATTGGACTGAATTTGCTAAGACTGGAGCCCCTAATGATTCTTGGCCTGAGTTTTCTTCTGAAGATCCTATAGCAAGGATTTATGGAGATAGTGTTTATGAGGATAAATTGAAAGACTACAAGGTCTTTGAAGCTTTAGCTGATTATTTTAATAAATTTTAATAATTGCCTTATAGATACTTCTTGAAAAATTCTAGAGCGTCTTTTTTACATTGCCGTCTGATTGACCAGTCGCCTCCAGTGCTGGCACCGAAATGGATTTCTCCGGACTCAAAAATCTTTAACCTATCTTCAGGTTGGTTAATGCCTAACTTTTCTCCAGAGTCCGTTTCATAAGTCATATTTCCATCTTGCGCAACGGTACAGAATTTTTCCGAAACAGCTATAGCATCTGGCCAATGCGTAACAGGATTGATGGAATCAAAACTATGCTCTCCCCCAGGATATGAAATTACCGAGCTATTGCCTCCGGAAGCATTAACAATGTCTGACATATGATGTACTAAAGCTGCTGGAGTGTAATTATCACTTTCGCCAACGAGATTTAAGATTGGTCCTGAATTCCACCTGTTTTCCTCGGGCTTGATATAAGTAGCTGGATAAAATGGTAAGCAACATTTAAATCTTTCCCCTTGAGGAGCTAATTTTTCTGCCAAAGGCTCCCAAAATGAATAAAAACTTACTGTCCCGCCCAAGCTCCATCCCGTAATACCAATTCTTGAAGAATCGATATCTGGATGTCTGGATACAATTTTTAGAGCCTCGAAAGTATCTACCATCATCATGGCTGCAGTCACAGACATCTGATCTTCAACAGTTGATGCAACGCCTCTTGAATCAAAGCTATGAACTCTGAAAATAGCGAATCCTGCTTCTAAAAAATTTAAAATGTGTTCGTGGTGATGTCCTGACCAATTATCGCTACCGTGCACACAAAATATAACTGGAAATGGTCCTTTTCCTTTTTCAGGAAATATCAACCAGCCTTGAGCGTCTATTTCTGGAGCCTTATCTAGCTCATTTAAAATATGATAAAACTCAAAAGGGTTAGAAGATTTATATTCTATATAACCCTGTTGGCCACTTTTTAATTCTATAGTTTCATTCATTATAAAATAAGAACAATTCTCAACTTCCTTGAGAAGTAACAAAGAAGTTTGGCATAATAATCTACCTTTTGTTAAATAATTTACAACCCGGAAAGATTTTGAACGCTAATTTACCCATCGATGAACTCATAAAGATTGCAGTCGATAATAAAGAAGGCGTAATAGCAAGCAATGGTGCCTTAGTTGTAACAACAGGCAAAAGAACTGGCAGAAGCCCTGCAGATAAATTCATAGTAGATGATGTAATTACCCATGACGCTGTTAATTGGAACAAAGACAGTCAACCCATAGAGCCTGAAAAGTTTGCAAGACTATGGCAAGAATCTGAAGATTACATTAAAGGAAAAAATATTTTTACTGCTGACATGCATGTCGGCGCAAGTGAAGAACATTATCAACCGGTTCACGTTGAAAACGAATTAGCCTGGCATAATGTTTTCTGTCAGAGTTTATTCATAAAGCCAAATTCATTTAATCCTTCTAACAAAGATGTTTGGACTTTGAGATCTTTACCTAATTTTGAATGTAAGCCTGAAGTGCATGGCACAAATTCGGAAGGCGCAATCATGGTCAACTTTAGTGAAAAGAAAGTTCTCATTCTAGGAATTGCCTATGCAGGAGAAATGAAGAAATCTATGTTTGGTGTAATGAATTTTATTTTGCCAGATGCAGATGTTTTGCCAATGCATTGTGCAGCGAATGCTGGAGCAGATGGTGATGTTTCTTTATTTTTTGGTCTATCTGGAACAGGCAAAACTACTCTTTCTGCTGACCCTGAAAGATGGTTAATAGGAGATGACGAACATGGCTGGGGGAACGGTATCGTATTCAATATTGAAGGTGGCTGCTATGCCAAGACTGTAGATTTGTCGCAAAAAAATGAGCCTGTCATTTGGAATGCCATAAAACATGGTTCGGTGGTTGAAAACGTTATCTTCAACCCTTCTTCTTTGGAAATCGATTACACAGATCAAACACTTACAGAGAATACTCGTGCTGTTTATCCTTTGAGTCATGTCGAGCAACACTTAGAAAAAAATTATGGTGGTGAGCCGCAAAATATAATATTTCTAACTTGCGACTTAACCGGTGTTATGCCGCCAGTTTCAATTTTATCTAAAGAAGCTGCGGCCTATCATTTTCTAAGTGGTTATACGGCTAAAGTAGGTTCTACAGAATTAGGGTCATCGTCTGAAATAGACTCTACTTTTTCAAATTGTTACGGAGCGCCTTTTTTCCCTAGACCTGCGAAAGTATATGCAGAACTACTTATGAAAAGAATAGATGAATTTGGCAGTAAGATTTTCATTGTTAATTCTGGTTGGACAGGCGGTCCCTACGGAGTTGGTAAACGTTTTGACATACCAGTAACCAGAGCGGTTGTGAAAGCTATACAAGATGGTTCAATAAATGAAGCCGAAACAGAAAAGCTGGACATCATGAATGTCGAAGTTCCTACAGAGCTCAATGATGTTGATACAAAACTTTTAAATCCATCTGAAACATGGTCTAGCAAGGATGATTACGATAGTGCTGCTAAAGAATTAGCAGCCAAATTTAAAGAAAACATAGATAAATTCGATATCTCAGACGAAATAAGACAAGCTGGGCCAATAATCTAAAAATTTTATGACAAGGTCTTTGGGAGAGACCTTATCGCTTCTAGCAGATAAGGGTGATGTAAACCTAGAAAATTCGATTTCTCGTGGAATTGAAAAGGAATCCCTCAGAGTATCGAAAGATAACACCATTTCAAGTGCTGACCACCCTTTATCTTTGGGCTCAGCTCTTACTAATAAATACATCACAACAGATTTTTCTGAAGCCTTATTAGAACTAATAACACCTACTCATTCCTCAGTAGAAGATGTTCTTAAAAATTTAGATGAAATCTGTAAATTCGTTGTAGAAGAAACTTCTGAAACCATTTGGCCAAGTAGTATTCCTTGCAAAATAGAAAATGAAGATTCCATCAGATTAGCGGATTATGGAACGTCAAATTCTGGACTTCTAAAAACTTTATACAGATCAGGATTGAGCTATCGATACGGTTCGATGATGCAAACAGTTTCTGGCATTCATTATAATTTTTCCTTCAGTGATGAGTTCTTCGAAAGCTTGAAAGGCGAAGAAGACCTACAGAGGTTTAAGAATAAAGCTTATCTAAGTCTAATTAGAAATTTTAGGCGTAATGCTTGGATGATCGTTTATCTCTTTGGATCAAGCCCCGTGGTGCCAAAAACTTTTATCACTGATAGAGAAAATTTCCTTCAAGAATTAAATAAAGAAGATTTATTTTTGAAATATGCGACCTGCCTAAGAATGAGTGAATTGGGCTATATGTCTAAGGCACAAGATAATCTTTACATTGCTTACAACAACATTGATGAGTATTTGAATGATTTAAAAAATGCTTTGACCAAAGAGCACAAAAGATATGGTGAAGTTGGCATATTAAAAAACGGCAAAAGAATACAAATAAACACTTCAATTATTCAAATTGAAAATGAATATTACAGCTCCATTCGACCTAAAAGAGTTACTCCGCCAGGTGAAAGACCTATAAATATTTTAAGAAATGAAGGTGTAGATTATGTAGAGATTCGAGCATTGGATAATAATTCCTTCTTACCAAGCGGTATCGATGAAGATACTAGTTATTTTTTAGAGGCCTATCTTATTGGCTGTTTTCTTGGTGAAGATAAAAAGTCTACTCAGGATGAAATTAAAGAGCTCCTAGTGAATTGGGAAAATGTCGTAAAAGAAGGAAGAAACCCAGATCTGAAACTTTTCAAAAATAAAGAAAAAATAACTATTAAAGATTCAGGCATGAAAGTAATAGATTCTTTAAGAGACGTTTTTGATCAGATGCCCTCTGAAATGAGCGTCTATGTGGAAAAAGTTATGAAATCTTTGGATAAGCAAGAGGAGAAATTGAATAATCCTTCTCTTACGCCTTCAGGGCTTATCGTTGATCAATTACAAAATAGCACTAAAACTTGGGAAGAATTAAATTTAGAGTTAGCACAAGAGCACTCAAACTCTCTTAAGAGCCTAGAAACGGACTTAAATTATCTTTCGGAAGAAGCTAAAAGTTCCTTGGAGAAATTCAAGCAATTAGGAAATCATCAAGAAGAAGAGTTTGACGTTTATCTTGATAAATTCGTTAACGATATATAAGGTTTGTTTCTGTTAATAAATAATTAATTTGGTACTAGGAGAAATATGAAAGCATACGTCTGTAGAGAATTTGGTCCAGTAGATTCACACAAGGTAGAAGAAATAGAAGACCCCAGAGCAGAACCAGGAATGGTTGTAGTTGATGTCAAAGCTGCTGGAGTGAGTTTTCCGGATGTCTTAATCGTGCAAGGAAAATATCAATTTCAACCGCCCTTTCCCTTCTCTCCAGGTGGAGAAATTGCAGGAGTAATTTCCGAAATAGGTGAAGGTGTTGATAATTGGAAAGTGGGAGATCGAGTGATTGCAATGGTAGGTAACGGCGGGATAGCAGAAAAGACATCCGCTTTTGCAACAACCTTAATGCCCTTGCCTGAATCGATGGATTTCAAAGATGGCGCTGCTTTTCCTCTTAACTATGGAACAACTTATTATGCTTTAAAGCAAAGAGGAGAATTAAAGAAAGGTGAGACGCTCTTGGTAACCGGTGCGGGAGGCGGAGTTGGTACAACTGCTATAGAAATTGGTAAAGCGATGGGCGCGAGAGTGATAGCTGCTGCTAGCAACCAAGAAAAATTGGATATCGCTAAAAGATTGGGGGCAGATGAAGTAGTGAACTATGGTGATGGCGAACTGAAGGAAAAAGTAAAAGAATTAACCGATGGTTTGGGTGCAGATGTAATCTATGATGCCGTAGGTGGCGATATCTTTTTGCAATGTATGCGATGTGTAAATTGGAAAGGTAGAGTATTAGTTATTGGTTTCCCTGCAGGGATTCCTAAAGTTCCAACTAATCTAGCTCTTTTAAAAGGTTGCTCAATAGTAGGTGTTTTTTGGGGAAGTTTTACTGGTAGAGAGCCTGAAGAGAACGCAAAAAACTTCGAAGAATTGTTTGCTTTGCATGCTGAAGGCAAGTTGAAACCTGAAATTACCAAAAGCTATTCTTTGGATGAAGCTGTTGAGGCAATAAAATCTTTAGAAGATAGAACTGCTACAGGAAAAGTTGTAATCGAGATATAAAAAAGAGGAGGCATCAGCCTCCCCTTTTATTTTTAATAATTCAAATATTCACTAACTTGAAGATTTTGGTCCCCAAATTGGCATCAAAATTATTATAAGAACACTTAGCCACCAAATTGCTCCAATTACTCCTGGGTAAATAGAATATTCAGGAACAGAACCAGCTCCATTCATGGCAATAAATGTTTCGGCCATTGGAGATATCTCAACCCCAGAAGCCTTAAGTTGTGATAAAGAATATGCTGATGCACCACTTACATAATCACCTATTGCATTTGTACCAAGACCAAAGAAAACAACTCCTAATCCAAAAACTGAGCCAACAATTTTTGTCAAAATATTTCCATCGCTCTCACTTATATTTTTAGAAACCCTAAATGCTACCCATACTAGAAACATCATTCCTACAAAGTAAATTGATATTCCCACATTTTGCATAGCAAATAAGCTCCATACTTGTGTTTCTTCCATTATTTTCCTCCTTTAAAATTTAATGAAATTAAAAAAGGGAGGCTTTAGCCTCCCTTGATATTTTTTTATTCCTTAGGGCCTGGGGCCATCCACATGCCGCCAATAAGAGCCACTGTAATTGCCAAATAAAAAACAATTCCTAAAGGATCAGACGGAATTAAAGAGCCACTTGTGTATTCTGTTGCTCCCATGTTGTTTACAAATTGTTGCATTCCTCCAGTTAACTCTCCATCAGACTGCGATGCTGCAAGTGCCCAATTATTTACAGCTGAAGTTACGTTGCCGTATGTATTAGCGTTGAAAGCTATTACGCAAAGAGAAATTACAGAATGCATAGCTTTTCCAAAAGTATTAGCACCGTAAAGATTTGCGTTTGTTACGCCCCTAAACATCATCCACAAGAGCACAATGTTTCCAATGAAAAATAAGCCATTCATTTGAAGAATAGCAATGTAGGTTTGATTAATTTCCGTCATTTCCATAATTTTCTCCCAAAAATTGTTAATGAGAATTATTCTCAGTAAAAACTATATACCAACTTTGTTTGAGATTGAAATAAAACTAAGTTTTTTAGTTGAAGTTGACGATGCTTGTCAAGACTTCTGACATCTTGTCCGGTGTGTGTGGGGACTTAAAGAATCCAAAATAATTGCCGCTTGGATCGATTACAGCAAGATTCATGCTGTGATCCATATCGTAATTAATATTATCAGAGCCTACCACCGGCACAAAAGGCAAGGTTAAGTCCGTAGCTAGCTTGTAAATAACTTCAATATTTCCAGTTATTCCAGTAAAGGAAGGGTTAAAGGCTTCTGCATATTCTTGCATCTTTTCTGGGCTATCGCGATCTGGGTCAACAGATATCATTCTAAAATTTACTTTTGAAGATATCTCTTCAGACAAACTGCTATTAGCCATTGCCATTTTTTTCATCGTCATAGGGCACATATCAGGACATGAAGCAAAGCCTAAAAATAATATATCCCAAGCGCCCACTAAATCATTATTTGTAAACTTACTATCTCCTTCAACAAGCTCAAACTTATTAAGTTGTCTGGTTCTGACTAATTTATAAAACCCTATTTGTTTGTATTCTTCTACAGTAAGTTCTTTCGGCGAAATAGTTGAGTATACGAAAAGACCTGCAACCATAGATATGATAAGAAGGCATGACGCTACTGTTATTCTAATGGATTTATTGTTGCTCATAATTGAATTGGAATTAATTTATCAAGGGCCATACAAATAAACAATATTGTTAAAAAAACAATAGAGTAAAGAAATAGAGGCAAAGCTAATCTGTTACTTTTATCAAAAATCAGAGCAACTGTGAGACCAATGAAGGCCGCGTTTAAGACTATTGCGCTTATAAAATAAAATCCACCAAAATAACCAGTTGCGAAAGGAAATATTGAAATCGCTGCTAATAGAACCGAGTAAAGAGCAATTTGTAATTTTGTATACTCAGTTCCTTTAATAACTGGCATCATCGGAATCTTTGCCGCAATGTAGTCTTCCTTTCTATTAATGGATAAAGCCCAAAAGTGAGGTGGCGTCCAAATAAAAATAATTAATACCATTAATAAAGGCAAAGCATCTACAGAATTAGTTATTGCCGTCCACCCAAGAAGCGGAGGCATAGCGCCTGCAATACCGCCAATAACTATATTTTGCGTACCAGCAAACTTAAGAAGTTTTGTATAAAAGAAAGAATAAAAAGCCCAAGTAAGCAAAGTCAGCAAGAGAGTCAAAAGATTATTAAATATTAATAAGAGTATCGTTCCGGAGACTAACAAAATGCCAGAAAATATTTTTGCGTTGGTAGCTGAAATTTCTCCTTTAACTAAGGGTCTATTTTTAGTTCTTGCCATTTTGCTATCAATTTCGACGTCAAGAATTTGGTTGATGACCGCGCTTGATGAAGCAATCGATGCTATGCCTAAAAGACCAAAGATGACTTTGGTTAAATCTCCTGCAAAGCCGTCTGCTAAAAACATTGCAGTTGCTGCAGTTAAAACCAATAAATAAATTATGGATGGTTTTGTAAGCTTTAAGTATCCAGACATAGGAAACTTTTGAGATTGAGAAATTGCTTCAGTATTCACGAGACCTTAACCTAGCATACGATAATCCCAGCAATAGGAAAAGAGCTCCAAGATTATGTGCAATCGCAACGTAAAGCGGAAGTCTGTAAATAATGTTTGAGATACCTAAGGCAAGTTGAAGAAAAAGCAAAACGCCAATTAGACCAGAAACAAAATAGTTTTTTTCTTTCGCAAATAAATATGCCAAAAATAAAAAATACAAGGTAACAATTAAAGCGCCAAATCTGTGAACAAGATGTATTGCTACTCTTGATTGGTGATCCAACTGTCCGCCTAAATAATCAGGACCTATTCTTTGTGCAAAATTTAAGCCTTTAACATAATCTGCATCAGGTAAAATTTGTCCTTTGCAAAGAGGAAAATCTGAACAAGCCAAAGCTGCATAATTTGAACTCAGCCAAACTCCTAAGATTATCTGAACAATCAAAATTGGAAAGGCAATATTTAAAATCCTAAGGGTATTCTTGGATACAGAGAAATAATTGATATTGCCTAAATTTATTTCTTTTAATTTCAAATAGGTCAAAAAGAGCAAGGTAGTTGTAGCGAAACCTCCAAGCAAATGCGCAGTAACAACCTGGGGCCACAATTTTAAGCTTACTGTGAAATAGCCAAGTAAGGATTGAAATAAAACAAGCGCGGTCATGGTTGAAGTTATTTTTACAATAAAAGAATTTCTAGGTTTAGAAAAAACCGCGTAAAGAAAAAGTCCAATAATCAAAAGCCCTAAAGAACCAGCAAAATATCTATGCACTACTTCGGGAACTGCTTTTTCAATTTCAAATTTTCTTTCTGGATAAAGTTCGTTGGCTAGAGATATTTCCGTTTCTGACATGGGCCAAATTGCATAGCCGTAACAGCCTGGCCAATCTGGGCAACCCAACCCAGCATCCACCAATCTTGTCCATGCTCCTAGCCCCACTACAGTGAAGGCTAGAAAAATTCCCACTAAAGCAATTAATTGAATTCTTTTTAGATTAACCAATTTTTGATGCTCTCAATAATTTTTTAATATCCGATAAGATTTTTTTTGGGTCCATATCTCCCTGATAAGACAAGATAATATTCCCAAGGGGGTCTGCTAAGAAAAAGCCAGGTTGAATGAATGGGTTTATCCCAGCCTCAACCATTTTTTTTCTCAATAAATCTAAATTCTTTGCAGAAATAGGAGTTAAATTAGTTTCATCTTGAAATAGTTTTTTTATTTTTTCGTTTGTTTTTGATGAAGCAACATAAAAACGCTTCACTCTGTCTTTTTCTCTGCCAATTGCCGTATTTATTTGTCTGGAAAAATAAAAAGCTTCCAAACAAGCTTCGTTACAACGGTCTTCTATGAAGTGGATAATCATCCACTTTCTTTCCATCGAATCAATATTTAACGGCTGATAGTCCAGTTCAAGCTCTAAACTGCCAAGATCAACTGGCGGATTTATCATAGTTCCATAATTAACCGTTGCTTTGGGCCCAAGGCCTGCGTAATACCAAAAAGTAGACAAGGAAATAACCAAAAAAGGTGTTCCGAAGATTATCAATGCTATAAGGAAGCCTTTGTTTTTCATGTCGACTGCTTTTTTCCAAATAGATAGTAACCGCCAAACAAAACTACTAAAGCTAGGGCAAACCACTGAATGGCATAACCAAAGTGCCTGGTTGATTTCAGTGAGGTTGGGCGCCAAATTGGCTCTAAGCTTAAGCTGGATAAAGCAGACATCTCAAACACGTAAGGCAAAAACTTTTCTCCACTTAAATTTTCCATCAATTCTTTATCTAATCCTTGAATAATAAAGTTGTCTGCTATTTGTTTAGCTTGGTCTTCTAATACGAAGTCTTTTGAAAAAGGTCTTATCATTCCATCTAGTTTTAATTTAGTTTGAGGCAAAGAAAGTTCTGGCAAAGAATCTCTTTGATTAGATTCTATCCAGCCTCTAGAAACGAGTATTTTTTTACTGTCAGCTAAAGTAAATGGTGAAAAAACCACATATCCAGCTTTGCCGTTAAGTGTTTTATTATCCACAAAAAAATTCTTTTTTCCGAAAATCCCAGAAATTTGTATATTCCTATAATATAAATTTTGATTAAGCTCGCCTGGATTTGTTTCAACTGGTAAAGATTGTCTTTGAGAAAAAGTATTTTCTAATGCCTTTTTGTCATAGCCTCTGTCTATTTGCCAAATACCAAGAGATAATGACCCTACAAAAACAATAAAAAAGATCAACAAAATCAAATATTCAGAAACTTTCATAACCGATGCTTAAATTTATAATCGCAGTACTTGCCCTTGCTATGTTAGTCAGCCTTTTTTCCAGTGCTTTTTTTCTTTTGAAAGACAAAGGCAATACCTCTAGGGCGATTTATACTTTAAGAGTAAGAGTTACTATAGCGATGTTGCTTTTATCAACTATTGGATACGGTCTATACACAGGTCAACTTGGTCTTAACTCCCCTTGGGGTTAAAACACATAAACTACCAGTACCAATAATATCCAAACAACATCCACAAAATGCCAATACCAAGATCCGGCGGCTAAGCCAAAGTGATCGTGTTCAGAAAAAGCGCCGCCAAAACCTCGTATAGTCATAATTGTTAGGATGATTGCTCCTAAACAAACATGAAAACCGTGAAATCCAGTAAGTAGGAAAAACGTTGTACCATAAATTCCTGCGCCTAAAGTTAAGCCCATGTGCGCGTATGCTTCGTAATATTCCAAGCCTTGTAAGAAGACAAAGATAAAACCTAGGGAGATGGTAACAACCATCCAGCTTTTGAAAGCTGCCCGCTTACCTTTTTTTAGAGCTGCCTCAGCTAAAGCAATGGTTCCACTTGAAGTAACCAAACATAAAGTATTCCAGAAAGGCAACCAAGTATGGAGTTTGGTTATCCCCGGTATGTTCATGTTGTGTTCAGCTCCAGGAAAATTTTCATTGTCTGGAGTTACCATGACCGGCCAGGTTGCTTCGAAAGCTGGCCACAATATATTCGTTATCGCTTTTTCTCCTTCCCCACCGAGCCAAGGAACAGAAAACATTCTGACATAGCCAAGTGCTAGGAAAAATGCAAAGAAAAACATGACTTCAGAAAAAATAAACCAAGCCATGCCCCAAACAAAAGATTGGTTGAGCTGATCGCTATACATTCCTTTGTTGTTTTCATTGATTACACTGCTGAACCAAACAAACATTACTCCCCAAATAACAGCAAACGAAGTCATAAGAAGAATATAAGAATTCGAACTTTCTTTACCCAAATCGTTAATCGTACTACCCGCACCCAATACGAAAAGAAGCAAGCCAAAAGCCATGAATATTGGCAGCTTGCTGCTTTCAGGTACGTAATAAGAAGAATCTGAACTCATATTAATTGCTCGCTTGTTTCGTCATTTGATCTTTTGTAATGTCGAACAAAGTATACCCCAAAGCCAAAGAAGAAATATCTGCTGGCAAATCAGGATCAATGACAAATTTCAAAGGTATCGAAATGCTCTCACCGGGCTCAAGGTATTGTTGCTCAAAACAGAAACACTCGGTTTTGTGAAAATATTGCGCCCCCTTGCCTGGAGAAACGCTGGGAATTGCCTGAGCAATCATTGGCTTATCAGTGGTGTTGGTAAAAACATAGGACATTAAATTTTGCTCGCCAGTCTTTACTTTCATTTGAGATCTGTCTGAATCAAAAAACCATGGCATGCCATTGTTGTTGGTTGTGGTAAAAGTGATTTTTATTTCACGGTTACCAATATCCTCATACTCGGAAAAAGTAGGTCCAGTAACTTTTCCATTAAGTCCTGTGATTTCACAGAATACGTCATAAATTGGTACCAAGGCAAAACCAAATAAAAACATTCCAACCGTTGCTAAAAAAAGTTTCGAAACGCTTTTTTTAATACTGCTCATTTTAGCCTTTGGCTTCTCCAGCCTCTAAGTTAGGAGGAGTTTCAAAAGTATGGTATGCAGGCGGTGAATCTAAAGTCCATTCAAGACCTTGTGCGCCTTCCCATACTTGGCCGGTAGCTTTTTTACCGTAAAAGATTGCTTTCAGAACTACATATAAGAAGAGTAGCTGTGACAATCCAAACAAAAACGCTCCAACACTAACTATCATGTTGTAGTCAGCAAATTGCATAGCGTAATCTGGAATTCTTCTTGGCATGCCGGCAAGGCCTACAAAATGCATTGGGAAGAAAGTTAAATTTACTGACACAAAAGATAACCAGAAGTGGGTCTTGCCCATAAATTCGTCGTACATGTAACCGGTCCATTTTGGAAGCCAATAATATACGGCAGCAATGATTGAGAATAACGCTCCTGGGACCAATACATAGTGGAAGTGCGCGACAACAAAATAAGTATCATGGTATTGAAAATCTGCTGGAGCAATTGCCAACATCAAACCTGATAAACCACCAATAGTGAACAATGCTACAAAAGCGATTGCAAAAAGCATTGGTGTTTCAAAAGTTAGCGAACCTTTGAACATAGTAGAAAGCCAGTTGAAAACTTTCACTCCAGTTGGGATTGCAATAAGCATAGTGGAGTACATAAAGAATAGTTCTCCAGCTATTGGCATTCCGACAGTAAACATGTGATGTGCCCAAACTACAAAAGATAGTAACGCAATTGAGGCTATCGCATAGACCATGGAGTCGTATCCAAAAATAGGCTTTCTAGAAAAAGTTTCAATAATATGAGACACAATTCCAAAAGCTGGCAAGATCATGATGTAGACCTCAGGGTGACCGAAGAACCAGAATATGTGTTGGAATAAAACTGGATCGCCTCCACCACCAGCTTTAAAGAAACTGGTGCCAAAATGGATGTCCATTAACATCATGGTCACCGCACCGGCAAGAACCGGCATCACTGCTATTAATAAGTAAGCAGTAATTAACCAAGACCATACAAAAAGAGGCATTTTCATAAGAGTCATTCCAGGCGCTCTCATGTTCAAAATTGTGGTTATGACATTGATTGAGCCCATGATGGAAGAAGCTCCCATAATGTGCACTGCAAAAATAAAGTAAGTTACAGTAGGTGGTGCATATTCAGTTGATAAAGGAGCATAAAAAGTCCAACCAAAGTTTGGCGCTCCGCCTTCCATAAAGAAAGTAGCAAGTAAAACTCCAAAAGCAGCAGGTAAAATCCAAAAGCTTAAGTTATTCAATCTTGGCAGAGCCATGTCCGGCGCACCAATTTGCATTGGGATTAACCAATTAGCCAAACCAACAAAAGCAGGCATGATTACACCAAATACCATGATCAATCCATGATTGGTAACCATTTGGTTGTAAAATTCTGGGGAAACAATCTGACTTCCAGGCTCAAAAAGCTCAGCCCTAATGACCATAGCCATTGCTCCACCAATGAAAAGCATGATGAAACTGAACCACAAGTACAGTGAACCAATGTCCTTATGGTTAGTAGTGTAAAGCCAACGGGTTATGCCCTTGGCTGGACCATGATGATGATCGTCTTGATGTCCTTCTATTACTGCGCTCATTTTTTAAAGCTCCTATTTATAGTTTGTTGTTTTTATAATCTAAAATTTCTTTAGGCACGACAATTTCGCCATCGCCTCCAGCGTCATTGCCCCAAGCCTTTCGGGTGTAGGTAATCACTGCTGCGATTTCTACTTCGGTAAGTTGTTCTGCGTAAGATTGCATCGCTGCTCCTTGAACCCCTTCCATTAAAATCTCAACTTGTCTGCCTTTGTCGTTCATGACGATTTCACTACCAGCTAAAGCTGGGAAAACTGGCGGAATACCCGTGCCGTTAACTTGGTGACAAGCCACGCAATTTTTTAAATAGACTTCTTCACCAATCGCAAATAGCTCATCTGTTTCCCAGAGTTTTTCTGTAAGAAGAGCTTGTTGGGCTTTTAAATCTCTTTTTCCTTGAATGAAATCTTTGTATTCAGAATCCGATACTGCTTTCACTACAATCGGCATATACCCATGGTAAACCCCACATAGCTCGGTACATTGGCCACGATATACGCCAGGCTCATCAACATAAGTCCAAGCGGTATTAATAAATCCTGGAATGGCATCTTGCTTCACGGCAAAATCTGGAACCCACCAAGAATGGATCACGTCGTTAGCAGTGATTAAAAATCTTACTCTTTTGTTAACTGGGATAACCAAAGGCTCGTCAACCTCCAAAAGATAGTTTTCAGTTTTGGGAGCAATGTTGTTTCTTGCATCCAGAGAAGTCAGGAGGTTACTGAAAAAACTCACCTCATCTTCCATATACTCATACTGCCACTTCCACTGATGACCGGTGATCAGGATGTTGATGTCACCCTCTTCGTCATCGTAAGCCTTGATCATGGTTGTCGTAGCAGGAATTGCCATACCGACCAAAATGACCGCAAACAATATTGTCCAGGTCAGTTCTAGTTTTGGATTATCATCAAAATCAGCAGGTTCAACGCCTTCTTTCTTACGATACTTGATAATAAGAAAAACCATGAAGCCCAAAACCAATGCGCCAATGACGACACAGATCCAAAAAATGGTCATGTGTAAGCCAAAGATTTCTTGGGCAATGGCGTTAACGCCAGGGGTCATATTGATGTCGTCCCAGGCCGAAAAAGACAGAGGCGCTAAGAACAATGCCGTGAGGCACAGAATAAGTTTTTTCAAATACATCTCAAAAAGTTTTTTGTGGGCGTTACGTGAAAGAATTATATATGAATAAGCCTTAATCAATAGGCTTTTCAAGCAATCTAGAAGTATCTGGAATAAGATTAGTCCATAATCTAAAAGACTCTGCGCCCTGCTCAACTAGCATGCCCCAGCCATCCGATACTTTTTCAGCTCCGTTCTCTAATGCCTCCTGCATAAAGACTGTTTTTTCAGCAGAATAAAAGAGATCGTAAGCAAGCTTTGTGCCTGAATATAAGGCTTTTGGCAGACCCATAGATTCTCCGACTTGTGTTGAAACTGAGGTTGAATTTATAACTAGATCATAAGAATCATCCAACAAAAAATCATCCGAAAGGTCTCCAGCTTCAAATATTATGTCTGTTTCATTCAGATTAACTTTACTCTCTAAGTTTTCTTTTAATAGAAGGGCTTTGCTTTCAGTTCTATTTGCTATTTTCAGCCTCGCTGGATTTTTTTCGATAATAGAAGGAATAATTCCACGCGCAGCTCCTCCAGCACCCAAAATCAATATTTTTTTATCTTTCAAGGAGACTTTTAAATTTTCTTCTAGATCTTTGGTTAAGCCAACACCATCTGTACAGTCTGCAATTAATTTTTCATCTTTTGCATAAATGACATTGCATGCTGAGGCAAGTCTTGCCCGATCAGAAATTTCATCTGCATATTTTAAAGCCGCTTCTTTTAGCGGAAGTGTTATGGAAACACCTTTGCCGCCATCCTTAAAAAAGTCTGCAAGCCATGTTTCTAACTTATCTGGTGCAACTTCATCTTTTCTGAATTCAATTTTTTCATCAAATTGATTGGCAAAATCTTGGTGAATCTTGGGAGACTTTGAGTGAGTTATTGGCTTACCTATGACGGCGAGTTTCAATTTCTTATCCATTCATCAGTTATTAAATTTTGTATTGGTGTAGGTTTATCAGCGCCACCAAGCTTTCCTTCCAATATAGATACTTCATCTCCAAATAAGTTTCTTACCTCTTCAGCATTTTTTGCAGGGGATTCTGATGAAATATTTGCTGAAGTAGATGTGATTACACTATTTAATTTTTCAGAGAGTTCAATAATTGAAGGGTGAACACTTTGTCTCAAAGCCACGAAGTCGCTATTTCCCCTTATCCAAGCAGGAACATTGTCATTTGCGGGAACCAGCCAAGTATGAGCTCCAGGCCATTTACTTTTTGTTTTGTCTATCAAATCTTCAGATAAATGTGAAAGGTAAGATTCAAAATGGGAAAAATTGCCAGACACTAAGATTAAACCTTTATCTAAAGTCCTCTGTTTTAGAAAACAAATTTTTTTTACATCTTCTTCTGAATTAGGCAGACAGCCTAAGCCCCAAACCCCCTCAGTTGGGTATGCATAAATCATTTTTTCCTGCTAATTTAGCTTTAAAGCTCCTCGTTTTCCTTTTTTAAAGCCTCTTTTTGCTCTTCTCTAAGGTTTTTTACCTTTTCAGCGAGTTCCTCATTGCCTGTGGATAACATTTGAGCAGCTAAATATCCTGCATTTATGGCCCCTGCTTTACCGATGGCAACCGTTGCTACTGGAACGCCTTTAGGCATTTGCACTGTAGATAATAAAGCATCAAATCCGTTCAATGGGCCGCCGTCTCCAGGCACCCCAATAACTGGAAGTGTAGTTTTGGAAGCAACATTTCCCGCCAAGTGGGCAGCCAAACCTGCAATTCCGATAAAAACTCTAACTCCATCTGCTATAGCCTCATCTATATGGGCATGCAATAGCTCTGGCGTTCTATGCGCGCTTAAAATATTTATTGTGTATGAAACGTCGAGTGTATCTAGAATTTCTCCAGCAGCTTTTGCTAAATCTAAGTCTGATTTTGAACCCATGACAATTGAAACTTTCATTTTTGATCTCCTTAACTAAAATGTTATTTTACAGATGATAAAAATAAATTGAATAACAATCGTGACCATTAGAAAAATTTTAAAATTTCCTGATCAAGATTTGCGTATTAAAGCAAAACCTGTTGAAACTTTTGACGAAGATTTGAAAGCCTTGACTGATGATATGTTCGAAACCATGCATTCTGTAAATGGCATTGGATTGGCTGCTACTCAAATTGGCGTTGCTAAACAAGTGGCTGTCATCGACATAAGTCCAGAAAAAAATGAGCCTTTAGTAATTATTAATCCTGAAATCAAAATTTTGGATCCTTCTAAAACTGCAGATTACGATGAGGGCTGTTTATCTGTGCCAGGTTTTTTTGAGACTATTTCTAGACCATCAGATATTAAACTCTCTTATCAAGATCTAAATGGAAAAAAACAAGAAATTAAACCAGAAGGACTATTAACCAAAGTTGTGCAGCATGAGTTTGATCACCTCAACGGTAGATTATTCGTAGATCATATATCTGAACTGAAAAGAAGAAGAATCAGAAATAAAATTGTCAAACAAAAATAATGAATATCTTATTTGCTGCTACGCCGAAGATTGCTCTTAAAACCCTTGAAACAATTTACGAATCAAAACATGATTTGGTTGGAGTGGTTTGCGCAGAAGAAAAGCGTTCGGGCAGAGGTTTAAAATTTGTTAAAAGTCCAATAAGAGTTTTTGCAGAAGAAAAAAGCATTAAAATTTTTGCTTATGATGAAATCAAAGGCAAAGGGTTCGGGCCTGGTTTGGAAAACCTAAATATTGATCTTCTTCTTGTCTTTGCTTTTGGACACATCATTGATGAAGATCTTTTGTATGTAGCAAAACATGGAAGTTTTAACATTCATACTTCTTTGCTTCCTAAGTACAGAGGTGCTGCTCCAATTCAAAGAAGCATAATTAATTGCGATCAAGAAACAGGAATTACATTCATGAAAATGGATGCGGGCTTAGATACAGGGCCGATAGTTAAGAGCATAAAATTTCCTATTGAAGAAGGCATGAATACCGAAGATTTAGAAGAAATTATGAGCGATGTTTCATCTAGAAATATCTTGCAAACTATTGATTCTATTGAGGATAATAGTTTTTCTCTTACCGAGCAAAATGAAAATGAATCTTCTTATGCTCCTAAAATCACCAAAGATGAAGCTAGAATTGATTGGGCAAAATCAGCGGAAGAAATAGTTGGCAAAATTAATGGTCTTTGTCCTAATCCATGTGCATTTTCGGAATATAAAAATGAAAGAATTATTATTCACCGTGCAAAAATAAATGCCCTACCCGCTTCGGATCCTGGAAAAGTTATTAAGGCTGATAAAAACGAATTTTTAGTCTCTGGAATAGATCAGTGTGTCGAAATTAAAGAGCTTGCCAGGCAGAATAAAAAACGAATGGAATACAAAAGTTTCTACAATGGATCAAAAGATTTTTTTAACTCCGATGAAAGCTTTAAATAGTCATAATCAAATTCACAATATTATTTTTCTGAGAGTATAATTTTTATTGGAGTAATAATTGAACATCTTAATTTTAGGTGCCGGCCAAGTTGGATCAGAATTAACCGAAATTCTATCCGAAGATGGTCACAGCATAACCCTCGTAGATCTTAAAGAAGAAAAACTCGAAAAAGAGTCGGAACAACACGATATAAAAATTGTGTGTGGTAATTGTTGCTATCCACAAACTCTCGAAGACGCAAATATTCAAGATACAGAGTTAGCTATTGCCATGACCGAATATGATGAAGTTAATTTGGTTGCCTGTCAGATGATTAAACATCTCAATAAGAAAACTAGAACAATGGCGCGAATTAGAGCTAGAGAATATCTTAAAGGCAAGGGTAGTCAGATTTTTGAAAATGGGGAATATTCGATTGACGTTTTAATTTCTCCGGAGACTCTTATCACGGAATACATTTCAAAATTGGTTCAGCTTCCAGGAGCTCTTCAAGTTTTAGATTTTGGTGATGGACGAGCTTCGATGGTGAGTGTAAAAGCTGTTGAAGGAGCCCCAATTACTGGTCATAAAGTTTCAGAACTTAGAGAGCACATTCCAAATGCAGATACTAGAGTTGCAGCTATTTATCGAGAAGAAGAGATCATTATTCCTAGTGGTGAGGATTACATAAAAGATGGCGATGAAGTTTTCTTTATCTCTGCGAAAGGAAATATAAAGAAAGTAATGTCAGAAATTAGGCCAAGAGATTCTAAGTACAAAAATATAATGATTGCAGGTGGCGGAAAGATTGGCAGAAGATTGGCAAAGATCCTTGAAGATAAATTTAGCGTTGTAAAGATTATTGAAAAAAGTAGAAAAAGAGGAGATTACCTATCTGAAAATTTAGATTCCGCTTTAGTCCTAAATGGCGATTCAACAGATGAAGATTTATTAATTGAAGAAGGTATAGAATCGATTGATATGTTTTGTGCGGTCACTGATAGTGATGAAGCAAATGTTATGTCTTCCTTGTTAGCAAAAAAGCTTGGTGCAAAAAAAGTGCTTTCTTTAATGAATAAACAATCTTTTTTAGATTTGATTCATCAAGGTGAAGTAGACATTACAGTAATTCCAAATGAGATTACAATTGGGGTTGTTCTGAAAAACATAACTAAAGCAAAGATTGAAAGGGCACATACATTTAAAAAAGGTAAATCTGAAGCTTTGGAGCTAATAGCAAGCCCCGAAACAACTCCTAAAATCATAGGTCAAGGAATAGATGATATTAAGCTGCCAAATGGGTGTACTATAAGTGCTGTAATACGTGGAAAAGAATTAAAAATCGCTCATCACGATGTTAAAATTCACGAAAATGACCATATAATTATCTTCTTATCTGATAAAAAGCTGTTCCCAGCCCTAGAAACAAGTTTAATGAGTTAAAAAGATATTAGATGCTTTTCAAGAAATTTAAATGAAGTTTAGATTAATTTCTAGAGTTTTGGGAATAGGTTTGATCGCCTTTTCTTTTTTACAACTAACACCAATTATAGTTTCAATTATCTATAGCGAAGATAATATTGCAGCTTTTGCCTATTCTTTCCTTATTACCCTTGTATTTGGCTCTTTTCTTTATTTGGTTAATTTTGAAAAGAAATATGAAGGCATAAGAGTTAAAGAGGGTTTTTTGTTAACAGTTCTGCTTTGGTTGTTCTTTACTATTTTTGCAACTTTGCCACTTATATTAGGAACTAAAAGCGGGTTAACTATAGTAAGTGCTTACTTTGAAGCTACTTCAGGTTTAACAACTACAGGCGCGACGATATTTTCTGATTTATCCGAAGAATATTACTCTATTCTGTTTTATAGGGGCTTGCTCCAATGGATAGGTGGTCTTGGTATTATTGTATTAGCCATTGCGCTGATGCCGCTTTTGGGGGTTGGTGGAATGCAGCTATATAGGGGTGAAACTCAAGGCCCTATAAATCAGAGCAAGTTAAGGCCGAAAATTGCTGAAACTGCTATGGTCTTGGTGTACATATATCTCATTCTTACTTTGCTTTGTTTCCTATCCTACTTCATAGCTGGAATGGAATATTTTGACGCAATAGTTCACTCTTTTACTACGATTGCGATTGGAGGCTTTTCTAATTACAACGAGAGTTTCGCCTTCTTCAACAACAACACAATTTATATTTTGGCTGTTATTTTTATGTTTATTTCTGGCATAAGTTTTTCTCTGCATTACCTTTCTTTTTCGAATTTTAAATTATTCAACTATTTAAAAGATCCTGAATTTGGGTTTTATTGGAAAATGCTTTTTCTTGCTTTTGTTGTATTTTTATTAACTATCTGGTTTAGCAGCTCCGAGATTTCTTCAAATCTAATTGTATCTTCCTTATTTACTGTCACTTCGTTTGCAACAACTACAGGGTTTACGGTTTTGGATCATACTTCATTCCCGACTTACCTCCCTCAACTACTAATTTTTATTGGCATGATAGGAGCTTGTGCAGGATCAACTGCTGGAGGATTTAAAGCGATAAGAGGCTTGGTACTTTTGAATCATGCGAGAAGAGAGCTTAAAAAACTTATACACCCAAATCTTGTCTTGCCTTTAAAAATTGGTAAAAAGAAAATCAACAGTGAAGTTGCTGATTCAGTTTGGGGATTTTTAACAGTATACCTGCTTACTTTTTTAGTTGGATCTTTTATCTTAATGGGGCAGGGGATAGATACAGAAACTGCTTTTTCAGCAATAGCAGCATGTCTGAATAATTTAGGTCCAGGACTTGGTGAAGTAGCTTATAATTACGCAGGAATGGATGCGTTTACGAAAGTCCTTTTGGCTTTTGTAATGATACTTGGAAGATTAGAAATCTATACTTTGTTGGTATTATTTACAGCATTCTTCTGGAAAGAATAGTAAGTACTTACTTCTAATAAGATACATATATGGCAGAAAATAAAATGGATAAAATTGTCTCTCTTTGTAAGAGAAGAGGCTTTATTTTTCAAACCGCAGAGATATATGGAGGAATGCAGGGCGTCTATGATTATGGGCCACTCGGTGTTGAACTTGCTAACAATATCAAGAGAGCCTGGTGGGAATCTATGATTTACCAAAGAGATGATATAGAAGGCTTAGATTCTTCAATTTTGGGCAGCCAAAACATCTTTGCTCAGTCAGGTCATGAAGATACTTTCACAGATCCTTTAATTGATTGCAAAGATTGTAAATTCAGAATGCGAGCAGATACTTTAGATGAATTGAAGTGTCCAAATTGTGGGTCAACAAATTTAACTGAGCCTAGAGATTTTAATCTGATGTTTAAAACTAATATCGGGCCGATAGACGATGGCTCATCCATAGCCTATCTTCGACCAGAAACAGCTCAACATATTTTTATTAATTTTAAGAATGTTTTAGACAGCACTTCTAGGACGCTGCCTTTTGGAATTGCCCAAGTTGGTAAAGCGTTTAGAAATGAAATAACGGCCAGAAATTTTATCTTTAGGAAAAGAGAATTTGAGCAAATGGAAATGGAGTATTTTGTAGAACCTAAAGATGATGAGAAATTCCATGAATATTGGATTAAAGAAAGAATGAAATGGTGGTTAGATCAGGGCTTAAATGAAGATAATTTAGAGATTTTCAATGTCCCCAAAGAAGAATTATCCCATTACTCCAAGGCAACGGCAGATATTATGTATAAATTTCCTCATGGAACAGAAGAGCTGGAGGGGATTGCCAATAGAACGGATTTCGATTTAGGATCTCATACCAAGTCTCAAGAAGAATTCAACATACAAGCTAAAACCAAGGAAAATAAGGCTTCAAAAGCGAAACTTGCTTTCCAGGATAAAATATCAAATAAATGGCTTGTGCCTTATGTTATTGAGCCAAGTGCAGGGGTCGAAAGGGCGTTTTTAGCTATCCTAAACGATGCATATAAGGAAGAAACCCTTAAAAATGATACGAAAAGGGTAGTATTATCTTTGAAAAAGCATCTATCTCCTATAAAAGTAGCTGTTATTCCCCTTAAAAAGAACGAAAAATCAATAGTAAACGCTTCTGTAGAAATAAAAAACAGGCTTTTAAAATTAAATATTGGAAGAGTTGCGGTTGAAAACACTGGAAATATAGGAAAGAGTTATCGAAAACATGATGAAATAGGCACCCCAATTTGTATAACAGTTGACTATGACACCATAGAAAAGAACAAAGTTACTTTTAGAGATAGAGATACTATGGAGCAAGAAGTAATAGGCTTAAAAGACATAGAAACAAGCATTCTGAAGCTGTTTAAGGGCTAAGAATGTCAGACCAGAAGTACATTATTCTTGATAGGGATGGAGTTATTAACGTTGATCTCTTTGACTATGTTACAAATCCGGCAGATTTTAAATTTGAGGATGGAAGCCTAGAAGCATTATCTATATTAACCGATAATAATTTTAAAATTGTTGTTGCCACAAATCAGGCCTGCATTAGTCTCGGCATAGCTTCTAAAGATCAAATAAATAACGTCAATTCTCACATGAAACAAAAAGTTAGAGAACGCGGATCAGATATTATTCATGTAGAAGTTTGTCCCCACAGGCCCGAAGATAATTGTGAATGCAGAAAACCAAAAACCGGCCTTTTGCTCCAAGCAGAGAAAGCTTTAGATATTAATCTTAAAGGCAGTTATTTTGTTGGAGATAAATTTTCTGATCTCCAATGCGCTCTTTCTCATAAATGCAAACCTTTATTAGTTAAAACTGGTTATGGAGAGATCACATTGAAAAATCATGACACCTCTCAGGCTCAGGTTTTTGAAAATCTTTTATCAGCAACAAAATTTATATGCCAATGATTGCATATATTAGATCTTTTCTTTTTTATGTGGTTTTAGGAATTTCCTTAATTATTATCTCTCTAACCTTTCCAGCTTGTATTTTTATTGATAAAAAATTCAGACAGAAAATTATTCTTTCCTGGGTTGTTTTTTTTCGCTGGTGGATAAGAATTTGTTGCGGAGTAAAAATTGTCATTAAGGGCAATATTAATGTCGTAGATTCTCCAGGGAAAAAAATTTACTTTCCTAATCATCAGGGTTTTATAGAAACTTTAGTTTTGTATGAAAGATTTATTCCTACAGCAACTATTTTGAAAGATGTTTTATTATCATGGCCAATTATTGGCTGGGCCTTGAGACTTCTCAGTTCAATTCCAATAGATAGAGGCAAAGGTTCGGAAGCTGTAAAAAAAATCTTTTTTATGGGTAAAGAATTATTAGGATCTGGCTTTTCTTTAATCTATTATCCAGAAGGGACTAGAAGAAAACCAGGAGAACTAGGTATCTACAAGAAAACGGGCGCAGAATTAGCCTTTCAAACCACTAGTGCAATTGTTCCCATTGTCCATAATGCAGGCGAATGTTGGTATGGAGGAGATTTTGTTATAACTCCTGGTGATGTAGTGTTTTTTATCGGCGATCCTATTTTGCCAACAGAAGACTCCTCAGAAACAACAAGAATAGTTAGAGACTGGACGCAAAAGAAATATTCAGAACTTTTTTTAATTTAAATATCTATATTACCAATCAAAGAAGCGTTGGTTTCAATAAACTCTCTTCTGTTTTCAACGTTGTCTCCCATTAGCTGTTCAAACAAGTCGCTGGCTTCATCGGCATCTTCAATCTTTACCTGAACCAACCTTCTGCCAACAGGATTCATAGTAGTGTCCCATAGTTGTTCTGGATTCATTTCACCCAAACCTTTATATCTTTGAAGAGATAAACCTTTTCTTGTTGAGTCCATTAATTGATTAAATGGTTTAAGAAAATGTTCTATTTTTATTTTTTCTTCAGAGATAACGAGATAACTTGTTTTCAATTTGAGATCTTTTAATGATTTTTTGTAAGCCTTAATAATCTTATATGGAGTTGTTTGATTAGATTTGAAAAAAGAAAAAGGAATTATAGAAAAAGAGGAGTGGCCATGTTCAGATCTTTCAACCAAAATAGACTGTTTATTTTTCTCATCGATTGAAGCTTTCCAAGAAACTCCTTTTTTTTGCTCAATATTTTTTAGAAAAACTTTTATCCATTTTTTTACATTTTCAGCAGATGGCGAAGAAGGAAATTCATCTGAATTTAGCATTGAAATGAGGATGTCTTGATCTAGAGAAACAGAGGGGTTTGAAATAGCAGATTGAAAGCTGTTAAAAAGTTTTAATAATTCTTTGTATTTCCCAGATTCTATTTTTTTTGATGCTGTTGCATACAACTCCGTTTCATCCACTGCTTTGTCAACCAAAAATTCTTGAAGAGCTTCTTCATCTTTTAAATAAATATCTTTTTTGCCCTTTTTTACTTTATAAAGCGGCGGCTGAGCTATAAAGATGTGGCCGGCTTCTATTAACTCTGGCATTTGTCTGTAGAAAAAAGTTAAAAGAAGAGTTCTTATGTGAGAACCATCTACATCAGCATCCGTCATGATAACTATCGAGTGATATCTAAGTTTTTCTAGAGTAAATTCATCTCTAATTCCACATCCCAAGGCGGTTATCAAGATAACTATTTCCTGGCTACCTAATACTTTGTCTAATCTTGCTTTCTCTACATTTAAGATTTTTCCTTTCAATGGCAAGATTGCTTGATTTTGTCTGTTTCTGCCTTGTTTTGCTGAGCCGCCAGCTGATTCTCCCTCTACAAGATAGATCTCGCTTAATTCCGGCTTTTTCTCCTGACAGTCTGCAAGTTTCCCGGGCAAACCAGATCCATCCAGCCTGCCTTGTTTGCGCGTCATTTCCCTTGCCTTTCGGGCAGCTTCTCTCGCCCTTGAAGCTTCCAATATTTTTGAGACAATAATTTTTGCTTCGTTTGGATTTTCTAATAAATAATCAGAAAGATGTTTGTAAGTTTCTTGTTCGACAACAGGTTTGATTTCAGAAGAGACTAGTTTGTCTTTTGTTTGAGATGAAAATTTGGGATCAGGAAGCTTAGTTGAAATAATTGCAGTGAGTCCCTCACGAGCATCTTCACCACTTGGTGGAGATGTCTCATTTTTCAAATACCCCTCTTTCTCCATAAAATTATTTAGAGTTCTAGTTAAAGCAGTTCTAAAACCAACCAAATGACTTCCCCCATCACGCTGTGGAATGTTGTTGGTGAAACATTGTATGTTTTCCTGGTAGGAATCGTTCCACTGCAAAGCTATTTCTATAGAGATGCCCTTTCCTGCTTCTTTGTTGAAAGAAAAAATTTTATTCAGCGCGGTTTTGTTTTTGTTTTTATAAGATACAAATTCTTCTAATCCTCCAGTAGATTTGAAAACGTTGCTTTTTGAAGATCTCTCGTCAACAAGTTCGATTTGCACACCTGAATTTAAAAAGGACAGCTCTCTTAATTTTTTCTGAACTATCTCGTAATCAAATACCCTGTTCTTTCCAAAAGTAGACTCCGAGGGAATAATCGTAATAGATGTCCCCTGATCTTTTGTAGATCCGCTTTTTTTAATTTTATTTTTTGGTGCGCCATTTTTGTAGGATTGTTTGTAAACATTTCCTTCTCTTTTGATTTCCAACTCCAGAGTTTCTGATAAAGCATTTACCACTGAAACTCCAACTCCATGAAGTCCGCCAGAAACTTTGTAAGAATTATCGTCAAACTTTCCTCCTGCATGTAGCTTTGTCATTATCACTTCAGCTGCGGATATTCCTTCGTCTTTATGGGTGTCTACTGGGATGCCTCGACCATTATCCATAACGCTCACTTTTGCATCAGAATGAATAACAACTTTTATTTCATCACAAAAACCTGCCAGTGCTTCATCAATTGAATTGTCTACAATTTCAAAAATCATGTGGTGTAAGCCAGTGCCGTCGTCAGTATCTCCAATATACATTCCAGGTCTTTTTTTAACGGCTTCAAGACCCTTAAGAACCTTTATGTTCGAAGAGTCGTAAACTTCTTTTTTAGGGGCTTTTTTTGGCATCAAGTATTATAAATCAATTACAAAATCAAACTCATATTTTTCTAAGTTTTCCAAAGAAGTTATAAATAATTGACAATCAGCATCTTTCAAGAGGTTTAATGCTAGATCCAAATTTTTTTCATCAAGCTCAGAAGGTAAGTCGTCAAGCAAGAAAATAATTTTATTTGGCCTCAAAGCGTTATAAGCTTTAATAAAAAATAAATAAATCAATAAAATCAATAGCTTTTGCTCACCTCTTGATAATATATTTCCAGAGTCTTGTTTTTTTATTTTTACGCTCAAATCAGAAGTTTGTGGCCCGAGAGAAGTAAAACCTCTTGTTTGATCCTTAACAAAAGATTCCCTTAACTCCTCTAGTAAACTATCTTTCCAGCCTTTATCATAAGTTATAGAAATTTCTTTAAACTTATCTTTTAAATGCTCAGGAACGGATAAGGAATCAACATAACTTGGAAACATTTTTAAGAAAGAATCTATAAACCCAAGCTTCTTTTTCGTTAATTTCTGAGAAAGATCAACAAAGACTTTTGTCCAAGATTTAAGCTCAGAGGAAGAACTTTTTTTAAGCGCTCTATTTCTTTGGGCAAGAGCCTTTTTGAACTTCAAATGATTTATTTTGTAGTCATGTTCCACGTGAAACATTAGATAATCTATAAAAGACCTCCTATTCTCTTTTGGAGCCTCTAAAAGATTCAAAGAAAAATTATTTAGCACCAAAGGCATAAAATCATTTTGAATATTTCCTTCTTTAGATTTAATTGAAGATGATAAATCCTTAGTAAAAGAAAATTTTTTTCCATCGAGTATGGCATCAACTTTGAAAAAATTTGATTCAAAATTAATCATTGCGTTTGGCGAAGATGTTCTGAAAGATTTCTTAGAAAAAATAAAAAAAATTGCCTCTAAAAAAGAAGACTTCCCTGCCCCATTTTGACCAAGAATTAAATTATTTTTTTTAAGATTAAAAGAGGAATCTTTAAAAGATCTAAAATTATTTAAATTTATTTTTGATAGCGACATTTCATCATAACCTCATCGGCATGATTACATGTACCAAGTCATCGTTAGAAGAGTTTTTTACAAGACAAGAATTTTCCGAGCCAAAAAAGACAAACTCTATGTCATCGCCTGGAAGATAATTTAGAGATTCCTGAACATAATTAATATTGAAACCTATTTCTAAATCCTGACCTGCATAATCTACATCTAACTCTTCTTCTGCACTTTCTTTGTTTGGATTATTGGCTAGAATTTTTAACTTATCTTTGCTTAGCTCAAATTTAACTCCTCTAAATTTCTCATTAGAAAGTACGGCTGATCTTGAGAGCGCTGTAAGAATAGGTGACTTTGAAGTTACAAGAGATTGTTCCTCGCCAGAAGGAAAAACTTTTTTATAATCAGGATAAGCTCCTTCAATCAACTTGCTTATAAAAGTAAAGTTTTCAGACTCTATTTTTAATTGAGAGTTGTTAGATGAGAAAGAAATTTCTTCAGGAAATAAATTTAGAATTCTTTGAAGCTCTAATGCGGTAGATCTAGGAATAATTAGTTTCTTATCCTCCAACTCCTCAGAATACGAATAAGATCCCCAAGCGAGTCTGTGACCATCGGTAGCAACCATATTTATTTTTTTCTGTGCAGTTTCAAATAACAATCCATTTAAATAATATCTAACATCTGCAGAAGCCATTGCAAAACTTGTGCTTTCTAAAACTTTCCCAAATTTATTTCCATCTAGTGAAATATTGAAATTATGATCTTCTAAATCCACAAAAGGAAAATCCTGAACAGGTAACACAGCTAGATCTGCTTGAAAGCTTAATGCTGAAATTTCAAGCTGGTTGTCAATAACCTCTAAATTTAGCTCTGTTTCATCTGGTACTGACCTTATAAGCTCAAATAGTTTCTTGGCTGATACAGTTGTTTCTCCATCTTCTGAAATAGAGCAATCTGAAATAACAAGTGATAGTTGTCTTTCTAAATCTGTAGCAACAATTGTCAGATTTCCATCGCTTGCTCTTAATAAAACATTAGAAAGTATTGGGATTGTTTGCCTTTTCTCAGCGATAGAAGAACATAAAGAGAATTTATCAGCCAAAGCTTCTTTTTTTGCTGAAAACTTCATGCTGTCAAGGTCCTTATTAATTTGGTGTAATCTTCAGCTATATCAGCATCTTCTTCTCTTAGTGCTGTAATTCTTCTACAAGCATGCAAGACAGTAGTATGATCCCTTCCGCCGAAAGAATCGCCAATTTCTGGCAAACTATGATTGGTTAATTCTTTTGATAAACACATAGAAACTTGCCTGGGCCTCGCTAAAGAGCGCGTTCTTTTGCTTGATAAAAGGTCAGAAACTCTTATGTTATAGTAGTCAGAGACAATTTTTTGTATATTCTCTATGCTTATTTGTCTTTGTTGAATAGCAAGTAAATCTTTTAATGATTCTTTAATTAAATTTACATCAATCTCTCTATTTGTAAATTTAGCATTTGCTCCTACTCTTCTTAATGCTCCTTCAAGCTCTCTTACGTTTGATCTTATTTTTTCTGCAATATAAAAAGCAGAGTCTTCTGAGAGGTTCAATTCCATCTCTGAAGCTTTAGTTAAAAGAATTGCAACTCTTGTTTCTAGCTCGGGTGGCTCTATACTAACCGGGAGGCCCCATCCCAGCCTTGATTTAAGCCTCTCTTCTAACCCGTCTATTTCCTTAGGATATTTATCACAAGTTAAAATCATTTGTTGTCCACCTTCCAACAATGTGTTGAAGGTATGAAAGAGTTCTTCCTGAGATTGCTCTTTGCCAGCAAAAAATTGAATATCATCAATTAAAAGAGCGTCTACAGACCTGTAAAAGTTCTTAAAATCATTTATAGATCCTAGCTGTAAGCACTTAACCATGTCACTCACAAACCTTTCTGAGTGGACATATACAATATTTTTTGATTTATCCTGTTTTTGAATCATGTTACCAACAGCATGCATAAGATGGGTCTTTCCCAAACCAACTCCACCGTAAATAAACAAAGGATTATAAGCAGCATTTTTTGACTCAGAAACCTGCTTAGCGGCAGCTAAAGCTATATTGTTTGATTTTCCTTCAACGAACGTTTCAAAGGTATAATTATCATTTAATGTATTTTCTTTATTCAAAAAAAGATTTATGTTTTTATTATTTTCCTTATTAATCAATGGTTTACGTACAGAAATTAACTCATAAACAAGCGGAATATCGCTTTTCTCTTCTTTTGAAAGGTGTTTTCTTATAATTTTGTCGTAATTTTCTCTTACGTGTTCTTTGATAAAGGCATTAGGAGCAAGAATAAAAAAATCTTTATTTCCCGAAGGAGACTTATTTATAGAAAATTCTAAAGGATTAATCCAGGCATTAAATTCTTCTGAGGACATTTCCTTTTGAAGAGCTTTTTTACATTTTTTCCAAGATTTAATGATCATGATGCTTGAAAAGATAATATACCTTATACACAAAGTTATCCACAGGATATGTTATTAATTTTCTGTGGATAACCTGTTAATTAGTGATGTTTTTTATTTTTTCTTTTTTATTTTTTCTTGCTTTTATCTTTACTATCTATATTATTCCTTTGCTCACTTAAATCTTAAATATATGAAGAGAACATTTCAGCCAAGCAAACTAAAAAGAAAAAGAACTCATGGTTTCAGAGCGAGAAATTCTAGTGTTTCTGGCAAACAAGTTTTAAAAAGCAGACGAAGCAAGGGAAGAAAGTCTCTTACAGTTTAAATTGCCATATAAGCCTTTAAGAGGAAAGGATGACTTTGACGAAGTCTTTAACAAGTCCATCAAAAGAATAAATTCGGAACATTTTAAGGCTTTGATTTTAATAAATAGTAATGAATTTAGGTTGGGCATGATTCTTCCAAAAAAAAATATTAAACTTGCTGTTCATAGAAACTATTTAAAAAGAACTATTAGAAATTTATCTATCGATGTATTTGAAGAAACTAAAGTATCATTGCTTATAGTTTCAAAGAAAAGGGTTTTGGATTTTAAAAAAGATAAATTAAGGAGAGAAATAAAAACCCTGTTATTAAATTTAACTAAGAAATTGAATGAAGAAAATAATTATATTTTTAATTAAAGTTTATCAGATTACTTTAAGCCCTTTATTAGGTTCAAATTGTCGATTTCAGCCTACTTGCAGTCAATATATGATAGAAGCAATTAATCGTCACGGCATATCAAAAGGATTAAATTTGGGATTAAAAAGGATATCCAAATGTCACCCTTTAGGATCCAGAGGATATGATCCTGTTCCAGAAAAAAAAGAATAATGGAAAACTTTCAAAGATACTTTCTTATAGCTTGTGTTCTAATTATGGGATATTTTCTCATAATAAGATGGGATCCTCCTTCAAACTCTCCAATTAATACTGAGTCTAAACAAGAAGTAAGTACTTACTCACAAAAAGAAGATTTTGGTTTTATTGATGAGAGTATTCAAAATGAGCCTGAAGAAATTTCTATAAATTCTGTATCAACTTCTTGTGGCTCAACTGACAACTACGAGATTGATTCAAATAATTGGAAAATTTCGATTGATCTTAGAGACGGCTCTTTGGTTAAAGCTGAATTAAAAAATTATCCTGACGATATAGGCTCAAATAAGAACAAATTAATGTTTGACGCTTGTGGAAGAAACGAATATTCACAATTGTCTGGATTTGTATTTGGAGATAATGCTAACCAAGATTTTTCTTCTTTTAAGATTAACGATATAAAAAGAAGTTCAGGTGAAAATAGCTACACATTTGTAAGAGAGTCTTCGTCTATTGAAGAATTCAAGATTATATATTTTGAGCCAGAAAATTATTTTGTAAGAGTTGAACATATCGCAAGAAACTTATCTTCCGAAGTTATAAATTCTTCTTCTTATTCAAAGATAGAAAGAAATTCTCTTAAACCTCCTGGAACTGAGGGTGCTTTTTTCGGAGATCCTGCAAACTTTGCATATCTTGGGCCAGTATTTTCTACAGAATCTGATAATTATCAAAAGGTTAATCTTGGAGAATTAGAAGAGAGCGATTTTAAAGAAAATTCTATAAAAGGCTGGACTGCTTTTTTAGAGCACTACTTTCTAACAGCAATTATTCCTGATCAAGAAAATATCAATGTATTCGTAGGCAAAAAAAACAAAACAAATGAGAAGTTTTCGGTTGGAGTTGTTGGAAGGCCAATAAAAATCCAGCCCTATGAAGAGACTTCTTTTAGTTATGCACTATATTTTGGGCCAAAAGTTCAGTCAGAGTTATCCAAGGCTAACCAAGACCTCCCTTTGGCCGTAGATTATGGGTTTTTGTATTGGATAGGGCAGCCAATGTTTCTTGCAATGCAATTCTTCTTTGATATGGTTGGAAACTGGGGATGGGCTATAGTTTTGGTAACTTTGCTAATTAAAATAATTTTATGGCCATTGTCTTATGTTTCATACAAATCAATGGGCAAAATGAGACAAATTCAGCCTCAACTTAAAGATATACAAGAAAGGCACTCGGGTGACCGTCAAGCTATGTCACAGGCGATGATGAAGCTATATAAGGACGAAAAAGTTAATCCGGCTCTTGGATGTCTGCCAATGTTGCTTCAAATGCCCTTTTTTCTTGCTTTTTATTGGGTTTTAATTGAGACCGTTGAGCTAAGATATGCTCCTTTTTTAATTTGGATCACAGATTTATCTTCAAGAGACCCCCTGTTTATACTACCTATACTCAATATTGGCGCTATGTGGGCTATGCAAATGCTCCAACCACAACCTGCTGGAATAGATCCAATGCAAGCTAAGATATTTAAGTTCATGCCCTTAATTTTTGGTGTAATGTTTGCTTTCTTCCCCGCAGGTCTTGTTTTGTATTGGCTTATTAACTCTCTGGTGTCTGCAATACAAATGCTTATGCATTCCCCTAGAAGTGCTTAGTGAAAAAGAGACTATAGTAGCTTGTTCATCTCCTCCTGGAAGAGGCGCCATTTCTATAATAAGGCTTTCAGGCGATAAAGCCATCTCGATAATTCAAAAAATTACAAATAACAAGGTAAAAAAGAAGATATCTGTTCTTAAATTTCCTTTAGAAAAGGGCTTAGATGAAAAGTGTGTGCTTACTATCTTCAGATCTCCTAATTCATACACGGGGGAAGATCTGGTAGAGATTTCAACTCATGGCAACCCCCTTATTGTTAATAAAGTAATCGAAAGGTGTCTGAATTTTGGCGCAAAAGTAGCTAAGCCTGGAGAATTTACTCTAAGAGCCTTCTTAAACAACAAATTAACCCTTGATCAATCAGAGGCTGTAATTGATATTATAAATGCTAATTCAAAAGCTTCTCTCATAGCTGCACAGAACAGCCTTAACGGCGGGCTAAAGGTAAAAATATCAAAGGTTCAAGATAAGCTCAGAGAAGCCAGGGTATTTGTAGAAACATTAATAGACTTTGTAGAAGAAGACGCAGAAGTTTTTATTGAAGAGGTTGAAGGTAAAATCGAAGAATTTAAGAGATTTTTTAAATCTTTTGATGAAGACATGAAAGCTTATAACTCAATTTCTAGCGATGTTAAAGTTGTAGTAATTGGCCCCCCAAACTCTGGTAAATCTACTCTAATTAACGCAATAATCGGCAATAAAGTATCTATTGTGAATGAAAAACGTGGAACAACAAGGGATGTGGTAACTTCCTCCTGTTTTATAAATGGGATTAGGTTTGTATTCAAAGATACCGCTGGTATTCGAAAAACATCTAATAAAATCGAGGAAGAAGGCATCAAATTATCCAAAAATGCCCTTAAAAGTGCTGATATAGTAATTTATTTAGCTGAGAAAGAATCAGATTTTAACAAAATGCCTATAATTAAAAGAAAAAAAAACATCTTTGTTTTAAATAAGATTGATCTTGGTTATAAAAAAGCACCTGACGGAGGGTTAGCTATTTCTGCTAAAACCAAAAAAAACCTTAAGCCTCTTAAGGAGGCTCTTTCTCAGAGTTTTTTAAATCTTAATCAAGAAGAACTCCTGTCAGTAAATATTAGGCATTTAGATTTGATGAAGCAGGCCTATAAGAATGTCGCGTTGATTTCTCCTGGCTTGATTAGCTCTAACTTAGAGCTTGTTGCTGAAAATCTTAGAAATTGTGATGAGCTTTTGGGAGAGATATATGATCCAATTTCTTCAGATGACATGCTAGGCAAAATATTTAATAAATTCTGTATCGGAAAATAATGTTGTTGATAAGAATGTATAAGTTGTTAAAAATTTTGTGAAGGTGTTGAAAATTTTTTTTTGCACACAAGCAATACAGGTTTGTACTCAAAATATATACAACCTATTTAGTTAGATGTCATTTGTTTTATTGCTTATAGTATCGAGCATAGCTTGGTTATCAACAGAATTTAAGCCCCTCTATAACAACAACAATATAAACTAATATATATAAATAATTTATATAATATTTATTAATGAATGTGGATATCATCGTAATTGGAGGAGGACATGCTGGGTGCGAGGCTGCTTATGCTGCTTCTAGATTTAAAAAGAAAGTTTTGCTCGTCACCCATGATATATCAGCAATAGGACAGATGTCGTGTAATCCTGCAATTGGAGGTTTAGGCAAAAGTCATCTTGTAAGGGAAATAGACGCTATGGGCGGGTTAATGGGGATTTGCGCAGATAGAGCGGGTATTCATTTCAAAGTCTTAAATGCTTCTAAAGGACCAGCTGTCAGAGCCACCAGATCTCAGTCAGATAGAGAGTTATATAGTAATTCAGTTAAGTCTATAATTAATAGTAAGCGCTTACTTACATCTATATCCGAAGAAGTGGTCGATATAGAAATTCAAAACGGCAAAGCTACTGGAGTAAAGCTTAAAAGCGGAGAAATTATTAGTGCAAAGAAAATAATTTTAACTGCGGGTACTTTTCTGAACGGCAAACTGTTTACTGGAGAAGATGAAGTAGAAGGCGGAAGAAAAAAATCAAAATCATCAAAGGTACTTGCAAACTGCTTGAGGTCCTTAGACCTTGGGGATGCAAGATTGAAAACAGGCACTCCTCCTAGAATACTTACATCTTCAATAGATTTTTCAGCTCTTGAGATTCAACCAGGAGATTCGCCAAGACCGTGTATGTCTTTTATTGGTTCGTCTGATATACACCCGAAACAAATGAATTGTTTTATCACGCGAACAAACACAAAGACGCATGATTTTATAAGATCCGGGCTAGATAGATCTCCCATGTTTTCTGGAAGAATAGATGGGGTTGGACCAAGATATTGTCCTTCAATAGAGGACAAGATTCATAGATTTGCTGATAAAGAATCTCATCAGATATTCATAGAGCCTGAAGGCTTAACATCCGACGAGGTTTATCCAAACGGCATATCCACAAGCATGCCTAAAGACATTCAAAAAAAAATGGTAAATAGCATATTAGGTTTTGAAAAAGCTAAAATCACTCAATTTGGCTATGCGGTTGAGTATGATTTTTTTGATCCAAGAAACCTTTCCCAAACACTTGAGACAAAGAGCATCGAAAATCTTTACTTTGCTGGACAAATAAACGGCACCACTGGCTATGAAGAGGCAGCTGCACAGGGATTAGTGGCCGGAATAAATGCTGCTCTGAGTTTAGACGGCAAAGAGCCCTGGGTAGAGTCTAGGGCTAATAGCTATATTGGGGTTTTGATAGACGATCTAATAACCTTAGGAACTAAAGAGCCTTACAGGATGTTCACAAGTAGAGCAGAGCACAGGCTGCTTCTCAGAGAAGATAATGCCGATCAAAGAATGACACCTTATGCGCATAGCCTGGGAATTATAGGTAACAAAAGGTGGGGCATTTTTCAAAAAAAGATGATTAAAATAGACGCAGAAACACAAGCGCTCGAAAAAATAAAAATCGATCCTTCTTCTTTTGGAGGAAAAAACAAAACAAAACAATCAGTTCTTTCTGTTTTGAAAAGGCCGGAAGCAAAACTTGAAGATATCTACAAGCTAGTAAAAAGACCGCTGCCAGAAAAAGGAGTGCTTTTAGACATCGAGACAACAAAGAAATATGCCGGCTATATTGAAAGACAAAACAAAGAAATAAAAAAAATAAAGAAATACGAAAATGCAAAAATTCCAAAAGAAATTATATTTTCAGACATAAATGGGCTGTCCAACGAAGTAAAGCAAAAATTGGAAAAGGTTTTGCCTAAAACCATAGCTCATGCACAAAGAATTCCAGGAATAACTCCTGCTGCAATATCCCTATTATTGGTTCACATCAAAAAAGAACTAAGCTCGCTAGAAAAAAAAATTGGATCTTAAAGAGTTGTTAGCGGCATCAAGCCTAAACTTAACCGAAACACAAATCAGCAAGGCAGATAAATACATAAATCAAGTTTTGAAATGGAACAAAACTAGAAACCTGGTATCCAGAAATTTGAAAAAGAAAGATTTAGCAGAGCACTTCTTAGACTGTGCCGTTTTGGAGAAACACCTAAGGCCAGGATCGGTTATTGACTTGGGAACCGGATCAGGTTTTCCAGGAATTTGTCTTGGGATAATAGACCCTTATAGAGAGTTAACCTTAGTAGACTCAAACAGAAAAAAAACATCCTTTTTAATTCATGTAAAAAACGAGCTCGGGCTAAATTCAGTATCAGTCAAGAATGCAAGGGTAGAGCATATAAATCAAGTGAACGAAATAAACATCGTTTGCAGGGCATTCAAAGAACCGGTTGATTTATTAAGAAGCCTGGAAAATAAAATTTCACAGAAGAACAAAATAATTTTAATGGTTTCAGAAAAAGAAACCCTATCTGTGCCCGGCTTTGAAATTAAATACACAGAATCAGAAGCGTCTGAAATCCTGGAAAAAAAAAGAGGCTTCTTGGAAATTCAGATGTCCTAAAACTGCTATAGTAGCCTTGTGAAGATTCTTGTTGTAGCAAACCAAAAAGGGGGCGTAGGCAAAACCACTACAACTTTAAATCTAGCCGCAAGCCTAGCAGCTACAGGAAGAAAAATTCTTTTATTAGATATAGATTCACAAGCAAATTTAACAACCGGGCTTGGTGGAAAGAAGGCATATGAAGAAACTACCATCACCGATGTATTGCTTGACGACGCATCATTAGAAAGTTTAATTCAGAGAAAACCCGATTTTAACTTCGATGTAATTCCAGGCAGCCCAGACTTGATATCGGCGGAGTTAGAAATGGCAAGAGTTCCCGACCCAACTTCTATTTTAAAAGGAAAACTAAACCTGTTGGCACACAAATATGACTATTGTTTAATAGATAGCCCGCCATCACTTGGCATGCTGTCTGTAAGCGCCTTAAGAGCAGCAGACAAAATAATTATCCCGCTGCAATGTGAGCACTTTTCAATTGAAGGCTTGGCCGCAATGCAGAGGACGATAATTGAGATAAATGAAGCAACGAGCAGCAACCTAAAGATTGATGGAATCTTGAGAACCATGTTTGATCAAGAAAAAGAAAGGGCTAGAGAGATATCTGAAAAGCTGGAACAGTCTCTTTCTCAGCAGGTGTTCAGCACTATTATCCCTAGATGCGACTTGCTTGCAGAGGCGCCTTCGGAGGGAAAACCAATTATGTACATTGACCCAGATGCGAAAGGAACTTTGGCTTACTTTGCGCTCGCAGGCGAAGTAATAATGAAGTTTGAGGATAAAAATGTCGCCTGAAAAAAAGAAAAGAGGGTTGTCGGCTTTTTTGTCGCCAGAGCAAGATAAGAAAAAGAACAGGGGCATGGGAGCCTTTGTTGGTTCTGAAGAACCTTTGTCCACCAAAAAAATAGAGCCAACCAACAGGCCAAGTCTTGGCATTACTCAAGCCGAAATAAACAGCATTAAGCCAAGCAGGTTTCAAGCAAGAAAAAACATCCCCCCAGAAAGCATTAAAGAACTATCCGACTCAATAAAAGCTCAAGGCGTAATCCAGCCTTTAATCGTTAGAAAGCTTGCTAAGGGCTATGAATTAGTTGCAGGTGAAAGAAGGCTTAGAGCGTCAAAACTAGCCGGCTTGAATTCTGTTCCCATCTTAATAAGAGAAGACTCTGAAGAATCGGCTTTGACTGTGGGCTTGATAGAGAACTTGCAAAGGGAAGACTTGAACCCGCTTGAAGAGGCGGAAGGTATTCTAAGGCTTCAAAAAGAATTTGGACACACCCAGCAAGCCCTGGGAGAGGCATTAGGAAAATCAAGATCTGCTATTGCAAACTCATTAAGGCTTTTACAGCTTTCAAAGCCAATTCAAAAAATGCTTTTTGATGGCAGACTAACCATGGGGCACGCCAGAGCTTTATTGCCTCTACCCCCGGCATATCAAGAACAAATAGGAAAAAAAATAATTTCTTCCGGCCTTTCTGTCAGGCAAGCCGAAAAGTTAGCAAGCTCATACCTAAACAAAAAAACAGGCAGAGCCCGAAGCTCTGCGAAAGACCCAAACATTGTGGCGTTAGAGAACTCTCTTAGCGACGCGGTTAATTCTCAAGTAATAATTTCTCACAAAAAGAATGGCAGCGGAAAAATTTCCTTTTCTTACAAAGACCTTGATCAGCTTGAACAAATCATAAAGCCTTTTAAAAAGGAATAATGGCAAATAAATTGCATCTAAGCCTTGAGAATTGGTCGGGGTAATCACTATAATGCATTGCCCAAAAAATCATGGCTAAAGAGAACGCACAAAATTTAATAGAAACTTCAGATTACATCGGTCATCATTTAGTAAACTTAACTTTTGGCTGGTGTGAAAAAACTTCTTCTTGGGGGTTTGCTAATCATCAACAGGAACTTTTCAAAGGGCTGGACTCGGCTTGCAAGGTTTCAGAAATGGGTTTTTGGTCATTTCATTTAGATACAATTTTCATGTCAATTTTATTAGGCGCAGTTGTCTTTGGTTTCTTCGGCCTGGTGAATAGCTCTGCAAAAAGGGGCGTGCCCAGCAAGTTACAGAATTTTGCCGAATTTGTTCACGAGTTTATAGCAAGCGCAGTTAATTCAGGTTACCACGGAACCTCTAAAATAGTTGGCCCCTTAGCCTTTGCTAGTTGTCTCTGGATCATATCTTGGAATCTTATGGACTTGTTGCCAGTAGAAATGGCTAGCTTTTTTGGACATTTTGGAGGCGGATTTAACTATTTTAAAATTTTACCAACAGCTGATTTGAATGCTCCACTTGCTCTTGCAATCGTAGTGATGGTCCTAGTAACTTATTACAGTGTTAAAACACATGGAGCAGGAGGTTTCTTGAAAGAGCTTTTTGTAGTACCGCTTGGACCTTTAGAATTTATAAGCTATGTTTCTAAACATGTTGCATTAGCTTTAAGACTTTACGGAAACTTATTTGCAGGGGAAATGATTTTTATCCTAATTGCCATTATGTTTGGTCAATTTGCAATGTCTTTTTCCCAAACTTTGTGGTTTTTGCCAGGGTTAATCTTGAATTTATCTTGGGCGTTATTTCACATTTTAATTGTTGCTTTGCAGGCATACATTTTCATGATGCTTACAATAGCTTATTTAAACTTAGCTAGTACCAAACACTAGCTCAAAAATTAGGAGACTAATATGGAAGTAGAAGTAGGTAGATTAATAGCAGGAGCACTGCTTACTGGTCTTGGCGCCTTAGGGGCCGGGGTAGGTATTGGAAGTCTAACTTCAAAATATATTGAAGCTGTGGCAAGACAGCCCGAGCTTCAAGGTCAATTGTTTGCACAGGTGCTGATTGCTCTTGGGCTAACGGATGCATTGCCAATTATTTCTTTGGCTGTAGGACTACTATTCTTGTTCACTTAAAAACATGAATATAAACGCAACTTTTTTTGCCGAGCTTCTAGCTTTTTGTATTTTTGTGTTCATTACATATAGATACATTTGGCCTAGCATGGAAAACCTTCTCGAGGACAGAAGAAAAGAAATATCTGATGGCCTTGAGGCTGCCAGTCAATCACAAAGAAAACTCGAAGAAGCAAATAAAGAGTCCGCAACGATATTAGATGGAGCGAAATCAGAAGCTTCTTCCCTTATCAACCAAGCAAACTCCAGAGCAGATCAAATTGTAGATGAGGCAAAAGAACAGGCTGTGGAAGAAGCAAAGAAAATCAAGCTCTCAGCAGAAGCAGATATTGAGCAAAGCGCTAACAAGGCCAAAGACGGCTTAAGGGATGAAGTCGCTGCCCTCGTTATTGCTGGCGCCCAAAAAATCTTAGACAAAGAGATAAATGCCAAAGCTAACAAAGACATCATCGACTCGCTGATCAAAAAGATTTAATGTCAGAAATCAAAACACAATCTAGACCGTATGCCGAAGCAGCATTTGAAGTTGCCATAGCTGATGACGCTCTAGATGCCTGGACAGCAGATTTTTCATTGATAGAGCTTGCCCTTGAAGATCAAAAGATATCTCAACTAGTTGAGACTCCAAGCATTTCACAAAGCGAAAAAACAAATATTTTTTGTGATTTATTTAGAGGCGAAGTTCAAGATAAATTTGTAAATTTTCTTTCTGTCGCAGGAAGCGCAAACAGATTGAGGCTTTTGACTGACATCAGCAAAAACTTTAAGGAACTAGTCGCAAAGGAAAAAAATCTAAAAAACATAACCGTTGCTTCTTCTTACAGAATTGATAAAGAACAACTGAAGCAAATCGAAGCAGCTCTGAAGAAAAGAATGAAAGCCGAAGTAAGCATTGTTACTGAAATAGACAAAAACCTTATTGGCGGACTAAAAATTTCTTACGACGACCAAGTAATTGACTTGTCGATAAAAAACAAACTAGAAAAGCTGAAAACTCAGCTTAGAACATAAGAGGTTACAAATGGAAGATTTAAACCCATCAGAAATTAGCAAGATCATTAAAGATCGAATAAATAAACTAGATGTCTCAGCCGAGGAATCTAATGAAGGTACGATTGTATTTCTTGCTGACGGCATTGCTAGAGTTCATGGGCTCAGTGAAGCAATGTATGGAGAATTAATTGAGTTTCATAGCGGCGTTTTTGGAATGGCTCTTAACTTAGAGCGTGATTCTGTGGGAGTGGTAATTTTTGGAGATTACAAATTACTCTCTGAAGGTGATACTGCAAAATGTACCGGGAGAATCCTAGAAGTTCCTGTAGGCGATGAACTTGTTGGCAGAGTGGTTGATGCACTAGGAAATCCAATCGATGGCAAGGGCGATATTGGTTCGAAGTTAACTTCCCCAGTAGAGAAAGTTGCCCCCGGGGTAATGTTCAGGAAGCCAGTTGATCAGCCTGTTCAAATTGGCCTTAAAGCGGTTGATAGCATGGTACCAATTGGACGAGGCCAAAGAGAGTTAATCATTGGAGACAGACAAACTGGAAAAACAGCTATTGCTATCGATGCCATCATCAACCAAAAGGGCAAGAACATGACCTGTATCTATGTAGCTGTTGGTCAAAAACAATCATCAATTGCTGCAACAGTAAGAAAGTTAGAAGAATTTGGAGCGATGGACCACACCATTGTTGTTGCCGCAGCATCAGCAGATCCTGCACCAATGCAATTTTTAGCGCCATATTCCGCCTGTTCAATGGGAGAGTACTTCAGAGACAAAGGCGAAGATGCTCTGATCATTTACGACGATCTATCTAAACAAGCAGTAGCCTATAGACAGATTTCATTGTTATTAAAAAGACCGCCAGGAAGAGAGGCCTACCCAGGTGATATTTTCTATCTTCACTCAAGACTTCTTGAAAGAGCCTCACGAGTTAATGAAGAATATGTTGAGCAAGAAACCGGCGGCAAAGTAAAGGGCAAAACAGGCTCTTTAACCGCACTTCCAATTATCGAAACTCAAGCAGGAGATGTATCAGCTTTTGTGCCAACAAATGTTATTTCAATTACAGACGGCCAAATTTTCTTGGATACTGCATATTTTAATAAAGGCATTTTACCTGCTATGGATCCAGGGATTTCAGTATCTAGGGTAGGTGGGGCAGCTCAATTGCCATCAATCAGAAAGCTCGGTGGTGGAGTAAGAATAGCATTGGCCCAATTTCGAGAGCTTGAAGCATTTGCACAATTTGCATCGGATCTAGATGATGCTTCTCGTGAACAGCTTGAACAAGGACAGAAAGTAACCGAGGTTATGAAACAGAAACAGTATTCTCCAATGTCAGTTGGAGAAATGTCTGTAATGCTTTTTGCGGTTAACGAAGGTTTTATGAAAGACGTAGAGCTTAATAAAGTTGCTGATTTTGAGTCCGCTCTTCTCTCTTTTATGGCATCAGAATACAAAGACTTAATGGCTAACTTAGACGAAACTGGCGAATATTCAGATGAAGTGCTTGCTAGTTTCAAAGAAGCTCTAGAAAAATTTAAATCATCACAAACTTGGTAGCATGGCAAATACAAAAGAAATAAGAAAACAAATTTCCAGTATTTCGAATACGCAGAAAATTACCAGCGCTATGGAAATGGTCGCTTCAAGTAAAATGCGCAAAACCCAAGATAGAATGGAAATGGGCAGGCCTTATGCGGATCGCATGCTCTCAGTTATAGGTCACTTGGCTAATTCAAATCCAGAATACAAGCCACTATACATGACTGAAAGAGACACCAAGAACATTGGTATTATTGTTGTAAGTTCTGATAAAGGTTTGTGTGGAGGTCTAAACATAAACTTGTTTAGAAGTCTGGTTGGCTTTTTAAAAGAACAAGCCGATCAAGGCATTGGCCAACAGTTTTGTTCGGTCGGCACCAAGGCAAAGGTATTCTTTAATTCTTACGGCGGTAACGTTGTTGCGGCTGCTGAAAAGCTCGGAGATGTTCCAGCTTTAGAGGATTTGATTGGCTCGATAAAAATCCTTCTGGAAAAATTTGAAGCAGGAGACATTGATAAGGTTTATTTAGCTAGCAATAGGTTTGAAAACACGATGACTCAACAGCCAGAAATAAAGCAACTTCTGCCGCTTTTAGCCGAAGACACCCCTGAACTGAAACACAGATGGGACTACATCTATGAGCCAGATGCAAAAGAATTATTAGACGGTTTAATGCAGCGTTATATTGAATCTTTGGTTTATCAAGCGGTGATTGAAAATATCGCCTGCGAACAAGCGGCAAAAATGATTGCGATGAAGAATGCGACTGAAAATGCCGGCACCCTCATCGACGAGTTACAACTTATTTACAACAATGCCAGACAGGCGGCAATTACTCAGGAACTTTCTGAAATTGTCGGTGGAGCTGCAGCATTATAAAAATTATTGAGGTAAAAAAATGAGCAAAGGAACAGTAGTACAGGTTATCGGAGCGGTAATCGATGTAGAGTTCTCAAAAGAAGATCTCCCAAAAATTTATGACGCGCTCGTCGTAAAAGAGGCAGATCTTATTTTAGAGGTTCAACAACAACTTGGAGATGGGGTTGTTAGAACCATCGCCATGGGTATCACCGAAGGACTTAAAAGGGGCGCAGAGGCAGAAAATACTGGCGAGCCTGTTACGGTTCCAGTGGGCGAAAAAACTCTAGGAAGAATTTTGAATGTATTGGGTAAGCCAATTGATGGTAAAGGCGAGGTCGGCGAGAAAGAAAGAATGCCAATACACAGAAACCCGCCTTCTTATGAGGAACAAGCAGAATCCTCTGAACTATTGGAAACCGGCATCAAGGTAATCGATCTCATGTGTCCTTTTGCTAAGGGAGGAAAGGTAGGTTTGTTTGGTGGAGCCGGTGTTGGAAAAACTGTGAACATGATGGAATTAATTCGAAATATTGCCTATGAAACGAGTGGTTATTCAGTCTTTGCCGGGGTTGGAGAGAGAACCAGAGAAGGAAATGATTTTTACTTAGAAATGACCGAGTCCCAAGTATTGGACAAGGTAGCCTTGGTTTACGGTCAGATGAATGAGCCTCCTGGCAACAGAATGCGAGTTGCTCTTTCTGGCTTAACCATTGCAGAGAAATTTAGAGACGAAGGTAGAGATGTTCTTTTGTTCATCGATAACATTTATCGTTATACCTTGGCTGGAGTAGAGTGTTCTTCTTTGTTGGGTAGAATGCCTTCAGCGGTAGGTTATCAACCTACGCTGGCTGAAGAAATGGGAGTTTTGCAAGAAAGAATTACTTCAACCAAAACTGGCTCCATTACTTCAGTACAGGCAATTTATGTGCCTGCCGATGACCTAACAGACCCTTCTCCGGCAACAACGTTTGCTCACCTTGATGCGACTGTGGTTCTGTCTCGTCAAATTGCTGCCCTTGGAATTTACCCTGCAGTTGATCCGCTTGAGTCTTCAAGTCGTCAATTGGACCCAAACATTGTGGGTCAGGAACACTACGATACCGCAATGGGTGTTCAGCAAGTGCTCCAAAGATATCAAGAGCTCAAAGACATCATTGCTATTCTTGGAATGGATGAGCTTTCTGAAGAAGACAAGCAAACGGTAGATAGAGCGAGAAAAGTTGAGAAATATTTATCACAGCCTTTCTTTGTTGCAGAAATTTTTACCAACTCTCCAGGGAAATTTGTTTCTATTAAAGACACAGTCAGAGGCTTTAAAGGAATTCTTGATGGTGAATATGACGATATTCCAGAACAAGCATTCTTGATGGCCGGTCCTATTGAAGAAGTTGTAGAAAACGCAAAAGCTTTATAAGCATGTCAACAATTCTTTGCAACATCGTTAGCGCCGAGTCAGAAATTTTTTCTGGCCAGGTAGAAATGGTGGTTGCTACTGGGACCTTGGGGGAACTTGGTATAACGCCTGGGCATTCACAACTTCTAACAGGCATCAAAGCAGGCCCAGTGAAAGTAATTTTAGAAGGCGGGGAAGAAAAAATATTTTTTCTCTCTGGCGGATTCATTGAAGTCCAGCCAGATGCAGTAACTTTGCTTTCCGATGTTGCTGAAAGAGCAGAAGATATCGATGAGGCGGAGGCTGAGCGAGCCAGAGAGTTGGCAGAAAGAGCAAGAGATAATGCCAGCTCGGATGTCGATTTTTCCAAAGCCAAAGCCGAGCTCGCTGAAGTTTCTGCAAGATTGCAGACGCTTCGCAAAATGCGAAAGAAATAGTCAAAAGCCCTTTAAAAATCTAGAATACGCTCTAATCTGGGCTGTTCATGAAAATCGACGCAATTATTTTAGCTGCCGGCAAAGGCAAGAGAATGCAATCTGCTTCCCCAAAAGTATTACAAAAAGTTGCTGGCAAAGCTTTGTTGCAACATGTTTTAGAAGCCTCACTTGAATTGAAAAATTGTCAACCTCACATTGTTGTGGGAGACCAAGGCTCTTTGGTGAAGGCTTCTGTTTCTGCTCCTAAAAATAGCAAATGGTCTAAACAAGCAAAGCAATTAGGCACAGGCCATGCGGCAAAACAAGCCTTGAAAGGCTTAAGGGCAGGATCGGTAGCACTTATTCTCTATGGCGATGTTCCCCTAGTGAAAAGCTCTACAATGAATCATCTGGTTAGGGCGGCAGGAAAAAGCAGTCTCGCTTTACTTTCATTTGAGCAACAATCTCCTAAGGGCTATGGCAGAATCATTAGGAGCTCCAGGGGAAAGGTTCTTGGGATTGTTGAAGAGAAAGACGCAACAAAAGAGCAAAAGAGAATCACCGAAGTAAATTCGGGAATTATGGCAATTGCTTCAAATAAGCTTGAACAACTTCTCCAAGGCTTGAAAAATAAAAATGCTGCAAAGGAATATTATTTAACCGATATCGTAAGCCTTGCAAATGAGAACAAAATACCAGTAAAAGCTGTCAAACTTGATAGTAAGGAGGAAGTTTTGGGAGCAAACAATCTAGAAGAGCTGAATCAACTTGAGAGAAACTATCAACTGTTGAAAGCTAAAGAGTTTTCAAAAAAAGGAGTCATTATCTCTGATCCAACTAGAGTCGATTTCAGAGGCGAGATCAAAATTCAAAAAGGCAGCAGCATCGACATCAATTGCGTATTTGAAGGAAAAGTAGAGATTGGAAAAAATGTCATCATTGGACCAGGAGCAATCATAAGAAATTCCAAAATAGGCGATGGTTCAAAAATTGAACCTTACACTTTTATTGAAAACGCAATTTTAGAAAAAAAAGTTACGGCCGGTCCTTATGCTCACATTGGTCCCGATGCTCACCTTGAAGAAAATTCTGAGATAGGAAATTTCGTTGAAGTAAAACGCAGTAAAATTGGCAAAGGAACAAAAGCGAAGCACTTGGCTTACATTGGCGACGGTCAAGTTTCAGAAAAAGTTAATGTTGGAGCAGGAACTATCTTTGTAAATTATGATGGTAAAAATAAAAACAAAACAAAAGTGGGCAAAGGCGCCTTTATTGGTTCCAATAGCTCTTTGATAGCTCCTATAAGGATAGGCCAAAACAGCTTGATTGGTGCTGGCTCAGTTGTTACGAGCGATGTTCCTGCAGAAAGGCTGGCGATAGGTAGATCAAGACAAAGGAATATAAAGAAAAAATAATGTGCGGAATAATTGCAGCAGCTACTGAAAAAAGCGTTGGCAAACTCTTGGTACAGGGTCTATACAAGATGGAATACCGGGGTTATGACTCTGCAGGCGTGGCTTTGCATCAAACAGACGATATTGCACACCTTAGATCTTTAGGCAAAGTCAAAAAGCTCGAATCCAAAATGGTTAAAGAAAAGCCTAAGGGCAAAATTGGAATTGCTCATACGAGGTGGGCCACCCATGGAAAACCTTCAGAAGAGAACGCCCATCCTCACGCCTCTAATAATAGAGTGTTCATTGTTCATAACGGTATCATTGAAAATTATGTTGCCCTGAAAGAACAACTCATAAAAAAAGGCTACCAATTTAATTCCCAAACTGACTCAGAGTTAATAGCTCACCAACTGGATTTTTTCTTAAACCAAAGAAGCGAGATGCTGGAAGCCATGTCTCTGTTGAAAGAAAAACTTGAGGGCGCTTACGCAGTTGCTGCCATTGATTTAAAAAACGAATCGCATTTCTATGTGATGCGAAATAAATCACCACTTCTTTTGGGCCAATCAGATTCAGGTATGTTTGCCGCATCCGACCCTTTGGCACTTGCAGATCTAACTAACGAATTTATCTTTTTAGAAGATGGCGATGTCGCAGAAGTTTCCTCAAATGAGTACAAAATTTTAGATAAGAACCATAAGAGAGCTATTAGAAAAATCACCAACATTGATGTTTCAACTGAGGCTATGGGTAAAAATGGCTATCGCCATTTCATGGAAAAAGAAATTTATGAACAGCCAACTGCAATTTTAAATACTTTAGACGGCAGGATTGGGGGTGAGGACGTGCTCGAGAATATTTTTGGCGAAGGTTCTAGTGAGCTGCTCTCAAAAGTAGAAAGAATTCAAATAGTTGCTGCAGGTACAAGCCTGCATGCAGGCAGAGTGGCAGCCAATTGGTTTTCAGCAATTGCGAACCTCCCAACGCAAATAGACTATGCGAGCGAATACCGCTACAAAAACCCTTACGTCGATAAAAACACCTTGTTATTAACCATTTCTCAATCGGGAGAGACAGCGGATACCTTGGGCGCATTGAGATATGCTAAAGAAAGAGACTATTTGGGATCTCTTGCTATTTGCAACGTACCCACAAGCTCTCTTGCCAGAGAATCTGATTTTATCCTCTTGACTAATGCCGGTCCTGAAATAGGAGTTGCCTCTACCAAAGCTTTTACAACGCAACTTACCGCCTTGATGTTACTTACTTTGTCTTTGGCAAAAGCAAGAAACCTAAATCCAAGATTAAGGGGGAGAGTCGTCGGTGCTTTAAGGGCGTTGCCTGAAATAATCTCCGAGTCTCTTCAATTGAAACCCAAGATCATTAAAATCGCTAAAGAAATAGCAAAAAAAGACAACGCTTTATTTTTAGGGAGAGGTATTTTTTACCCGATAGCCAAAGAAGGCTCTTTAAAACTTAAAGAAATTTCTTATATTCATGCAGAAGCATATCCAGCTGGAGAGCTAAAACACGGACCTCTTGCGTTAATTGATAAAGACATGCCCGTTATTGCGCTGGCACCCGAAAACGAATTGGCAGAGAAATTGATTTCAAACCTAGAGGAAGTTAAAGCCAGGGGCGGCAAATTGTTTGTAGTTGGTAATGCCGCAGGCAATATGAAATTGAAACAAAAGAACCTCATAAATTTGCCTGAATGCGATTTCTTGCTATCACCTATTTTGTATACAGTGCCTTTGCAAATTCTTTCTTACGAAGTAGCCCTGCTTAGAGGTACGGATATCGATCAGCCAAGAAACTTAGCTAAGTCTGTAACTGTGGAATAGTTCACAACAGTGAATAAGCAGAGGGTTTTTAATGTTAATAAATAACCAAGTCTTCATTACAAGATTTGTCATTTTTACATTTTGTGTGACTGCAATTCATTTCATATTAGAAAGTTTATACACAATACAATTTGGACAATCATTTTTAGGATTATTACCTGACTTAATCGCCGACGCACTTTTAGTAACGGGTGGCGTACTAGTTTTAAAAAACTCAAAAGCGATAGGTATTTTATGCGGGGCATGGGGTTTTACTTTTTGTCTGCATTATCGATCTTGGGCGTGGAGATTTGAGTCAGTGCAAGACGGTTCTGCAACTTCAGTCGATGAAATAACAATGATTGTCTTGGCGTCCACTATGTTTATTTCAATAGTATGTTTTATTCTGACTCTATTAATGTGTTTGCCAAAAAGAGATTAATGTTATTCACTGTTGTGAACAAAACCGTTACGGTTGAATAGTTCTACAGGTGGGGTTTTCAAAAGAAAAAAATCTAAGAATCTATATTCAAGACTCCTACGAAAGTTCATCTGAGTGGAAAAAGGTAAAAGGCATAATTAAAGCTTATTCACTATTTAAATATATTCTGTTACGTCGGGGTAGTATTGATTGTTGAATAAAAGATGAGAAGTAATTTTTGATATTTTTTAGTTTTACAAAAAACAGACTTTACATCTTTATGATGTTTAGCATCTTTTCGGCTCCTCAAATTTATGCAAATGAATTTAAAGTTGGGTTTGCTGAGCTTCCAATCACCCCTGAGCTAATTGATGAATGGGAAGATACAAATAACGATGCCCAATTTGATTCTGATATTGATAAGTGGACCGATGTAAACGGCAATAACCAATTTGATGCTGTGTGGATGGCAGGTTTTCAAAATAAACGAGCCGCTCAAGGAGTTAAAGACGACCTTATGGCGGTAACCGCCGTGATTGACGATGGTCAGACTCGGATAGGAATAATTAGCGCTGACACTATTGGGCTAATGCGAAAATTTGTACTTAGTGTGCGTGAGGATGTTCCTGAAGAGTGGGAACTAGATTACATCATGGTGCATGCAACACATAATCATGAGGGCCCAGATACTCAAGGTCTTTGGGGGTCAGGTTTTTTAAAGAGCGGCGTTGATGAAGGTTATATGGAGCAGCTCAAAACAACTTTTATACGCTCATTAAAAATGGCTATAGATAATTTGGAGCCCGCAGAAATGAGTTTGGCTTTAATTTCGACTAATCCTCTCACGCCTATAAAAGACAAGCGAAAACCCATCGTAATAGATGACGACATAAGAGCAATTTTGTTTAGTCGCCCTGATGGCTCAATTATTGGCTCGTTAATTAACTTTGGAATTCACGTCGAACTTACATGGGATAAAAATCTAGAACTAACTGCTGATGTTGCAGGCTATTTAAGAAGAGGCATCAGCGAGGGCATTTACTATAACGATCAGCTAATTAGAGCCGGACTCGGCGGAACCACGTTATGGCTTACAGGAAACATTGGCGGCTTAATGACATCAGGACCAACCGACCCAATTTATGATCCTATTTTAAAAAAAACGTTCACTAAACCAAGTCATGCTAAAGCACGTACGTATGGATATAGCTTAGCAAGCAGTGTCATAGAGGCTTTTCAGGCAGGTGATTTCAAGCAGTCTCCAAAGCCATCGATAACGGTCCACTCGACAGAAATAGAATTAGGTATAGAAAATTTCATGCTCTCATTAGGAACTTTACTTGGCGTGATTGATTCTGATCCTAAATTCAGTCTGATGCCGCCATTTGTACGCTATCTCAGTGAAGTGGCATTTATACAAATAGGAGACGCATCTATTACCGGCGTTCCTGGAGAGCTCTATCCAGAAATTGCTGTTGGAGGCATAGAAAATCCTATAGGCGCTGATTACATCATGGCTCCACAAGAAGTTCCAAATTTGCGAAGTCAATTTCCAGACAAACTTAATTTGATGGTGAATTTAGCAAATGATGCTATTGGTTACATCATTCCAAAAAGCGAATGGGATGAAGACGCCCCTTGGATCTACGGAGAGAATGAAGAAACTTATGGCGAGGTGGTGTCTTTGGGTCCAAATACTGCGCCTATAATTCATGAAAATCTTGTCAAGCTAATAGAAGAATCAAAAAATAAATAAAGAATGGATAATAACTGGAAAATTCTTGAAAAAACCTGTTTCACAATCGGCAGAGTGCTACTTGGGCTTTATTTTTTTCTTCCAGGGATTTCTAAAATTCCAACCTATGAACTCACAGCTGAATACATGACATTGCATTCTATTCCCTTGGTAAGCATTCTTTTGCCCTTAACAATAGTCTTGCAATTAGTTTTGGGCATCGCTCTGATAATAGGTTTCCGCATAAAAGAATCAGCTTTGATTCTTGCCGCACTGACCATTTTTATTAATATCGGTGTACACGATTTTTGGAACGAGTATCCGAATACAGATGCAGGTCATGAAACACAGAACTTTGTCAAAAATCTAGGAATCTTTGCTGGTTTATTGGTGCTAAGCGCAACTCATAAAGTTAGCCAATGGAGATTTTTTCCTAATTCCCAAGCAAAGAAAGATTGATAAAATTTTTTATTTACCCAAGCTTTTCCAATTCGAATTTTGCTCAAGCTGCAGACTTAGCTTAAGCAGCAGTCTGTCTTCCCCTAAACGACTTGAAAGTTGAATGCCTATAGGCAAACCTTTTGTGTCTGTCCCGAAAGGTAAAGTTATAGCAGGCGCGCCCGATATGTTTTGATACTTAGTGAACGGAAGAAAATCATTAATTCTATCCCAGTGGTCCTGTCCGCTAACCTCAGGACCAAAAAATCCAAGCTCAGGAACGGTAGTGCCAAGAGTTGGGGTTAATAGGATATCGAAGTTTTGCATAAAATTTTCGTATTGAGATACAAAACGCTTTAGTCGCCAAAATGCAAAAGGAATTTTATGAATGTTTTTCCAATGACGAGCAATAAGATACTTAGGCCATTGTTCAAGTTGAGTATGATCAAATTTTGGGCTGAACTCTTTTCCCGAATATCTGATTAAGAAACCAAAGTGAGCCCATAACAACCAAAAATCTTCATCAAATTTTCTGTAAAAGGGGTTAGATATCATTTCAATTTTATGACCCAGAGAATCACAAAGTTTGGCAACATCATGAGTTACTTGAACTAACTCAGCAGAACTGTTCTCACCAAGACAGTTTTCTGTTAAAACTGCAATTTTTAACTTTTCAGGAAATGATTCCGATATGTTTCCTATAGCAGGATATTCTGTAGCGGGAATGTTTTTTTCAATTTCAGCATGAAAGGCCCATGTGTCTCTAACGGATCTCGTAACCACACCATCATGAAAGATATTTGCGGGCAAATGACCCGGAACTTCTTTGTCCTTTATCCGACCCCTAGATGCTTTGAGCCCAACTAATCCACAACACGACGCAGGTATTCTTATGGAACCTGCTCCATCATTTGCATGAGCTATTGGCACTACTCCTGCAGCCACCAACGCCGAGCTTCCCCCAGAAGAGCCGCCGGTGGAGTAATCTGGATTCCATGGATTACAAGTAGCACCAAAACGCAAGCTTTCAGTAGTTCCTGTTAACCCAAATTCAGGAGTGGTTGTAGTTCCCAAACAATTAAGCCCAGTATCAATAATTTGTTTTGCAGTTTTAGAAAATTTTTCGGAAGGCTCGCCCGGAAGACTTCTACTTCCTAAATACAAAGGAAGCCCTGGCACCTCATCGGTGTCTTTGATAAAAGTTGGGACGCCTTGGAAAAATCCTGAAAAAGTCTTTTCGGAATCTGCTTGGGCAAAATCAAAGTTTTTTACAGCAATTGCATTTAATTTTGGATTTACTAATTCAGCTCGCTTTATTGCATCCCGAGTAACTGTTTTAGCATCCAATTCTCCTTTCTTTATTTTCTCAGCAATGACAACAGCATCATCGCTACCAAGCGAATCTTCTTGAAAAGCACTAATAACAACTTCTGAATCCATCACTCTCCCTATATAAATTTAACTATACTTTTATATAATGGATGCTCGCTTTGAAGAAATAAAGTAAAAATTAACATGTCTGAAACTAAATCGAAAAACAATACTAGCTTAGAGCTTCCTGAGGTGAATTGGTTGGACAGAGATTCTGACCCAAGTAAATTTTTTAAAGACCTATCTTACGCATTATCAGAATTTGGATTTATGGTGCTTACAAATGCACCCGGATTTTCTGATGATTTTCAGCAAAGCGCCTTCCATGAAGTAAGAGGCTTTTTTGAATCTTCAAGAGAATTGAAAAAAACTGCATACATTGCCAAGACGCCTTATTTCAGAGGATATAGTTTGCCTAATCCTGCGGTTAGTAACTTTGGACAAGTCATTGAAGCTTTTCAATATGGTTTTGAGCAAGAACCTTTATGCGAATACGACGACAAAACTCAGCCGATACATCGTCGTCTTTTTCGAGGACCAAATACTTGGCCAGATGCTAAATCTTTCCCAGGTTTCAAACCTTCAATCGATGACTTAAATGGTCGTTATCATCGCCTAACCCATTTGCTTGGCGAGGCAATTGTTGAATCTTTAGGCCAGGATGTTTCCGCATTTCATGAATATTTTGATTTTGATGATCCCGATCTTGCTGCAAGCTTGAATCATAACTATAGCTTGTCTGCTTTCGCAGAAGAAGATAAAGACAAAATCATCAATGAATATCAAAAATTCAAAAGCAACAAAGTAGGAGCGCACATAGATGGCCCTCCTTTTATAGCTTTATTGATTAATGATCGCCCTGGCTTGCAAGTTGTAGCCGCAGATGGTCAGTGGATAGATGCTCCTGTGACATGTAGAACAATGCCTGGCGAATATCATGTTCCTGTAATTCCGGGGTCGGTTATCGTAAATACGGGCGGAACTTTAATGCATTTAAGCGAGGGTAAATATTCTGCAACTTTGCATCGCGTCAACACAACTTTGATTCCTGAAGGAGAAACAAGAATTTCAATGCCTTACTTTCTAATTCCCAAAATGGAAGGAGATCTCATTCCATTTGGTAAATCTAAGGCAGATAATCTTGGTGCTGCAGGTTATGAGCAAGGCCGCGATCGAGGTGCAAATGCCAGCGTAAATAGAATGGGCACTTTCCCGCAAGTTACTAAACGCTGGTGGGCCGAAGAATATGCTGAGTTAAAACAAAAACATCGTGACGAGGTTGAAGCCGAAACCAACGCCGCTTTTAAATTAGCAAAAGAAAGAGGAGAGCGTTTTAAAAACGAGTTAAATTAGTCCCAATGGAAGTAACAATCACTTTCACAGTATTTCTATCGCTTTTTATGATAATTCTTGCGGTAAGGGTTCTGGACTTAAGAGGCAGCCCAGTTACAAAGTCGTTTCATAAGTCCGACAGGCAAATAGATCCAAAAGATTTAGAAAGAGCTATTCGAGGCCATGGTAATTTGATTGAATACGCGCCTTTGTTTTTGATTTTAATGATGGCACTCGAATTAAGCGATGCATCAAAAACATCACTTTATGTATGTGGAATTATTTTTACTTTGGGAAGGCTAATGCATGGCATAGCATTTTCATTTATGAAGAAAAATGGATATTTAAGAATCGGCGGAATGTCATTAACTTTTGTTGGCTTTCTCGGTTTGGTTATTCCAGCTTTAGGAATAATTTTTTCATAGTAAAAAAATGAATTTACTTGCAGGCTCAACAGGATTTCTTGGAAACAACATTCTCAAAGAGTTAGGCCTTAACAAAAGCCCAACTTTAGCGTTGGGTAGAAAGCCTATACCTAACCTCCCATACGACTCTCAAGAGATATTAATTGATTTTGAAAATCTCGACCAACTGAGCCTTCCAGACACTGATCATGTTTATCTTTCTTTGGGATATCCTCTGATTTACCACAACGTTATGGGCCTAATGAGTGCGAGTCTGAAAAAAGACTTTTTTTTGGTAGATTTTACTTATCAGCTAGAAATAGCCAAAAAAGCTAAAGAAGCAGGAGCGAAAAATATTTCTCTTATTTCGGCAGTAGCAGCTGATTCAAATTCCTGGAATTATTATCTTAAAACCAAGGGCATGCTTGAAGAGGAAATAATCAAACTTGGTTTTGAAAGTACCAATATTTTTCAGCCGGGCCATCTCACGGGAAATAAGGTCAGGTTTGACATAGTTTTGGCTGACACAATATCTATAATCTTTGATCCTTTTTTATTTGGTCCTTTAAGAAAATTTAGAAGCATTTCTGCAGAAAAACTCTCTGTGGCAGTTGTTAAAAATTCACTGCAAGCAAAAGCAGGTATCAATTACTTTGATTACAAAGACTTCATATAAAAAGTTCTGAATTAATTTATTGCACATACTTTTTCCTATTGATAATCTCTTTAGAGGAGAAAAACTATGGAAAAGACTTTTGATTATGTAATTGTTGGAGCCGGAAGCTCTGGATGTGTGATGGCCAACAGGCTATCAGAAAATGGTAAGAATTCAGTATTGATTTTAGAGGCTGGTGGAAAAGACAGAAATCTCTTTATTCACATGCCTTCAGGTTATTCTCAGATTGTTCCAACTAAAAGCAATTTGAACTATGGCTTTGAAACAGAACCAGAACCAACAACCAACAATAGACAGCTTTATTGGCCAAGAGGAAGAGGCTGGGGTGGCTCGTCTTCAATAAACGCAATGGTCTATATCAGAGGACATTCACACGACTATGACTTATGGAGACAAATGGGTAACAGCGGCTGGTCTTATGATGATGTTCTTCCATATTTCAAAAAAGCAGAATCTTTTAATGGAGATGGAGATAAAGACTTCCATGGATTCAATGGACCCCTGAATGTAAAAAAATCTGAAAGGACTGATGACGAATTATTAGACGTTTTTGTTGAAGCGGGACAACAGGCAGGTTTTCCTTTAACGAATGATTTTAATGGAGAGAATCAAGAAGGATTTTCTAGATATGAACATACTATGAGTGACACTAAATGGGGCCCTAGAAGATGGAGCTCTGCGAGAGCGTATTTGCATCCTGCTTTGAAAAGACAAAATTTAACTGCTGAAACGAATGTTCAAGTGAATAAAGTTTTGTTTGAAGGCAAAAAGGCCATTGGAGTAGAGTACCTCCATAAAGGCAAAACTTTATCAGCAAAAGCGAATAAGGAAGTCATTCTATCCGCTGGTGCAATAAACTCCCCTCAAATTTTGATGAACAGCGGTATTGGAGATTCTTTAGATTTATCAAAACACGGTATAACGATGGTTCATGAACTAAAAGGTGTTGGAAAAAACTTACAAGATCACTATGCTGTCGTAAATTCATTTAATTGCACAAAGCCTGTCACACTTCATAGATCAGCTAGCTTTATAAGAACTCAGCTATCGGGCCTGCAATATTTATTCCTTGGAACTGGAGACGCCGCCTTCCCGCCAACAAGCGCTGGGGCCTTTATTAAGTCAAGTCCAGAAAAGGATATACCTGATACGCAAATTCATTATGCCTCTTTCCATTCACCTGATCTTCACGGTAGGGAAGGCATTGATGAAAATCATGGGTTTAGTGCGGTAATTTGTATTTTAAGACCGCAAAGCAGAGGACATTTGGAGCTCAAAAATGCTGATCCAAGTGAAGCGCCTTTAATGTATCCTAATTATCTTTCCGAAGAGCAAGATGTTATTGATACAAGAAATGCTTTTAGGGAATCAAGAAGGGTATTTTTGCAGCCTGCATTTGATGAATATCGTGGCGAACAATCTAAGCCGGACCCAGATTTGAATATAGACAATGACGATGAAGTTGATGAATGGGTTCGAAATACTGGCGAGACTTTGTATCATCCTGTAGGAACGTGCAAGATGGGTGATGATGACATGGCTGTTGTCGATGATCATCTTAAAGTCAAAGGCGTGGAAAACCTTAGAGTTATTGATGCATCGATTATGCCTACTCTTATTGGAGGTAATACCAATGCACCATCGATTATGATTGCTGAAAAAGCTGCTGATTTAATTAACCAAGCTTCTGCTTCTTAAAAAATGAGAAGAATTATCACTGGCCACAACGAAGAAGGAAAGTCTGTGATTTCTATAGATGGCCCGCCGGCAAGATCAATCGGTGAGGAAGCAGGAGGCTTGTTTGAGATTTGGAACACAGACGGAAGCGGCTTCGACACCAAATCAAAAACAGATCGAGCCGACATAGATATCCTCCTTTCTCCTGTTAAAGGGGGTACTAAGTTTAGATATTTCCAGATAAATCCCATTCCAAAAGGAATACCGCAAGAAGCTATTGAAGCTGCCACAGCCGAGGCTTTTGAAAAAATGGGCGCTGCTCATCACAGAGTTGATACTTCTAGAAATGCTGCAATGCATGAGACCAATACTATTGATTACATCATCCTTTTGAAGGGCGATGTTACTTTGATTCTTGATGAAGAAGAAGTTAGGTTAAAACCCCATGATGTTGTTGTGCAAAGAGGTACCAATCACGCCTGGGTCAACAATGGCACAGAGCCAGCTTTGTTGATAGCTGTTTTGATTGATAGCAATTTACTGTAATAAATTGGAATTTTGGTTTTTGATTTTTGGCGCTTTATTAGCGCTAGCGGGAGGTTTATTTCACGGTATTATTGGACATATAAAGTACATTGGTAACGTTAACTCCAGCGATTTACCAGATCTTTCCAAATCACTAAGTTTAGTTTCTTGGCATGTGTTCACTATATTTTTAATTATCAGTTCAATGACATTAATTTATGTAGCTTTTGACCGATATCTATATATTGCTTTATATCCTATTATTGCAACAAATCTTTTTGGAGCTTCTCTTTTTATTATTTTGGGTCTAAGCAAGCACAAAATTTTACTCAAAATGCCTGGGGCATATCTAATGGGAGGAACTGCTATTTTTGCCTTATTAGGAATATAAAATATTGTATCTAAAGTATTTTTTAATTAGACTGCATCTCCGGAGAGAGTTTATGAACATGCAACTTTTTACAGACAAAATAGCAATATCATTGTCGACAATTTGTGTATTGCATTGCTTATTCATGCCTTCTTTTCTGATTTTGTCTTCTTGGTTTGTTGCTTTTTCTGTAAATAATGAATTTGTTCATTACTCAATTTTATTTGCCGCTGTTCCGGTTAGCGCTTATGCTTTAATGAAGGGTTATCTAAATCATAACAAGTTGTCTTATTTTCTCTTTGGTATTTTTGGACTAACTGTTCTGGTGCTTGCGGTACTAACAACAAGTATTTTTGGCGAAATTGGAGAAAAGTCTCTTACGGTTTTAGGCTCTTTATTTGTTATTTATGCCCACTATAAAAATCACCAGATTTGTAAAGAATTAGATTGTGACTGTCACGATAGTAAAGCCAATTAAAAAATTAACTTTTAAAAAATTTAATATCAGAAATTTTTTTTTCGTTTTTCTGCTTGCCTTTGGTCCCTTTATATCATCGGATAGCTTAAAGAAGGCTATTACTAGCGAATATCGTGATCCAAATAATATTTTAAGAGATGAATATCGCAATCCTTATGAAACTTTAACTTTTTTTGGAATAGAACCCTCAATGAAAGTTGTTGAACTTTCTCCTGGAGGAGGTTGGTATACAGAAATTCTAGCAAATTATCTAAATAACTCAGGAGAGCTCATAGCGGCCCATTTTGATGAGAATTCTAATAATAATTATCTCAAAAAAAGTAGAAAAAAATTTGAAAAGAAAATGAATTCAATTTCAGTTTACGAAAATGTGAAGATCGTTAATTTAAACTCAAAGCTTTCCACACCCCAATCAGTAGATGCTGTTCTAACTTTTAGAAATTTACACAATTGGCTAGGTCCGACCATGGATTCTATTTTTGCCAATAGCTTTAAGGTTCTTAAACCGGGTGGAATTTTTGGTGTAGTAGAGCACAGAGCCGAAGAAGGAACTTCAATTGAAAAGATGAAAAAAAGTGGGTATGTGACTGAAGAACATGCCATTGAGATTGCAAAAAAACATGGCTTCGTTTTAATTTCAAAGTCCGAAATTAATTCAAATCCTAAAGATTCAAAAAATTATGAAAAAGGGGTGTGGACTCTTCCCCCCATCCTTTAGATTAAAAGAGAAAAATAAAGGCAAATATTTAGCTATTGGAGAAAGCGATCGCATGACTTTGTTATTTAAAAAACCTTAGATTTATCTTATAGACGCATGATTGATTTGTATTACGCTCCTACCCCAAATGGCTGGAAAATATCCATTATGCTTGAAGAATGTGAAATGGATTATCAGGTCATACCAGTAAATCTTGGCAAAGGCGATCAATTTACACCGGAATTTTTGAAAATTAGCCCCAACAACAGAATGCCTGTGATTGTAGATCACGAAAACATTATTGATGGAGAGCCAATTAGTATTTTTGAATCTGGAGCAATATTGATGTATCTAGGAGAAAAAGCTGGAAAATTTTTCCCCCCAGAAATCTCCAGAAAGAGAAAAAGTTTTGGAGTGGCTGTTTTGGCAAGTTGGTGGTTTAGGGCCTATGACCGGCCAAGTAAGTCATTTCGTTAACTACGCACCAAATTTTCCAGGAGATCATTCTTATTCAGAAGAACGATACAAAAATGAATATGATAGATTGCTTGGCGTCATGGACAGAATTCTTAATGAACGTGAATTCCTAGCAGGAGATTACTCCATTGCAGATATGGCATCTTTTCCTTGGGTAACTGCTTATAAGAGATATGAAGTAGATTTAGATCTATTCTCGAATGTCCGCAGATGGTTTGATGCAATAAAATCCAGGCCTGCTGTTCGAAAAGGAATTGATGTGGGCAAGGCTGCAAGAAATTTTGGCGAAGGCATTTCCAAAGAAAGCTTAAAAACCATGTTTAAACAAGATGCCAAAAGCATTGCAGAAATGGCAAAGAAAAAAGAAAAAGAATAGTACTTATAATTTTTTTTCAATAAGCTGAATTCTATCGTTCCCAAAGTACATATCTTCTTTATCCAAAAAGAAAGTTGGTGAACCAAAACCTTTGCGATCCATCAACTCTTGAGTATTCTGTATAAGCCTCTCCTTAGTTTCTGGTAATGCGATAAATTCTAGAAAATCATCAGCTTTAACTGACAGAGAAGTGATAATCTCATTCAAACAATCTTCACTTGAAATATCTTTGCCTTCTGTCCAATAAGCTTTAAAAACTTTTTCCAGGTATTCTTCTACATCTTTGTTTTTGTCAATAAAGTAAAAAACACCGCGCATAGACTTTACGCTGTTGATAGGAAAGATTTTCGGCCAGTTAAATTCTATGTTCCTTTGTTTTGCCCAATCGTCCATATCCTTTTGAGAATATTCCAATTTTTCTTTAACTGGATTTTTTCTACTTTCATAGACGCTAGGATTTGTTGAATTGAAAATTCCGCCAACTAATATGGGCTTCCAAATAATTTCAAATTCTCTGTTCTTTCTAAGCTCTAAAATTCCCCTAAAAGAAAGATAGGTCCAAGGACTACTACAATCTAGGTAATACTCAATTTTTTTCATCTTCAATCTAATTTTTACTTATTAATACTCTATAATCTTACCTCTTAAGGATTCAAGCTGCTCACTTTAGGGGGAAAAATGGAAGAAGATCAAAAAAGACTTGCCGACGCTTTGGAAGAGTTGAAAGATCATAATTTCATGAAAATTCACGAATCTGCATGGAAGTTCATGTATTACAATCTGTTGAGAGGTTTGGCGATCGGTCTTGGCTCTGTTGTTGGTGCCACAGTGCTCGTAACTATCTTTATACAAATACTTGCTCAATTTGAGTTTATTCCCATCATTGGAAATTGGACTCATGAAGTCATAGAAATCATTGAAAAACTAGACAAGTCTGGATGACAAAACTCCTTTCTTTGAGCTTTGGAACGGTTTTTCAAAAAAAGGTATGGCTAGAACTTTCTAAAATTCCAAAAGGAGAAACTAGAACTTACAAAGAGATTGCGATAGCCATTGGCCACCCCTTGGCAGTAAGAGCAGTCGCAAATGCATGTGGGAAAAACCCTTATCCAATAAAAATACCTTGCCACAGGGTAATTAGGTCAGATGGTAAATTAGGGGGATATAGTGCGCTAGGAGGCACAGCTACCAAGCGTAGATTATTAGATGAAGAACAAAAAGCCTAATCGGCTTCTTTAGCTTTATATTTTTTCAAAGCTTCTGCGTATTCTTCTTCTGAAAGTTTATGCCAACCGATACACTTACCCGTTGGACTTCTTCCACAGCCACAATCCATATTTCATCTCCTAATTGAGTGTAACTTTTTTTAGTTGTCCGGGTTTTAATATTTCAAAAAAGGTGTTGGGAAGCCCTTTTTTTGTCAAGGCTTTTTGCAGTAATGTAGGAGGCTCTAAAGTTTCTTCATCGGTTAGTGAGAAGGTGCCCCAGTGCATGGCATAATTTTTCTTTGATCCTAAATCAAGGGCAACCTGCAAAGCTTCTTCAGGGTTCACATGATTTGCTTTCATAAACCACCTCGGCGCATACGCTCCTATTGGAATCAAAGAAAGGTCGGGCTTGCCCAGTTTTGCTTGAGTATCTTGGAAATCTTTGGAGTAACCTGAATCACCTGCATGAAAGCTTTTAAAGTTTGGAAAGGACATAAACCACCCACCCCAGAGGCTCTTGTTTCTGTCTGCTAAACCTCTAGCCGACCAATGTTGAGTAGGTGTGAACGTAAATTTAGCCCCTTTAATTTCAATATTTTCCCACCACAAAAACTCTCTAGTATTTTTAATACCTTTTCGATTCAATAATTTTTGATCTCCTTTTGGCACTAGAAACAAAGTTTTTGGATTTTTTGCCGAAAGTCTTTTTAATGAAGGAATATCCAAGTGATCATAATGATTATGACTTACCGTAACCACATCTATTTCAGGCAAGTCTGCAATTTGCATGGCTGGAGGGATAATTCTTTTTGGGCCTGCTATTTTCACTGGAGAAGCCCGATCAGAAAAAACCGGATCAGTTAGGACAACCGTCCCTTCTATATTAATTAAAAAAGTAGAGTGTCCGATCCAAATTAAGTAGTTTTCCTTGTGATCAGAAAAGTTTTTCCATTCATCCAATGATTCTATTTTTATTGGGGTTGGTCTTTTTCTATTAAAACTCCATTTCAAAAAGTCTCCAAAACTTTTTAAATTTGGCATATTGTTGGTATTTTTAAATCTCTCATCAGACATTAGAAGACTGGAAAATAAGATAAGGAATATTAATTTTTTTTGCATGGAAACTAATTTGCATTTTGAAGCGCTATTGTAATCTTATTGAATCCTAAACATAGAGAAATTTATTCAAAACATTTTAGATATGTATAATTCCCCTCCAATGAGAATTTTAAGAAAACTATTGATGTTTTTTGGACTGCTTTTTGTTGCTGCTGGAGCAATCTCAAGCTTAGTGGGTGAGCTATCCGGATTTGTTGCTTTTTCTGGTTTACAAAATCTTTTGATTTCTTGTATGGGGGTAGTTATTTTTTGGTCATCTCTTGAGCGAGTTCACCCAGAAGGTTACAAGTTTTTTTTGATATTCATTTTGCTTTCTTCTTTATTGGGCTTTTTTTATCTTCCTCTTGGAATTCTAGGCTTCTTTTTAACGATTTTCGTTTTATGGTTTTTTAGAGATCCAGAAAGAGCGGTTCCTCTGCCTGAAGCAGGCATTATCTCTCCTGCAGATGGCGTTATCTGTAAAATAGAAAAAACTTTTCCGCCGAAAGAAGTAAAAAGCTCTGAAGAATTTTTAAAAATTTCGGTTTTTATGAATGTTTTCAATGTCCATGTAAATAGAGCTCCAGTTGCAGGAAACATCAAAGACATAATTTATGTTCCTGGAAAATTTATAAACGCAAGCTTAGATAAAGCAAGCGAAAACAATGAGCGCAATATTCTCGTTCTAGAAAATAATAAAAATGAAGAAATTATTGTGGTGCAAATAGCAGGGCTCATTGCAAGAAGAATCCTTTCTTTTGTAAATCTTTTTGATTCGCTGAAGATTGGCGAAAGATTTGGTCTCATTAGGTTTGGTTCGCGTGTTGATGTCTATCTTCCTTCAAATTACGACCCGAAAGTAGAACTGGGACAAAAGGTTGTTGCTGGAGAGAGCATCATTGCGAGTTAAAAGTCATGTCTGAAAGAAGCATCAAGAATTTTATTCCAAACTTAATTACTTTAACTGGACTTTGTTTTGGTCTTAGCTCAATAAGGTTTGCAGTTTTAGAAGATTTTAAAGCTGCAGTTGTATGTATTCTTATTGCTGCAATTTGCGATGTCTTAGACGGATTATTTTCCAGGCTTTTAAAAACTCAATCAGATTTGGGAGCTGAACTTGACTCTTTGGCTGATTTTTTGAGTTTTGGGGTGGCGCCTGGAATATTAGTTTATTTTGGAATTCTCGAAGAATTGGCTATTTGGGGATACCTTGCTGTTACTGCTTTTATTGTTTTTGCTTGTTTAAGGCTTGCTATATTCAATTTAAACTTACCGCCAACTGAGGATGCTAAAAAACAAGGATATTTTTTAGGAGTACCAACTCCATCAGGCGCAGGTCTGATTTTATTGCCTTTGATTCATTCTTTTCTTGGCTTCAATTGGGGAATTGATAATCCTGAAGTTGTAGCAATATATACCAGCTTTGTTGGTTTACTGATGGTGAGTAAGATTCCAACATTTTCTTTAAAAGAACTTAACATCACAGTAAACAGGAAGTTTTTCCTAAGGTTTTTTGTTGGTTTTATAGTTTTAGTTTTACTTATGATAAATTTTTTATGGCAGTTTCTATCTGTTGCAGGAATTCTTTATATTATTGGCATACCCGTGGCATTTTTTATCTTTCGTAAAAATCGTCTAAAAGAATCTTCAGACAATCTAACTAATTAACTTAGTAGAAATTCGCTTCTCTTTGTTTTGAGATCTCTCTTTTCGTCTGGTTTTATCGTTTACTTTTCCAACCAGTTGACCACATGCTGCCATGATGTCTTCACCTCTAGTGGTTCTTACAGTTGTGATATAACCTTCTTTTTGAAGGACTTTCTTGAAAGTTTCTACCCGCATGTTGGAAGGTCTTTTGTATTCTGTTCCGGGAAATGGATTAAAGGGGATCAAATTAATCTTGCTTGGGATATCTCTTAATATTTTCGCCAATTCTTTTGCGTCGTCTATAGAGTCGTTAACTTTATTAATCAAAATATATTCCATGGTAGTTTTTCTTTGATCACCACATTTTTCAACGTAACGCGTCACCGACTCTAATAGTTTTTTAATTGGATATTTTTTGTTTAAGGGAACAAGATCATTACGTAATTTATCATTGGGAGCATGAAGGGAAATGGTTAATGCTGCATCGGTTACTTCTGAAAGCTTATCTATCATAGGAACTAATCCAGAGGTGCTTAAAGTAACCTTTCTTTTCGAAAGTCCATATGCTTTATCGTGCATCATCAAGTTCATAGCTTCGGTTACTGGTTCGAAATTTAGTAAAGGCTCTCCCATGCCCATCATCACAACATTTGTTACATTCTTTGAACCATGATCTCTAGGAGTTCCAAAAGAATTTTCTGCTACCCAAACTTGTCCTATGATTTCTGCCGTTGAAAGGTTGCGTGAAAAGCCTTGTTTTCCAGTAGCACAAAAGCTACAGTCGACGGCGCATCCCACTTGTGAAGAAACGCATAAAGTAGCTCTTTTACCCTCAGGAATTAAAACCATTTCAACTAAATCACCTTCTCCAACGCTTAAAACCCATTTGCGAGTGCCATCTTTGGAATCTTTCTCATAAACAATTTCTGGGGATTTAATTTCTGTTTTTTCTTCCAAAATACACTTTAGGTCCTTTGATAGATTGCTCATCTTGTTGAAGTTTGAGATTCCTTTTTGATGAATCCATTGAAAAACTTGTCTTGCTCGATAAGGCTTTTCTCCTAAAGATACGAAAAATTTTTCCATAGCATCTAAAGACATGCCAAGAAGATTTGTTTTCATTGTTTAAAGCTCAAATAGATTTTTTATTGGTTTGCCATCTTTTAAATTAGCAATATTTTTAAGAAAAAGATTAAACGATCTTGGTAGAGACATTAAAGAGTGTGCTGAATCATGAGGAGTAATGTAACAATTGTTTGCCTCCCAAAGAGGAGAGTCTTTCTCTAGAGGCTCTTTTTTTGTGGTATCCAAAGCTGCAGCAGCAATTTCACCGGTATTTAATGCTTCTGCAAGATCTGTTTCATTCACAGCGCTACCTCGACCAACATTAATTAACATGCTTTGAGGATTCATTTGTTTTAAAACTTTTTTGTCAATTACGTTTCTTGTATGTTCGCTATCTGGCAAAACCGTTACAAGAAAATCTACAAAAGGCAAAATATCCATAAAATCATCTGGCGTTTTAACTGCGTCAGCAAATTCACAACTCTCGGGCGACCTTCTAATGCCAGTAACATTCATTTCAAATGTCTTTGCAATTCGAGCAATTTCTTTCCCTATGCCCCCGTATCCGTAAATAAGTAAATTCTTGTTCGTTAACTCTCCATCTCCTCCATTTGGCATCCAATTTTTTTCTTTTTGAAGCTCAATATGAAGATCAATTCTTTTGTTCCATCTCAACATTTGCGCTAAAACATAATTAGCCATAGGCTTGCCGTATATGCTGCTTGAATTTGCAACAATCGCATTCGTTTCTTTCAAAACCGCTTGTAAAAATGGATCATCCATTCCTGAATATCCGCTTTGGATGAACTTAGCTTTCTTCGCAACTTTCAACATAGGCTCGAAAAGATGTTTGTGATCTCTCACTGCAAAAAGAAATTGATAAGATAAAAATAAGGCATCGATATCAGGAACATCCTCCCAAGCAGGATTGTTATGATCCTCAGGGTTCAGCACAATAATCTCTATATTAGGATCAAGCTTCAGAATTTCTGATTCATAAAGTTTACTTATCAGGTCTTCGACTACTATCTTCATTGTTTTCCTTTTTTCGATGGGGCAATTTAAACCAGAAGTTTTTAGAAAACAAGAATATTGATTTAACTGGCTATATAATGTTTTCAAAAAATGACAGAACTCACAATCATAGATGTTTATGCCTTTGGCGTTCCTATAATATTGGCCCTCATTTTATTTGAGGTATTGATTTCTAACTTACAAAGTAAGAATTACTACAACTCTGGCGATACTTGGTGTACTTCTGGACTTCTTTTTGGAAATATCTTAATTGGATTCGCCATCAAAGGATCTATTGTTGGGTTTCATTTCTTTTTATATCAATTTCGAATTGTTGATTTAGTTGCCATATTGCCTAATTGGCTTTTATGGATTCTGACTTTCGTTTTAATAGACTTAGTATTTTATATTTACCATAGGCTTTCTCATCGGGTTAGATTTCTTTGGGCAATTCATATGAGTCACCATTCCAGCGAAGAAATGAATTTTGCAGTTTCCTTCAGACAAGCTTGGTTTGGCCCGATTTCAAAAGTGCCTTTTTTTATGGTGTTACCAATTTTAGGCTTAGACCCCTTAATGATTGCAGTAGCAGGAGTCATAAGTACTTTGTGGGGGGTAGTGGGGCATACCCAAATTATTGGCAAGTTAGGCCCCCTAGAATGGCTTTTTAATACTCCTTCCCACCATAGAGTTCATCATGGCTCAAACCCAGAATACATAGATAAAAATTACGGAAACTTACTCATTATCTGGGATCGCTTATTTGGTACTTTTCAGCCTGAGGAAAGACCCGTGAATTACGGTCTTGTAAATAATGTAAATACCTTTAACCCAGTTAAAATAACCTTTATGGGCTGGAATAAAATATTTCTTGATATGAAAAAAGCTTCAAGCTTGAGAAAAGCCATAGACCATTTTTTTGGTCCACCAACCACTCACGAAAAAGAAGCTTTGAATTAGTTCAGAAAAGCTTGGGTCATCATGAAGACAACAATTATTAATTGGCTGCTAGTTTTATTTGTGAGTTTTAGCTGGGGAGCTTCTTTTATGTTTACACGCTTAGTAGTAGAAGAAATTTCTCCCTCTCACTTAGTATCAATAAGGCTTTTACTTGCAGCTCTTCTATTAGGACCTTTGTTTATTAATAAAGAAGAATTTTTAAAGATGTCTCAAGTGATCCCTTCTTTGATTTTGCTTGGAATTATAAATGCCGCCTTGCCTTTCTTCCTTTTCGCTTGGTCTGCTCAAGAACTCACTGCTGGTATGCTTTCTATATTAAATGGAACCTCACCTTTATTTGCATTAATTATTGCAATCTTACTTTTTAGACAAAATACCACCTTCCTCCAAGTAATTGGTCTTCTAGCAGGATTTATTGGGCTCTTAATTTTTATAGGACTTGATGAAATTAGAGTAGTATTTTTCCCAGTAACTTTATGCCTAATTGGAGCTTTTTGTTATGCATATTCAAACAATGTCTTATTTAAATTGAACCATATAAATTCTTCAGCTCTTGCTTCTGCAACTATGCTGTCAGGTTTTGTTTTTTCAATTCCATTATTTCTGTCCGAACCACAATCTTTTTCATTTGATCTGTCACTAAAAACTTATTTAGCAACTTTATTCCTTGGGCTGGTTTCAACAGGCATCTCATTTATTGCTTATGTTTTTTTGTTACAAAGATCTTCCCCGGTTCAAGCCTCTTCGATAATTTTCTTGGTACCTATAACTGGAATTTTCTGGGGCGCAATATTTTTAAATGAGCATATAGATCAAAAGGTCATATTGGGGTCTTTGTGTATTTTAATTGGTATAGGACTGACAAATATTTTTAAACCTAAAAAACTTTTGAGAGAGTAACTAAATAATCTTCAAAACATTTTCTGGCGGCCTGCCAACTATAGCTTTAGACCCTTTTATATAAATTGGCCTTTCAATGAGCTTAGGATATTCAATCATTAAATTAATGATTGCTTCATTTGAAATATTAGAATCTTTTAAATTATTCTCTTTATATGCAGATTCTCCTGTCCTCAAAAGATCTCTTGGGCTAATACCAAGTTTTTGAATTATTTCTTTCAAAAAATCTTTTTCGAGCTTCTCATCAAGATACATGAAAACCTCAAAATTTTCTTTTTCTTGCTCAAGGAGTTTTAGGGCCTGTCTAGACTTGCTGCATCTAGGGTTGTGAAAAAGAAAAGCTTTGGCCATAGTTATAAATTATCTTATGAAAAGAGTTATTTTAAGCAGAAAAGGATTTGATTCAAAATATGGAGGTAGGCCTTCACCAATATTTAAAAATGGTGACATTTTCTCTCTTCCTATTCCTCAAAATGGAAAATCTTCAAAAAAATATCATGAACTTAAATTCAATGGCATCAATGGAACTCAAGCTTTGAAGGAAGTATCATCCACAAAGGTCACTTCTGAAGATTTTTGCCATTACGATCCAGCTTTGAACGAAAAAATTGGGCTTTTTGGTCAGGCGGGTAGCGCACAATCTGAGCTTAAAAATAATGGTGTAGGTATAGGTGATCTTTTTTTATTTTTTGGGTGGTTTAAAAAAACGGATAATCCAAAAATTAATATCCATAAGATTTTTGGGTGGTTGCAAATTGAAGAAATATTACATGGCAACATTCAGATATCTAAATTCTTAAAAAAGAACAATATTACTCATCCTCATGATCCTAAATATAAAGAATATAAAAATAATACAATTTATGTATCAAAAAAAAATTTTGGCTTATTCGAAAAATTTTCTGATGATTTGGTTTTAAGCGCTCCAGGTTTTTCTAAATCTATGTGGCAATTTCCTAAGAAATATTTTGGCTCAGTTGATAATAAGAATAGGAACATTTTTTTAAACAGACTAAAATGGAAAGATAGAAAAAATTTGTTAGTAGATACAAATATTGGTCCAGGCCAAGAATTTATTTTAGATGCCCAAAACACTCCTCGCATTTCTATGTGGGCAAAATCATTGATAGGAGGTTTCAAATAATGAACAATTTATATCCTTTTCTTTCAGGACTCATGGCTGGGATGATTTTATTTCAAGCAGCTTTGAATGCCCCTACTATTTTTAAAGTTTTCTCTGAAGAACAGGCCGGTCCTTTTTTAAGAGTTATTTTTCCTAAACTATTTTTGAATGTAGCAATACTGAGCCTTATAGGTTTGGTAATAGCAATAATAGGTAACCGTCTCAGCCTTCAATTACTTTTTTTTAGCGCATTATTATTGATGAGCATTGCATATTTGCTAGTTCCTGCAACCAATAAAGCAAGAGATGAGAACAGAGATAAAAGTTTTAAATATCTGCATTTAACAAGCGTGATCTTAACTTTGTTCACATTAATTGTTTGTCTTGTAATATTAGTTATAAATTAAAATGGAAAAGCAATTTAATGTTTTTGATGAAGAAATAGAGGAATGTTGTTCAAATCCCATTACTGGATTTTTTCGTGACGGATTTTGTCATACAGATAATTTGGATCAGGGTTTGCATGTTGTTTGTGCGCATATTACAGAGGATTTTTTAGAGTTTTCTAAATCTAGAGGTAATGATCTTTCAACACCAAGAGACGAGTTCAGCTTTCCTGGGCTCAAAGAAGGCGATCACTGGTGTGTTTGTGCAGAGAGATGGAAAGAAGCTTATGAGAATAATAAGGCGCCTAAGATTTATTTAAGAAGAACTAATAAAAAGACTATAAAAATTATAGATTTAGAGATACTTAAAAAATATGCAATTGATTTAGACTAAGCTATTTTTATGAAAATAGATTACACAAAGACTCAAAAAATAATTCACTGGCTAATGGCAATTATCATTATGTTGGATTTGAATGTTGCTCAAAAGTTTGGCGGTAATATGGAGTTATGGGACAGACTAGAATCTCGCTCAGATCATGCAACTGCAGGGATAATTGTTACTTTCTTATTTTTACTAAGAATAGTTTTACGCTACCTTTATGGCGCGCCAAAACTCCCTTCAACAATGCCTACATGGCAAGTTTATTCTGCGAAATTAGGACATTATTCTTTATATTTTCTTATGGCAGGTCTAATTATAACGGGCATTGCAATGGCAAGCTTCGCATCAGATCCTATTGTAGTCTTTGGATTTGATTTAGCATTTGCATCTCATAACCAAAGCACCTTTTTTACAATAAGAGGCTTCCATGAGTTTTGTACAAACGCAATAATTGCTCTTATCGCTATACATATCTTTGCTGCTCTCTATCATCAATTCTTTGCGAAGGATGATACGACAATGAGTATGTTAAAATTTTGGACCACCAAAAAAGTTTAACTATGTCTCTCTCTATGAAAATTTGGCTTCCGATAAGCTTAATCTATATTTTATTTTTTCTCTGGTACACAAATTTATCTGGTCCTCTTACGGATCAGGAAATTGAAACCTACAAAAAAATCTTCGAGGAAAGTAATTCTTATAGAAGAGATTCTGACCAATGGAAAAAAGCATTCAAGTTCATGAGTGAGGACGATGGCAAAGACTTTTATATGGTGAACTTTCTAGATAGGAATGAATCACCACGAACAATGGAAGCCACTGGAGAGGGAGCAACTTCATTAGATCTGCAGATGCACTACATGGAATATATGTGGCCACAACAGTTTAAAAGAGCCTCACATCCAGTATTTTTTGCTTATGTTTTAAATCCTGCTCTGGATATAGTTGCCGCTCAAGGAATGGAGGAGTGGGACGTAGTTGCAATATTTAGATACAGAAGCAGAAGAGATTTGTTTGAAATTGGTTTGAATCCTATTTTTGATGAAAGGCATGAATACAAAGTTGAGGCATTAGACAAGACCATAGCTATTCCTGTAGAAACTCCTTTTATAACTGATTTAAGGCTAGCTCTTTTTATTTTCTTATTACTCATTGGGCTTATTGTTGAGCGCGTAAGAGCTTAAACCGTTCTCTGTTTATTAGAATGGTTGTAAATAAACTATAAATTTCTTAATCTATTATCAAATGGAAACTTTGATTGCCGAAAATTTCGAAGAGCAAGACTTACCTTTTAAAGTAAATCGTATATCGCCAAATATTGGGGCAGAGCTTTTGGAAATTGATTTAAGAAAAGACCTTGATGAAAAGACTTATAAATCAATTTATCAAGCTCTTCTGATTTACAAAGTAATTTTTTTTCGTGATCAAAACCTTAGTACCGAGGAACACTTAAAGTTTGCAAAAAAATTTGGTGAACTGGAAGTTCATCCTTTTGCACCGCACAAAGAAGGATACCCAGAGGTTCTCAGCATAACTCACAACGAAAAGAGCAAAGGTAGAGAAAACACTTGGCATTCTGATGTTACCTGGAGGGAAGAACCTTCCCTAGGATCAATTCTGCGCATGATCGAGGGTCCTCAAGTTGGAGGCGATACCTTATTTTCTGACATGTGCCTGGCCTATGATGGGCTTTCTGAGGAAGTGAAGAAAAAGTTAGAAGGAGCAATTGCTGTTCATGATTTTGCTGGTTTTAGACAAAGATTGATCAAACAAGGCAAAAGTGAAGCTGAAATAGAGGCTTTTAATCAAAAGTATCCAAGCCCTGAACATCCTGTGATTCGCACGCATCCGGATACAAAACAAAAAGTTATATACGTAAACAAAGCTTTTACACAATATATAAAAGGCTGGGATGCGACAGAATCTTCCATTATGCTAGATTTTTTATATGCTCAAGCGGCAATACCTGAGTATCAGTGTCGTTTTATCTGGGATAAGGATTCGATTGCTTTTTGGGATAATAGATCGTGCCAACACTATGCAGTATCAGATTATTGGCCGCAAGTAAGAAAAGTTGAAAGGGTTACAGTCGTAGGCGACAGACCCTACTAAAAAATTGAAAATAAATCACAGGGGAAATTATGTTTAGTCATATTATGGTTGGGGCGAATGATATAGAGGAATCTAAAACTTTTTACGACAATGTTTTAGGAGTTTTGGGTGCAAAACCAGGACTCATGGTTCCAAATCTTACTGGTCAAACTCGATACTTTTATTTTTTAGAGGGAATGACTTTCTGTATTTCAGAGCCTATTGACGGGGAGCCAGCTTCTGCAGGAAATGGCTCAACTATTGGATTCAATATAGAAGATGAAACTCAGGGAGATAAATGGCATGCAGCAGGCCTTGAAGCTGGTGGAGTTTCCATTGAAGATGTGCCTGGTGTTAGAGAATTTGAAGGTATGAAAATGTACTTAGCTTATTTGAGAGATCCCTCTGGCAACAAGCTTTGTGCAATTAAACAACTATAGAATTTATGGATTATGTTCCTTATGCAGTTCCGTTTTTCTTATTAGCCATCCTAATAGAACTATCTTATGGCTGGTTAAAAAATAAAAATACTTACCGAGCCAATGATGCTTTGTCTAGTATGTTTATGGGAGCTCTTCGGTCTACTAGTTCGGCATTGAAAATAGGTTTAGGAGGAGCAGTTTTCTTCTTTGTGGAAACACATTTCTCATTGCCAAGATGGGATTCAAGTTCAATTCTTACTTGGATTGTTGCCTTTATTGCCTATGACTTCTTTTATTATTGGTTTCATAGAATTAGTCACGAGAGACAAATTTTTTGGGCATCGCATGTGGCTCATCACCAAAGCGAGGATTACAATTTATCAACGGCATTAAGACAGACTGGCACAGGTTTCTTTTTGACTTGGATATTTTATATTCCACTTTTCATTATCGGCGTGCCTTCTTATGTTTTTGTTTCGGTAGCTTCCATTAATTTAATTTATCAATTTTGGGTTCACACAGAACATGTTCCTAAATTAGGATGGTTCGAATTATTTTTCGTTTCTCCCTCTAATCACAGAGTTCATCATGCTCAAAATGAGGAATACATAGATAAAAATTACGGTGGAGTATTTATTATTTGGGATAGATTATTCGGAACTTTCAAGGAGGAGGAAGATAATGTTTCTTGTATCTATGGCATTAGAGGCCCTTTAAAAACCTTTAGTCCTGTTTGGGCAAATCTTCATATTTATGTGAAGATGCTAAGAGAAATATTTCATACAAAAAATCTTAAAGATAAGATTTATGTTTTGGTTGCACCAACTAGGTGGATTCCAACCGATTCAGGTCATTTATCTCCAAAAACAGATTTTGATGTTCACAATTTTGAAAAGTACAATCCCGATTCGTCTTTTGCGTCCAAAAGTTATGCTTTCTTTCAACTAATGTTCGTGTCGCTTATCAGCACAGTCTTTATTGAATTGGGCCAAATGAACCTACTACAAGGTATTGTTGTTGCTATAGCAATGGTCTCAACAGCATATTGTGTTTCTTTGTGGTTGGATAGTAAGAAGGCTTTGCTGGCAGACGCTTTCAGAATAGTTTTTTTAATAGGAGTTTTCCTAACTTCTTTTTTCTTTCCTGAAGCAAACAAATATATTCTTCCTTTGGCAGGATACTTGTCCATAAATCTATTATTTCTATTTTTCTTACATAATTCTTTTCAGAAAAACAATCTTTTGACACGATGAATGTCATAAGTTATATTTTTTTTACATTTAATAAGGTAATTCAACATGGCGGCTAATATAGAAAATTTTGATTTTGATCCAGAAAAACTTCGACAAAAGTATAGAGAGGAAAGAGATAAACGTCTTCGCTCTGACGGCAATGACCAATATAAGGAAGTAAAAGGAGATTTCTCGTATTTTGTAGAAGATCCATATGTTGAAGAAAAAACAGAAAGGGAATCTTTAAAACTTCATACTGAAATTGCAATTATCGGCGGCGGTTTTGGTGGAATGCTTGCTGCTGCGAGAATCAGAGAAGCAGGATTTGATGATTTTAAAATAATTGAAAAAGGGGGAGACTTTGGAGGGACTTGGTATTGGAATAGATATCCTGGAGCTTCCTGTGATATCGAATCTTATATTTACTTTCCCTTACTTGAAGAAACTGGATTTGTCCCAAAAAGAAAATATACGAATGCTCCTGAAACTTTAGAGTATTGCGGTGTTATCGCAGAAAAGTTCAAACTTTATGAAAACTCTATTTTGCAAACAGAAGTCACCGAAACAAAATGGTCTGATGATTCTGGATTGTGGACAATAAAAACTAACAAAGGCGATGAAATAACCGCAAACTTTGTAGTTCATTCAAATGGGCCTTTGAATAGGCCCAAACTTCCCGCAATAGATGGAATTAACGACTACAAAGGACATACTTTTCATACAAGTCGTTGGGACTACGAATACACAGGAGGATCTTCTCACGGAGACCTTAAAAATCTTTCCGATAAAAGAGTAGCCATCATTGGTACAGGTGCAACTGCTGTGCAGTGTATTCCACATTTAGGAGCATCTGCAAAAGAGCTTTTTGTTTTTCAAAGAACTCCTTCATCAATAGATGTCAGAGCAAATAAAGAAACCGATGAAGACTGGTTTGCTTCTATGAAGTCAGGATGGCATGAAAAAAGAAGAGCTAACTTTGAAGGATTTTTAGCAGGAGAATTCAGCGGAGAAGATTTAGTAAACGACGGTTGGACTGAAATTTTTAGAACCATATTGTCAGCATTTAGGGCATCAGGACCATCTAAATTAAGAATGGCTTCATGGGTATTACTTGCGCCGTTCAATAAAGATTTTTATAAAAAAGGCCTTAAGCCATATATGGCCGATAAATTCATGAACTTTGTTGGGAAAGAAAATATTTCGAATAAAGTTGAAATGGTAGATTTTGCAAAAATGGAGCAAATCAGAGCTAGAGCAGAAGAGATTGTAAAAGATTCAAACGTAGCTGAATCTTTAAAGCCCTATTACCGACAATTTTGTAAACGCCCATGTTTCCATGATGAATACTTAGATACTTACAATCGTGAAAATGTAACTTTGGTTGATACTCAAGGTAAAGGCCTAGATAAAATCACTGAAAAAGGCATTTTCTTTGACGGCAAAGAATATGAAGTTGATTGCATCATATTTGCTACAGGCTTTGAGGTGGGAACCGACTACACCAGAAGAAGTGGTTATGAAATTTATGGCAGAAAAGGTCTTTCAATAATGGATAAATGGAAAGATGGTCTTTCTACTATGCACGGTATGCATAGCCGCGGATTCCCAAATAGTTTTTTCTTTGGTCCTCAACAAGCAGGATTCACTGCAAACTATACTCATTCTCTCGATGAACAGAGTATCCACCTTGCATATATTTTAAAATCCATGAGAGAAAAGAATATGTCTCTAGTTGAGGCTTCGAAAGAAGGCGAGGAAAATTGGGTAAAAACTATTATAGATAACTCAAGAGATATGTTGAGTTTTCAAGAAAGTTGCACCCCTGGTTATTACAATAATGAAGGTAAGCCCATGCAGGCTCCACAGAATAATCCTTATGGCGGAGGAGCTCTGAATTTTTTCAAGCTAATGAAAAAGTGGCGAGAAAAAGGAGATCTCAAAGGTCTTGAGCTTAGCAGCAACAACTATAATTAAATTTAAATGATAAGTTTATTTTATGCAGGAGCGTTGGGCTTCTTTGGAATTGTGTTATCTTTTCTTACTGTCAGGCAGAGATTTAAAACTCAAATTAGCCTGGGTACTGGAGAAAGTGAAGAATTACTTTCTGCTCAGAGAGCGCATGGAAATTTTATTGAGTATGCTCTTCTCTTTCTAGCTTTATCTTTTGCACTTGAAATCATTGGCCAGATACCTGATTTAGCAGTTGTAATATTTGGAGATGTATTTATTTTAGCTAGAATTTCGCATGCCTATACCTTGATTGGAGGAGGAAATATTATTTTTAGACAAATGGGAATTTTATTTTCTTGGTTAGTAATATTAACTCAGGCAATTTGGGCCATGTTTATTTCTGGTAATTGGTTAATTTCCAATAATTTTGGATTAAATATTTAGTCTCTTTTTATGAATTCCACAGAACTTTTTGAGTTAACACTTGCCCTTAAGATAGTCCTTTGGGTGGAAGTGATAGTTTATTTGGGTTTAGGCATATTTGAAATTTTTGATGATTTTTTTCGAAAACTTCCTTCTTGGACAAATCTGAATGGAAAATTGAATGCATACTTATTCATGGAAGACAAAATGCAGCATAAGTTTCATGCCATAGTTTGTTTTTTTCTGGGTTTTATTGCTTTAAATGGCATCTTGGAAGGTGCAGTAACTAGATTTGAAATCGAATTGCTATTTATTGGTCTCGCACTAATCATGATGCTGTTGTGGATGATTTTGCCTCCTGGGAAAATGGCAATAGCAATGCTGCTAACTAAACCAGAAACCTATCTTTCAGTGACTATGTTTTTACTATTTTCTAATCTCATAAGAATAGAAATTTTCGTTGTTTGTATTTTATTTAACATTTGGGGGATGGCTGTATTTATTTTTAATACTAGAAAACTTATGAATCCATATACGTATAAAAGATTTCGTGATGATGTAATTGAGGCTGGAATTCCAGAATATAGAATTCAAGCATGGGACAAAATGACCGGCTATAAGGAAAAGTAAAGCCAAATGAATGAAGCTCTAAAAAACATTCTTACCAGGAATTCTCCAAGAGAACTTTCCAAGCCTTATCCTTCTGAAGAAGAAATGGAAATAATTTATCAGGCTGCATTAAGAGCTCCTGATCATGCTTGGCAAAGACCCTCAAGATTTATTCAAGTAACGGGCAAGGGTCTAGAAAAGCTTTCATCTATTTTTGTAGATTTTGCTAAGGACAACATCGAGAATATTACCGATGCGACTTTGCAAAAATATAGAGAGGCACCTTTCCGCGCGCCGATGATTGTCATTCTTATTTCTGAAATCAAGACTCATCCAAAAGTTCCCGAAATAGAGCAAATGCTCTCTACTGCGGCTGCTGCGGAAAACATATTACTCGCGTTAAATGCTCTCAATTATGCTGGTATGTGGAGAACAGGAGTTTTTGCACTTAATGAAAAAATTTCGAAGTATCTCAAATTAAATGAAAATCAAAAAGTAATCGGATATCTTTACGTAGGTACAGCTTCTGGAAAACAAAAAAAGATTCCTGAAATGGATACATCTGAATTTGTAACTCAGTGGATCTAACACATAGATGTTTAAAGTTTTCAAAAATTTTGATGGTAATGATATTGCTGGCTCCATCTATGGTGAAGAATCTGATCCTCTAGTAATTTTTTTGCATGGCGGTGGTCAGACTAGATTCGCTTGGGACAATGCAGCAGAAAATATTTCAAAAAACGGTTTTCACGTTATTACTTATGATCTAAGAGGGCATGGAGACAGTTTTTGGTCAGAAACAGGAGACTACAAGATTCATGATCATAAAAAAGATTTGATCTCGATCATCAAACATTACGATAAGCCTGCAAATTTGGTTGGCGCTTCCCTTGGAGGAATGACATCCTTATCTTTAGCCGGAGATCCGGATTATTCAAGTTTATGCAAAACGCTTACGATGGTAGATATAGGCATTTATCCTAATCAAGATGGTTCGGACAGAATTGTAGATTTTATGAGATCTGCCGAAAATGGATTTTCATCTTTAGAAGAAGCTGCGGATTATATATCTGACTTTTTACCTCACAGAGAAAAACCAGAAGACTTAAGTGGATTGCATAAAAACCTAAGAAAAAAGGATGATAGGTTTTACTGGCATTGGGATCCAAAATTTCTTCAAGGAAGACAAGGCCAAGATATAAAAGAATATTTTGGCCATTTAGAAGACGCAGCTAATTTTTTAAATATTCCTACTTTGTTAATAAGAGGCGGGCTTAGTGATGTTTTAACAGAAGAAGATAAAGATTATTTCTTAAAAGTAGTTTCTCATGCAGAATTTGAAGAAATTAGAAATGCAGCTCACATGGTGGCAGGCGATAAAAATGATATTTTTTCAAAGGCAGTAGAAAACTTTTTAGTTAAAAACAACTAACTAATAATATTTGTTAACATGATTTAGGAGAATAAAAATGCTGTGGGTAAAAACTTTCTTTGGGATACTTTTTCAAACCATATTGTTAGGTATTTTTTTATATTTACCTGCCTTGACCTTAAATTGGCCAGACGCACTTTTATTTTTATCCATTCACTTTCTAATCACTATTCTGGCCTCTGCATATTTGCTCATCGTTAAACCAGCAAGTATAGAAGCTCGAATGAATTACGATTCAAAGACCCAGCCGAAAGAAGACAGACTGGCAACAGTCTTGATGTTATCTGCAATTATTGTAGGTCTTTCTTTGGCGCCGATGGATATTTTTCATTTAAACCTTTCGTCTAGTTTTGATGGCAATATAAAAAATATTGGCTTGGGTTTTTATATCTTTGGCATGCTTTTGGTTATGGCCTCAATGAATGCAAATGAGTTTGCAGAAACTACTGTCAACATTCAAGAAGAAAGAGGCCAGAAGGTTATAGATACAGGTATTTATTCTATGGTTAGACATCCAATGTATACCGGTTTTATTTTTTTTATAACCGGAGTAAATGTTTGGTTAGGAACTTATTTGTCTCTCTCACTAAGCCTCATATTTTTAGCATTAGCTTTGAGATCAAGAATAATCATTGAAGAAAAAACTCTTCTTAATGATTTAGAAGGTTATGAAGATTATTGTAAAAAAGTTAAAGCTAGACTCATTCCATATTTATTTTAAGCTTACTTGTGCTTGATTGTTCAAACGTATCAATAGTAATTGTAAGTTTTAGAAGCGAAGAAGCACTTTCAAATTTACTGCCATCAATTCCTTTAGAATGCGAAACAATTATTGTAAATAACGATTCTCCTTTACCTAAAAAAATAAAAGAAATAAGAAATTTTTCTGAAATTTTGAATTCTGAAAATAAAGGTTTTGGTTCAGCATGCAATATTGGGGTAAAAGCAGCCAGAAAAGATTATGTTTTTATTGTTAATCCAGATACTGTTTTTGAAAATAATACTGTTATTAAGCTTTTAGAATTATCGGAAAAGATGCCTGAAGCTTCTGCTTTTACTCCAAAAATATTAAATCAAAAAAAAACAGAGAGCTTTAAAAGACGTTCAATATTATTAGACAAAAATAAATGGTTAAAAACTCATCCAAGCAAAGTAAGCGAAATTCCAGTAATGGGAGGCGCTGCTATTTTTATTAAAAAAGAGATTTTTATTAGAGTTGGAGGCTTTGATGAAAGAATTTTTCTTTATCACGAAGATGATGACTTATCTTTAAGGCTTAAAAATGAAATTGGTCCTTTAATTTATTGTCCTGATACATCTATCATTCACGTCGGAGGTAATTCTTCCTTAAGGAGTCCAGAGATTGCAAAACTAAAAGGATTTCACATGGGTAGATCAAGGGTTTATGCTATGAAAAAACATATGATTAAAAACTATCGTTTTAAGTGCTTATTTCTAGCATTAATCCAATTATTTTCATTGCAAATGTTATTTTCTAAAAGAAAAAGATATAAGTATTTTGCCTTCTATCAAGGAGTCCTGAGCGGTCTCAACAAGAGTTAAAGATGATTTTAGTTACAGGCGGATGTGGTTTTATAGGAGCTAACTTTATTATCAAATGGCTTCAAAAAAATGACTTGCCTATAGTAAATTTAGACAATCTTACCTATGCTGCAAATCAAAAAAATTTAGATTCAATTAAAGATAACAAAAATTACTTTTTCGAGAAAGGTTCTATTGAAGACTTTTCCCTAGTTTCTTCCCTTTTAAAAAAATACCAGCCTCAAGCTGTAATTAACTTTGCTGCTGAATCCCACGTTGACAGGTCTATAGCTGATTCTAATGAATTTATATCAACGAATATAATTGGAACTCACATTCTACTTAAAGCATCTTTTGATTTTTTTTATAAACTAGAACAATCTAAAAAAGATAATTTTAAATATATTCAAATATCAACGGATGAAGTTTACGGTTCGCTCTTGGATTCTGATCCGCAATCTTCTGAAGACAGCGCCTATTTCCCAAATAGTCCTTATTCAGCATCAAAAGCATCAGGAGATCATTTAGTGCGAGCTTGGCATGAGACATATGGTTTGCCTGCCATTACTACAAACTGCACAAATAACTATGGTCCTTTCCAACACAAGGAAAAATTAATTCCATTATTAATCCATAATTGTTTAGAAAATAAACAATTACCTATTTATGGGGATGGATTAAATATAAGAGATTGGCTATTTGTTGAAGACCATTGCGATGCTCTAACAGTTGTTCTCGAAAAAGGAATTAATGGAGAAACTTACAACATTGGAGGAAAAAACGAAATAAAAAATATCGAAGTTGTCAAAAAAGTATGTAATTTGATGGATGAGTTAAGACCTAAAAAAGATGGTGATTCTTATCACGAATTAATCACTTTTGTTGATGATAGATTAGGACATGATTATAGATACGGGCTTAATATTTCAAAAATTGAAAAAGAACTTAATTGGACTCCAAAAGAAAACTTTGAATCAGGATTGAAAAAAACAGTAGAGTGGTATCTAAATATTCTAGAGTAGAAACCTATGAGCAAAGAGAATAGAAAAGGAATTATCTTAGCCGGAGGCTCGGGTACTCGTTTATATCCGATTACGAAAAGCATCTCTAAGCAATTATTACCTGTCTATGATAAGCCCATGATCTACTATCCAATAAGTACTTTAATGCTTGCAGGAATAAGAGACATCCTAATAATTACAACGCCTGAAGATAACGATAAGTTTGTGGAATTATTGGGAAATGGGAATCAATGGGGCATAGACATTTCCTACGAAATTCAAAAAAAACCTGAAGGAATAGCTCAAGCTTTCATAATTTCAGAAAAGTTTATTTCTGGTGAAAACTGCGCCCTTATTTTGGGAGATAATTTATTTTTTGGCTCTGAACTTGAACATAAACTTTTGTCTGTTTCTTCTCAATCGGAGCCTACCGTATTTGCATACCATGTAAATGATCCAGAAAGATACGGAGTAGTAGAGATAGATAGTCAACAAAAAGCACTAAGTATTGAAGAGAAACCCAAAAAACCCAAAAGCAACTTTGTCATAACTGGACTTTATTTTTATGATAGCTCAGTAGTTGATATAGCAAAATCATTAAAGCCTTCAAAACGAGGAGAATTAGAAATTACTGATGTTAATAAGCATTATCTTGATCAAGGAACTTTAAGAGTTGAACTTTTAGATAGAGGATTTGCTTGGCTTGATACTGGAACACATGAGAGCCTTCTTGAGGCGAGTTCTTTTATAGAAACTATTCAAAAAAGGCAGGGACAAATGATTTGTTGTCCTGAAGAAATAGCTTTTAAAGGAAAGTTGATAAGCAAAAAAGATTTAGAAGATTTAGCTCAGCCTTTATTAAAGAATTATTACGGACAATACTTGCTCAATTTATTGAACGATTAATCGTCTATCAAAATTTTGTCTTTCAAGCTTTTATCTTTCTTGGATATAGTTATTTTTCTGTTAGGGAACTTCTCCTTAATAAAAGAATTAGCGTTAAAACCGCTATAGCTTTTGGCAGAAAATTTATTGTCCAATAAATATTGAATAATTACATTATTCGTTAAAGATAAAAATCCATGAGCATAATCATGTGGGATGGCTATAACGTCTCCGGCTGATAATTCAAAACTTTTAACCTGAGAGCTTAAAGGCGAGTCAATTTGAACGACAAAATCTAGGATTTTACCGCTATGCACAATTACTAATTTATTTTGGGCTTTAGGTTTTTTCTGAAAGTGAAATCCTCTGAAGGTATATTTTTTTTCACTTAAGGAAACTAATTGATATTTATATTTAATTTGAAGTTTTTTTTCTAAATTCTCAAGATCTATAGCTGAAAGAAATCCTCTTGAATCAAGAAAGGAATTGAAGTATTTCTTAAAGACCTTCGGTTTTTTTAATTTCATCTATCCTATTTCTCAGTTGGTCATCAAAAGAAAGATTATTAATACTTTCATAAATATTTTCAGGTTCGTTGTATATTTTACTTATTAAATTGACTATTTTCCCTTTCTCAATAATTTTAGAGTTCGATTTAGTAAATTCAATTAATTTTCTGGCGAGCTCTAAAAGAGCTATATTATTTTCCGATTTTAAAGAATAACTTCCGCTAGGAAAATCTATAGATTTAATAATTCCATTTGCAATCTCAGAAACCTCAGTAAGATTAATTTCCACATTAGTTTCAGGGACAAATAAATCTTTTGATGCAATAGAATTTTTAATAAATACATCTACAACTTTATTTCTTGTATCCCCATAGCCAAAAGAATCAAAAAGATAAATTTTTATAAATTGATCAACCTTGGATTGACACCATTCATTAAATTCCGTTTTAGTTTCTGAATACAAATTTTGATACTTTGCATCTAAAAGCTGTTGATAACTGCATATAGAAATGACCTTGCTGAAATTAGCAGCAATATTTTTTGGAAATAAATAGTTTGCCTCTCTTATTTCTTTTTCTTCCTCAATGCTTTTAGGATTTGGATTATAGTTGGTTGCTAAATGAAGAAGAACAGGCGAGGGATCGCAAAAATTAATTTCTTCTTTTCCATCTGAGGTATGAAGAGTATATCTAGTTTTTTTAGATTTCCTGTTATGGTTTATGACCTTTTTGTATTTTTTTAACAAAAGCGGAAGAAGGTTTTTTCCGATAAAGCCGGTTATTCCGGTGGTATGAATTATTTCAGACAACTTTCTGCTTCAAATAGCTTTTCTAAAGTGTAATCAAGTTTTTCTTTTGTTTGTCTATTATGACAACCTAAAAGAATTCCAGATTTCATGATTTCGTCACTTACATGAAAGTCTTCAAAACTCTCCCATTTGAATTTCTTAGCAACAGGCTGTCTCAAAATATTTCCAGTAAATATAGTTCTAGTTTGTATTCCAGCTTTTTCTAAAAATATTTGAATGTCTTTTCTTTTATCTGCAAGTTCATTTTGAAAAATTACAGGGAACGCAAGCCATCCTGTTTTTGCGTTCTCATAAGAAGAGGGAACATAAAAATTTGACGATTTTTCAAGACCTTTTTTGAGATAATTATAATTATCTAATCGGTTTTTGACATTTTGACCAAGTTTATTTATTTGAATTAGCGCAAAAGCAGCTGAGATTTCCGAAGGTAAAAAATTGTAAGCAATATCATCAAAAATATATTTGTCATCGTAATCTAGGCCATCAATTTTTGCACTGAATCTTCTTTCATAGTCTTCAGATTCTCCGTACAAAGAGGATCTTCTTCCCCATCCTCTGAGAGACAATCCAAGTTCATAATTTTTTTTCTCATTAAAACAAACCATTCCGCCAAATCCAGCTCCGGTTACAACATGCGAGGCATAAAAGCTTGTGGTTGTTACATCAGCCCAATTCTCAAAGTCACTTTTGTATTCATAGCCAATTGTGTCTGCTGAGTCTTCTATTACTTTTAGATTATTTTCAGAGGCAAAATTGTATATTTCATTCCAATTTGCAATATTGCCAATCAAGTTAGGCACACATATAGCAGATACATCCTCCAAAGGCATTTCCTTCATTTTTTTCGTGTCAATTTGAAGAGTTTCTTTTTCTACGTCTACAAAAAAGGGAATTAAATTACTTTGTACCAAAGGAGAGATGGTGGTTGAAAAGGTTAGCGCGGGCGTAATAACTTTTGAACCCTCTTTTAATTCCAATGATTGGACTGCTAAAAGATTTGCAGACGATCCGCTATTTACCATCAGCCCAAATTCTTTATTAAAAAGTTTCGCTACTTTTTTCTCGAGCTCTTTTACATTAGAGCCCGCCATCAAGGCTAATCTATTTTCATTTAGAACTTTTAAAACTGCATTTATTTCTTCTTCAGAATAATTTGCTTCTGCATAAAATACTTTTTTTTCAGTTTCAGACATTTTAGATACGGATTATTTTAGATTTTACAATATTTCAACTATGTAACTTACTATAAAGTTTAAATTTAAGAAAAGTTAATAAAATTATTTAAATTATTTGGCAAAACAATTAAGCTTATCACTCTCAAATTTTTAGAACGAAATATGGAATTTTTTATTGAGTACTTTAATAGCATTGTTACAGCGCTTGCAGCAATTGGTGCCATAGCTTCAATTTATTATTTAATTCAAGAAATGAGAGAGCAGAATAGAGTTGCAAGAGCAAATGCTAGGCAGAATGTTGCTGATAGTCATCAAGAAATTGCATTAGAGGGGATGAAGAAAAGCATGGTTAAAATTAAGCTTAAGCTTCGAAATGATGAGGATTTAACTCCGGAAGAAGATGCTAAATATATGTCGTATTTCAGCATAATGTTAAGGTCAAGAGAAAACCAACATTATCAATACACAATAGGCATGATTGATAAAGGGGAATGGGATAATTACAAAAGATCTTTTAAAACACTTTTCAAATCAGAATATCATTTGAAGCTATGGTCTTTTATGAAAAATACATTTAATGATAGCTTCGTTGAAGTTGTAGAGGGACTAATTGAAGATGACAATAATTGAAGACCAACAAGCTAAATACTTAATTAAATCCCTGCAACATCATCCCAGTCCATATCTGATTTTTTGTAAAGATGATGGAGTAGAGTGGATGAACGAATCCGCTCAATATGTTTTTGATACGTCTGAATTGAACGATATCGGCATCGCTCCAATATTGTCTCACGGCACGTCTAAGAAAATAGAAGCCATTGGCTCGTCATTTCAATCGGACCTAGAACTTTCCTTAAGAGATATAAAATTTTTATTAAGATCAAGAATCCATGAAATTCCTTTAGACAAAGAAGAATCTTTCTTTTTAATAGAGGTATTAGCACAGTCTGAGGCGGCTTTAGACGCTTTAAAAAATACTATTTCTTGTCTAGAAAATAATCGAATAGATATGGCTTACCAAAAACAATATGACCTTGCTACCGGAGACTTGGTTAGCGTAGAAACTCTTCTAAGGCTAAAAGACGAAAATGGAGACATCATTCCAAACGATCAATTAATTCCTCTAGTTGAAGGAGAAAGCTTATTCTCTCTTGTAGTCCTTGCATCAATGCAGAAATTAAAGGAAATCTTTGCATTCAAGAAAGAGAGAAAATTAGATTTCACAGTTTATTTAAACGTTTCTGCTTATACTGCTATGCAAGAAAACTTTTGTAACTTGATTCTAGATTTTGTAAAAGAAAATAATCTTAATCCTGGTGACTTAGGCTTAGAAATAACTGAAACTGCAGAGCTTGAAGACAGATCAAGAGCAGCAGAGTATTTTGAAAAACTAAAAAAACATGGGATACCTCTTGCACTGGATGATTTTGGAGCCGGTTACTCTTCATTGAGTTATTTAAGAGACTTGCCGATTACTCTTGTAAAGCTTGATAAGGATTTTTCTAGAACTGTTTCCGAACAAGATACTCAAGAGCTTGTTAGATTTGTTGTGACAATTTGTAACAACATGGAGTTAGGGATGTTAGCCGAAGGAATTGAAACTGAGGAACAAGAGAAAACATTTATAGAGCTTGGATGTCATAAAGGACAAGGATACTTTCATCATAGACCCCAGTTTTTGAAAGATTTTAAGGAGGAATTTTAATGGCTGGTCTGGAAAAGCCTTCAAAAGGCGCAGAAAAAATATTGTTAGCACAAATTAAACAAGAGTTCGCTGCTCCAGCTGAAGCTATCGAACAATACATTGATTTGGTTGAAGAGTTTGGTATAAAAAATAATCTTGATATCAGTTCAGAAATAAACCAAATAAAAGAGGCTGAAGATAAGCTTTTAAGTCAGTACGAAGATGCCTTTAGAGAAAACACAGCTTCAGATAAGCAAGCAAAAACATCGCAAGAATACTCTGAATTAAGGCACAACCTTCGAACACCTTTAAATGCAATTATTGGTTATAGCGAGATACTCATGGAAGATTTTGAGGACGATTTATCGGAAGAATGCATTAAAGACTTAAATACAATTTTATCTTTATCAAGAGAAACTGAAACTGCTATAGAAAGATTTGTAGATTTTATTAAAGGCGATCTCAATGAAAAGGCAGCTGAAGATTCCGAACAAGGCCAAATTCAAAATGCTGAATCGCTATTCAGGTCTTTAGGCGATATTGACTATAGCTTGGATATAGATGATTACCTGAAAGGATCCGATGTGTTAATTGTTGATGATAACAAAACCAATTGCGAGGTTTTAGAGAGAAGGCTTTCTCAAAATGGACTTTCATGCAGAGTGGCTATAGATGGCACTTCAGCAATTGCAGAAGTAGAAACTAAAACTCCTGATTTAATATTATTAGATGTAATGTTACCGGATATTAATGGATTAGAGCTCCTCAAAAGATTTAGAAAGAATCACGATAGAGATGAGCTACCAATCATCATGGTTTCGGCATTCAATGATGTTGATAGCACTGCTAAATGTATAAAATTAGGCGCTTCAGATTATCTCCCTAAACCATTGAATGGAACAATTTTAATGGCGAAATCAATTGCCAACTTAGAGGCAAAATATTTCAGAGCAAGAGAACAAGAGCTATTAAAAGAATTAAATCTTAGAGCAACAACTTGTCCTTTAACTGGAATTTATAATAGGCAGGTTGTCTTTGACAAAATCGAGGAATGTTTTGAGAAATTGAATCAAGAAAAAGATTATGAATTTTCTTTACTTTCTATGGATATAGATTTTTTTAAGTCCGTAAATGATACATACGGACATCCAGGAGGCGATGAAGTTCTGAAAGCTGTTGCAAGTGGTTTAAGAGACGCATGCGGTGAAAATGTTGTTGGCAGAGTAGGCGGGGAAGAATTTATTGCAGTTTTAGAAAATAAAGAAGGCATCAGCTTAAACGATTACTGTGAGAATATTAGAAAAGCTGTAGTTGAATTATCAATACCCTTTCAAGATGTTGAAATAAATATTACTATAAGTGGAGGAGTTATTAATTCATCTGAGGTTAAGGATCAAGAAGAACTTGTGAACCTTGCAGATGAAAGGCTCTACAAAGCAAAAGAGGGGGGAAGAAATCAGTTTATTTATAACTGAGGGAGAGTGTTATGAAAAAGATTCTTTACGTTGAAGATAATGAAATGAATCGCGATATGTTAGGTAGAAGACTAACTAGAAGAGAATATGATGTTATTTTTGCTTTTGATGGCCAGGAAGGGCTTGACAAGATGAAATCGGAAAACCCAGACTTAGTTTTAATGGATATGGGTCTTCCTGTCCTAGACGGTTGGGAGGCAACCACTCAGGCAAAGGCGGATCCCGAAATTTCAAATATTCCAATCATTGCGTTAACTGCGCATGCAATGGAGCACGATAGGCAAAAAGCTTTGGAATGCGGGGCAGATGACTTTGATACAAAGCCTGTTGATTTTAAGAGGCTTTTAGAAAAAATTGAGTCAAATTTAGTAGCTTAGCTCTTAGTGCCTAATAATTTAGTAACCATTCCTGGAAGTTGATTAATAGACACTTCATCCTTTTTTACCAGCCCAGAAACGTTTTTTCTAAGAAGTTCTTCTTGTACTTCAGATAGATCTTTCCCTGAATAAACAAGAATATTAGGTTTATTTTCAAAATCCATTTCAACAAAGTTTTCTAAAAATTCAAAACCATCCATGCGTGGCATTTCCAGATCTAGGACAATAAGTGCTGGATTTTTATCCAAATTCTCTAGTCCTTCTTTTCCATCTCTAGCTAAAAAGGCTTCGTATCCAGTATCATTTAAAGCTCTACCTAAAATGTCTCTTGTATTTGAATCATCATCAACAATTAATATTCTTTTATTTGTTGAGCTTCCAAGTAAGTTAGTTACCGTTTTAAGAAATTTATCCCGATCAATTGGCTTGGTAAGGTAATCATCTGCTCCTAGAGAAAATGCCAAAGTCTCTTGTGACATTTGGGAAACCATTATCACTGGAATATCTTTTATTGATTCGTCAGATTTGCATTCTTTTAAAATCGACCAGCCATCTCTACCGGGCATTAACACATCTAATAAAATAAGTTTTGGCTTTGACTCTCTAATCATATTCAAACCTTGTTCGCCATTGGTCGCTCCAATTAACGTCATACCTGCTTTTTTTACTGTTCTTTTTATTAAGTCATGCATCGCTATATCATCATCAATAAGCACACATAAGTTTTCACCCTCTAAGGAGGATATTTCTTCATTTTCAAGTTCTTCAGATTCATCACAAATTCTAGGAATAAAAATTGTAAATACAGACCCAGCTCCTTTTTCACTTGATACTGTTACACCACCTCCCATTAATTCCGCAAATCTTTTACTTATAGGTAGGCCCAGACCAGTTCCACCATGAGTTGCAGAGGTAGATCTTTCAGCTTGCTCATATTCTTCGAAGACCTTTGCTACTCCTTCTTCGCTCATACCTTCCCCATCATCAGTCACCTTGAACTCAATCATGTCAACTTCATCTTTCATGAAAGAAGTAACGTCTAAAGTAACTAGGCCATTATTAGTAAATTTGAAGGCATTACTTAAGAAATTTGTAACACACTGTCTGAGTTTTGTTTCATCCTGGGACATTGATCCTATAGCTTCTTGAATATTTATTTTGAAACCATTGTCATTTTTGGTCGCCAAAGGTGCATTTATATCTCTTAGAGTTTCAACCACTTTTTCAATTTCAAAGCTAGTAATGAAGAGCTCCATTTTTCCTGATTCAATTTTTGAAAGGTCTAAAATATTATTAATAAGAGATAACAAATGAGTTCCAGAAGTAGTAATTTTCTTAAGATCTGGCATTAAATCTTCATAACCTAAATCTTCACATTCTTCGTAAAGCATTTCTCCATATCCTAAAATTGCATTCAATGGCGTTCTAAGTTCGTGACTCATATTGGCAAAGAATTTACTCCTTTGTTCGTTAGCCTCAAGGGCTTCATCTCGAGATTCTTCCATCTCTTTAGTCCTTGTATCTATAAGAACTTGTACTTCATCTGCCATTCTTGTGAAAGCAACTGTCATTAATTCAACCGAAGCCTCTTCTCCTTTATCTTGTGAGCTTTCTTGAGCAAGATTTTGCATCTTATTAATATCATTAAGAATTAAAGTTCTTGAATCTCCTTCAAGCTCATCGGCCAGAATACTCATTTTTTCTATGATTGCAGTATCCCTTTCTTTTCTTCTGCGCGCCTGTTCAGTTCTGATATTTTCCATCTCATTGAGATGGCCTCTATAAATTTCTAAAGCTTTAGCTAGCTCACCAACCTCATCATTTTCAGATCTCAAAAGGCCTCTTCTTTGAGGCATAGTTTTAGATAAGTCTCCACTGGTGAGGGCCTGTAAAACTTCAATTGCTTTATTTACCGATCCAAAAACACTAGCAAGAATTCCTGAAGTTAAAGCAATCACCAAGAAAATTACAATTGTAATGATTATGTAAATTGAATTTAAGATAGCATTTTCCTGAGCGATACTTTCGCTTTCATCTCTAAAAATAAACAATTGTGCTTTATCTGACGAAAGGTATGAACTTAATGGAAGTAGCGTAATAAGCGATCCCAAATCCGAATCTCTTGTAGACGTCCTATTACCAAATTCTTCTAAATTTAAATTTGCTTTGTCAACATGACCTTTAATGTTGGTAATACCAAAATTGGAAGTTTCATCCAATTCCAAGCCTGATTCGTATCTTGCATAATCATCACCCAACGAAATAATTCCTTCTTCTGATTGAACCGCAGTAACGAGTTCAAATTCATCGCCAAAGGTTTCCATAGACTTTCTTACATCAATTCCCATAACAATAATTGCTTCAGTATTTCTGCTAAAAGCCTTTATAGGGAAGGCCATCATTTGATTTAAAGTAGAGATATTTTCTCCAGATGAGTCTGTAATTTTTTGAAGAAATCTTCTTGGTCTTTTCCCTGCATCAACAAGAAATTCTTCAAGATTATCATCGTATTCGTTCTTTGCTTGCGGGTTGCATGCGTCGATACCAGATAAATCCAAGGCACTAGCACAATAAAATCTTTGCCCATCTGGATAATAAGCTTTAATAAAACTTAAATTTCCCTCATCCAAATCAAATTCAAACATTAAATCTAGAAGGTATCCTGCTTCTCCAATGTTTTTGTCTGTGATGAATTGTATTAATGGGTTGGCATAAGAGTCATCAGGCGAGGAAAGCTCTTCTTCAGGGTAAATGGGGTTTTCAGGATCCCAATAATTACCTCTTTCTCCAGTTACCGGAAGCCAAGCAGAAATCGCATCAATTGAAGTTTCGAGAGTCTGAAACCAAGCAGCCTCATATGTTGAAACTAAAGATTCATTAGCAAAGCTTTTCTGAGTTATATCTCTGTAGTTGAACAGAAAAAATAAGGATAGGGCCAGCAGTAAGTTTCCTGCTAGACCAATCCCAATTAATACTGTTCTAATACGCATTTACGCGCAAAAATTGAAAATCTTATTGAACTCGAAAAGATAATTTAACTTGCACATCATTTACTTGGACAGGCACGCCTTCATAGATTGGCGGCTGGTAAATCCATTTTCTGATAGATTTCATTGCTGCCCTATCAAAAAGTCCGGCAGGTTCACCTTCCAAAACGAAAGGATCTATCACATCACCGTCTGCACTGACATCAAATTCAACAATCACATAACCTTCTTTAGCAAGTCTCAAAGCTTTTCTAGGATAGCTTGCAGGTGCTTGATATTGTCTTTCCACATCCATTTCGATGTTTTTTCCTTCGACAGTAATAAAGCCCTTATCAGCAATTATTAGGGAACTTAACCCCATGAAAAGAATAGATAGAGACAATAATTTAATTCCTTTTTTAAATATCATTTTTAAATCTCCTAAGATTTGAAGTATTATAAACAAAAAACTCCATAAATCACCTTACTATATGTCTGAAAGCATAGAATCATTACTTTTAAACCAAAGATATTGGGACATATTTGCTGTTGCAAGAAACTCTTCTATTGAAGATGCATGCAGAATAATGGATAAAAACAGAATCGGAGCTCTACTGGTATATTGTTCCGATACAAATGATCCACAAGATCTTGAAGGCATTCTTACAGAAAGAGATGTAATTGAGCTTATTGCAAAAAAAGGAAGAGAAGCCTTAAAAAATGAAGTCAAAGAAATAATGTCTAAAAATATTATTAGCGTTACACCTCAATGTACTAAACTGGATGCTCTTGACCTTATGATGGAAAATCAGATTCGTCACCTTGCTGTTATGGATGAAGAAAAACTCGTTGGAGTTCTTTCCATGCGTGATTTAATCAAGCAACTTTAAGTTCTTTCTTTGAAATTACTGAAGAAGATCCTCTTCTGATCTTATTTGGAAAATCTATGTTGTAGTGAAGACCTCTGCTTTCTTTTCTCAAAATAGCGCTTTCTATAATCAATCTCGCAACAAGTACCAAATTTCTCAACTCAATGAAATCTGAATTCAATTCAAAGTTTTTGTAAAAACTCTCTACTTCATTTTGAATAATTTTTATTTTTTCTTTCGCTTTTAATAGCCGATCGTTTGATCTGACGACTCCAACATAGTCCCACATTAATCTTCTGGTTTCGTCCCAATTATGAGAGATGAGAACATTTTCTCCTGATCTTATAACCTTTGATGAATCCCAGTCCTTAAGCTTTTTCTTGTTTACATTAAAATTCTTTTCGATGTGCAAAGCTGCGGACTTTGCAAAAACAACACATTCTAATAGGGAGTTGCTTGCCATTCTGTTAGCACCATGCAGCCCAGTACATGCTGTTTCTCCAATAGCATAGAGATTCTTTATGTTTGTTTCACCTGACAATCCTGTCTTAACACCACCACAAGTGTAGTGAGCTGCAGGAACAATGGGTATTTTGTCTTTTGTGATATCAAATCCATAACTCAAACATTTTTTATGGATTGCTGGAAATGATTTTAAAACCATTTTCTTTGGCTTATGGCTAATATCTAGAAACATAAAGTCTTTACCAGTTTTTTTCATTTCTTCGTCTATGGATCTCGCCACGACATCCCTTGGAGCTAATTCATTTTTTTTGTGATATTTTTTCATGAATCTTTCATTTTCATGATTCAGTAAATAAGCTCCTTCGCCTCTTAGAGCTTCACTAATTAAAAAAGATTTTGCTTCTGGATGATAAAGACAAGTTGGGTGAAACTGATTAAATTCCATATTAGATAATTCGCATCCAGCCCGCCAGGCCAGCGCCATACCATCGCCACTAGTTCCATCTGGATTGCTTGTATACAAATAAACTTTACTTGCCCCTCCGGAAGCTAGAATTGTTGCATTTGATTTAAAAGTTATGACTTCTTCTTTTTTCTTATCAAATACGTAAGCTCCTAGGGAAGAGCTATTACTTGTTATCAAATCAACTGCAAGATGATTTTCATAAATTTTTATATTCTTTATTTTTCTTGCTCTGGCTATTAAAGAATTTGATACTTCTTTGCCAGTGGTGTCTTTAGAATGCGCAACACGTCTATTTGAATGACCGCCTTCTTGAGTAAGATGCAATTTTTCTCCATCTTGTGTCATTGTAAAGTTAACTCCCATCTCAATAAGCCAATCTATTGCTGATTTGCTGTTCTTTACGCAGTGGGCAACAGCATCCTCATTGCAAATTCCATCCCCAACCTCCAAGGTATCAGCAACGTGTTCTTCGACCGTATCTTTTTCCCCCATCACTGCAGCTATTCCGCCCTGTGCATACCAAGTAGAGCTATCAACAATAGTTTCTTTTGAAATTACAGATACTTTGTAATTCTGACTTAGTTCAATTGCTGCAGTTAATCCAGCAGCACCCCCACCAATTATTAAAACCTCGGTATCAATCATTAAAATTATTCTAGGCGAAAGTTTTGATCAAAAACGCTATACCTACCGCCAAAAAAAGAATAAGCAGGAAGTATTTTAGAAAATCATATCTTCTATTAGACCAATCAATGCGGTCTGTTCTATTTAGTTGTTTTTCTGATGCTCTAAAGCGACCAAAAAAAAAGAATACTGCAAGTGAGACAATCGTAAGGAGTAAAAAAAAGATATTTGTCAGAGACACGCTATCTGCTTCTTAGCTTTGCAAGCAGTCTAAGCATTTCCAGGTAAAGCCAAATCAGAGTAACCATTAATGCAAAGGCACCGAACCACTCCATATATTTGGGAGCATTTTTTTCAGATCCTTCCTCAATAAAATCAAAGTCTAGAACTAAATTCAAAGCTGCAATACCCACAACAAAAAGGCTAAATCCAATACCAAAAATACCATTGTCGTGAATAAAGCCGATTCCAGTGCCAAACATACTCATGATGAAGCTAACCACATACAGTAAGGCAATTCCCATAGTAGCTGATACCACCATAAGTCTGAAGTTCTCAGTAGGTTTTATTATTCCCGTTTTATAAAGCACCAATAAAGAAGCCAAAGTACCAAAAGTTAATCCGGTTGCTTGAATCACAATTCCTGGATACTGACTTTCAAAAATGGCAGAAATTCCACCTAAAAAGAAACCTTCTAATATGGCATAAATGGGCGCGGTGTACATCGCCCAGTTTTTTTTGAAAATGGTAATAAGCGCAAAAATCATGCCGCCAAAAAGCCCGATTGGCATCAATGCTCCAGGACTGCCAGTAACAAAATAAATGTTCCAAGTGTAAGCAGCACTGAGCACAACAAGAGCTAAGAGAATGCCAACCTTATTGACAGTTCCCTGCAAAGTCATGGTTTTTTGATCTATTTTTTCAAAATCGGAAAAAGTGGCGTCACTCAGTGTAGGATTACCAGATCTACCCAACATGTTTAAAGCATTATGTTTACTCATATAGTGATTTTAACTTGAAATATAAGAAAATAAATAGCTTAACTTTTCATGGTAGTTTTAAATTTTTTGATTACAATTGATTCAAAGAATTATGGTTTTGCCTTATACCTTTCTCTTTTTAGCAATCATTTTAGAGGTTGTTGGGACTCTTTTTTTAAGAGATACAGATGGCTTCACAAAAATGATTCCCAATCTTGTAGTTGTTTTTAGCTATGCTACAAGTTTTTATTTTTTGTCTTTAACCTTTCAACATATATCAGTTTCAGTTGCATATGCAATTTGGTCTGGAGTAGGAATTGTCTTAATAGCAATATTAGGTGCAATCAAATATCAAGAATTTCCCTCTTTACTTGTTTCTTTTGGAATCCTTTTGATCGTAACTGGAGTTATTTTAGTTTTATCTAACACTGTAAATTAAGGTATCAACCAATTCTTTTTTATTTCATCATTGTCCCACTTAAACATAGCTCTTCTGTGACCTGATCTTTTTAAATACAGGATTTCAAGGTATTGAAATGTAAAAAGATTAACTGCAAAGTTTTCATATCCCATTTCTCTGTCGATTTGATTCTTATCAATATCGAATTCAACTGGATTATCTATTTCTTTACTAGGAGAGTCTTTAACTGAATAACATTCTTTGGACATTTCCCTAGTATTTTTCCAAGCATTTTTAGTTATGGAATCTTGATGATGAATTTCGATACTTCCTTTTAATCTAATCTGGATTTTTTCTTCTTGATCATATGCATGAACCGTAGCGATGTTATTTTCTCTAATTTGAAAAATTTTTGGCGATCTTTGATCTGTATGGAATCTTAAAATTCTTTCTTGTTCATTAAACTCTCTGAGCACAACAGTTCTTGCTGAAATATCTTGCCCCTCAAAAGTACAAACAGTCGGGGTGTGAAAGTAACTTTTAGTATTTTCTACTCCATTAGAAATAGTCTTAAAAGCTTTTTCAAGCATGGTATCTAAAGAGTTTTCAAAATCTTTCATAAATGTTATTTATATAAAGAATCTACTTTAGCTTAAAATAAAAATATATGGATGTATCTTATATATTGGATGATTTAAATTCTCCGCAGAGGGAAGCCGTATCAAACGAATCTCAATTCTCTTTGATTCTTGCAGGAGCTGGCTCTGGAAAAACCCGAGTTATCACGCATAAGGTTGCTTGGTTGTGTAAGGTTCATAACCTGAACCCTATGTCTTTATTAACTGTTACCTTCACCAACAAAGCAGCAAAAGAAATGAGAGGTCGAATAGAAAACATTCTTGGTGAGCAACTCAATCAGATGTGGTGTGGAACTTTTCACTCTTTATTTCATAGGATGTTAAGAAGACATTGGGAAGAAGCAGGATTACCAAGAAGCTTTTCTATTTTAGATTCGGAAGATCAGAATAGGGTGATAAAGAGAGTCATAAAATCTCTAGAATTAGATGATGCAACCTGGCAGCCCTCTCAAGCACAATGGTTTATTAATAATCAGAAAGAAGAAGGCAGAAGAAAAGCAAAAATAAAGTCCGGGGCCTCTTTTGTTGAAGAAAAAATGGTGGATATCATGAACGAGTACCAAAAAGTTTGTGACCAAGAAGGGCTGGTTGATTTTTCTGAAATCCTCTTGCGGTCTTTTGAACTTCTTTCCAACAATAAGGCAATTTTAGAGCACTATCAGAATAGGTTTGAGCATATTCTGGTTGATGAATTTCAAGATACCAATGAAATTCAATATCTTTTATTAAAAAAACTCTTAGGTAAAAAAAGTTTTATGACAGTTGTTGGAGATGATGATCAATCAATTTATAGCTGGAGAGGGGCAAAAAGTGCAAACATCAAAAGGTTCCAAAAAGATTTTAAGAAAGTGAAAACCATTAAGCTTGAGCAAAATTATAGATCCACAAAAAATATTCTTTCCTCTGCTAATGCAGTTATTTCAAATAACCCCGAAAGATTAGGCAAAAAACTTTGGTCTGAGAATAAAGAAGGAGAGCCTTTAAAAATTTATCGTGCATTCAACGAAAGAGACGAGGCAAGTTTTATTGTCGATATTATAAAAAACTGGATTGACGAGGGAAGGTCTCTTAATGATGTAGCAATTTTGTATAGATCAAATGCCCAATCCCGTGTTTTGGAGGATAGTATTTTAAGGGCCGAGTTGCCTTATAGAATTTATGGCGGCGTGAGGTTCTATGAAAGAATGGAGATTAAAAATGCTCTTAGTTACTCAAAATTACTCGTAGATTTTGATAATGACGCAGCTTTTGAACGAATAGTAAATGTACCTACAAGAGGCATTGGCGCTAAAACCTTAGATAGCGTGCGTGAACATGCAAGGGCTGAAAATGTATCTTTATGGAAAGCAGCAGAATCTATTTCTAAAGATAATTTAAAGAAATCTTCTAAAGCTTTATCTCATTTCCTCGAAATAATTTCTCAGCTAAAAATTGATACTGAAAATAAAGGCCTGGGAGATATTTTTGATGAAATTATAAATAATACAGGTTTAAAAGATTTTCATGCTAAAGAGCCTGGAGAGAAAGGTAGATCAAGAAAAGAGAACTTAGAGGAACTTGTTTCTGCTGCTTCTGGTTTCAATCCCATAGGAGAAGATGCTGACGATGATAGAAATGAATTGGAGATATTTCTTGATCAAGCTTCTTTAGATGCAGGTGAAAACCAAGCAGATATTGATGAAGATGCAATACAAATGATGACTCTTCATTCAGCGAAAGGTTTAGAGTTCCCATTGGTCTTTATTGTTGGATGTGAAGAAGGTTTATTTCCTCACAAAAGATCTTTAGAAGATCCAAGGCAGTTGGCAGAAGAACGAAGGCTCTGTTACGTCGGCATTACCAGAGCAATGGAAAGGCTTTATTTAACATATGCAGAAGTAAGAAATATGTATGGCATGGAAAGTTTCAGCCCAATATCTAGGTTTTTAAAAGAAATCCCCGATGAATTGAAGTACGAAATCAGAATGTCATCAGAAACACCAAGTGCAAAAGGCTTTGTTCCCAAAATTGTAGGCGGCACTGAGTTTAAAGGCGAAGAGTTTTCTTTGGGTGACTTGGTAACTCACGATGTATTTGGTGAAGGAACCATTCTTAACTATGAAGGAGAGGGTGCCAATGCTAGAGTTGAAGTTAATTTCACAAAAGAAGGAATAAAATGGCTGGTTTTAAGTTTCGCAAATTTAAAAAAAGTTTAGTTTTAATTTTTGTATTAACTTTCTTCATCGCATGTGAGCAAGAAGAAGTAAATACTGCATTCAAAGAATCCGAAAAGAAATTCACTTGGCGCATGGTAACTACTTGGCCAAAGAATTATCCCGGCGTTGGCTTGGCAGCTGAAAATATTTCAAAATTAGTTAATAAAATGTCAGCAGGCAGACTGCAAATAAAAGTTTATGGCAGTGGAGAGCTCGTTCCTGCTTTAGAGGTTTTTGATGCGGTTTCTCGAGGCACAGTTGAGATTGGTCACGGAGCATCTTATTACTGGATTGGAAAAGCTCCCTCGGCACAATTTTTTACTGCTTTGCCTTTTGGTTTAAACGCTCAAGAGATGAATGCTTGGCTCCATTATGGAGGCGGGTTAGAACTATGGGAGGAAGCTTATGATAAATTCAATTTGATTCCTTTGGCAGGCGGTAATACTGGCGTGCAAATGGCAGGCTGGTTTAATAAAGAAATAAATTCTCTAGAGGATATAAAAGGAACCAGAATGAGAATTCCAGGCTTGGCTGGGAAAGTTTGGACAGAGGCAGGTGGAGAAGCAGTCTTAATGCCTGGCAGCGAAATCTTCACTAACCTTCAAACAGGAGTTATAGATGCTGCAGAATGGATTGGTCCATATAATGATCAGACCTTTGGATTACACCAAGCAGCAAAATATTATTACTATCCAGGGTGGCATGAACCAGGTCCCACTTTAGAAGTGATTATCAATAAAGAAGCTTTTGCTTCTTTACCTTCTGATCTTCAAGAAATAGTAAGAACTGCAAGTAGAGCAGTAAATCAAGATATGCTGGATGAATACACTGCAAGGAATAATCAAGCCTTGGAAACATTGGTAAATACTCATGGAGTGATACTAAAAAGACTTCCTGAAGATGTTTTAAAAAAATTTAAAGAAATTACTTCTAAACTTTTAGAAGAGTTAATTGTTGAAGATCCATTATCAAAGAGAATATTCGAGTCTCAAGAAAATTTCAAAAAGAATGTTTCCGAATATCATAAAATTTCTGAAAAAGCAGTGTATGAAATGAGGGAACTAAACTAACTGTATTTTCTTACCAACCAAATACCTATCGAGGTTGTAATAAAATATCTGATAAAGAAAATTAGTGCTGCTGGCCAGGTATAAATTACTCCCACCCACCAATCAAAAAATCCTCCCCAAGTTTTAATCCAATTAAATAAATACAAGGCTATCTGCAGATACTTAGAAAAATACATCTCAACGGTAATTGGACTTACAAATAAAGAATGAACAAAAAATATAACTAATAAAAAATCTCCCCATATGAAGAAATATCCCAAGTTAACCAGATGTTTGTTGTTCATTTAATATAAATAACTTGGTAAAAAAGTTACGATTGTTGGAAAAATGGCTAATAAAATCAAAAGACTTAGTTGAATCACTATAAATGGTATCACTCCTTTATATAAAGAAATTGTCTTGATGTTTTCTGGTGCAACACCTCTCAGATAAAACAAAGCAAAACCAAATGGCGGAGTTAAAAAAGAAGTTTGTAAATTGATTGCAATCATAATGCCAAGCCAAATTGGATCTGCCCCCATGGCCATCAGTACTGGCCCTACAATTGGTACTATGACAAAACTTATTTCGATGAAGTCTAGGATAAAGCCCAACAAAAAAATTAAAGCCATAACTAAAACCATTGAACCGAAAAGGCCTCCTGGAACAGAGTTAAATATTTGCTCGATGAGTTCTTCTCCCCCCAAGCCTCTAAAAACCAGAGAAAAAACTGAAGCTCCAATTAAAATAATAAAAACCATCGAGGTGATGGCGGCTGATTGCTTTACAGTCTCAGCTAAAGTCTGAAAATTTAATTTATTATTTAGGATTGCAATCAGAATTGCTCCTAAAGCACCTAAGCCAGAAGCCTCTGTAGGAGAAGCAATTCCAAAAATAATGCTGCCCAAAACAGTTATGATCAAAATAAATGGCGGGGCAATGACTTTTATTAAATCAATAGCTTCTATTGAGCTTTGCTCATCATTTGAGATAAGTTCCAAGTTTCTTGATTTAAAAAGAAAATAAATTGCATAAAAACAAAGCAAAATTAATCCAGGAACTATAGCTGCCAAGAATAGATCTCCTACAGAAATTGTTTTAGCAGTGAAAATACCTTGACTAAGTTGCGATTGCTGATAAGCCGAAGACAGCACATCTCCTAAAATAACCAAGGCAATAGAAGGAGGGATAATTTGCCCTAAAGTACCGGTAGCAGAAATTAAGCCAGTAGAAAGATCGTGAGGATATCCTTGTTTTAAAAATGCAGGCAAAGAAATCAAACCCATCGCAATAACTGTAGCTCCAACAATACCTGTACTGGCCGCGAGCAAAGCTCCAACAAAAATTACTGATAAACCTAGTCCACCTCTAAAACCAGAAAAAAAAGCAGACATTTTAAGCAGGAGTTCTTCAGCAACTTTCGATTTTTCCAATAATACCCCCATAAAAATAAATAAAGGAACTGCGATCAAAGTAGAGTTCGTCATCACGCCAAAAATCCGATTTGGCAGGGTTTCTAAAAGAAATAAATCAAAAATACCAAAAAAACTTGTTATCAATGCAAAAATTATTGAAACCCCAGCCAAAGTAAAAGCAACAGGGAAACCAAAAAGTAAAAAAATACAAACTAATGCAAAAAGAATTAGTGGCAAAAAATCAATCATGTTTGAAAACCAATTTGATCAGCTCTGAAAAGCTCTGAAGGATCAAAAGAATAGGAAAAATAATTAAGCTCGTTTTGAAAAGATACACAAAAGGAAGGCCACCTGGTTCTGGAGAAATTTCATTGATAGACCAAGAGAAGTAAACATATTCAAATGAAAATATTAAAATTACCCAAGCAAAAGGCTGCAAAAAGAATAGATTCCCAAAAATATTTATCATTCTTTTTCTTTTATCCGACAATTCTCTATAGAAAATGTCTACTCTCACATGAGCATCATCTTTAAGAGCTAATGCGGCATAAAACAGAAAAAGCATCCCATGTGAATAAACGAGCAATTCTTGCATTGCAACTACTCCAATTTCAAAAACATATCTCAAGATGACAATCATCGAGCTTAGAAAAATCATTAATAAAATCAGCCAAGCAGAAATATTTCCGAAAAAGAAAGGAAATAAATTAAGTATATTCTCTGTGGTTTTGGTAATTTTTTTGAGCATTGAAATATGATTTAATAATACTGTAATGATTATAGTTCTATCTCCAGCTAAGACGTTAGATTATTCTTTTTCTGAAAATGGACTGGATTTCTCAGTACCTCCTTTTTTGCCTAAATCGAAAAATTTAGTGTCTACTATGAAGAAACTCAATAAATCCGAGTTGTCTTCTTTAATGGGAGTTAGTGATAAAATTTCTGCTTTAAACCATGACAGATTCCAGAATTGGTCTCAAGCAACCAAACCTTCAGCTTATGCGAAACAAGCTGGATTTGTTTTTAAAGGAGACGTCTATCAAGGACTGGAGTTTGAAAAACTTTCAAAACAAGACATAAATTTTGCACAAAAACACCTCAGGATCCTTTCCGGACTTTATGGAGTTTTAAAACCATTAGATATTATTTCGCCTTACCGTCTTGAGATGGGCACTAAAATTTCTGTTGCAAAAAAAAAGGACTTGTATGAGTTTTGGAAAGAAGAAATTACCGATCATTTAAACAAAGATCTTAAAGCAACTTCTATTTTAGTGAATCTTGCTTCTATTGAATATTTTTCTTCTGTTGATACTGAAAAATTGAAAAGCAGAGTCATCAGTCCGGTTTTTAAAGACTTTAAAAATGGCCAATTTAAAATAATTAGCTTTTATGCAAAAAAGGCCAGAGGATTAATGGCCAAGTATTTAATTGAAAGTCGAGCTAAAACTCCTGAAGATCTTTATAAATTTAATCTTGATGGCTATAAATTTTCCAAAAAAGATTCGACTGAAGATAGTCCAGTTTTTCTAAGAAAATAATCTATCCTTGATATCCTCCATCAAGATATTTTTTTCCAGTTCTTGGAATTAAATCATCAAACTCTGGATCTTTCTTATTTGCTTTTGCTTCAAAGGCTACAGACATCTCATCGCTAATTCCCATTGCGGCATTCCACAGAGCAACATGATTTAGAGATTCTTCAATTGTGTGATCTCGCCCATAATTAAGAATTTCTTTCGTTCCCGCAACTGCCAAAGGACCTTTGGAAGCAATTTCTTCCGCAATAATTTTCACCGCTGACATCATTTCTTCATGGGAATCAAAAACTTTGTTTACCAAGCCATGAGCTTTTGCTTCATCAGCAAAAAACCTTCTGCCTGTATAGGCTAATTCTCTTACTACTCCTTCTGGGATCAATCTTGGAATTCTTTGCAAAGTGCCAACATCTGCTGCCATCCCGATATTAATTTCTTGGATACAAAAGAAAGCCTCTTTAGTACAGAATCTCATATCTGTTGCTGTTGCTAAGTCTAAACCACCACCTATACAACCACCCTGAATAGCTGAAATAACTGGAATTCTTGCTTTCTCAAGAGACGTGATTGTGTTTTGAAGGTCGAGAGTTATTCTAAAGCCAGCCTCTTTTTTCATACCACTGTGGGTATTCGAAGATTTTGGCTCAGTGGGATTATCACTCAATGAAAAGTTTGCTAAATCCATTCCGGCACAAAAATGTTTTCCTGTAGAAGACAAGACAATTACTCTTGCACTGGCATCATCGGATATTTTTTCAACAAGATGAGGTAATTCTGACCAAAACGCTTTGTTCATTGAATTGTATTCATCTGGTCGACACATGGTTACATATGCGACTTTATTTTTTATTTCTAAATCAAAACAAGTATATTTATTTGTCATTTCAACTCCTTTTTACTTTTTAAGTTTTTCAATCAAATCTATTGAAAGTTCTTCAAGTTCTTCAATCAATTCAAACTCTTTGTGATGAGGCATTACAACTTTTCTATTTTTTAGACTAAGTCTCTTTAGGCCAGAATGAATGTCTTCTGCTTGTTTCAATAAATCTTCTTTATCAACCATAATATGTTCTCTAATAAGAATGTTATTGTAATTTATAAATAGTATTTATAAAAATAATGATGAATAAAATGAATCAAACTTATATCTCAGAGGAGTTAATTAAAATATTCAAAAGTGCGAAAAAGTTTTTTGTAAATTTTGAATCGATTGATCTTAAGGTAAGTTATAAAAAAGACGCCTCTCCACTGACAATCTTAGATACTGAAGTAGATCAATTCATAAGAAAAGAGCTAAAAAAAATTAATCAAGATTTTGCGCTTATCTCTGAAGAGACTAGCCAACAACAAGCAAATTCTGAATACGCTTGGATCATAGATCCTATTGATGGTACAAAAGAATTAATCAATGGCAGTGATGAATTTACTTTAAACATTGCCTTAATTTATAACCAAAAACCAATACTTGGTGCTATCTATCAACCTATGCAAGATAGCATCTTTTTAGGAGGCACTGATTTACCGCCAAAAAAAATTATTGATGAAAAAACGGAGTTTCTCCCAAAAAAAAATAATCAATTTTGTAATGTTTTAATTAGTAAATCTCATAGCAGTAAAGAAGAAATAGATTTTTGCTCAAAAGTAATGTCTAAATTTAAGGGATCCACAGTCATTAGAATGGGAAGTTCAATAAAGTTTTGTAGGATCTGTGAGGGAATAGCAGACCTATATCCTAGATTTGGAGATATTTATTCTTGGGATATCGCAGCTGGACACGCTATTTTAAAATCTTTTGGAGGAGATGTATTGGATTCAGACCTTCAAGAGATATCTTATGATATGAAAGAAAAACAGTTAATTAAGGGATTTTTTGCTTTTTCCAATAAAAAAAGGTTAGATTTTTTAAGACAAATAGATTCTTAAACTATTTTTATAACTTTTTTGGTAAATTATTTCTAAAAAGATGAAAAAAAGGTATAAAATTCGCGATTATGGGTAAAGAATTACAACCTATGGATATTTCTTCTCCAGGTCAAAACCTGGAGTCCTATCTTAATTCCATACAAAACATCTCTATTTTGACTCCCGAAGAGGAGAAAAAACTTGCAGAGGAGCTTTACTATAATAATGACTTGGAAGCGGCTAGAAAGCTTGTAATGGCACATTTGAGGTTTGTTGCTCATGTAGCCAGAGGGTATTCCGGATATGGTCTTCCACAAGCCGATCTTATTCAAGAAGGAAATGTAGGCCTTATGAAAGCTGTAAGGAAATTTAATCCAGAAGTTGGCGTCAGACTTATATCCTTTGCGATTCATTGGATAAAATCTGAAATTCATGAATACATTTTGAAAAATTGGAAAATCGTCAAAGTAGCTACTACCAAAGCTCAGAGAAAGCTTTTCTTTAATCTTAGGAGCAAAAGAAAAGATTTAAATTGGCTTTCATCCGATGAAGTAAAAATGATCTCCTCCGAATTAGGTGTTGATGAAAAATCTGTAAAAGAAATGGAATCCAGAATGAATTCATCAGATGTTTCTTTTGACCCGCCTGCTGAAGCCAATGATGATCAGGCATCTTACAGTCCTGCCAATTACATTTCGGATTCAAGCATGGATCCAGCAGAACTTATTGAAAAAAATGATTTAGAAAAACACAACAATAGCGAACTTCTTTCTGCTATTTCTGAATTAGATCAAAGAAGCAAAGAAATTTTAATGGATCGCTGGCTCAGCGACATGAAACCCACTCTCCATGAACTTTCTGATAAATATGGAGTTAGCGCAGAACGTATAAGGCAAATTGAAAAATCTGCCATGGACGTGATAAAGGAAAAATTGAGCTAAATTTTGGCAAGCTCTCCAATTAAAATCTTCATTAACGGCGATTTAAAAAAATTTCCTCAAGAAATAAATATTGTCTCTGTCTTAGAGTCCTTAAATATATCTTCCAAACACATTGCAATTGAAATAAATGAAAGTTTAGTTTTTAGATCGGATTGGCAGAAAACCAATCTAAAAGATGGAGATAAAGTAGAAATTGTTAAAGCGATAGGCGGTGGTTAATTGATTCAGGACAGCTTAGTCGTAGCGGGAAAAAACTACTCATCAAGGCTTCTAGTAGGGACAGGTAAATATAAGGATGAAGCTGAAGCAATTTCATCCATTGAAGCTTCGGGAGCAGAAATTGTTACCGTTGCTGTTAGAAGAATAGACCTTCAAAACGATAAAGATTCTTCAATTCTCGATTACATATCTCCAGATAAATACACAATTCTTCCTAATACTGCTGGTGCCTATACGACAAAAGATGCAGTGAGAATGGCAAAGTTAGGTAGAGAAATTTTGGGCGGTAAAAATTTACTAAAATTAGAGGTACTGGATGATCCAAAAACATTACTACCAAATATGGATTCAACCATAGAGGCAGCAGAAATTTTAGTAAGAGACGGTTTTGAGGTAATGGTTTATTGCACTGCTAATTATGAAAGTTGCATGAAACTAGAGGATATCGGGTGTGTTTCCATAATGCCATTAGCTGCTCCCATTGGCTCTGGCCAAGGTATTGCAGAGCCTCAAAAAATCCAAAAAATTATTGATTCAGTTTCTGTGCCAGTCATTATTGATGCTGGTATTGGTACTGCATCAGATGCTTCTATAGCGATGGAAATGGGGGCCGATGCCGTTTTATTGAACACTGCTATTGCAAAATCTGAAAATCCTACCCAGATGGCATTAGCAATGAAATTAGCAGTGGAATCAGGAAGGCTTGCCCACAAATCAGGAAGAATTCCTAAATCTCAACCTAGTCCCAGCTCTCCAGAAAAAGGCATCATAGAGTCTTGAAAAGAGAGGTGAAATCTTTTGTGCATGTTCGCAGTAGAACATCCAAAAAAGATTTAGAAATTTTCGAGAAATTTAAAAATAAGAATTTTTTTGATTCAAAGGAAGTTAGCAATTTATCAAAACTGCTCCCAGAACAAAAAATCAATATTCTTGAAATAGGCTTTGGAGATGGTAATAACTTAATTGAAAAGGCAATGGCCAACTCTAATATGAACTTTTATGGGATTGAAGTTTTTAAGTCTGGTATTGCTTCCGTTTTGAAACAGGTAAAAACTCATGACTTAAAAAACATATGCTTGTTTTATGGTGATGCAAAAGATTTTTTAGTAAAAATTAAAAAACCTTTTTTTGATTTTATTTTTATTTTATTTCCTGATCCTTGGCCGAAAAAAAAACACTGGAAAAGAAGGTTGATAAACCAAAATTTTCTAAATCTTATAAAACAAAACCTTAAAGAAAAAGGACATTTGATTGTTAAGACAGACTGGCAAGATTATGCTGGTGATATAAAAAAAGACTTTGCAGAATTCAAAGTATTTCATGATCCAAATATTTTGCAGTCACTAAAACCCATACAAACAAAATATGAGGGGAAAGCGATAGAAGAGGGTAGAGAAGTTTTTACTTATATAAGTGATTTAAATGCTTAAGCATTTCTTGGGTTGATTTAGCTCTGTGACTAATTTTCATTCTTTCTTTAAATGAGACCTCTGCCAAAGTTTGACAAGAATTTTTAATTTTAAAGATTGGGTCATAACCAAATCCTTCATCACCTTTTTTTTCTTTAATGATTTCTCCTTCTAATTCTCCAAAAGAAAACAGCTCAAGATTTTTTTGTGAATCGTAGAACGCTAATGTGGAAACAAATTTTGCTTTAGTATTTTCTAAATTTTTAGTTTCTTTAAGTAATTTTTTTATATTTGTTTCATCAGTTGAATTTTTTCCTGAATATCTAGCAGAAAAAAGTCCAGGATCATTATTTAGTAATTTAACTTCAAGGCCTGAGTCATCTCCAAGCGAGGGATAATTAGTTATCTCACTCGCTTTTTTTGCTTTTAACATTGCATTTTCTTCATAAGACTGGCCTGTTTCATCAATGTCTTCAGTTGTGAAGTCTTTTAATGACAGAATTTCAAAATCAGATTTACTAAATAAGTATTTAAATTCTTTTAGTTTGCCTGTGTTAAAAGTTGCAATAACTATTTTCAATTGTCTTTGACAAGCTTGTATAAGGCTACTTCTGAAAAGAGATTTGGTAAAAGTTTCATTAGAAAATTTTCTTCACCATTTATTTTTGAAAGTCTTCTCTCAATAATTGCAATATTTGATTTTTTACAAAGCTCCTCAAAATCCTCTAAAGAGCAAAGATGTAAATTTGGCGTTGAGTACCAATTATGAGGTAAAGCACTTGAAACTGGCATTTGTCCCTTAAAAAAAAGTTGGAGCCTACATTTTATATTTGCAAAATTTGGGATAGAAACAATACATTCTTTTCCAATTCGGACAATCTCTTCTAAAGCTACTTCAGGTTTTTTAAGAGCCTGGATAGATTGACTCATTACTACATAATCAAATGATTGGTTGCTAAAATTTTCCAAACCACTGTCGATGTCTTGTTCGATAACTGATATTCCTTTTTCTAAACAGCTTTTTATTTTTTCGGCATCTATTTCAATACCCAAACCGGAAGCAGACTTTTCTTTCCTTAGATCATTAAGAAGAGACCCATCTCCACAACCAAGATCTAGAACTTTGGAGTCTCGAGAAATCCAATCGTTTATCTTAAACATCTGCCTCTAAAAAACTATTAATAGCATTTTCATATCTATCATTTTTCATCAAAAAACTATCATGGCCTTGAATGGAATCAATATCCAAGTAACTTACTTTTTTTTCTACATTAATTAAGGCATCTACGATTTCTTTTGATCTTTCTGAGGGAAATCTCCAATCAGATTTAAAAGACACAACCAAGAACTGACATGTTGCCCCTGAAAGGGTTTCAGATAGATTCCCGTCGTTCTTTTTTGCAGGATCGAAATAATCTAGAGCTTTTGTCATCAGCAAATAAGTATGAGCATTAAAGCTTTTTGAAAAATTTGCTCCCTGATATCTTAAATAACTTTCTATTTCAAACTCAACATCATAGCCATATTCAATTTTTTCCTTCTTCAATTCTCTACCAAATTTATTTTTCATTGATTCTTCAGAAAGATATGTAATGTGCCCTAACATTCTTGCGAGTCCCAATCCCTTTTCAGGGTGAGCATCTCCTTTTGTAAAATCAGGATCCGAAATAATTGATTGTCTTGCAACTTCATTGAAAGCGATATTTTGAGTGCTTAGCTTTGGAGCAGCTGCAATGATGATAGCCTTGGATAATTTGTCAGGAAATTCAATCGCCCATTGCAAAGCTTGCATCCCTCCAAGACTACCTCCAGCAACACTTAGCCATTTTTCAATATCGAGTTCTTCTCTTAAAAGATTTTGGCTGTTAACCCAATCGGAAACTGTAACGATTGGAAAATTAGCCCCAAATTCCTTTTCGGTTTGATTGTCAATTGAACCTGGTCCAGTAGAGCCGTGACATCCGCCTAGATTATTCAAAGAAACAATAAAGTATTTGTTCGTATCAAAGGCTTTTTCTGGCCCAATAAGTTCATCCCACCATCCAGGTTTCTTGTCTTCCTTAGAATAAACACCAGCGGCATGATGATTACCGCTTAGGGCATGACATATCAAAATGGCATTAGATTTTTCTTTATTTAACTCTCCGTAAGTTTCATAAATAAGTTCAAAACCATCCAGACTCTCCCCAGATTCAAGGCGAAAACTTTGGTTGTGTTTAAACTTTCGTGGCTCAACAATAAGGCGATTATCTTCTGACATTTATATTAGACTGGTTAAACCTAAAGAAAATTTTGCGTTGTACAAAATTCTATCAATTTGTATCAAAAGAAAAAAAACAATTATGGGCGAGAAGTCCATTCCCCCAAAAATAGTAAATTTTTGAAATGGCTTTAATAATACATTTGTGATGGAGTTACATAGCGATAGAAACTGGTTATGTGATGCAGGAAAAGCCCAACTACCGATAATGGATATGAATAATCCATATCTTAGAATTTGACTAAACATCAATAACACACTGATTGCAGTCCAAGCTAAAGCCTCATTCAAGTTAAAATCTATCTCACTCCCTGAAAGAAAAATATAAAAACCTAAAGCTTTAAAGAAAAAGATTAGAACCAAACAGGATAAATCGATTCGATATATTACTGGAAGAATCATACGAAAGGGCCTTAAAAAAGGCTCGATGAATGAGTAAGAACGACTAACAATAACGTTGTTGAAATTTACTTCAAAAATCCTAAAAAAAAAGTAAATGGAAAGAACAATCGATATTAAATTAATGAATGTGAATATCACAAAGTTTGGATTCATTTTTATTTACCTAATTCTTTTGATCTTTCTATTGCCATTTTTATAGCATCAGAAACTATTGTCTTGAAGCCATTTTCTTTCATTGTTTCTAGCGCCTTTTCAGTAACTCCACCTTTTGAAGCCACCATGGACATAATGCTCTCAAAACCAATCTCTTTTTCTTCATCATATATTTTTGATGTTCCCAACATGAGAGTATTTACCCAGGATTCAGGTTTTTCAAAGCCTTCCTTATATGCAATTTCAACTAAAGTTTCTGCTAAAAGAGCAAAGTATGCTGGTCCAGCTCCGACTATGGCAGTAAAAGCATCAAAATGCTCTTCTTTCATCTCAATGACTAAGCCAAGATTGAAAAGCATATTCTTAACCTCTTCAGATATGGAAAAGTTTGATGTAATGGCAATGGCACTGTCTCCTGTTCCAATACCAACAGTTGGCATACCTCTAATTAGGTTTGTTTTTTCCCCTATTAGCTCATGAATTTTATCAAGACTTAATCCTGCCATAAAAGATATAAAAGTTTTATCTTGTAGGTTGAAATCATTTTTAGAAAATAATTCCCCGATAATATTAGGCTTTATAGTAAAAAAGATTACATCAGAAGAATTTATTGTCTCCTCTAAAGAAAAATAGCCATTCGTAACTTTTGTGAGTTCTTCTTTTTCAATTGGATCTGACAAAAATAGATCATAATTTTTAGAAAGCTTTGTAACTGCTTTTTCTCCAAGATTCCCGACACCGATAAAACCTATTTTCATTTAATTTCTTGCTCCAAATATAGTCTCGCCCAATCTTACTATAGTAGAACCCTCTTTGATTGCTAATTCGAAATCTCTAGACATCCCCATCGAGATCTCAGTTAGATTCTCATAATTTTCAATTAGCCTATCTGATAGCATCTTAATTTTCTTAAAAGTTTGTTGTAGATCAGACAATTCTACATTTGGATTTGGAATGATCATTAATCCACAAATTTTGATTTTTTTTAAGCTAGATAACTCATTAAAAAAATTTTCTACTTCTTCCACTTTAATGCCGGATTTTGAATCTTCGTTATCTATATTTATCTGTATCAGGCACTTTATACACTTATCATCTGGGGAATACTTATCAATTAATCTAGCAATTTTTAATCTATCAATCGTGTGAACCCAGTCGAAATTTTTAGCTATTTCTTCGCATTTATTTGATTGAATATTCCCGATAAAATGCCAACTAATTTTTAAATCTTTTAGTTTAGAAATCTTTTCTAAAGACTCTTGTAAATAATTTTCTCCAAAATCAGAAATTCCATTTTCATAAGCCTCTAAAATTTCTTGCCAAGACTTTTTTTTACTAACTGCAACAAGTTTTACATTTTTATCTGTTTTCGACGCATCTATCTTGGACCGGACTATTTTTATCTTATCTTTAATGCTTTCCATTACATTGCTTCCGGACAGCTTATTCCTAAAATGTTAAGACCGTTATTTATTATTTCTTTTATTGCAACAGATAGAGCAATCTTGGCATCTGAATAATCTTTATCATCAGAAATAATCTTTTCAGAATTGTAAAAGCTATGAAATTTAGAACTTAAATCTCTTAGGTAAAAACATAACGGATGAAGCTCATTGTTTTTATAACATTGCTCAAGAATTTCAGGATAGCCGTTTACCAGAGATATGATTTCTTTTTCAGTCTCTTTTAATAAATTCAACTTTTCTAATGATTCTTTTAGATTGAAATCTATTTTTCTTTTTTTAAGTTCTTTTTTTATGCTGCAAATCCTCGCATGAGCATATTGGATATAGTAAACATGGTTATCTTTGTTTGTTTTTTTTGCTAAGTCGATATCAAATTCTAGAGCTTGTTCGGGCTTTCTCGCCAAGAAATAATATCTAGCCGAATCGATACCAACTTCGTCTACAAGATCAGATAACTCAACAAATTCACCAGATCTTGTAGACATTTGGACCTTTTGCCCTTTTTCTTTAAGAGAAACAAACTGTATGAGAAGGGTTTTAAGCTTTTTAGAGTCTAAACCTAATGATTCAATGGATGCCTTTACTCTGGGAATATAACCATGATGGTCTGCTCCCCATATATTTATGATCTCATCAAAACCCCTTTCATATTTATCCTTGTGATAAGCAATATCCGATGCAAAATATGTGGGTTCTTCATTGTCTCTTATTAGGACTCTATCCTTTTCATCGCCATAATTAGTAGATTTGAACCATAATGCGCCTTCTTTTCTTTCTACTTCATTATTTCTTAAATTTTTTATGCTTTTTTGGATAAGGTCTTTTTCATACAAGCTCGATTCATTGAACCAGTTATCATATTTAACTTGAAATAACTCCAAATCTTTTTTTATTTCTTTCGTCTGAAGCTCAATGACGTAGTTTGCTAATTCTAAAAAATTTTCATATGACGAATCTATATACTCAAACCATTCGTTAAGTGTTTCATAGAAAAGATTGCCATCCTCTTTGATAAGATATTTCCCTTTAAAATGTTTTTTTGCTTTTATGGCAAGATCTTTTATGTACTCTCCTGCATAACAACCTTCAGGTAATACAATCTTCTTATTATCCAATTCTTGCATTCTTATAAAGACACTTAAACCCAAAGTTTTAGCCTGAAGACCTCTATCGTTTACATAATATTCTTGGGTAACTTTATTTCCCGCTGCCTTAAATAGATTTGCTAAAGCTGAACCAAAGGCCGCAGATCTTCCATGTCCCACATGGATGGGACCAGTTGGATTGCTGGAAACGTATTCCAAAAGAATTTTTTTTGGTTCTTTTTCTTCTAATAGACCCTTGAAATCTCCTAAAGCATAATTTTTTATTTGACTAAAAAATAAATCTTCCTTTAGGTAAATATTTATAAATCCAGCACCAGCAACTTCTATCTTTTCTGAATAATCTAATCCTTCAAGAGCATTTATAATTTCAATTGCAAGTTCATGCGGATTCTTTTTCATTTCTTTAGCCATTATCAAGGCTATATTTGAAGACCAATCCCCATGTAGTGAATCTTGAGGCTTGGTAACTTGAAAGTTCCCAGTGAACTCTGGAAAAATTTTTAAAGAGACTTTTTGTAAAGAACTAAAAATTTCATCCTTCATTTATTGACTCTGCCTTGATATTCCATACTTCTTGTATCAACTGAAATGAAATCTCCTGGAGAAATGAATAGAGGAACTTTTATTTCAATTCCATTTTCTAGAACTGCTGGCTTAAAGGTATTCGTCGCCGTATCACCTTTCAAACCTGGATCGGTGTCTTTTACTGAAATATCAACAAAATTATCAATTTCAACTGTAATTAAAGTATCTTCCCAGAAAATAATTTCGTAGTTAGCTCCTTCTTTCATCCAAACTGCCTGTTTTTCAATTTTTGATTGATCACATTCGAATTGTTCGTAATTCGTTGTGTCCATAAGAATAACTTTATTATCTTGTTGATATAGAAATTGCATTTCCTTGCTTGAAATTTCAGCTTTTTCAACAGATTCTCCTGTCTTAAAAGTTTTTTCTAGAACTCGATTAGTTAAAAGATCTCTGTATTTTATTCTCATTACAGCCTGTCCTTTTCCTGGCTTATGAAATTCATGTTCAATGATTTCACAGGGAGATTTATCTAGAATTATTTTTAATCCTTGTTTGAATTCATTTGTACTAATTTGAGTCATTTCGTTGCTTCTAAGTCATACCTTTTTAAAAAGAATAATACAAGTTGCAAATATCTTGTTTTAACCATAAAGTTTCTTCCTTGTGGTCAAAACAGTGCTAGTTTTAGACCATTTTTTTTGTTTTAATCTTAAAATAATCAGGGGATTAATAATGTTTATAACTAAGTTAAATAGGGCAATTTTAACGTTTTTTTTATTAACTGCATCATTATATTTAAGTGCTCAACTTGAGCCTGTATTGGAAGTTAATAGTGAAAGGGCGCTTATTGCTCAAGCTTCTCAACAAAAAATAGACTCTTTTCAAGATAAAACCGATAAAGATTCTGCAGAATACAAAAGTGTTAGCAAGCAAATCGAAGGCTTGAAGGTCTATAACGCTCAAAAAAGAAAACAGATCAAACGTCAAGTTGAAAGAATGAAAGAGATTGAAAAAACCATGAAAGATTCAACTGTTTTGCAACGTCAAATTCCTCCATTAGCAAGAAGAATGTATGAAGGTTTGAAGCAATTTATAGCTCTTGATATCCCCTTTAGAGCTGGCGAAAGGACAGAAAGATTATCTTTTATTCAAGCAGCTTTAGACAATCCGGTTGTATCTCCTGCTGAAAAGCTTAGACAGGTTTTAGATGGATATGCTGTTGAGTCTGAATATGGAAGAAAAATAGATACTTACAAAGACACTATCCTTATAGATGATCAAGAGAGAGACGTTAATATTTTGAGGATTGGCAGATTAGTTCTTGCTTACCAAACATCTGATCTATCTGAGACCGGTATTTATAATAAAGCAACTCAGTCATGGGAATCCTTACCTAGTAGATATAGAAACTCGATTAGAGACGGTATTGCTATGGCTAAAAAAGTTAAAACCGTAGATATTCTTGAGTTACCTGTTCCAGCTGCGGAGGTGGCCCAATGAAATCCAAACTACTAATAATTATTTTTACTTTGTTCCTACCGTTTTCATATGCTCAGGAAGAAAAGCCAGATACTGCACTTTCTTTAGAACAGCTACTAGAACTTGTTCAACAAGGGAAATTTGCAGAATCTGAAGAAGCAACTAAAAGAGAACAAAAATTTGCAAGAGAAAGAAGTCGCCAAGCAACTTTGCTTGCAAACGCAAAAGCAGAAAGATCTAGGCTTGAGGCAATCGCTACTGAACTTGAAACAAGATTTGAAGCTAATGATGCGAAACTTGTTGTTTTAGAAGAGCAACTTAAAACTAGGCTTGGATCTTTATATGAGACTTTTGGCCATCTACAAGGCGTTGCTTCAGATACTCAACAACAATTTGAGTCTGCAGTAACTTCAGGACAATTTGGTCAGGATAGGGAAATTTTCTTGAAAGACCTCTCAAAAAGAATGGGCGAAGGCATAAGTTTGGCTTCAATAGAAGAGCTTGAAAGACTTTGGTATGAGTTACAAAGAGAATTAATTGCCTCAGGAAATGTTCAAAAATTCCAAGCTACTGTAGTTGATAATGAAGGGCAAACCTCTCAAGAAGATGTAGTTAGAGTTGGAAACTTTAATGCAGTTACAGAAGGACAGTATTTAACTTATCTTCCAGCTCGAGGAGCTTATGAAACTCTTCCTAGACAACCTGGCAGATATCTTGGAGGAACATATGATGTTCATGATACTTCAACAGGATTTGTTGAATTTGCCGTAGATCCCACAGGACCTCAAGGCGGAGCTTTGCTTACAAATCTAATATCTCTGCCAAGCTTTTTTGAGCAAATTCAATATGGGAGAATTACAGGTTACACCATCATTCTTCTATTTTTATTAGCTACAGGAATTTTTGGTTGGAGAGCTTATATCTTGTTCAATCTTGATAAAAACGTGAAGAAAGAAGCTTCTGGCTCCAAACAAGGGAATAATCCTTTATCAAGAATATTCAATGTTGCTGAAGAAAATAAAGGCGCAGATGTTGAAACATTAGAATTAAAATTAGCAGAACAAATTTTAGTGGAGAGAGCATCTATAGATACTGGAATCTGGTTAGTTAGATTAATTTCAGTAGTAGCACCTTTATTAGGATTGTTTGGAACTATTACCGGTATGATTAACACCTTCCAAGCTATTACCTTGTTTGGTACTGGCGATCCAAAAACAATGGCAAACGGTATTTCCGAAGCTCTTGTCACAACTATGCTTGGCTTGATGACAGCTATTCCAGCAACTTTTATGGCTGCTATCATGGCAAATTATGCTAAGAACATTCTTACCGTTCTTGAGGAACAAAGCACAGGAATGATTGCTGCGGCATCTGAAGAAAATAGAGCTTAGCAAATATGGCTTTTCTATTTGGACTACAAGACACTCTTCTAGATTTTTTTGAAAAAGGAGGTGGAGTTGTAGTCTTTATAGGCTTCTTAATAATCTTAATGTGGAGCTTCATATTAGAAAGATTTTGGTATTTTAAATATATTCATAGTGATGTAGAAAAAGACATTCAGAATGCTTGGCGAGATATTCCTGACCATAAATCTTGGTCTGGACATCAAATAAGATCTATGTTGATTTCAAAAGCTAATGTAAAAATCAGTAGTAATTTAGAATATATCAGAGTGGCAATAGTCTTAGCTCCTTTATTAGGGTTACTTGGAACTATTTTAGGGATGATAGAAGTTTTTCATATTTTGGCTGTAACTGGTGGAGGAGATGCTAAAGCAATGGCCGGTGGTGTTGCTAAATCCACTATTCCAGCCATGGCAGGCCTCATGGCAGCTATACCAGCTACTTTTGCTTCAAGAATTCTTGAAGAAAAAGCCAAAAAGCAATCAGATTTATTACAAGAACACTTAACTTTTGAGTAAAGAAAAATGAGAAGATCACTAATCAGTCAAGCAGTAGAAGAAAAAGACGAACCGAATATTACTCCTATGCTGGATGTAGTGTTTATTCTTTTAATCTTTTTTATTGTTACAGCAAACTTTATAAAAGAACCTGGTCTCGAAATAAATAGACCTGATTCAGAAACAGCTGAGGTGACAGAAAATGCTGCTATCCTCATTGCTATAGGGTCTGCTGGAGAAATATACATGGACGGCAGAAGAATAGATGTAAGACAAGTCAAAGCAAACGTTATTAGAATGATTGCTGAAAATCCCCAGGGCACTGTTGTCATACAAGCAGATGAAAAATCTACTGCAGATACAATTATTGATGTAATGGATGAAGTTAGAGAAGCCGGAGTAATTGATATCTCCATTGCTTCAGAACCAAATTTTTAATGCAAATAATAATTAAACAATTCTTATCGAAGTTTCTTCGAAGATTTTCAACTCATTATTTAAAAGATGATGATTCTTTTTCCTTAAAAAAATTTATTGTTGATGATAACCCTTATCAGAAATATGGTTTAGCAGCTGCTGGCGGAACTGTTGTTTCTTTTGCGTCAATTTTATTGATGGCATTATTAATTGCTACCGGAGAGGTCTCTTTGGATGATGTTAAGTTAAGAAAAATAGTAGACGTTGTCATGCCTGTTAGGGATCCAGAGCTTATTGATTCTATTGAGAGACCAGAAGAGGCTGAAGCAGAGCCTGATCAACTTCCGCCTGAGGTTGATATTGAAAATATTGAAGAGTTACTTGACCAATCTATAAACCCAAATTTGAACTTCAAAAGAAGAAGATCTGGAGTTTTTATGGATGGATCATACGTTCCAATATTTCAAGTGCCACCACAATATCCAAGAAGAGCTGCAGAAAGAGGCATAGAAGGTTGTGTAGTGCTTAAGTATGTTGTGACTGAAGTAGGATCTGTTAGGGATCCAGAAGTTATTCAGTCTATTCCTCAAGGAATTTTTGATAGAGCTGCAATTAGAGCTGCGTTAAGATATAAATATAAACCATTAATTAGAGATGGTAATGCGGTAGAAGTTGAAGGCGTAACTCAAAGAATAACTTTTGTTCTTGAGGGAGAAGGCAAGGGCCCAGGCTATATTCCAGAAAACTGCAGGGGAATACAAGGTTAAATTATGTTTAGAATATTTGTTTTACTTTTTTTATTTTCAAACTTTTCTTTTTTGCAAAATAAAGATAACTCAGAACAAACAAAATTTGATTTTCCTGGGTACACTCTTAAGAAATGTCTTGGCTCTGAATTGTCGAAGCCTAAAAGACAAGTAGCTAAATTACCTAGCAAACAAGCTACAAGATATTTGAAGGAACTCTTTCCTTATTTACAAGCAGACAATGAAGACTTGGTGAAGGCTAAAAACGTACTTACTAAAATGCAAGATGATTCAAGTCTTACAGACCCTGATAAGGCTCAGATGTATTATTACTTCGCTTATATTGATTCTGTGAATGATGATCTTAAATCTGCTAAAAGAAACTACAAAAAATTTCTCTCTATAGAAGATGCTGATCCAAGATTAAAATCTAACGTCATCTCTATGCTTGGACAGCTTTCTTATGCAGAAGGAAGTTTTAAAACCGCGATAGATTACATGGAACAATGGATCTCAATGGAAAGCAACCCAAGTTCACTTGGTTTTGACATTATTGCTGCTTCTTATTGGCAACTGAAAGACAAGAAAAAAGCACTTAAGTTTTCTGAACAAGCTTTGTGTGTTGCTAAAGCAAATAAGTCAAAGCCTAAAGAATCCACCTACAACTTGTTAATTGCTCTTTACAACGAAAATGAAAGAATAAAAGACATGCTGCCTTTGTTTGAAGAACTGGTTAGATTTTATCCAAAGAAAAGATATTGGACTCAGCTTTCTGGGGTTTATGGAGAACTTAAAGAAGAAAAAAAACAGCTCTCTTCTTTAGAAGCAGCTCATGATCAAAGGCTTTTGGATAAAGAAACTGAGTATGTTTCACTTTATCAATTATTGATGAGAGCAGAAGCACCTCTCAAGGCTGCAAGGGTTATGCAATACGGAATAGAAAAAGAATTTGTTAAAGAAAATGAAAAGCATCTTAAATATCTTGCTCAAGGATGGCATATGGCTCAAGAGCTTGATAAAGCTGAACCAGTCTATGAAAAAGCAGCAATCAAATCTAAAGAGGGTGAGTTATATGTTTTTCTTGGACAAATTTACTTAGCTACTGATAGATATAAAAAAGCTAAACAATCTCTTCAATTAGGGCTTAAAAAGGGAAAATTAAAAGATCCAGTTACTGTAAATATTCTTTTAGGCCAAGTTGCTTATGAGCTTCAAGATTTCGAAGATGCCACGAAATTCTTTAGAACGGCAATCGATAGATTATCCGATATAAAAATCAAAGATAAAAAAGCTCGAGAGAAAAAACAAGATAAATTAAGAACTCAAGCTTTGAACTGGCTTACTTATACTGAGAAAGAAAAGAGAAGAGTTGAAACACTTCAACTCAGAATTAAAGATTTAGAAGAAAGTTAAATTCTTTTATAGTCTCTAAAAAAAAAGTTAACCTGTTCTTTATTGTCATACTTTCTTTCTTCACTTATTAATTTCCATTTATCCCAATTTACTTTTGGAAAGTAAGCGTCTCCTAAATAATTTTTGTTTACGTGAGTAATCAACAGATATTCACAATATTCTAAAAATAATTCATAAATATAGTTTCCCCCAATTATGAAGAGATCAGTTTGATCATTATTATTTTTATAAGCTTCAATTACATCTTGAGGAGAGTTAAATACTTCTACAGAATCAATTCTTAAATTTTTATTTTTGCTTAAAACAATATTTTTTCTATTCGGAAGGGGTCTTCCAATAGAGTCAAAAGTTTTTCTGCCCATCACAATCCAATTATTTGAAGTAAGTTCTTTAAATCTTTTTAAATCTTCAGAAATATTCCAAGGAAGTTTATTCTCATTTCCAATAACATTGTTTTTAGAAATAGCGCAAATGAGTTTGATGGACATTAAACTGAAATCGGGGCGGAAATACCTGGATGGCTTTCATAGTTTAAAATTTCGAAATCCTCATAAGTGAAATCTTCTAATTTATTTATTTCAGAATTGATCTTTATAGTCGGTAAATTAAATGGTTTTCTAGAAATTTGAAGCTTTGCTTGATCTAGATGATTTAAATACAAATGAGCATCTCCTAAGGTATGAACAAATTTACCAGGCTTCAAATTACATACTTGAGCAATCATCATTGTTAGCAACGCATAAGATGCAATATTAAATGGCACTCCAAGAAAAACATCTGCACTTCTTTGATAAAGCTGACATGAGATTTTTGAATCAGCTACGAAAAATTGAAATAAAGCATGACAAGGAGGAAGGGCCATTTCATCAACCAGAGCAGGGTTCCAAGCGCTTACAATGTGTCTTGTTGAATTTGGATTATTTTTAATACTTTCAACAAGGTTATTGATCTGATCAACCTTTCCGCCATTAGGATCTGGCCAAGATCGCCATTGGGCTCCATATACTGGACCTAAATCTCCATTTTCATCTGCCCATTCATCCCAAATTGAAACACCATTTTCTTTGAGATATTTAATATTAGTCGAACCAGCTAAAAACCATATCAATTCGTGGATAATTGATTTCAAATGAACTTTTTTAGTAGTTACTAAAGGGAATCCTTCTTCTAGATCGAAATGCATTTGATATCCAAAGATACTTTTTCTTCCCGTTCCAGTTCTATCGGATCTTTCTATACCTTCTTCAAGTATTTTTTCTACTAACTCAAGATACTGTTTCATTCTTATTTTTTAAGCTTAAATATATTAAAACTATACCAAAAATTATCATTGGTAATGATAAGAGCTGACCCCTTGTGAAAGTATCAAATACGTCAAATCCTATGTGAGAATCAGGAGTTCTAAAATTTTCTGTAATTGACCTAAACGAACCATACAAAAGTAAAAACATTCCAGATAAAAACATTTTAGGAGGTTGCTTTTTTGCTAACAAAAATAAAATAACAAACATTAAGAAACCCTCGAAAAATGCTTGGTAAAGTTGAGAGGGGTGTCTAACTAACCCCAAAGGATCATTGGAATAAATAATTCCCCAGGGCATTTCAGTCGGCCTTCCAAGAAGCTCACCTCCCAAAAAATTTCCAATCCTTACAGAACCTAGTCCTAATGGAAGATAGATTGCCATGTGATCAGATAAATCAAAAAAAGAAATTTTCCTGCTTTCTGAAAAAATTAAAAAGCTTGTCAGTACACCGAGCAATCCTCCATGAAATGATAAGCCTCCCTCCCAAATTTTAAAGAGTGCCATGGGATCTCTAATAAGGTTATCAAGCCCATAAAAAACCATATAGCCAATTCTTCCTCCAATTATTGCTCCCAAAACACCATAAAAAATAAAGTCATCAATAAGCTTTTTATTAATAACTCCTTTAGAAGGTGCGTAAAGTCTAGCGATGTAATTTATTGATAAAATTGCTACTAACCAAGAAATCCCATACCAATAAATTGGCCACCAACCAAAAAAAGGAAGAGGTATATAAAATGCTATGGGATCTATTTCAACAATCATACAAAAGTAATGTAAAAGACTCTTAAAGCTGCAATTATTATAAGAATAGAAAACGCTAACTTAAGATATCTACTGTCAGTTTTAGCAGAAAGATTGGCTCCTAGCCTAGCGAAGTAAATACTGGATAACCCTGTAATTATCACAGCAGGTACGAATGCTGAGCCCACAAAAAACTCAATATTTTTCGATGCAATAGGAGCAAACATTAAGGCTCCTAAGGCTCCAGATACTGCAAGGGCAAAGCCCATTAAAGAAGAAGTACCAATTGCTTTATGAGGATCTAATCCTTTATATAAAAAATAAGGAACCATAAGAATTCCTCCGCCAATTCCAACGAAAGAAGTAACTAATCCCAATAATCCCGCAACAAAAATTAACTCCAGCGAACTTTTGTGAAGATTTTTTGATTTTGGTGAAAAGTCAAAAGCTATTTGAAGGGCTGCCAAAATTAAAGATACAGCAATGATAATTTGGAGAGTTGAGCTTTCTATAAACAACGCTACATATCTACCTAATAAAGTCATGGCAAATGCCATCCAAAACATTTTTTTTACAATTTCTAGCTCTACATTGTTATTTTTAAAATGAATATAAGCAGCCATTGGAATAGTTATGGCCATAGTGGTCATAGATGTACCAGTAGCTAATATAGGAATTATTTCTGGAGGTAGATCTAATAAATTAAATAAAAAGACATAGGCAGGAACTAAGATGACCCCACTTCCTATTCCAAAAAAACCAGAAAGAAGACCAGCCAAAATTCCTAATAAAACTAAGCCTAGAAAAAATTCAAACATGTAGAAGTATGATTATCCCTTATTAAAACAGTCTGATAAACTTTTTCCTTTTTTATGTGCCTAATTGTTTTAGCCCTCAATCCAAAAAGCGACTATAAATTAGTTCTTACTTCAAATAGAGATGAATTTTATGAAAGGCCAACAGAGAGTATGCATTGGTGGGATTCAAGCCCAGGAGTTTTAGCCGGTAAAGACAAAAACTTTGATGGAACATGGATGGCTTTAAGCGAAAAAGGAAAGTTTGCAGCTGTTACAAACGTAAGAGAATTTACTTCGTTGAGTACTAAAAAAAAATCTTTAGAAGATTTAGCAAGCAGAGGAGATCTAGTTAAAGATTTTGTGCTGTCAAACTATTCTTCTTCAGAATATATAGATGAAATTGATTGTCTAAATTATCAAGGCTTTAATTTAGTTTTATTTGATGGAGTTGAAGGATTGATTTGTTCCAATAGAGGCCTTGAAAAAAAACTTACTGAAGGAGAAACATATGCAATAGGGAATAAACCTATAGAACAGAAATCAGAAAAAATAAAAAGTGCAGAAGAAGATTTTAAAAAAATCTTATCTTCTGAAATTTCTGGAAAAAATCTTTTTGCAATGATGCAATCCCCAGTAAACAAACCTCTGGAATTTTCAGAGGCCTTCACGAAAGAAAATCACGGGAAGGAGTTTCCATATAGATTCATAGCTACTGACATTTATGGAACGAGGTCAACAACATCCATAATAATTGACAATAATGATCATGCTGAAATGGAAGAAACTTCTTTCAATGAAGTTAGAGAAATAGTGGAATCAAAAAAATTTAATCTTAGGATAAAATGACCTTAGAAATTAAGTCTGGCTATCGCTTGAACGTTGCAATGATAGTTTTAAATGAAGATAACAAGATTTTATTCTGCAAAAGAAGAAATACTGAAAATTGGCAATTTCCGCAAGGAGGTGTAGATGAAGACGAACATATCGAGACTGCAATGTTCAGAGAATTAAATGAAGAGGTAGGCTTAGAAAAGGATAATGTGGAGATAAAAGCTGTAAGTCAAAACTTAATTTACTACGATATTCCAAAAAATATTCGATCTAGAGTTCTTGGCGGAAAATTTAAAGGTCAGGCACAAAAATACTTTTTACTTAAACTTATTTCAGGAGATATTAATTTAAATATAGAGAATACTCCTGAATTTGATCAATATAGCTGGGTACCTTTTTGGTACCCATTAAATCAAGTTATAGATTTTAAAAAAGAAGCATACAGAAGTGCTTTAATAGAGTTTAAAAACTTAATAAGTAAATGAATAAGCTGGTAATTTTTGACTTAGACGATACGCTCTTATGCGCTGATAGTGAATTTCATTTCACCAAATATATTGTTAAACAAGGAATGTTAGATAAAGATTTTTACCTTAAGAAGATCAAAGCTTTTGATAAAGACTATCGTTCAGGGAATTTAAATTTTAAGGATTACATGAGATTCCTTCTATATCCTTTAATTGGAAGGAGTAAAAATGAAGTGGATTTATTGGTTACAAGCTTTATAGAATTTTCAAAGGATATCTTGATTGATGATTTAACTTTTGAGTTGTTAGAAAAACATAAAAAAGATGATGTGCTCATTGCTTCAGGGGCTTTGGATTTTATAGTTAAGGGTTTTGCTGATTACTTCGGGATAGAAGAGTTTTTAGGTACAAAAACAGAATTTGTAGAAGATAAAGTGACAGGAGAAACTACTGGGGAACCAAATTTTGATATGGGCAAATTAGTGCATGTTTCAGAATGGTGTAGAAAAAAGAAAGTAAATTTAGAGAAAGCTACTTTCTATACAGATTCAATTCATGATTTGCCTTTAGTAGAAAAATGTAAAAATTCTATAGTAGTATCACCTGATGAAAAGCTTAAACAGCATGCAGAAATTAACAATTTACAAATAATCAATAGATAGCTAAATCTTATGAATTCAAGCAAAGATATATCTAAGATAAAAAAAGAATACCAAAAATTTAAAAATTCAAAAAAACTCTTAGACTTAACTAGGGGCAGACCCTCCTCTGAACAGCTAGACCTGTCTGATAATTTGGAAACTGTAATCAAAGGGGACTTTATCCAAGATAAGGTCGACACAAGAAATTATGGACTTCTCGAAGGACTTCCTTCTGCTAGAAAATTAGCCGGGTGGGTTCTTAACTCTGATCCAGCAAATATTTTCGTAAATGGTACGAGCAGTTTGACTTTGCTAGGACATTATTTGCACAGCATGATTTTTCATGGCGACGGACAAGTAGCCTGGAAAGACCTAGATAAAGTAACTTTTTTGTGTCCAGTTCCCGGTTACGATCGTCACTTTGCGATGTTGGAAAAATTAGGAATAAAAATGATATCCGTTCCTTTAGTAGGAGATGGGCCTGATTTAGATTCAATAGAAAACTTGTTAGAAACTGATGAAACTATTAAAGGAATGATCTGCGTCCCTAAACATTCCAATCCTACAGGAGAGACTTTCTCTAAAGAAAAAATAGAAGCTTTGGCAAGCATCAATAGGGATGGCTTCAAAATTATTTTCGATAATGCCTATGCTGTTCATGATTTTAATAATTCAAAAAAACTACCTGATATAGAAAAAATATTCATAGAAAAAAATTCACATGATTCTCTCATTATGCTTGGTAGTACCAGTAAGATCTCATTGGCAGGATCGGGTTTGGCATTTATTTCTTTGTCGCCAAATAATATGGAAAACTTTGTTAATTATTTTTCCAAGTTTTCGCTGGGCTCTGACAAATTAAATCAAGCAAGACATACTAGGATTTTTAATTCCAAGAAAGCTCTAACAGAGCACATGCAAAAATTAGCAAAAATAATCAAGCCAAAGTTTGATCTTGTTTTTGAAAAGTTGAATGAGCTACCAGATGGTCTGGCAAAATGGACCAAACCAAGCGGGGGTTATTTTGTCTCATTTGATTCTTTAAAAGGTAATGCTTCAAAAATTCATAAGCTTTGTGAGGAAGCGGGTCTAAAACTCACTCCTTTAGGCGCAACTTTTCCTTATGGTAAGGACTTGGAAAATAAAAATATTCGGATAGCTCCGACTCAGGTTGAGCTTGAGGAGCTGTCAGAAGCTATGGATTTGTTCTGTATTTGCGTATTGCTAGCCGAAGAAAGCTAGTTTCTAGTAACTTCCAAAACTTCGTATTTTTTTCCATCAAATGGGCCAAAGTTTTCATGAACATCTGGATGAGCTACAGGCTCAAGGGAATTATCAGCTAGTAAATTCTGTTGTGAAACGTAGGCAGTGTAAAAGACCTCCTCATTTTCAGCATAAACATGATAGAAAGGCTGGTCTTTTTTAGGCCTTATTTGGGCAGGAATACTTTGGTACCACTCTTCAGTGTTATTGAATTCAGGATCAACATCAAATATTACACCTCTAAAATCTAGGTGTTTATGTCTAACTACTTGGCCAATTGCAAAATTAGTTTCTACTATGTCTTTCATATTTTTATATTAGCATTTATACCTTTTATATGGAGTCTATACATATATTTTCAAGCTAAGTGAGCTTGAGAAAGGTAATCTTTAGACTGCATCTCGGTTAATCTGCTGACAGTTCGTTTAAATTTTTCTTTGAGTCTAGATTTGACATAAATTTTTTCAGGGAGTTCAGCTGCTGAAATGATTAATTTAACTTTTCTGTCGTAACACTCATCTATAAAAGAAATAAAACGTCTTGCTTCATCATCAGAATTTATGATGGGCACATTGGATAAAATAACCGTATGGAACTCTTTAGAAATTTCTATGTAATCTGCAGCACTCCTAGGAGATGTACAGATTTGTAAAAAATTAACCCATAAGACTCCCTTAGAAAAAGCTAAGACACTAACTTTTCTATTATTTATTGTTATGAAATTCTCCTCAGCTTTTCTATTTTGGGTAATTTCTTTAAAAATTTTTTCAATGATTTCTTTATTATTCTCAGCTGGATAAAAATAACTTCCACTTTTTTCCAAAGCTCTTAATCTAAAATCAATTTCAGAATCTAAATGGTATATTTCACAAGCACTTTCAATAGCGTTTATAGCAGGTAAAAAGAGCTTTCTTTGTAATCCACCTTCATATAAATTTTTTGGAGAAATGTTTGAAGTTGCAAAAAAAGATAAATCAGATTCAAAAAGCTCAGTCATGAATTTTCCTAGCAGCATGGCATCTGCAATATCTTCAACATAGAATTCATCAAAACAAAGACACTCGTATTTTTTAGATAAATCTTTAACTATTCTTTTTAAAGGATCTGTTCCTCCTTCATATTGTTTTAGGCTTTTATGAAGATTTTGCATGAAACGATGAAAGTGAAGTCTAATTTTTTTTTCATGGTTGATTTCTTCAAACAACATATCCATGAGAAACGTCTTTCCTCGTCCAACGTCTCCATGAATATAAATTCTTTGAGGTACTTTTTTAGTAAAAAAGTTAAAAAAACCTTTTTCAGTATTTATTTCTTGCAAACAAGTATCTAAACGCTCAGCTAATTTAAGCTGAGCGTCATCTAGGGATATTTCTTTGCTTGATACAGCTTTTAAATAGTTTTCTTTTAGAGCTATTTTATTTCCTCATGGACAGTAATTTCTGGTGCTCCAGCAAGAAATGGTGCAAGTGCTCCACCCAACGTTTTAAAATGTTCAGTTTGAGAATGACTAGCATGACTTTCAGCATCTTTGTATATCTCTATCATTTGATAAGTTTGAGGGTTATCTGTTTTTAATAGACCGTAGTAGAAAACACCAGGTTCATTTGCATTTGTTGCTTCTACAAGTTTCAGCATGTTTTCTTCGAAGTCTTTTTCACTGCCTTCTTTAATGTTTAATTTAACAAGTACTCCTATCATGTTTTCTCCTATAATAAATATTATTTTAAAATTTAGTATATAAGGCTAAATCATATTGGGAGAAAAGAAAATGATTAAGATTTGGGGAACCGAAGCTTCAAGGGCAATGAGGCCAATTTGGACCGCAGAAGAAATGGGCATAGATTACGAACTCGTCATGATGCCTTTTCCACCTAGAATGTTCATGAAAGAATATTTGGATATCAACATGCTAGGAACAATCCCTTATTTGATAGACGGCGAAGTTAAAATGACTGAATCTGTTGCGATGTCCCAATATTTAGTTGAGAAATATGGACCGACTGATTTGAGAGTTATGCCAGATGAGCCTGACTATCCAGCTTATTTAAATTGGCTTTTCCACTCTGATGCAACTTTAACTTTTCCACAAACGGTTGTTCTTAGATACAAACTTCAAGAACCAGGCGTTGCGGATGCTGCTGTAGAAGGTTACAGCAGATGGTTTGTCTCAAGGTGTAAATTATTAGAGACAACTTTAAACGATAGAGAATACTTATGTTCAAATCGTTTTACGATTGCAGACATTTGTGTGAGTTATGCTTTTGTTGTCGCTGAATCACTTGGCATAGAGCAAGCATTCAAACCCAATATTAAGAGATACACGGACATGCTTTTTGAAAGAGAGGCATTTAAAAGATCTAAGTCTTATAAGTTTGAAGAAAAATAATTTAATTTTTTTATTTAGGAGATAAATATGATTACCCTTAAAGATGCACAAAAAATAGTTGAAGGTTGTTTAAAAAAAGCTAGAGAAGAGAATATGATGCCTATAACAATTGCAGTTCTTGATACTCGAGGAGTATTAGTTAGTTCAGCAATGGAAGATAATTCAGCTCTCATTAGACCTGATATAGCATTTGCCAAAGCATGGGGCTGTGTTGGAATTGGTTTTTCTAGCAGAGCGATAAGAAATCTCTATGGCGCTCAACCTGAACAAACTCATTTTTTCAATGCTGCCAGAGCTATATCTGGAAATAAAATAGCACCATCTCCTGGAGGAATAATGATTAAGAAAGGAGACGATGTTATCGGCTCGGTTGGCGTTTCAGGAGATTTGCCCGATCGTGATGAAATTTGTGCAATAGCAGGAGTAGAAGCTGCAGGATTGACTTATCAAATTTAATGAAATTAATTCTTAATTTTTAGGCGGCAAAGGAATTAAAACCGAAGTATTTTTTATGTAGTTTTTGTATTCCTCATTATCTCCCCATTTCTTCTTTCCCCTAAGTTCTAGTAATCTCACTCCGCTTATTTGGGTTAAAAGGATGATAATAAAGATAGGAGAAATGAGCGTTATGAATTGCCAGCCCTGAAGAACTGGTAAAGCTATTACTGTAATCCCAATCCACAAAAGAATTTCGCCAAAGTAATTCGGATGCCTAGACCAAGACCAAATCCCAGTTGTAATAAATTTGTCTTTATTTTCAGGGTTAGATCTAAATTTTGATTTCTGATTATCTGCGATAACTTCTATAGAAAAACCCAAAATCCAAATCAAAGCACCCATGACTAAAAAGATATCTGCCTCAACCTTATTTTGCGAGGTCATTGCGGCAAGACCTGCAGCCAAAGATAAAAATACCCACATTCCTTGAATATTCCAGGTCATTAAAAACCACCAAAACTTGGTTTTCATGATGTCAAATCTTCCGTCACCTCCATCTTTTCTAACTCGAAAAAATAAAAAAGAACCAAGTCTGGTAGCCCACACTACGACTAACAATGTGATTACGATATCCCTTAAATATATTTCTGGAATTGCCATAAGAGTAAAAAGAGAAGCTGACATAAAAGTAAGCGAACCGGTTAAATCAAAAAAATGTTCCGTTTTGTTAATGAAAGACGGAATAAAAACAAGCCATTGAATTACAAAAATCAGGAACACTACAAATCCAAAAAGTGGAATGTTTGATATAGAAACACTTCCTTGATTGGCAGCAAAAGCTATAAGAGTAGACAGTAAAATAACAATGAAAGAGACTGGGATAGTAGTCTTGTTAGGCATACTGAAATTTTAATACAAAAATCTTGATTTGAATTGAAATTTAGAAGATATTAATGATTAGAAATAAAGAGGTATAAAAATGATGAATTCAAAAATTTGCGAAATGTTAGATATAGAGTTTCCTCTCGTGGCATTTACACATTGTAGAGATGTTGTTGTAGCAGTTTCCAAAGCAGGAGGTTGTGGAGTCTTAGGTGCAGTTGGCATGTCTCCAGAACAATTAGAAAAAGAACTTAAGTGGATTGATGAGCACATTGATGGAAAACCATATGGAGTAGATGTGTTGATTCCAAATAAAATGGTAGGCAAAGATGAAAAATTTGATGCTGACAAGCTAGCAAAAATGATTCCGCAAGAATATGCAGATTTCAGAACTGATGTTTTAGAAAATCATGGAATAGAAGCTCCAGAATTAAGAGAAATAGATACTGGCGGTTCAGGTTTTGCTCAAAATACACAATCCGATGGAGCTAAAGCCCTTTTAGATGTTGCTTTTAAACACCCAATTAAAATCATTGCTAATGCACTCGGAGTGCCTCCAGATTGGATGATTCAAATGGGTAAGGATAATGACTGTAAAGTTGCTGCATTATTAGGAACTGCAGAACATGCAATCAATCAAGTTAAAGCCGGAGTTGATATTTTAGTTGTTTCTGGAACCGAGGCCGGAGGACATTGTGGAAGTGTCTCTACTATGGTTTTAATTCCAGAGGTTCATCAAGCTATTCAGCCATATGGCGATGTTCCCATTTTAGCTGCAGGAGGAATTGTAACCGGTAAGCAAATGGCGGCAGCCATGGCTATGGGAGCTTCAGGAGCTTGGTGTGGCTCAGTTTGGTTAACTACAATTGAGTCAGAAGTAGAGCCAGTGATTAAAGAGAAAATGGTTGCAGCAAATTCTAGTCAAACAGTCAGGTCAAGAAGCAGAACTGGCAAACATTCTAGACAATTAGTTACTCCATGGACTCAAGCTTGGGAGGCAGACAGCGCTCCAGAACCTTTGCCGATGCCATTACAACCAATGGTCGCAGAGCCAGCTTTGCAAAAGGTTAACAAATTAGCTGCTGGAGGTCATGAAGGAGCAAAAGATCTTGCAACCTATTGGGTAGGACAAGGAGTTGGTCTAATGAACCAAAGCATATCAGCAAGTGATGTTGTGCAAGAATTTAAAGAGGATTTTATTAATGCCTTTGAGAGACTAAATAACTTCGTAAGTTAAAAGTTATTTAATCTTAGAAATTTCCTCACCGAGTTGACTTGCAACTCTATCAAAACCTACAAGGTTACTTCGGAAATCTTTAGTAAAGGGCTCTAAAGATTTCTTAAGTTTTGAATTTGCGTTTCCTAAAACCTGAAAATTACTTATTGAAAAGTTTTTGACGAACTCAGCTTCCCATTTACTCCCTAGAAAATTACCCATATGGATTAAAGCTGCTTCGTTATTGGGATAAATTTCTAAAAGAAAAACTTTCTTTTCTTTTTTTGAAAAATGATATTGATAAACTAGTGTTTGCGGCTCTTTTTTATTTACGTTGTCTGTAATTCTTGAAACAAAGTTTCTAGCTTTATTTTTTTGGCCATCAATTATTTCTAAATCAATCGCAAAAACAATGACGTCTAATTTTTCATGATGCATGCCAAAAAGAGAAGTGGATATAACGATTAAAAGCAATGATAGATATCTCATGAAAATCTCCTATAAAAATTAATGATTCCACCAAGCTTGGTCTGAAAAAGCTCTTATATCAATCTCATGAGTCCAGGTAGATTTAGTTTGTTGTGCTAAAAAGAGATAAGTATCGGCAACATTCTCAGGCAAAATCATGCCATCAGTACCTTTCTGCTTTTTAAATTTTTCAAATAAGTCAGAGCCCAACATCTTTCCAAGAGTATCAGGAGCATCCACCGCGCCGTCAATAATGACATGGGCAACATGAATACCTGATTTCGCAAACTCAGCATTCAATGATTGGCATAGCATTCTTCTACCTCCCATTGCAGCTGCATGCGAGTGTTGTCCTTTATTACCCCTTACTGCAGAAGTAGCAGAGGTCACTATAATATTTCCTTCCTGTCTTTCTTTCATTTTCGGAGTCAAAACCTGAGCTAGTCTAAACAAGCCAAAAGTAGCCATACGCCAACCCATTTCAAATGCTTTGTAACTAGTTTCAGCTAAAGCACGATCGCCTATTTGAGCTCCGATGTTGTATATAACAGTATCAATAGGACCTATATCAGATTCAATTTTATTTACTAAATCTTCAATTGAATTTTCTTCAATTACATTAAGTAAAGAACCAGAAGCTTTTCCTCCTGCATCTGAAATTTCTTTTATCAATTTATTGAGCCCTTCCTCATCTGTCCTTCTTGCCAGATATGCATGGTATCCCTCTTTGGCAAATCTTTTTGCCACTGTTCCACCAATACCGGCTCCAGCTCCAATTACTAAACAAACTTTTTCCATATTCAAATCCTATATAAATTACATTGCCTCTAAAAATAGTTTTTCCCATTCATCTTGAGAAGGTAATCTTGGCGTCGTCATATTACTTGGATCAGTCATTGAATGCGCTACTAAAGCAGGAATCATCTCCTCCGTGACCCCCATAGCAGCTAATCCATTTGGAAGACCAATCTTTTCATTTAATTTTTCTATCTCGTCCGCTAAGTCAGTTGATTCATCTTTACCCATTGCTCTAGCAATTCTTGCGTATTTATCTCCCACATGATCTTTATTGAATCTCAAGATTGTTGGCAAAATCACACCATTTAAAGTGCCATGATGCAATCTAAGTTCTTGATCCGCTCCAACAGCATGACTCATTGAATGCACAGCTCCTAAGCCTTTTGAAAAAGCCATTGCTCCTTCAGTAGATGCCATCATCATGTTCCATCTAGCATCTTTATCTTGGCCATCTTCGCAAGCTCTAATAAGACTTTCTTTTCTTATAATCCTCTCTACACCATCTAGGCCGATTGCCTCAGCTGGTGGATCATCCAAAGGAGATAAAACAGCTTCAATACAATGAGTCAAGGCGTCCATTCCTGCCCCAGCTGTAAGTACCGGAGGAAGACCCAAAGTTAATTCTGGATCACAAATGGCTGCATTTGGTACTAAATGATCACTTGCCAAAATTAATTTTCTCCCATCATTCATAATTATGACTGCCCCAAGAGAGACCTCACTTCCTGTTCCAGAAGTAGTTGGGATGGCAATTGTTGGAACTGTTTCTGTAATTTTTCCAGTACCACCTTCATTGACAGAATAATCTACGACATTACCCTCATGATTTGCCATTAACGCAACTGCCTTAGCAAGATCCATGCTTGAACCTCCGCCAAACCCTACTACACCATCACAATCATTCTGCTTATACATATCCAAAGCGTCATTTACAGCTTGTTCTGTTGGATTGGCTGGAGTTTCTGTATAAAAAGTTGGAGATAATTCGTTTGAAAGGAGATTGCGAATTTTGTCAGTCATTCCAATAGCCACTAGACCAGGATCAGTACAAATTAGCGGCTTACTTATTCCATGTTCTTTCAAAACTTGCGATATTAGCTTGAGAGATCCATTTTCAAAATGGGGTTGGTTAAAATATCTTAGTTGCATGTCATCTCCTTACTTAAAACAAAGACTAAATGTAATCATATTTATTTTCTTGGGGGAAGTCTTCTTTTAGTTAGGTTTATCTCTTTTGACAGCTAACATCACTTCGTGCTACGAAGCACTATTTTAGTGCACAAATCATCTTACTTTTTGATAGAATCTTTTTTCAATATTTAACCAGGGGGAAAAATGTTCAAGATTTTTTTAAAGTATGGAGTTTCAGTAGCTCTTCTTTTAACCTCTACTATTTCCTTAGCACAAACAGCTTTAGAAGAAATGGTAGTTACTTCTCAAAAAAGAGAACAAAATTTATTAGATGTGCCTTCTGCACTTCAAGCCTTTTCTGGCGATATGTTAGAAGACGCTGGAGTTAGAGATACAAACGACTTAACAAATATGATTCCTGACATGATGATGTCTGGAGAAGATCCTGGAAGAGCTAACATCTGGCTTAGGGGAATTGGTTCAACTAAATTTGATATTGGATCCGAGTCATCAAATGCTTTGTTTGTTGATGAAGTTTACATGCCAAGAGTTCAATCAGTTATGTCTGGATTAGTAGATATTGAACGTATAGAAATTTTGAAAGGTCCTCAAGGAACTTTATACGGTAGAAATGCTTTAGGAGGCGCCGTAAGTATTTTTTATAAAAAACCAACTAGTGAGTTTGAACAAAAAATTAAAGTAGGGGCAGGAGACTCTGGCTATGAGTCCTTAAGCTACATGTTATCAGGAGAATTAAGTGATGGTCTTTATGGTCGAATGATTCTTGGCTATCAAGACATTGAAGGTGTTCATACAGATACTAGTTTTGGTGGATCTGATGATGGACCAAAAAATGAAAATATTAGATTTTCCCTTTTTGGGGAAGGCTCTGATATGGAGTGGTCTTTTACTGCAGAGAATGCCGTCTCAAAGGTTGATGGTCTTATATCCGAAGTGAAAATTTGTAGAAATGCTACAGAATGTAGCGCTCAACAGTTTAATCTCATAAAGGCTAGTGCTGCAGCAGCAGCTCAAGGCTTAGATGTCTTTCAGACCAATCTTTCAGCTGCCGCAGCTTACGCATCTGATGATGCTGCAATTGCAGCCTTAAGAGCTGACCCTTATTCTGCTACGCAAAGTGAAAATACTTTTGATAGAAGAGACGATAATTTATTAGCAACGCGTATTAAACTGTTTAGAGATAATTATGATCTAACTGTAATTGCATCTACTAACCAAAACCAAGGTGAAGAATTAAAGGATTTTGATGCAACAGCTGCAAAATCTTTTTCTCAGTCTTCTATTCAAAAAACCAATCAGTCAAATATTGAATTGAGATGGAGTTCAAAAGCTGAAGACGAAATTCAATGGGTTGCTGGTATCTATTCCTTTTTAGATTACGGTGACAGAATTGATACTTTTAAAACAGGTCCCGAAGGAGCATTTAATATGCAGGGAGCTGCTGCAGTTGCTGTTGCTGATGGTGGAATATTTACTGCTGGAGCAATAACAAATCTTCAAGCTTATCAGGCAGGAACCTATACTGGTCCAGCTCAAACTAAAGCTCTTTTGGCTGAAGATTGGGGAATTGCTACTTCTCAAAATTATGAAAATCATGGAACTGCTGCTTTAGATTTAAGAATAAATAATAAATCTTCAGCTGCTTTCGGTCAGGTAACTATCCCAATGGCAGATCAATGGAATATTACTTTGGGAGCTAGATATACTTATGATACCAAAGGAATGACTTATATAACCTCATCAAATGCAGTTGGGGTCCCCGCACAATTAGTAATTCCAAATAATCTTACTGCAGCAGGTTTTAATCCTGCTAATCCAGCTACCCATTATACTGCTCAAATTTTTGCTGGACAAAAAGCAGTAGTGGATGGCGGAATAGCTGCACTGGGAGCTCAAGCAGCAGCTATACCAACATTGGCTGCAATAGATGCTAATGATACAGCTGGGAATGCAGACTATATAGCTGCATTTGGAACTTTAGTTGCACTTCAAGGAATTGGAATTGCGCCAATAGCTTCATCAGCTCAAACTTTTACAGCAACAAACCAAGCTTCTTGGACTTCAACTGATCCTAAACTGACTATAGATTATAAGCCTACTGATGACTCCATGTTATGGTTCACTTATGCTACAGGCTTTAAAGGTGGTGGGTGGCAATTTGCAACTTATTTTAAAGAGTTAGTTGATCAAGGTTTTGATCCAGAAGAACTGGAAATGTATGAAATTGGTTACAAAGGTTCTTTTCTTAATGATTCTTTAAGATTAAGTGCAACAGGATACACTTATGACTGGACTAACAAACAACTCATTAAAGTTTCTGTTGTTCAGGGACTGCCAATTGGTCTAACTAGAAATGCAGGTGCTTCAACCATTAATGGTTTGGATTTAAATATGACTGCTAGAGTTGGCATGGGCACAACAATTAACTTTGATTACGCTTACATCGATGCACAATATGATAATTATTGTGATGACTCTAGAGATTGGTCTGAAGTTCATGGTACTTTTACAGCTTGTAATTCTAACTCAGCTGGATCTTATTCAAGAGCAGGCGGAAGCATGCCTTGGACTCCTGAACAATCTATGATTCTTTCAGTGAATCATGTTCAGCCTACAGATATCGGAGATGTAGTTATAGGTGCTAGTTACTCATATAAATCTGATATCGCTTTAGGTGATGAAAGAGTAGAAGGTCTTACATTCAACGATACTATTGAAAGATTAAACTTTTCTACAACGATAGAGTTTAATAACGGAACTTCCTTAAGAGGCTTCTGTACTAATTGTCTTGATGAAAAAGATGATATAGCTTTCTCTCTTATCTATCCTCAAAGTCAAGGTGGTGGTGCTAGAATCAAGTACTATCCAGGTATGAGAGCAGGTTTAGAAGTTATACATAAGTTCTAAATAAACTCTTTATAAAAAAAGGCGCCCAATAGGGTGCCTTTTTTTTAAGTTCTTATTTTTAAATTATTAAACCCTCTAAAAATAAGATTCTTTCCCCAGATAGGATTTTTCTCCATGAGAGCCATCCTAGGGTATCTGTCAAATAAAACTTCAAAAGCTATTCTTGACTCTATCCTAGCTAAGCTTGCCCCAATACACATGTGTGGACCATAACCAAAAGAGATGTGGTTGATGTCTTCTCTTAGAATATTAAATTCATTAGGATTTTTATTAGCCTCAGGATCTCTATTGGCACCCGCTATACTAACTGCAAAAGCAGTTCCTCTTTTGTAGGATTTTTCATCATAGGTCATATCATTTTCAGCAAATCTGACAGTGGCATGAACTGGCGGTTCATATCTAAGCATTTCTTCTATGGCATTGGGAATCAAATTGTAATTATTTATAAGATGATCAAATTGCTCTTGATGTCTAAATAATGTGAAGATTCCATTTCCAATTAAACGGGTAGTAGTTTCATGACCTGCAATTAATAGCAGCAGGCAAGTGCCATACATTTCCTTGATGTTTAATTTGTCACCTTCTTCCTCAGCCTTAATCAATTTGCCAATGAAATCTTCCCCTGGTGAATCTTTTCTTTCTAAAATTATCTCTTCAAAATAATTAATTAAAGACTCATAAGCATCACCTGATTTTTTGATATCTTCCTTTGTAGTTCCTATTCCACCTACTCCTACGAGAAGATCCTCAGACCAAGATTGAAATTGATCTAAATCTTTATCAGGAAGTCCCATCATTTTTGCAATCACTATTGCGGGCAAGGGCTTTGCTAAATCCTCTATCAAATCAAAAGAATCTTGATTATGGATTTTATCTAGACAACTATCTACAACGGACTTAATTTCAGGCTCTAATGAAGAAATATATCTATTGGTAAATCCATACTGAACGAGTTTTCTTATTCGAGAATGATCAGGAGGATCAAGCTTCAACATACTGGGATTTTCGAACTGTTCCAACATTATTTCTCTCCCAGCTTTTTTGAATTCTTTTCTACGTTTATCTGCTATCGGATATTTACGATCATCCACACTAAATCTCTTATCTCTCAACATTTCTTGAGCAAATTCCATCTTAGTGACCCAATGCAATCTTGTTGTCTGAGAAAATAAAATTGGTTTGTGGGATCTCATCAAGTTGTAAGTCTTATAAGGATTATCGATGTAATCTTTCGAAATGAAATCCAAGGCTATTCCTTTGTTAGTAATTTTTTCAAAAATCACTAAAGTTTTGTAAGCACCAATTAGCAAAAGATTTTTAATTTTTGAGAACAGAGATTTCATAACAAGTGAAATAATTTTCTAACAGAGAAATAAATTTTTCAAGATTTGGTTGGTTCAAACCAAATTGGTGAAGTCCAGGCCCTTTCTTGTATGGTTGCTGGAATATCAGATCTTGGTTCAACACCTGCCCTGATCGAGTCCCAAGTTGACCATCGACAAACTGGATTCTCTAAAACCCTTATGTAATAAAAAGCTCTTTGATCCATTAAGAAATCAGGATCTAACCAAAAAGTCTTCAACTCTGAGGCTCCAGAATTTCTACTTACAGAACAGTTTTCAATATCAACTTTAGCTCCATTGTCAGGACAACGATGTGTTGATGAATTGACAACTAATCCATCTGAACACACAACGTCATATACCCTTTCTTGGTGTTCTCCATTTTCTAACCAACCTTTAATTATTTGAATTCTTTGAAGCGGCGCACCCAATGGGTCTGCAGAAGCCCATACCAAAAACTTTGGTTCCTTCTCTTTTTCTATATTAATGGTGGAACCCATAGATAGATTATCCTCATAGGCTTTTTTAACAAGATCCAAGTCATTAATTTTGGCATCTTCAAAATCATACCCTGAAAAAAAGCGCACTTTAATTCTTGGGCCACTGGTAGCAAAGGTTTCTTTTCTTCTGAAGGCGTCATAAATATCCTCACGAGTGTTTTCTTTCGCCCAAACTCCAGTAAGGCCTGAAGCTGAGAAGCCAATCAGTCTGTCTGTTACTGCCATATAGTCTTTACCATTAATTTCAGCAAAAGATTCTGGTCTAAAGATTTTTGCAGCTTTAGCTAAAGCCCAATTGAAAGGAACTGAACCTCTTAGTTCTGGAGTTCCATCTAACAGACCAATTTTTGAAAAGAAAGTTTCTTCACTGTAGGAACCTCCAGCAACATGAGTGTCACTTGCACCTGCAAGGCCAAATTTGTAGGGATTTGTTAAGCCTTGTTCAGCTAAAGCCAGTCCTCTTAAGTAAGCATTTCGGACATAACTTCCTTTCGCATTTTCTAAAACTTTAGCTTGCTTTTCTACCGGTATTTCAAATGCTGCCCATTCATCATTTTTTGATAATAAAGGATGCGTTTCGGAGGAACCCTTTGCTTGAGTAACTTCAACTAAAGGCTCATTTCTTATTCTTTGCAGCGCATATGCTTCATCTATGGGTTTGCCGTCATAGTAAGTCATCCTAAAAGCAGCACCTCCTGAAATATTTGAATTGTGAGGAATTGCTAAGCTTTCTATACCTTTAAGTCTTAGTCCATCCATCCATTTCCAAAGGTCTTCTGGATTTAAACTATCGCCCCGTGTAAAAATTCTTTTGGGTAGGCTTTTTGTGTCTCTAAAAATTACATTTCTGTGCAAATAAGTATCATAAATCTCAACCGATGAAGAATATTCATAGGCAGCAAAGGTTGTAAATGAACCTGGAACGTAGGCTTGATCTGCAGCTTCAATCGTTTTGAGCCAAGTATCATTCATAACTTTCTGTAAAATCTTCATATCTACAGTTCCGTCTTGGATGCTATTTGCCAATTCTTGGGCAAATGGTCTAAATGTTCCTCCTCTTCTAATAATGGAGAAAATACTATTACTTATATTTTCATTCATATTATGTAGAGGCTTAGTAAGTTCATATTGTCCAATTTCACTATCTGGATCAGCAGCTTCTTTAACTACACCAAGAAATACTCCATGATCGGTAACTGCATAAAAATCCAAAGGCCTTGATAACTGAATGTGATAACCAGTAGGGTGTTTTATTGCTTCACCTTTAGCGTATTTATAAGCATCAGCGGGAGAAGCAGTAGTGCCAAAGGTATAGGCATCAAAAGAATTTTCCGTATGAACATGCAAGTCGCCAAAATAGGCATTTTTATCTGGATTGGGACTAGGCTTGTATTCGACTAGAGGGATATCTCCAAATTTTTCTTGAGCTAATTCTTTTTCTGTTTTTCTTTCAAATTCAGAACAAGAGAAAAAAAAAGTAATTACAAATAAGAAAAAAAATATATTTTTAAACATCGGAAATGACAGTATAACTGCCATATTCTAACATTCACAAAAATCTTGAATTAAATTTTTTCCTATTGGACAAACATATAAAATGCAAAAAGTAATGAATATCTATACTCTCTTAAAGATTCTGGGTTTTATCATAATTATTTTGACTTCAATAATATTACCTTTGTCATTACTTGAGTCATCGATAGCTGACTTAACAGATCAATTTATTGAGTGGAGTGGAAACAATCAATTTTTAAACTCCATTTTGGTCATTTTCGCATTGGCAGCAGATGTTTTTTTACCAATTCCAAATGGTGTTACCAATACTTTTGCTGGAGCTATTTTAGGATTTTATTTATCCATACCTATCATATGGATAGGACTTACTTTAGGTTCGATAATCGGCTTTACGATCGGAAAGTATGCTGCCAAACCCTTAGCAAAAAAAATACTCAGTCAAGAAGATTTAGAAAGATCAGAAGAGGTGGCAAAAAAATTTGGTGTCAGCATTTTATTGATTGCGAGACCCGCTCCAGCTCTAGCAGAAATTTCAACAGTGGCTGCTGGTTTAGCTGGCATGAAATGGAGTACTTTTCTAACCGTAATGATTGTGAGTAATTTATTAATTTCAGTAGTTTACGCCTTCATAGGTACAGCAGCACTTACAAGCCAATCTGCCTCAATAGCATTCATAGGTATTGCGATAATACCTTTCTTCTTTTGGCTTTTAGCAAAAAGATATTTTTAATATTTAATGTTTGCTGCTTCGATGGGCTACATAATCCATCATTGCTAAAAGCAATCCAGAGATTATGAAAATGATATGAATGATAACCATCCACTTAATCTCTACCTCACTCACCGCAACATCGCCTGAACCTGCAATTTTAAGAAACGTTTCAAGTAATCCAATTCCAGATATAGCTAAAATTGAGGCAACCAGTTTTATTTTTAGGTCGCTGAAATCAACCGAACCCATCCAATCTGGCCTATCTCTGTCACCTTTTGCTACGTCAATTTTAGAAATAAAATTTTCGTAACCAGAAAAAATAATCATCACGACAAGGTTAGCTATTAAAGCTAGATCTACCACTTGCAGAACAAATAAAAGCACTTCTTTTAACTTCATACTCATCAAACCCGGAGCATATTGAATAAAGTGTTGAATTGTAGTTATGGCGATAAGTGCCAAGCAAAGACACAAAATCATGTAAATGGGTGCTAAAAGCCATCTACTGGCGTAAATTAAGCCCTCTAATAGATTTTCTATTGTTCTCATTATTTTCCCCTATGTTGAGTATTATATTCTAGTTTTTTTTAAAGCTAAGTTTTCTAATTTTTAAAAATCTATAATCCCGTCTTCTTTAAGTTTGTCGAGTTCTTTTGAATCAATACCAATGCCAGAAAGAATTTCTTTGGAATGTTCACCTAAGTCAGGTCCTCTGGAAGGAGTTTTTTTGGGTTCATCTTTAAGAAATACTGGGCTATTAACTGTTAGGTTCTCAGTTTCAAAACTATCTTTTGAAAAGTTAACTAGTACCTCGCTTTTTAAAAATTGCTCATCCTTTTTGTGATCAGTAGATTTGCTAAGAATACCAAAAGTAACTTCAGAGAATCTTAATTTTTCAACTATTTCTTTCAAGTTATATTGCTTAAAGATTTTTTCAAGTTTTTTGTAAAGCTCTTGATAATTTTCGTTCATTTTTTGAAATGATGAGAATCTTTCATCGCTGTTTAAATATTCTATATCGAGAGCTTTTAATAATTTAGGCCATTCTTTAGCGGCATCAATGATAGCTAATAAAAGATATCTTCCATCTTTAGTTTCATATCGACCACCAAAAGGGTGAGGAGTAAATTCAGTTTTTTTGTCAGGAAAATCAGCATCAAAAAGCGCCGCTTGAATGAAAGATCCATTAGACCACGCACCATTCGCCATTAAGGAAGTATTTACTTCTCCGCCTTTGCCTGTTTTTTCTCTTCTATAAAGAGCTGTCATGATGCTTGCAAATAAAGATACTCCCGTTGGTTGATCTCCCATACCTATTGGAGGCATCCCAGGAGTAGAATTATCCGATGGTCTTACGATATCCATCAAGCCACTCCGAGCCCACCAAGCCATGGTATCAAAGGCAGTTCTGTGCGAGTCAGGACCATCTTCACCATAGCCTGTCAAAGATCCATAAATTAGCCTTTCATTTAGAGGAAGTAAGTCTGAGGCATTAATTTTTAATTTATCTCTTATTCTTTTGGGCATATTGGTTACAAATACGTCAGAAACTTTTACCAATTCTTGCAAAATTTTTTGTCCCTTTGGATCTCCTAGATTTAAGGCCAAACTTTTTTTATTTCTTGAAGTTAAATGCCAACAATAATCTTTATCAGAGATCGGATTTACTCTTTTTGTTCTAGAAATTAGGTGTCTTAAACTATCACCAATCTTTGGCGGTTCAATCTTGATAACTTCTGCACCAAAATCAGAAAGAATTGTTGTTGATACTGGCCCTGCGATAAAACTTCCCGCATCAATGACATTTAAGCCTTCTAATAATAGTTTTTCAGCCATAAGATAATTTTACTTTTTTTTATTCTTTCTCAAAATGGAATATTCTTTTTATATATACTTTGGTTTTTTTTCAGTACAAAATAAACTCATAAAACATAAGGAGAATAATATGAAAAACAAAATTTTAATCAAGAATTTTATTATTTATGGGTTTATAACCATATTGATATCCTGTGGTAATTCTTTCACTTCTGAACAACAAAGTAGAATAGATGATTGTGCAGAAAAAAATGATAGAGGAGATTGCGAATGCATGATGTCTAAATCTCTGGCTAGCATGTCTTCAGAAGAGACTGAAATTGCTTTCAATGAGGAAAAAGCTGCTGGAGCAAATATGCAGTTATTGTTTTCTGCAATGGGGAAGATCATGTCTGCTGCTTCAGAATGTGGCGTCAAAATAGATATGGAATAAATAAAAATTTTAAATTTTTATTCTATTTATTAATTTAGACTATTTAAATGCAAAAAATAAAAAAAGAATCTTTATTTTTAATTTTTATTTCTTTGGGGGTTTTTCCTGCTTCATTAGGCTATGGAATTAACCCTCAAGAAATTCTTCCAATTCTTTATGGAATTGAAGTTACAAATAATAATTTATCTAATATTTTTAGGGCAGTAATGGGTTTATATATTGGCTGCGTATTTTTATGGATAACGGGAGCATTCAATAAAAAGCTAACAATCCCAGCCTTATGGAGTATGTTTGTATTTATGCTTGGTATTGGTCTTGGTAGAGCTTTGAGTTTAATTTTAGATGGAATGCCAGATATGATCTTTGTATTTTTTATGATTTTTGAGTTTATGGCAGCTGCCATAACTTTTTATTTTCTAAAAATTAGATTTTTAGAGCATTAAAGATTTTAAATTATTGTCTATATCTTCAATTTTTCTTTTGAAAATAGTAAAGAAAGAAAATAAACGAAAATGGAAGCCAAGCAAATATAATTTTTAAGAAAAGGTAAGAGTTTAAGTATTCGGCTAAATTATCTGGGAACAAATTAATTTCAAACGCATTTTGAATGTCTTCTATAAAATATAGAGATATAAAACCCGCAGAATTAATTAGCCCCCAGAATAAACTTCCTACTAAAAGTAAGATAAAAAATATACTTTTAAGCTTCAATATTTTTTCTTAAAAGTTGCGTCCAGGCAGTTCTTAGCTTTTTTACAAATTTTTCTATAACCACTTTCAGCTTTCTTACCATCTTTTTTATCTAGCACTGAGGCAATCATTCCATTTGATAATGAACCTTCTAAAATTGTTCCAATAGAAAACTTAGATTTAGCATCTGTAATTTTAATTGCTCCGATATATGTTTCTTCAGCACCTAAAGTTTCTCCAGTATCAGGATCAACAAAGCCTCCGCCAAGCTCTACAACTTTTAAATAAAGACCTGGATAAACATTTGGTGGGCCGTAGTTTACATAAGCTTGACCCTTCGCAACATTTATAATTTTTATTGGAAAAATTTCTTGAGCAATTAGAGATGCAACTGCATTAGCACACATTCTTTGAACCTCTCCCAATGGATCGGCCTCCTCATTAGCAGTTTGTATATCTCCTAAAGAAATTGCCATCGCGCCTTTAGCTGTTCTTTCAACAGTTTTTGAAATACGAACAGAACCTGTTCTCGCATCAACTACTTTTATATCAACAGACATAACGGATTTTGAGCTTCCGCCACCAATACCGCCAAAACTCACTGCTTCTCCTTCTTTACCTAGTTTAGTAATTGTTCCATAAACTAAATAATCAACACCGGAAAGTCCACCAATTTGGCCTGAACCCTGTGTAAGCCCTCCAGCAGATAGCGCTTGTTCTCCTAACAAATCATCCATACGAGCTCTTTCAATGATTTCGAATTTATTTGTTTGAGATAATGCTGTTTCTAGCATTTGTTGAAAAGTTGAAGGATTTCCACCAATTGTTGTTTGTACCTCTCCAACACCGATAACAGGTTTATTACTTTGAGCAGTTATACTCAAAGAAAATACCAATAAAATAAGTGAGAAAGATTTGATTATATTTTTCATATTTGTCTCCCTAGCGGTTGTCTTTGATTTTGAGGACCTGAACGGTTTCCGCCTGCACCAGAACTAGCATCCTTTATAATTCTTGCTTGCATACCTTTTCCTGGGTTACCCCCACGTATTACCTTAGCTTTTGAAAACTTTTCTAAAGCTTCAGTAACTTCTACAGTTCCAACAACTGTTTCGGTAGCTCCTAAGTTCAACCCTGTAGCTTCATCAATAAGCTCTTCTCCTGGCTGAATTACTTTTAATCTATCACCAACTGTCAAAATTGCTTCACCGTAATTTAGATAAGCTTCATTATCTCTAAAGGTAATGACCCCAATTGGAAAGATACTTTCGGCAATTGCTGCTGCAACCTTTTTTGCAGCTCTTCTTTGAACATCTGACAATGGATCAGCTGCGGCATCCCCAGTAGAAACTTTACCAGTAGACATGCCTGATGCTGTCTCCAGAACAACATTTACGGCTTCTGCTCTTCTTACTTCTCCATCCAAGGCACTTACTACTTTTAAATCAATACCAAATTCAGTAATTATTTTTACAGATGAAAACTTATTGGTTTGAATAACTTTCTCTTTCTTTCCAAATTTGGTAACAGACCCATACACAATATAATCTACTGCTCCCATAGCCATATTTGTTCCTGAGCCAGAAAATTCTCCTTGTAAGGCTTGCTCAGATAAAACCTCGTCTATTCTGTTTCTTTCCATAATTTTAAATCTTCCAACTTTAACAAGTTGAGTTTCTAGCATATTTTGGAAATTATTAGATTTTGAATTTTTATAGTCTCTCCAATATTTGCTATCTACTGAAGATTGTATTTCTGTAACTGCAATAATTGGTAAGTTTTGGCTGAAAATTAATCCAGAAAACACCATAGCTATTATTAATAATAATTTTTTCATTTTTACTCCCAATAGAGAACATAATTTAACTTATTTAAATACCAATTTGTAGATTTTGAGGAATTTTTTATGAAATTTCTTAAACTATAAAAAAAAATAATAGTTTGATAAAAAAAAATAAACTTAGTGGTGCCCAGAGGTGGAATCGAACCACCGACACAAGGATTTTCAGTCCTTTGTTCTTAATTAAGAATACTGTTAAATAAGTCTTTCAGACCGACAGTGGGGACACACCTGGGGACAATTCCTTCACAAATTCTGTAAATACTGTGTTCAAGAAGATCAAACTAGAGTTTTAAATCTTCTTTAATTTGCTTCGCAAGTACAAATGCAAAATCAACAGGAACTGCATTTCCTATCATTTTGTATCCATCTGCTAAATTTTCGTAATCAAATATAAAGTCGTCAGGAAATGTCTGTATTCTTGCACATTCTCGAATAGATAAACGTCTATATAAATGTTCTTTTCCAGGCACAAAAATTTTTTTATTTTTTTCTATGTGCTTCATTTCAGGCGCTTGAGGGTGAATTGGGGCATGCCTGCCACCTGCCTGTATTGTGAAAGACTGCCTGTCCCATGGTCTGACTCTGTTTCTTGACATGTAGATTGTGGAAAATCCACCTGTCATGTACTCGTGATTGGGAACCTTACATTTTTCAAAGTTAGATTTATTCTTTTCTTTTCCTGGTAACGCATTTTTTCTTAAATCCCAAATAGCATCTTTTAGAGTTTTCTTTTGATTCTCCACGAAAGTTGTTGGAGCAGGATGAATAAATTTTTTACCCAGATCTTTTCTATACCCAACAAAAATAACTCTTTGACGATCTTGTGGAACTCCATAATCTGAAGTATTCAAAAGTTGGTAAGAAACTTCATATCCACTTTCTTCGAATAGGTAGATGATGTTATTTAGAGCATCCCTATGTCTTCCAGAAAGCATTCCGGATACGTTTTCAGCAAGGAAAAATAATGGTTTCTTTTCTCGAAGAATCCTTATGAAATCAAAAAAAAGTTGTCCTCTTTTGTCATCTATACCTCTTAAAGCACCTGCTTCACTCCAACTTTGACAAGGAGGACCACCTATAATTCCATCGCAATCAGGAACTTCACTTACAGCAACATCAGTAATGCTTCTTTTATCTAGAAAAGTGTTGGAAAGTTTCGTGAAATTCAGTTCAAAAGTAGACCATATTTTTTTATCAAACTCATTGGCATATAGAATTTGGGCACCAGCATTTTTGAACCCCAAATCAAGTCCACCTGCTCCTGTAAAAAACGAACTAATTTTCATGGAGTTCCATTTTAATTGATGCTAGTTTTATTTGTATGACTAAATCAAGACCAAATGATAATGGAAGATATTTCGAGTTTTTATTAACAGATTTTTTAGTAAACGAATTCAAAATTTCTCTAACTGAAAGAGCAAAAATAGATCAAGAAAGAGATAAAGAAAAAGTGGTTGACTCTAAAGTACTTAAAAAAATGAATGATTCGGTAATAAAAATAAAAAACTGGTTAGAAAAACAAGTTGAACTTAATTCTGAATGTATTTTGGATAGACTGCCTGATAAAGATGTTAACCAATCCACACATGCTGATATATCAATTATTGGCAGCAAGAAGATAAGTTTTTCTTTGAAACATAATCATGATGGTATTTTTCATGGGAGAATTGGCGCATGCTCAAATTGGCCGGGTATTGATAAGCAATCTTCTTTAACAACAAAATTTGAGAAAAATAAAAAAAATCTTTATCTGGATATTCAAAAAAAAATACCTATAGGTACAAAATTTGCCGATAAAGGAATTTATGAAGAATACAGAGAAGAATGGTCAAAATTTGTTTATGAACTTCATGAGTTAGCAAGAAATTTTCTTAATAAAGCATGCAAAGACACTCATAAAACTAGAAATTTATTCAATACCATTATGGGATCAGGTAGCGATGAATTTAGGATTTTACAAAAAAATTCAAAGGTAATAGTTCAAGATTTAAGAAATTTATCACTTCCTAACAAAGTTAAGATTGATAACGTTCAAAACTTATCAGACAAAGACCCCAGATCAAGTTACGTCTGGCATTTGGTATTTTGTTTCGATAACGGAATAAAAATCGATGCGAGGAATAAACAAGATTCTGGGACGATGGCAACAACACCAAAATTGAAACTTGACTGGCAAGTAATAGATTGGGGAAATAGCGGAATGATAGAAAAGATCTTATAAGATCTTCATTTTTCCTCATGTTTTTATCATTGGGGACAACTGGGGACAATTTAATAAAAAAGGGTTTCGTCTGAAACCCTTATTCAGTGGTGCCCAGAGGTGGAATCGAACCACCGACACAAGGATTTTCAGTCCTTTGCTCTACCGACTGAGCTATCTGGGCAAAAAGAATTCAAATTCTATAGATATTTAGTAAGCTTATAAAGTCATTTATCTAAAGGGACAAAACCTTCAGCTTTATCAAAAGATTCATTATTTAAAAAGTTTTCAAGTTGCTGACTGAGATAATCTCTAGACTCTTTTTTTGATAAATCTAATTGTTTTTCATTAACAAGCATTGTTTGCTGCTGAAGCCATTCCATCCAAGCTTGTTTGGATACACTTGAAAAAATTTCTTCACCTTTCTCTCCCGGAAATGGCGCTCTGTCCATCTTAGGCAAATCCTTTTTATATTTTCTGCAAAAAACAGTCTTCATAAGTAATTTTCTATAATTTCTTTAATGGGTTTGGGCATACCCATTTTAACTGAATCTTCTTTGCTAACCCAAACTGAGCTAGATCTATCTATCTTTAATCTATCTTTATTTTTTAATTTGTATTTGACCGTTGAGATATTTAGTTTCCGATGAGATAAATTATGAATAATATCAGGGAGTGATTCTTTTTTTTCCAGCAAAGAGATATTGTCTTTACTCAAAATATCTTTATCAGGAAAAAGCCATAAATTTTTCCAGATGCCTTTGTTATCATTTCTCTTTAGCAATATTTTATTTTTTGAAGATATCAATAACCAATCAATCTTTTTTTCTTTTTTTGGTTTGGAAGGTTTTTTGAAAGGAATTTTTTCTTGGATACCTAATTTAAAAGCCTGGCAGTTTTTACTTATCGGACAGTCATTACACGCAGGGTTTTTTGGCCTACATAACAAGGAGCCTAAATCCATAATTCCTTGAGAATATTCTCTAAAAAATTTTTTTGGCAAAAATGCTTCTGCAAAACTTTTTAGCTCTTTTTGAGTCTGATTGTTATCTATTGGATTAGTAATGCCTTTAAACCTAGTAATCACTCTTTTTACGTTCCCATCTAAGATAACTCCCGGCAACTCAAATACAAGGGATAGGATTGCCCCTGCTGTAGAAGGACCTATACCAGGTAGTTCAACTAAATTTTTGAAATCTTGAGGAAATTGTCCCCCATATCCATTTAAGATTATTTTTGCAGTTTTATGAATATTTCTTGCTCTAGAGTAATAGCCCAGGCCACTCCACAAACTCATAACCTGTTCTTCAGAGCTTTTAGCCAGAGTTTTAATTTCAGGAAAAGTTTTTATGAATGCCTCATAGTATGGAATTACGGTTTCAACTTGCGTCTGTTGGAGCATAATTTCAGAAATCCAAACTTCATACGCACTTTTTTTCTGCCATGGAAGATTATTTCTTCCTTGGCTTTTTTGCCAATCAATAATTTTTTTTGAAAATTGATTCATGTTTATTATTTTACTGATTTCTGTCCGTTATAATGTCTTTTTAGAAGAGGATAAAGATGCGTAAAGCTGAATTAGAAAGAAATACTAAAGAAACTCAAATCAAACTTTCTCTAACTCTTGATGGCAAAGGAGAAAGTAATTTGAAAGCAGATCTACCTTTTTTTGTTCACATGATCGATCAGCTATCTAAACATGGTGGATTTGATATCGACTTAGATGCAAAAGGGGACTTGGAGGTAGATGCTCACCACACAGTAGAAGATGTGGGCATTAGTCTTGGAGAAGCATTCAATAATGCTCTAGGTGATAAAAAGGGTATTTTTAGATTTGGCTCAGCTTATGCTCCTTTAGATGAGGCTTTATCTAGAGTGGTTGTAGATTTTTCTGGAAGACCTGGTTTAAGTTGGAATGTAGATTTTACAAAAGAATCGATTAATGATTTTGATCTAAGTTTGTTAAAGGAATTTTTCCATGGTTTTGTAAATAAGGCTCTTGCAACTGTTCATGTTGATAATCTCAAAGGCGAAAATGCTCATCATCAAGCTGAAACTATATTTAAAGCATTTGCTTTAGCTCTTAAGACCGCATGTATGGTAGATCCTTCTAAAGAAGATATTCTCCCTTCCACAAAAGGCTTGCTATAAATTAATGCACCTAGGAGTAATTGATTACGGAGCCAGCAACATACATTCAGTAGCTAGAGCTCTTAAATCCCTTGGCTCAAAAGTTTCGATAGTCGATACTCCTGATAAATTTAAAAGCATCGATAAGCTTGTTTTTCCTGGGCAGGGTTCTATGGGCTCTTGCATAAAAAAATTAAAAGAAACGGAAATGATCAATCCTTTATTGGAAGTAATCAAATCAAAACCTTTTTTAGGAATTTGTTTAGGCCTCCAAATTCTTTTTAATTCAAGCGAAGAAAGCCAAGAGAAAGGATTGGGTGTAATTAATGGAAAAATTACAAAAATAAAAGACATAAATAATGAAAATCTCAAAATCCCACACATGGGTTGGAATAACGTAAAGATTGAAAAAAAACACGATTTATTTTTAGGAATAGAAGATAAGCAGTTTTTTTATTTTGTTCATTCTTTTATAGCTTCCAAAACAGAAACCAGTGTCTCCACTACACAGTATGGAGAAGAGTTTGTTTCGTCACTAGCAACTGAAAATATTTTTGCTACTCAATTTCACCCAGAAAAAAGTGGAGATATAGGTCTCAAATTTTTAGAAAATTTTATTAATTGGAAAATTTAAATGTTACCAATTCCTGCAATTGATATTCAAAGTGGAAAATGTGTTCGTTTGCAAAAAGGAGACTTATCCTCAACTAAAATTTATTTTGAGAAGCCCGTTGATGCAGCAACTCATTGGATAAAAGAAGGAACAAAAAAACTTCATTTAGTTGATTTAGATGGTGCCAAGTCAGGTAAACCAGAAAACTTAGAATGTGTTTTAGAGATCAAAGAAAAATTCCCTGACGTGAATCTTCAGTTAGGAGGAGGGGTCAGAGATCTTGAAACTTTAGATCTAATCTTTGAATCTGGCGTTGATGATGTAATTCTAGGAAGCATTGCTATAAAAGATAAAGAATTATTTACAAAAGCCTGTAATACTTTTCCAAAGAAAATTATTTTGGGTATCGATGCAATAAACGGTTTTCTAGCTGCAGAAGCATGGACAGAGGCTTCAAAGTTATCTGCCTCAGACTTGATCAGCTCTTATAAAGAGCTGCCTATCAAATCAATTATTTATACAGACATCAATAAAGACGGTATGCTTTCCGGGCCAAATTTAGAAGAAACGAACGAAGTGGCAAAACTAGCTCCTTTTCCTGTCATTGCATCTGGAGGAGTAAAAGATATAAACGATTTAATAAACCTTTCAAAAATTCCCAATGTCATAGGAGCTATATGTGGTGTTTCACTTTATGAAAATAAAATAAACTTAAAAGAAGCTTTAGAGATGTTTTAAAAAAAATGAGTTTAGCAGTTCGAATTATCCCTTGTTTAGATGTTAGAGGAGGGAGAGTAGTTAAAGGTATTAATTTTAAGGATATTATTGACGCAGGAGATCCATCAGAAGCTGCTAAAAGATATGATGCTGAAGGTGCAGATGAGATATGTATGTTGGATATAGATGCATCTTTTGAAGAGCGTTCTACAACAATTGAAACTGTGAAATCAATAGCCTCGCAAGTCTTCATTCCCTTTACTGTTGGCGGAGGAATAAAATCTCTTAAAGATATAGATATGCTTCTAAAATCGGGTGCTGATAAAGTTTCTATTAATACAAGCGCTATTTTAAATCCTGATCTGATAGCAGAGGCATCCAAAGAGTATGGAGCTCAATGTATTGTTTTAGCCATAGACGCCAAACAGGATAGAGAAATTTGGAACGTCTATACTCATGGCGGAAAAAACAAAACCGACCTAGATGCTATTGAGTGGGCGAAAAAAGGTCAGGACTTAGGCGCAGGAGAAATTCTCATGACCTCAATGGATAAAGATGGAACTAAAAGCGGTTTCGATAATAACTTGTATATGGAACTTTCAAATAATTTATCAATTCCTGTAATTGCTTCTGGAGGTGCTGGAGAACTTTCTCATTTAGTTGACGCTGTAAAGATTGGCAAAGCTGATGCTTTACTTGCAGCAAGTATTTTTCATTACGAAGAAATTTCAATAAAAAAAGTTAAACAAGCCCTTCAGAGCGAGGGCTTTGAAGTAAGGCTTTAAGTTCTATAAAATTCTTTATTTTGAAATTTATAAAAAATAGGTTCACCTGTAGCTATTTCTATTTTAACTATCTCTTCAGGTGATATTTTTTCTATATGCATTACAAGTGCTCGAAGAGAGTTTCCATGAGCGCATATCAATACATTCTTCTTTTTATTAAGCATAGGCTCTATGATTTTCTCAAAATATGGAATTACTCTATCAGCTGTATCTTTTAAACTTTCACCTCCAGGAGGTGGCTGATCGAAAGATCTTCTCCAAATATGAATTTGTTCCTCTCCCCATTTTTCTCTTGATTCATCTTTATTTAGTCCAGACAACTCGCCATAGTCTCTCTCATTTAGAGCAATATTTTTAATTGACTCAATAGATACTTGATCAATTTCAGAAAGAATAATTTCTCCTGTTAACTGGGCCCTTTTAAGATCTGAGGTAAAGTGAATATCAAAAATAATGTTTTGTTCTTTTATTTTTTTTCCTGTAGTTTTCGCCTCTTCTAAACCTTTTTCAGTGAGACTCGGATTTTTCCAGCCCGTAAAGAGATTTTTTGCATTCCATTCGCTCTGTCCATGTCTTACAAGAACTAAGTTAGAAAAATTTTCTTCTGAATTCATAGTCTCAAATCAGTTTTACGTTTATCATATCGCGCTTATGCCTTATTTTATTGAATTTTTAATCGATAATTGGTTTATTGTTATTCCTTTGATCTTTTCATTATTTGCGCTTTTCTTATTGGATAGGATTTCAAAGGCAATAAATTTAGAGCCTCACAAGGGTATTGTATTAATTAATAAAAAAAATGCTCTTGTTATTGATATAAGACCTCAAAAAGAATTTGATGAGGGAAAAATTAGTCAAGCTAGGCATGTTGGTCCTGACCTAGATATTTGTAAGAAGGAAATAGCAAAAGCTGATGGCAAACCAGTAATATTGGTTTGTCAAAACGGTACAAATTCATCTCGTATGGCTTCAGATTTAAAAAAAGAAGAAATTAGTGTTTTCGTCTTAAAAGGCGGAATAAATAATTGGGTATCGGAAAAATTGCCTTTAATTAATTAAAGGTCGAGCTCAGTAATCTTTCGAGCTAAAGTATTTCTTCCCCAGCCCAGTAGCTTAGCTGCTTCACTTTTTTTCCCTTTTGTTACTTTTAGTGCAGCTTTGATCATTGTTCCTTCAAATATCGGGGTAGCACTATTCAGAATATGATCGTCTCCTTTGAGTAATTTTTTTGATGCCCACGATTCGAGCATATCGCTCCAACTCATTTCTGGACCTTTTCGTTGTAATGAAAGGTCTTTTGGAATATCGCTCATAGAAATCTCTTGGCCTGACGATAGTAAAGTTAAGGACTGACAAACATTTTGCAATTGCAAAACATTTCCAGGCCAGATTAAATTTTCAAATAATTCTTCGACTTCCTGACTAAGAACTTTAACTTTAATTCTTGCTTCTTCGGAAAACTTCTTCAAAAAATAACTAGTTAATAAAAGGATGTCTTCCTTCCTATCTCTTAAGGGAGGTAAATTTATTTTTATGACGTTTAGTCTGTGATAGAGATCTTCTCGATAGGACCCATTCCTAACTTTTTCTTCAAGGTTTTGGTTCGTTGCAGCAATAATTCTCACATCCACTTTAACAGGACTATTTCCTCCAATTCTATAAAATTCGCCACTCGATAAAACTCTTATTAATCTGGTTTGAGTTTCTAGAGGCATATCTCCAACTTCATCAAGAAAAAGAGTTCCCTTATCAGCTTGCTCAAATCTACCTATTCTTTGATCACCAGCACCTTTAAAAGCCCCTTTTTCATGGCCAAATAATTCAGACTCTAATAGCTCGACAGGTATATCAGCAACATTCAAAGAGATTAATTTTTTTTTGGATCTGTCCGAGTGTTCGAAGATTGCTTGAGATACCAATTCTTTCCCTGTACCTGACTCTCCAACTAACAAAACTGTACTGTTAGAGTGAGATAGTTTGCCTATTGAATTAAACAAATCTTGCATTGCTGGAGATTTTCCAAGAATCTTGCCTGCTCTGAGATTGATTTCTTCGTTTTCTGAAAGTTTCTTTTGTACATTTTTCTTTTCAGCAATTGCTTTGTTGATTTTTTCTATTGCGGTATTTAAATCAAAAGGCTTGGCAATGTAGTCCCAAGCTCCCGCTTCAAAAGCATCAACTGTGGTATCTAAATCAGAATGTGCTGTCATAATAATTATTGGAACTTTTTGATGTTCATTACGAAAAGTTTCTAATAAATCCATACCATCTCTGCCAGGCATTTTAAGGTCAGTTAGCAAAAGGTGAGGCGATTCAATATCAAGCTTATTTACTACTTCATTTCCATCTTCAAAAGTAGAAACATTAAAACCTGCTTCTGATAAACCTGACTCTAAAACAAATCTGATTGATTCATCATCGTCAGCAATCCAAATTTTTTTATTTTTAGCCATTTATTCCTTCTTTTGTTTTTGTTTTTTCAAAGTTAATTTCTGTAATGGGTAAAAGAACTGTGAAAGTTGTTCCTGTTTCGTCACTATAACAATCTATTGATCCACCATGTTGATTGACAATTCCTTTGACAATAGACAAACCTAGGCCAGACGCAATTTCTTTTGATGAAACCAATGGGAAGAAGACTGAGTCAATAATGTCATCAGGAATTCCTGGACCATTATCAATAAAATCAACCTGGCAAGCAGTATTATATTTTTTGTTGTTTATGAACACCTCATAAGCAACTCTACTTCTTATTATGATTTTTCCTGAGATATTTTTCCGTTTGAAAGCTTCAATTGAATTAGTTGCGAGGTTAAAAAATACCTGTGAAATAAGAGAATTATCTATTTCAATTAATGGCAAGCTAGGATCATAATCCTTAACAATTTGAACTTTTTGATTTTCAATATTTTTTACGAAAGCAGGAACCTTTTCAAGGATAGTATGAATATTTTGAAAATTCTGTTCTAGCTTGAAGCTGTTACCAGAAACTTTATTTACAATATTAACGAGTCTATCTGACTCTTTAAGAATTATATTTGCAAATTCTTTTTTCTTTGGATCTTCTATTTTTTGGGAAAGTAATTGTGCAGCTCCTCGAATACCGCTTAAAGGATTTTTAATTTCATGAGCTAGTCCTCTTGAAAAAGCCTGAGTAATTGATGCAGCTGTTCTTTTCTTCATTTTGTCTGCAATTGATTCAGGTTTTAATTTATCGAAGAATTCAAAAATAATGCCTTTAAAATCTTCGTTAGCAAAAAAGGAAGCTTTAAAAGACGTTTTTTTTTGAAGATTATCTTTTAAAAAAATTGTTGTTATATGACGTTTTAAAGATTTTTTTTTCTCAAGAATTTCTTGGAGTTCTAGCTCATTATTGGTTTTTTCTTTGAAAACTTGATCAACATTTTTTCCCTTAGATTCATCTAGAGAAGTACATAAATAGTCTTCAGCAGATTTATTTAAAAACAAGACGTCTAAATTTTCATCCGTAATAAGAATTTTTGCAGATAATTCATCTAGAATATTTTCAAAAAATATCATCTTTGAAAACTACTTTTATTTTTAAATTGAAGAGGTTGAAAGTTAAGACCCAGGACGAACCAAAAAACTTCTTTAGAATAGGTCAATCCTATGGCCTTAAACAATTTACACCTTGAGATTTATTTAGTTAGCGTACCTACAATGTGCGCCAAAATTTTATAAGGATCTGCGTTAGAAGCTGGTCTTCTATCTTCTAAATATCCGTTCCAATCATGTTCAACTGTATAAACTGGAATCCTTATGCTGGCTCCTCTGTCACTGACTCCATATGAAAATTCAGTAATTTTTTGAGTTTCATGTAGCCCTGTTAGTCTCATGTCATTATCAGAACCGTAAGAGGCAATTCCTTCGTCATGAACCTTTCCAAGTTTTTCGCACATTCCTTCAAACAGCTCTTTTGAACCTTTCGATCTCATTTCTTCGTTTGAAAAGTTAGTGTGCATACCTGAACCATTCCAATCCCCTTTTTTTGGTTTTGGGTGAATATTCACTCCAACACCAAATTCTTCAGCTATTTTGAAAAGCAAGTATCTGCTTACCCATAAGTCGTCTGCAGCTTTAATTCCTTTTCCAAAACATTGATATTCCCATTGCCCTAAAGCAACCTCAGCATTTGTTCCTGTTAGGGTAATTCCAAGGTCAAGACAAGCATGTAAGTGAGCGTCAGAAATTTCTCTACCTACAACATTGCTAGCACCAACACCACAGTAATATTCGCCTTGTTCTCTATCTGGAGTGCCGTCTTCCCAACCAAGTGGTTCGCCTGTTTTTGGATCAGTAAAGAAAAATTCTTGCTCAAATCCAAACCACCATTCATCTGTAACTACTTCCGCAGCCGCGGCTCTAAAATTAGAAGGGTGAGTAGTATGATCTGCTGCCTGTACCTGAGTCATAACTAAGTCATGTCCATTAGGGTTTAAATAAGTTTGAACAGGTAACAGAAGACAATCTGAACTTCCTCCTTCTGCTTGCTGTGTTGATGAACCATCAAAAGACCAGTCTGGAGCTGTATCTTCATCTGTAGCTTTTACCTTACTTCGCATATTTGCTTCAGGAGTGTATCCGTCGAGCCAAATATATTCGTACGTTTTAAAGTCTGTCATTATATTCTCCGTGTAAATAAAAATTAGGAGAAAATATTAACAAAGTAATTGCTATAAAATAGTGCATTTTTAGTCTTTATTTAGTGCTTAATTTGCACTATTTTAGTACATATAGTCTAGAATCAAAGGGATTTTTTCAAAAAAGTCATCATAACTATGATTTCCTCCTTTTTCACTTAGAACATAAGATTTAGAAAAATATGCGAATGTTGCATTGTGATCCAAAACTTCATCTGACATTTTTATAAGACAGAAGTGATTTAAAGGTTTCTTTAGTTCTTTTAGCCCTAATTTTTGTAAATCCAAGAAGTCATTTATTGTGAATTTATATTCTTTATCGGTATGAAAGTTTTTATGAGTGCCTACTAGGTCTTTCATTCCAGAGATATGATTTCTAACTACTGGATTTACTGTCACTGATTTAAGGTCATACTTATCTGCCAAAAAGGTAGCATAAAGACCTCCGAGAGAACTTCCTATTACGCAAACCCTATTTGAACTTTCTTTAATTATTTTTTCTATTTGAGAGATTGCTTTTTTAGGAGAAGTATTTAAGTTAGGAGATTCTAAATTGATTAGTTTTTCTCCTTCTAAATAGGAATCCAAAATTTTTGATTTTTTTGACTCTGATGAACTATTGAACCCATGAAGGTAAATAATTTTCAATTGCTCTTCCATGAAGAATAGAATAATTCAAAAATTGATTCATAAAAAGATTCCATTGAAGGCGTTCGTCTTTTTTAAAATTTATTTTTTTTAATTTAAAACTAGACAATAAATCTTTATGAAAATTTTGGAATTCAATTACCTCCATCATTTTAGCTTCATTATAAGTTCTGCATTTGATTACAATATCTTTGATGTCAGTAACATCATTAATCAGGAATTCTAATTCTTCAGTAAATTTTGATAACTTCTTTTTTGAAATACTTACCTGACTTCTGATTTCAAGATTTCCAACTTGAAAAGAAAACTTATTATGCTTATTAAGTTCTCCCGAGAGTTTATTTATTAAAATGAAATTCTGCTCATAAAGGCTGTGTAAGCTTTTTAAATTTCGATAGGTTTTGAACATATATTTAGTCTATATAGATTTTATTCATTTTAAAAATCAGTCATAAGATGCCCATAGCACATTAGCTACAGTACTTCTATAAGGCCTCCAAATCTGAGATATTTTTTCCATATCTTCTTCTGAAGGCCTCTTTTTAAGTCTTTTTATTCGTTTCACTGCTTCCATTAAACCTAAATCTGCTACAGGCCAGACATCATCTCTTTTTAATGAAGCAAGCATATAACATTGAGCTGTCCACGGACCAATACCTTTAATTTTGGTAATTTCCTTCACTAGGTTTTTATCATCCATTTTATGAATTTTCCTAAAATTAATTTCCTTGTTTTCACATTTTTTTGCTAAACCAGTTAAGTAATTAATTTTTTGTTTACTTAAACCGCACTTTTTTAAATCTGATTCTTTTATTTTTAAAAAAGATTCTGGAGAAATATTTATCATTTTTGCCTTAAGCTTTTTATATATTGCATTTGCTGATGCTACGGAGAGCTGTTGCTCAATAATCAATTGCAGAATTCCTTTAAAGCCTTTATCCTTTTTGTACTCTTCAAAATTAGAAAAATTTATAAATAAATCAATCAAATCTTTATCTTTTTTAGCTAGATAGAAAATCTTTTTTTTTGATTTATGATCTTTAAATATTTTTAAAAGGGAGATATTTGCTTGTAGCTTTGACATAAGCGTTTATATGTTGTTCCTCATTATTAACAAAATTTTCTATTGCATCTTTAAAGTTTGGTTCAGAAATCCAATGTGCAGAATAAGTTATTGTAGGCCTAAAACCTCTTTTAATTTTATGTTCTCCTTGAACCCCAGGGTCAAACTTCTTGAGTTTATTTTTAATTGCAAACTCTATTCCTTGGTAATAACAGCATTCAAAATGCAGACAATCATACTCAACTGAGCAGCCCCAATAACGTCCGTATAAATTTTCCCTATCTTTAAAAAACATAGATCCTCCAACCAAGGCATCATTGCTTGTGTCTTTTGCAAGCACGAGAACGATATTTTCATTTATCGTTTCTAGACATCTCTCAAAAAATTCTTTTGTTAGATATCCAAAATTGCCACTGCGTTTTAAATTTGTAGATAAGTAGAATTCATAAAACTGCATCATCAAATTCTGATTCAAATCAGTTCCAGAGTAAGTTTGTATATTTATACCTTGATTTAAAACTTTTTCTCTTTCTTTTTTTACGTTTTTTCGATGTCTCGACCTGAAAGTATCAACAAAGTCATCAAATGTATTAAAATTTTCATTGAACCAAATGAACTGAGCATTTTTCCTTACACTTAGAGATTTCTCAGAAAAGACTCCTATATCCTTTTCTTCTGGAAATAAGACATGCCAGGAAGATAAATTATTTTCTTCGCTAAGTTTTTTTACCCCAGAAAGAATTAGAGAAAAAATCTTATCGGCAGACTCTTTGTTTTGATGAAGAATTCTTGGACCTGTAGCAGGGGTAAAAGGTATAGAGGAGACCAATTTAGGGTAATAATCTAAACCATGTTGATAAAAAGCGTTTGCCCAGGAGTAATCAAATACAAACTCTCCAGAAGAATCAGTTTTAATGTAGAGAGGCATTGCCCCCAAAATCTCTGAATTCTCTTCTATAGAAATATGTGCAGGATGCCAGCCAGTGTTTTGTCCTACACAATTAGTTTTTTCAAGTAACTCAAGAAATTCATATTTCAAAAAAGGGTAGTCATTAGCCGGAATTAGTTTGTTCCAGTTTTCTTTATTGATTGAGCTTATTGAATTATTAAATTTAATTTCTTTCATTTATATAAAAGCAGTAACAAAGCTTAAAAATATTCCTAAACCTAGCCAATGGTTTTTTCTAAAAAACTTTGAACAATCTGAGGGCTTATCAAAATTAGTAGAGATCATTAAAAAAAAGATCAATATAGTATTTACTGATACTGAAAAAAAATATAATAAAGAAAAGGAATCAATAATTCCTATTAAAAGAAGAAAAGTTATAAGTAAAAAATAACTAACCCATAAAATTAACTTTTCTTTACCTTGAAAAAAAACTGCAGAGCTTTTTACATTGATAAACAAATCATCTTGTCTGTCTGACAATGCATATACCGTGTCATAGGCAAGCACCCAAAAAATGTTTCCGAAAAATAACAACCAACAATTTAAAGGAAATGCTCCTTTATAGAATGCATAGGCCATAAATATTCCCATGGAATAAGAAATTCCCAAATAAAGTTGAGGAATAGGGAAAAACCGTTTCATCAGAGGATAGGTAGAAATTAACAGAATGCAGAATAAAGCTATATAAAAACTTTTAAGATTTAAAAAAAGAAGCAAAAATGAAGAGAAAATCATCAAAACTGCAAACAAAGAAATAGCCTCTTTATTTGAGACAGAATTATTAGCTATAGGCCTATTAAATGTTCTTAATACTTTTCTATCGATGTCTTGATCAAAGTAATCGTTAATGATTACTCCTGCGGATCTCATAAAAAAGCTGCCAAGACAAAAAATTACTATTATTAAAAGTTCTGGGTTTCCTTCGGAGGCAAGCCAAACTGCGGATAAAGAGGGCCATAAAAGAAGATATACGCCAATGGGTTTATCTAGTCTTAGAAGGAAAAAATAGTTTTTTAAAATGCCCAACATGAATATAATCCAACTCTCATAAAGATATTAAACTTATTTAGATATGGAAGAATACATTAAGTGGGAATGCATTGTTTGCGGATTGATTTACGATGAAGCAGAAGGTTGGCCTGAAGACGGCATTGAACCTGGAACAAGATGGGAAGACGTTCCATTTGACTGGGTTTGTCCTGACTGCGGAGTTGGAAAAGAAGATTTTGAGATGGTTCCCTTGGAGGGCGGAAAAAGCTACTAATCTCAAATGTCTTTAACTGCAAAAATCCTTCTTGGGATGCTTCTCGGAATAATTTTAGGAAGTATCTCTAACTCTGTCTTTGAGGAAAATTTACCAAGTTTTTTAAATTTCTTTTCAGAATTTATTGATGCTCTAGGAAGTATCTTTCTTTCTCTTCTTAAATTACTAGTCGTTCCTTTAGTATTTGTGTCTTTGGTTGTGGGAGTTTCTAACCTAACTTCTGATAGACAACTTCTGTCTATTAGCTCTAAAGCAATAGCACTTTATTTATTCACTACTACGTTGGCAATTATTAGCGCTTTATTCGTGAGTTCTTTCTTTGAAATGGCAAATGGGGTCAGCATGGTAAGTAATTCGTCTTTTGAGCAAGATGCTATTCCATCTCTAAAAGATACATTTATAAATTTATTTCCCAGCAATCCAATTGAAGCCATGGCAGCGGGTAATATGATTCAGATCATCATATTTGCTATGTTATTTGGGTATGGTGTAAACAAAATTTCAAACGAGACTTCAAAAGTAAAATCGTTTTTCATAGATTTAAATGAGATCATCTTAAACATTGTTAATTTTGTAATTTGGCTTTCTCCAGTCGGAGTATTTTGTTTGATATTTTCAACTTTCTCGTCTTTAGGAATATCAATTATCTTCACCTTGATTAATTATTTTCTAATTGTTGTTGGAGTCTTAGTATTTCACGCTGTATTTACATATAGTTTGTTGCTAACTTCGTTAGCAAAAATTAATCCTTTAATTTTCTTCACAAAAATGAGAGAAGCTATCATTTTTGCTTTCAGTACATCTTCAAGCAGCGCAACTATGCCCGTAACTTTGAAAACTGTAGAAGAAAAGCTAGGTGTTGATAAATCTGTAAGTTCTTTTTGTATTCCTTTAGGAACAACCATAAACATGGATGGCACTGCAATTATGCAAGGTGTAGCAACGGTATTTATTGCTCAGGTTTATCAAGTTGATTTAAGTATGATGGAATATTTAATGGTCATTATCACAGCAACTTTAGCCTCAATCGGAACTGCCGGAGTTCCTGGGGTAGGACTTATTATGTTGGCCATGGTTCTTCAGCAAGTAGGGCTGCCGGTTGAAGGGATCGCTTTAATTATTGGTGTTGATAGATTATTAGATATGTTAAGAACAGCGGTAAACGTATCAGGAGATGCGACTATCTCTTGCATAGTTGCAAATTCAGAAAACCAGCTCTCAAGAAAAGATTTTATTAGTTAAAAAATAGGTACTAATCTGGTAAATTAGCGTTTTTATTCTCGGGAGAGTCACTTATGGAAACTTATATTTCTATGCCGCCAATTTTCGGCCTTTTCGGCTTGTTAATTGCATTAGTTATTTATTTTATTGTTGTCAGTTATGACGAAGGTTCTGAAAAAGTAAAAAAAATTGCTGACCAAATACATTTAGGTGCAATGGTTTTTATGCGCCGAGAATATACATACTTATTTTTCTTTGTTTTAGTTTTAATTGCTTTATCTTATTTTGCCCTTGGGTTTAATACCGCGCTCGCAGTTACAGCAGGAGCTCTTTCTTCCTCTTTGGCGGGTTGGCTTGGTATGTTTTCTGCCACTAAAGCTAATTCAAGAACAGCCACCGCAGCAGCTGAGAAAGGCTCAAAAGTAGCTCTTTCAATTGCCTTTTATGGTGGATCGATTATGGGTTTATGTGTAGCTTCTTTAGGGCTTGTAGGTTTAGGAGGGTTGTATTTCTATTTCGGAGGAGATCCAGCAACTGCTAGAGCTATAGAAGGATTTGGAATGGGAGCATCTTGTGTAGCATTATTCTCAAGAGTAGGCGGTGGAATTTATACCAAAAGTGCGGATGTTGGTGCTGACTTAGTAGGTAAGGTCGAGGCTGGAATTCCTGAAGACGATCCAAGAAATCCTGGTGTAATTGCTGACAACGTTGGAGATAATGTCGGCGATGTTGCAGGAATGGGTTCTGATATTTTTGAATCTTATTGCGGAGCGATGATTGCTTCAATTGCTATTGCATCTACACTAGATGATTCTGGAATGATGCTTTTACCTCTTGCGCTTGCTTCTATTGGACTAATAGCCTCAGTTCTCGGAATAATAATTGTTAAAACATCCTCTTCAATGTCTCCTGATGCTGCTTTAAGAACCGGTACCATAGGATCGGCAATTTTATTTATAGTAGCTGCATATTTCTTAATCGAATTATTTATTGGAGAAGGATTTGTTAACATTTGGCTTGCCGTTCTCACAGGAGCAGTTGGAGGAGTCCTCATAGGATTGATTACTGAGTATTACACTGGAAGCAGTCCAATTAGAAAGATTGCAAAATCTGGAGAGACTGGTCCTGCAACTGTAATGATTACTGGCTTAGCTGTAGGGATGCAATCTGTGGTTCTTCCAATCCTTGTGCTTGCAACAATAATTTGGATATCTACAAGTTTGACTGGTCTATACGGAGTAGGAATAGCTGCCGTAGGAATGCTTGCTACAGTTGGTATTACCATGGCGATAGATGCCTATGGACCTGTCGCAGATAATGCCGGTGGTATAGCCGAAATGGCTGGTATGGGCCCAGAAACTAGAGAAATTACCGATGGCTTAGACGAGGTTGGAAATTCAACTGCAGCTATAGGGAAGGGTTTTGCAATTGGCGCAGCTGCTCTAGCAGCTTTGGCAATTATTGCAGCGTTCGTAGAAACAGTTGCTCATAATAAGGGAGAGTTTGAACTTCTTCTTTCAGATCCCCGCGTTTTAGTTGGTATGTTCATTGGTATCTCAATTCCATTCTTAATTTCCTCAATCACAATGACCGCAGTTGGAGAAGCTGCTTTTGAGATGATTAATGAAATCAGAAGACAGTTCAGGGAAATTCCTGGATTGCTTGAGGGAAATGCAGAACCAGATACAGCAAAGTGTGTAGATATTGCGACTTCAGCAGCTTTGAAAAGAATGCTCATTCCAGGAGTTATCGCAGTAGGCGCTCCTGCTGTAGTAGGTTTTGGTTTAGGTGCAGAATCTTTGGGTGGAATGCTTGGCGGTGGACTAATCGGATGTGTTGCGATGGCTTTAATGATGGCAAATGCTGGTGGAGCTTGGGATAACGCTAAAAAATATATTGAAAAAGGAAACCTTGGAGGGAAGGGTACGGATACTCATTCTGCAGCTGTTGTTGGAGATACTGTAGGCGATCCATTCAAAGATACTTCAGGACCTTCAATGAATATTCTGATTAATGTAATGGCAATAGTAAGTTTAGTTATTTCCCCATTGCTATAAATTTTATTACTGGGCGATAATCAAATTTTGCTTATCGCCTAGCCACCTATCAAGAAGAATTTTAGATATTTCCTCGTCTTTTTGATTTAAGGCTTCTACTAGTTTTTCCGCTTTTTTAATTAAGTGAGCGTCTCTAGATAAATCTGAGATTTTAAGTTCTATTCCTCCAGATTGTTTGGTACCTAAAATTTCTCCGGTACCTCTTAACTTCATATCAATTTCTGAGATTTCAAATCCATCATTGGTCGATTTCATCGCTTCGAGTCTTGCCTTAGCAATTTCACCAATCTCTCCGTGATAAATTAGAACGCAATAAGCATCTAAATCTGCTTTCCTTCCTACTCTTCCCCTTAACTGGTGTAATTGACTCAAACCTAGTCTTTCAGCATTTTCAATAACCATCAAACTTGCATTAGGAACATCCATACCTACTTCAATAACAGTCGTACAGACCAACACATCAGTTTTTCCACTTCTAAAATTCTCTATAGCCTTATCTCTTTGATCTTTTGAAAGTTTGCTATGCACAAGACCAATATTTAAATCATTAGTATTCTCTTTGATCCATTCTTTTGCTTCATCTGCTGCTTGAACATCTAGATTTTCTGATTCTTCAATCATAGTACAGAGCCAAAAAACTTGATTACCTGACTTACATACGGTTTCTAATCTTTTAACTATTTCGTCTTTTTTCTTATCGCTGTAAATCAAAGTTTCTACTGGTTTTCTGCCTGGCGGCAGTTCATCAATTTTCGAAGTTTCCAGATCGGCAAAAATGGTCATCGCTAAAGTTCTTGGTATGGGCGTAGCTGTCATGAATAATTGATGGGGTATTATTTTATCGGAACTTTTCTTAACCAAATCAAATCTTTGCTTAACACCAAACCTTTGTTGCTCATCAACTACAACAAGACCTAGATTTTTAATTTTCACTTTATCTTGAAAGACCGCATGCGTGCCAATCAAAATATCAATTACGCCATCTTCTAAATCTTGATAGATATCTCTTCTCTTCGAAATAGGCATTTTCCCAGTTAATAATTCAATTTTTATATTTGAATTTTTAAACCATGCTGAAAAGTTTTTGAAATGTTGTTCTGCTAAAACCTCTGTAGGACAAAGTAAAACAGATTGTGTTTTATTTTTTGCAGAGATGTACATGCTCACAGCTGCTACTACTGTTTTTCCTGATCCCACATCACCTTGGACCAATCTCCTCATTGGTTTGGTAAGGGATATATCATCTGAAATTTCTTTGATTGTTCTTTCTTGAGCATTAGTTAATTTAAAAGGTAAATTCTCTTTAAATGACTTTACTTCTTCAATGGAAATTGGCATCTGCTTTGCTTTGAGCTTATTTATTTTTTCGGAGGCAATTTTGATTCCAATTAAATTTGTCGCCAATTCTTCGACTATTAGTCGTTCTTGAGCCTCGTGCTTGTAACTATTGATTTTAGTAATGTCATCTTCTATAGATGGGCTATGAATTTTCAGTAAGGCATCTTTAACAGATAAAGAGCTTATTTTTTGATGTGAAAATATTGAATCAATCTCCTTTTCATTAAGATTAAGTTCGTCAATTTCTTTTAAACATTCTTTAATTATATTTCTTGTTCTAAATTGAGAGAGTTTTGTAGAGCCAAGAGAATAAATTGGCGTAAGGGTATTATCTAAAGCAGGACGTTTAGATGATGCAAAGATCTTATAACTTGGATGAAATACCTGAAGTAAAGAACCATTAGTCCTAACAACCCCATAACCTCTAACATGCAATCCAACTTTAAAGGCTTTGGCTTGAGAAAATGAAAAATAAAATAACCTTATTTGTAAAAATCCCGTGCCATCAGAGATTCTTGCCATAAAAGATCTTCTTCCTGGAAATATAGTTTTACTCTCTAGAATTTCACCCTCAAATTGGAATGCTTCTCCTGGAGTTAAATCTTTTATGGAAGTTAACTTTGTTCTATTTTCATATTTTTTAGGTAATAAAAAGAGAGCGTCTTGGATATAGTTAATCCCAATTCTTTTAAGCTCTTCTTTTATCTTGGGCCCAACTCCTTTTATTTCTGAGATGTTTTTTTGAAGCGATTTGCCTTTCACTCTTTAAAAGCAATGGTTTCGATTTCTACTGAACTTCCTTTTGGCAATTTGGATACTTCATAAGCAGCTCTTGCAGGGAAAGGTTTTGAAAATATGTTGGCCATTATTTCGTTTACTTTTTCAAAGTGACTTAAGTCTTCAAGTAATACAGAAAGCTTCACTATATTTGAAAAATCCATTCCATCGGCTTTTAAAATTTGATTGATATTTTCAAAAACTTGATTGATTTGATTTTCAATTCCTTCAACCAATTCCATCGTTGAGGGGTTTAGGGGTATCTGACCAGAAATAAATAAAAAACCATTAATCTTTATAGCCTGAGAATAGGTCCCAATAGCTTTTGGAGCATTATCTGTTTCAATTATCTTCACTTGTTTCCTCTTCAATGATTGGAAGGGTAGCATTTCTTTGCTCCCAACTATGTATTCTTGTAGCTGATATGACAAAGTCTTTTCGACGCAATCTTCTTAGAATTTTTGCCAAATGATTTCTATCCGTTACTGCAAGCAGAATATAGAGATCTACTTTATTTCCAGTTGGAGGATCACTTTTTATACTTTCAATGTTAGTAGAGTATTCTGCAATTACCGCTGAAACTTCTGCAAGTATTCCAGCTTTATCCTCTGCAACAATTTTTATCTCCACTGAAAAGTCTCCAGAAAGGGTATCTTCCCACTGTACAGGCGAACACAAAGCAGGGTCATGACGAATTGGTAAGATGTTTTTACATCTTTCTTGATGAATAACAATTCCTCTGCTTGTTGAAAAGTGTGCAATTACATGATCTCCAGGAATAGGGCGACAGCAACTTGAATAAGTTACTACTAAACCTTCCGCTCCTGTAATTTGTAAGTTAGAGAATTGAATTTCTTCATTTTCTTTCTCATCAAGAAATTGCATGATTTGATGTGCAACAACCAGGCTAGATCTTTTTCCTGAGCCAATACTTTCGAGTAGCTCTCTTACGCTTTTATAATTTAAGGAGGTAAGAAGCTTTTTCATTTTATTTTTAGGAACGTCTCTAAGTTTTGTTTGATGAGGAAATAAAGATTGTTCTAAAAGACGTTTTCCAAATTTTCTTGACTCTGACTCTTTAAGATTCTTTAAGTTATGGCGAATGGCTGATCTTGCTCTAGATGTTCTTATGAAATCCAGCCAGCTTGGATTTGTTTGCGGAACTTTATCAGTAATAATTTCTACAGTCTGACCACTTTCTAAAGGAACGCTTAAAGGAGCAAGGTTTTTATTGATTCTACAACCACTGCAATGAAGTCCAATATCTGAATGTAAAGCGAAGGCAAAATCGACAGGTGTAGAATCCTTAGGTAAATCAATGATATCTCCTTGAGGAGTAAAAACATAAACTTCGTTGGATACTAATCCTGTTTTGATAACTTCAACAAAATCTGAAGCATCTTCTGATCGAGCATTTATTTCCATCAAGCCGTTAACCCATCTTCTAGCTCTGGCTTGAACTGGGTTTTCCTTTTCTCCAGATTTATAAACCCAATGTGCCGCTATCCCAAATTCAGCTAATTCATCCATTTCATTAGTTCTGATTTGAATTTCTACTGGGAGTCCTTCAAAAGTTATGATTCCTGTATGAAGTGATTGATAAGAATTAGATTTTGGTATCGCTATATAGTCTTTAAATCTTCCTTCAATAGGATTAAAGGCATTATGTATTACTCCTAAAGCTTTATAACAATCTATAGCATTTGATGTAGTTATTTTTAAAGCATAAACATCTAAAACTTCTTTTAAAGTTTTGGATTGTCTTTTCATTTTTTTATAAATACCGTAGAAATGCTTTCTTCTACTGGAAATAGAGCAATCCAAATCTTGCTCTTGCAATTTTTGACTTATGGAAGTTTCAACTTTCTTTAGAATCTTTTTTCTTCCTCTGGTATTTCTCTTCACAGCTTCCTCAATAACCCTAAACCTTAGTGGATATAAAATTTCAAAGGCCAAGTCTTCAAGCTCCCTATAAATTTGATGCATTCCTAATCTGTGAGCAATTGGGGCATAAATTTCAATGGTTTCATTAGCAATCCTTAATTTTTTTTCTTTGCTAAGGAATTTTATTGTTCTCATGTTATGTAATCTATCCGCAAGCTTTACAACAATAACTCTTATATCTTCTGACATTGCAAGAACCATTTTTTGAAAGCTTTCAGCTTGCAAATCTTTTTTTGAAGTTAATTCAACTTTATCCAGCTTGCTTACACCATCAACTAAATTAGCAACTTCTTTATTAAATTCTTTCTTTAAAAAGGTCTTTGGAATACCCGAATCTTCAATAACATCATGAAGCATTGCAGCAGATAGACAGTCTTGATCCATCTTTAATGTTCCGAGTATTTCTGCTACAGCAAGAGGATGAGATACATAAGGATCTCCACTCACTCGAAACTGACCAGAATGGGCATTTGCAGCAAAAAAATAAGCTTTTTTTACTTGTTCAAGTTGATCTTGGTCAAGGTACTTTCCAAGGTTTTTGGTAAGTTTATTAAGGTTTTTAGTCTCTGTTGCCATCAGCAAAGAGAGTTTATCAAAAAAAAGTTATTCTATGCCTTCTTCATCGTCTGAAGTTAATTGGTCAGAGAGTTCCTCTTCAAAAGCATCAAAATTAAAGCTATCTATGTTTTCGAGAGTTACAGTCCCAGCAGCAATTTCTCGAAGAGCAATTACTGTAGGCTTATCGTCTTCCGGATCAATGGTGGGCTCTCTTCCATCTATAGCGAGTTGTTTAACTCGCTTTGCAGCAAGTTTAACCATTTCGTATCTATTTGGGATTTTTTTTAAACAATCTTCGACAGTAATTCTAGCCATGCATTATCCTCTTGAGGAAGTGGATTCTACTTAATTTTTATTGATTATTCTACTAATCTTTTTATCAGGTCTTTAGGCACTCTTGAATTAAAATCTGAGAGCAAAATACTTTCAAAAAGAATTTGTGAAAGGTCTTCAAAGGCTTTATCAAAATCATCATTTAAGACTAAAAAATCATACCTTTCAGACTTGCTGATTTCTTTTTTTGCTTCCGAAAGTCTCTTTTCTATAGTTTCAGGAGAATCTAGATTTCTTTTGATAAGTCTTTTTTTTAAATCCTTTAAAGATGGAGGAACTAAAAAAATAAGTTTGGCATCATCATAAATTTTTTTTAGAGAATAGGCGCCTTGCCAATCTAACTCTAAAACTAGGTTTGAGTTTTTGAATTTTGTTTTGACTTCCTCCTTTGAAGTGCCATAGAAATTCTGAAAAACAGTTGCGTATTCAACATACTCATCTTTTTGAATTTTTTCTTTGAAATCTTTTTCAGATAAAAAATAATAATCCTTACCTTCTATATCTCCTTCACGTTTTTGTCTTGAAGTATCTGAAATACTTTTTTCAAAGTTTGAAGACCTTGAATCTTCAAAAAGCTTATTTATCAAAGATGTTTTACCGCCTCCCGAAGGACTGGAAATGACAAAAAGTTTGTGGAGATTTTCAGGCATTGTTAAAGTATGGAAACGTTGAAACCAATATGCAAGATTTTTTAAATAAAGCCATTGAATTAGAAGCGCTAAAGTTTGGAAGTTTTAAACTGAAATCTGGCTTGGATAGTGATTATTTTTTTAATATTGCTGCCTTTTTTGATTCTGAATCACTTTCTTTTTTAGCCGATTGCTATGTATCTAAAATATTAGACTTAAAAATAGATTTTGATTTGTTTTTTGGGCCTGCTTATAAAGGCATTCCATTAGCATCTGTTGTTGCAACAAAATATTTTGAAGCAACAAAAAAAAATATCCCTTTAGCTTTTGATAGAAAAGAAGAAAAAGGTCATGGCGAAGGAGGAACCATTATGGGAAATCTCGAAGGGAAGAAGGCTTTTTTGATTGACGATGTTTTAACCGCTGGAACCGCAATAAAGAACTCAATAGAAATTATCGAAAGCAATAAAGGGAGCTTTGTAGGAGCATTAGTAGCTTTAGACAGAGAAGAATCTTACGATTCAAATAAAACCTTTCAGGAGTTTTTTGCTGAACAAGGCATTGTGATACATTCTCTAGCAAAAATTTCGGATCTTAAAAAATAAAAAATGTTTAGCGGAATAGTTCAGACTTTATCAAAAAAGGTAAAATTTGAAGAGAAGGATTATGGCTTAAAGTTATCTGTAACAGTTCCTGTTTTTTTCACAAAAAAGATAAAGAAGGGTGATAGCGTTGCGGTTAATGGGGTTTGCTTAACGGTAGTTGGTTTCAAAAAAGATTTGATAGAGTTTGATGTTGTTCATGAATCAATTAAATTAACCAATATCTCAGAGAGATTTTCTTCCATACCTTTCAACTTAGAGAGATCACTAAAAATAGGTGACGAAGTAGGAGGGCATTTTGTATCTGGACATGTTCATAATGTTGCAGAAATAATAAGTTTCGAGAACAAAAAAGAAAGAATTCTGAAAATTAAAATTCCCTCCAATCTAAAAGGATACATTTTTAAAAAAGGGTATGTCTCGATAAATGGAATTAGTCTTACTGTTGTTAATGTAACAAATAATTTTTTTACAATTTCTGTAATTCCAGAAACTCTATCTAAAACAAATTTATGCTTTCTTAAAAAAGGTGACTTTGTGAACGTTGAAGCAGATCAACAAACAATTTCTATCGTTGAGACTGTTAAAAAATTAACTTAAAGCTTTTTTTACTAATTGGCTTACAACACCAGCATCTGCTTTACCGGAAATCAAAGGCTTCAATGAGCCCATTACTTTACCCATATCTTTCATATCTTGGGCATCAACTTCAGAGATAATTTTAGAAACTAGTTCAGAAACTTCTTCTTCTGACATTTGTTCAGGTAAAAATTCTTTAATAATCTCTATTTCTTGTTTTTCCTTATCAGCTAATTCTTGCCTTTTAGCTTGTTCAAATTGAGCGATAGCATCATTTCTTTGTTTAATCATTTTCTCAAGAATAGTGGTAATTTGAAGTTCATCCAGGTCAGACTTTTCTTCAATTTCGATTTTTTGAATTTCTGCAAGAATCATTCTTAAGGCAGTAGTTCTAAACTTGTCACCATCTTTCATAGAAGTTATGACTTGAGTTTTAATCAAGCTTTTAAGATCTTTAGACATTTAGACTCTTGCTCTTAAAGGCGGCATTTTGCCGAACTTTCTTCTTTTAGCTTGTCTTTTTACTGCAGCAGCAGCTTTTCTTTTTCTTACAGAGGTGGGCTTTTCGTAAAATTCTCTTTTTCTTATTTCAGAGATGATTCCAGCCTTATCACAAGATCTTTTAAATCTTCTGAGACCAGAATCGAAAGATTCGCTATCTTTTAGTTTTATAATAGGCATATATATATTAGGCTGGCAATTCTATAGAGAGTTAAGATATTTTGCAAAATAACTTTTAATTTAAATGAAAATATTGGGAATAGAAACTTCATGTGATGAGACTGGAATTGCTTTATACGACGGTAAAGCCAATCAAATTATATTTGAAGCTTTATACAGTCAGGCAGAAGAACATGATTTATACGGAGGAGTAGTTCCTGAGTTAGCAGCTAGAGATCACATTAATCGCCTCTTACCCTTATTGAAAAATAAAATGAAAGAATCAAGTGTCACGATGAATGAGATTGGGGCAATTGCCTTTACTAACGGCCCTGGTTTAAGAGGACCTTTAATGGTCGGAGCAGGCTTTGCAAACTCTTTATCTTATGCCTTAGATATTCCTGTGATACCAATACATCATATGGAAGCACATTTAATAATGGCAAAATATGATGCGGACGATTTATCTTATCCCTTTATTAGTTTGTTAGTCTCGGGAGGACATACTTTGATAGTAAAAGTTTCATCACCCAATGCATATAAAGTTATTGGACAAACAAAAGATGATGCAGTGGGAGAGGCTTTTGATAAAACAGCAAAATTATTGAATTTAGGTTATCCAGGAGGTCCAGAAATTGAAAAAAGAGCTTTGCTATCTGAAGGAAAAAATGATTTTTCTTTTCCCCGACCCATGATTGACTCTAAGGACTTAAACTTTAGTTTCAGCGGCTTAAAAACTTCTGTGCTTTATAAAGTGAAGGATTTATCTAAGAAAGAAGACTTATCAGAGGATACAGTAAATGACATTGCTTTTGAGTTTCAAAATGCTGCAATAGATTGTCTAGTTAAAAAATCCCTCAAAGCATGCAAAATTGAACGGAGTCAATCACTTGTTTTATCAGGTGGAGTTGCTGCTAATAAACACCTTAGAGAAGAACTAGAAAAACATAAAGGAGCAATAAATCTTTATTATCCAGATCAAAAACATTGTACCGATAATGGCCTGATGATCGCCTTTGCAGGCTTCCAAAAAATTACAGAGCAAACCAAAGATTTTGGTATTGATGTTGCACCAAGATGGAGTTTAGAAAATGTCCAATAGGATTTTTGTAAGCGATTTAGAAATTGAAGCCATAATTGGAATTTATGATTGGGAGAGAGAAGTTAAGCAACTCATAAACATATCTTATGAAGTAGAAGTTGATATCAATAAAGCGTTCAAGTCAGACAATATAGAAGATACTTTTGACTATAAAAGCACTTCAAAGAAAATAATTAAATCTGTAGAAAAATCATCTTTTCAGCTAATTGAATCTCTTGCTGAAAACGTTTCAAAAATTATTATGCAAGATGAAAAAGTTTTAAATCTTTCTCTTTCTGTTTCCAAGCCTGGTGCGCTTCGTGGATCAAAAGAAGTAGGGCTTACAATCTTTCGTTCAAGATAATGCCAAAAATATATTTAAGTCTTGGAAGTAATATCAAGCCAGAGGAAAATTTAAAAAATGCAAAAGAGCTTTTGAGAGAAAAGTATCAGCCCAAAAAAGAATCGAAAATTTATAAAACAAAATCAGAAGGCTTTGCAGGTGAAGATTTTCTCAATCAAGTGGTTTGTCTTGTAACTGAAGATTCTCCAGATAGGGTGATTGCTTCATTGAAAGACATTGAAAAAAAAATAGGAAGACATGACCGAGCTGAAAAGTTTTCTGACAGGGAAATAGATATTGATTTATTACTTTATGGAAATTATGTCGGACAGGTTTTAGGCAAAGATATACCTCATAAAGATATCGATCTATACAGATTTGTCCTAGAGCCTTTAGCAGAAATTGCCCCTGACTTGGTCCACCCTAAGTATCAAGAAAAAATTTCAGTAATTTGGAAAAAAAAGCTAAATAGCTTCGCCTAAATTTCTAGCTTTTGCAAAAAGATTATCTTCATCTTTTTTCAAAAATCTACAAGCAACACCTAATAAAACCATAGGTACTAATAAAACTATCAAGGACTGAGCAAGAGCTTGTTTTAACCCAATTGCTTCGGCGATTGATTTATTCATTCCTTCAGAAATAAATTGTATTGTATAAATATCACTCAACATGCCTGTTAAATATGGCCCAAGAGCTAATCCACCCATGCTTAGCATTAAAATAAAAAATGCACTTGCCACAGCTCTTAACCTTGGCAAAACAAGTTCGGTAACTGTAGATGCAGCACAGCCCAACCAAGCAGTTGAAGAAACATGGTAGAAAAACTTCCACGTAAAAGAGACATTGACCTCAGGAGAATACAAAAATCCTAAACCTGTAATGGCCGTACCTAAGGCAGATGCCATAATCAAATAAAGCTTCCCATTTACGTATTTTTCTCTAAGTTTATCTCCTACAAAACCACCCCCAATTACTCCTACCATCGATCCAAATGCAGTAATCAAACCATAGATAACACCAACCTCAGAGGCTGTCATGCCAAAATTTCTTATGTAAAAAGCAGGACCAAACGCACCCAATGCATAGGTAACAAAAGTAATGAAAGGAAAAGCTAACAGACCAAGTAATAGCGCCTTACTTTTGAACATTAACTCAAAAGCAACCTTGTCTCTAATTCTTAGTCCTTGAATCCAATTACAAACAATATAAAAACCTATCCCAAAGGCAATCCACTGCAAATAATCTCCAGTTGTTTGAATTAACCAATAAGCACCAGATAAAACAAAAATTAGCAAAGCAAAATTTCTTATTAACTCTTTTTGTGCATTTTCAGCTTGAAGTAGCCCAACAGGAGTTAATCCTACTAGCTCTCCAAAAGCTGCCTTGAGGGGGTTTTCTTTTTTTGTTTCTGTTAAGCCCTCACTTAAACCTCTAGGTGGCTCCTTTATCTGCCATGTTATTAGAGCCAGTAAAATTCCTGGAAGTCCAACTGCCATAAAAGCCACTTGCCATCCTTTTAATCCAAAGGGAGCCTCAGATATTATTGGAAAAGCTTCATTCCAATTATCTACTATCAGTCCTCCAATAAATATTCCTATCCCAGAACCTATGTAGAGGCCGCTTGCGTATATCGATAATACTGTTGCTCTTACTTTTGGAGAGAAATAGTCTGATAAAAGTGAGTAAGATGCCGGAGAGGCGCTGGATTCTCCAATACCAACACCAAACCTGTAAATTGATAATGATAAAAAGGACTTAGCTGTTCCTGATAAAAACGTCATCAAGCTCCAAAAAGCCAAACCTAAACTTATTAAATTTTTTCTATTCCAAGTATCAGCCAGTTTACCCATTGGGATCCCAACAACTGAGTAAAAGACTGCAAAAGCTGTTCCATACAAGAATCCAATGTCACTGTCAGAGATATTTAAGTCTGCTTTTAAATCCTCAGCGAGGATAGTTAAGATCTGTCTGTCTATAAAATTAAAAACATAAACTATAACAAGCAAAATAAGAGCAAATTTTGCACTACGGCCACCGACTTCTGGAATAGAAGGATTATTCATAAAACTTATTTATTAACCTACTTTTGCAGTAGCAGAGCCAGTAATAACAGTAGCACCGTCTTGATTCTTTGTTTCGATAGCAATCTCAGCAAGGGTTTCGCCATCCTCTTCTTTGATATCTATGATTGTTGCAGTGCTTTCTAAAGAATCTCCAGGCCAAACTTGATTGGTAAAACGAACACCATATTTTTTAAGCGTGCCGTCACCAACAAAGTTTGTAAGCATCTTACCCGTCATTCCCATTGATAACATTCCATGGGCAAAGACACCTGGATAACCGGCAATTTCTTTAGTGAATTTATCATCAGAATGGAGAGGGTTGTAATCACCAGATGCTCCAGCATACTGTACAATTTGAGTTCTCTTCAAATCTTCTACAATTTTCTCAGAATAAGTATCTCCAATTTTAATTTCATTTTTCTTCAACATATCCTTCTCCTAATTTTCTACAGGTTTTTCTGTAACCACGCCAACAGAAGTTGCAGTGATGATGAGCTCACCATCTTGATTTCTGTATTCGGTTACACTTTCACTAAACTTTAATTTACCAGCTCTTTTGCTTTCTTTTTCCCAAGATTTTCCTGGTTTAACTTCAGCGGTAATAACATCTCCAACGTTCAAAGGTTGGTGGTACTCGTAATGCTGTTCGGCATGAAGACCCATTGCTGCTCCACCACCCCCAGAGCCAGAACCCGATGATTTCATTCCTGTAGCTTCTTTTCCAGACCCAAACCAATTGTCACCACCAATTTTTGGTCTTAAAAAATATTCAGGATCAAATTGAGCACTAGATTGAATGAAAGTAGGAGGTGCAATAACATTTTCATCTTTTTCTTCGTAATATTTAGGATTTGCATCTCCAATTGACCTTGCAAACATCATGATGTGACTTTTTTCGACTGGCATTTTTATTTTTGACATTTTTACCTCACTCGTTAATTAATTTCCAAGCTTCATCAGCCATCATAACGGCATTTTCACCAAAAGAGTCAGCATTTTTACCTGCTGCAGTTCCGTCTCTGACTCTGCCCATAATTCCTTGACTGATTGCTGCTAACTTAAATAAGTTAAAACCCATGTACAAATTCCACTCCGGTTTAATTTCATAACCAGTTTTCTCTTCATACATTTCTAAATATTCCATTTCAGTAGGAATACCTAAATCTTTGCATTGTTTTTCATCCGATAAAACTGGATTTAACTTATATTGAATACAGTGATAACTAAAATCTGCAGCAGGATCACCAAGCGTGGAAAGCTCCCAGTCTAATATCGCGCAAATTTTAAAAGTTTTTAAGTCAATCATGACGTTGCTTAAACTAAAGTCACCATGAACAAGTTTTGTAGCTTTTTCAGCAGGGAGGTTTTTTGGCAACCATTCCATAAGATTGTTCATAGATTTTATTTCTCTAGTTTCCGATGCCACATATTGTTTAGACCATCGTGCAACTTGTCTACCTACATAATTTCCAGGTTTTCCGAAAGTTTCTAGCCCAATACTTTCATGATCAACACTGTGTAACATTGCAATTGTTTCGTTCATAGAACGATAAATCTTTTGTCTTTCTTCATAGGATGCTTGTGGAATATGAGGCTCCCACATTACTTCTCCATCTACAAAACTCATCAGGAAGAATTCCGTGCCAATGACCGACTCATCTTCACAATGTATGTAGGCTTTTGGAACCGGAACATCAGTTTTATTCAAGGCAGCAATTACTTTGTATTCTCTATCGACTGCGTGAGCAGATTTCAAAAGCTTCCCTGGAGGTTTTCTTCTTAAGACATAAGATTCTCTTTGAGTTTTTAAAAGGTAAGTAGGATTGGATTGCCCTCCAACGAATTCTTCAATTGAATTTATGTCTCCAAAGTTTTCTAATTTGTCATTGAGATATTCTTGAAGCTTGTTTTGATCAATCTCATGTCTTTCTGATACATTTTTTGTACCTGAATATTCCCCTTTGAATTTACTATTCATGCTTTTCTCAAAAAAAGTAAATATACATCAATTTAAAGATCTGCCGCCATCAATTTTTAATATCTGACCGGTAACGTAGGAAAATTTAGTCAATCCAACTACTGCCTCAGAAATATCTCTTTCTGTTCCTATTCTATTCAAAGGAATTTCATTTAGCAGTTCTTGTTCTTCAGATGAGCCGTCTGATGGCAACAATATTGCGCCGGGAGCAACGGCATTTACTCTCACTTCAGGAGCAAACTCACGTGCAAGAGTTTTGGTTAAATTTTCAAGTCCTGCTTTTGCTATAGAGTAAATAACATAATTTTTCATTCCTCTGTTGACCATCGCATCAGATATATTAATTATTAACCCATTAGATTTTGACAGCATTTTTTTGCAGTGCCTTGATAACAAAAACGGACCTCGTAAATTTGAGTTAATTAGGTCATCCCAATCAGAATCATCATGATTTTCTATATCTGTTTTAAAAAAAGAAGAAGCGTTATTTACCAAAACGTCCAGAGAATTAAAATTATTGCTAATCTTGTTTACGAGCTCTTCTACTTGCTCAAAATCATTAAGATCTAAGCAAAAAATTTCACAACTATTTTCTCTTAATTTGTTTAATTCAGATTTAAGATCTTTTGCTTCATTTTCTGATTTATTGTAATGACAAATAATGTTGTAACCGTTTCCATGAAGCTTTTTGCAAATATCTTTGCCAATTCTAATTGCTCCTCCGGTTATTAAGGCAGTTTTATAAGTCATTTTTATTATCCTTTATTACTTTTAATCTCTCATGAAAAATTTTTTCTTTAATTTCTTTAGCACTTAAGCCAGAAGTTTTGACTTTGATTTTTTTTAGATTATTTAAGAGAGATTTCCAATTTTTATTTTTTTCAGATGAAATTATTTTTAATCTTTGAAGTAAATTTAACGAATTTAACAAATTCGTTTCGTTTCTAAAAAAGTTCATACCATTTATGCTAGATAAAAGTTTTTTTTCGTTAATATTTTTATTTTTAATTAATTGAAAAATTTCATTAAGAGTTTTTCTAAAACTTGAAATTTTATTTGGTACTCTAATCTTTTTTTCGAGTACTTCTGCCTGACTAGAATTTAGATTAATTATCGCCCATTTTTCAAGAACCATATTTCTTTCTTTATCCATTTTTTTAAGAAACTTCAAATTTTTAGAGTAGGTCTTTTCAAGCCCATCAAAGTATTTGAGTGCCTCTACTTTTTTTAAAGTGGAAAAATATTTACTTGAATTTTTATAACCAAGAGCCTTTTGCGTTTCATCCCAAATTCTTTCTCCTGAAAGAAAATCGATTTCATTACTTGAAGATATTTTCTTTAAAACTTCCAAAGTATGTCGAGAAATTGAAAAATTTAAATCAGAAAGTTTTGACTTAAATCTTGCAACTCTAAAAAGCCTCAAAGGATCCTCAGAGAAAGCTTTTGAAACTATTCTTATTTTTCTATCCCTTAGATCTTTAATTCCTCCAAAAGGATCATATAATTTTCCAGATTTATCTTTAGCAATAGCATTAATTGTAATATCTCTTCTCTTTAAATCTTCTTTAAGAGAAATGTCAGATTTTGTATTAAAAGAAAAATTCTTATGACCTTTTCCTGTTTTTCTTTCTTTTCTGGCTAAAGCATATTCCTCTTTTGTTTTGGGATGTAAGTAAACTGGAAAGTTTTTCCCCACTTGTTTAAAGCCTTGCTTTATCATTTCTTTGTGAGAGGAATTTACAACAACCCAATCTTTTTCACTGAAAGGAATGCCTAATATCTCATCCCTTATTGCTCCGCCTACTAAGAAAATTTTCATCCTTGCTTACTTTTTATCACAAATTTTTTTTGATCTTCTAATCTTAAAAATGTTAATTCTTTTCCCCAACAACATCCAGTATCTAAGGCGATAATATTAGATATATCTGTTTTGCCTTGAAGAGCGGCCCAATGGCCAAATACCAAATAATCGAGGTCTTCCATTATTTTATTTTCTTTTTTAAACCAAGGAACTAAATTTGAAGGAATGTTCTTTTTTCTCCCCTTAAAAGCGAAATTAGGTAATCCATTCTTATTTATCACTCTAACTCTTGTAAAAAAATTTACTAAACCACTAAAAGCATCAACACTAAGAAAATTTTTTTTATCTTCAAAAATTTTTTTTAAACTGTTTGTAGGATTTTTTATTAATTCCAATCCACAAAGCTTAGATAAAGTTTCAGCTTTTTTAAGCGTCATGTTCCTTGGGATACCTGCGTGAACCATGGCAACTTTAATGACCTTTTTTTTAGTAAGAATTTTTTTTGAGAATACAAAAGGTTGTTTTAAAAGAAACTTAGCCATTTTTGTATTTTTTTTATGAATTATGAGAGATTGAAAAGTATCATCGTCATTAAGTTTTTTTTTGTTAAAAAAACAATTTAAATAATGTAAGTCGTGATTACCTAGGACTATATGAACTGAATTTTTAATTTTCATTACATGTTCTAGGACTTTTAAAGAATCTGGACCTCTATTAACTAAATCACCTGTAATCCATAGAAAGTCTTTTGAACTGTTAAACTTTATAAGCTCTAAACCATTTTTAAACTCTTCGAAACATCCTTGAATATCTCCAACTACATAATTAGCCATTGTTCTTTACCAATGAAGATATTTGAAGATATTCATCTAAAGAAAGTTCGTCAGGACGAAGATTAAAATTCAGATCTAGTTTTTTGATATTTTCTTTTTGAATGACATCTTCAAGAGAATTAGAAATTTTTTTTCTCTTCTTATTAAATAAGGCTCTCGTAACTTGTTTTAAGTTTCTTAACTCTTTATGATCAACTTCTTTTTTCTTTGGAGAAAACCTTACAAATAAACTATCTACTTTAGGTGCGGGGTTAAAAAAATCTTTTGAAACTTCTTTTAAAATTGTAACTTCATACAAATAGTTACAAATAACACTGAGCCTGCCATAAGATGAAGTCCTTTCACTTCCAGCACACCTTAGAGCAAACTCTTTTTGAAGCATAAAATGTATATCGTATATTTTTGCATAATGCTTTTCGCACCATTCTAAGATAGGGCTTGATATGTTGTATGGAATATTTCCGACAACTCTAAACTTATTTGAAGAATAAATTTTTGAGGGATGCAGCTTTAAGATATCTCCATCAATAAAGGCTTTTTTATTTTCTGGGAACTTATTTCTTAAAAAAACCAATAAATCTTTGTCTACTTCAACTCCAAAGTAAGAGTCACATAAGTTTATTAAGCTTTCTGTTAAATCACCTTTACCTGGACCAATTTCCAAAAATTTATCCTGATCAGATACTTTTATAAGACTTACTAAATCCTCTAATAGTTTTCTGTCTGTTAAGAAGTTTTGCCCAAATCTTTTTTTCGCTTGCATTTTAAAGCAGCGAAGCCGATGTTTTTAAAGCTTCTTCCATGCTGGAAAAATCAGCTTTATTCTTTCCTGCTATTTCATATGCCGTTCCATGATCTACTGAAATTCTAATGAAAGGCAATCCCAAAGTAACGTTTAGTGTATTTCCAAAACCCATTGATTTGATTACAGGCAAACCTTGATCATGATACATAGCAAGAAAAACATCATATTTTTTTATATTTTTTTCAATAAATGCTGTGTCAGCAGATATTGGACCATAAACATTCTCCTCAGAGGCACTCACAAAAGGTTTTAAAATTTCCTCATCCTCATGACCTATATAGCCACCCTCACCAGCGTGAGGATTTAGGCCTAAAAGACATATAGAAGGATTTTCAATTTTCCAAATATTTTTAATTTCTTCAGAAATAATAGACACGGTCTCTTCTAAGTTCTTTTTTGATATTTTAGATGGAACTTCAGATAGCGGAATATGGGTTGTAAGAAGCGCAATCTTAAGTTTTTTATTCACTAAAAGCATCACTACTTTTTTTGCATTAGCAATATCTGATAGAAATTCAGTATGACCAGAAAATTCAAATCCAGATTCATTAATCAATTCTTTATTAATTGGTCCAGTAATAAGACCTTTAAATTCCTTTTTGAGACAGCCTAAAGCACCGTGAGAAAGGATATCAATAATGTAGTTTGCATTAGCTACGTTTGGCTCACCGATAGAAACTGTATTTTGAAGTGGAAAATGTTTGAAATTAATACCCTCATCTCTAGAACCTTCATCAATTAAATTTACTTTTAAATTATGTTTATTAATCAAACTTTGGTAGAAAGCTTTATCACCAGCTAAAACAAACTTATTTTGTAAATCTTCATTATTTGATAATGCTTTAAGAGTTATTTCAGGTCCAATTCCAGCAGGGTCGCCAGGAGAAATAAAGAATTTGTTCATGAAGAAGAAATTTTTATATCTACAAAAGATTCAGATCTTATTTCTTCCAGTGTGTTTTGGAGTTGTTCGTTAAACTTTCTGTTAAAGAGAATGCCAAAGGCTTTATCTTTTATCATCTCGTCTGATATATTTTTTTCTCTTTTTTCTAAAACTTTAAGAATGTGCCATCCAAAAGAACTTTTAAAGGGCCTGCTTATTTCACCTAACTTAACTTTCTTGATGGTAGTTTCAAAATTTTCATCATAAACACCCTCTGGAGCCCAATTCAATTTTCCAGCATTAAGTTTTGATCCAGGATCGTCTGAATAAATTCTTGCTAATATTCCTAAATCTTCTTCTTGGGCTCTGTCATATAGATTATTTATTAAATCTTCGGCTTGCTTTTCACTTCTTATTTCAGAAGTTTCTATGAGAATATGTTGAACTAAAGATTGTTCCTCAACTTTAATAGAATCTCCTCTAATGCCTGAAAGTTTTATAATATGAATTCCTGCTCCACTTTCTATGGGCCCAAAAAAATCATTAAGTTTCATGCTTTTTAATTTTTTTTCAAAAATAGAGGGGACTTCTGAGATTTTTTTCCAATATATTCCTCCAAAATTTTCTTCTTCTTTCAAATCTGAATATTTCTTTATTGCATCTTGGAAATCTAATCCATCATTTATTTCTTTTTTTATGTCTTCAGCTTGATTTATAAATCTATCTTTAATTTGTTCGTTCAAATTAGTAGGAAATTTTAAAAGAATTTGTTCTATTTTATATTCGGTAGAAATGAGCTCTTCTCCTTCAGAGGAGTTGATATAATTTTCAATTTCTTGTTCTGAAATTACTATTTTAGGCCTAACTAATCCAGACTGAACTCTTCGAATCATCATTTCTTTTTTTATAATTTCTCTAAATGACTTGAAGGTATCTCCTTCTTTTTCAACTTTTTCTTTAAACTCTTTAAGATTTAAATCTTCTTGTCTTGCAATCCTAATTAACGATTCATTAAGTTCTTGATCGCTAATCCTTATTCCAAATTTTTTAGCTTTCTGCATAAGAATTTCATCCATGATCAATTTTTCAAGAACATTATTGAACAGAAACTCTCTTGGAGGAATTTGATTACCATTTTTTTTTAAATTTTTTATTGCTTGTTCTAAAGCATTATTAACTTCAGATTCCATAATTATCCCTTCTTCGACAATTACACCAATTCTGTCTACAAAATTAACATTAGCCAAAATTATTTGACTAAAAAGTAATAGGCATAAAATTTTCATAAATTCCTTCTTTTTATGTAGTCTTCTTTCGGCCTTCCTAATGATCCAAGGCCTTTGAGTTCGAAAAACAATCTAAATCTGTCTTTATGATAATCTTTAAATACTCTATTTTCCAAAATACTTACCCAATCAAGCTCTATAGATTTCATATATGCAATCCCAATACTTAATCCATCATTTTCATAATCTAATGTTAAGACAGAATTTATGTTCTTCTTTTGTTCTATATCATTTATGAATTTAAATCCTCCACTCCAGTTTTCATTAAAATTGAAAGTACTTGAAATATCAAAAGAGTTTATTTTTTTGATTTCATTGATATTTTTATTCAGATTAAAAACATTAATATTTCTTACAAGATAATGGTCAAATGTTAGCTTAAAATTAAGAGAATTTATTTTTATGGAATTTCTATAAGAAGAAAAATTATTGTTTTTATCAATTGAAAATTCTGAAGAATAATTAATCTTAGAACTAGTTTTATAATTCATTTTTATTGAAAAGGGATCAGGAAAATCTAATCTGAAATTCTCAAAAAAAAGTTTTTTCTCTCCAAAGGAATATAATTTTTCTGCGCTAAAGTTTAAAACCGAGCCATCATAATTTTTCAGCCTAAAGCTCGATCCTAAATTTACATCTCTTTGATTGCTTAAAAATAAATCTCCAAATACAGGACTTTCATTTAGTGAGGACATCCTTAGCCCAGAATCAACAGTAAGATTATTGATAATTTTTTTTTGATCTGAAATGTAAAAATCAAAAAAAGGCTTTAAAAGCAATTTTGAATTATCTTTTAATTTATAAAATTTGAGAGACTGTTTGATTTTTAAAGAAGGTAAAAACTCACTTTCCTTTTTTCCATTTTTCTCAAGCAAGAAATAATTTAGAGAGATATCGGTTCTTAGAAAGTAATTTTTTTTGGAAAAGGCATGAGAAATACTTGGTCTTAATGATAGTTTTTTTAGGTTTTCTCTTTCGTTATTCCTAAATGAACCTCCTTTTCTGAAATATCCTAAATCTGCATTTAAATTAAAACTAGTATCACTTTTATTTAAAAAATATCTAACTTCAAGCCCAGGAACTCTTTGAAACTGATTAGTCCCCAAGGGATTAGTTATTTTAAATGAATTAATATCTGCTCTAATAAATAAGTTATCTTTAAAGTAAGTAATATCACCTTTCTGAGGCAAAACATAAGTTCTAGATAATCCACTCATAAAACTTCCTAAGTCCGATAAATAGAATGGATCTCCTGAAGATGAAGTATTTAAGTTAAAAAATAAAGAAGACCCAATTTTTTGCTGATGAGATAGATTATATGACCATCTTAGGTCATCAGTTTCTAAAGTTTTAAAAGTCGATTCATCGTCCTTTAGAAAGGAAGAATTAAAATATCCATCATAATTTTTTCCTAAATATCTAAGTTGGTTAGTAATTCCATAACCTCTTTGAGTCATCAATCTAGGCTCTAAGGTCAAATCAAGATTTTCTCTGAGATTAAGATAAACTGGAATTTTTACATCAAGACCTGATCTTTCATTTATAGAGATTTCTGGCAGAAGAATACCGCTCTTCCTTTTTGCGCTTATGGGGAAATTTGCACTATTCAAATAAGCAAGAGTTCTACCTTGAACTATAAGCTTACTCTTCTTAGCTGAAAGGATATTATTGCTGTTTTGGAATTTTAATTCTTTAGACTCAACCCACCATATTTTGTTCTCACATGGGCAGCTTGAAAATTCTACATCTTTCATTAACGTTTCATCTTTAGAAATACTCACAAACTTGGTTTGCCCATAAATAAAATCATCCAAGGTAGAAAAGCTAATCTTTTCGCTAGAAAAAACTTTATTTTTATTGTCCAAACTTACTTGGTCTGCTTTGAATTGAAGATTTTCAATTTTTAGAAATACATTGCCTTCTAACAATAAAAATTCATTTTTAGTATCAAAGGACGTTTTATCTGCTTCAAATTCAATATTAGAAGCAAATAAGCTACCAAAATAAAAAGCAGTGAAAAAAAGAAAATTAAATATTTTATTCAAGAATGCTATTTTACCTTTAAAAAAATTTAATATTAGAGATATACAGAATTTTAATTGTGTTTAAAATAATTCTTTTAAATAGGAACTTTTATGAGCAAATTAACAAACAAAACCTTATTCATTTCAGGAGCTTCAAGAGGAATTGGACTGGCAATTGCAAAAAGAGCAGCTCAAGATGGAGCTAATGTAATTTTAGCTGCTAAAACAGCTGAACCACACCCAAAGCTTCCTGGAACAATTTATACAGCTGCTGAAGAAGTTGAAGAAGCAGGAGGAAAAGCTTTTCCTGTTTTATGTGATGTGAGATTTGAAGATCAATTGGAAGAAGCAGTTAATAAGGGAGCTGACCATTTTGGCGGCATTGATATATGTGTAAATAATGCCAGCGCTATACAATTAACCAATACCATGCAAACCGATATGAAAAGATATGATTTGATGAATCAAATAAATGCAAGGGGAACTTTTTTAACATCAAAGAAATGCCTTCCTTATTTACTTAAAGTTGAAAATCCCCATATTTTGAATTTATCTCCTCCTTTAGATATGAATCCTAAATGGTTTGCAAACAGCGTGGCTTATTCGATAGCTAAATTCGGGATGAGCCTTTGTGTATTGGGAATGGCTGAGGAATTTAAAGAACAAGGCGTTGCAGTAAATGCTTTATGGCCCAGAACAGCTATTGCAACAGCTGCAGTAAAAAATATTCTTGGTGGAGATGAAACTGTAAAAGTGTCTAGAACTCCTGAAATTATGGCCGATGCTGCTTATGTAATTCTTACAAAAAATTCTAAAGATTTTACAGGTAACTTTTGTATCGATGATAATTTGTTGGCTGATAATGGAGTAAAAGATTTTTCAAAATATGCTGAAGTACCTTTTGCTCAGTTAGCGCCAGACTTTTTTGTACCAGATGACATTCCTCCTCCTCAAGAGGCTATAGACTCCTAAAAATTTTGATTCAGCTAAGCGATATTTCTACTGAATCCCTCAAGTGGGTATCAGAAAGCACTGGTGTATCAAATGAAGACATTCTATCTCAAGGTCAAAAGCTTCGAATAGAGTCTAGTCAAAGGACATTTTTTCGAATTCCTTTTAAAGATAACAGCTCTATATTAATGGTTGTTCCTGAGGGAATAGATGAAAGTATTGAATCCTTTTACACTAAGGCAAAAATATTTAAACAGGCAGAAGTAAATGTGCCAGATATTTATTTTAAAAATAACTCCCTTGGGCATTTAATTGTTGAAGATTTTGGCGATGACGTTTTGCAATTTTATTTGAATAAAAAAAATTCAAATAAACTAATCAAATTAGCAATAAAACAAATCCATAAAATTGAAGTTATAAAATTAGATAAAGACATATTTTCTGACTTTGAAAAAGTTACAGAAAATAATTTAAATTTATTTAAAAAATTCTTTTTAGAAGAATTTTTAGAAGTACCTGAACTTGAAAGTTTAAAAGAAGAAATTGATGAATTTTATTCGATAATAATTTCTGAACTTAGAGATTATCCTCAGGTAATAAACCATTATGATTTTGAATCAAGAAATCTAATGTCTTTGTCGGAAGAAAAAATTGGTGTAATTGATTTTCAAGATGCTTTGATAGGCCCTTTGGGCATAGATTTAGCTTCTATATTTAAAGATCTATATATTAAGTGGACTGATGACGAAATAATTAATTGGCTTGATTTTTATGTTGAAAACTCTCAAATAGCAAAGAGCGCTTCACTTAAATCTATAGATGTTAAAAGAATGATTGATTTTGCAAGTCTTCAAAGACAGATAAGAATATTAGGAAAATTATCTCAGGTATTTTTAGAATTAAAGAGGTCAGAGAGATTAAAAGATTTTAAAACCATTCTTAAATACTTAATAACTTCTTCTTTAGAATATGGCGATACAAAAAGATATAGTAATTTTTTTAAGAATTTAATACCGATTTTGGAGCAACGGTTAAAAGCATCATGAAAGTATTTATTCTGGCAGCTGGTTATGGAAAGAGGCTTAGACCTCTCACAGAAAAATTACCCAAGCCATTAATCAAAATTAATAATAAACCTCTGATTTATTGGAATTTAAAAAAAATTAAAAAGGCAGGCTTCAATGATGTAGTCATAAATACACACTACTTATCAGATAAAATTATTAGATCGATTGGTAAAGGAGAAAAATATGGCTTAAAAATAAAATATTCTCATGAGGAAGAAATTCAAGGCACTGGTGGTGCTCTGATAAAAGCTAAAAGACTTATTCATAGAGAACCTTTTTTATTATTAAGTGGGGATCTATGGAGCGATTATCCTCTTGAAAAGTTTATAGACTTTAAATTAAGAAAAGCGGCTCATTTAATTTTTGTTGAAGAAAAAAAATCAAAAGATGCATACCTTGAAACTGGCATCGTAAAAAATTTAAAAACAAAAAACAATTTAACTTATGCAGGCATTGCTGTAATAAATCCAAAAATTTTCAAAGATTTCAAAGAGGATTATTATGATTTATGGACTGATTTACTTAAAAAGTATGTAAAACAAAATGAAGTTACAGGAGAGATTTATTCAGGAGATTTAGTAAATTTAAACTCAAAAAAAGAGTTGAACTTGTTAGACGGGTTAGTAGTCGAATAGTAAACTTCTGTCTATGGCCAAACAAAAGAATGTAATCGCTCCATCAATTTTATCTGCAGATTTTTCGCAGCTTGGCAAAGAAGTTGACGCTGTGTTATCAGCTGGGGCTGACTGGGTTCACTTTGACGTTATGGATAATCACTACGTTCCCAATCTTACTATTGGACCTATGGTATGTAAGTCTTTAATTGATTATGGAATTAAAGCTCCAATTGATGTGCATTTGATGGTTAAGCCAGTGGAAAGGCTGATTGACGATTTTGCTGAAGCAGGAGCGTCTGTAATAAGTTTTCATCCAGAAGCGACTGAACACATACATAAATGCGTCCAAACGATAAAGAATTACGAATTAAAAGCTGGCATGGTCCTTAATCCTGCTACACCTTTAAGCACAATAAATTCAATTCTGCCTGAATTAGATTTGGTTTTACTTATGAGCGTTAACCCCGGTTTTGGAGGACAAAAGTTCATAGATTCAACAATTCCTAAAATTAAAAAGCTAAGAAAGAAGATAGATTCTCTGGATAAAGAAATTAGGTTAGAAGTAGATGGAGGTATCTCAAAAGAAAATATTTCGGAGGTTTCCAAGGCAGGCGCAGATACTTTTGTTGCTGGATCTGCTATTTTTAATACAAAAAATTACAAAGACACAATTTCAAATTTAAAATCTTTAATTGATTAAATTACTTTTTCTTCTTTTATTGTCTCCAGGTTTAGCTAGTTCTGATAAAGAATGCAGCTCAATTTCTATTGAGAAAGTAAATATATGCGTAGAATTGGCTATTTCTCAAAGAGAAAAATCAAAAGGTCTCATGTATAGAAAAGATTTATCAAATTCAGATGGAATGTTATTCATTTGGAAAAATGAAGGTAAAAGATGCATGTGGATGAAAAATACTTATATTCCTTTAGACCTTGGTTTCTTTAGAGAAGATATGACTTTGATTGAAGTAAAGGAATTATCTCCAAGGTCGCTTGATTCAGTATGCTCATCTGAACCTGCTAAATATGCTATAGAACTATCTAAAGGTTGGTTTTCTTCACATAATATTAAGAATAATTCAAAACTAGTCCTAAATTAAATGAAAGAAAAGGAATTTTATAATCAAAAAGGTACATATAATCGTGTACCTTTATCAAAGAAAGTAAAGGCTGAAAAGCTTATACCTATTGATATTTTTGATAAATTTAAGTCAAAAGGCTCTTATTTTCTAGAATCCGCAGAAGTTGACATGAAATGGGGTAGATATTCAATTATTGGATTACCCTCTGAATCTTCAATTAAAGTTAAGAATTCTGAAATTTTTCTAAATTTAAAGGGTATTGAAGAAAAAATTTCCTCATCTGATCCCTTAAAATTTATTGAAAATTATTTAGAAGAAAATTTTTATCCCGATACAGGAGATTTGCCAATTTTTTCAGGAGGATTAGTTGGTTTTTTTGGCTACGAATCTATTAGGTTAATAGAAACTAAACTTCAAAATACTTCAAAAAATCAAGCTCATGAAATAGAAGATATAAATTTACTTATATCTGACAAAGTGATGATTTTTGATAACCTAGAAAAAACTTTGGAAGTTGTTTTTTATTCAAATCCAAATATTGAAAATTCATACTCAGAAACATTTAGTGAGATTGATGAGTTGATAGAAAGACTAGAATCTCAAGATGATAGTAAAACTGAAGAAGTTACATCCAAAAATGAAATAACTTTCAAATCAAATATGAATTTTGAACAATACACAAAGTGTATTGAAAAAATAAAGGATTATATAATTGAGGGAGACGTAATGCAGGTCGTCTTTGCTCAGGAAAGATCAGCAGATTTTGATCTTCCTCCCTTTGAACTTTATAAATCCCTTAGAAAATTAAATCCTTCTCCTTACATGTTTTTCTTGGATTTTGGAGATTACCAATTAGTTGGATCATCTCCAGAAATTTTAGTAAGACTTGAGCATGGGGATATTACCGTCAGACCAATTGCTGGAACCAAACCTAGAGGAAAAAATAAAAAAGAAGACCAACAACTTGAGGACGAACTCAAAAATGATCCAAAAGAATTAGCAGAACATTTAATGCTTATAGATTTAGGTCGCAACGATATCGGAAGAGTTGCTGAAATTGGATCAGTAAATACTAATGAAAAAATGATTATCGAAAGATACTCTCATGTAATGCATTTGGTCTCCAATGTAGTTGGAAAGGTTAGAGACAATATCTCTCCGATAGACGCACTAAGAGCAACTTTCCCAGCAGGAACTCTAACAGGTGCCCCCAAAGTCAGGGCTATGGAAATTATTGATGAACTAGAAGTTTCAAGAAGAAGAATATATGGCGGAGCAGTAGGGTACATATCTTGGTCAGGTAATATGGATACTGCTATTGTCATCAGAAGTGCTGTCATCAAAGATAAAAAAATATACGTTGGAGCTGGTGGAGGCATAGTTGCCGATTCTGTTGCAGAGCATGAATGGGAAGAAGTAAACAATAAATCAATGGCAATAGTTAAAGCAATTAATAATATAGGTTCTTGAATGTTATTGATGATCGACAATTACGACTCTTTTACTTATAACCTTGTTCAATACTTTGGAGAGTTAGGACAAGACGTTAAAACTTTCAGAAACGACCAAATAACGATAGAAGAAATAGAGAAATTGGATCCTAAATATATTGTAATTTCTCCAGGACCATGCACCCCAAAAGAGTCTGGGATATCGATGCAAGTTATTGATTCTTTTAAGGAAAATAAGCCTATATTAGGTGTATGTTTGGGACATCAAGCCATTGGTGCAGTCTTTGGTGCAAATATCATAAAAGCTAAAGAACTTATGCATGGCAAAACCTCTGAAATTCAGCATGATGGTAATTTTTTATTTGAAGGCATGCCTGATAATTTCACTGCAACCAGATATCACTCTTTAGTCATTGAGGAAAAAACCCTTTCTGAAGATTTTATTGTTAACGCGAGAACTGTTGATGGTTCTATTATGGGAATTCAACATTGTAAATTGAATGTGAGTGGAGTTCAGTTTCATCCAGAATCAATCATGACCGAAGATGGGAAAAAACTTCTTTCTAATTTTTTAAATACAATATGAATTCAACCGAAATCATATCTAAAGTTTCTTCAAAAAATCTTTCTCAGGAAGAAACTGCATACGTCATGCAAGAAATTTTTATTGGAAAGATTTCAGATCAAGAAATTGAAAACTTTCTTCTTAGCCTTTCGGGAAAAGGAGAAACATCAGATGAACTGACTGGAGCTGTCCTTGCAATGAGAGCTGCGTCTTTAAAAGTTGATTTGAAAGAGAAAGATAATCTTGTTGACTGTTGCGGAACAGGAGGACTTGGAAAAAGTATGATGAACGTATCTACTACTGCAGGTTTGGTATCAGCAGCAGCAAACATAAAAATTGCAAAACACGGTAACAGGACAGCAACCGGCAAAAGTGGCAGTGCTGACGTTTTAGAAGCAGCTGATGTGAATTTGAGTCTTAGTCCAAATCAAGTTGCTAAATGTATTGAGGAAATTGGAATTGGATTTATGTTCGCTCAAAATTTTCATCCAGGAATGAAATATGTCATGCCAGTAAGAAAACGAATTGCTGATAAAACTATTTTTAATTTGCTTGGACCACTTACAAATCCTGCAGGTGCAAAAAGACAATGTATTGGGGTTTATGATCCTAAATGGGTTTTGCCTGTTGCAGAAACTCTAAAAAATCTTGGAACAATTAAAGCGATGGTCTTTCATTCAAAAGATGGTCTTGATGAAATTAGTTCAGTAGACAAAACATTTGTGGCGGAATTGGAAAATAACAAAATTAAAGAGTATGAAATTGATCCAAAAGATTTTGATATTCATCATGATGATTTAAATGATCTTCAAATAGACTCTCCTTCAAAAAGTCTAGAACTTATAGAAACAACTCTCCAAAATAAAGGCTTTAAATCAGGCGAAGATATAACAAGTTTAAACTCCGCTGCTGTAATTTATGTTTCTGACTTAGTAACTAGCTTTGAAAAAGCATTTGAGATAGCAATTGACGTAATAAAGTCAGGATCAGGCTTTGATAAGCTTAAGGAATTAGCTACTTTTTCTAATAATTTTAATGAATCAGCTTAATAAAATAATAGAAACTACTAAAGAAACAGTCAAAAAGTCTAGTTCTTATAGGCCGATTTCTTCGTTAGAGGAAGATTTTGAAAAATATGAGAAAAGAGGCTTTATTGAAGCAATTTCAACTAGGGTTTCTAAGGAAGAAACAGCTATTATTGCTGAAATTAAAAAGGCATCACCCAGCAAAGGCCTTATAAGGCAGGATTTTGAGCCGAAAAAGATTGCAGAAGGTTATGAAGCTAATGGTGCCACTTCTTTAAGTATCCTCACAGACGAACCATTTTTTCAAGGAAAATTGGAGTACTTGGACATGGTACGGAACACTTGCACATTACCAATTTTAAGAAAAGATTTCATGATTGATCCTTATCAAATATACGAAACAAAAGCTTCAGGAGGAGACTGTATACTTTTGATAGTTGCTGCTCTTGATTTAGCACAATTGAAGGACTTTTCTAAATTGGCAGAAGAGTTAAATTTGGATGTTTTGATTGAAGTTCACTCGGAAGATGAATTGAATACAGCCTTATCCATCGATCCAAGGTTAGTAGGTATTAATAATAGAGATCTCACAACATTTGAGGTCGATAAAAATTTAGCAATAGAATTAGCAAAGCAAATATCCAAAGATGTGATTGTGGTATCTGAAAGCGGCATTAGTTCAAGAGAAGATATTTTATCTTCTAAAGAGGAAGGTATTCATAGTTTTCTTATTGGTGAAAGTTTTATGCGAGAGCCAAGTCCAGGTGAAGCACTTCGAGAAATACTTCTCTAAAATTTACTGATTCCTTTTTCCAATATCTTTTCTGTAAAAAGCTCCACTCCAACTAATTTTTGAAGTTGTCTCATAAGCTTTTTCAAAAGCAGTATCTAAATCATTTCCTAGTCCAGTAACACAAAGAACTCGACCGCCATTTGAAAGAATTTCTTCTTCTTCTTTCTTTGTTCCACAATGAAATACCTTTGATGTTTCATTCTCTTCTTTTATTCCCAAGATTGGAAAACCAGTTTCATATTTTTCAGGATAGCCTTTCGAAGCCATTACAACTCCTAAAGCAAATCTTTCATCCCACTCAATTTGTTCTCCTTTTAGTTCTTGTTTAGCAGCCTTTAAACATAAATCAAGAAAATCGCTTTTCATTCTCATTAATATCGGCTGAGTTTCTGGATCCCCAAACCTACAGTTGTATTCCAAGACTTTAATTTTTTGATCATCGATCATCAAACCAGCATATAAAAAACCTTTATATTCTATGTTTCTTCGTTTTAATTCAGCCAAGGTCGGGAGAATTATTTCATTCATAATTTCTTCATTTAGCTCTTCAGTAATTAAGGGAGTAGGGGAATATGCTCCCATCCCACCTGTATTAGGTCCTTTGTCACCATCATCTCTTTGTTTGTGATCTTGAGAACTTGCCAAAGGAATTACACTTTCACCATCACACAAAACAATGAAACTGGCTTCTTCGCCTTTAAGGAATTCTTCAATAACAAGATTATCTCCTGCAGAACCAAGTTTTTGATCTACCATTAAAGAGTTCAAAGCTTCTAAGGCTTCTTCTCTAGAAAAAGCAACGATTACACCTTTCCCGCCTGCAAGGCCATCTGCTTTAAGGACAATTGGGATATCGCATGTTTTTAAATATTCTCTTGCAGGCTCAGGATCTGAAAATACTTCATAAGTTGCAGTAGGAATGTTTCCTTTCTTCAAAACATCTTTCATGAAAATCTTTGAGCCTTCCATTTGCGCAGCAAGTTTATTGGGACCCAAACAAAGCAAATTATTTTTTTCAAATAAATCAATCAGACCTAAGACTAAAGGAGCCTCAGGACCGACAATAGTTAGATCAATTTCTTTGTTTTTTGCAAAATCCAATAGCCCATCTAAATCTTCGGCACTTAAGTCAACGTTTTCTGTTTTTGGCTCATCAGCAGTACCGGCATTTCCAGGAGCAACAAAAACTTTTTCACACAAACTGCTTTGAGCAAGTTTCCAAACAAGCGCGTGTTCTCTTCCGCCAGAACCTATTACCAAAACTCTCATATCAATGTCTGAAGTGACGCATGCTGGTGAAAAACATGATCATATTTGCTTCATTAGCTGCTGCAATAACTTCTTTATCTCTTATCGATCCACCAGGTTGAATAACACATTGGATTCCATTCTTTGCAGCTTCATCAATGCTATCTCTAAATGGAAAAAACGCATCCGAAGCCATAGTAGCTCCTTTAAGATTAAAACCTGCTTTTTTGGCTTTACTAACGGCAATTTCAGCACTATCGATTCTGCTCATTTGACCCGCTCCTATACCAAGAGTCATATTATTTTTCGCATAAACAATTGCATTGGATTTGACATATTTTCCCACACGCCAAGCAAATAAAGCATCATTGACTTGTTTGGAAGTTGGTTTTTTCTTGGTTACTACTTTGAGGTCTTTTTTTGATACCACACCATCATCAACATTTTGAACCAGAATACCTTGGTTCATAGTTAAGGTTTTAAAACCGGTTGGTTTTTGAAATAAATCTTTAACTAACAAAAGACGTACATTTTTTTTTGTAGCTATTATTTTTTTTGCAGCAGGATTAATGGCTGGTGCAGCTATGACTTCAACAAATTGATTATCGATAATTTTTTTTGCCGTAAATTTATCAAGCGTTTTATTAAGAGCAATAATGCCACCAAATGCAGAGGTTTCATCACAAGAAAAAGCTTTCTCATAGGCTTCTAACAATGTCTTCCCAGAAGCAACGCCACAAGGATTTGCATGTTTGACAATGACACAAGAGGGTTTTTCAAAATTTGAAACGCATTCAATGGCTGCATCGGTATCTGCAATATTATTATAAGAAAGTTCTTTTCCTTGAATTTGCTCTGCTGAAGTGATGCCTGCTCCTTCAGACCCAGAATTTATATAAAAATTTGCTTCTTGATGAGGGTTTTCTCCATACCGTAATACTTGTTTAAGCTTATGACTGCTGAAAAAGTTTTCTGGAGCCTCATCATCATAAGTTGATAAAAAGTTTGCAATTGCAATGTCATAATTTGCTACATGTTCAAAAGCTTTCAAAGACAATTTTCTTCGAGTTTCATATGAACACTTGCCACTTTCACTCTTTAAGTCAGCAATAAATGAATCATAAAGATTTGGAGACGAAACTACAGCGACATGGAAAAAGTTTTTAGCGGCTGATCTCAACATTGTTGGACCTCCAATATCAATATTTTCTATTGCTTCATCCAATTCAATGTTAGGTTTTTTTATTGTTTCTTCGAAAGGGTAGAGATTCACCACAACCAGATCAATTTCTTTGATACCGTGTTTTTTTGTTTCGTCTCTATCTTCTTTTCGGCGAGAAAGAATCCCTCCATGAATTTGTGGAACCAAAGTTTTAACTCTGCCACCCATCATTTCAGGAGAACCTGAAAATTTTTCAGCAGGAACTACTGGAATTTTATTTTTTCTCAATAATTTTTCTGTCCCCCCTGTCGATATGATTTCTATATTCAAGTTATGGAGTTTTTTTGCAAAATCTACAATGCCAGTTTTGTCAGAAACACTGACGAGAGCTCGTTTGATTTTGATTTTACGATTTTTAGCCATTTTTTATATTGTATTGTTTTAGTTTTGTTCTAAGGGTGACTCTATTTATACCTAATATTTTGCTGGCTTGGGATTTATTGCCATTACAAAATTTCATCACTTCTTCAAGCATTGGTTTTTCCACTTCTTTTATGACCATTTCAAAAACATTAGTTGCTTTATTTCCATCTAATTCTTTGAAGTATCTTCTTAGAGCTAATCCAACTTGATATTTTAGCGACTTTCTATCCTCTTTATTTTGATCTTTACTTCTCATTAATTCACGTGGGTTTGTAATTCATTTCCTATAGATACTAAATTTAGTTTGCCTTCATTATTCTCTATTTCAGTAATCGAGCAGTTATCAGGATAAAAAGAAACCACTCTGGGATCGTTTTTTAAAGTACTTACAACAATATTTATAACCATGAAGTGAGAGAAAATGATTGTTGGTTCGGTAAAACTTTTTAAATTAGAAAGAATTTTTGATTGCCAAATTTGTTGTGGCTTTTCCAATTCGTTAATATTTTTTTTGAAAACTTCTTGCAACCAATTTTTACGCTCTAATAAAGATACTCCTGGAGATGGAATTTCTCTGAAAGCCTCATTCAAGGACAGTTGCTTGTCTAAGTTTTTTTTGAAATGCAAACTAGTTTCTTGAGCTCTTTTAAGTGGGCTGGAGACTAAATTAAATTGATTGAGATCTTCTTTTCCATAGAGAGTATTAAAACACTCCAGTGCTTGTTCTTTCCCAAGTTCACTTAATCCTGGATCTGCTGATTGGTCCCAAGATTGGGCAGCTTCACCATGTCTAATCAGAAAAATTTTCATTTAAATAAAAACAAGCTAAATATATGCAGTAAGATAAAAGTATGAGAATACCACGAATTTTTCTCGATCAGGAACTTACAAAAAACAAAACTTACAAACTAGATAAAGACAGTTTTCACCACCTTTTAGTTATAAAAAAAAGAGAAGGAGACAAGATAGAAGTATTTAATTCGAAAGGGCAATTCCTTGAAGCATCTATTTCCCTAATTAATAAAAAAACCTGTGAAATTTTTTCAATAGGTGAGACAAAGATTCAAGAAAAAACTTTCCCAAAAATCTCATTAGGCATTTCTGAAATAAAAAATTTTGAAAAAATTTTAAATGAAGTGACTCAATTGGGAGTTTATCGAGTTGATTGCTTATCATCTGAAAGATCGAAGTTTTTGAAAAAACCCTCAGAAAAAAAAATAGAAAGATGGAAAAAAGTTGTAACGGGAGCCTGTGAACAATCTCGAAACAATTGGATGCCACAAATTGGACATAAGACCTTAGATGAATGGCAAATTGAAATACCTTCGGAGAATAAGTTTTATCTAAATCCAGGAGAGAATAAAAATATTGATTCCTTGTCGAAATTTGATGAAATTTACTTTTCGATAGGCCCAGAAGGAGGCTTTTCTCCGAAGGAAATTGATAAAATGAAATCCAATGGTTTAGAAGGTATCTCTCTTGGAGAGTTAGTCATCAAAACAGAAACAGTACCTACTGTATTATTGTCAATGTTAAAAATTTTAAATAAATAGAATGAAACTAGCTTTTGTAATGAATCCCATCTCTCAGATTTCTTATAAAAAAGATTCAACTTTAGCTATGATGGTTGAGGCTCAAGAAAAAGGGCATGAAATTTTTTACATTGAGCCAAATTGTCTTTTTTTTAATTCTAATAAACCTTGTGCAGAATTTTCTCCTATTTCAGTTAAATATGAAGAATCTAGCTGGTATGAAAAAGGGAAAAATACCATCTCGTCTTTAGATTTCTTTGATGCAATATTGATGAGACAAGATCCTCCTTTCGATATGGACTTCATAAATAATACTTATATTTTGGAAGCTGCTACAAAATTGGGAGTCAAAGTATTTAATGATCCAAAAGCTCTTAGAGATAACAATGAAAAATTGGCAATTCTTGATTATCCATCTTTGATTACCGACACCATAGTTTCTTCTTCAAAAGAGATTATTAAAGATTTTATTGATAAAAATTCCGAAGTAGTAATTAAACCTTTAGGTTTGATGGGTGGGGAAGGCATTAAAAGACTTCATCGTGAAGACTTAGATCTTCTCGAAACTCTTGACTTAATTGATGAAAAAAAAGAAAAAATGATGATACAAAAATTCATTCCTGAAGTATTTGAAGGAGATAAAAGAGTCATTCTAATTTCAGGTGAAGATTGTGGTTTTGCTGTGACCAGGATTCCTCAAGGAGATGATTTTCGTGGAAATCTTGCTGCTGGAGGAAAGGCAGAAGTTAGAGAATTGAACGATAGAGATCTTGAGATTGTAAATGCAATAAAACCCAAATTAATCGAAAACGGCATTTTGGTTGCAGGCATAGACATATTGGGATCTTTTCTGACCGAAATAAACATTACGAGTCCTACTTGTTTTAGAGAATTGTATGATCAACAAGGCATAAACCTCGCCAAGGACTTAATTGAGCAGATAGAAAAAGTTTTTTAATGGCAAATATCTTAGGCTTAGATTATGGACAAAAATATATCGGTTATGCCATCGGTAATGACATTACACTTACTTCCTCAACCCAAGGAACAATTATTTATAAAAATCAAAAAAAACTCTTTCAAGAAATACAAGATTTAGTAAACCAGTGGGAGGTAAAATTTATTATATTAGGTCTCCCAATAAATATGGACGATACAGAAAGTAAAATGTCTAAAGAGGTTAGAGGTTTTAAGAAAAAAATTGAAAAATCTTTAAACATAGAATGTAAACTTCATGATGAGAGACTGTCTTCTTTTGAGGCAAAGGAGCAAAACGAAATAATTAAAAAAAATAAGATACAACCTAATCCAGGAATTGATGCCTTAGCTGCTCAGGTAATTTTGGAATCTTGGTTAAGAGAAAAAAGTAAAAATGTCTGATTTCATTCCTGAAGATTTTATTCAAAAAGTCCTGGAGGATTCAGATATTGTCTCTCTAGTTGATTCTTATGTTCCTTTAAAAAGAAAAGGCAAAGATCATTGGGCGCAGTGTCCTTTTTGTGATGATGGTAGTAACCCATCATTTAGCGTGAGTGATCAAAAGCAATTTTATTATTGTTTTAAATGCAGAGCTTCAGGAAATGCTATTGGTTTTTTGATGAATTATCAGTCAAAAGATTTTGTTGGCGCTGTGGAAATTTTAGCAAAAAACCTTGGTTTGGAAATTCCAAGGACTAAATCAAACTACGATAGGGAAAAATTTGATGAATTATTTCGTTTTAATGATGAGGCTAAAAACTTTTATAAGAATAATCTTCTTAAGCCAAAGGAAGGAGAACACATAAGATATTATTTGAAGGAAAGAGGAATTTCAGAAGAAATCTCAAGGGAATTTGAATTGGGTTTAAGTTTGGAAGGTTGGGATAATCTTGTAAAACATTTCGAATCCAAAAAGATTGAAGCCAAAGAATCTTCTAAACTTTTTAAAATCGCAAAAAATGAAAGAAAGTATGATGTTTTCAGAAACAGATTGATTTTTCCTATTGCTTCTAGAAGAAATAAAATTGTTGGATTTGGAGGAAGAGTTTTAGAAGATGAAGATCAACCCAAATACCTCAACACTCCAGAATCCGGAGTATTCAAAAAAAGCAGAGAACTATATGGACTTCCAAATGTTTTAGAAAGAAACTCAAGACCAAGTCAGATCTTAGTAGTGGAAGGTTATATGGATGTCTTGGCTTGCTTTAGCTTTGATTTACCCATTGCCGTTGCAACATTAGGAATAGCGACTAATAAATTTCATTTAGAAACGCTTTTTCAAAAGACAGATGAAGTTATTTTTTGTTTTGATGGAGATGAGGCAGGCAGAAATGCCTCAAAATTAGCACTAGAAATAGCTATTCCTATTGTGAAAGATGGCAAAAGAGTTAAGTTCTTATTCCTGCCAGATGATCATGATCCAGCAAGTCTGTTGTTAGAAAAAGGAAAAGACGAATTACCTAAGCTAATAAAAGATGCAAAAAATCTTTCGGACTATTTATTTGAAAGCATTTTAGAAAAGCATGACAGTTCTTTAGAAGGAAAAGCTGCAGCATCCAAAGAGTTTGTTTCTTTAGTGAAGCCCATGCAAGAAGGTAACTTTAAAAATATTTTGATCAATGAGTTTTCAAAAAAAATGGATGTCGATCTCAATGAGATTTCACCAACAAAGCCAGAAGCTAAAAAACACTCTCAACCAGAAGACATGCAAATGGATCTGAGTAAGGTAACTAAGAGCTTACTCAAATGCATTATTCACAATCCTGATTTAGCTAAATCTGAAAACCTGGATTATTTTATAGATAATAATGAATTCTTAATTAGTCCCTTAATTTCCTTTTTAAGAGCCAAATCTGATGTATCTTTTCCTATGATCATTCAAGAGTTTCCTGATCAAAAAAACATTCTTATTGATCTATCAAACGATCAAAACCTAATTAGTCCTGATGAGGGTTTGAAGTTCATAAAACAGGCTGTTGATTACATTGAAAGAAATCAAGGAGATAATCTTTTGCAAAAATTGAAGATAAAGTATGAAAAAAATGAGTTGGATTCCAAAGAAAAAATAGAGCTTAAAAAACTTCTTACTTCTAAATTTGAGCAACTTACTGAGGACGAACTATCCTTATTTAAAAAGCTCTAAATGATTAAAATTTAATAGTTAAGACTTTCAAACTTATATATAATCAACTTCCCAAAATATGATTGACGACGATTTAGAGAATAGTGGGCTGCGAGAGCTCATCGAAAAAGGCAGAGAACAGGGATACATCACCTTTGCCGACATAAACGATTACTTACCCGATGAAGTTTCTGATCCTGATCAGCTAGATGAGGTTATCCAGATAATAAATGATTTAGGTCTTCAAGTTTTAGAAGAGGCTCCAGATGAAGGGTCTAATTTTTCTCCTGCAAATCAAGATACGCCTGAAACCCCAACTGAAAACGAAATGGGCACCATTGAGTCGGAAGTTGGCAGAACTACCGATCCTGTAAGGCTCTACATGAGAGAAATGGGCTCTGTTGACTTATTAACCAGAGAAGGCGAGATTGCCATTGCAAAACGTATCGAAGAAGGGGCAAGAGATTTGCTTCATGCCTGTGCCTTTTATCCAGGAATCATTGAGGATGTTTTACTGGAATATGAATTAATCAAAAAAGAAGACAAAAGAATTACAGATTTAGTTGTAGGTTTTATGGATATAGAAGAAGATCTTCCGCCTTCAACTGAAGAAGTTGCAGCTGAAGCAGATGATGATGATGAAGAAGATGTTGGAATTAATTTGGAAGAACTCGCTAAAAGATTTTCTTCTATAAAAAGACAATATAATAAATCTCAGAAAACTATTGCTTCATCTGGAAGAGAAAATGATAAAGCTCAAAAGGATCTCGATAAATTAGGAGAAGTATTCAAGTTTCTTAAGTTATCACCAAAGAGATTTGAAACAATATCTTTAACAGCAAGAGCTTTAGCAAAGGCAATTAGAGACTCTGAAAGACAAATTTATGACATTTGCACACAAGATTGCAACATGCCAAGAAAAGACTTTTTGGAAATCTTTAGAGATAACCAAACGAACTTTAAGTTTCTTGATAGCACTATTCGCTCTAAGAAAAACTACGCAAAGCTCCTTAAGGATGTAAAACCTGACATAAATAAAATCCAAAAAAGAATATTATCTCTTACCGACAATGTTGGTATGAATGTCCAAGAGCTAAAAGACATTACTTCAAAAATGGCAAAGGGTGAAACGAAAATTAGAAGAGCTAAGAAAGACATGATTGAAGCAAACTTAAGGCTTGTTATTTCAATAGCAAAAAAATATACAAATAGAGGGCTACAATTTCTAGATCTCATTCAAGAAGGAAATATTGGCTTGATGAAAGCAGTTGATAAATTTGAATACAGAAGGGGATACAAGTTTTCAACCTATGCTACCTGGTGGATTAGGCAGGCAATTACTAGATCGATTGCTGATCAAGCAAGAACCATTCGAATTCCTGTGCATATGATTGAGACTATCAACAAACTGAACAGAATATCTCGTCAAATGCTTCAAGAACACGGTAAGGAACCAACACCAGAAGAACTTTCTGAAAAGATGGACATGCCAGAAGAAAAAATCAGAAAAGTTTTAAAAATCGCTAAAGAACCTATTTCTACTGAAACTCCAATAGGAGATGAAGACGACACTACCTTAGGAGATTTTATTGAAGACCCCTTGCAAGACTCTCCAATTGATGCGGCTACAGAAAATAATCTTCACGATGCTACTGACGGCGTCTTGTCTAGCTTAACGGCTAGGGAGGCTAAAGTGTTGAGAATGAGATTTGGGATTGGTATGAATACCGATCACACTTTGGAAGAGGTTGGCAAACAATTTGATGTAACCAGAGAGAGAATCAGGCAGATTGAGGCTAAAGCTTTAAGAAAACTAAGACATCCTTCAAGATCTGGGCATCTTAAAACTTTCCTAGACGAATAAATTCATTCAGAATGATTAAAAACATAAGGGCCTGTAGCTCAGTTGGTTAGAGCAGCGGACTCATAATCCGTTGGTCGGAGGTTCGAGTCCTCCCGGGCCCACCAAAAAAATCAAAAAAACACAGGATCAATTGAGAGTAGTAGCCTGTTATCAATTTTGTGAGGCGATCGGTGGACTACCCCATTAAAATTTTCTTGCCATGAACCCCCTTTGAGTAAACACCATTCACCTGTTTTAAAATTTTTAATTCTTCTCGTATCCTTCAGTGGAGCTTCTTTTGAATCCTTTTTTTCAAAAATTTTCCAATCAACTTCATCATGGGCAATCCACTCTGTACCTAATCCATAGAGAGTTACCAAAAACCTACATGGAATATTGTCAACGTGAAAGATAGGACACATCGGAGATCTTAAGGAAGTTAATTTTATGTTTACTTTTTTACAATCTGTAAGTTTTCTTAAAATTTTACTAACCTCTATCATATGGTTTGCAATCAAAGAGACATCATCGATATCTAAAGATTTTGAAAAAAAACTTTCTAATTTCTTATTCTGATTCAAAGAATAAAAAAATTCCAATTCAAGGTTTTGTTTGTTCTCGGCTACCTTTTTTGCAAATGAAATTATCTCTTCAGATTTAACAGGTAAGACTCCCACAACTTCAACTTCCTCTGAGACAAGATTCTCAAAGTCACAGAAGCTTTTACTAAAAATTGCTTTCACTAATCCTTTTTTAACTTTCATTCCATGCAGGAAATGGATCATTAAGAGATTCCCAATATTCTCTTCCTTTGAGAACTTCATCTTCTGTTAGAAGACATTCATCAAGAGATTTAATCATTTTTTCTTTATCAAGATGTTGTCCAATAAAAACTAACTCTTGTCGCATGTCCCCGAATGGTTCAACCCATTGTTCCTTTATTGAAGAAAGATATTCTTCATCTTGAGGCCAATCTTTTTCAGGTACAGCTTTCCAAAACATACCTGCAAACCCATAATGCGCAATTCCTCCCGCTTGACTCCATTGTCCGGCAAATTCAGGTCGGGTAGCAAGCCAGAAAAAACCCTTAGACCTAATAAGTTTTCCAAACTTTTGAGTTGAATGTAAAAAGTTTAGAAATTTTTCTGGATGGAAAGGTTTTCTTGCTTCGTAGCTAAAACTAGAAATGCCATACTCCTCGGTTTCAGGAATGTGCTCCCCTCGCATTTCCTTAAGCCAACCAGGAGCTTTTTGAGCCTCTTCAAAATCAAACAAACCGGTGTTTAACACCTTATCTAATTCAACTTCACCATTGATAATAGGAACAATTTTAGCTTTCGTGTTTAAAGTTTTAATAATGGCGACAAGTTTTTTTAAGGTTTGGTGATTAATAAGATCTGTTTTACTTATCAGAATTAAGTCTGCAAATTCGACCTGATCAACTAATAAGTCCGCTACGCTCCTTTCGTCGTCTTCTCCTAAAGACTCTCCCTTATCTTTAAGATATTTTGCTTCTTCATAATCTTTTAGGAAATTTACTGCATCTACAACTGTTACCATGGTATCTAAATCAGCAACATTAGATAAAGAAATCCCATTTTCATCAGCAAATGTGAATGTTTCTGCAACCGGCAAAGGTTCGGAAATACCAGTAGATTCGATAACTAAATAATCAAAACGTCCCTGATTAGCTAGATTGGTTACTTCTTTGAGTAAATCTTCTCTGAGAGTACAACAAATACAGCCATTACTCATTTCAACGAGTTTTTCTTCACTTCTGTTAAGAGAAATTTCATTTTTAATAATTTCGGCGTCAATATTAATTTCACTCATGTCATTTACAATGACAGCAACCTTTTTATTTTCTCTATTATTTAAGATATGACTTAAAACCGTAGTTTTTCCTGCACCTAAAAAACCTGAAAGCACGGTTACAGGAAGCTTTCTAGACAAAGCATTTTGCATTTTTCACCTCAATTTAATCTTCACCTTTCAAAGTAGCATACTTGTCAAGCGAAAATATTATTAAGAAAGTGAATTTATTAGGAAATAGCCCTTTGCCAAGAAATTTTCTTCATTTTTCTTTCTTCAGGTGAAAGAATTTTTATATTGAAGTCTTCTCTGAGAGTTGAGATTTTCTTTTCAAGAAAATCTGAAGGAAAAAAATAAGACCATTTTTTCATCTTTTTGGTTCTGAAAAAAATCTTTGGCCATTTTTGGAATATCACTCTTAAGTACAGATAAGTGTATTTTAAATATCCAACTTCCTTGACAAGATCATAAACCTTTTCATTTGTTTTTTTTAAATCCAAAGAACCTTTATAATATTCTTTAATAACCTTAAAGACGTCTCCACCAAAAATTACCCAGCAGTCCAGCATGGCTTCTTCCTCCAAAGAAGTGTCCAAACCAAAAATCACATGGGTTGCATCGTGACCTAAAATAGTAAGTTTTTCATCTTCAGAGCAATTTTCACCCAAAACATGGCGGTTATTTTTCTTTAAATAATCACGATATTCATCGATGCCTTCTCTTAGGGCTATATCGCAGTATTCATTTTGATAACTCAACATAGTATCGAGTAAGTTTTATTTAGGATTTTTGATAGCTCCAGACCATTCAATAAACTTCCTAGGTCTTTGGCTTTCTGAAAGTATTTTTATCCCATACTCTTCTCTGAGATCACAAATTTTTCTGTCCAAGTAAGAGTCAGGAACTTTTAAAGGCCATTTTTTCTTCATTTTAAATCTCATTTTTAAAATTCCAAAAATAGATTTATATATATTAAACATCGAAATAATTGTCTTTTTAAGACCAACTTCTTTCCATAAATACTTCATATGATTTTTCAAAAAAGGGTCGTCAAAGTAGGCAAGATAATCTTTCCACTTATAAGAACACAAAATAAGACCATGCAAATCATTAATGGATTCTTCTTCAAAAGTTATACCATTACCAAAAATGACATGGGTACAGTCATGACATTGCCAGATTTTATAATCATCATCAAATCCATCTGTACCAATTTTTTTATTATTTTCTTTCAAATAACTTAAATAAATCTCCAGCCCTTCAGCAAGAGTAAGATCGCAGTTTTGTTCTTTAAAATCTAACATTAAGCGAATTATAGCCTTTATAAGTTTTCGTGTTTACCCAATTCATACCTAGCAACTGTTCGTCTATGCACTTCGTCTGGACCATCTCCAATTCTTAAAAATCTCACAGAAGCATATAAGCTAGCTAAAGGCGTATCTTGAGAAACACCTGCACCTCCATGAATCTGAATAGCTTTATCAATAACTCTGGTTGCCATTAAAGGAATAGCAACTTTAATCTGAGCAATTTCACTTTTTGCTATTTTGTTCCCAGCTGTATCCATCATATGAGCTGCCTTAAGAGTCATCAATCTACACATTTCTATCTCAATTCTACAGTCAGCGATTACATCATAGTTTCCACCCAGTTCAGCCAGAGGTTTGCCAAAAGCTTTCCTATTAAGAGAGCGTTTACACAGCAAATCTAATGCTCTTTCTGCAATTCCTATGATTCTCATGCAGTGATGAATCCTACCAGGCCCAAGTCTACCTTGGGCTATTTCAAAACCCCTACCTTCTCCTAAAATTAAGTTTTCCTTGGGAACTCTAACATCAGAAAATTTAAGATGAGCATGCCCATTTGGCGCGTGATCTGCTCCATAAACACTTAACATTCTAAGGTTTTTAATACCTTTAGCGTCTGTAGGAATAAGTATTTGAGACTGTCTTTGGTGCTTAGGATTGTCTGGGTTCGTAACTCCCATAAAAATCATCACTTTGCAATCAGGCCTACCAAATCCGGAAGTCCACCATTTTTCTCCATTTATTACATATTCATCCCCATCCTCTTCTATCTTACTTTCTATATTGGTAGCATCAGAAGAAGCTACTTTTGGTTCCGTCATTGCAAAGGCCGACCTGATTTCGCCTTTTAAAAGAGGTTGTAACCATTTTTCTTTTTGAAAGTCAGAACCAAACTTATCTAATACCTCCATATTCCCAGTATCTGGCGCAGAACAATTAAAAATTTCTGAGGCAAAGCTCACTTTGCCCATAATCTCTGCTAGAGGAGCATATTCCAAATTAGTTAAGCCAAAACCACTTTCACTTTCAGGTAAGAAAAAATTCCATAAACCTTGTTTTTTTGCTTTAAGCTTTAATTCTTCTATTACTTTAGGAACTTGCCAGGGATTACCAGTATCTCGAAAGGCTTTCATTTCATTCGCATATATCTCTTCAGCAGGATATATATTTTCATCCATGAAGTTGGAGACCTCATTGATTAATTCTTTAACCTTTGGAGTATGTTCAAAATTCATAAATTTATGATAAACCAATGATTTTCAAACTGATATTTATTTTATTCCTCTAGGTTTTATCTTTTATAATTAATCTTTCAATCAAGGGGAGTTATGAGAGCCAAATACTTTTTATTTGTTTTATATTTTTCAACAAGTCTTTTTTCAGATTATAAGTTTGAAACAGTTCTGAGTGGCTTAGATGATGCTTGGAGCTTAGAGTTTTTAAGCGAAGACGAGATCATTTATACCGAAATGCCAGGCAAGCTGAAAATTGCAAATTTGATAGATGGTTCTATCACACAGATTAAAAATGTGCCAAAGGTTCAATACAGCAGTCAAGGCGGTCTCTCGGAAGTTGTACTTGATCCAGACTTTGCTTCAAACAAATTAATATACCTTAGTTATTCAGCACGTAATTCAGATGGAAAATCAACGCTGTATTTAATGTCCGCCGTATTGAATAAAGATTCTCTTGAAAAGACAAAGGTAATTTTTGAAGCAAAAGCGCCAAGAAGAATTCCCGTTCACCTAGGCGCCAAAATTGCTTTTTTAAATGATGGAACAATCTTACTAGCTAGTGGAGATGGATTTGATCATCGAGAAAAAGCACAAACTTTAGATAATCATTTTGGAAAAATAGTCAGAATAAATAAAGATGGAACAATTCCATCTGATAATCCATTTGTTAACTTGGCGAATGCTCTGCCGGACATTTACTCATATGGGCACAGAAACCAACAAGGATTGATTGTTACAAAAACTGGTGAAATATATGAGCATGAACATGGACCAAGGGGCGGAGATGAAATGAATCTGATTAAACCGTCTCTTAACTATGGCTGGCCTGCAATTACTTATGGCATAGATTATTCCGGAGCAGTCATAAGTCCTTTTACTGAGAAAGCTGGTATGGAACAACCTATATTACACTGGACACCATCAATTGCTCCCTCTGATATGATTTTTTATGAAGGCAATAAATATCCAGAATTGAAAAATAGTTTTTTAGTAACAGCTTTGGTTTCCAAAGATGTTAAAAAAGTTACTTTTTCTCAAACTGGAAAAGACAATCAAGAAAGTCTTTTTACAAAGTTGAATTCTAGACTTAGAAATATTCAAGCTTCACCAAATGGATTTATTTATCTCTTGACCGATGGGCCAAGAGGAAAGTTAATAAAAGTTTTACCGGAATAATTATGAGAATAGCAAAATATCCATTCGCAGTTCTGTCTGCAGCTCTCTTTACGGTAATGTTGATGACACCAATTTCATCAGTGTCTAATTTAATTTGGCTTGCCTCTGTTGATATGCCAGTAGGATTAATTTCATCTTTAGAGGTTATTTTATTTGATTTTCAAAGGTTAGGGATTGCCCTGTTTGGAGTAATAATCATTGGTTTTACAGTTGCTTTCACCTTAGCTGGATTGATTTCAAAATACAGTGTCTTAGGAGGTAAATACCTTTATGCTGTAGCTGGCTCTGTAGCAATTGGAACGGCCCTTATCTTGATGGTGGAATTATTATTCCAAACTCAATTGCTAGGCGGTAACAGAACTTTGTTAGGAAAAATTTTACATTGGGTAGCAGGATTTCTAGGCGGTTATTTTTACTTCAAATTAATTTCAGAGGAAAAGAACTACACTTTCATCATAAGATTTCTAGGGATATTTTATGCCTACTTCCTTTTGGGCTTAGTACTTAATTGGGTATTCACCCCAATAATTGCTGCAGCAGATTTTGGGTTTGTTTTAAATGAATTAACCTCAGATGCACAAAATGCTCTTTTGAGAGACTTTACTTCTTTTTTTGTAGCCACGTTTTTATTTTCTATTCTTGGGGTGGTTACTTTAAATCCAGTTTGGTTTTTCTCAGCTGGAATGATTTACATCGGAGCAGGGATATTCAATCTCGTTGCAATTTATGCGCACGGTACAGGCTTTAATCAGATTTTTATTGGTGAATTTGTCTTAGGAAGCTGGCCTATCGCTTTAGGATTTGTACTATATTTTAAACAGAGGAAAATACTCAAGTAGATTTGATTATGAATTGGCAAGCAACTGCTTTAAATACAGCTCCGGATTCTGAAAATCAAATTCATAGCGATGAACTGGCAAAAGAGTATGGCTTTAAAGGTGGACTAGTCCCTGGAGTAACAGTTTCAGCATATTTACTCCATCCGGTAATTGAATTACTGGGAAAATCATGGCTTGAGAGGGGATATGCCAACTGCAAAATAACCTCTCCGCTTTATGATGGAGAAACTTTTGAGGTTTATTCAGAAGATTTTAAGGAAGGTCAAATAAATACTTTTTTAAAAAATCAAGAAGGAAAAATTATAGCTAATGCAGAATCTAAGCTTTTAAAAGATTCAATGCCAGAACCTATCTATAGAGGTGATCCTATAGTTCAAGAGAATTATAAAGCTCCAGTTGCTTCGTTTACGGTCTGGGAAAAGTTAAAAAAAGAAGGTTGTAAAGCTTTCAAATTCTATTGGGGAGGCGATAAACCACTAATATATCTTTCTAACGAAAAGAAATTACCTAAACTTTTACAGCCAAATGAAGTTGGCTATGCAAATTTATGTTTTTTACTTGGCTGTTCAAATTGGATTTTGGCAGGCAATGCATTTATGAATCCGTGGGTTCACTTGCAAACAAAATCTCAAAATTACAGACCTGTTCAAATGGATACTACTTTAATTACTGAAATGTCAGTTAAAGATTTTTATGAGAGAAAAGGCCATGAATTTATTGAAGTAGATGTGAATTTATTTGAAGATAAATCATTGCAGTGCTGTATGAGCATTAATTTGCTAGCAATTTTTAAATTAAGAAGCAAAAATTAACTAAGGCCTATCAACTGGTTGGGCCGTATGAAGTAGGGTTGCAACTAATTTTTCCTCTAGATTATATATTCTGCCCTCTGAAGTAGCGCTACTTCTGCCTAATTTAATTATTTTAACCTTCATTTTTGCTGATCCTAATGGCAGGGGCCTATGAAACAAGACATGCAAATCCGTAGTCATGGGAGCTTTTTTTTCGTCATAACCTGAAATCATTGCTGCAGAAGTCGCATCATCTAAAGCAGCTGTAATCATCCCCCCTTGAACAAATCCCATAGGGTTGGAACATTCTTCTTTAAAGTAGCAAGAAAAAATATATTCATCATCAGTCAATTCAATATATTCAATACTAAGAAACTCCATGGACCTACCAAAGAATTCTTTAGAAAATTGTTTTAATTTTTTATCATTTTGCATATTTCTATCTTACCCATTCACTAATTAAACTTCCTATAACAATCACTGTAACAACAAACCATATTGACCAACCGTAAGGTTTCAAAGGACTATCTTTCATTCTTGAGGAAAACAAGGCCATATAGGATGCCATTAGCCATGCAAGAAGGAGGAAATAAAACATTCTAATAAAAGGAATTAATGTCCTTCAACAACAGCATAAAGTCTATCGGCGCCACCGTCTAAAACTTTCAATGCATCTTGATATTCTTTGCTTTCATAGGCTTCAACGGCAATTTCATAAGAGGGGAATTCAACCACAACATTTCTCATATATTGTTCTCCCTCCTTGGTTTCTTGGCGACCTCCTCTGATGAGGAATTTACCATTAAATTTTTCTAGAACAGCTTCTGCTAATTTTCCATAACTTTGTTGTTTTTCTGGAGAATTCACATTTGCTTTAGCAACCCAATATCCTTTTTTACTATTACTTTTTTTCATAATTTGACTAATCTTACTAAATAAGATTAATTTTTTTGAAACTTTTTTTTAATATTTCTTTCCCATCTCGCGAAACTTGATAACTCGCTTTATTTTTTTTGAACACAACCGATTTAAAAGTCTTTTCATCTTTAATATGAAGGGCTGCACCTCCGTCTACTGCGTAAACACTTTTTAACTTTTCATTCAGAAGAAGCTTTTTAACAGTTGGTGTACGCTCTGGCTCTTCATCATAGTGCGGGCAACAAGTCCCTTTAATCAAGTTTAAACACGGCATAACTTTTAAGCTCGAAGCCCACGAATCTGTTATTCCATTTTGAAACCAACAGATAGCTCCTGCACTTACTCCACTCATTACTACTCCATTGTTGTATGCTTTTTTAAGAATCTTATCCAATCCCCATTCTTTCCAAACAGCCAGCATACTTTTCGTATTCCCTCCACCAACAAAGATTGCATCTTGATTGAGGATCAAATTGTTTAAGTTTGGAGTCCTTTTAAAAAAGTCTAAATGAGAAGGATGGCAGTCTAGGTTTATGAAGGTAGAATAAAAATTTACTTTGTAAGCTTCGTTATCTCCTGTCGCAGTTGGAATAAAGCAAATCTTAGGATTCTTTTTTTTGGTTTGCTTTAAAATATATTTTTCAATAATTCCTTGTCCTGGATTTGCTCCAAAACCACCTCCACCAATAGCAATAATATTTCTAGATTTAGCCATCTGCCCCCCTTAGAACATCTTTTGGAGTCTTAGAAGAAAGGTAGAATGTAAACAAGCCTGCAATAAGGCCTATCACCAAAATTGAACTAAAAGCTCCAATAAACACTACTTCCCAATATATTTGAGAGTTTATTTCAAATACAACCTCTTCAATAAAAAATGTTGTTATCACAGCAAGCACACTACCCAGCAAACCAGAAAATAATCCAATTGAAAGGTATTCCATAAAAGTATTCTTTTGCATGACTTGTCTATTTAAGCCTAAAGTCTTAAGAATCGCATTTTGTTTTTCCCTCTGTTTAAAACTTTCTTGAATAGTTGCCAGCATTAAAAATAATCCTGCAACTAGAGTTAAACCCAAGATCAATTTTAAAGCCTCAGAAACTTTTGAGATGATTGATTGAACCTCTGAAATTATGGCATCCAATGAGATGTATGAAACCGTAGGAAAGGTTTTCATTAATTCTGATGATAGAGTTTTCTTTTCTTTAGGGATGTGAAAGGAAGTAATATATGTTGAAGAAATTTCTTTAAAATCTTCTGGAAAGCCAATAGCGAAAAAATTTGGGCTGAAATTTTCCCAGTTCACTTCTCTAATGCTTTGAATATAACTCTTAAATTTTTTCCCCGCAATATCAATAATAATTTGATCATTAACTTGCAACTCATATCTTTCTGAAATTTCTGATGAAATTGAAATACCATTTTTTTTATTTTCAAACCATTTTCCAGCAACAACTTTATTTCCTTCCGGTAGCTCAGACATCCAAGTAAAATTGAAAGTACGATCAATTTCTTTTTCTGAATTAATTCTTTGAAATCTTGCGCTAGTAACTGGAAATAATGGCTCAACAGCTATTTCGTTTAACTTTAAAAATTCAACAAGATTTTCTATCTCTCCATCATATATATTAAACAAAAGATTGTTAGGAGCCTTTTCTGGTAAAGAACTTTTCCATGAACCAACCAAGTTTGTCGAAGCAGAGTAGGCTACCAAGCTTAGAGCAATGGCAACTGTCATAGCTACGATTTGCAAAGAATTAAAAAGTTTTCTTCGGCTAAGCTCAAAAGCAAGCATTTTCATTGGCTTAAGAGGATTAAGTCCTAAAGGTTTTATGAAATAAAAGATGCCGTATATCAGGGCAAAAATAATTCCACTAAAGATAAGAATTGAAAAGAATATAATATTGGTCAAATAAAGATCCTTAATAAAAAAGACTAAAAGCGTATAAAAAGCCGATAAACCTCCAACAATATAAATCCAAGAATTGAAAGATTTCACATTTTTTTCAGATTTTCTCAAAATGATATTAGGTGAGAGGTTAAAGAGGTTTCTTAAAATTGGGTAAGCAAAACCTATCAAACATAAGAAAGCGGTTACCAAAGAAATAAGATAGGGATCTAACCCAGGCAAAGGTAAATTTGCAGGAAAGTAATCTTTTAAAAGGTTCATAAATGAAAGCTGCACTACCCAACCCAAAAAAATACCAGTCAAAAAAGAAAATAATGCAATAAAACTAAAAATGAGTAAGTAGGCATTTCTTATGTCTGAGGGGGATAACCCTAAAGCTTTGAAAATAGCTACATAGTCCACATGTCTTCTGGTGAATTGCAAAGAGCATATAGCTATAGTTAATGAAGACAAAATGATTGCCAACAAAGCTCCTAACAGAAAAAAATTTGAAGCTCTATTGATAGCTCTTCCTAATGGGCTGGATTCATCACCTGGAGTAGTAATTTCGTCTCCTGGTTTTTTTATCAGCTGAAAGAAATTCTCTAATGATTTTATATCTTGTTGAGATCCAATAAAGACATATGAATATCTTACTCTTGAGCCTGGTTGAATTACGTTTGCTTCATTTAGATCGGATGAATTCATAATGGCTTTTGGAGCAAAGGCAAAAGATCCGGCACCTCTATCCGATTCGGATAAAATGATTCCATTTATGAAAAAATCTTTTTCTCCAATATTAATCTTTTCCCCAATATTTACTTCCAATAAGCTTGCTAAACGCCTATCAAGCCAAACTTTTCCAAGCTTTGGTGGATTGGTTTCTATGATTGTTTCATTATTTTTTTTAAGAATTTCAATTTCACCAATCAAGGGGTAGGGGGGAGAGACAGATTTCACTGAAGCAAGTTGAAATTTTTTGGTTGAACCCAAAACTGAACCAAATTCATATATAACAGCATAAGAATAATCCCCAGTTGGAAAGGCAGATTCATCTAAAGGCGTGCTCGATTCGTATTTGAAATCACCTCCTAAAAACTGTTTTGATTCCATCATTAACGAGCCGTCTAAACGATCAGTAAAAAAGGTAATTGAGGAAACAATACCTACTGCCAATGACAAAGATAAAAACATCAAGAGAAGCTGTCCCGACTTAAATTCTCTAAAGAAAATCTTTGTTGCTAATAAAAAAACAGTCATAGGACTTTGCCATCAATTATCTCTATTTGTTGATCACACCTATTCGCTAAGGAAATATCGTGAGTAACAATAATCAAAGCACTTGAGGATTCTAGAAAGGTATCAAAGATAAGATTAGCAATCAGTTCGCTGTTACTGGAATCTAAATTTCCAGTTGGCTCATCGCAAAATAATACATCAGCCTCACAGGCAAAAGCACGAGCTATGGCTACTCTTTGTTGCTCTCCTCCAGAAAGTTGTTGAGGGTAATGCATTAAACGATTTTGCATACCTACTTTTTTAAGATAAGTTTCAGCAATGTCCCTTGCATTTTTTTTATCTTTAAGCTCCAAGGGCAGCATTACATTTTCCAAAGCATTAAGTCCTGCTAAGAGTTCAAAATTTTGAAAAACAAATGCTACGGAGTCTTTTCTTATTTTTGAACGTGCTTCTTCAGATAAATCATGAAGAGGTTTTTGATTGATATATATTTCACCAGAGCTTGGAGAATCAAGGCCGGCTAAAATTCCAAGTAAAGTCGATTTTCCTGAACCAGAAGGTCCAATTACAGCCAATGAGGAAGCAGCACTTACTTTGAGGTTAATATCGTCTAGAATGACTATTTCTTGATCATTAAAAATAACCTTTTTTGACAAATTTCTTGCTTCTATAATCATCAAATGAATTCTTTAGAAAAAAATGGATTAAAAATAGTTTTATTTTTAATTTTTACTTTTTCATATTCTATCACTGCCGATACGAAGAAGTTATTGATTTTAGGAGATAGTATTTCAGCTGGATACGGAATAAAAGAGTCTGAAAATTGGGTTTCTTTGTTAGAAAATTATTTAAATGCTAGTTCTGAAAAAAAATATTATTTAATAAATTCAAGTGTGTCTGGAGATACGACTTCTGGCGGAGTTTCAAGAATAAGCAAAGCTCTCGAAGTCAGTTCCCCAGATTTTGTTTTAATTGAACTTGGTGGAAATGATGCTCTTCGAGGCTACCCACTTGAAAACATAGAAAAGAATTTAGAAATAATAGTAAAGGAAGTTTTAAATAAAAAATCAAAACCAATTCTGATGCAAATAAAAATCCCTCCAAATTATGGAAAAAGGTATGTAGATGCTTTTGAGGATTTATATCCTAGTATTTCAGAAAAATACCAAATACCATTGGTTGAATTCCTATTGGAAAAAGTAGCTTTGGATAGTTCTTTAATGCAAGCAGATGGCATTCACCCGAATTCTCTTGCACAGCCAATAATTGCTTCAGCAATGGAAATTGCTTTATTAAAAATTCTTGAATAAAAAAAGGCCTCTGAATCAGAGGCCTTTTTTTAAAGCAAATCTAAGACTTACTGCATTCTGTAAGTAAAACCTGCTTTGAAGTATCTTCCTAATGGACTGTGAGCATATGGGTCATAGTTCATTTCCCAGCTTACATAAGGAGGTTCTTCATTAGTTAAGTTATAAACTGATAGAGAAATATCAAATGCATCGTCCCAAGAATAGGTATAAGTGGCATCGATAGTATTGTGAGCTGCAACTTCAGCATTAGCTCTTCTGTCAGTGTATGCACCCATATAGTTCAAAGCACCATAAAAGTTATGAGCATCAGTTTGGTAATTAACAAATGCTTTGGCTTTTGTTTCAGGCATTGAACGACATCCATTATTGATATTAAAGAATCCTACACACTCATAAGCAGCAGCAATTTCAACACCGCCTTTGTTATAAGCAGCTACATCATATTTAGCAACGTAGTTAACTTCCATACCACCTGTAATGGTTCCATTTGCATAATCAGTCTCATACTGAACATAAAGGTCTACACCATTAGTAAGTGTTTCAGGACCGTTTATAAAGTTAGATGCAATCCTTCCAACAGATGCAGCGGTAAAGTTATTCGTAGCTGCGTCGTAAGGAAGAGTGTTTACCCCACCATACATTTGACTAGACACAGCAGCTGAAGCAGCTCCACCGGCAGCAAAAGCATTAACTAACTGTTGGTGATTTTCAGTAATGATTGGATTTTTAAACTCAAAGTCATAGTAGTCTAGAGTTGCAGTCCATTCGTCAGTACCAAAATCAGTAACAAAACCAAAGTTGTATGTTGTTGCTTCTTCTGGATCAAGATTCGCGTTTCCAGAAAAATCAACAGCTTTAAAGGCTCCAGCTTGGTTAACATATTGTAACGCCGTAACTCTTGTCTGAGATGTTTCATCAGGATGAGCAGCTCTAAAAGTTGTTTGTCCTGTAAATCTTAAAGTTAAAGCAGGAATTGGAGTCCAACGCATAACAAGTTTAGGATCTACAGAATCTTTAGAACCGTAATCTTCATATCTTAGAGCCAATTGCATATCAAATTCATCGGTGATTGGTAATGCAAATTCCGCAAATAAAGAATCAACCGTTTGATTTTGATCTTCAGCGAAGACAGGAGGCAAGAACATAAACAATCCAACTGGGTTTGCAGCACAAGTAGCTCTTGATTGAGCACCTGTAGCATTTTCATTCCATGAAGGGATTTCACAAGGATAAAGATTACCATCATGAATGTTTGTTCTTGCATTAGCCGCTGTAGGCCCAGGAAGATTAGGAAGCGTTGTTTTAATGTTGTAATCACGTCTTTCGTAACCAAATGCCCAAGCTGCATCTCCACCAGCAAGCATACCCATAGTACCTTGCATAATGAAATCAACAGTTAATAGGTCGGAAGTAGATTCCGTATACCTTTTATCAAGTAACCATCTAAGAAGTTCAGGACTATTTGCAGTAGCAGCATGATAATCCGGATTAACTCCAACTCTGTTACCGTTGGTTTGATTAGGCTGCATACCTTGGTATACAGCGTTAGAAGTGACATTCAAATATTCACACCCAGCTGGTCTAGTAGCAGCATTTACAACATTTGCAGCAATGGCAGCACCAGTTGATTTAGTTATAAATGTTGGAGTTAAATCATTAGCAGCAGTAGTCTTTGCTGTAATTTCTGCATCACAATTAGGTCCACCATATCCCCATAGCGAAGCAAGGAATTTTCCTTGTTGCGTATCGGTAGAAGTAGTTAGACCTGTACTAGATGAATAATTCAAACTTGTTGAGTAATCGATGCCATCAGTTAGGGGGCCATCAAAACTAAACGCAACCCTATAAGTGTCATACTCTCTTGATTCGGTTTCAGCCAAATTAGAGTTTCCAAATTGGTTACCTGCAGCTGCCAAAGTTCTAGTTCTAACTCTATGAGCACTTGCTATGTTTGTACCATCTCCACCATAGTTTGCATCAGTCAAAGCATCAGCAAAAGTAGCGTTATCTGCTAACAATTGAACAAAACCAGGGTTGTGATCAGGCAAAGTATTTGTTGAAGGGTTGTTAGGAGGGTAAGACGGAGAAGTTGCCCAATTAGGCACATCAGTGTGACCGTAAGCTAACTCTACATGCCAATCATGATCGTCTATAGCTCCATTGAATTCCATCCATAGTTGGGAATTATTTTGTTCTTCTTGAACATTATCAAAATAAGTGTATTGATAACGACAGAAACCTGTAAGGGCCTCATCACCTGCGACACTAGTAGCTCCAGGCAAAGCTGCAAAAGATGTATTGAAACCTCCGGCATTATTACAACCTGGGTCAGAAAGGAAAGCAGTATTTCCTAGCGCTGCAGCACTACCACCACCTGGATATAAATAAGTACCAGGATTACCCATGGTTGACCAACCACCTCGAGTGTTCGCAGTATAAGGCTTAATTCCAAAATCCGTATCTTTAATTGCAATTTCAGGTTTATATTGATGTCCTAAAGATAAAAGGAAATTTACATCGTCTCCTACTAAAGCACCGTAAGTGATTGAAAATTCTTTTCCTTCATCAACTGCTCCGTTGAAACCTTTAGCACCAATATTCACCCTTAGACCTTCAAAAGTTGAATCGGTTATAAAGTTAACAACACCCGCAATAGCATCTGAACCATAAGTTGCAGCAGCACCCTCTTTAAGAATTTCAATTCTACTGAGAGCTGCCATAGGCAAATCATGAAGGTTTACTGATCTTCCAGCACCACTTCTAATCGGAACAGTAGTTTGTCTTTTTCCGTTAATTAAAACCAAAGTTCTGTTAGTTCCAAGACCTCTCATGTTGATGTTTGAGACACCTTCAGCACCATTTGATCCAAATTGGTTAGACTCACCATCCATTCCATTTGCACCAGGAACCATCCTTATTAGCTCAACAATATTAAGATTGTTCTGAGCAGTAATGCTTTCAGCATCAAAGGTAGAAATTGGTGATCCAGTATCAATAGGCGTACCTTTTATCAAGGAACCTATTACTGTGACTTGCTCGTCTTGAGTAAAACTAAGACTTGCAAAAAGGGAGAGAAATACTCCCTTAACAAATAATTTTTTTAACATTTTATCCCCCCTGGATAAGTATTAATTTAATAAATGAATAGTAACCTAAAATTTGGCTTTAAGTCGAGTATTTACATAAAAAAAATAGATGTTCAATATAAACCCTAGAACTTCAATATCTATAAAAATATAAGGCTTAAAGTTGAAGAAAGAATTGATAATTTAATGATAATCATTATCATTTAGAACTTATTAAATAATTTTTTTCCTTCATTTAAATTTATGCTCCTTAATAAATCTCTTCCTTTTTTGATAATCCTTGCGCTTTTTGGAAATTTAAGCATTTCCTCTGAAGTAAATATCTATACATCAAGACATTATGATTCTGATTCAAAACTCTATGATGATTTTAAAAAATTAACAGGAATAGAAGTAAACATAATTTCTGCGAAAAGTACTGCTCTAATTGAGAGGATTAAATCAGAGGGAAAAAATTCCCCCGCCGATATCTTTATTACAGTTGATGCCGGAAATCTTTGGAAAGTTCAGGATCTTGGATTATTTACAAAAATTAAATCAAAAAAAATAGATAATATTGTTCCAACAAGATTGAGAGGAGCTAATAACGAATGGATAGCTTTGGCAAAAAGAGCAAGGGTAATTTTTTATAATTCGGAAAAATTTACTTCTGATGACCTAAGTACTTTAAATTACGAAGATTTAAGCTCTTCAAAGTGGAAGAATAAGATTGCCATAAGAAGTTCGAATAATTTATATAACCAATCTTTAGTAGCATCAATGATAGCTAACTATGGAGAAGCCTTTACAGAAAAATGGGCTAGGGGCTTGGTAAATAATTTTGCAAGAAAACCTCAAGGCAACGACAGGTCTCAAATTATTGCCGTTGCAAATAATGAAGCTGATTTAGCCATTGCTAATAGCTATTATTTGGGGTTGATGCTCTCGGGAAAAAAAGGAGATAAGCAACTAAATGCAGGAAAAAAAGTTAAGATTCTTTTTCCTTCTCAAAATAAAAATGGCACTCACATAAATATAAGTGGGGCAGGAATTTTAAAAACATCAAAAAATTATTCAAATGCAGTAAAATTTTTAGAGTTCATGCTTACAGAAGATGCTCAAAAACACTTAGTTGAGAATACATACGAATATCCAATAAACACTAAAGTAGAGCCAAGCAAATTAATTGCTCAGTTTGGTTTAGATTTCAAAGAAGATGACTTAGATGTTGCTAATTTTGGGAAGTTTAATTCTGCTGCTTTAAAACTTATGGATAGAGTAGGCTGGCAATAAAAAATTCTTTTTGAAATTTTCTTTCAATTCTTCAAAATAAGAACATGCTGACGTTAAATAATCTTTTGAATAATTTTTGGAAATTAATTCCGATTTTTTGTCTATTTATTTTCATTTCACCTCTAATTTTTGTTTTAGGCAGTCTTCTAGGAGAGTTTAATGACAACTGGAGTCACTTAATTGAGTATGTCCTTCCAAGCTATGTATCAAACTCTCTTATATTAATTATTGGGGTATCAATCCTTTCATTGATTTTAGGAGTTGGCACAGCTTGGTTTGTTACAAACTTTGATTTCTTTGGTAAAAGTTGGCTTGAATGGGCAATAATTCTTCCTCTAGCCATACCTCCTTATATTTTAGCTTATACATTTACAGGACTTTTTGATTCTTATGGTTCTGCCAACGAAATAGTTAGGTATCTTTTCAACCTAGAAAGTAGTTTTATTTTTTTCCCAAACGTCAGAAATATTTATGGTGCGATAGTTGTTTTCTCTTTTACTCTTTATCCTTATGTTTACTTAACAACCAGGATGGCCTTTTTGAATCAGTCTCGAAGTTTAATGGAAGCAGGAAAACTTCTTGGTAATAGCACTAGATTATTATTTTTTAGATTGGCTGTTCCTTTAGTAAGACCAGCAATCATCGCTGGCTTAGCATTAGTTATTATGGAAACCTTATCTGATTTTGGTGCAGTCGAGCATTTTGCAATACAAACTTTTACTACAGGTATATTTAGGACTTGGTATGGAATGTATGATTTAAGTACAGCCATGCAACTTTCAAGTTTTTTGCTTATATTCGTAGCAATTTTTATTTTTTTAGAAAGATCCGAAAGAAGCAAGATGTCTTATTCCTATGCAAATTCAACTTTTAAAAAGACAGACTCTTTAAAACTTGTGGGATTAAAAAATTTTTTTGCTTTTCTTTTTTGCTTCTTACCTCTTTTTATAGGCTTTATATTGCCAATTATTGAACTCTTAAATTGGGCAGTATTTTTTCCTTCTGAGAATTTTCTCTCGAACAATCTTATTTCAACTTTGTTTAATACTATTGTTTTAGGAGTCACTGCTGGAATACTTTGTACAATCTTTGCTCTATTAATAAACTTTTTAAAAAGATTTCATAAAAGCTGGCTTTTAGACTTTTCGAGTCAGCTCCTAACTTTGGGATATGCCTTACCAGGAATTATTCTAGCTATTGGGATAATTAAATTTTTCTCTTTTTTAGATAAAAGTTTTATCAACCTTCTTTTAGAAGTGACCCTTTTGGGATCATTAATAGGCCTTATGCTTGCCTATGTCATAAAAGCCTATGCTTTAGCAAGTAATACAATTGAGTCAGGATTTCTTAGAATTAATAACTCCATAGACGATGTTTCTTTGAGTCTAAAAAAGACTAAGTTAGAGATTTTTTTCAAAATTCACATACCTTTAATGAAAACCAGTATCTTGACAAGCTTATTACTTGTCATCTCAGAGGTGATAAAAGAATTACCAGCAACTCTAATTCTTAGGCCTTTTAATTTTGATACTTTAGCAGTTACCACTTATATTTACGCTTCCGAAGAAAGAATGTACGAAGCAGCAAGCCCAGCAATTATGATCGTTCTAATAGGTTTGATTCCGATAATCTTCCTATCAAAGATTATAAGAGACTCTAGGCCAGGAAGTTAATGGCTAAAGAAGTTTTAAAAATAGTCAATTTATCTTTTGCATATAAAAAAAATAAAGATATTTTTTCAAACATTAATTTTTCTCTTTTCGAGGGTGAAATTTTAGGAATTTTAGGTCCATCTGGTACAGGGAAAAGCTCGCTGCTAAGATTAATTGCCGGGCTAGAAAAACCTTCCGAAGGTGAAATTTACTATTATGGAAATGAAATAAGTGGAAAAAACAAATTCCTTCCTCCTCACAAGAGAGGAATAGGGTTGGTTCTTCAGGAGAAAGTTTTATTTCCTCATTTGAATTCTTTAGAAAACGTAAAATTTGGTATCAAAGGATCAAAAAAAGATAGAAAAGAAAAAGCTCTAGATTTTTTGAGACTCTTAAAAGCAGAAAAATTTTCTCAGTCTTTTCCAAATTCTTTATCTGGAGGTGAACAGCAAAGGGTAGCGATAGCTAGAACCTTAGCACCAGAGCCTAAATTAGTCTTGTTAGATGAACCATTTAGTTCTCTAGATAAAGGGTTGAGGACAGCTCTTAGAGAAGAAACGAAAGAATTATTTAGAAAAACAAATACTTCATGCATTATTGTCACTCACGATCGTGAAGATGCAGAAATTATGTGTGACAAAGTTCTCAAGTTAGAAGAAGGCAAAATAATGGAAGCATTGTTTAGTTCTTAAGTTATAACTAAATCTAAATAATAATCATTCTCATTGACATAGAAAATGATAATCATTATCATTTGCGAAATATTCTTATTTAGGGAGACGATTTCATTATGAAAAAATTTATTTATTTATTTGCCCTGGTAATTTCTACTTCGGCAATTTTTGGTCAAGATGAAGAACTTGAAGTAAAAGGCAATGTTCTTTTTAAAGATCAAGTTAATTCACTAAAACCTCCTGTGCCTGTTTTAGATGTTCCTCAGTCAGTATCTGTGATAACTGATGATGACATCAAACTACAAGGTTTCAGACAAATTGGCGATCTTATTAGATATACGCCTGGCGTAAACACATCTCAAGGTGAAGGTCACAGAGATGCTGTTGTATTTAGGGGAGTAAGATCTACAGCCGATTTTTATCAAGACGGCCTCAGAGACGATGTTCAATATTACCGTTCTTTATACAACGTAGAGCAAGTTGAAATCATCAAAGGCGCAAACGCCTTGATGTTTGGAAGAGGTGGAACTGGTGGTTTAATAAACAGAGTTTCTAAGACTGCTCAAATTGGAGAGACTTTCGGCGCACTTGATGTTGGTGGTGATTCTTTTGGAGGAGGCGATGTTGCCTTGGATGGAAATGTAGTTGTAAGTGACAACGTTGCATTTAGACTGAATTTCCATTTGGATTCTCTAGCAAATCACAGAGATATGTATTCTGGAGACCGTATCGGTTTAAACCCTACAATGAAAATTGAAGTCAATTCAGACACTTACATAGATCTTTCTTACGAATATGCAGACCACGAAAGGTTTGTAGATAGAGGTATTCCAACTCTTGACGCTTCTAAATCTCCAATAGAATCTATGAAAGACATTGTTTTTGGAACAGAAGATCTAAACAAACAAACTGTTGAAGCAAATATTCTTAGAGGTTCTTTAGAACACAATTATTCAGATACTGGAAAGTTAAACTTAACTGTATCAGCAAATGACTTCAGAAAAATGTACAAAAACTTGTACGTCAGTGATTATACAGTTGCAGGTGGCGCTAAGATGGACGGTTATCGAGACGTTACGCTCCGTGAAAGTACAATTATATCTTTGAGTAACATCAATGAGTTTGATAGAGGTACTTTAGCCGTTGGATTAGAAATTATCGATACTAAAAATGAAAATACTAGACATAATACTTATTGGTCTTCAACTAGAGACGACAATGAGATTTTCGTTCCTCAAAGACATATGAATTTCAATTTAGCAAATGGTGCATTAGCTACAAGACAAGCTCTTGCATCTGGAGGCTTAGCAGCTGGAGACATTACAGCAAATCAAATAACTTATGTTGATTACACATCTGATATGAACAACAAGTCAGACACCGATATTGAAGTCACTTCAATCTACCTTCAAGGAAATATTGATCTATCTGATAGATGGAAAATGGTTCTAGGCGGAAGATATGATGAAGTTGAAACGACTATCTTGCAATACGGTATTTCTAAAGATGCACAAGATAGAGGAACTGCTTCTGGAACAAATACTTCCAAAACGAAAGACGATTCTCTTTTCTCGCCTCGTTTAGGGATAATATTTAAGCCACAAGAAAATATGTCCTTGTATTTCAGTTACAGTGAAGCTTTTCAACCTCGTTCGGGCGAACAATATAAGACTTTTTCTGGAGATTCTGACAAGTTCAATCCAGATGTTTTTGAAAATACTGAATTAGGTTTTAAGTATGACATTGATGCTGGCGCTCAACTTGCAGTGAGCTACTTTTCTAGTGAGCAAACAAAAGCTACAGTATTCAATAGCGGATCTGGCGAAGTAACTAGAGAAGTTGGTCTCGAAATAGACGGTTTTGAAGTCTCTTTGAATGGTCAGGTTGATGAAAGCAACTTAATAAGATTTGGACTTGCTTCTGTAGACGCAACTAAGTCAAAAGGTACTGGAGCAACTAAAGAAGTTCCTGAGCTTACTTATTCTCTCTGGTGGAATAACCAAGTGAATGACATATTTGACATTAGTCTAGGTCTTACTTATCAAGACGAGTCTTTTATAAATGCAGAAAGTGGACCAAAACTTCCTGACTACACTAGGTTTGATATGGCCATGACAATCAAGCCTACTGATGAAGACATTGTAAGGATTAACATCGAAAACTTGAGTGACGAGGTTTACTATCCTCACTCTCACTCTGATCACCAAGTATCAGTTGGTGAGTCTGCTAATGTCAGAATTTCTTACAGCAAAAGTTTTTAATTAACTTAGGAGAGCAAAAAAATGAGCAATTTATTTTATTTAAAGGATATCCAGGAAGATGTTTTAAGGATAAATGAATTGCTCACTCTTCAAACAACAAAACTTAAAAATTGAAATACGATGATTTTTAGAGAAGCCTTTTCATTTCATCTCATGGCTATGCTCGTAAAGATCTCCCCCTAAGTAAATCAATTTAAGTTTTTGGAGAGAGAGAAATCCCGCTGAAAAGCGGGATTTCGTCATTAAGACTAATAAAGTTTTCTTACTTGATTAGATTCACTTTCTGAAAACGTTTCTCTTCGCAAAGAGAGTTTATTCCAAACCTGATCGAGAGAAGATAAGAACCTATTAATATCTTCTGCCTGATGTTTAGGAGTGATTGTGACTCTGAATCTTTCATCGCCTTTAGGCACTGTTGGATAAAAAACAGGTTGAATATAAATGCCATGTTCTTCGATTAACACATTAGCTGCTTCCTTGCATAATCTCGGATCTTCTAAGTGAATTGGAATGATGTGACTGTCATTATCTAAATATGGAATTTTTAAATCTTTAAGACCTTCTCTGATTAGTTTAGAATTTTTTCGAATGTCCTCACGTAAATTTTCAGATTTTTTTGCAATTCCAATTGCTTTTATTGATGCTGCTGCAATGCTTGGATTTGCTGACGAAGTAAAAATAAAGCCTGGTGCAAAGCTTCTTATAAAGTCAATAATGTCAGAACTTGCAGCAATATATCCACCCATCTGACCAAAAGCTTTAGAAAGGGTTCCATTTATAATATCTATTTCACCAGAAACATCTTGCTCCTCTGCAATACCTCTACCTTCTGAACCATAAAGTCCAACTGAATGAACCTCATCAAGATAAGTTAAAGCATTGAATTCTTTAGCTAAGGAAACAATTTGTTTTAGTGGAGATCTTAGACCCTCCATCGAATAAAGAGATTCTAAAACTATCAACTTGGGTACACTGGCATTTGATGTATTTAAAAGTTTTCTTAAATGACCAACATCATTATGGCGAAAAATATGACAAGGTACGTTGGCATTTTTAATACCCTGAATCATTGAGGCATGATTAAGTTCATCAGAAAAGACTTCAATACCTTCAAGCTTTTTACATAAAGTCCAAAGGGTCGATTGATTAGCTGTATAGGCAGAAGGAAAAATAAGACTTGATTCTTTGTTATGTAAGTTTGCTAATTCCTTTTCTAGATCAGCATGGTAAGAAGAAGTTCCTGAAATGTTTCTTGTCCCCCCAGAACCTGTACCTAATTCTTTGATGACTGCGATAGATTTTTGGATTACTTCTGGGTGCTGACTTAAATTTAGATAGTCATTACTGCACCAAACTTCTACAGCTCTTTCAACACCTTCGAATCTTTCCGTTGCTTTCGGAAAATGTTTTTTGTCTCGATTTATTTCTCTGAATTTTCTGTAAAGACCTTGTGATTTTAAAGAGGTCAACTCATCGGAAAAGTATTTTTTGTAGTTCATTTCATCTCCAAGAAGGAATTGCTCATTACTATAGACTTAAAAGCACGCAAACTAAATATTCAAAACTAATAGAATTATAATAATATAGTTGTTTATAAGGATTGGTTATAATGAATGAGTTAACTATCATTTCAAGAAAAAGTGTACTAGCTAAAATTCAAGCTACAGAGGTTTCTGAAGTTATTAAAAAAAGATTTCCTGAAATCAAAATAAACTTTAAAACCAAAGATACATCAGGTGATATAGATTTAACTACTCCATTACACAAAATGCCTGAAATGGGTGTCTTTACTTCGGATATTAGAGAAGAATTATTATCTGATAATGCTGATATTGCTGTTCATTCCTGGAAAGATCTACCAGTTGATCTTGAAGAAGGAACGGAAGTAGCTGCAACAATAAAAAGAGCAGATTTAAGAGATGTTTTGATATTTAAAAACGACTCACTCAAAAAGAAAAAAATTGAAATTTTTACTTCGTCTCCTAGAAGACAAGAAAATCTGTCTACCTTTTTAACAAAAGCATTTCCTTTTGAAACAAGCTCTCTCACCTTTAGTGACATTAGGGGAAATATTCTTACAAGAGTTCAGAAACTCAAAGACTCAAATGCAGATGGCTTAGTAATAGCAAAAGCTGCTTTAGATCGGTTGTTATCACCCAAAGGAGAAATTTCCAATGAATTAGATTCCTTTAAAAAAGACTTAGACGAATTTTTGTGGATGGTGATTCCTTGCTCTCAAAATCCTTGTGCTCCGGGTCAGGGAGCATTGGCCATTGAGGTAAAATCGGGTAATAAAAAAGTTATTAAATTACTTAGTGAAATCAATGATTTAGATATATTTAAAAATGTAGAAGATGAGAGAGAGAAACTCAAAAAATACGGCGGAGGCTGTCATCAAAAAATTGGAGTAAGTATAGAAAATCATCCTCTTGGAAAAATCATTACCGAGAAAGGCTTAACCCCGGATAATGAACTCATTGATAATAGGTCTTTTTTACCATTTAAAGAAGAATTATCAAGATTTGAGAATCCCTTAAAAGATTTTTATCCAAAATTAAAAAAAGATTTCAAATTATTTTCTCGATCAATAATCAATGAGGGGATAAAAGAATTAGAGATATTGAAAAATTCTGGATTATATATATCGAGAGCAAGTTCAATAGAAAAAGGTACGTCAATCGATTTATCCAATGTCGTTTGGACAAGCGGAATAGAAAACTGGTTTAAATTAGCTAAGAAGGGAATATGGGTAAACGGAACTTCAGACAGTTTAGGAGAAGAACAATCTCAACCCAGCTCATTTCATAAAAAGTTAAATTGGTTTTTGGTTTCTCATGTTGATTCACAATCTAAAGATAAAAAACTACTTGCAACTTATAAATTAGTTCCTGAAACAGATATAGAAGATTTATCTCTGTATTCTCATTTTTATTGGATGTCTATCAGCTCTTTTAAAGAAGCTTTAAAAAGATTTCCTAGCATTGAAAATGCAGAACATTCATGTGGTTTGGGCAAAACTTTTGATGAGTTAAACAAACTATATCCCAATAAAATAAAGCCTTTTTTAAACTATGAAGACTGGCTGGAAAAAGTAAACGAAGCAAAGTAAGCTACGCACCTGTTTACTTGATATGGCAAATTTTAAAAGAAAATATCCTCTTTCTAGGCTCAGAAGATTGAGATCGAATAAATCGATTAGAGATCTTGTGGCAGAAAATAAATTGTCCACTGATGATTTAATTCAGCCTATTTTTGTTAAGGAATCCATAAAAGAAAAAGAAGAAATAGAATCTCTAGTTGGAATTTTTAGACACTCAGAAACAAGTATTCTCAAAGAAATCGAAGAGCTTGTGAGTTTAGGTATCAAAGCGGTAGCAATTTTTCCTGTGATCAATGAAGACAAGAAAGACGAGAAAGGTTCCGAGGCAGTAAATGAAAATAATTTTCTTAATAAAGTCATAAAAACAATAAAACAAAATTTTCCGGAAATTCTAGTTATTGCTGACGTAGCTTTAGATCCTTATACAACTCATGGCCATGATGGCGTATTAAATTCAGACGGCGATGTTGATAACGATGGGACACTCAAAATTCTGGAAGATCAAGCTTTAAAGTTAGCTCAAGCAGGAACTGACATCATTGCCCCATCTGACATGATGGACGGCAGAATTGGCTCTATAAGAAAAATCTTAGAAGAAAAGGATTATAAAAATACTATGATCCTAGCTTACTCAGCAAAATACAGTTCAAAATTTTATGGCCCTTTTAAAGAAGCAGTAGAATCTGCAAAATTTTTTGGGAATAAAACAAAAGATACTTATCAAATGGCTGTAGCAAATATTGATGAAGCTCTACATGAAGTAGCTTTGGATATAAATGAGGGAGCTGACATTGTTATGGTAAAACCAGGCATGCCTTATCTTGACGTAGTGAAGGCAGTAAAAGAAACATTTAAAATGCCAACCTTTGTTTATCAAGTAAGCGGTGAATACGCTATGTTGAAGGCAGCAGTTGAAAAAAACTGGCTGAGTGAGGACGTAATATTTGAATCGCTTCTTTCATTTAAGAGAGCTGGTGCGGATTGTATCTTAACTTATGCCGCAAAAGAGATAGCAAAAAATCTATAATTTCTAATATGCGTAACACCAGGTTTCAAAATGCTTTGAATCGGGTTCCTCAGGAAATTCCGCCAATATGGTTTATGCGTCAAGCTGGCAGATATCATAATCATTATCAAAATCTTAAGAAATCTCACTCCTTCGTTGAGCTTTGTAAAAATCCAGCCTTGTCAGCACAAACTGCTTTGGGCCCAATAGAAGAATTTGATTTTGATGTAGCTATTTTATTCAGCGACATTCTTTTTCCTTTGGAGTCTTTGGGCATGGATTTAATTTATGATCCCGGTCCAATATTCAAAGAGCACCTATCAGAGGAAAATGCTTCCAGAATTCTTATCAATGAAAATCCCATTGCTTCTTTGGAATTCCAGGGGGAGGCAATAGAAAGAACGATGGAACTGCTTCCAGACGATAAGTCCATGATTGGCTTTATTGGCGGACCATGGACATTGTTATCTTTTGCCTCAGCGAGGAATAAATTAGACAAGCTAGAAAAAATTGAAGGATACCAATGGGCAATTTTGGAAGAGTATATCTATCCTCTTTTACATAAAAATATTTCTTTGCAATTGCAGGCTGGAGCTGAACTGGTAATGATTTTTGATTCTTGTGCTCACCAGCTTGCTAAAGATGATTTATCTATTTACCTCAATAAAATTTTAAGTAAGTTGGTAAAGTCTTTTCCAAATCAAGTTGGTTACTATGCAAAAGATGGAGTTTCTTATGATGACATCTTTGCTGCATCTGATAGCTTCGAAGTTCCTTTTGCAGGAATTGGGGTAGATTCAAATGTCAGTATTCAAGATATTTTCGCAAAAAGGAACGATGGGTTCATCCAAGGCAATTTCAGTGAAAAAGTCATTACCCAGGATTTCAATGAATTTGATAAAGCTTTAAATTTGTTTCTAGAAGATATTTCCTCTCTTTCATTAGAGGACAGAAAAGGGTGGGTGTGTGGATTAGGCCATGGTGTTATTAAGACTACACCTCAAGAAAATGTTAAGCATTTTGTAAAAAAAGTAAGGTCTTATTTATGAGTTTTTTAGGTGAAGAGAATTTTTCTCACGAAGATAAGCAAAAAGTTGGAGTCATTATCTGCAATCTTGGTTCGCCAGACAGTTACTCTACAAAAGATGTAAGAAAATACCTTAGAGAATTTTTATCAGATACGAGAGTTATAGAAGTACCAAAAATAATTTGGTGGTTAGTACTAAATCTCTTTATTTTGCCTTTTAGACCCAGGAAATCTGCAGCCCTTTATAAATCAGTATGGCTTGAAGAAGGCTCCCCGTTGCTGGTTTATTCAAAAAGATTTTTAAGCAAGATAAAAAACCTGAACAAAAATTCTGAATCTATAGAATTTGAATTAGCCATGCGCTATGGAAATCCAAGTCTTGAAAAGGCTTTAATGAGTTTGAAAGAGAAAAATTGTCGTAAAATTTTACTCTTACCTTTGTTTCCTCAATATTCTGCAGTAACTGCTGCAACTATATTCGATAAGGTAAGCACAATTCTTTCAAGATGGCGATGGGTGCCTAGTTTGCATTTTGTGAGCGGCTACCATGACAATTCTGAGTATATAAATTCATTGGCTAAAACTATTAAAACTCATGAATATTATGGAAAACAAGACAAGCTAGTTTTTTCTTATCACGGCATTCCAAAAAAAATATTTTGAAGAAGGAGATCCTTACCATTGTTTTTGTCAGAAGACTTCTCGCTTGGTTGCAGAAGCTTTGGGGCTTGAAGAAAATCAATACATCACCAGTTTTCAATCGAGATTAGCAGCGGCTGGAAGAGAATGGTTAAAACCTTATACAAGTGAACTGATGGAAAAATTACCTAAAGAAGGAGTAAAGAAAATCTTGATTTTATCGCCAGGGTTTAGCATGGATTGTTTAGAGACCATCGAAGAAATCGATGAAGAGAATAAAGAAATATTCTTAGATTCAGGAGGAGAGGCTTTCCATTATATAGCTTGTTTAAATGACAATGACGATCATGTAGAAGCCATCAATAATTTAATTACAAATAAAATCTCCCAACTATGACCAGAAGTTTAGAAGAAAAAAAAGATTTAGCATCTCGATGGTTTAGATCTTTGAGAGATCAATTTTGCGGAGCCTTTGAAGAATTAGACGGCGGAAAGTTTGAAAGAAAAAAATGGGATCATAAAGGATCAGGCGGTGGTGAGATAAGTCTCCTCAAAGGCAAGGTTTTCGAAAAGGTTGGGGTAAATATTTCAACTGTTTCGGGTGAATTTTCTGATGATTTTAAATCTCAAATTAAAGGAACAGAAAAATCTGCAGAGTATTGGGCTTCTGGAATCAGTTTGGTTGCACACATGCAATCGCCCAAGGTGCCGGCTTTTCATTTCAATACGAGATTTTTAGCAACTGGTGAAAATTGGTTTGGAGGTGGAACAGATATGACTCCATCAATTCCAGATGACAAAGAAACCAAACTTTTTCATGCCAAGTTAAAAGAAGCATGTGATAAATCAGACGATAACTATTATTCGGATTTTAAAAAAAATTGTGATGAATATTTCTATCTCGCACATCGAGATGAACCCAGAGGAGTCGGTGGCATTTTTTTTGATCATTTGAATACTGGAAATTGGGAAGACGATTTTGATTTTGTAAAAGAGCTTGGTTCAACCACTTTAAATATTATTAAAGAAACAGTTTCTGAAAAAAAAGATCTAAATTGGACTGAAGAGGATAAAGAGCAGCAGCTTCTTAAGAGAGGTCGTTATGTAGAGTTTAACCTAATTTGGGATAGAGGAACTTTGTTCGGACTAAAAACTGGCGGCTCTACTGAAGCAATTTTGATGTCCATGCCGCCTTCAGCTAAGTGGAAATAAGGTGAGAAATACTCTAGTCATATATTCCTCTATAGATGGGCACACCCAAAAAATTGCAAGCAAAATTTCTGAACATATTAAAAACGACGCAAACATTGACCTAACTTCATTGGCTGAAGCGCAATCGTTAAGCTTAAAAAATTATCAACAAATTATTATTGGAGCCAGCATCAGATATGGCAACTATCGAAAAGAACTTTTCAAGTTTATCGAAAAAAACTTTGATGAAATTTCTAATAAAGATAACGCTTTTTTTAGTGTTAATGTAGTTGCTAGAAAGCCAGAGAAAAATACTCCCGATACCAATCCTTATATCGCAAAATTTCTAAAAGCAACAAAATGGAAGCCAAACAAACTGGATGTTTTTGCTGGCGTAGTCGATTACCCAACTTATAATTTTTTCGATAGATTCATGATTAGATTAATCATGTGGATTACTAAAGGTCCCACAGATGTAAAGACAAGGTTTGAATTTACCGACTGGAAAAGAGTAGAAGATTTCTCCAAATCATTAATTTAGTCTCTTAGAAGATAAGAACTAAAGCTCAGTAGCGAGCTCAATAAATTTATTTTTAAGAAAAGTGAGTTTATTCGTAAGACTAAACGCATGATTTCTAATGAGCCTTATCCAGATATTTTTTTGCTCAAAACCTCTTTTAAAGGCTTCCATAGCAGCTGCTAGGGCTAAATTAATAGGAATTCTTTGTCGGTTGTATTTATCTTCAATTTGTTTGACCTGATTCAAACTTTCATGAGTTATTAAATCCGAAAGAGATTTCACATCGCCAATCCCAGCATTTAATCCTAATCCTGCTAAGGGATGAATATGGTGAGCCGCGTCTCCCACAAGAAAAACATTATTCTTGGCAAAAGTTTTTGCAGAAAGGTGTTTCAAGGGAAACGACTGTCTTTTGGCTGAGAATTTTATTTCTGGAAGCTTTTCCCCAAAAGATTTATGAATTTCATTTATAAATTCCCCCTCACTCATACCCAAGTAATCATATGCCTTGGCATCGTCAATAGACCATATCATGGTAAGTTCGGTTTCATTCATTGGAAGTAAAGCAAGCGGTCCCACTGATGTGAAAGTTTGTCTAATGCATGAGTCTGTTTGGGCCGCAGAAAAGTTGGCTACTATCGCCGTCTGATTGTAAGCCCAAGTTCTCGAAGAAATCGAAGATAGATTTCTGACGCTTGATTGAATGCCATCTGCACCTATTAAAATTTTTGTTTCTATCTTTCCCTTTGATGTTTCGCAATAAATATCTCCATCAATTTTTTCGATTTTTTCTAAATTACAACTCCATAAAAGATCTTTTGAATCAGAAACAAGAGATAACAGAGAATTTTGAATTTCTCCTTCTTTTACTATGAAGCCAATATTTGGAATATTTTTTTCTAGTTCATTCATATTAAAATCAATGAATCCAGTGCCTTCTTGATCCCAAACTTTTATTTGATTGTATTCAAAAGCAGTTTTACTGATGTCATTCCATGCGTCTAACTCTCTAAGAAATGCCATGCTTTTATTATTTAATGACAGATGTCGATAACTATTGGGAGCTTCGTCGCGGCCATCCATTAAACCAACATTTATATTTTTATTCTTCAATGCATTAAAAAGGAGGGCGCCTGTTACGCCAGCACCCACAATGAGCACATCATATTTCATTAACTGGCCATGAGTTGTTGAATATCATCAAGCTCTTTAATGGCTGAACTAAGAACTTTTGGCTGATTATTTTCAACCAACACATCATCTTCGATTCTTATTCCAATTCCTTTAAATTTATCAGGCACATTTTCTTCTTTACTGATGTATATCCCTGGTTCGATGGTAGTAATCATTCCATTTTCATAAGACCTTACCTTGCCATCTTTTTCATAGCCACCGACATCGTGCACATCAAGGCCTAACCAATGACCGACGCGGTGCATGTAAAATTTCGAATAGGATTGAGTTTCAATGACTTCTTCTTTACTGCCCTTTAACAAACCTATGCTTAATAGTCCTTCAACAATAACTTCTAAAGATTTTTTGTGCGTCTCAAGAGGATTGGACTTTTCTGAAATGCTTTCAATGGATTGTTTTTGAGATTCCAAAACGATTTCGTAAATAAGTTTCTGTTCTGATGAAAATTTTCCATTAACAGGAAAAGTCCTAGTGATATCGCTCGCATAACCCTTATATTCACATCCTGCATCAACAAGAACTAAATCGCCGTCCTTAAGTAAATCTGTATTTTTACTGTAATGAAGAATGCACGCATTTTCTCCTCCTCCAACAATTGAAGGATAAGCACACTCCTTTGCACCATTAATCATAAATTCATGAAGATATTCTGCTTCAAGTTGATATTCGTACATCTCAGGTTTTACAGCTTTCATTGCTCTTTCATGAGCAGAAGACGAGATATCACATGCTTTTTGAATAATACCGATTTCTTCGCTAGATTTTAAAAGCCTTAATTCGTGTATTAAAGAATCAATGCTCTTAATATTTTTTGGATTTAAATCAAAGTTGATCTTTTGGTCTTTTAGGCCTTTAGTTAAAGCAAAGAATAATTTTTTTTCACTTTTGTTTTGACAAAATAAATGATCTGCACCATTGAGAAATTCAGTAGATTTTAAAATAAGATCATCTATTTTATAACCGCTTTCAAAACCTAGTTGGGATATATTTTCAGGACCCAATCGCGGCCCTTCCCATTTTTCTCTTACTTCATCTTTTTCCGCACAGAATAGATGAAAAATTGTATTCCCTTTTTTTTCAATAATTAATGCAGCATCGGCTTCATTGAAGTTAGTTAAATATAAAAAATCGCTATCTTGTCTGAAGGAATAGTCAGTATCGCCATTTCTAATCTTTTGGTTAGCCGAATGAATGATTGTGACTGATCCATCAGGTAACAGATCAGCTAATTTTTTTCTTCTTTCCAGAAAAATATCCATATGTGGATTTTACTTCAATATAAAGTCTTTATAGAAACGATATTGATATAAGAATAAAATAATATTCGTGTCGCAGAAGGAATTAGAGAAAAATCTAAAGGAGCTCTTAGAGCTTTCTAAAAAACTTAGAGAGGCAAATAAAGATTTGAGAAACAAAAATTCAAGACTTAAAAAAGAGAATAATCGACTAAAAGATAATATAGAATTATCAAGAAACAAGTTAGAAATATTGATTACAAAATTAGAAGCTTTATGAGTGAAGATGATCAAGACATAGTAACCCTTAAAATAGCAGGTATCGAGTACCAGTTATACTGTCCTCCCGAGGAACAATCCACTTTGATCGAAGCTGGAGAAATATTGGATAAGCGAATCAAATCCATCAAACGCAAAACGAGAAATCTTCCAATTGAAAAAGTTGCGGTATTAGCAGGTCTTGATGTAGTAAATGAATTCCTCTCAAACGAAGGAGCTTCTTCAACAGAGGTAAATGACGAATCAACAGAAACGACAGATGAAATATCAGTTGAAAATGTTTCAGAAGAAAAAGCCGATGCATCTGAAGATGAAAACTTAAGTCTTAAGTTAGTCGACGAGATTTCTGAATTATCTAAGCTTTAAAATATTGCTATAATTTTCAATGCTTCCTGGCTTATTTGCTAGTTATATAACACTTCGAGCCGATGCAAAATAAATAGGGAATTTGATACTTCTCTTGTTGAGCGCCCTTAGGGCAGCCTGATAGATGGTGATTCTTCCCGACCTGAACTTTACGGTTCGGGTTTTATTTAACGGCGATAACTTGGGAAGCTCTCTTTAATATGAATAAAACTGAAGCAAGAGATTTAATTTCAAAAGGCTTCAAAAGCCTTACTGCTTCTTCCAAAAGTTACCAAGAAGAAGTCCATTTAGATTTTATAAAAGATTATTTGGAGGAAAAAAATTTTTCACATGTTGCTAGCTATATGTCTTTACCTTATGAAGTTTCAACTGAGAAAATAAATGAATTTCTTACCAATTCCAAAACTCATTTTTACCTTCCAAAAATTAACTCCACCAGCAACATATTGGAATTTGTACTTTGTAACAAAAAAACTCAATTTAGAAAAAATTCTTTAAATATTCTTGAACCTATCAGCGAAGAAGCTATTCAGCTGGAGGAATTGAATGCGGTTATTGTTCCTCTTCGTGCCTTCAATAAAAGCTTTCAAAGATTAGGTTTCGGAGGAGGATTTTATGACAAAACTTTTTCAGGAGTCACCCAACCAGAATTTATTGGCTTAGCTTATGAGTTTCAATTCATAAAAAAATTGAAACTTGAAGACTACGACTTAAAGTTAGATACAGTTTTTACAGACAAGCAATTACTTTAAAAAAGCTTGATACCCTAGGTTTTCAGTTTCTCTGGTAAATGGATAGGCAATTCTAAGTAGGTCTCTTTCTAGAATTTTTACTTGATTTTGTCTTATTGTAAAACCCACCAAAGCGCCACCATAAATTGCACCTTGGTTTTTGTAATGAAAAAGGGAGATATCCCATTTGTCTTTTAGCAAAGTTAAGAAATTGAGAAGGGCTCCTGGTTTTTCAGGAAAATCTACACTATAAACCTCTTCTGTGAATTCTTTTTCCAGTTGAGGTCCTCTGCCACCATGCATAAATTTAAGATGTTTTTTCGAAATTTCATCATTGCTTAAATCTGTATAAAAATATTTTTTATTTTTTAAGGCTTTTAAAAAAATACCCTTACTTTTTTTTGAATCTTGAAGTTCTAATCCTAAAAGAATTTTTGCCGAAGAACTACTATCTTTTCTGTAACTAAACTCGGTGATATTTTTTTGACCGATGTCTCTACAAAGTTTTCTAAACGATCCTTTTTTTTCGTCTATAGCAATACTTAATATAATTTCCTTTTTTTCTCCGATTTTAGATCTTTCAACAATATGCCCTAAAGACTCAAAATTGAGATTTGAACCGCAATAAGTCGCGATAAGGTTTTTATTCTTAATTCTTTTTTGTACGATGTATTTTTTTAATCCAGCAAGTGCTAATGCTCCGGTTGGCTCAGGAACAGTTCTAGTTTCCAAAAAGGTATCCTTCACTGCAGCACAAATTTCATCGGTATCAACAGTTATTGAGTCGTCTAAGAAATCTTTTATAAGCTCGTAGTTATTCTTACCGATCTGCTTTGCCGCAGCTCCATCAGCAAACAATCCGACTTCTTTGAGTTTCACTCTTTTACCTGCATTCATAGAGGCATGTAATCCAGCCGAATCCGCTGCTTCGACACCTATTATTTTTACATTAGGGAGAGCTTTATTTAAGTAAGCTCCAATTCCAGCAATCAAACCACCGCCACCAACAGCAACGAATACAGCATAAAGATTTTCAGGAAATTGTTCTGAAATTTCCAGACCAACCGTACCTTGACCTGCGATTACTAATGGATCATCAAATGGATGAATGAAATTCACTTTATTTTTTTTACAAAATTTCTTCGATTCTTTAAGGGCATCATCAAAGTTATTACCAACTAAAACCACCTTAGCTTTTAAATCTCTTACTGCATTTACTTTGATTAAAGGAGTAGTCTTTGGCATAAAAATAGTTGCCTTGATGCCTAGCTCATTTGCCGAATAAGCTACACCTTGAGCATGATTTCCTGCAGACGCCGTTGCCACCTCAGTAATCTTTTTGGATTGGTATAGGTTAGCAATCTTGTTATAAGCACCTCTAATCTTAAAAGAGTGAGTAGGCTGTAAATCTTCCCTTTTTAAGTAAATACTATTTGCCAACTCTTTTGATAAATAATCAGCTTTAGTCAGAGGCGAAATGTTAGCAACTTCGTAAACTTTAGAGTTCTCTATCTTATTGATGTAGTTTTTGATTACTTTTTTCATAAAAATTCTTGAAAGCGAGGTATTATACGTAGAGTTCTCTCATAAGCCATAGACATGGAAAATTCTAACTCAGAAACCAAACAAGCTGTTGCACGCAAAGCCTATGAGTACTTGGCCTCAAAGCTTCATAAAGATTGTATTCTGGGCATTGGTACAGGTAGCACCACTAATTTTTTTATCCAAGAACTTATCAATCAAAAACCTGAAATTAAAGCCATCGTATCTAGTTCAGTCGCAAGCACAAAATTATTGAAAGAGGCAGGTTTGGAAGTATCTGAATTAAATGACGTTGGTTCTCCAGATTTTTATATTGATGGTGCTGATGAAATCAATGATCGTTTTGAAATGATAAAAGGTGGTGGTGGGGCACTTACTCGAGAAAAGATTATTGCCTCTGCTTCTAAAAAATTTATCTGCATTTGTGATTCTTCTAAAAAAGTAAAACTGCTTGGAAAATTTCCAGTTGCCATTGAAGTTATTCCAATGGCAAGAAGTTATGTCGCCCGACAGATGGTAGTAAAAGGAGGAAATCCAGAATACAGAGTAGGATTTTTATCTGACAATGGAAATCAAATAATAGACGTCCGCAACTTAAAACTTAATGTACCTTATGACTTTGAAAATGAAATCAATAACATTCCTGGGGTGGTAGCTAATGGGATATTTTCTGCAAGAAAAGCAGATTGTTTAGTTATTGATAAAAATGGAGTTCCAGAAGTTTTAGAGTAGTGATTTTGGAGAAGAGGTTTTAAGTCGGATGGCAGATAAAATTTCTAAAGTAGAATAGACTCTTTTCAGATGCAAATATGAAAACGATAGAGGATTATTTTCAGGATAAAGGTATCAATTATGGCTGGGTGATGGTTTTGGTCGTTTTTGTATTAAGCGGCTTAGCTTTTGGATCTATGGCTTCAATATCAGTTTTTTTGAAGCCAGTTTCACTAGAATTTGGATGGTCTAGAGGTCAGACATCATTCGCATATACGGTTGCATCACTTTCTTCAGCAGTCTTTGGAGTTTTATGGGGGCAAGTCGCAGATAAATATGGAACTAAGTGGTTTGGTTTTGTAGGCGCCATTTGTATGAGCCTCGTTTTGTTTGCTCTAAGCAGTTTAGACTCCATAGCTCAGTTTTATACCTTATATTTTTTGTTTGGAGCAATGGGCAGTGCCTTACTATTTTCTCCTCTGTATGCAAATGTGGGCTTTTGGTTTAAAGAAAATCCAGGTCTTGCTCTCGGCCTAGCTGCCTCGGGAGGAGCAATTGGTCAGGCTTTTATACCGCATCTTAGTGGAATTCTAATTGAGAGTTCAGGATGGAAATTAGCTTATGTAAACCTTGCAATAATTTATATATTTATTTCTTTACCTATTTCTTTTCTTATTAAGGAATCACCTTGGAGAATTAACGCAAGGAATCAAGAAGAAGAGGAAGAAAGAAGTTTTCCCTTATCCGAAAAAGAAGTAGTTGCTTGGATTAGTGTTGCGGTTATTTTTTGCTGTATTTGTATGTCCATTCCAATAATGCATCTAGTTCCTTTGCTTACTGATAAGGGATTTTCTCTTGAGTTCGCCACTTCGGTATTGATGATACTGATGATCTGTGGAGCCTTTGGGAGGATTCTAGGTGGAATGCTGGGAGATTATATTGGAGCCTTGCCTGGATATATCTTAATGTCATTAGGCCAAACAATCTTTGTAGTATGGTTCCCCCATTTAATTTCTCCCGTTTTGATTTATGTTATAGCAGCATTATTCGGGTTCACCTATTCAGGAGTAATGTCGAGCATATTAGTATGTACGCGCATCATGGTATCTGCAAAATTTGGAGCACGAGCAATGAGCTTAACTTCTTTTTTTGGATGGATAGGAATGGGTTTGGGAGGATTCTTAGGAGGCTATTTCTTCGATATCTACGGCGACTATAATTGGGCCTTCACTTTCGCTGGAATCACAGGAATCGTTAATCTCTTTATTCTAGCTTTATTTTTTGTGAACATAAGAAGAAGAGAAAATTTAATATTAAGTTTGTAGTTATTTTCTCCACTCACACGACTAATCTGTCTAAAGATTTTAGAGCAGTGATTCAATAGCAGAAATTATTTCTTCGCTATCAGGCTCTATATTCTTGGAGAAAGGTTTTAAGACTTCGCCATCTTTAGATATTAAATACTTAGTGAAATTCCAATCAGGAGATTTTCCAGTAATCATTGCAAGATTTTGATAAAAGCTGTTTGCTTTTTTCCCTTTGACGCTAGATGTAGCAAACATAGGAAAGGTTACGCCATACTTAGAATTACAAAACTCTTTTACTTGACCTTCATCACTATATTCCTGAAACATAAAATCTCTGGAAGGAAAACCTAAAATCACAAAGTTTTTTCCTTGGTAGATTTCAAATAATGTTTGCAAAGCTTCATATTGATAGGTGAAGCCGCATCGACTGGCAACATTTACTGCTAACACTACTTTATCCTTGTGTTCGCACAAATTGATGATTTCTTTAGAATCAAGCACGCGTATGTGGTGATTTAAAATAGCAGGACAACCTTCTACAGGGATTTTGTTTAAGTCAGGTTGAAAGTTGATTGCTTTAAAATTTTCTGTTTCTGCATTTCCTTGAGAGCAATTGATAAGAAAGACGGAAAATAATACTAAAGCTATCCTCATTTATATAAATTAAATAATAAAGTTCAGTAAATCAATACCTGTGTACCTTTTCTCACCTTATTGAATAACTTTATAACGTCTGTATTTCTCATTCTGATGCATCCTAAGCTTGCAGGCTCACCAATAAGACCCTCTTCGGCGGTACCATGAATGTAAATATATCGACTTTTTGAATCTACATTTCCTCCTTTATTTTTTCCAATTTCCAAACCGTCCAACCATAGAATTCTCGTGGTGATTACATCTTCTTTAATATCTATTTTTTCTGTTATTGGCACTACTACTTCTCCAGTGAATTTTCTCGCTTTGAAAACAGAACCTATTTTTGCTCCTTTACCGATTTTTTCAGAAATTACATGTGCGCCGAGAGGAGTTTTTAAACTATCTCGAACACTACCGATTCCATAAGCAGAAGATGAAATGGGATAGGTTTTACTTGAATATGAACTTTTTATTGTAAGTTCCTGTTTAGATAAATTTATCAAAACGTGAGTTCGATTTTTATTAATTTCTCCAAACTCTTGAAAATTAATATTTTCATAATATGAATAATCTAGAGGCACTGAGCTACAACCATAAAAAAAGGCAGAACTAAAGACCACATAAATTAAATATTTAAATAAAACTTTCATCTCTTCTAAATTTTAATATCGCAGATATAAAAAAGATAATAACCAATATGAATAAGAAAGGGTTTTTTCCAAAATTTGCATAAGGAGTTTGCCCCGACTTAAGAATCAAATCTTCTTGAAAACTTTCTAATTCATTTTCGTTAATCGAAGTTTCAATTTTTTTAAGTATCCGTCCGCGATGGCTAATTAAGGCACTGATGCCAGTTGATGTAGATCTGACCAAATATTTTTGATGTTCAGCTGCTCTAAATCTTGCAATCTGCAAATGTTGATGAGGGCCTAAGCCAGTTCCAAACCAATTATCATTACTGGCATTAAATAAGATATTTGTTTTTTTACTATTAGATAAAAAGATATTTTGATAGGCAATCTCATAACAAATTGCTGAGGATATTTTGATTAAATTATCGCCGATAAGATCATTTTCTATACCTGGTAATATTTGCGGTCTATTAAAATTAAAAAAATCAAAAAATGCACTGAAAAACCCTGAAAAAGGAATGTATTCGCCAAAGGGGACTAAAAACTTTTTGTCGTAAATACCTGAGATATTGCCAATACCAATTAAAGAGTTATTTATCTCCTCTGGCTTGGCTTCCGATAGAGCGCCCATAACCATTCCGAGAATATTGTTTTCATCAAGAATGCTATTTCTAAATTCATCAATTCGATTTTTTTGAATTAATGAGGTTAGGGTTACCTCCGGCCAAAATATGATAGTGGGTTGAGTGAGATTTTGTAGTGGATTCTGACTTAATTTTTCTGCTATTGCGCTTTCAATTTTTTTTAATCCCTTTTGCGTCCATTTTTCTTTGATATCAATATTGGGCTGAACAACTATTGCGGAGATCTTTCCAGTTGATTTAGTCCAATTGATATTTTCAAGTGGTTGATTACCGATAAAAATGATTATTAAGATTAAGGAAGATAAATATAAAGATTTTCTCTGGGTTAAGTCTCTTAAATTGCCAAGCAAAGAAAGAAATATTTGAGAGATTAAAACAATGAGAAAACTTATAGCAAAAATTCCAAGGACAGGAATGTAACCTTGTAAGAGAGAGTTATCTACAGCGGTATAACCTATGTACAACCATGGGAAACCAGTAAAAAGAAATTCTCTCAACCATTCACTCAATACCCAAGCAGCTGGGAAAAGTAGAAAAGCTTCATAAGTTTTTCTATGGTTGGTGACAAGTTTAAATAAGGTAAAACTGATAGCCTGAAACAAGCTTAAAAAAGCTGCTAACAATAATGTAAGAAAACTTCCCAATATTGGCGAGGCCCCTCCATAAACAGTTATGCTATTTTCTATCCAGAATATTCCAAATGCCCAAAGGCCAAAACCAAAAAAATAGGAAATAAAAAAAGTATTTTTTATGCTTTCACTTTTTATCAATTGATATAAAAGCCCTGGAATTAGGAAAGTTAAAAACCAATAATTAAAGGGCTGAAAAGCTAAGACAATTAAAGAACCTAAGAAAAATCCAGAAAAAAATTTAAAAAAATTCACACTTCATTTTATCTGAATTAGAAAGTTATTGATTCAACCAATAGCCAATATTCTTTTCTTTGAAAATCTTACAAGTCTCAACGATCGGCAAGCCCACAACGTTGCTGTAGCTACCCTCCAAAGATTCAACAAACAAAGCACCATAACCCTGAATGCCATAAGCACCTGCCTTATCTTTTGGCTCATTGGTTTCCCAATATTTTGCACATTGATTGGCATTTAAGTTTGCAAATTGAATTTCGGTTCTGACAAGATCAAACATCATATTTACTTCGGTATCAGACATAGGATCGGTTTCGCCTAGGCAAACACATGTCATAACCGAATGTTTCCTTCCAGAAAACTCAAGAAGCATTGCAATGGCGTGGTCTTTGTTTTGAGGCTTTCCAAATATTTTGTCATCCATCGCAACAATAGTATCAGCCGTTAAAATAGGTTTATTGGACAACTTCTTTTTTTGTCTTATCGCATGAGCGGCAAGACATTTTTGCTGAGTATTTTTGATAACAAAATCTTCAGGACTTTCATCAGTATAATTGGTCTCATCAAAATCGCATTTAAGGATTTCAAAATTAACTTTTAGATTTTTAAGAATTTCGGTTCTTCTAGGCGAACTAGAGGCGAGATAAATATCGAAATTATTTGATTTTTTCTTCTTTGTAGATGACGTGCTTTTTGACTCTAGGGTCATATTTTTTAAATTCTATTTTATCTGGGGTTTTAGTCTTATTTTTATCTGTCGTATAGAAATGACCTGTTCCAGCAGAAGAGACTAGTTTAATTTTTTCTCTCATATCTTTTCACCTCGGTCTCTGATTTCTTTTAAAACCTCATCAATGCCTTTTTTATCAATGATTCTCATCCCTTTGGTAGATAGAGTTAGGGTCACATATTTATTTTCAGACTCTACCCAAAACTTATGACGATGCAAATTAGGCATAAACTTTCTTTTGGTTTTATTTACAGCCTTAGAAACATTGTTCCCTGCCATTGGCGTTTTACCTGTTACTTGACACTCTTTACTCATAATATTTTATTGCGAGAAGAGCTTTATACCAGAATCCTAAGTTCAAAGAAACCTATCTGAGTTATAATTTTTGTATGGAACAATTGGCTAATAGACAAATTTTGCTCTGCGTCACAGGAGGAATTGCTGCATATAAAGCGGCCGAGCTAATTAGGCTTTTTAAGAGTTCAGGTTCTGAAGTTCGAGTACTCATGACTGAAGCAGCCAAAGAATTCATCACTCCCCTTACCATGCAAGCATTGTCTGGTAATGAAGTTCATTCAGATCTCTTAGACACTAATGCCGAATCAGCCATGGGACACATAGAATTAGCAAGATGGGCCGATGCCATAGTAATTTCTCCTTGTTCGGCAGATAGTCTTGCAAAACTTGCCGCCGGAAGAGGCGACGATTTAATGTCTGCGGTATGTCTTGCTGCAGACTCTAAAATATTTTTTGCTCCTGCAATGAATCAAGGTATGTGGAAGGATAAACGAACAAAAAAGAATCTTTCGTTACTGAAAAAACCTGTTTTTCACCAAATCGGCCCTAACGAGGGCGATCAAGCTTGTGGCGATGTTGGTCCAGGCAGAATGTCAGAACCTAAGGAAATTATTGAGGAGGTAGCTAAAGAATTTTCTTCTGGATTACTTGCTGGCAAAAAGGTACTAATCACAGCTGGCCCCACAAGAGAAAAAATAGATCCTGTTAGGTATATTTCCAATAAAAGTTCTGGAAAGATGGGCTTTTCTCTTGCTAAAGCAGCTGTCGATGAATCCGCGATAGTTACTTTGATTTCTGGTCCAGTAACTTTAGATACTCCAGAGAGGGTTAAAAGAATAGATATTGAATCTGCTGAGGAAATGAAAGAACACGTCACCGCAAATCTATCCGATATCGATTTGTTTATCTCTACGGCCGCAGTTGCAGATTTCAAAATGAAAAATGCTGAACCTCAAAAAATAAAAAAAGGTCAATCCAAAAATATGAGTCTGAGTTTAGAAAAAAATGCAGATATTTTGAAACACGTTTCCGATAACAATCCTGATTTAAAAATAGTCGGTTTTGCTGCAGAAACGGAAAACATGATTGATAACGCAAGAAAAAAATTATCTTCAAAGAATTTAAATTTAATTGTTGCCAACGATGTCTCAGACAGTTCTATAGGTTTTGACTCAAACAATAATGAGGTGACATTAATTACTGAGAAAGAAGAATTAAAAATACCGAAAACTTCAAAAGAAAAGATTGCTCGAAAAATAGTTCAATTTATTTCAAAAAACATCTTCAATGATTAGATGGATTTTGCTCAAACTAGTAGGAATTTTCTTGCCTTCCTTAATATCCAAAGCCGTTAGTCCTAGACAAGAAGCAACCTCTAATATTGCACTAAACGTTGAATTTAAAATTCTTGATAATGAACTCGGCGACAAAATTCCTTTGCCTAAATTCAGTACTGCAGGATCAGCAGCTTTAGATTTGAGGACAAATATCAAAGAAAAAATAGTTCTTCAGCCCAATGAGACTTTTCTTTTTACTACTGGATTTTCAATACATATTAAAGACTCTAAATATGCAGCCTTGATTCTCCCCAGGTCAGGTTTAGGACACAAACACGGAATCGTCTTGGGAAATCTGGTGGGCCTTATTGACTCCGATTACCAAGGAGAAATCATGGTCTCTTTGTGGAATAGATCCAAGGAATCATTCGAAGTTCTCCCTGGAGATAGGATTGCTCAAATGATGTTTTTTGCTGTTACTTCACCTAACTTCAAGTTGGTTTCTGAATTCGATTTCTCGGAAAGAGGCTCCAAGGGTTTTGGTTCTTCAGGAACTAAATAAATTAAAATCTGAAAGCTTTTTTTCTCAATCTAATTGCTGAAGGCGTTACTTCTACTAATTCGTCTTCTTCGATAAATTCCAATGCCTGTTCTAAAGAATGTTCTATATGCGGCACTAAGATAAGATTTTCATCAGTACCAGATGCTCTGATATTTGTTAACTGTTTTGCTTTTGTTGGGTTAACCGGTAAGTCGTTGTCTCTGGAATGTAACCCAACAATTTGACCTTTATAAATATTTAATCCATGTCCAACAAATAGCTTCCCTCTATTTTGTAAGTTGAATAATGAATAGGCTAAGGTTTTGCCTTCGGCCATAGAGACTAAGACACCATTTTGACGTGTAGTAATTTCTCCTTTTTTTGCAGGTCCATAATGATCAAAGATACTGGTTAAAATTCCGGTACCGCTCGTTAAAGTAAGAAACTGTGACCTAAATCCAATCATACCTCTGGAAGGCGCAATAAAATCCATTTTTATTCTTCCTATTTCGCTTGGTTCCATATTTTTCAGTTCTGCTTTTCTTGAGCCCATTTCTTCCATTACAGGTCCCTGATGTTGTTCCTCGATATCAATTACTATTTGTTCAAAAGGTTCATGAATTTCGCCATTCACTTCTTTTTGTATAACCTCAGGTTTTGAAACTCCCAATTCGAATCCATCTCGACGCATGTTTTCTATCAAAACCGATAAATGCAATTCCCCTCGGCCTGAGACTTTGAATTTATCAGCACTTTCACCTTGCTCTACTCTCAAAGCAACATTAGACAATAATTCTTGATCAAGACGATCTTTAATGTTTCTCGAAGTTACAAACTTACCTTCCTTGCCAGCAAATGGAGAATCATTTACTTGGAAGGTCATGCTTACAGTCGGCTCATCCACAGAGAGAGGAGGGAGTTGTTCTATATTTTCTGGGTCACATAAAGTATCTGAGATATATAATTTTTCTATACCTGTCACACAGACAATGTCTCCCGCTTCAGCTTTTTCGACCTCAACTCTCTCAAGACCTTCATGACCCAAAACTTGGAGAATTTTTCCTGTTTTTTGCTCTCCTTCAGCATCAATCACTGCAACTTGATCATTTGATTTAACGCTTCCACGAGATATTCTGCCAATGCCAATTACACCCACATAGCTATTACTATCTAAAGCGCTGATTTGCATTTGAAAGGGTTCTTCCAGACTCACAGATGGCTCATTTACTTTGCTAATGATGAGGTCTAAGAGTGGAGACATGTCTTCTTCAATTTTTTCCAAATCCAGACCAGATGTTCCATTTAATGCAGATGTATAAATTGTCGGAAAATCCATTTGTTGATCGTTCCCACCCAACCTATCGAAGAGATCAAAAACTTGGTCTTGTACCCAATCAGGTCTAGCACTTGGACGATCGATTTTATTTATAACTAGAATGGGATTTAGTCCTTTTTCAAAAGCTTTTTGAGTTACAAATCTGGTTTGTGGCATGGGACCATCAACTGCATCAACTAGTAATAAAACCGAATCTACCATAGACAAAACTCTTTCAACTTCTCCACCAAAATCAGCATGTCCAGGAGTGTCTACGATATTGATTTTGTAATCTTTCCACTTGATTGCAGTATTTTTAGAAAGAATTGTTATTCCTCGTTCTCTTTCTTGTTCATTGGAATCTAAAATTCTTTCCGAACCAATATTTTTTCGATCCAAGGTACCTGAGTGTTCTAATAATTTGTCGACTAAAGTAGTTTTTCCATGATCAACGTGTGCAATGATGGCGATATTTCTAATAAATTCAGGATTCATATTAGTGACTGGTTAGGAGTCTAAAAGATGAAGTATGAAAGTTTATTTTTCTTCAGAAGAGTTAGAAGATTCATCACTTCCTTCTTCAGTAGAAGTTTCTTCTTGAGGAGCATCAGTAGGAGCTGATTCAGGAGCCTCTTTCGTTACTTCTTCAGCCGAGGCTGAGGTTTTTATATCTTCTTTTTCTTCAGTCGGAGGAGTCTCTTCTTGGGGACTTTCTTCAGCAGGAGTAGTTTTTACAGCAGACTTCTTTTTTGAAAAACGTTTTTTGAACCTTTCAACTCTTCCACCAGTATCAATAATTTTATTCTGGCCTGTATAAAAAGGATGTGAGGCCGAAGACACATCAAGGGGATAGTAAGGATAGGTATTACCATCTTCCCATTCTTTTGTTTGATCAGTTTCCAATGTTGATGGAATAAGATAGTACTTATCTACACTAACATCATGAAATAAAATCGTTCTGTATTCTGGATGAATTTCTTTTTTCACTATTCTTCTTGATTAAAAAAATATGCTGCCGCACTATACCAGAAGAATATTTATTCTCAAATAAACATAAATGGAAAATTTATACTATGAAGTAGCGCTCCCTTTACCTTTAAGAAACTCATTTACTTATAGTTCAAATATCAAGATTTCTAATGGCTCCAGAGTCCAAGTTCCATTTAGAAACCGAGAAATTATTGGGTACGTATTAAAAAAACAATCCAGCCCAAATGTAAAATCTATAAAACCCATAACCAAAGTTTTAGATAGAAATTCTTTAATCGATAAGCCCTCATATGACCTCATTCATTGGATAGCTAATTACTATAAAGCACCTATTGGGGAAATTTTTAAATCCTATTTCCCACCATTCTTGAGAAAAGGCAAAGAAATAAGCGATTCCATAGAGGTATATGCAATTACAAACTTGGGTAAATTGGCTAGCAAAGAATCCTTTGGGCGTGCAAAAAAACAATTTGAAGCCTTAAAGGTTTTTCAACACAAATCCGAGTTATCCCTGCCAGGTTTAAGAGCAAACAAAATCTCTAAAACCATTCTGGATGCTTTAATTTCAAAAGGTTTTGTTGAGATCAAAAGCCTTAATCGAAATGAATTAAAAACTAACAAAAAACTTAATTCAGATGCTTTTTTTGAATTGAATGCTGAACAAAAAAAAATTTATAAATCTATTAAAAATTCTTCAACAAATTTTTCACATCTAATTTTTGGCGTTACGGGAAGTGGTAAAACAGAAATATATTTCCATCTCATTAGAGACCACATAGAAATAGATAAACAAGTTCTAATTCTTGTTCCAGAAATTGGTCTTACCCCAAATCTCAAAGCCGAAATTGAAAGGAGATTCGGCGAAGACAATGTCGCTCTTTTGCACTCAGAGATGTCAGAAAAAGATAGAGCTCATTCTTGGAACGATATGAACAAAGGTTTTAAATCTATTTTAATTGGAACAAGATCAGCAATATTTACTCCGTTTAAGGATTTAGGCTTGATAGTGGTAGATGAAGAACATGATTCTTCGTATAAACAAATCGATGGCTTCAGATATTCAGCAAGAGATGTTGCAGTCTATCGAGCAAATCTTAAAAAAATTCCTGTCATCATGTGCTCAGCAACGCCCAGCTTAGAAAGTCTTAAAAATTGCAGGGATGAAAAATACTTCTTACACAAACTAACCCAAAGGGTAAAAGATGCCAGACAGCCTAAGTTTGAAATCTCAGATTTAAGGTCTTCCGAACTGAAATCAGGTTTAACCGAATACAGTCTCAATGAAATTTCAAAAGAATTGAGTAAAGGCAATCAAGTTTTAGTCTTCCTCAACAAAAAAGGCTACGCCCCAATGGTCTTTTGTAACAAATGTGGCTGGACTCCGGAATGCAATAATTGTGACGTATCAATGGTTTATCACATCAATCCCAAAAGATTAGTTTGCCATCATTGTGGTACCAAGCATCCGATGCCTGTTGCTTGTCTGAACTGTAACGAAGAAAGTTTGGAATTCTTTCATACGGGAACCGAGAAACTCGAAGAATTTTTAAAAGAGTATTTCAAAAATACTCCTGTAATCAGAGTTGACCGAGAAGCTTTGGGTAGAGAGAAATTGAAATCTAACTCGGTATTACCAGATTCCAAAGAGCCTCTCATATTGGTGGGGACTCAGATTTTAGCCAAAGGTCATCACATGCCCAATTTAACTTTAGTGGTAGTAGTAGATGCTGACAGTGGTCTTTTCTCAATTGATCACAAAGCTTCTGAAAGGCTGGCTCAGTTACTGATTCAGGTTTCAGGAAGGGCTGGCAGAGAAGATAAAGAAGGAAAGGTTATTTTACAATCGTTTGTACCAGAACATCCTTTTTTAGAGAAAATTTCTTCTTTTGATTACGACAGGATTGCCAACGAAATTTTAGAAGAAAGACAAACCAGCAAGCTTCCTCCTTTTATTTACCAGATTAACATTCACGCTGAGTCCCTAAAAAGACCTCTTCCGGAGAAGGTTTTGATGGAAATCTCTCATTCATTAAACTTAAACAATGATGAGTTTATAGGCCCAAAACCAGAGCTTATCGAAAAGCGAAAAAATTATTTCCGATGGGTCTTAACCCTAAAATCTGAAAACAGAAAAAAAATACATGCCCTTGCAAACCAAGTTATAAATATGATCGATCAAAGCGGTTATTCAAAAAATGTCAGAGTTGGCATTGATGTGGATCCACTCAATTAGCTTAGAGACTTAAGTCTAAAGAAGTTTGAACTTTACATTTTCTTGTAGTTTCACCATGGTGATCTAACGAAATGGCAATATCAGGATCTTTTAAAAAACCAGATCCTTTTTCCGGCCATTCAATAAAGTTGATGGAATTCGCTTCTTGCAGATATTCTTCTAAACCGATTGCGCTAAGCTCGGTTATTTTTTCTACACGGTATAAATCGATGTGGAAGATTTTCAAATCATTGATTTCATAAGGTTCAATCAAAGTAAAGGTTGGACTATTGATGAAATTTTCTATACCCAGACAATTTAAAACCTCTTTAACCAAAGTGGTTTTTCCCGTACCTAAGTCTCCGGAAAGATGAATAGAAATCGGGAAATTATTTTCTTCACTTAGAAAAGAAGCGATTTTTGCTGCAAGCTGTTTTGTTTCATCTAGGCTTGATAAGACAAGTTCTTTATTCATCCTTCATTTTCATAAAGTTAAATAAATCAGAAGGCATCAATGATTTCATATCATGCTTTTCAATATAACTATCTGCTGCGCTTGCATGCATATCCACTCCCAAGCAAGCGGCATCTATGGACGATAATCCTTGAGCAAGTAATCCAGAAACCAGTCCAGAAAGAACATCACCCATTCCGCCTACGGCCATACCTGCATTGCCTTTTTTACAAACAAATGAAGTTCTTTTGTTACCAATCAATGTTTCATGGCCTTTCAGAATGACCGTTGCATTGTATTTGTCGCAAAGCTTAGCTAATGCTTGTGGTCTATTTTTTTGAATGGTCGAGACTTTTGTCTTAAGCAATCGTGCTGCCTCTCCTGGATGAGGCGTAAGGATTAATTTTTTTGGTAACTTAATTTTTAGTCTATTTTCAGAGAGGATATTCAATCCGTCAGCATCAATCAAAATCGGTAGATTTTCTTTTGCTGCAAAGTTTGTCGCTTTATATAACATCTGATCAGCCCAATAATTTCTACCCAATCCTGGACCAATACAAATGAGTGTTTTATCAGGCAAGTGACTCTCCAAGTCAGAGATGCTTTCTACAGTTTTCGTCATAACTTCCGGACAATATGCCAAAGCTGATGATAGATGATCTTTTCTTGTAGCTAAGGTTGCCAAACCTGCACCACTTGCAAGAACTCCTCTTGAGGCAAGAAGGGCAGCGCCACCAAAACCGAGATTTCCTGCAACGACTAAAACATGACCGTAGTCCCCTTTATTAGAATTGGGATTTCTGATTAGCTTTTTTTCGATATTCTTAGACTTAAATTCTTTGATTTTCAATTTGTATAAAAATTTATTAAATATATTATGTACAAACAATCCTAAAATCTAAAATTTATATGTCAGAAAAAGATTCTAAAGATATCAAAGTTGAGAGAAATCCCAAGATCAACATTCATCAAGCTGATCCTTCTTTACCGCCATCGGAACCTAAACCTGCGGCTACGGTGTTGCTGGTTAGAACCATCGAAGAAGCAGTAGAAGTATTTATGATTCAAAGATCAATCAAAACAAATTTTGGTGGTGCCTGGGTATTTCCTGGAGGGAAGCTCGATGAATACGATTTAAAAGACGACATCAACAGTTACTGTCGCGGTTTGACCGACGAAGTTGCATCCCAATTATTAGGCGTTAAATCAGGTGGACTCAACTATTGGATTGCTTGCATTAGAGAATGTTTTGAGGAATGTGGCGTCTTGCTAGCCTATAGAAGCAATGGCGAAGTCTTTGGTTCTTCAAACGAAAGTGAAAAAGAAATTCTTAAAGAGTATCGAGATAAATTAAATAAAGGGGAGCCAGTTTTATTGGAATTGTGCCAAAAGTTGGACTTACAACTTGCTGTTGATCGCTTGGCTTACATTTCTCATTGGGTTACGCCAAAATCCGAAGCCAAAAGATACAGCACGCATTTTTTCATTGCGCTATTTCCAGAAGGTCAAACTGCCAAGCACGATGGCAGCGAAGGTGTAAAAAGTATTTGGATCAAACCCGAAGATGCTCTTGCTCAGGGAGAAAAGGGCGAGTTTCCAATAATTTTCCCAACCATTAAAAATTTAGAATCCATTAGAGGTTTCACCGACACTGAAACACTTTTAAAGAATAAAGTGGAAGACCAAAACAATATCGTGACTGTGGAGCCAAAAATTTTCATGCAAGATGGAAAAATGGTTTTACTCATGCCAGGAGATGAAGGTTATGACGATCACTGAGTTATCGCCATTAGTCAGAAGAATCACGGCAGGTAATTCCAGTGTTTTTACCGGTCCTGGAACGAATACTTATTTAGTGGGCAAAGAAGAAATCACTGTGATTGATCCAGGTCCTGCAATGCCAGAACATATTGAAAATATTGCTAAAACCTGTGGCGATGACATTAAGCAAATCCTAGTAACTCACACCCATCCAGATCATTCTCCTGGAGCTAAGTTACTGCACCAAAGAACTGCAGCACCGGTTATGGGAATGTATGCCCTTCACAAACAAACTCAGGATAAAACATTCAAAGCTAATAAAGTGTTAGAAGATGGTGACGAAATCAGAGAAATTGAGTACACCTTAAAAGCCATTCATACTCCAGGACATGCTTCAAATCACCTTTGTTACCTCTTAGAAGAAGAGAAGATGATATTTACCGGCGATCATATTATGGAAGGCTCCACAGTGGTCATAGGCCCGCCCGATGGCAATATGAAGCAATACATTGATTCACTGGAAAAACTCAAACAATTTGATATTTCCCTGATTGCACCAGGGCACGGAAATCTTATGAAAGATCCCAAAAGCGTTGTGGATTGGATAGTCAGTCACAGAATGTTTAGAGAAAAGAAAGTAGTCGATGCCTTAACAGAATTTTCTAAAGCCAACTTAGACCAATTGGTTGAAAAGGTTTACGATGATGTCGATGAAAGGCTTCATGCCATTGCGCGAGCTTCGCTATTAGCTCACTTAAATAAATTAATTGAAGAAGACAAAGCTGTTAGCAAAGGTAATGAATTTCTCTGGAAAGGCTAATCTTTAAACCTTACTCCACAACCGCCGTGTCCACAGTAACCGTTAGGGTTTTTTGCTAAGTATTGTTGATGATAATCCTCAGCATAGAATTCTTCTGAAACTGGTAAGATTTCCGTGACAATTTCACCAAAGCCATTGGCTTCTAGTTTTGCTTGATAAATTTCTTTGGTTTTGAGAGCTAATTCTTCTTGAGCTTTATCAAAAAAATAAATTCCCGAGCGGTATTGCGTGCCCACGTCACCACCTTGACGCATAAATTGGGTAGGGTCATGTCCTTCCCAAAAAACCTGTAACAATTCTTCTAGATTAGAAGCATCTTTGTAAGTAACAAAAACAATTTCAGAGTGGGCAGTTAATCCAGAACAAACCTCTTCGTAAGTAGGATTCGGTGTGTGTCCAGCGGCATAGCCAACGCCAGTAACTTTGACACAATCCAAATCCCAAAACATTTTTTCTGCTCCCCAAAAGCAGCCCATGCCAAAGAGTATTCTGGGACTATCTAGAGACATACACTCAGACATTGGTGAACCGGTCACGAAGTGATTCTCTGGATTGTAAATTGCCTGAGTTCTACCAGGCAGACAATCTTCTTTAATAGGTATTTCTAATCTTTTGAATCCAAACATTTATTTATTTAATCTTTCTTTGATCAAGATGTCTACGATACTAGGATCAGCAAGGGTGGTGGTATCTCCCAAATTGTCCAATTCGTTTTCTGCAATTTTTCTCAAAATTCTTCGCATTATTTTTCCTGATCGGGTTTTGGGTAAATCGTAACAAAACTGAATGGAATCCGGTTTTGCAATGGGACCGATTTCTTTAACGATGAGTCCAATTAATTCTTGATGGATTGAATCCGAAGCATGTGCATCTTTCATGAGGTTCACATAACAATAAATTCCTTGTCCTTTGATATCATGTTCAAATCCAACCACCGCAGCTTCTGCGACTGCTTCGTGTAAAACCAAAGCACTTTCTATCTCTGCCGTACCCAAGCGATGTCCAGAGACATTCAGGACGTCATCAACTCTACCTGTGATTCTATAAAAACCGTCTGCATCTCGCTCAGCTCCATCTCCTGTAAAATAAAAACCTTTGTAAGTTGAATAGTAGGTTTCGACACATCTTTGATGGTCTCCATAAACTGTTCTGATTTGTGATGGCCAAGAATTTTTGATGACCAAATTACCTTTACCTGGTCCTTCGATTTCATTACCTTCTTCATCCACAAGCGCAGGATTGATTCCAAGGAAAGGTTTACCAGCACAACCAGGCTTTTGATCAGAAAATCCTGCCAAACCAGAAATCATGATGCTGCCGGTTTCAGTTTGCCACCAAGTGTCAACTATTGGGCATTTGCCTTTGCCAACCTCATGGTAATACCACTCCCAGGCTTCTGGATTTATAGGCTCTCCGACCGTACCCAATACTTCCAAAGAATCTCTCGAAGAGGATTGCAAAGGTTCATTGCCATGGGCCATAAGCGCTCTGATTGCAGTAGGAGCGGTGTAGAAAATATTAACTTGATGTTTATCAATCACATTCCAGAATCTAGAAACATCGGGGAATGTTGGTATGCCCTCAAACATCAAAGTGGTTGAGGCATTTGCTAAAGGACCATAGACAATATAAGTGTGACCTGTAACCCAGCCGACGTCTGCAGTGCACCAGTAAATGCTGTCTTCTTTTAAATTGAAAATGTATTTGTGGCTTAAGGCTGCACCCAACAAATATCCCCCGGTGGTATGGAGGACTCCTTTGGGTTTTCCAGTTGAGCCTGAAGTATAAAGAATGAAAAGCGGGTCTTCGGCATCCATTTCTTCGCAAGGGCAATCTGCCTCAAAGTTTTCAATGTTCTGGTAATAGTCAACATCCACTTCATTTTCTTTGGTCAGAGAGCTTTTCGTTCGGTTTACGACTATTACGCTGTGCACATTAGGACAGTCCTTCAGAGCTTCATCCATATTGTTTTTTAGTGGGATAAGTTTTCCTCCTCTGACTCCTTCATTTGCGGTTATGACTGCCGTGCAATCCGAGTCCAAAATTCTATCTTTCAGGGATTCGATGGAAAACCCTCCAAAGACCACTGAGTGAATTGCACCAATTCTGGCACAAGCCAACATCGCATAAGCTGCCTCTGGAATCATCGGCATATAGATGCAAACTCGATCGCCTTTTTTTATATTTCTGGACTTTAAGAGATTGGAAAACTTACAAACGTTTTTGTACAGCTCTTGAAAGGAAATTTCTTTATTGTCGTTAGGATCATCGCTTTCCCAAATGATTGCAGTTTTGTTTGCATGCGTTTCTAGATGACGATCAACACAATTGAAACAGGCATTCAATTTTCCTGTTTTGAACCAGGCTACTTTGCCTGCTTTCAAATCGGATGCAGCCACTTCATTCCAATTAGAAAACCAGTCCAACGTTTCTTCAGCTTTGTTTTGCCAGAAGCTCTCTGGATTATTTATTGACTCTTGATATTCAGTATTAAAATCTTCTTCAGAGATTATAGAATTTTTCTTTTTTGCTTCGCTTACCGAATAAGTTTTCATTAAATAATTCTATCTTGAAAACTTTAGTCAAAGCTAAAGTTTTTAAACTCTTGAGCTTGGCAATTTATTTCTTTCAGCGGGTTTATGAAAAAGTCCCGATTTTGCCAATCGTAGTGTGGCACTTTCAAAAGAGGCGTTTCTATTGTTTCGTCATCAAAAAATACAATATCGATATCAATGGTTCGAGGTTTCATGTGTGAATCTTTTTTACGTTTGAGTTTCTTTTCAATTTTTTGCAGATGCTCAAGAAATTCGAAAGGAGTGAATTTTGTGTCAACTTCCAAAGCAAGATTGAAAAAAAATGGCTGTTCGATTGGACCATAAGCAGGAGACTTATAGACTTCACTTTCTTTTAGAATTTTTGTTTCAGAAAGGGCGCTTATTTCTATTTTGGCTTTTGCGAGATTTGTTGACCGATTTCCTAAGTTAGAGCCTAAAACCAAGTACGCAAGATGCGATGACATTAACCGAACTGTTGTTTTTCTTTAATTTCGTCAACGGTTTTGCAATCAATGCATTTGGTTGCAGTGGGCCTAGCTTCCAATCTTTTGATGCCAATTTCAACACCACAGGATTCACAGTAACCGTAAAAATTATCTTCTAAATCTTTCAGAGAAAGGTCAATCTTTCCTATAAGTTTTCGTTCTCTTTCTCTTTTTCTCAATTCCAGCATAAATTCTTCTTCTTTTGCAGCACGATCCAAAGAATCTGGAAAATTACTTTGATCTTGTTGAATTAACTGTTCAGTTTTTTCTTGTTCTTCTATGAGAGCTTCTTTCCAAGCGGTAAGCATTCCCAGAAAATGCTTCTGTTGATTTTTATTCATGTATTTTTCTGATTTCTTTGACCTATAAGGCTGGAAATTCTTCAAGAAAGCTGAAAAATCTGTAGGGGAGACACTTACTTTGGCTGCAGCTTTTTTTGGCGTTTTTTTAGTAACTGCTGCTTTTTTTACTGGTTTGCCTGTCTTCTTTGCAGCTAGTTTCTTTGTCGGTTTTTTTTGTACCTTAGAAACTTTTTTAGCTGCAGGCTTTTTTGCTTTGGTTGGTTTTTTGGAATTTTTAGTAGCCATAATTTAGAAGAGCAGAATTTATCAAAAGAAGATGAAAGTATCCAGTTAATTTTCCTATTTTTTAGAGAACTCCTTTAAATTTTCGAGGTATTTATTTTTTTTAAGTCTTGGTCCAATTTCAGCAACTCCTTTTGAAGCCAAAAAGTTACCAAATTTTACCGATTCAGCATTTTCCCAGCCTTCGCTCAAACCGTGAATTACGCCACCTGCAAACATATCTCCAGCGCCATTGGTGTCAACTGCTTTTGCTTCATAAGCAGGTATCTCATAGGTTTGTTTTTCCTCAAGAATAATAGTTGGGTTAACTCCTTTAGTGATAAAAATTGTTTTTGCATAGTTTCTTAAGTCTTCTAAGTTATCGGCACCACAAAAAGTTTTTGCTTCTTCATGATTGCAAAATAAATAATCAATTTTCTTATCCATCCAAGATTTCAGTTCGTCTTTAAAGCCAGCAACAATCCCAGGATCTGAAAGACTCAAAGCTATTTTGATATTGGATTCGTGACAGCTTTTGATGAGTTTCTTTGCGGTATCTTTTGTATCAGGTGAAGTAACCACATAAGCTTCCATAAAGAGCAGATTTGTTGCAGAAACTTGCTCGAAATTTATTTCAGAGAATTTTGTTTCAGAACTAACGCCAAGATAAGTATTCATTGTTCTTTCTGCATCGGGAGTAATTAAAACAATACAGTTACCGGTTTTGCCATCTGATGATGTGACGCAATTTGATATTTCAATGTTATTTTCTTTCAAATCTGCGTTATAGATTTCACCATCTTCATCTTGCGCAACTTTTCCAATGAAGCCAGAGGTGGTTCCCAAAGCTGCAGCTGCATAAATGCTATTTGTTGCTGACCCTCCACATGAAGAAATTTGATTGTAATTTTGGTCTTGCAGAAAAGTAAGTAACTCATTCTGTTCCTCTTCAGAATTTAAAGTCATTAAACCTTTTTCTATGCCTAAATCATTAAGCATCTCATCTTTGATAAGAAATTGTTTATCGACTAGTGCTGCGCCAAAACCAATAACTTTCATTACTTTTTATACTCATCTAAAACATGTTCAGGATTTTTATAGAGGGCTTCACTTAGGGCAAAACAAGAATAACCGCAATTTTTTACTTCCTTGATGTTTATTTTATTGATACCTCCAATAGCCACGAGAGGCTTATCAGTATAGCTTAGGAATTTTCTTTTGACGTTCTTATTTGTCTCCGAAATAGTTGACTTAGTATTGGATGGATAAAAAGACCCAACTGCCAAATAAGTCCATTTGATTTCATTTTCAGGAGGATTGACCACTAGCTCCTTATTCCATTTGCAAGATAAGCCGCATATCAAATTTTTTGAAATAAATTCTTTATTCTTTTTTAAGAGCTCTACGTTTCCTTCAGATGAGTAATCTTCTAAACCCAGGTGAAAACCATCGGCACTTATTTCCAAGCAAATTTCAACGTGATCATTGATAATTAACTTGGCTCCATATTTTTTGGTCAATTTCAATAGCGCATGAGCTTTTTCTTGAAAAGTCTTTTTATCAAGAAATTTGTCTCTGTACTGAATGAGTTTAATCCCTTCTTTGAGCAAGACTTCGGTTTTAGAAAGCAAATCGTTTTCTTCCAAGCCAGAAGGGGTAATTGCATAAAGTCCTTGGATCATTATTAGATTTTAAGAATATTCTGATGAATATGATTTCTTGAATTTTTTACTAAAACTTTCATCAGGTTTTGTGATTTCGAACAAGCATCCTTCAAACTTTTTTTATTTACTAAAAAGCATAGGATGGATGTTGATAAAGCACACCCGCTTCCGTGAATGGTAGTTTTCTTCTTAGGAACTTCGTCAATATTTACTAACTCGCCTTTTGAGAAGAGATGATTTGTAATTTTTCCTTTTTTTAATTCTCCAGTTACATAAACATTTTCAATGCCTTGATCGTGTAAAAATAAAATACCATCAAAAATATTTTGTTTGTTTGTTAGCGTTTTTAATTCGTATATGTTTGGTGTCAATAGAGTTGCTTTCGTATAGAGCTTTTGTATTAGTGAATCCAAATCTTTTTTTAGAAAAAGCTTTTTTCCAGTACCGGATTTCAAAATAGGATCAATAACTACAATTTTAGGTTTGTTTGAAGCAATTAAGTTACCTAATTTGTGAGCTATTTTGATGTTTGGGACCAAGCCAATCTTGAAATACTTCAGTGAAAAGTTTTTTAAAAGATTGTTAAAAGATTCTTGAATATATTTCTCTTCTAGAGGAATAATTTTTTCAAAACTTTTTAAATTTTGAATAGTCTCACAAGTAAGAATTGAGAGACAATGCTTGCCGTGATGATTTGCAATTTGTGCGTCAACTTGAATTCCAGCTCCACCTGTAGGGTCGTGGCCGGCGATAGATAGAATAAGGTTCTCTTCCTTGATCATGCTTTAAAGTATAATGTTTTTGCAAAATTAAAAATAAATAAATGTCTTTAAATATTGGAATAGTAGGTGCTACAGGCTATGTAGGAGAGGAGCTCGCTTCAATTATCGAATCTAGGGAAGATTTGAGTCTTACCTTCGTCTCTTCTTTTTCGCATGAAGGAAAGGAATATAAAGAGATTTATTCTCAAACAAATAGTAAATTAGTTCTGCAACCTATAGATCAAATGCCTGACAATCTTGATTATGTTTTTTTTGCGACCAAACATGACTACTCAATGGACTATGTTCCAGAGATTTTAAAAAAAGGGGTAAAAGTTATTGATCTATCAGCGGATTTTAGACTATCAAATGGAAAACTTTGGCAAGAAACTTATGACAGTATTCATAGGGCAGATGATCTTTTGCCTCAAGCTATTTATGGTTTACCTGAACATTCTGCAGAAAAAATTAAAGCAGCAAATTTAGTGGCAGTACCTGGATGTTATCCTACTGCTTCCATACTTGGATTGCTTCCAGCTATTCCTTACTTGCAAAAAAATTCAAAAATTGTTTTGGATGCTAAATCTGGAATAAGTGGGGCAGGTAAATCTTCCGTAGAAAACGGTCTTGACGAGGATATCAAAGAAAATTTTAAATCTTATAATGTTGGTTTTCATAGACACCAACCGGAAATAAAAGATTTCTTAAAAATGGAATTCAATCTCGACCATGAGATCATTTTCATCCCACATCTTTTACCATTGTTCAGAGGAGAATACGTAACGCTTTATTGTGATGTCAGCCAAAAAGATTTAAACCTAAATGAATTGTATGAAAGTTATTATGAGAAGCATAAATTCGTGAGGGTCAAAGAAAAGGGAGAAATTGCTGAAATAAAAGGTGTAATAAATACATTCTATTGCGATATATCCGTTTCATATGCTTTTCAAAGTAATACAATTGTCATTAATTCGGCAATTGATAACCTTTTAAAGGGTGCCGCAAGCCAAGCTATACAATGTTTGGATATAATGAGTAGATAATATGGTTGAAAAATTTGTTCCAAAAGAACTTAACATTACTGAAAATGCTGTTTTAAAGGTTAAAAACCTAATAGCTGAAGAAAACAAAAAAAATCTTCACCTTAGAGTTTTTGTAACCGGAGGCGGTTGTTCAGGTTTTCAATATGGTTTTAAGTTAGATGACAATGCTGAAGATGATGATACAGTCTTGAAAGAAGACGAAGTATCGGTATTGATCGATTCCCTAAGCATCCAATACCTTTTTGGATCAACCTTGGATTATGTAGAAAATTTAGAAGGATCTAAATTCATCATTGAAAATCCAAATGCAACTACAACCTGTGGTTGTGGAGCTTCTTTTTCAATTTAGTTTATTACTTCACCTATCAAACAAGGTTTAGATCCGGTAACGCTGGTCAGTTTAATTTTTTGTTTTTCTAGTCTTTTCTTTGCCAACCAGGCAAAAGTCATAGCCTCCACATCAAGTGGGTCAATTCCTAAATCTGAAGTTTTAAAGAATTGTAGATTTTCTATATTCAGTTCTTGAAATCTATCCATTAAATAGTTATTTTTCGTTCCACCACCACAAAAGTAAATCTCATATTCTTTATTACAGTATTTCTGAAGGTCTCTTAAAATTGATTGAAATGTAATCTCGGTTAAGCCTGAGATTAAATCTTCGTCTTTTAGCTTTTTTATTTCTAATGGATCAAATCTAAATTTTCTTAAATCATAATTTTCAACTGACTGACTTTTAGGAATTGGTTTTTTGAAGTAACTCGTATCAAGAAATTTCTTGATAGTATTTTCCAATACTCCAGGATTTCCTTTTTTTGCCAGGGCTCCCTTGTTATCAAATTGCTTCTTTCCATTAGAAAGATTTTTAACGGCTTGGTCTATAAAGCAATTACCAGGTCCAATGTCCCATCCAAGAATCTTTCCCCTTGCAGGCAGCAAAGTTACATTTGTTATTCCGCCAATATTAACAATTGCACGATTAACTTTTGCTTGAGACATATACTCATTATGAAAGGCTGGGGTTAGGGGAGCACCCATACCTCCGTTTTCTATGTCGCTTTGTCGGAACCCATAAACTACTTTGATGCCTGTAAGCTTTCTCACTAATTTTGGATTTCCAATTTGCAAACTAAAAGGATTTTTTCTCGAAGAACTATGTTTTATTGTCTGCCCGTGACTCCCAATAGCTTTAACCATTTGCTTATCTATCTTAGTTCTTTTAATTAATTGGTTAACGCATTTACCTATAAGCTCACCAAGAATGTAATCTAATTCCTTTTGTTTGTTAGCGTAGTTAGGAATTTTTTTATTAAGGACAAGTTCAAATATTTTATTTTTAACTGCTTTAGGTATTTTTTTTGAAAACCTATCAATAACTTTAATCGAATTTGAAAAATCTACTAATAAAGCATCAATAGAATCTGCTGAGGTTCCGGAGAGAACTCCAATATATAAATCAGACTTCAGCATAAAATTTTAGGAATAGCTCATCAAGTCGATTAATCATCTTTATGGCATGATCAAAAAATTCTTTTTTTTCAACTTCTGATATCGGTTTCGCATCTGGAAGCTTTACTGTCAAAGGGTTCGTGTGATTCCCTCCAACTCTGAATTCGTAATGTAAGTGCGGCCCAGTTGCTAATCCTGTCTGACCAACGTATCCAATAGTTTCCCCTTGCTCAACCTTTGAGCCATTACTCAATCTTGGGTTAAATTTTGATAAATGAGCATAGCGAGTAGAGTAGTCTTCAGAATGTTTTACTTCGATAAGTTTTCCATAGCCACCTTTATTCCCAATGAAAGACACTGTCCCTGAACTAGTTGACCTTACTGGAGTTCCTGTAGGCGCTGCATAATCTACTCCTGTATGAGCTCTTATTTTATTCAGGACAGGATGTTTTCTTTTGAGGTTGTAACGAGAACTTATGTAAGAAAATTCGACAGGCGTCCTTAAAAAAGCTTTTTTAACGTTTTCTCCTCTTGTGGAAAAGTATTCTTTTGTTCCCGAAACATTACTAAAGAATCTTATCGCTGAAAAAACTTTTTTTCCTCTTTTAAATCTTGCGGCTTTAATATCTCCATTTTTGATTTTTTCTCCTTTATAAAAATATTCCTCATAAAGAATTTCAAAGCTATCTCCCGATCTGATATCAAAAACAAAATCTATATCCCAGCCGAATATAAAAACTAAATCCATAATCACACTATCTGATATTCCTTCTTTCAATGCAGATTGATATAAAGACTCATCAATGGTCACAGAAGCAAACCTTTCAATAACCTCTGGAACTCTTTCATGATTTTTGATGGAGTAAGTTTTGTCTTTAAATTCTGCCAAAACTCCCTTCAAACCATTTCTGGTAACAAATATTTCCTTAGGTATTCTATTTTCAGAGAATGCAATTTCCACAAAATCACCAGTTTTTATATTGGCAAGCTTCTCAGAACCTTTGGTTTTAATTAAGGCTTTAATGTACCTACTTTCTACCTCATTAGAGCTTAGTATCTTAATTAAGGTATCATTTTTATCTACTTTGATTTTCTTTGATAAGGCTCCTTTGAAGATTTTCTTATCCTGATTCTCATTTAAAGTTATTTGGTCTCTAAATGAGGCATCTGCGATTATTTCTGGAGAGTAATTTTTGTTGAAATTGATACCGAAATTTAGATACAAATAGAATGCAGCTAAAACAACTAATAGAAAGAGCAAATAATACTTTATATCAAGAATTAAATTTTTCATTTACGTTTTTAGAGTATCATTTCAAAGATATATATAAATTTTTTGAGAAATAAATAATTACATTCATGAGTTTATCAACTTCAGAAAAATTAGAAATATTAAAACGTGGGGTTGAAGAAATCATCCCTGAAAAAGGTTTAGAAAAAAAATTAAACAAAGATAAACCTTTAACTATCAAAGCTGGATTTGATCCAACAGCCCCTGACTTACACTTAGGTCATACTGTTTTGATTAACAAATTAAAACAATTTCAAGATCTTGGACATAAGGTTGTCTTTTTAATAGGAGATTTTACCGGAATGATAGGCGATCCTTCGGGTGTGAGTGAAACTCGTCCAATCTTAACGTTAGAGCAACTTAAGAAAAATTCTAAAACTTACCAAGATCAAATTTATAAAATTCTTGATAAGAAAAAAACAAAAATTGAGTTTAATTCTTCATGGTTTAAAAAAATGACAAGCGCAGAGCTCATTAATTTAAGTTCAAAGATGACAGTTGCTCGAATGTTGGAAAGAGATGATTTCAGTAAAAGATACAAAGGGAACAAACCCATCTCCATTCATGAATTTATATACCCTCTTGTTCAAGGATATGATTCTTATGAGCTTAAATCAGATGTCGAGCTTGGCGGAACCGATCAAAAGTTTAATCTTTTAGTAGGCAGAGATATTCAAAAATCATTTGGTATGGAAGAGCAGATTATTATGACCTTGCCAATTTTGGAAGGGACGGATGGCGTGAAGAAAATGTCAAAATCTTTAAATAATTATATTGGTCTGCAAGAAAATCCAAACGACATGTTTGGTAAAATCATGTCAATTTCAGATGACTTGATGTGGCGATACTTTGACTTATTAAGTTTTAAAACATCTGCTGAGATTAAAGAAATCAAGAAAAAAACTGAACAAGGCTTAAATCCTATGGAAGCAAAAAAAATGCTCTCTGCAGAAATTGTGACAAGATTTCATGACGAAGAAAAAGCACTTCTTGCCGAGAAAGAATTCACAAATAGGTTTTCTAGGGGAAATGACCCTACAGAAATCAAAATTATAAACTTATCCATTAAAGCATCTTCAATATCAATTATTGATTTATTATCTAGTGAGGATCTTGGAGATGATAAGCTTTGTAAAAGTAAATCAGAAGCTAGGAGAATGATCGTTCAAGGCGCAGTTAAAATAGATGGAAATAAGATTTCAGATGATGCTATTTTGGTTCAAAATCCGTCTGAAAATACCTACCAGGTCGGTAAGTTAAAGCACTTAAAAATTAAGCTTAAAAAAGGTTAAAACTTAGCTATCTTATTATTCAAAGCCATGTATAATCGCTCGCTCGTGCCTGAGTAAATCAGGAACGGGTGTTCTTTAAAATTATAAACAAGTAATTCGTGCGGGCACTTACCATTTTAATAAAGGTTAGTGTCAATTTTTAGATTATCGAAATTCGATAGTCACCTATTTTTTATTATTTTTTTTAAAAAAATAATCGTTTAATTTAATTGAAGAGTTTGATCATGGCTCAGATTGAACGCTGGCGGCAGCCCTTATACATGCAAGTCGAACGAGAAAGTTCCTTCGGGAGCGAGTAAAGTGGCGGACGGGTGAGTAACGCGTAGGAATCTACCTTTCAGTGGGGGATAGCTCGGGGAAACTCGAATTAATACCGCATACACCCTTCGGGGGAAAGGGGGCCTCTCCTTGGAAGCTCTCGCTGTTAGATGAGCCTGCGTGAGATTAGCTTGTTGGTAAGGTAAAGGCTTACCAAGGCTACGATCTCTAGCTGGTCTGAGAGGACGATCAGCCACACTGGGACTGAGACACGGCCCAGACTCCTACGGGAGGCAGCAGTAGGGAATATTGGACAATGGGGGAAACCCTGATCCAGGCATGCCGCGTGTGTGAAGAAGGCCTTAGGGTTGTAAAGCACTTTAAGTGAGGAAGAAAAGATTTAAATTAATACTTTAAGTCCCTGACATTACTCACAGAATAAGGACCGGCTAACTCCGTGCCAGCAGCCGCGGTAATACGGAGGGTCCAAGCGTTAATCGGAATTACTGGGCGTAAAGCGCGCGTAGATGGTTTATTCAGTTGGGTGTGAAATCCCTGGGCTCAACCTAGGAACTGCATTCAAAACTTATAAACTAGAGTACGAAAGAGGAGAGTAGAATTCATGGTGTAGCGGTGAAATGCGTAGAGATCATGAGGAATACCAGTGGCGAAGGCGACTCTCTGGTTCGAGACTGACATTGAGGTGCGAAAGCGTGGGTAGCAAACAGGATTAGATACCCTGGTAGTCCACGCCGTAAACGATGAGAACTAGCCGTTGGATCTTTAGATTCAGTGGCGCAGCTAACGCATTAAGTTCTCCGCCTGGGGAGTACGGCCGCAAGGCTAAAACTCAAATGAATTGACGGGGGCCCGCACAAGCGGTGGAGCATGTGGTTTAATTCGATGCAACGCGAAAAACCTTACCAACCCTTGACATCCAGTGGAAGTTTTAGAGATAAAACTGTGCCTTTGGGAACACTGTGACAGGTGTTGCATGGCTGTCGTCAGCTCGTGTCGTGAGATGTATGGTTAAGTCCAGTAACGAGCGCAACCCTTATCCTTATTTGCCAGCACTTCGGGTGGGAACTTTAAGGAGACTGCCGTGAATAACACGGAGGAAGGTGGGGACGACGTCAAGTCATCATGGCCCTTACGGGTTGGGCTACACACGTGCTACAATGGGAGATACAGACGGTTGCGAAAGCGCGAGCTGGAGCTAATCCTACAAAGTCTTCCTCAGTCCGGATTGGAGTCTGCAACTCGACTCCATGAAGTAGGAATCGCTAGTAATCGCGAATCAGAATGTCGCGGTGAATACGTTCTCGGGCCTTGTACACACCGCCCGTCACGTCATGGGAGTGTGTTGTACCAGAAGTGGCTTGCCTAACCTTCGGGAGGGCGGCCCCCACGGTATGATACGCGACTGGGACGAAGTCGTAACAAGGTAGCCCTAGGGGAACCTGGGGCTGGATCACCTCCTAAACAAATTACACGACTTTTATTGTGAGTGTCCGTTCGAATTACTTGTCTTACTATTTTCATAGGAAAATAAGTGATGTGTTCTTTAAAAGTATTGTTGATCCAGTAACTAAATTTATTTAGTTACGACACTAATAATTAATGTTATCAATTATTAGTGCACCAAGTTTTAAGATAATTATCTTAAAATGCTAATGGCAAATTTTGGCGCTTATTATTCGAAAGACTTAACTTTATTAATTTAAAGTATTTTGTTAAGTAATTAAGTGCATATGACGGATGCCTTGGCAGCTAGAGGCGATGAAGGACGTGGTAACCTGCGATAAGCTTCGGTAAGCTGGTAAACAAGCTATAACCCGGAGATCTCCGAATGGGAAAACCCACCTAGGACAACCTAGGTATCTTTACCTGAATACATAGGGTGAAGAGGCAAACGCAGAGAACTGAAACATCTAAGTAACTGCAGGAAAAGAAATCAACCGAGATTCTGTTAGTAGCGGCGAGCGAAAGCGGAACAGCCCTTAAGCTTAAATTGGATTAGAAAAACGATCTGGAAAGTTCGGCCATAGTGGGTGATAGCCCCGTATTCAAAAATCTAACTAAAGTGAAATCGAGTAGGTCGGGACACGAGAAATCTTGACTGAACATGGGGGGACCATCCTCCAAGGCTAAATACTCCTAGCTGACCGATAGTGAACCAGTACCGTGAGGGAAAGGCGAAAAGAACCCCGGAGAGGGGAGTGAAATAGATCCTGAAATCATATGCATACAAGCTGTCGGAGCCTTAAGAAGTTCTTCGGAACTTCAGGGTGACGGCGTACCTTTTGTATAATGGGTCAGCGAGTTACTGTCTGTGGCAAGCTTAACTTTATGAGGTAGGCGTAGGGAAACCGAGTCTTAATAGGGCGTTTAGTCGCAGGGAGTAGACCCGAAACCGGGCGATCTATCCATGGCCAGGGTGAAGGTGAGGTAACACTTACTGGAGGCCCGAACCCACTTATGTTGAAAAATGAGGGGATGAGCTGTGGATCGGAGTGAAAGGCTAATCAAGCTCGGAGATATCTGGTTCTCCTCGAAAGCTATTTAGGTAGCGCCTCGTGTGTCACTCTTGGGGGTAGAGCACTGTCTCGGCTAGGGGGTCATCCCGACTTACCAAACCGACGCAAACTCCAAATACCAAGAAGTGTTAGCACGGGAGACAGACTGCGGGTGCTAACGTCCGTAGTCGAAAGGGAAACAACCCAGACCGCCAGCTAAGGTCCCAAATTATGATTAAGTGGGAAACGATGTGGGAAGGCTTAAACAGCTAGGAGGTTGGCTTAGAAGCAGCCATCCTTTAAAGATAGCGTAACAGCTCACTAGTCGAGTCGGCCCGCGCGGAAGATATAACGGGGCTAAATCATAAACCGAAGCTGCGGATAGATATTTATATCTATGGTAGAGGAGCATTCTGTAAGCCGTCGAAGAAGGACTGAGAGGTTCTTTGGAGGTATCAGAAGAGAGAATGCTGACATGAGTAACGAGAGATAGGTGAAAACCCTATCCGCCGAATGACCAAGGTTTCCTGTCCAACGCTAATCGGGACAGGGTAAGTCGGCCCCTAAGGCGAGGGCGAAGGCCGTAGTCGATGGAAAACAGGTTAACATTCCTGTACTTCCTATTGCTGCGATGGAGTGACGGAGAAGGCTAGATCAGCAGGGCGATGGTTGTCCCTGTTTAAGGCTGTAGACTTGTATTTTAGGTAAATCCGGAATACTTTAAGTCGAGATCTGATGACGATTGATTTTTTAAATCAAGAAGTGATTGATGCCACGCTTCCAGGAAAAACTTCTAAGCATAAGTAATAGGGAACCGTACTGCAAACCGACACAGGTGGTCAGGTAGAGAATACTAAGGCGCATGAGAGAACTTGGGTTAAGGAACTAGGCAAAATGGTACCGTAACTTCGGGAGAAGGTACGCCTCTATTACGTGAAAGAACTTGCTTCTCGAGCGGAAAGAGGTCGAAGATACCAGGTGGCTGCGACTGTTTACTAAAAACACAGCACTCTGCAAACACTAATGTGGAAGTATAGGGTGTGACGCCTGCCCGGTGCCGGAAGGTTAATTGATCAGGTTAGTCCTCGGACGAAGCTTGTGATCGAAGCCCCGGTGAACGGCGGCCGTAACTATAACGGTCCTAAGGTAGCGAAATTCCTTGTCGGGTAAGTTCCGACCTGCACGAATGGCGTAACGATGGCCATACTGTCTCGACCCAGGACTCAGTGAAATTGAATTTGCGGTGAAGATGCCGTATACGCGCGGCAAGACGGAAAGACCCCGTGCACCTTTACTATAGCTTCACACTGGACTTTGAATTTATATGTGTAGGATAGGTGGGAGACTTTGAAGCATAGGCGTCAGCTTATGTGGAGTCGTCCTTGAAATACCACCCTTATACATTTGAGGTTCTAACTTAGACCCGTTATCCGGGTTGAGGACAGTGTGTGGTGGGTAGTTTGACTGGGGCGGTCTCCTCCCAAAGAGTAACGGAGGAGTACGAAGGTATCCTCAGCATGGTCAGACATCATGCAATGAGTGCAATGGCAAAAGGATGCTTAACTGCGAGACTGACAAGTCGAGCAGGTACGAAAGTAGGTCATAGTGATCCGGTGGTTCTGTATGGAAGGGCCATCGCTCAACGGATAAAAGGTACGCCGGGGATAACAGGCTTATACCCCCCAAGAGTTCACATCGACGGGGGTGTTTGGCACCTCGATGTCGGCTCATCACATCCTGGGGCTGGAGCAGGTCCCAAGGGTATGGCTGTTCGCCATTTAAAGTGGTACGCGAGCTGGGTTTAGAACGTCGTGAGACAGTTCGGTCCCTATCTGCCGTGCGCGTTGGATATTTGAGAGGAGTTGCTCCTAGTACGAGAGGACCGGAGTGAACGAACCTCTGGTGTTCGGGTTGTCACGCCAGTGGCATTGCCCGGTAGCTATGTTCGGAAAGGATAACCGCTGAAAGCAACTAAGTGGGAAGCCTACCTCAAGATGAGATATCCCTGAACCTTCGGGTTCCTAAAGAGCCGTTCAAGACTAGGACGTTGATAGGCAGGGTGTGTAAGTGCTGTAAGGCATTGAGCTAACCTGTACTAATTGCTCGTGAGGCTTAACTTAATACTTTATATTAATAAAGTTTAATAACGCTAAAATTAAACAAAAGGATCAACAATACAGAACTAGAATTTTGCCCGATGACATTAGCGAGTGTGTCCCACCTGATTCCATCCCGAACTCAGAAGTGAAACCACTTTGCGCCGATGGTAGTGTGGTGCGTCCATGCGAGAGTAGGACATCGTCGGGCTTCTAGTTAACTTTCTAAAGTGCCTAGTGCTGTAGCAAATTCTCTATTTTCAGGAAAGATCACTTTTAATCCAGAGAACTCGATCCATCTTGAAAGAATCTCTTTATATAAAAAATAATTGGGAGATCTTCCTACAACAACTATTTTATTCAACTTAGCTGCTAGAGCTGTGGTGGCAGCTAGCCTTGCTATATTTGTTGCAACAAGATAAATAATAGATTTGCATATATCTTCTTTTTCTAGTTTATCCATCATATCCAAATTTCCTAGATGAACAGCAATACTATCATCTGGTAAATTTCCTATAGGACCTGATATTACATCTTTTAAAGTATAGTCTCCTATTTGACTTCCTTTTTTTGATAGATCGTCAATTTCATCTGGATCATCTATTTGAGCTGCTAGCTTGCATAACCCTCTAATTGTGCCGCCTCCTAGACCAGTTCCTCCAAGGTGAGTAGCAGTTTCATTTTTATAAGCAACACACGCAGTTCCTGATCCACAACTTAAGACTAAAAAATCTGAATCTAGCTGAGACAATTTCTTTGCTCCTAATCCAATGCAATCTATCTCATTTTTCTTTACTATCTTTTTACCATCAAAATTATCAGGAAGATCTAAATGTTTTCCTCCTGTCACAGAGATAGTTTTGATTTTTGAATCTTCTTGAATATTTTTTAAGATATTATTTAAAGATAGATGGATATTTTTTTCACTTCTAAAAGATTTATAAGAAAAATCATTATTGGAATTAATAACAATATCCGAATTTGTTATTCCAAAGTCAATTCCTATATCAGCATTATTCATTTTGAATGAACTATTTTTAAAAGAATATAAAACCCATCACTTTGAAAAAACACAAGCATCCAAAGTGAAGGAGAATTAATTATTTAGAAATTAATGATTGTGGAACATTTCCTTAATTACTTCAGCTTGCTCTTCTGCTTGAGTTTCTATCTCATCGGAAGACTCTAAAGGTTTGGAAATTTCAGCCCAATCGATTTCAAAATCACTTGGAGCAACTTCGTATTCTAATAAACCCAACTCATCATAAAGAGGGCGAACAGATTCTGTTAAGAGGCCAATCTTCTTCAAATTAGGCATTACTCTATTAAACAGTAGACCTCTAAAGTCATCATTAACGCCAGATTTTAGAATTGCTTCTCTGGCTTCTTGTTCTGAGTAACCGAAGAATTTCTTTCCTAATTCATAATTTTGAATTCTGTCTCTCATGATTACACATGCTTCATAGGCAAATCTAGCTCGGTCTTCAATCTCATCTTCAGATAAAGTTTTGTTAAAATCTTCTAAGTAATTAATACCAAAAGTAACATGTCTTGCCTCATCACGAATCACATAGTGAGTTAAGTCTCTAAGTAAAGGACAGCTTGTAGTCATTTTTGTAGATTGAAAAGCAGCAAGAGCTAAACCTTCAATAATTATTTGCATTGCAATAAATTTTAAGTCCCATCTAGGGTCTGTAAGACCTTTATCTAAGAGAGCTTTAAGGCTTGGCGAAATAGAGTAAGACATTCCCATTACATCTTGTAAGTACCTATTGAATACTTCTACGTGTCTAGCTTCATCAAAACATTGAGAAGCGGCATATAATTTTGCTTGATAGGTAGGTGCACAAGATACAAGTTGAGAAGCAACCAGAAGAGCACCTTGCTCTCCGTGTAAGAATTGGCTTAAACCCCAAGCAGAAGCATGCCAACTCACTTCTCTTTTTTCATCTTCTGACATGTCATTATATTCAGGATATACATTTCCCAAATCGTCAAACTCAGGTTTAACCGGAAGATCGCCACGTTTAATATGATTAGACCAGTCAAGATCTATTGATCCATTCCAATTTAACTCTTTTCCTAATTCGTAAAGCCTTTTGATTCTATTATCGGCAACAGTGTAATCCCAGTTATAAGAACCAGTTAGTGGGGTGTTGAAGATCTCTCTAACATCTTCAACATGCTCTGAAGTCATACGATCTTCAATATCATCAAACTCCTTAAATCCAGGAGGTCCGTCTACATTAGTAATTTTCATTATTAAATTATAAGCCTGTTTTGAAGAATTCCAAACCTTATTTCTCCTGAAATAGGTCTGTTAATTGTTCCAACATAACATTTCCAAGTTCTTCAGCCCTGTGGATAGTTACAGCTTTTTTATAATATTTTGTAACATCATGCCCTATACCTATAGCTATTAATTCTAGTTCAGTTCTGTTTTCAATTTCAGAAATCACTTGTTTTAGATGATTATCTAAATAACTAGTTGAATTAGTGGACAAAGTGCTGTCGTCCACGGGTGCTCCGTCCGAAATAACCATGAGTATTTTTCTTTGTTCAGGCCTTTTCATCAATCTCGAAGAAGCCCACAACAGAGCTTCGCCATCAACATTTTCTTTAAGAAGACCTTCTCGAAGCATCAAACCAAGATTTTTTTTAGCTCTTCTCCAGGCTAGGTCGGCTGGTTTGAATATAATGTGTCTTAAGTCGTTAAGCCTGCCAGGAGAACTTGGTTTCCCACATTCAACCCAAAGCTTTCTACTGTCTCCACCTTTCCAATGCTTAGTCGTAAAACCAAGGATTTCAGTTTTGATATTACATTTATCCAAAGTTGATCCAATAATATCAGCAGATATCGCAGCAGTAGTCATTGACCTTCCCCTCATTGACCCAGAGCTATCAACCAACATTGTTAAAACAGTATCTTTAAAAGATGTCTCCTTTTCAGTTTTAAAACTAAGGGGAGTCAATGGGTCTGTGATAATCTTGTGTAGCTTAGAAGAATCCAAAATTCCTTCTTCTTTATCAAACTCCCATGTGCGTCTTTGTTGGGCCAGAAGTAATCTTTGCAGTCTATTTGCCAATTTTGCTATTACAGACTTTGAAGGGTCAATCAATTGATCTAATCTATCTCTTAACCTTTTTAATTCTTCTGAAGAGCACAAGTTATCTGCATCAACCACTTCATCAAAATCTCTACAAAATACCTTATATTCTTGATTTTGATTAAGCGCAATTAATTCTTCTAGTTTAGATCTGTTTTCAACCCAGTCTTCTGTATCGTCAACATCTCCTTCTTCAATCTCAAAATCTTCAATTTCAGTTTCACTTTCATCATCTACTTCTGATGCATCGTCATCAGGCTGATCTTCTTGTTCTTGATCAGAAGAACCATCCTCTTCATTGTCTTCATTTTCTTCTTCAGTATCAGATTTAGGCTCTTCTTGCTCAGGATCTTCAAATTCAAAACCTAATTTTTTAAATAAGGAGATTAAATACTCATTAAATTTCTCTTTATCTGATAGGTATTTTTCTGCAATCTTAAAATCCGATTCCACTTCGGAAAGAGCTTTTTCCCAAGGTTTTAAGAAAACCTCCTCCAGTTTATTATTTTTTTGTTTTAAAAGTTTATTTTTTAAACTTATCTCAACAGCTATTTTTAAGGCATCTTGCTTGCTTTCAATCGTTTGTTGAGAGAGGTTCTTTAAAAACAAATTCCTTAGGTTTTGTTTTACTCCTAAAAATTCTTTAGAACCTAAAATTTCTGACCTTACGGCTTCGAAATCTTTAAGGAGAAAATCCAGTTCAGAAATTCCAGTCCTTTTAAATGGCTTCTCGAGTAATTTATATTTTTGTAACAGAGCTTGTCTGTCTGCATCTCCTCTAGAGAGTTGTATGGATTCAATATTTTCCTGAAGATTGTGTCCAGGTGCAGCAACTTCTTGGAGATAATTTATATCTAGATTAAGATCTTTATCTTTAGATATTGCTCTACTGGAAGCATTAATTACATCTTTGACGTTTTGTTCAGTAGATTTTTGACTCAAGCTTGCTCAACTAAATTTAAAATAGAATCGCTAGTTTCTGAATCAAAACACCTTTGAAAGTACTCTGCAATTATTGACTTTTCAGTTTCATCACATTTATTCAAGAAACTTAATTCAAATGAATTTCCAATATCATTAAAGATAGAATAGTTCTCTGCCCAACTGATAACAGTTCTAGGAGACATCAAATTAGAAATATCTCCATTTTTAAAACCTTCTCTAGTTAAATTAGCAAGTGAAATCATTGCTTTTACAGTAGATTGACCTTTTTTGTTGTTTAGATCTTTAACTTTTGAAAGGATAACTTTAAGTTCCAAGTCTTCGGAAAGATAGTTAAGAGGCGAAACAATTTGCCACCTATCCATTTGACCTTGATTAATTTGTTGGGTCCCATGGTATAAACCTGTGCTATCTCCCAAACCTACAGTGTTTGCTGTAGCAAAAAGTCTAAAATAAGGATGAGGAGTTAGAACTCTATTTTGATCTAAAAGAGTAAGTTTACCTTCAACCTCTAAAACTCTTTGAATGACAAACATTACATCTGGTCTACCGGCATCATATTCATCAAATACTAAGGCAACGGGATTTTGGATAGCCCAAGGCAAAATTCCTTCTTGAAATTTTGTTATTTGTTTACTATCTTCAATAGCAATTACATCTTTACCTAATAAATCAATTCTACTGATATGACTATCTAAATTGATTCGAATGCAAGGCCAATTTAGCCTCGCTGCAACTTGTTCAATATGTGTTGATTTTCCTGAACCATGAAGTCCTTGAATCATGACTCTCCGGTTATTTTGAAAACCAGCAAGAATAGAAAGGGTAGTAGCTTTGTCAAAACAGTAGTCAGCATCCAACTTTGGAACATATTCATTACTTGCTGAAAAGGAATCTACTTTTAAATCAGAATCTATTTCAAAGGTATCTTTGACCTTGACACTTGCATCTGGTTCTTGGATTGAAAAATTATCGAATTTCATATATTTGTTGGCCCTAAAGGTGAATGAACATTATCCTTTTTTAAAAAAAAACAGCAAGAAAATATATAATTTTGAGTTAACTTGCCTTAGACTTGCGACTTTAAAATTTATCTTATGATTATTGTAGAAGATATTTGGGCTGAGATTCTCAAAGAAAGCAAAAATAAAATTTCCTTAGAACCAGAATCGGAAAGTCTTTTTCAGGAAAAGATCTTATCTTGCAGCGGCTTGGATAATTCTTTATCAGCAAAACTTGCAGAAGACTTAGCTACAAAAGAATATTCATCTGAAATTTTAAAAAATAAGTTTAATGAGGTTTTTTCTAACATCGATTTTTTAGAAAAAGCTGTCATTGACCTAAAAGCAGTAAAGGATAGAGATCCCGCATCTAGTGGTTTTGTATTTACATTGTTATTTTCAAAAGGATTTGCTGCATTACAAGCTCATAGAATTGCAAATTATTTTATGAAAGCAAAACAAGAAGTTTTTGCATATTTCATCCAGAGCAGAAGTTCTGCCATATATGAGGTAGATATTCATCCAAAAGCAGAAATAGGACACGGAGTGATGTTGGATCATGCAACTGGAATTGTCATTGGAGAGACCTCGGTAATTGAAAACGATGTATCAATATTTCAAGGTGTTACTCTTGGAGGTACAGGAAAAGAAACTGGAGATAGACATCCAAAAGTCCGTGAAGGAGTCTTAATAAGCTCATCAGCACAAATTTTAGGAAATGTAGAAATTGGAAAGGGCGCTAAAGTTGCTGCCGGCAGTGTAGTACTTTCAGATGTAGAGCCAAATACAACAGTTGCTGGAGTGCCAGCATTAGTTGTTGGTAAACCATCTTCTGAAAAACCAGCAACAGATGTTGATCACACCATAGAAGAGGCTTAAATCATGTCAACACAAAAAAGTTTAGACGACTTGGTAGAAACCCTAAACCTTGAAAGGCTTGAAGAAAATCTTTATCGAGGCGAATGCGAAAAAACTGCTTGGGGAAGAGTTTTTGGTGGACAAGTCCTTGGTCAATCTCTTAGCGCTGCTTACAACACCATAGAAGAAAAAAGGTATGCTCATTCTTTCCATGCATATTTTTTAAGGCCAGGCAGGATTGATATGCCAATAGTCTATAACGTAGTGAGAATTAGAGATGGTGGAAGTTTTACAACAAGAACTGTAGATGCCATACAAAATGGCGAAGTTATATTTAATATGATTGTTTCTTTTCAAATTGATGAAGGAGGCTTCGAACATCAATTTGATATGCCTGATGTGCCAGGGCCAAATGATTTACAGAGCGAAAGAGAATTAAGGGAAGCAATGATTGATGAAATACCAAAAGAGTTTAGAGATGGCTTTCTTAGGGAAAAGGCCGTTGAACTCAGAACTGTTGAACAATACAGCCCAATGAATTCTGAAAAGAAACCGCCTTACAAACATACTTGGATGAAAGCTAACGGCAAACTACCAGATGATATATTGGTCCATCAAAATATTTTGGCTTATGCGTCTGACTTTGGATTATTGAGTACTGCTCAACTTCCTCATGGCATTAGTTGGGGAGGCATGAATAGAAGAGTTATGTCAGCAAGCATAGATCATGCAATGTGGTTTCATAGACCTTTCAGAGCAGACGAATGGCTCTTGTATGTTACAGATAGTCCAAGTGCTAGTAATGCTAAGGGCTTTAACAGGGGAACCGTCTATACAGAAGATGGAAAGCTGGTAGCCTCAGCCATTCAAGAAGGACTGATGAGGCAAATAAAAACTAAGGAGACTTAGACGAGGGTAGTTTTACCCATAATCTTTTTATCTATCTCTCGAGCTGCAGCTCGTCCTTCGTTGATAGCCCACACCACTAAAGACTGACCTCTACGACAGTCGCCAGCTGCAAAGACTTTAGGATGAGAAGTTTGGTGGATATCGTGTTCTGCTTTGAAGTTAGACCTTTCATCTAATTCCAGCTTTAATTTTTTATTAAGATAATCTTCAGGCCCAAGAAAACCCATGGCCAAGAAGATTAAGTCAGCTTTCCAGGTTTGCTCTGTTCCTTTAATTTCTTTGAAGTCTTTATCAACTTTTACAGTTTTGATCCCAATAAGCTTTCCATTTTTGTCTCTCAAAAACTCTTTTCCAGAAACCGAATATTCTCTAGGGTCTTTACCGAATACTTCTCTGGATTCTTCGTGGCCATAATCAACTTTGTATACTCTGGGGAAGATAGGCCATGGATTATTATCCAATCTTTCTTTTGGCAGTTCAGGAAGTATTTCAAAGTTTGTAAGGCTTTTACAACCATGTCTTAGTGATGTACCCAAACAGTCGTTACCGGTATCTCCACCACCAATAACAATCACGTCTTTGTCTTTAGCATTGATAAAGCTATCATCTTTCAAATCACTGTCTAAAAGACTTTTTGTATTTTGACCCAAAAACTCCATAGCAAAATAGACACCTTTACCATCTCTATTCTTTATAGGTAAATCCCTTGGTTTGGTTGCTCCAGTAGTAAGTAAAACAATATCGTTTTCTTTAATGAGTTTTTCCATCGATAAAGAGTTTTTACCTTTTCCGCCTATATCGCAATTGGTATGAAACTTTATTCCTTCTTCTTCCATGATGTCCACTCGCATATCAATAATGGACTTATCAAGCTTCATGTTGGGTATTCCATACATCATAAGGCCACCAATTCTATCTGCTCTTTCATAAACATTTATAGAATGACCAACGCTATTAAGTTGTTGTGCAGCTGAAAGCCCAGCGGGACCTGAACCAACGATGGCTATCTTTTTGTTGGTTCTTTTTTTGGGTATTACTGGCTTTATCCAACCAGATTCAATCCCTTTGTCAGCAATTGCAAATTCTAAATTTTTAATGGTAACCGGAGTTTCTGTAATGCCTAAAACACAAGCTCCTTCGCATACTGCAGGGCAAACTCTACCAGTAACTTCTGGAAAGTTATTTGTTTTTAAAAGTCTTGCAAAAGCTTCTTCCCACTTTTCGTTGTAAACCAGGTCATTCCATTCAGGAATCAAGTTGTAAACAGGACAGCCTTCGCCAGACTGGCAAAATGGAACCCCACAATTCATACATCTCGATGCCTGAGTGTTTAACAGCGATTCATCGTGATCGGTATAAATTTCTTTGAAATCCAGTACTCTTTTCTTGGGACTTCGGTAAGGCTCAACTTCCCTTTCGAATTCTTTAAATCCTGTTACTTTACCCACTAGCTTGCTTTTAATTTTTGATTGTTTGTTTCCATTAGTACTCTTTTGAAGTCAATTGGCATAACTTTCTTAAAGTTAGCCAGTTCTTTATTCCAATTAGACAAAATCTTTTCAGCGATATCTGACTTAGTATATCTATAGTGATTTGAGATAAGGGTTTTTAATTCTTCTTTATCTTCATTTATAACAAGTTTTTCTAAATCGAAAGTACTCATGTTGCAATTCCTTTTGAAATTGTTTTTTGGATCGTAAACATAAGCTATACCACCACTCATGCCAGCACCAAAATTTCTACCAGTTGGACCCAGGATTACTGCTCTTCCTCCTGTCATGTATTCACAGCCGTGATCTCCAATTCCTTCTACAACCACTTTTGCGCCACTATTTCTAACGCAAAATCTTTCTGCAGCTATTCCTCTAAAGTAAGCTTCACCATCAGTTGCTCCATAAAGTGCAACATTTCCTAAAATTATATTTTCATTTGGAATGAAACTACTATCAACTGGAGGATAGATGATTAATTTGCCTCCTGACAAACCTTTACCTACATAATCATTGGCATCGCCTTCTAAAGAAAGAGTCATACCTTTGGTTGCCCACGCTCCAAAACTTTGTCCTGCTGATCCAGTGAGATTAAATCTCAAAGTATCATTGGGTAGGCCAGCAGCTCCCCAAGATTTAGCTACTTCGTTGGAGATAATTGTGCCAAACACGCGATTGGTATTTCCTATCTTAGAATCAATAACAATTCTTTTTTTTGTTTTGATATGATTCTTGATTTTTTTAAGTAATTTAATATCAAGAGATTTTTCTAAATTATGATTCTGCTTTTGAGTATTGAAGACCTCTGTATCTTTATAAATTATTTCAGCAGGTGAGAGAATTTTAGATAGATCCAATCCATCTCTTTTCCAGTGATCTATAGCTTTATCCATTTCGAGAAGATCAACTCTGCCAATCAAATCATCTAACTTAGTTATACCAAGATTTGCCATGATCATTCTTAATTCTTTTGCCACCATAAAGAGGTAATTTACGACATTCTCTGGACTACCTTTAAATTTCTTTCTAAGTTCTTTATCTTGAGTAGCAATTCCTACTGGACAAGTATTTAGATGACACTTTCTCATCATAATGCATCCCAAGGTAACAAGTGGAGCTGTAGAAAAGCCAAATTCTTCAGCGCCTAATATGGCAGCTACAGCCACATCTCGTCCGGTTTTAAGCTGACCATCGGTCTGCAGAACAACTCTTGATCTTAAGTTATTCATGACCAAAGTTTGGTGAGTTTCGGCAATTCCTAGTTCCCAAGGAAGTCCAGCATGTTTGATGGAAGTTAGAGGCGAAGCACCTGTACCACCGTCATGTCCAGCAATTACCAGATGGTCTGTTTTCGCTTTCACAACTCCAGCGGCAATAGTTCCTACACCAATTTCAGAGACTAGTTTTACGCTAATTCTTGAGCTTCTATTTGCATTTTTTAAGTCGTGTATTAACTGAGCAATATCTTCTATTGAATAAATATCATGATGTGGAGGAGGGCTGATCAACCCTACCCCTGGCGTGGAATGTCTTATTTTAGCTATGTATTTATCAACCTTTGTGCCAGGTAGTTCTCCACCTTCTCCAGGCTTTGCACCTTGTGCTATTTTGATTTGCAATTCATCAGCATTTGTCAAATACCACATGGTGACACCAAACCTACCTGAAGCTACTTGCTTGATTGCAGATCTTTTAGAACTACCATCTTCAAGAGGTTTAAATCTGATTGGATCTTCTCCTCCTTCTCCAGTATTAGATTTTCCACCTAATTTATTCATGGCAAGAGCTAAAGATTCGTGAGCTTCGGTTGATATTGATCCGAGGGACATCGCTCCTGTAGCAAATCTTTTTACAATTTCTTTTTCTGGTTCTACTTTATCTAGGGGAATAGGATTCTTAGAAAATTTAAACTTCATCAAGCCTCTCAAAGTACTATTCTTCGTAGTTTCTTCATTGGCATGATTTGAGAAGTTCCAATATGCCGATTCATCATTATTTCTTGCTGCAATTTGGAGGGCTGAAATGGATTTAGGATCCCACATATGAGAGTCCCCTCCATTTCTCCAATGAAAATCTCCAGGATTTGGCAATGAAGTAACATTGTTTTCTAGATTTTCAGGAAAACCCATCAAGTGACGTCTTTCCATTTCTTCAGACAAGATGTCAAAAGTTACACCCTGTACTCTACTCGGAGTTCCAGGAAAGGACTTTTCAATGATTTCATCTGAAAGTCCTACAGCTTCAAAGATCTGTGCTCCCTTGTAAGATTGTAAGGTGGAAATTCCCATTTTTGCCATGACCTTTAACATCCCTTTAGCCACTCCTTTTTTATAAGCTTTAACAAGATCAGAAGAGTTATTTAGATTTTTATCTTCTAAAACCCCATCTTCTAAAGATTTTTCCAGAACAGCAAAGGCCAGATAAGGATTTATTGCATCAGCACCATAACCTATCAATAAACAATGATGGTGAACTTCCCTGGCTTCACCGGACTCTAAAACAATACCTATTTGAGTTCTTTTCTCTTTTTTGACTAAATAATTATGAACTGTTGAACAGGCAAGAAGGGTACTTAAAGCTAATTTGTCTGAAGCAATGCTTTTATCGGAAAGAATTATAAATGAGTATCCTTCATCGATTGCTTTTAAAGATTCTTTGCAAATTTTATCCAAGGCTTTTGTAAGTCCTTTTTCCCCCAAACCTTTTTTGTAGGTGATATCTATTGTTTTTGATTTGTATCCTTTAGTCCTAATAGATCTTATTTTTTCCAGTTCTTGATTGGAGAGGATAGGGTGCTCTAGTCTTAATCTTTTAACGTTATTTTCGTCTGTAGAAAGAAGGTTGCCTTCAGGACCAATCAAGCATTCCAAAGACATGATGATTTCTTCTCGAATAGAGTCTATTGGGGGATTTGTAATTTGTGCAAATAGTTGCTTGAAGTAATCGTAAATCATCCTAGGTTTATCAGATAAACAAGCAAGCGCTGCATCATTTCCCATAGATCCTAGAGGATCTCTTAACTCTGTTACCAAAGGCAACAACATGAATTCCAAAGTCTCAGTTGTATATCCAAAAGCTTTCATTTTTGAAATCAAATCCGAAACCGCATATTTTTTTGATCTATCGAGCAGATCAGCTAATTCTATGATTTGATTATTATTCCAATTTCCGTAAGGATGCTGACTAGCTACTTCTTTTTTTATTTCTTCGTCAGAAATTAATTTTCCTTTATCAAAGTCAATTAAAAACATCTTGCCTGGCTGCAGCCTACCTTTTCTTAAGACTGTTTTTGGCTCAACCTCTAGAACGCCGACTTCAGAAGCCATGATTACCTTGTCATTGTCAGTAACATAAAACCTACTGGGTCTGAGGCCGTTTCTATCTAAAACCGCTCCAACTTGTGTGCCATCGGTAAAAACTATTGAAGCCGGTCCGTCCCAAGGTTCCATTAGAGAAGAAGAATATTGATAAAAGTCTTTTTTAGCCTTTGACATATTCTTATCGTTTTGCCATGCCTCGGGAATCATCATCATTACAGCCTCGGGCAGTTTTCTACCGGCCATGATCAAGAGCTCAAGAACATTATCGAAACTGCCTGAATCTGAGCAATCCGGTTCAGCTATTGGAAAAAGTTTATTTAATTTATTCTTGTATAAATCACTAGATGCTTTTCCTTGTCTAGATTGCATAAGGTTCATGTTTCCTTTTAATGTGTTGATTTCTCCGTTATGACACATATATCTGCAGGGCTGTGCTCTGTCCCAAGATGGAAAAGTATTTGTGCTGAATCTTGAGTGCACCATCGCAAGATGGGTTTCAAAAGTTTTATTCTCTAAGTCTGGAAAAAAAGGAAAAAGTTGAGAAGGTGTTAACATGCCTTTGTATACAATTAGTCTTGAAGACAAGCTGCACGCATAAAACATCAAAGCTTGAGAAAGATTACTTTCCTGTCTTAATTCTTTAGTAAATATTTTTCTTACCAGATAGAGTTTTCTTTCAAAATCATTTTGATTAATATTCTTTGGAGCCTTAATAAAAATTTGTTCAATTTCTGGCTTGCAATCCAATGCGGCTGGTCCGACATCGGCTTTTTTAGAATCAATTGGAACTTTTCGCCAGCCTAATAATTCAAGTTTTTCTTTTCTTAAAACACCCTCAATTGTTTTTTTGCAGAATTTTTTTTCGGATTGTTTTTGTGGAAAAAAAATATTTCCTACGGCATATTTTCCTTTCTCAGGAAGATTGATCTTAAGTTTTTGTGCCTCTTCTTTAAAAAAAACATGAGGCAGAGCTAGGAGAATTCCTGCACCATCCCCAGTATTTTCCTCAAAACCACAACCACCTCTGTGATCCATTCTAGAATTGATGATATATGCATCATCCATGATTTCTCTAGAAGGGATACCTTTGATGTTTGCAACAAGGCCGACACCACAAGAATCTTTCTCAAATTCTGGATCATAGAGACCTTGTTTCTTTGGCCTGACTTCTAAGTTTTTAATATTTTTTTTCAGCACACATTACCTACATCTCTTTTAGTAACATGCCCTTTTAACGCATGGACAATGCGTCACTTTTAAGGCATGTGATATGCCCCCCATCTAAAAGGAATATTAATTTATCAGAATATATATTTTATTTATGCACCAAAGTAGTGCATATAACTTTTGCTAATAAAATAAGCTATTTTTTATAGCATTTTCTATTACCATTTCATTATTGATATTTTTGATTTTTGCCTGTCCAATTTTTTCTAGCAAAATGAATTTAAGCTGGCTGTTATTCTTTTTTTTGTCAGATTGCATCAACTTAATTAATTTTTTTGGAATTATTTTTTTCTTAAGGTTTACTTCAATGCCAGTATTTTTGATTATGGAATGAACTCTATCAAAAACTTTACAATCTAAATCCGAACTACTTTCCGAAAGTTTTGTCGCTGCTAATATTCCCAATGCCACTGCTTCGCCATGAGTATAAAGCTTATTATCGCCAATGGTTTCTAAAGCATGTCCAAAGGTATGTCCAAAATTTAGAATAGCCCGGATTCCATTTTCTTTTTCATCTTTTGATACAACATCAGCTTTAATTTCGATTGATCTTTTTATAGCTCTTTCTATGAATTGAGGTTTAAGAGACAAGATTTGTTTTAAGTTTTTTTCAAGCCAAACAAAAAATTTTTTATCTGAAATGAGCCCATGTTTGATTACTTCCATCATTCCACATCGGATTTCTAACTTTGATAATGACTTAAGAAATTTAGTATCAATGATAACTTGGGCAGGCTGATTGAAAGTACCAATCATATTCTTAAATCCTTTGTGATTGACCCCAGTTTTTCCACCTATACTTGCATCAACCTGAGATAATAATGTTGAGGGAACCAAAACAAAATCAACTCCTCGTAAAAAAGTTGAGGCAATAAAACCAGTCATATCGCAGGTGATACCCCCACCAATACCAAAAATAATACAATCTCTAGAGTAATTATTTCTTATTAAAAAATCATATACCCTGGCAAG
>QCHF01000001.1 GCA_003279605.1 SAR86 cluster bacterium AG-390-O18 | reverse complement strand
TCAAAAAATTCTGAAATTACTCTTAAAGACGTAGGATTAAATCCTTCTAGAATTGCTCTTTTAAATAAGTTGGTTGAAATGGGTGCAAATATCAAAGTATTAAATAACTCTATTTTTGGAAAAGAACCAGTCGCTGATATAAAGGTCAAAAGCTCCGCATTAATTGCTTGCGAAGTTGCATCAGAAGATGTCCCAAATTTAATTGATGAATTACCTATATTATTTATAGCTAGTGCCTTTGCTGAAGGTATATCTAGTTTTGACAAGATAGAGGAACTAAAACACAAAGAGAGTGACAGACTTAAAGCCATGCAGGAAGGATTAGACAAAATGAATATAAAAAACTTCTTTAACGGTAATAAATTTTGCATTGAAGGAAGGGGTCAAGACTTTAAGACGCCACACTTTTTAGCTGAGACATATTATGATCATAGAATCGCAATGTCTTTTGCTATTGCCGGTTTAAATAGTAGCTCTTCTATTGAAGTTTCTTCTTCAGAAAGTATCAATACCTCATTTCCTGAATTTATAGATTTAGGTAAAAAGCTAGGATGTAATTTTGAAAGAGGTTAAAAATATAATAACTATTGATGGTCCTAGCGGAGTAGGAAAAGGAACGCTTGCATTTTCCTTGGCAGAAAAATTAGGGTGGAATGTTCTTGACAGTGGTCTTATCTACAGACTTACAGGATATTTAAGTTTAAAAGAAAAACTAAATTCTCCAGAAGACATTATTTTTTATTTAAATCATTCTAAAATTAAGCTTCTTACCAATTTGAAAGAAAAAATATGTGAGATTGAAATTGATGAAGTAGTTTTAGGAAAAGAACTTAGAAATGAAGATGTTGCGACAAAAGCGTCAGAAATTGCAAAAGTCCCAGAAATTAGAAACGCGATTATAAAAATTCAAAGAAATGCTTACGATGCTAAAAGCGGTCTCATTGCAGATGGTAGAGATATGGGTACGGTTATTTTTCCTGAGGCAATTTTAAAAGTATTCCTCCAAGCGTCTCCAGAAGTGCGTGCAGAAAGAAGAGCTAATCAGTTGAAAGAAAAGGGTATGGACGTTATCATGCACGACCTTTTAAAGCTTATTGAGCAAAGGGATAAAGAAGATATGAATAGAAAAGTATCCCCTTTGAAGCCTGCTCAGGATTCAATACTCATCGATACCAGTGAGTTAAGCATCCAAGAAGTTGAAGAAAAGGTTATGGAGAATTATAAAAAATTATGACAGATACAGCATTTGAAAAATTACTAGATGAAAGTCTTACAACTTTGAATTTTGAACAAGGAGCATTAATTTCTGGGGTGATTGTTGATCTAACTTCAGATTGGGTAACGGTTCATGTTGGTTTGAAATCTGAATCATTGATCCCAAGAACAGAATTTTTAGCAGATGAAGCAGATGGAGAACTATCTATTGGAGATGAGGTTAAAGTTTCACTAGAAGCTGTTGAAGATGGCCATGGTTCCACAAGGGTTTCTAGGATTAGAGCAATGCATGACGAAAGCTGGAAAAACCTAGAAGAAGCTTTAGAAACCGGGAATTTAATAAAAGGCTACATTTCTGGAAAAGTTAGAGGAGGCATGATAGTTGATGTTGCTGGAGTAAGGGCTTTTCTTCCTGGCTCATTAGTTGATTCAAGACCCTTGGATAGCTTCGATCATTTAGAAAAGACATTCCAAGATTTTAAAGTAATTAAGTTAGACAAAGAAAAGAGTAATGTTGTTCTTTCAAGAAAAGCAGTTCAAGAGGACTTGAACTCTGAGGAAAGGGAAAAAATATTCGCTACTATTCAAGAAGGTTCTCTTATCTCAGGAACAATAAAGAATTTAACTGATTATGGAGCCTTTGTAGATTTAGGCGGTGTTGACGGACTTCTTCACATTACAGATATTACTTGGAAACGAATAAATCATCCTTCAGAAGTACTTAATGTGGGAGATAAACTTGATTTTAAGGTAACAAATTTCGATAAAGAAAAACTCAGAATTTCTCTTGGTTTAAAGCAACTTTCAAATGATCCTTGGGAAAACATCAAAGATTCTTTTCCTATAAATTCAATTCATAAAGCTAAGGTTTCTAGTATTGCTGAGTATGGTTTTTTTGCTGAATTGGATTCTAATACAGAAGGTCTTGTACACATTTCAGAAATAGACTGGACAAATAAAAGTATTCATCCGTCTAAAGTTGTTTCCATCGGAGATGAAGTAGATGTTATGGTCCTTGAAATTGATATCGAAAAAAGAAGAGTTTCTCTAGGAATGAAACAATGCCATGAAAATCCATGGCTAACTTTCTCTGAAAATAATAGCTTAGGCGATGTCGTTAAAGGAGAAGTAAGATCTATTACAGATTTTGGAATGTTTATAGGCTTAGATGGAAACATAGATGGCTTGGTCCACCTTTCCGATCTTTCTTGGAATCAATCAGAAGAAGAAGCTGTACAATCTTTTTCTAAAGACCAAGAAGTAGAGGCGGTAATTTTAGGTATAGATCCCCATAAAGAAAGAATTTCCTTAGGTATAAAACAACTTTCTGAAGATGTTTTCGATTCTTTTGCAAAAAACAATCCAAAAGGTACAGAATTATCAGGACCTGTGAGTTCAGTTGGAGAGGATGTTATTTTCATAAATTTGTCTGAGGATGTTATAGGAAAAATAAAAATTAAAGAGTTTAAGGATAATCTTCCTTCTGAAGGAGATAGCATAACTTCCTTGGTTACTTCGATAGATAGAAAGAATAGACAAGTGAATTTATCTGTTTTTGCTTTAGAAAAATCGCAAGAAAAAGAACTCATTAAAGAAAATATATCTAAAAACAAGCAGATAGAGTCAGAAACTAAAACTTCCATTGGCGATCTTATTCAAGAAGAGCTAGATGATTCTGCCAAGGAGTAAATGAAGAAATCTGATTTTCTTGATCATCTTTCAAGAAACCTTCAAGACTATAGTGAAATAGACATCTCTCTTTCAGCTGATTTGATTCAAAAAGCAATAATTGATTCTTTAAAGAAAAGGCACAGAGTTGAAATAAGAGGCTTTGGTACTTTTTGCTTGAGGGACAGAAAATCCATACGAGCCAGAAATCCAAAATCGGGTGAGACTATCGAGCTACCCAAAAGATCCATACCATATTTCAGAGCTTCTAAATTATTAAAACAAAGAGTTAATTAGGTTGTGTTAAAATAAACACATGAAATATTTTTATTTCATCTTTTTAATCCTTATCATCATATTCTTTTTTATATTCACAAGCCTTAACCCAAAAATTATTGCATTGGATTTATTTTTTGTGAAAATTGAAGGTGTATCCCTAGGATTTTCAATTATTTTCTCTATTCTAATTGGAGCTATAGTTTCCTTCATACTTCAAATTCCCAGGCTATTTAAAAAAAATTCTAAAGTGAGTATTTCTAAAGAGAATGATGCTGATTAACTCTGAATTATGTTTTAGAGTTAGTTGATATTCAAAAATGGAAAAATTTATCAAAAAAGGGCAAATAATAGTTGGATTAGATTTTGATAATGCTAAAAGTGCATTTGAAATAATAAGGCTACTAAATCCTGAAAATTATAAATTAAAAGTTGGATCACAACTCTTCACAGCTTGTGGACCAAAAATATTAGATGATTTGAAAAAAGAAGGGTTTGATATTTTTTTAGATTTAAAATTTCATGATACGCCTAATACTGTTGAAAAAGCAGTTTTGGAAGCCTGTAAAATGAGCATATGGATGTTGAATATACATCTATCTGGCGGACTCAATATGATTGAGGCTGCAGTTAAGGCAAAGAATTCCATTTCACCAGAAATACTTTTAATTGGAGTCACTGTTTTAACAAGTCTGGATCAGAAAGATCTTTCAGATATAGGGGTTATTAATAATTTACAAAATCATATTAGCTCTCTTATAAGTTTGGGGAAAAAAGCAGGTATAGATGGAATTGTTTGTTCTCCAAAAGACCTAGAGCATTTCAAGAAGGAAGAGATACATTCATTAATCTCTGTATGTCCTGGAATAAGGGTAAATGAAGAAAGTGGCGGTCAAAAAAGAACTTCCACAATTCAAGAGGCAATAAAAATGGGTGCAGATTACTTAGTTATTGCTAGAGAAATAACTGCTTCTTCTAGCCCCTCAAAAGTTATAAATGAAATCGATACATTTTTTATATAGAGTTCATTTGGAGAGAATTTTGATACAACATAACTTGGAATGTTAAAGCAACCTTAATCATATATAATTTCATCTGATGGATAATAACTGGCACATTGTTAAAGAAGATGAAAGATATGTTGTACTAGACAATAGTTCTTTATCGAAACTCGTTCCCAGCATAACTAAGCTAAACCCAAACAAAAGCACTTCAGGTCATAAACATGAAGGTCAGGAAGAAGTTTATGTTTTTTATAGAGGCATAGGAATAATGCAAATCGATGAATCAAAATTTGAGGTTAAGCAAGGAGATGTTATACCAGTTCCAGATGGTGCATTTCATAGAGTTTTTAATGAATCCAGTGAGATTTTAGAATTTGCTGCAATATTCAATGGTGAAAGGCATACTGAAGATAAGCCAAATTAGCAAAATCTATACCTTAAAATTTCCAGTAATAGTATTTGTCCTAATTCTATTATCTTTTTTTTCTTTGTTCGTTAAAGCAGAGTCTTATGCTGTAGCAACCAGGCATCATCTTGCTACAGACATTGGAATGAAAGTTTTAGAAGAAGGGGGAAATGCCATTGATGCTGCAGTCGCAGTTGCATTTGCACTGGCTGTAGTCAATCCATCGGCTGGCAATATTGGAGGTGGTGGATTCATGCTAATACATTTAGCAGAAAAAAATGAAACTATCTCTATTGATTATAGAGAACGAGCTCCTATTAAGTCTTATGAAAAAATGTTTCAGGATAGCTCAGGAAAAGTCATTAAAGGTCTAAGCTTAAATTCTATTTTAGCTTCTGGGGTTCCAGGAACAGTAGCGGGCATGTTCTATGTTTCAGAAAAGTTTGGAACAATTGATATTAAGTCTTTGATAAATCCATCGATTAATTTAGCGAGAAAAGGTTTTGTTTTATCTGATTTTCAAGCAAAAAATTTAAATAAATATAAAAAAAAGTTTGAAAAAAATGAGGAAGCAAAAAAAATTTTTACAAGAGCTAAAGGATTTTCTGAAGGAGATATTTTCATTCAAATCGATCTTTCTAAAACTTTAGAGAAAATTGCTAAAAATGGAAAAAAAGAATTTTACTCTGGAGAAACAGCAAAAAAAATTACAAACTTTTTTCAAATCAATGGAGGTATTTTAACTTTAGAGGATTTGAGCCAATATAAACTTAGGTTACTCACTCCAGTTTGCGGTAGTTATAGATTATATGAAATTTGTTCTATGGCTCCACCAAGTTCTGGAGGAATTGCTTTAATACAAATGTTGAATATTTTAGAAAATGTTGATCTAAACAAAATTAATAACAACTCAGAGGAATACTTTAAATTACTAATATCATCTATGGATTATGCTTATAAGGACCGGGCTAATTACCTCGGAGATCCCGATTTTTTTAAAGTGCCTCAAGAATTACTAACATCAAAAAAATACGCAGATGATATTTTTAAGTTAATACAAGAAAGGAAAACCCCTTCGAAAGCAAATATCAATATTATCGAAGGAGAAGAAACAACACATTTTTCTATTCTAGATAAATGGGGCAATGCAGTAAGTAATACTTACACTTTAAATACTGCCTATGGATCAGGAATAATCCCACCCGGAACTGGAATTTTAATGAACAATGAAATGGATGATTTCTCATCAAAACCAGGGCATCCAAACGCCTATGGCCTAATAGGTTCTGAAGCAAATAAAATTGAGCCAAAAAAAACTCCTCTTTCATCAATGTCACCAGTAATAGTCTTTAGAGATCAAAGGCCTTACTTAATTACTGGTTCTCCAGGGGGCTCAACAATTATTACAAGTGTCCTGCAGGAGGTTTTAAATATTTTAGATTTTCAAATGTCTTTAGAAGAATCTTCTGGCAAAGGAAGAATACATTATCAACATCTCCCTGATATCTTATTTCATGAAGATCTTGATGATAGTCTTATAGAATCTTTAAAAAAAGAAAAAAAATTAATTAAAAGAAAATTAGGCGAAATTCACTCTATTTTAATAAAAAAAGATATCGTTGAAGCATTTTCTGATAAAAGAAGGCCAGATGGAAAAGCAAGCGCAGTTTACGAATAAAAAAATACTTTTTGATAAAAATGTAGATTTTCCAGAATTACCGGGTGTCTATAAATTTTTCAACTCTGAAAATAAAATCATTTATATTGGCAAAGCAAAAAATATAAAAAATAGGGTTAATAGTTACTTAAATGTCAGAAAAGGTGAAGGAAAAAGAATAGCTAAACTTAAATCATCAATTAAGTACATTGAAACTATTATTACTAAAACAGAATCTGATGCTTTAATTTTAGAACAAGGATTAATTTCAAAAAAACGACCTCCTTTTAACATTCAATTTAGAGATGACAAATCATATCCAGCAATACATTTATCCACATCAAAAGATTATCCAGCGATTTATGTTTCTAGACAAAAAGACCCTGCAAACACTATATTCGGACCTTTTGCAAATGTTGGAGCAATGAGACTCAATGTAAGCTTGATAAGATCTCTATTTAAAATAAGAAATTGTAAAGATATAAATTTCAAAAATAGAACTCGTCCTTGTATTGAGTATCAAATGAATAGGTGTACAGCTCCTTGTGTAGGAAATATTTCCAAGGAGGATTATGCTTTTGAAGTGCAAAATACTATAAATTTTCTTTCAGGCGATACAAAAAATATAATATTTGATCTTCAAGAAAAGATGGATTCATATTCTAAGAAGAAAGATTATGAAAGAGCAGCTATATATAGGGATAAAGTTAAATCCATTAGAGATACTCAAAAAAAACAAAACGTTTTAACAGGATTTGATGATTTAGATGTTTTTACAATCAAAAGAAATAAATTTAATTGTTGTTTGAGTTTGCTTAGGGTTGAAGATGGATGGATAACTAGTTCTCAAAACTTTTATCCGAATTCAAAAGACAATATAACCGATCAAGAACTCTTGTCAGTTTTCTTAGAAAGTTATGTAATAGATAACAAAGCTAGAAAAACAATAAATTTCCTTTTTCAGGGAGAAATTTTAAAAGAGACAAGAGATTTTTTAACTCATTTAAAGTCTCCCCAAATAATTATCCATAAGCCTAACAAGCAAAATAAGAATTTAATCGATATTTGTTCCTCACAGGCTGAAGATGCATTATCAAGAAATAATAATTATTCTTGGATTCAAAGTTGTTTTGATTCTCTAGCAAATTTTTTGCGAATAGAAAAAATTAATAAAATAGAGGGCTTTGATATAAGCCATACCTCAGGGAAAAATGTTTCAGCTTCTTGTGTGTCTATTACTAAAGATGGGCCTAATAAAAAAAATTATAGAGTCATGAATATTAAAAAAGACTCTAACAATGATTACTTAGCTCTTAGTGAAGCTATTCAAAGAAGATGTAAAAACTTACAAAAAAATAATTTTGATATGCCTGAGGTTATTTTAATTGATGGAGGAAAGGGGCAATTAAACACTGTTAAGAAATATTTAGATAAAAAAATCTCTGAAAATATAAAATTTATTTCCATTTCTAAAGGTCCTAATAGAAATCAAAAATATGATGTTTTGCATGATGGACAAAATAGTCATGAATTAAATAATTCAGCCGAGATATTAAAAATTCTCCAACTTGTAAGAAATGAATCTCATAGGTTTGCAATAAATCATCACAGAAAGAGAAGATCCAAGGATTTGTTATCTTCAAGTTTAGATAGAATAGATGGATTAGGTCCAAAGTTAAAATTAAACCTAATTAGATATTTCGGAGGTATAGACAAAGTATGTGAGGCTTCTTTAGATGATTTAAAATGTGCACCTGGCATTGGAGAAAGCAAAGCTAAAAAAATTCACTCTTATCTTAAAAATAATTAGTATGAATATTCCTAATATTTTATCTGTTTCAAGAGTAGCATTTTTGATTCCAATAATTTTACTGTTTGAAAATGAATTTTTCTTATTATCATTAATCTTCTATATTATTGCTGCTGTTACTGATTATTTAGATGGTTTTTTTGCTCGTAAAAATAATCAAACTTCTGATTTTGGCGCTCTGTTAGATTTATTATCAGACAAATTATTTATTTCTATTTTACTGATTTGGATGACCTTTAATTTTGAAAGTAAAATAATTTTTATTTCATCCGTTCTTATAGTCTCAAGAGAAATTTCTATAAGTTATTTAAGATTGTTCATAGTTTCCAAATCAAAACAGTTAAGTGAAGTTAAATCTGATATGTTGGGAAAATATAAAACTGCCATCCAAATGAGCGGATTAGGATTAATCTTGATTACTCCAATAACACCGAAAGTTATTATGGATTTAAGTCTTGTATTAGTCAGCTTAAGTGCATTAATTTCTTGGTACTCCTTTATAAAATATTCAAATAAATGGATTGTTTAAAACAAATATATACAATGGCTTTACGGCTGAGTGGCAGAGTGGTCATGCAGCGGATTGCAAATCCGTCTACGCCGGTTCGATTCCGACCTCAGCCTCCAAATTTGTTATAGAATGAGTTTTTAAATTTTGCCCAGGTGGTGGAATTGGTAGACACAAGGGACTTAAAATCCCTCGAAGGCAACTTCGTGCCGGTTCAAGTCCGGCCCTGGGTACCATCAAAGATTTTATGGAAGAAGAATTTCAAGAAATAAAAGTAAAAGATATTTTAAGTATTCTCTTCAAAGAAAAAATTTTAATTTTTTCTCTTACTTTATTTCTTACTATATCTTCAGTTGTTTATGTTCTTTTATTGAATGATATCTATAAAAGTGAGGCAACCCTTTTCCCAAAAGATGAAGAACAAACTTCTATGGGCTCACAAGTAAGTGGCTTAGCTAGTTTGGCAGGAATTGATTTCTCTTCTAGTAAAAAAAATCTATTTCTTTATATAGAAGTTCTTAAGTCAAGAAAATTCCATGAACACCTAATATCCTTTCCTGGCGTTTTAGAAAAGTTAATTGCAGCATCTTCTTTTAATAATTCTTCTGGAGAAATTATTTTTGATGATAATCTATATGATAGATCTTCAGCGCAATGGCTTCCAGAAAAAAAGCCAACGAAATTAGAAGCGCATGATTTTCTCTTAGAAAATTTAAAAATTGAAAGAGAGAAAGCCACCGGGGTCATAAGAGTTTCTTTCAAACATGTATCCCCATATTTTGCTAAAGATTTTTTAGATCTTGTTTTAACAGAATTTCGTAAACTTACTGTAGAAAAAGATCTTGAAGAAACAGAAAAATCATTAAATTACTTAAATGAAAAATTTTCTACCTCAAAGGTATCTTCATTAAAATCCTCAATTAGCTCGATGATGCAAGAACAATTGAAAAAGCAGATGTTAATTAAGTTTAAAGAAGATTATGTCTTCCAGATAGTTGATCCTCCTTTTATCCCAGAACAAAAAGTAGAACCTCAAAGAACCCAGATTGTCATTTTCTTCTTTTTAACAGGTTTATTTTTAAGCATTTCCACAGCCCTAATTAGGTTTCTTTTTTTTAAGAAAAACTAAATTAACATGAATTTAAATATCTTTTTTCTTTTGAGAAGATTATGGAATTTCTTTTCCGATAAAAGAAAAAAACAATACATTTTTCTTATTTTCTTAATGATTTTTGTTTCTTTTTGTGAAATTTTAAGTATCGGAGCAGTAATTCCATTTCTGGCTGTTTTGGCAGATCCCTCGATAATTTATAATCAAGAATATGTTTTAAAAATTAGTAATGCCCTATCAATATATAATCCTGATGATCTTATTTTGCCATTTGCTTTAATTTTTATTTTAGCAATACTAATTTCTACATTAGCAAGGATAGTATTAGTCTGGTTTTCAACTAAATTATCATTTGAAACTGGACTGGAACTTGGAGCAGAAATATTTAAAAAAACCTTATACCAGCCATATAAAATCCATATTGAATCAAACAGCAGTGAAGTAATAAATGGCATTGTTAGAAAGACCGATTTTATTATTCAAGATATTATCTTGGAATCTACTAGACTTTTTTCTTCCTTTTTTTTCATAACTACTGTTATGGGTTTTTTAATTTTTATCAATCCTCAAATGGCAATTTCAACTTTTCTTGGATTAGGAATTTTATATTCATTAATTATTCTTCTTAATAAATCTAGACTTTCATCTAATAGTAAAAAAATTGCACTTAATACAAATGAAGTAATGAAAAATCTTCAAGAATCTTTAGGAGGAATAAAACAAGTTATAGTTGATGGAACACAAGAAACTTTTTATAAAAAATTTATAAATGTCGATAAGCTCTTGAAAAAGGCTCAAGCAAACACACAAGTATTGGTAACTTTGCCTAGGTTTTTTATTGAAGCTTTAGGGATGATTCTAATTACTGCCATAGCTCTTGTTTTTTCAATAAAATATGAAGGTATTTCCAGCGTTGTACCTTTTTTAGGAGCTTTAGCATTAGGTGCTCAAAGGCTATTGCCTGTCCTGCATCAGGGCTATGCTGGCTTTTCATTTATAATGGGCGGCGAAGAATCTCTTAAAGATGTTTTAGCCTTTTTGGATCGTAAACCTTTATTAGCACAAAATGAAATTAATGAAAAATTAGATTTTAATAAGTCAATCTCATTTAACGAAGTTTGTTTTGCATATAAAGAAGGCGAAAAAAACGTTTTAGAAAATCTTACTTTATCAATTCAAAAGAATTCTGTTGTTGGATTTGCTGGAGAAACTGGGAGCGGAAAAACTTCAACACTTGATTTAATCTTAGGGATTTTGTCACCAAACTCTGGAAATATAAAAATTGATGATTTTGAGTTAAACAATTTGGTTATTAGAAAATGGCAAAATAATTTATCCCATGTACCTCAAAACATTTTCTTATCAGACGCATCTATAAAAGAAAACATTGCATTTGGCCAGGACTATAAAAACTTAAAAAATGAGCTTATAGAGGAAGCTTCACAGATAGCTTTGGTATCAGATTTTGCAAGAAATTTACCTAATGGGTTAAATACGAAAATTGGAGAAAGAGGAGTTCAACTGTCTGGAGGACAGCTTCAAAGAATTGGAATCGCAAGAGCTTTATTTAGGAAACCGAAGGTTTTAATATTGGATGAAGCTACAAGCGCATTAGATAATATAACTGAAAGGAAAATCATAAAAAATATTCAAGAAATTCCAAACTTAACTGTCATAATGGTAGCTCATAGACTTTCAACTCTTGAAAATTGTGAAAAAATATTTTACCTAAAGAATGGAGCTATTTTAGCCGAAGGTTCTTTCAAGGAACTATCTGACAATAATAATGACTTCAAAGATATGTTACGAGAAATAAAAAAATATTAAAAAAATGAAAAAAGCCCTTATCACAGGAATTACTGGGCAAGATGGATCTTACTTAGCCGAATTCCTCATAAAAAAAGGATATGAAGTGCATGGTCTAAGAAGGCGCTCATCTTCATTTAATACTAAGAGAATAGATCACCTTTTTAGAGATAGGCATTATGAAGATGCAAATCTATTTCTTCACTACGGTGACATGACAGATTCGTCTAGTATTTCAAGTATATTAAAACTCGTAGAGCCCGATGAAATTTATAATCTTGCAGCTCAGTCTCATGTAAGAGTAAGTTTTGAAGAGCCTGAATATACAGCTAATGCAGATGCCTTAGGAACTTTAAGATTACTAGAATCCATAAGATTGTTAGGATTGAATAAGAAAACGAAATTTTATCAAGCTAGCACTTCTGAGTTGTATGGGCTTGTTCAAGAAGTTCCACAAAAAGAATCTACGCCATTTTATCCAAGAAGCCCTTATGCGGCATCGAAATTATATGCTTATTGGATAACAATAAATTATAGAGAGGCTTATGATATTTTTGCTTGTAACGGAATTCTTTTTAATCACGAGTCTCCAGTAAGAGGAGAAACCTTTGTTACAAGGAAAATTACACAAGCAATGACAAAAATAAAGTTAGGGCTTCAAGAAAATCTATTTATCGGAAATCTTGATGCTAAAAGAGATTGGGGACACGCAAAAGATTACGTGGAGTCTCAATGGCTAATGCTTCAACAAGAAACTCCTAAAGATTATGTAATTGCATCTGGAATTCAACATAGCGTCAGAGACTTTATTAATCTCGTAGCTAAAAAATTAGATATGGACATTTCATGGACAGGTAAAGGACATGAAGAAAAAGGTATTTGGATCAACATTCCTAAAGAATTAGAAAAAAAGTTAAACAAAGAAATAATTTTAGTTGACCCTCATTTCTTCAGACCAACTGAAGTTGATACATTAATTGGAGATGCTTCCTTAGCAAAAAAGGAACTCGGATGGTCTCCAAAAATAAGTTTTGATGAATTAGTTTCCGAAATGGTGGAAGCTGATTTAAATGCAGCAAAGATGAAGCTTTTAATAAATTCAAATGAAAAAAATTAATTATTTATTCTCAGATAAAAATCTTGAAAATATTTCTGCTTACATAATTGCTGAGATAGGAGTAAATCATAATGGAGATATTAGTCTTGCTAAAAAGTTAATTAAAAAAGCAAAATCTGTAGGCGCTGACGCAGTGAAATTTCAATCTTTTAATGCGGAGTATTTAGCAGACACAAAAACTCCAAAGGTAAATTATCAAAGAAGAAGTGGCTCAACAAAAGAAACTCACTTTGAGATGCTTAAAAAACTTGAATTAAGTTTCGAGGATCAAGAAGAATTATTTGAATTTTCAAACAAAAACAATATAGATTTTTTGTCTACCCCTTATGATATTCAAAGCGCCAAGTTTTTGAAGTCTATAGATGTTAAGGCCTTTAAGGTTGCTTCAGCCGACATTGTAGACTTACCTCTTCATGAATACCTTTCAACTCAAAAAAAACCTGTAATTTTTTCTGTTGGTATGGCCTCTTTAGATGAAATAGACTTTATTTTAAAAGTCTACAAAAAGAAGCAAAAAGAAAATCTAGCAATCTTACATGCAGTGTCAAACTATCCAGCTTCAAATAAATCTTTAAATATGAATGTTATAGATACTCTAAAAAATAAATTTAAAACAACTATAGGTTATTCTGATCATAGTATAGGAGAAGAGTCTGCAATTATTGCAATTTCAAAAGGAGTGAAAATCATTGAAAGACATTTTACGCTTGATAAATCTTTAGATGGTCCAGATCATTTTGCTTCATCTTCTCCTGAAGAATTTAAATTCTATGTAGAGCAGATACGAAAGACTGAAGTAATGCTCGGATCTTCAGAAAAAAAATGCCAGAAAGAAGAAATAGAAATGAGGAAAATCTCTAGAAAAAGTCTTTTCACTTCAAAAAATTTGTTAGTAGGCCATAAAATTTCTAAAGAAGATCTCATTTCTCGTAGACCAGGAAACGGAATTTATCCTAGCAGGATAAACAAAGTATTAGGAAAAACACTTAAGATAAATTTGAAAGAAAACAAAAAGATAAGCTGGAAGCATTTTGATGAACAAGCCAAATAAGAAAAGAGCGTTAATAATTGGTGCAGGAGGGCATAGTAGAGTTGTGGCTTCTATGATAATTTCCCAAAAAAAATATAATTTTATTAAAATCTTGGATTTTACTAAACCGAAAGAAAAAAAAATTTTAAATATTGATGTAGAAAAAATTAATCATAATTTAGAAGTTTACAATCCAAACATCCATGATTTTTATTTAGCTATAGGAGATAACAGCAAAAGAGAAAAATGGTGGAAAAAATTGAATAAAATTAATGCTTCATGCCCTTCATTAATAAGTGATTCAGCTTTTATAGAGAGAAATTCAGATATAGGTAACGGAAATATAATATGTGCAAAATCTTACTTAGGAGTTTTATCAAGATTAGGAGACAACAATATTCTCAATACAGGCTCAATAATTGATCACGAAACAACTATTGATAATAATTGTCATATAGCTCCTGGGTCTATCATCGCTGGAAGAGTAAGTATCAAAAACAATTGCTTTATTGGAGCAGGATCAGTTGTAAAAGAAAATTTAACGATATCAGAATATTCAATATTGGGAGCAGGTTCAATTTTATTAAGTAGTATAAAGAAAAAAAAATGCTTGTTTGCTGGCGTACCTGCCAAATTTAAAAGAGAGATATGATTTATATTTCTACTGGCGGAGAAAAGCATAAAACTGCAACAAATACAGCATTAGAATTTTATAAAAATGGGATAAACAAAATAGAGCTCTCAGGAGGACTTTATTCCAATAGCATCCTGAAAGACATTTTAGAATTGCCTAAGGCTTTACAAGTTCAGATTCATAATTATTATCCCCCTGCAAATAAGCCATTTGTATTTAACCTAGCTTCTAGGGATGAACAAATATCATCTTTGAGTATAAATCATGTTAAAAAATCAATAGAGCTTTCCTCAAAAATTGGAAGTAAGATTTATGCTTTTCATGCGGGGTTCAGATTAGATCCCAAAGTAAGTGAATTAGGAAAGAAAATAAATAAAAATTCTTTAATTTCTAGAGATGAAGCAATAGATTTGTTTATTCAAAGAGTTAAATTCTTGCACGGAGAAGCTAAAAAATTAAATATACAATTAATGATAGAAAATAACGTCATTTCAAAAAAAAATATTGATCATTTCCAAGAAGATCCTCTTCTATTTACTAATCCAGCAGAAATTAAAGAAATTATGTCATTACTTCCTTCTGACATAGGTTTTCTTCTTGATGTGGCTCATTTAAAAGTAAGTTCAAATTCTCTAGGTTTTGATTTAGAAAAAGCCCATAAAAATCTCCAAAAAGAGATTTCTGCTTATCATTTAAGTGAAAATGATGGGCTTTCAGATCAAAATAGACCTTTAACAAGTACAAGTTGGTTTTGGAAAAATCTTAAAACTGAAGTGAAGTTTTTTACTTTAGAAATATACAACTCGTCCATTGAAGAGCTTAAAATACAGAAAAATCTTGCTGAAAACGCAATAAAAATTAAATCATAAATATTAATTAATTATTTATTTAATGAATAAGATAACCTCAATTGATTCAAACTCAATTTTAAAAGATGCTTTGAGCCTTATGAACAAAGATGGATATGGTGTTTGCTATGTTCTTCAAAAAAATAAATTAGTTGGAATGATGACAGATGGGGACATTAGAAGGAGTCTCCTTAATGGAATTTCGTTAACTGATAAAGTAAAAAAAGTAATGAATAAAAATTTTTTTAGTCTTCCACTAGGAACAAGCACAAAGAAAATCCAATCCTCTTTAGAAAAATATAAATTTATACCAATAATTAATGAACAAGGAGAGCTTGTTAGCACTGTTAACAATAAGTCTTATCATAATATTCCATTAGTTCAGCCCTTATTTAATGGAAATGAAAAAAAATATTTAACAGAGTGTATAGAAACAGGTTGGATATCTTCACAGGGCTCATTTGTATCTAAATTTGAAAAAATATTTAGTGAATATTCTTCTAGCCCAAACACATTAGCAGTCTCAAACGGAACTTCTGCTCTACATTTGGCAATTTGTGCTTTAGGAATAGGTAAGGGCGATGAAGTTATTATCCCTGATTTTACTTTTGCTGCCGTGATCAATGCTGTTATTTATTCTGGTGCAAAACCAATTATTATCGATGTGAATAGGGATGACATGACCATAGATAGCAGTCTAATTGAAAAAAATATTACAAAAAAAACTAAAGCAATAATCGCTGTTCATTTATATGGATATTCATCTGATATGCAGAAAATTATGAAAATTGCAAAAAAACATAAATTATACGTTATCGAAGATTGTGCAGAAGCTTTAGGAACTTTTTATAAAGGTAAGCATGTAGGTACAGAAGGAGATGCGGCAACTTTTAGTTTTTTTGGTAATAAAACAATTTCTACAGGCGAAGGAGGAATGCTTCAATTTAAAAGAAAAAAACATCTAAATCTTGCAAAGAAATTAAGAGATCATGGAATGTCTCAGAATAAAAGGTATTGGCATGAAGAGATAGGCTTTAACTATAGATTAACAAACTTGCAATCCGCAGTTGGAGTTGCTCAAATGGAAAGAATTGATTTCTTTGTGAAAAGAAAAAGAGAAATAGCTAAAACATACGATAGCTATTTATCGGCTTTCGACAAACTAAGTCTCCCAAAGGATGGCAAATATATTAAAAATTCTTATTGGCTTTATACAGTTTTGTTGGACGAATCTATTTCAATCTACAGAGATAAGATAATTTCATTTCTTACTAAGAGTGATATAGAAGTCAGACCAACGTTCAATCCTCTGCATAAAATGCCTCCGTACATTAAATATAAACCTAAGAATCCATTATCTAATTCAGTAAGTTTTTCAAAAAGAGGAATATCTCTTCCAACATCTATAAATATGACTAAAGAAGAGATTCAATTTGTCTGCGATAGATTGGTAATGGCTATTCATAGATGCATCAATTAATTGTAGAATTATTTTTTTCAATTTAATTTCAAAAAAAAATTATATGAATCCTTCCAATCTCAAGTGGTGCTCAAATTGTTTGGCGATGTCTACAAGAAATAGAATATCTTTTGATGAAAGAGGTTTTTGTAACGCTTGCAGATGGATGGAGAAAAAAAAATCACTGGACTGGAAAGGTAGACAAGGTGAACTCAATAATTTGTTAAATAACCATAGATCTCACACTGGAGAATATGACTGTCTTGTTCCTTGTAGTGGAGGAAAAGATGGATCATATGTTGCTTATAATTTGAAACATAAATACAACATGAATCCTTTATGTCTCACAGTAACTCCTCCTTTGTCTTTACCCCTAGGAGACGAAAATCTTAAATCTTTTGTTGAAAGTGGATATAGCCATATATCTATCAATCCAGACAATGAAACAATGAGACTTTTAAACAAATTAGGATTTGAAAAAATGGGCTTTCCTTACTATGGATGGTTGATAGCAATTCAATCTGCGCCGATTACTATAGCGATAAAAATGGGAATTGATTTAATTTTTTATGGAGAAGATGGTGAAATCGAATATGGAGGCAGTGAGGAAACAGATAAAGACCCTATTTTTAATATTGAATATATGAAGAGAATATACCTTGAAGGAGGATATGAAAAAGTTCTTAATTCTAAAGAATTGAAAAATAAAGACTTAAATTTTTTCAAGTTTCCTGAAGTATCAGAATCTGCAGAAAAAATAAAACTAACTCACTGGTCCTATTTTGAAAATTGGGATCCCTATCGTAATTACTTAGTAGCAAAAGAGCATTGTGGATTAAAAGAATCCGATGAAACAAATTCTGGAACTTTTACTAACTTTTCCCAAAATGACCAAGCTTTGTATTCTCTTCATACTTATCTTATGTATTTAAAATATGGATTTGGAAGAGCAAACCAAGATGCGTCAATAGAAATAAGAAGGGGAGCTATGAGTAGATCTCAGGCCGTAAATTTAGTTAACTTGTACGACGGGCAATTTCCAGATGAGCATATGGATACTTTTTTAAATTACTACAAAATGTCTCAAGATGAATTTGATGCTGTTTTAGATAAATGGGCTAACAAGGAAATATTTGAAAAAATAGAAGGTTTCTGGCAGCCAAAGTTTAAAGTAGCTTAAAAATGAAAAAAAAAACTGTAATTCTAGATTACGGTATGGGAAATTTATTCTCTGTACTAAACGCTATAAAGTACCTTAATTTTCCTGTAGAAATATCTGACAATCCATCTGAAATTCTAAAAGCTGATTCAATTATTCTTCCTGGAGTTGGCTCTTTTAAAAAAGCAATGTCTTCTCTGAAAAATAATGGTTTTATTGACGTACTTAAAGAATCTGTCCTTGAAAAACAAAAGAATATTTTAGGTATTTGTTTAGGCATGCAGCTTTTTGCTTCAGAAGGTGAGGAGGATGGATTTTCAAAAGGCTTAGGATTTATTGATGGACGTGTAAAGAGAATGATTATTCCTGATAATGAAAAATTGAAGCTTCCTCACATTGGTTTCAATACAGTAAGCTTCGATAAAAAATCTATTTTGGGTGACCACATTGATAATAATTCAGATTTTTATTTCGTGCATTCTTACCACTTATTTCATAAAGAGGTTAATTTAATAGAAGCAAAATGTGAGTATGGGATAAAATTCACAGCTGCTTATGAGAAAGATAATATTTTTGCTACTCAATTCCATCCAGAGAAAAGTCAAACAAATGGACTACAACTTTTAAAGAACTTTTTGGAAATCTGAGTAAGTGCTAAAAAAAAGACTAATATTTACTTTATTACATGATTCTGGAAATTTCATGTTAAGTAGAAATTTCAGGCTCCAAAAAGTAGGAGATCTTGAGTGGTTAAAAAGAAATTATGATTTTCAAAAAATTTCTTTTTATATTGATGAGCTCATTGTCTTAGATGTTTCTAGAAAGAACAGAAGCATTGATAAATTTTGTGATATTTTAAAAGAGATTTCATATGGTTGTTTTGTTCCTATATCTTCTGGAGGAGGCATAAGAAGCATGCAAGATGCCAGAAAAATATTAAGGTCAGGAGCAGATAAGATTATTTTAAATACTGCTTTGTTTGAGGATTTCAAACTCATACAAGATCTTTCAAAAGAGTTTGGACAACAATGTATTGTAGGTTCATTAGATATTAAAAAAAATTCTAAATATGAAATCTTCACTCAATCTGGATCTAAAAAAATAGAAGAAATAAATCTTATTCAAGATTTGATTAATTCTGGATTTGTAGGAGAAATATATTTGAATTCTATTGATCAAGATGGAACCGGGCAGGGATATGACCTAGATCTTTTGGAATTATTACCATCTGAAAACAAAATTCCGATTATATTAGCCGGCGGTGTTGGTAACTCATCTCATCTCTCTCAAGGAATGTCATCCAGCAAAGTTGATGCTACTGCTACAGCAAATTTATTTAATTTCGTTGGTGATGGCCTTAAAGAAGCAAGAATGAATCTTTTAAAGGAAGGCTTTTCTCTTGCAAAATGGAAAAGCCAAGATGCAATTGAGTAAATATAATGATAAATAAAATCTTAATTATTGGTTTTGGCTCTATAGGCAAAAGACACTTTAAGTACTTAAAAAATAGATTCCCTGAGGCTGTAGTCAAAGTACTTAAAACAAAAAATAGCAAAAACCATACAGAATTATTAAAAAGTTCATTACTACCAGAAAATAAGATATCAAAGTTTATTCCAAATCTAACCGTTATTTCTAATCCATCCTCAATGCATTTGTTTTACGCAAAAAAAGTATTACAAATGAAAAGCAATATTTTTATTGAAAAACCTCTTACCGATAAGATTATTGGAATAAAGACTTTTATAAAACAAGTTGAGTTATCAAAAGTACATGTTTTAGTTGGATACAATTTAAGATTTTTAGAATCATTGATTGAACTTAAAAGATTAATAGATAACAAAATTTTAGGAAAAATCTATTCGGTACAATGTGAAACTGGTCAGTATTTACCTGAATGGAGAACATCAAATTATGAAAAAACTGTTTCAGCATCTAATAGGTTAGGAGGAGGAGTAGTTTTGGAGCTTAGTCATGAAATTGATTATTTAAATTGGCTTTTTGGAGAGATATCTTGGGTCAATTCACACATGGCAACAATAAGCAAATTAAAAATAGATGTGGAGGATTCGGCATCCTTCATGATGGGAACAAAATCAGACAACCCTGCTATTATTAATCTCAATCTTGATTTCATTAGGCGAAATAAAACCAGAAAAATGACAATAATTGGAGAAAAATCTTCTTTAAGGTGGCAAGCAGAGCCAAGCAGAATTCAGAAATGGAATTTAGAAAAACAAAATTGGGAAAATATATTTATATCCGATCAAAAGATAAGTGACACATATGAAATACAGTGGGAATATTTTTTTAAAAAAATATTTAACAACTATCATTCAACAAAAAGTCTGGATGACTCTTTAAAAACAATGAAAATTATTAAATCAGCTAAGAAATCATCATCTCTTTCTGGAAAAAGAATTTCAATAAATGACTCATAATAGAAAAGAAGTATACGGTTTTATTTTTGCTAGAGGAGGCTCTAAAGGTTTAAAAAATAAAAATTTAAAAAAACTTTCAGGCAAGTCTCTTTTGGGTTGGTCTATAGATCAAGCAAAGTCCGTATCAAGAATAAATAGAATAATAATTTCAACCGATAGTGAGAAGATAGCTGCTGAAGGTAAAAAATATGGAGCTGAGATTTTATTTAAAAGACCAAAATATTTGTCTTCAGATAAATCTCCTGAGTGGTTAGCTTGGCAGCATGCTCTAAATTTTTTAAAAAGAACGGAAAACAAAATTCCTGAAATTATGGTATCAATTCCACCGACAGCACCATTAAGGAATTCAAAAGATATTGAAAGATGTATAAATAAACTCATCAAAAATGATATAGATATTGCTATTACTGTGTCTGATTCTTTTAGAAATCCATGGTTCAATATGGTCAAGAAAAATAATAAGAATCTCTCAGAGTTAATTAATAAACCAAATAAAAAAGTTTTCAGACGCCAAGATGCTCCAAAAACTTATGATATGACTACTGTAGCTTACGCAGCATACTCTAAATTTGTTTTAGAAAATGATAGTATTTTTTCTGGAAAAGTTGGTCAGGTAGAAATCCCAAAGCATAGAGCCATTGATATTGATGACATAATTGATTTTAAAATAGCTGAAGCTTTATTAAAAAAATAAAAAATGAAAAAAAATATTTCCTTCCTATCTCTAAATAACAAAAAAATCTTAATTACCGGAGCTGCTGGGGGCCTTGGACTTTCTTTAACCAAAAACTTTTTAGAGCTTGGAGCTAAAGTGTACATGGTTGATATTAAAGAAATTGGATCGGATGGAAATTTAAAAAAAATTCTTTCTTCCTATCCCAGAAAAATTTCATATCATAACTGTGACATAACAAACGATAAAGAAGTGGATAATCTTTATAAAGAAATAAAAAAAGCTGGAGGTTTAAATGTCTTGATAAATAATGCATCTTATACAGGCTCTTCTAATATAGAAGGTTGGAATACAGATTTTGAAAATCAAAAAAAAGAAGGTTGGCAAAAAAGTTTCGAGCTCAACTTGTTTTCAGTTTTTAACTTGGTTCAAAAATTTTCTCCAGCTCTAAAAAAAACAAAACAGGGCAATATAATAAACATTGGCTCAATTTACGGATCATCTGCTCCTGATTGGAAAATGTATAAAAATACATCTATTTATAATCCTGCTGCATACGGCGCATCGAAAGCTGGATTAATCAATTTTACTAAGTGGCTTGCTGTAACTCTATCTCCTGAGATTAGAGTAAATTCTGTGTCTCCAGGAGGTATAAAAAGAAATCAGCCTTTAAAATTTATTAAGCGTTACGAAAGTAAAACACCTTTGGGAAGAATGGCTAAAGAACAGGACATTTCTGGGGTTATTGCATTTTTAGCTTCAGATCTATCAGCTTATATGACAGGACAAGATATCAGGGTAGATGGCGGCTTTGGCCTTAAATAATTCAAATGTTTTTAGAAAAAAAACTCAACTTAAAAAATGACATAATTTTTATAGATGGATTGTGGGGCACAGGTAAAAGTATTCTTGGACCAATCATAGGTGGCATGCAAAAAGTAGAGAAGTTCAAGCTGGAACATATTTATGAATATATATCTGTTTTATATCATTTAAATAAAATAGAAAAAGATTCTGCTACTTGGATGCTTAATACTTATGCTGATCTCTCTCAATACAACAATTCTATATCTAGAGAAGTTAACTTAAGATTTAGTGACGATTCTGGTTTAAAAAACAACCCTAATCCATTGGATTACTTACAGAGACTTTTTAAGAAGGATGGAGATCATAATCTTGCAAATATTAACGAAAATAATATCGCTTTGAATTTAATGTCTCACATGATTTTGATGACGCCTGAACTTCTTTTTAATGCTTATGGGGACAGATTAAAAATTGTTGAAGTCGTAAGACATCCGCTTTATATGATAGAGCACTGGGAAAATTATTTAAGAAGATTTGATTCGCCAAGAGAATTTACAGTTTCTTTTTACTATCAAAAAACAAAAATACCCTGGTGGGCTGATGAATTTAAGGATGAGTATTTCTCATATGATGTTTTTGACAAAGCTTTAATTTCTATAAGAAAGTGCTATGAAAAATTATTTAAAACTGAGTTACCGCACACAAATAATGATAAAACAATTCTATATCTAAGCTTTGAAGATATTGTTACAAAACCTAATAAAATACTGTCAGACCTATCAACTTTTTTGAAAAGAAGTCATCATAAGAAAATAAAAAGAATTCTTGCAAGACAGAGGATTCCTAGAAAACTTTTGATGGATGGGTTAGGTCATAAAAGTTATGGATTTAAAAAAATTGAAGATAACCAAAATGAAGAGGAATTTTATAAAAAATTAGTTTTAAGGCTTCGAAAAAAAGGGTCAAAAGAAAATATTGATAGTTTTAACAACTTAATAGAAGTCTACAATAAAAAATTCCCAAGCAAGCTGTCAAATTATCACTGATTCTTAAAATTAAATGATAAGACTTTTAGAATTTAAAAAAGATAATTGGCATAGAAATCTTCATGATCATATTTGCGAAATTATCTATCCTGAAACTAATAACAATAAAAGAAGGAATATATTCTTAACTGGGGGAAATTCTATAAAAAGTTTTTACAAATTTTGGGGGAAACAAAAATCTTTCAAGGATTTTAAAAAAATAGATTTTTACTTCAGCGATGAAAGATTAGTTAAATTTAATTCAATTCATAGTAATTACAATATGACTTTAAACACTCTTTTCAAAGAAGGTATTCCAAATGATTGTAAATTACATAGAATTGAAGTTGAAAAATATAGCGCTTATGATGCGGCAGAGAATTATTCATATATTATTCCTCAACAAATAGATTTAATGATTTTTAGTTTGGGAACCGATGGTCATATTGCTTCACTTTTTCCTTACTCAGAAAATCTTAAAGAAAAAGAAAGGTTTTTTGTTCATTCAGAAAGTGATTTGCATAAATTTGAAAGAGTTACTGCCACTCCAATTTTAATAAAAAAAGCAATTAATTCTCTGGTAATTGTTAAAGGCAAAGAAAAAAAACAGGTCATGACGGACATACTCCATGGCAGCTACGATAAAAAAAAATACCCAGCTTCTCTTTTAAGTAAATCTGATTGGATTCTTGTAACTTAGTCTAATGAAAGCTTTGATAACAACTACTCCATTTGAAATTGAAAAAAGTATTTATGTGAAGGAACTAAAAAAGTTAGGGGTAGATATTATATCTAATCAAAAAAATTGTAAATTTTCAAAAAATGAATTGATAAGTTTTGGTAAAGATTGTGACTTTCTAATTGCCGGTACCGATAAATTAGATAAATTTGTTTTAAATAAACTAAAGAATTTAAAACTCATATCAAGGGTCGGGGTTGGTTACGACAACATTGATATGGATTATTGTAATAACCATGATATCAAAGTAACTATTACCCCAGAGGCGCCTGTAAGTGCAGTATCTGAGCTAACTATTGGACTAATTTTTTCATTATTGAGGTCTATACATTTATCTAACGATGATCTTCATCACGGAAGATGGTTAAAATATATGGGTGAGGACATTGTTAATAAAACAATAGGCATAGTTGGATATGGAAAAATTGGTCAGTCGGTTATAAAAAAACTTAAAGGATTAGGAGTGAAAGACATATTAGTCAATGAAAATAATAAGAAAGTAATAAAAGCAAATAAAAATGTCTTTTTTGTTTCAAAGAATGAAATTTTGAAACGGTCTGATATATTAACTTTACACTTGCCATTAAATAAATTGACTAAACATTTTTTATCAAAAAAAGAATTTTTAAAGATGAAGAAGGGCAGTTACTTAATTAATACTTCAAGAGGACAAATAATAAATGAAAAGGACTTAGTATCTCTTCTTAAAAAAGATCACTTTGAAGGTGTAGCTCTAGATGTTTTCTCCCAAGAACCATATTTAGGACCTTTGGCTAATTTTTCAAGTTGCTTGCTAACATCTCACTTAGGACCTATGACAAGCTCTTCAAGAATTCAGATGGAAAATGAATCGTTACAAGAAGTAATAAGATTTATAGGTAACAAAAAACTTATTAATCAAATTTAAATAAATGAGTAAAAAATTAGAAAAAGTATTAGTAATAGGTGGCGGAGGTTTTTTAGGAAGTCATACAGCTGATGCTCTTTCAAATAAAGGCTATAAGGTATTAATTTTTGATAAAAAACCCTCTAGATGGTTACGCAGTGACCAAGAAATGATTCTTGGTGACTATTCAGAAGAGAAAGATCTAAAAAACGCTTTAAAAGGAGTATCTCTCGTTTATCATTTTGGTGCTATAGCTGATATTGCCGAATCAAAGAGAGATCCTTTTAATACTTTGTATCTTAATATTTTAGGAACTGTGAAGATTCTAGAAGCCATAAAAAAAACAAAGGTAAAAAGATTTCTTTTTGCTTCAAGCATGTATGTTTATAGCGATCTAGGATCTTTTTACAGCGTAAGTAAATCATCAGCAGAATCTATAATTGAGGCTTACGGAAAAGAATTTGGAATTGATTTCACTCTCATGAGATATGGATCTCTATATGGATCAAGATCACAAGATTGGAATGCAATAAGAGATTTTGCCAAACAAATTTTAAAAAATAAAAAACTCATCTACAGTGGAACCGGAAAAGAAATAAGAGAGTATATAAATGTTGAAGATGCAGCTCAATTAAGTGTGAAATTATTAGACAAAAAATATGCAAATAATGCTTATACAATAACTGGCCAACAAACTATTAAGGTAGATGACCTTTTTTCAATACTTTTTGAAATAATTGGTATGAAAAGAAAAGTAGATTTTTTAGACGATAATTCTAGGTCGGAACACTATGGATTAACTCCATATAGACATAAAGCTAAAGATGCAAAAAAAATTGTTCCAACAGAATTTAAAGATTTAGGACAAGGATTATTAGAAATCGTTGAAGAAGTTCAACTTGAGTTAGATAAAAGTGAGTCTTAAAAAATATAGAAATATTTTTTGGGATTTTGATGGAGTAATAAAAGATTCTGTAGATATAAAAAATGAAGCATTTTTGAATTTATTTCATGGGATAGATGTTAATGTAAAAAAAAAGATTGAAGACCACCACTTAAATAATTCGGGCATATCAAGATATAAAAAAATTCCTTTATATTTAGAGTGGGCACAGATAGATAAATCAGAACTTACAAATTATCTTGATATTTTTGAAAAAGATGTAATTACTAGGGTGATAAAATCAAATTGGGTAATGGGGGCTAGAGAATACTTGTGTTCTAATCCCTATCAACAAAACTTTTTTTTGGTAACTGCTACTCCTCAAAAAGAGATTGAATTTATTTTAAAAAAATTAAATATTTTTAATGCTTTTACTTCTATTTTTGGATCTCCTTTAGAAAAACCTTTAGCGGTAAAAAAAATTATATTTGAGAATAAACTTCTTAAAAGGGAATGTATTTTTTTTGGAGATGCATTAACAGACTATAATGCATCTTTAGAAAATGGTATTTCTTTTTTATTAAGAATGCATAAGCATAATAAAGAAATTTTTAAGAAAATTTCTATAGATTATAAAGTTAAAAATTTTATAAATTATGAACAAATATAACAGTTTAAAAAAACTTAGATTAAAACTCAGAAATAACAAACCCAGTATTGGTAGTTGGATGCAAATTCCAAGTTCCTCTATTGCAGAAATTTTAGGAAATCAAAATTATGATTGGGTAGCGGTCGATCTTGAACATGGATCGTTTTCCGTGGAATCTTTACCAGATATATTTAGGGCTTTAGAATTAACAAATACTATTCCTCTGGCAAGGCTAGCAGATTGTTCAAAAGAAAATTGTAAAACAGCACTTGATGCAGGAGCTGCTGGAATAATAGCTCCCATGATAAAAAATAAAGAGGAATTAGAAGGCGTTATAAAATACTCATGCTGGCCTCCCTCAGGCAAAAGGGGAGTAGGTTTTTCTAGGGCAAACCTTTTTGGAAAAAACTTTCATAAATACATCAAAGAAGCAAACAGCCCTCTAATAATTGCAATGATAGAAAATATTGAATCAATTAAAAACTTAAAAGAAATTTTAAATGTTAGAGGACTGGATGGTATTTTAATTGGACCGTATGATTTATCTGCTTCTCTTGGGATCACTGGAGATTTTAAAAACAAAAAGTTCAAAGAACATATCGACCTTATTATTAAAGAATGTAAAAAAAAATCGATACCTTTTGGATTTCATCAGGTAAGTCCTTCAAAAAAAGAATTAAAAAATCTTATTAAAAGAGGATGTACCTTTATTCCTTTTTCAATAGATGCAGTTTTTCTTACAGAATTCTCCCAAAATCCTTTAGCAGAATTATGAAAATTCTAACTTTAATTTTAGCTAGAATTTAAAGTTATAGTTTTTGAGGAAAGAATTTGGAGCTAATTTCAGTAAAACAATGATTTATAGGGTTAGTTATGAGTTCTTTTAAAAAACAATTCAATAGAATTGTTATTCTTCAGAATACAAGTCAAGCTAAGAGATATCATGTCAAATTAAAGCAAAAAGGAGATTTGATTTATCCTATTGGAGCCTCAGCAATTTTTTTTTGTATTGATAATAACTTAGAGTTTATTACTGAAAAAGATTTCATAGAAGAAAAAAAATTTAAAGAAGAAAGTTTAAAGTTTATTATTAATTTAAAAAATCTTATTAAAGATTTGAATAAATATTCAAGACAAAAAAAACCAAATCTTGACCTTGATATAGGAGACTATTTTTCTTTTCAGCTATACATAATTTTAGGACAAATTTCTTTTAATGAGTTTATTATTTCTTCTCTTGATAAAAAATTTTCTGAAATAAATATTTTAGTTTTTAAAAATGAAAATAAATCAACTTTCTTAAGGTTCAGGCCAGATCCAACATCGCTATTAGCAGAAATATTAGAAAAATCTGATGTGTTTAAAAGTGAAAACTTAAATATACTGTCCGAAAAAAAACAATTCATATTTCATTTTTCAGCAGAAAGTATCAAATTTATTTTGAGATATGTGAGAGATATTCTTAGGGTATTTAATCTAAAAAATTTTTTCTCCAAAAAAAATAAAATAGCTATCATTGGTGGAGGCTATGACTGGTTCAAGTTAGCAAAAAATAAAAGTTTTACTGATAAATTTTCTATATCTCTTCTGAGGATGAAGAATCTTAGTTCTTCTGTCGGAAGAGATAAAGAAATTTTAGGATTAATTAATAAGGCTTACTTTGGTAAAACAAAAATTTTCATAGATCTATCACTTTTGTCTCATGAAATAAAAAAATATCTAGAATATTTTGCAAGAAAAAAAAATTATTTTGATAAGGCTATCAATAAATTTTCTTGTGTAGTAACCGGAGTTTTAACCTGGCCTGAAGAAAATTTTCTTGCCCATGCGGCTATCAAAAATAATAAGCGAGTAATCTTATGGCATCATGGAGAAAGGGGACAATCTCCTGACCCTTCCATAGAATTTACCGAAATGCTTTATGCAACTGACTTGCTCACCTATGGAAGTTCAGTAGATAGTTTTTATAAAAATTGGCTTAAGAAGAATAATTTAGTAAATATAAAAAGCATTGGATCTATATCCAAACAAGTGACTTGGAAAAAAAATAATTCAAGAAATATTTTATATGCAACAGGAAAATGGCACAAAAATGCCATCCCCTTTCTAAATGTTTTAGATTCAGATATTAGATTAGTTAGAGCACATTTAAAAATATTAGAATATTTGAATAATATAGAAAATTGGAATACTGTTTTTAAGGTTAACAATACCAAAGGTTTAAATGAAATTCCTTACAAATATAATTTTAAAAACATTAAATTTGAATCTAAAACTCCATTTATAAATCTTTTAAAAAATGCTGAGTTAGTTATTTTAGACACTCCTTCAACTACTTTAATAGAAGCTTGTTCAACTTCTATACCAATTTTTGTTTTATCAGGAAGAAACGTATACTCAAAAGAATTTTTAGAAAAAGTTGGTAGAAGAGTAATTTGGTGCGAATCACTTGATGAATTGATCTCAAAATTGAATAATTATTTAAATGAAAGGCAATACGATTCAAATTTATTTGATGAGTCTTTTGCAAGATCTTTTATTTCAAAAACCCCTAAAAATCTTATTGCAAAAAAAATAATAAATATCTTAGAAAAGTCCAATGAATAAAATGAAACATATCTTTAAAGGAAAAAAAATTCTTATAACCGGCCATACTGGATTTAAAGGAGCATGGCTAACGCAGTGGCTTTTAAAAATGGATGCAAAAATTCTTGGGGTATCAAAAGGAATTCCCACAAAACCATCTCTCTTTCAAGAATTAAAATTGAATAAGGAAATAAAAAGCATTTTTCTAGATATATCCAAAGGGAACAGGTTAGAAAAAGAAGTCATTAAATTTCAACCTGACTTTATTTTTCATTTAGCAGCCCAATCACTTGTAAAAGAATCATATTCAAATCCGATAGAAACTTTCAAAACCAATACTCTTGGAAGTGTTTACTTACTAAATGCACTTAGAAAATTAAAAAAAAGCGTTTGCATTGTGCTTATAACAAGCGATAAGTCTTATGATAATGTTGAGTGGCCTTGGGGATATAGAGAAACTGACAGACTAGGTGGCCCAGACCCATATAGTGGTTCAAAAGGTGCTGCAGAAATTGCAATAAGCTCATTTCAAAGATCCTTTTTCCCTAAAGGAGGAAATATCAAATTATCTATAGGAAGAGCTGGGAATGTTATTGGAGGAGGTGATTGGTCAGAAAACAGAATTGTTCCTGATTGTATGAAATCGGCGAGTTTAGATAAAGTTACAAAAATAAGAAATCCAAATTCTACCAGACCATGGCAACATGTACTTGAGCCTCTTTCAGGATATTTACTCTTAGCTAAAAATTTATATGAAAATAAAAATATACATGGCGAGGCATTTAATTTTGGACCAAGTGGTGATTTAAATTTTTCAGTGAAAGATCTTATAAAAACAATGTCTAAAGATTGGAAAAACATTCAATGGAAAATATCAAGATCAGGTGATGGGCAAAAGGAATCTAGCCTATTAAAATTAAATTGCGATAAAGCACTACATATTTTGAATTGGAAACCAAAAATGTCTTTTGAAGATAGCGCTTCTGCCACAGTAAAATGGTATAAAAATTTCTATGATACAAAAAGAAATATAAAAGAATTTACTCTTTCTCAAATAGAAGAATATGAAAATAAACAATAAATCAATGAAAAAATTTTCAAGCAAAATATCTATAGAAAGTCTCCAAAGAATATCTATCCCGGAGGGTGATGTACTAAAATTTCACAGTCTTAATGATAAATCTTTCTCAAATTTTGGCGAAGCATATTTTTCTTTTATTAAAAAAGGCGCAATAAAATCATGGAAAAAACATACAAAAGTTACTTCCAATCTTGTAGTGCCATATGGAAGAGTAAGGTTTGTTTTTTTTGACGGCATAGATAATTTTCATCAAGAAATACTAGATGATGAAACGAATAAAAAATTAATTGTAAAACCTGGATTATGGTTTGGATTCAAAGGATTAAATTATCCTCATAGCGTGATTATGAATTTGATTGATGAGGTACATGATCCTGATGAATCTGAAAAAATGAATTATCAAGATATAGACTACGACTGGAAAGAAGAGTGAAATTTTTTCAAACAAAATATGTTACTGAATTTGAAGGCATACCTTTAAATGGAGTTAGAAGGCATGCTTTTAATAAGTTAAATCAAGATATCTATTCAAAAAAAATTAAAATTAACCAAATTAAGGAATGTTTTTGTGGCGCTTCTAATTTTCTAGCTCTTAGCCAACTTGATAGGTTTGGATTGCCTTTTGGCTCTCAAATATGTAGGTCATGTGGTTTGGTAACTCAAACTATCAGAATAGATGAATCTTCCATGAAATACTTTTATGAGAACATTTACTGGCCCCTTATTGAAGGTAAAGAAGGAAACTACTTCACTTTTTCAAAAGAACCTCACTCTGATCCATTCTTTTCTTCGCAAATGAATTTTGAAAAGAAAGAAATTACTATCTTTGAAGTTGGTTGCGGTGCTGGAAATAGAATACTAAATTTGTCGTCTATTTTTAAAAAAAAAGGCTATGTAGTAGATAAATATGGGTGTGATTATTCAATTAATGCTTTAAAGGTAGCTCAAAATAGAAAAATAAAAACTGTGCAAGGAGGAATGAAAGATTTAGCTAATTTAGGAAAAGCTGATATTGTTATTTTAAGCCATGTTTTTGAACACTTTACTGATCTTAAGCATGCAATGTCTGAGCTTGAAAAGTTAGTTCATGATAAATCGTATATTTATATAGAAGTACCAGGAATTAATGATCTTGAAAACAAAAAAGAATATAAATACAACTACCAAATGTATAGTGTTTTAGCTCACACCTATAATTTTAGTTTGCAATCTCTAACTAATGTTATGAATTATGGCGGCTTTGAATTAATTACTGGAGACGAATTTGTAAGAACACTTTTTAAATTATCTAAAAAAGATTCTTTAAAAAGTGAATTCATTTCAGCCTTCTCAGATACAATGGTTGCCTTAGAAAAAGCTAATGTTAAAAGCAAGAAGTATAGACGTTTTAGAAATTCTTATTTTGTTAACTACTTAATTAAAATAATTAAGGCTTTTTTAGCTAGAGACACTTAAAAATTGATTGCTTTACTTCCAATGAAGAGGGATTCTGAAAGAGTTCCAAAAAAAAATAAAAGACTTATAGCCGGGAAACCTTTATTTTTTCACATAGCTGATAAATTAAAGAAAACAAATTTAATAACTAATTTGGTAATAAATACAGATTGTCCAGATATAGGGAAATTAGCCAAAGAAAGATATGGGGAATGGGTAATAATTATTAAAAGACCCAAAAATCTATGCGGCCATGAGGTTTCTATGAACTCCATAATAAAACATGATGTTAATCAAATAGGAGCCGATAATAGTTTTTTACAAACCCACAGTACAAACCCATTGTTATCAATATTTACAATAAAAAATGCTATTGAAATTTTTCTTTCTAATCAAAAAAATAAAAAATACGATAGCTTGTTTACAGTAACTCCTATGAAAAAAAGACTCTATGATGAAAATTTAAAACCTATTAATCACAATCCTAAAAAATTAGTTCAAACTCAAAATTTACCAACAGTGTTTGAGGAAAATTCAAATATTTATATTTTTTCAGGAGACACTTTTTTAAAAAATAATCACAGAATTGGCGATAATCCTTATTTATATGAAATGGAATCTAATAATTTTGAATCGCTTGATATAGACGAATCAAATGAATGGCTGCTTGCTGAAATTCTTATTTCAGGCAAAAAGAATATAAAATAAGCTATATGAAAGTAGTCATTTTAGCTGGCGGATTCGGCACAAGAATCTCAGAATTTAGTAAAGATTTGCCTAAGCCAATGGTAGAAATAGGAAAGAAACCTATTCTTTGGCACATAATGAATCATTACGCTAGATTTAAACACAAAGATTTTTATTTGGCTCTTGGCTACAAATCAAACGTAATAAAAGAATATTTTTTAAAATTTAATTCACTTAATTCAGACTTATCTTTAGATCTAAAAAATCAAAAGGTAGATTTTCTAAATAAAGAAAAAATAGATTGGAAAGTAAATGCAATTCAAACTGGAATTGGAACCATGACAGGTGGAAGATTAAAAAGACTTCAGCCTTACTTGCAAGAAACTTTCATGTTGACTTATGGAGATGCGTTATCGAATATTGATATAGATAAATTATTAGAATTTCATCAAAGTCATGGAAAGATGGTTACAGTAAGCGCTGTTCATCCATCTGCGAGATTTGGAGAACTCACTATAAAGGATAACAAGGTATTATCATTCAAAGAAAAACCTCAAACGAGAAAGGATTGGATCAATGGAGGTTTTTTTATTATCGAACCTGAGTTTATTGAGTTCATTGAAAATGATGAAACAGTATTAGAATCATCTCCATTGGAAGAGGTTGCAAAATTGGGAGAGTTAATGGCTTACAAACATGAAGGGTTTTGGCAGTGCATGGATACAAAAAGAGACTTTGATAGATTAGAATCACTGTGGCTTGATGGAACAAGACCATGGGAAAATTTATCCAAATAACCTTTTCAGCTTTTTTGTGAAGACTTCTAATTCAATTTATAAAGAATATTTAGAAGAATATAATCTCATTCTTAATAAAGTCAGGATAAGTTTTGAAAAAGATGAATATAAACTAGCAAGTCCAACCTTAAGTAAACAAGAAACTATAACTGAACTATATGAATCTATTATTGATGAAAATCACCCAAATAATTCTTCATATGAACTATTCAAAGCTTATTTCCAATTTATTCCAAAGTTATTTATAAAAATATTTTTTTTATTTTATATAAAATTTAAATCACCTAAAATAAATTTCCCTAAAAACGCTTTATACTTTCGATCTTGGTTAGAGCCAAGATGCTTAGATGAAATAAAATTAATCGACGAACATTTTAGAGATCTTCCTTCAAAGATATCAAGTCAATATCAAGTAATTTCGGCTTTACATGCATATAGCTTTCAAGGAGTGAAGAAGTTTTACAGTAAAAAGGATAATGATTACCTCTTTATAATTCCTCAAGCACTTTTAAAAATAAAAGATATATTTTTTATTTTTTTTGACTACTTAAGATACGGAAGATTAAAAACTCAAGAAAGTTTTTTTTATAAAAAAAAGAATGTCACAAAACAAATAAACAGATCATTACTACTAGATTTTTTAAAATTTAGATCTTTTATAGCTTTTGAAGAAAAATTTATTTCACAAAAACTTATTAATAAAGAAATTAAGGCATTTATATATGTTTTTGAAAATCAGGCTTGGGAAAAAGTTTGTTGCAGCTCTTTTTCTCAAGACAATATCAAGACAATAGGGGTGCAGGGAAGTGGGTTCTCACCATTATTTTTAAACTTCTTTAATATACCTGGCGAAGAACTACCTGAGCCTGATGTAATTCTTACAGTTGGTGATAACTTTACTAAGTTTTTAAGAGAAAACTGTAATATCAGAACTCAAATAGAAACCTTCTTTTCTCTTAGATTTAATTATGATAATTCAAATGGCAGATATAATGTAAAAAAACCTATTTCATCCTACACCAATAAAGTTTTGTATTCATTTTCTGTGAATAAGTCAAAATATCTTCCAATAATTGAAATTCTAAAAAAATACTTTGAGCATGATTCTTTAGAGATTCATTTAAGATTTCATCCTCAATACGATTTTTATTCTTTAGAAAGAAACTTTGATATTCCAAAAAACTTTAAAATAATAAACAAGGTTGATGTTGAAAATTTAAGATTCAATTATGATTTCATACTTTTTAATGATAATTCGTTTGGAATAGAATCCCTCATGCAGGGTGTAAAATCCTTTCAATTTTTCTTAGACGATAAATATCTTGAAAATAGATTTTTTTATTTCAATGAATGGAATACAAAACTTGATCCAAAAAATATAAAAGAGTTTTCTGAAAATCTTATAAGTAAAAAAATAGATAAAACTTTCGACACTGACTTAATTAAGGATTATATAAACAATATGTATACTCCTGATAATGGCAAATCAGCAATGTTTTTAAAAAGAATTCTTCAAGAGTAAAAAATTGTTCTTTCTAAGGCTATTAAGATACTTTTACATATTTTTTAAGAGGCATTTTTTTGTTTTTGTATCTGGAAACTCAGATTTTTCAAAAATGAGGTTAAATTCAATATATAGAGAAATATCTCTGAATAATAATTATCTAAACGAAGAGTTTGAAAATAAATTTTCAAAACTCATTGGTTCTGGAAAAAGCCTTACTTATGCTGCTGCAAGAATGGGGCTTTATCATTTACTAAAAGAGTTAGGAATAGGTAAAAATGATGAAGTAATTTTGTTAGGATCAACTTGTTCAGTGATGCCAAATGCCATCATTCGCACTGGAGCAACTCCAATTTATTCAGATATAGACAAGGAAACTTTTGGGTCTTCATTGTCTGGAATAAAACATTGTATTTCAAAAAATACTAAAGTCATCATTGCTCAACATTCATATGGGATACCTTGTGAAATTGATAAAATTAAAGACTTTTTAAAAGGTAAAAATATTTTTTTAGTAGAAGATTGCGCTTTAACATTAGGATCAAAAATTAAAAATAAAAATGTGGGTACTTTTGGAGACGCAGCTATTTTCTCGTTTGATCATACCAAGCCAATTAATCTTTTTATGGGCGGTGTTTTATATACTGAAAATGTTCAACTTTTTGAAAAGCTTAAAAATTCATGGAAAAAAATAGAGAATATTCCTCTAAATAAACAAAAAAAGATATGGAAGGAATTCATTTTTGAAAATAAATTCTTCAGAAATAATATTTCTACAAAAGGATTTTTTATAAGCAAATTAAGAAGTTCTTTTAGGAAAATATTTTTTATTAAATCTCCATTTTTAGATGATGATTTTGGAACGTCTTACGTTTCAGATTATCCTTATCCAGCAAAGATGCCCTCTTTTTTATGTTCTATTGGTTTAGAAGAGATAAAAAATTTTCAGGAATTCTCTGAGACAAAGAATGTTTTTCTTAAAAATTTTATTAAATTGATAAAAGAATCATCATTAGAAAATATTCTACCTAAAAGCTACTTAAATGACTGCTTGGAAATTATCCCATCAAGGATTTGCTTTCAGATAAATAATGGTTCCAATTTCAGAAAAAGACTAAGATTTTTAATTGATGTTGATTCAACTTGGTTTTTAGAGCCTATTATTGTAAGAAATGAGCCATTGGAAAACTTTTTATACAATGCTGGATCATGTAAGAATTCAGAAGAAATGGGACCCAAAATGATTAATATTCCTGTAAGCAATTCGAAACATGTAAATGAATTGATTTTAAAAAAACTAAAAAAATTTTTATTTTTATTGAATTAACTCCATAAAGCTATGATGAGATTCTTCACTCCTGCTGATTCAAAGAAAAAATTTTGGAACCTTTTTAAATTATCAGTCATTTCTGACTATAAACAAAATATTAAAGAATTAGTATTTGATGAATCTTTTTTACTAAAGCCAAGACCATGTCACGAAGATTATGATGAAGAAGAAGATTTTATCTCTCAGCAAATTGAGGCCTCAAAAAGAGTTGTTTTTATTGGAGTTTTTGATTGCCTTAAAGAGATACATTTTTTGAAGAAATATCCATCCAAAAATTTTCTTCTAATAGACGTTGATGATAGTCATATAAGAAAAGTTTCATCATTATTTAAAAATGTAGATTTCTTAGAGTCTACTCTGCAGGAATTTACCCCTTCTGAAGGAGACTTAATAGTATTAAACCTATCAGAATATTTTTTAAATAAAAAAGAATTTGAAAAAATACTATCAAAATCAGAAAAAATAATAATAGGTAATGCTCATATCTATAATGCTTCAATTAAACAAAAAATAATTTCAATATTGTTAGAATTAAGAGCCTTTTTGCAAAATATATTAGCTTTGTTTTTTTCGACTAGACAGTTCCAATTTAGAGGATGGTATAGAACCTTAAATGATTTTAAAATAATGGCTAATCAATGTAACTGTAAATTAGCAAGGGTGAGTTTTAATAAAAAAAGATTTAAAAAGACTATCTTTGGAAATCTTGAATCCGCTTTCATTTTTTTTGAAAAGTAATCTTACAAATGAATTTCATTAAATCTTTCAAAGAAAAAGAATTTTTAATTATTTATTCTTTACTATTTTTAGCATTTTCTTGGCGAATTTTTTTACCAGATGAATCCAGGGGAAATGGTATTTTTTTTCAAGATGATTTTTATTATTATTTAAAAATTGCAGAAAACTTTTGGATAAAGGGTTTTTTTACATTTGATAGAATAAATATCACAAATGGGTTTCAACCATTATGGCAATTCATTTTATTAGTTCCCTCTTTCTTTTTTTCTGGAGAAAACTTAATAAAGATAGCTTTGTTCATAAATCTTTTTTTAGTTATTTATTTTTTTTACATTTTTAAAAAATTTCTAGACGAGAATAATTTACCTTTTATTCCACTCGTATTCTTGGTAATTTCTATTACATTTTTTCCAACATTAGGCCAATATATTTTTAATGGCATGGAAACAGCTCTTTTGGCTGTTTTTGTTATTTTATCTATACGAACCTTCAATATATTAATAAATCATAAAACCTCTAGATCCCATATTTATTTTGGGATATTTACAGGCCTAGCAATGCTTTCAAGATTGGATTCTTTTATTTTTTTTATATTGCCATATTCATACTTATTAATAATTAATAGAAAGTATTTTTTTATTTCTTCCTTATCTCATTTAATGGTAACTATCCCTTATTTAGTTTGGCTTTATATATCATCAGGATCAATTATTCCTATTAGTGGAGAGATCAAAAATTTTTACTCTACTTTTAAGTATCTTTTTCCAAATCCTTCATTTCAGGATTACTTTTATTATTTAGATGACGTTTATTTAAACAGTATATCCTTCTTAAAATATTCTTCTTTTTTTGCGACACCATTTATTTTGAAATTTATAAATTTTCATTTTTATGTTTCTTTATTCATTTCTTTTATATCATTTTTATTTTTCTTAATTCCTTTCTATTTTGTTTCTAAAAAGACAAGCATGAAATTTTCTGTTCAAATAATTCTTATTTTATCAATTATCTTTTATTTAATCTTTCAAGTTCTTTACTACAATATTTTTCTTATAGGTTTAGATAATTGGACTTATGGGCTTTCAGGATTATTTATTCTTTATTTTACTTTCTTAATCTTTACTCTAAATAATTTTGATTTTTTATTCAGAAAGTATGTTTCTGGTATGAAAATCTCTCTTGTAATTATTTTTGCTGCCTTGCTTCAGATTTTTCCTATCTTTTCATATCAAAATTCCATAAAGGATCATATATCTTTTGGCGGAGAAAATAACAATCTATATGTAAAGGCTTTCGAATGGGCAAATGAAAACCTTCCTAAAAAATCAATTGTAGGAGCTTGGGCAGCAGGCCAACTTGGATTTCATTTAAATCATCACACCATACAATTAGAGGGCCTAGTAAATTCTAATAATTTTCTAAATATTTTAAAAAAAGAAGCATTTGTTCAATATACCTGCGATCAAAAAATTAAGTATTTATTTCTTAATGCTGAGTTTAGAAATATAAATGTAGATGAATTTATTCCTGAGCAGTTATTCAGAGAAAAGTCACAAATAAGAACATATAGAGGAAAATATTTAAATGCAATATGGCCGCATTTAGAATTAATCTGGAATTCAAATCCATCTTTTTCAAAAAAAAATAATGCAACTAATTCATTCTTCATATGGAGAATAAATGAAAACTTTTGTGAAAACTTATGAATTCTAAAAAGGATTATCTTATTGTAGATTTGGACGGAACATTAACTCCAAGCGACACCTTAGAGGAGTCAATCATAAGCTTTATAAAAGAAGATCCAATTAAAAATTTTTTTATTTTTTTTTTATTGCTTTTTCAAGGTAAAGAAAATGTAAAAGAAAAAATGTCACAAAATTCTCTAATTGAATTTGAAAACTTAAACTTTTCAAAAGAAGTAGTTTCCATTATAGAAAAAAAGAAAAAGGAAGGTTCTATTATAATATTATGTTCAGCTAGCCACCAGAGACAAGTATCAAAGATATCAGAGAAATTAAAAATTTTTGATTATGCATTCGGATCAAGAAAAAACTTAAGTTTAAAGGGCCTAAAAAAAATTGAATATATTAAAAATCATTTTGAAATGGATTCCTTTTCTTATATTGGAAATTCAAAAGAAGATATTCCAATTTGGAAAATTTCTAATGAAGCTTTCATTTATAGTAAAAATATTTTTTTTAGAGTTAAAGATGAAGAAATAAAAAAAAATTTAATTTTTTTGAATAAGAAAGTTTCTTTTTTTGAAAAAATTAGATCGTTCTTGAAAGCTTTAAGAGTCTATCAGTGGGTCAAAAATTTATTAATTTTTGTTCCAATGATGTTGGCTGCAAATTTTGGATTTTCCAGTTTTCTCACAAGCACTATCGCTTTTTTTTCATTTTCATTAATATCTTCATCTGTTTATATTTTTAATGATATTTTTGATATACACAAAGATAGGTTTCACCCAAGAAAAAAAGAGAGACCAATCACCAAAGGAGAAATATCAATTTTTCAATCTCTTTTAATATTTATACTTTTACTTTCTTTTTCTTTTTTTATTTCAATATCTTTTCTTCCGGTAAGTTTTTTTTGGGTCATATTGACTTACATTGTTTTAAATTTTTTATATTCATTTTATTTTAAGAAATTGACTACTTTTTCTCTCCTTATATTGTCCTTTTTTTATTCTATAAGGGTTTATGCTGGGGGAGAAGCTACAAATTTAGACATTTCCATTTGGTTAATATCTTTTTCTTTTTTCTTCTTTCTTGGACTATCATCCATTAAAAGACTTGGCGAATTAACTCAACTCTCTGAAAACGAAATTTTAAAAGCAGAGAGAGGTTTCAAATACTCTGATATAAATTTATTAAAAATCTTTTCACTCCTTACTGGATCAGCTGGTTGTCTTTTATTAGCTGTATACCTTTTTTCTAATCAAGCTATAGAAATTTATACAAATCCATTTTATCTTTTCTTTATTCCCTTCATTACTTTTGGATGGTTCTTTAACATTTATAAAACATCTGTAGATGGAAAAATTACTGACGATCCCATTGTCTTTGCAATTAGAGATCGTTTAAGTATTTTAATGGGTACTTTAGTAGTTTTCTTTTTTATTATTGCTCTTTAAATGACTAAGAAAAAAATTTTTTTTAAGTATTTTCTGTTCTCCTTTTTTTCTATTTTAATAAATATAGCCTCTCAAGAAATTACTTTGTATTTTTATACAAATTTATTTTTTTCAATTATTAATGGAACAATTACTGGCTTTATTTTTAAATTTTATGTGGATAAAAAATATATCTTTAGCAGCGAAAATACAATCTTTTCAATGAAAGAACTATTTTTATATGCTTCAACAGCAATATTAACAACAATAATTTTTTGGAGTTTTGAACTTATTTTTTTATATTTATTTGAGTCAAAAGCATTTAAAATCTTGGGTGCGGTACTTGGACTTAGTATCGGTTTTTTCATTAAATACCAACTTGATAAAAAAATTACCTTTAACTCAAATGTTTAAGATTAGTGGCTGGGGCAATTATCCTAAAATCAATTGCAAAGTTGAAACTCCCAATAATGAAAATGAAATTCAGTTTCATGATAATGAAAAGATTATTCCTAGAGGACTAGGGAGATCTTACGGCGACAGCTCACTGCAAGCTAACAAAACGATAATTACTAAAAATTTAAATAAAATTATTTCTTTTGATGAAGAATTAGGAGTAATCTGTGTTCAGTCTGGAATCTCTTCAGACGAACTTTTAAAAGTTATCATACCAAAAGGCTGGTTTCTTCCTGTATCTCCAGGTACAAAATTTGTTACTTTGGGAGGAATGGTTGCTTCAGATGTACATGGAAAAAATCATCATCTAGAAGGATCTTTCGGAGATCATTTGATTAATTTAAAAATAAAAATTTCTAATTCGGAGGCAATTTATTGTTCTGATGATTTAAATTCTGATTTATTCTGGGCAACTATCGGAGGCATGGGCTTAACAGGTATTATTTTAGAGATTAAATTTAAATTAAAAAAAATCCAGAGTTATAAAATAAATCAGGAGGTAATAACTACTCAAAATTTAGAAGAAGTAATGAATCTTTTTGAAAAATATAAGAATTCTACATATACAGTGGCATGGATAGATTGTTTGGCAAAAGGAAACTCATTTGGAAGGTCAGTTTTCTTTAGAGGAGAGCATAAAAAATCTAAAGAAAAAGTTACATATGACCCAAAATATTCTCTTAGAATACCTTTCTTTTTTCCATCTTGGATACTGAATTATTTTTCAATTAAATTATTCAATTTTTTTTATTTTTACTTTAATAAACTTTTTGATAAGAAAGAAGTTGATGGAGATTTCTTTTTTTATCCTTTAGATAAGATTTTAGAATGGAATAAAATCTATGGAAAAAATGGATTTGTTCAATATCAGTTTATAGTCCCAAAGAAAGATTCTCTAAAGGCTATTAAAGAGGTTTTAGAAAAAGTTGCGCATTCTAAAGAAGCATCTTTTTTATCTGTCTTAAAACTATTCAAAAAAGGAAATAAAGGACTCCTTTCTTTTCCTGATGAAGGCTATACATTAGCTATGGATTTTCAAGCAAATGAGAAAACTTTCCGTCTTCTTAAAGAGTTAGATAAAATAATTATAAAGTACTCAGGAAGAATTTATCTATCAAAAGATAGTAGGCTCTCAAAGGATAGTTTTTTTTCAATGAATTATGATTCAGAAAGCTTAAGAAATATTTTAGACAAATATAATATTAAAAATTTTCATTCTCAACAGTCTGATAGATTGAGTATATTATGAGCAAAACTGCCTTAATAATTTCAGCATCTTCAGATATTGCTTCGGCTACTGCGAGGTTACTTGCAGAAAAGAAATATTCAATTACCTTAACTTCTAGAAATATTCAAAGTTGTGCAGATTTATCTAAAGAAATTACTAACATTTCTTCAAATATTTGCTTCACTATATCTCTAGATGTAAGAGATGTAACTTCCTTTGATGATTTCTTTTTAAATCTAAAAGACACTCCTGAATTGGTATTATTTTGTGCAGGCAAGATGGAGTCTGATGAATTAATTTCCTCAAAAAATAGGGGTTATTTCTCACAGGAAATTAAAGATATTGTTGATACAAACTTTACAGGACCTATTATTTTTCTTTCTAAATTAAAAGATTATCTAGTAAAAAAAGATAAACAAACTTCAATCATAATATTAAGCTCTGTAGCAGGAGATAGGGGTAGATCAAAAAATCCATTCTATGGATCTTCTAAAGCAGGTTTGTCATCTTTTTCATCATCAATAAGACAAGAACTAGGAAAATCAAAAATTTCTGTAATAACTATTAAACCTGGCTTTGTAAGAACAAAAATGACAAAAAATCTTAATTTGCCAAAGTTCTTAACATCCTCTCCAGAACAAATTGCAAAAATTATCTATCGTGCGCATAAAAAGAAAAAAAACGTCGTGTATTCAAAATTTTGGTTTCTTATAATGATAGTCATTAAATCAATTCCAGAATTTATTTTCAAAAAACTAAATTTTTAATGCACGATTCAAATCATAATAATCCTCTAATAAGCATCATAATGAATTGTTACAACTCAGAAATGTTCTTAAAAGATGCTATTGGATCAGTGATACAACAAACTTATAAAAATTGGGAAATCATATTTTGGGACAATAATTCATCTGATAATTCTTCAAAAATTGTTGAGTCTCTTAAAAATAATAAAATAAAGTATTTTTACTCGCCTTCAAATGAACCTTTGTATACTGCAAGAAATCGAGCAATAGAAAAATGTAAGGGCGAATTTATATCTTTTTTAGATTGTGATGATCTCTGGAATAAAGAAAAGTTAGAGATTCAAGTTAACTATGCTTCCGAAGGCCATGAAATTATTTATGGAGGCTATCAAGTGATTGATAGAAAATTAAAATTATATGAAAAAGTAGTTAGAAAAGAAGACAATTCATTTTTAACAAATCAATTACTTTTAAAAAATAACATTTCTATTGGAACTATCTTTATAAAGACAAAAATTCTAAGTGAAAATAAGTTTGATGAAAAATTCAACTTGCTTGGAGACTTTGACCTTTGGATAAGGTTATCTATGAAATACAAATTCAAAAATATAAAAAAAATTCTAGAATTTTCCAGAATACATTCAAATAATTTATCAAAAAAGGAAACTTATATAAGTTGGCTTAATGAAAAAAGATATTTCTACAAAAAAATTTTAAAGCAAGCACCCCTTTCAAGCTATGCAGCTATATTTATATTTATATTTATAACAGAGTTGAAGGGCTTTTTGAAAATAAGGTAGTATGCCGATCTTGACTCAAAGTAATACCATAAATGATTAAACTTTCTAAATCTTGTATTAACCGTAAAGAAAAAGAAGCTGTATTAAAAGTCTTGAGTGATGAATATTTAGGAATGGGAGATTATGTAAAAAAATTTGAAGAAAAATTATCATTGTATTTATCAAATAATGTTTCATGTGTTTCAAGCGGTACTGCAGCACTTCAACTAGCCTTGGAAGCATGTGGTATAAAAAAAAATGATGAAGTATTAGTTCAATCTTTAACATATGTAGCAAGTTTTCAAGCAATTTCAGCAACTGGAGCTAATCCAGTTGCCTGTGATGTTGATGAAAAATCTCTTACAATTTGCCTTAAAGACGCCGAAAAAAAATTATCTAATAATACTAAGGCTATTATGCCGGTCCATTACTCTGGGGGAGTAGGAAATTTAGACAGTATTTACAAATTTGCAAAAAAACACAATCTAAGGGTTATTGAGGATGCAGCTCATGCTTTTGGCACAGAATACAACTCTAAAAGAATAGGATCTTTTGGGGATATCATATGTTTTAGTTTTGACGGAATAAAAAATATTACCTCCGGTGAGGGTGGTTGTGTAGTTTCGTCAAACCAAGAGGTCATTAATTATGTAAATGATTCAAGATTACTTGGAATAGAAAAAGACTCGGAAAAAAGATATTTGTCAGAAAGAAGCTGGTCTTTCAACGTAAAAAATCAGGGCTGGAGATATCATATGAGCAATTTAAATGCTGCTATAGGTTTAGAGCAATTAAAAAAAATTGATAAGTTTTTTAAAATTAGGAAAAGCTTAGCTATGAGATATGATACAAATTTTTTAGAATCTAAAAATATTTCATCAATTAGTAGAAATTATGAAGAAGTAGTACCTCATATATATCCTGTAAGGATAATGAAAAAATTCAATAGAGAAGAATTGAGAAATCATTTATTGAAAAAAAATATTCAAACTGGTTTACATTATCAACCGAATCATTTTTTAGATAAGTTTTTTAAAAAAAAATTATCCTTACCAGTTACTGAGAATGTATTCGATCAAATTATTACCTTACCTTTACACCCTGACCTAAGCTCAAAAGATATTGACTATGTCTCAAAGACCCTGAAAGATTCTTTGAAGGTAATTTAGGTGGTCATTTCAAAGAACTTAATTGTCCTTTTTATAATTTCCATTGTTTTCCCATCTGGGATTGGAATTAGCATAGTTGGAAATAATTTAGATATTAATAAAGTTTGCTATCTTTTTTGTTTAGCTTTTGTATTAATTTTTTGGATAAAAAACCCTTCTGTTTTAAATAAATACGACACAATACCTCTTTTTTTAGTTCTAACTATGATTCCATTTTCTGTTTTTTGGGTAAGCAATATTCAATTTTTAATATTTTTTGTTAGTTTAATTCTATTTTTTTCTTCCTATTATGTCGGAAGAGTGATTTTTATGAATTATGATTCTTTTTTATTTTTTTTAAAAAATATTTCCCTCGCATATATTATTATTGGATTAATTGGCATTTTTAATTTTTATTTTGATATCTTCAGCTTAGATATGTTTCGCCCAAATGCTGAAGAATATGTAGCCTATCAGACAAGAGGTAATATACTTGGGACAGATTTTGTAATTCTTGCTTATAAAGGCTTGGAATGGCATACCCATTTTTTTGCACAAAATAGATTTATTTGGATGTCACTTTCATTAGCTTTTTATATTTATTTTGAAAGAAAAAATATAAAAATTAATTTTTCAAATCTTCTTTTGTTTTCGGCTGTCTTAGGTTTTGTTGAAATTCTTTTAGCTCAAACTAGATACTTAACCTTGATGAGTATTCTAGTTTTTTCTATTTTGCTTTTTTTTAAGCCTAATAAAACCTGGTTTTACATTTCTCTGTTTTTTAGCATACCTGCAATTATACTTTTCGTTAATACAGATACATTCTTCTATTATTATCAAGCTTTAAATACTATTTTTAGATCTGATCTAACGAATGAAGAAGGTCAAATTATTTCGTATGTTTTAGAAACTGATAAGAGATATCTTTCGCTTATGGCTATTATTAATAATTTATCAGATCCAAGGATTTATTTTTCATACGGTCCTTTATTTTATAATTATGTAGGAGATTATTTTTTGGGAGCTAGGCAAGGAGATTTTGATGATCTTACTCCAAATATTCTACTTTTTCTTGAATACGGATTGCTAACTTATTTCTTTATTATTTTGTATGTTTTGTTTGTTATTTCTTCAAAAGGGACTAGTATGAAAAAATATATTAATTATATTCTCATATTAGTAGTTCTTTCTGTTGCGGCATCACACTTTCCAAGATATATATTTTACTTATTTTTCTTTTTGGGAGTATGCTTTTCAATGTCTTTCAAAAGTAACTCTAGATTTTAATATTTTTGTAGATTCAGTTCTTAAATCTAAATGAATTCTAATTTTTTTTCACACGCTCGCACTGCCTTAAAGATAGGTCTTCTTAGCTTAGGAATAAAACAAAATGACAAAATTTTGGTGCCGAGCTATATATGTGAAGCAGTAATTCAACCTATAAGGGATCTAAAACTTCAATTAGAATTTTACGATTTAGATGATTCTTTTCAGCCAATTTGGTCAGAACTAAAAGATAAAATTGCTAAAGATCATTTTTCTTCATTATTAATGAATCACTATTTTGGAATTCCACAAGATATTCATAAGTTTACTAAAATAGCTAAAGATAATAATTTAATTTTAGTCGAAGATAATTCACATGGGTTTGGAGGAAAATTTGAAGATAAATTTCTCGGTAGTTATGGAGATGTTGGAATTTCTTCTCCTAGAAAGATTTTAAATTTATCCTCTGGAGGAATTTTATATCTGAATTCTAAATTAACAAAACCCAACAATTTACCTGTTAAAAAAGCTCTTTTTTTTGAAAATTATTTAAGAGGTTTTTTATCAAATAACCCTAGCTTTAAGATTTTTTTTGACAACCTGCGCAATAAAAGAAATTTTTCGGATCCTAGAAAATACCTTGAAAGAAAGTATTCAGATATGGCTACAGATAAATATTCTGAGTTAAGAATACTAAAATATTTAGGAAATGATTATATATCTGAAGTTCAAAGGAAGCAGTATTTAAGATGGATTAGATGTAGAGAAATTTTAAAAAAAGAAGGTTTTCAGCCCGCAATTGATTCAATATCTAATACTAGTTCACCCTGGCTATTTCCTTTAAAAATAGATAATTTTGATGAAAAGAATAGATTAATAAAGTTTGCAAAAAAGAAGAATTTAATTTTAACCACCTGGCCAATTTTACCCGTTGAGGCCTTAGAGCACAGTGGCAATGCTTTGAATAAATGGAAAAATAATTTATTTATTCATCTAAATTATAAGATTTACTAATTACCTAATGATAAAAGTAAAAGATTTTGAGTTTTCTGATCCAATTTTAGAATCAATATGGAAAGAAATGGAACAAGACAAATCTACTTCAATGTTTCAATCTTTTTTTTGGAATAAATACTGGTATGAAAAAGTTGGCAGGGAAGATGAGAAGTCACTTCCTTTTATAAAAGTTGCTTATTCAGAAGGCAAGCCAATAGCAATTTTTCCTTTCATTTTAAGAAAGATATTTTCATTTAATGTAATTGAGCTTTTCGGCAGAGACCAATATGACTATAAAGCTCCTGTCTTAAAGAATTTTCATAATCTAGAAAAAATTTGGAAGGCAGTAGAAGAATCATTGCCCAAACATGACATAAAAATATTTGAAAGAGTTCCTAATTTACCAGAATTCAAATTTCAAAAGATTTTTCAATCTATGAAAGTTAGCCTTATACAAGAAAGTAACCAAATTTTATTACCTAGTAATCTAGAAAATTTAGATTTTTTATCAAAAAGATTAAGAAAAGATATATTTAGAATGAAGAGAAAGCTTTCAGAGTTAGGCAATCTCACAATATCTCAGATTGGAAATTCTAAAGAATACAAAATGGTAATTAAGGAAACAATCAAACAAAAAGAAAAAAAATACCTAGACACCGGTGCTAAAAATATTTTTTTGGATAACAAAATAAAAGATTTTTATATAGATTTGATTGACGAAAATCTTGGTAAAGTACAAATTCATTTGTCTTACCTATCTTTAGATTACGAAATATTAGCGTCGCATTTAGGCTTCATTCACAAAGATACTTTCTATTATATTCTTCCATCCTTCAAAGAGGGACATTTCAATAAATTTTCTCCAGGAAGAATATTACTTTTTGAACTAATAAAATTATCTATTGAAAAAGGTTTAAAAAAATTTGATTTAACAGTCGGAACAGAAGAATATAAAAAAAGATGGAGTAATTCTTCAATGGAAATTATATCCTTTATCGAATATAGAAATTTTAAAGGAGCAATCTATTATTTTTGTATTAAATTTATATTTTTTTTAAAAAATAATACTAAAACAAGATTATTCTTTATGAAATTGAACAAAAAAATTAAGTTTTTAAAATAATTTAAAAATATATTTGAATTATGAAATATCCTTTTTTCACAATTTCCTTGGATTTTGAGCTTTTTTGGGGCATGAGAGATGTTACGACTTTAAAGCATTACGGAAAAAATATACTTGGAGGCAGGGAAGCAATTCCAAAAATATTAAATCTTTTCAAAAAGGAAAACATTCATGCTACTTGGGGCATTGTGGGGTTCATTACTTTCTCAAATAAAACAGACTTGTTGGATTCTTTGCCAGACCATCTTCCAATGTATAAAGATAAAAAACTTAATCCTTATTTAGGATTGGACAAGATAGGAAAAAATGAAAAAGAAGATCCTTATCATTTTGGACATTCATTGGTAAATCAAATTCTAGAAACAGATGGAATGGAAATAGCTTCTCATTCGTTTAGTCACTTTTACTGTGAAGAAAAAAATGAAAATGAACATTCTTTTGATTCTGATTTGAAAGCATCCTTATATGCTTTTAATAGGTTAGGGATAAAACCAGAGAGTTATATTTTTTGTAGAAATCAATATGATAAGCCTCACTTAAAAAGTTTGAAAAAAAATGGGTTCAGAGTTTTTAGAGGTAATGAAAAAAGTATAATTTTTAAACCTAAAGCCAACAAGATTATCAGAGCTGCAAGGTTATTTGATTCATATATCAATTTAAGTGGTGCAAATTTATCAAATCTTTCTTTAAAGGAAGGTTTAGTAGACGTTCCTTCAAGTAGATTCCTAAGACCATCTCAAAGGAAAATTTTAGACAAATTGAGATTAAATAGAATCTTTTCTTCAATGACTGAAGCTGCTAAACAAAATTCAGGTTTTCATTTATGGTGGCATCCTCATAATTTTGGTTTAAATCTTGATCAAAACTTATTTAATCTAAAAAAAATTCTTAATCACTTTCATTTTTTAAATAAAAAATACAACATGCAATCTTTGAATATGATTGAGTCTTCTAGGTTGTTTAAACTAGATGATTAAAGTACTTCTAGTATCTACTAATTCAGATGAGGCTGGAGCTCCAAGACATATTGAATTTTTAATTAATTTGTTAGAAGAGGATATTAATTTTTACTGTATTTTTGGAACAACAGGACCTGTTTCAAATCGCATTAAATCTAAAATGCCAAGTAAAGTCTTTATTTTAAAAGGCATGCAAAGCTCTTTTAGTCTTTTTAAAGATATATTTTTATTTTTTAGATTTATATTTCTTGTTTTAAGAATTAAGCCTGATTTGATTCATTGCCATAGTACTAAAGCTGGAATTTATGGTCGACTTCTATCTATTTTTACAAAGAAAAAGATTTTGTTTACCATCCATGGCTGGCCTTGGAGGGGTTTTAATGGTTGGAAATATAATTTAATTGTAAATATTGAAAGATTTCTTATGACTTTTTCAAAGAGCTACTACATTGGGGTAGCTAAATGCCTTATAGATGAAGCAAGAGAAGTAGGAATAAAAATTCCTCCTGAAAAGATTTCTATTATTTACAATACTTCGCTTATCTCAAATAAAACAGTTTCAAACAAAATAATGAATTTTCAAAATGAGAGATACTTTATTATGCCTGCTAGAGTAAGTAGTGCAAAAAATCACAAAAAATTGGCAATGGCTTTTGATAAATCAAATTATATGGGAAAACTCCTTTTCGCAGGAGAGGGTACAAATAAATTAGATTTTATAAATTTAATGATCTCTTCAATGAAAAAAAAGAAGGATAATCTAGAATTTCTTGGGGAGCGAGATGATATAGCAGATTTAATACTGCATTCCGAATTCGTAGCACTTTGTTCAAATTTTGAAACTTTTCCCTTAATTATTTCTGAAGCTGCAAGATTATCTAAGCCTTTAATTCTCTCAAAAGTTGGGGGCAATGAAGAGATTTTAGAAGATAATTATGATGCTTTATTTGCAAGTTCCTTGGATGAATGGACTAATGCTATTAATTCATACTGTAAAAAAGAAAATTTGAATAAAATTTCTAAAAACATAAAAAAAACTTTTTATTCAAAACTTAATCCACACGATATAAAGCAAAATATTTTAGAAATTTACAATTCAGTAAAAACTTTAGATTAATTAAAACAGCTAGGTGTTAAAATAAGTATTATTTGGAAAAAATTTGATTCTTATTACTGGCGGTACAGGATACATTGGCTCTCATGTAGCTGTAGAGCTTGTAATAAATGGTCATGAAGTTTTAATAATTGATAATTTATCAAATAGTTCAAAAAAAGCTCTTGAAGGTCTAAAAAAAATTACCCAAAAGGATATTATTTTTGAAAAAATTGACTTAAGAAATTCCAATGCTTTAGAAAAGCTTTTTGACAAATATTCATTTGAAGCTGTGATCCATCTCGCCGGACTTAAATCAGTTAAAAAAAGTAATGAAATTCCCTCTGAATATTTTGAAAATAATGTTCAAGGAACAAGGAATCTTATATCAGTCATGAAAAAATCGAAAGTAAAGAAACTAGTTTTTTCTTCATCGGCAACAGTCTATGGCATTCCTAAATCCTTACCAATTTATGAATCCTCTGATATTGGAAATACGACAAGTATTTATGGCAAGACAAAATATATGGTTGAAAATATTCTAAGGGAAATATGGGAAAAAGATAATGAATGGCAAATATGTATTTTAAGATATTTCAATCCAATTGGAGCGCATTCGTCTGGATTGATAGGAGAGAGTCCTAAGGGTATTCCAGATAATCTTCTTCCCTACTTATTTAATGTAGCTTCTGGAGTTCTTAAAGAATTAGAGATATTTGGAGATGATTATTCAACTCCAGATGGCTCTGGCATAAGAGATTATATTCATATTGAAGATCTCTCCAAAGGTCATTTATGCGCTCTTGAGTATCTTTCAGACAAACATAATATTTCATTTTTTAACCTTGGAACTGGCAATGGTTTTTCAGTTTTTGAAATTATAAAGACTTTTAAAAAAGTAACTAATATAGATATTCCATACAAAGTTGTTGGAAGAAGATCCGGAGATATTTCTGAGATATTTGCTGATGTGTCTTTAGCTAAAAAAAATCTTAACTGGACAGCAAAAAAAACTCTTGAAGAAATGATCTACGATGGTTGGAATTGGCAAAAGAAAAACCTTAATTTAAATGATTAATGATTTTATGAATGAAAAAATTGCATTAGTTGGTGGCGCAGGCTTCATAGGAAAAGCCATATCCTCAAACTTATCAAAAAAAGAGTTAGAACATACTATTTTTGATAAAAAAAATATTTCAAATTCAGACATTTATATTGATATTGAGGAACCTAGGTCTTTAGAAAAATTGAAGGGTTTTACTACAATCATAAATTTAGCTGCAGAACATAAAGATGATGTAAAACCCTTATCAAGATATCAAGATGTAAATGTCATTGGATCTCAAAACTTAATTAATGCAGCAGAAAAATTTAATATCAAAAATATCATTTTTTTAAGCTCAGTAGCAGTTTATGGCTTTTCTGAAACTGAATTGAATGAAGAAAGCAAAATAAATTATTTTAACGAGTATGGCAGGACGAAATATCTAGCAGAAAAGTCCTATCGAACCTGGTTCAAAAATAATGACAACTCAAAAAAATTGATCATTATAAGGCCCGCTGTAGTTTTCGGAGAGGGAAACAAAGGAAATGTATATAACTTAATCAGCCAGATTCAAAAAAAAAGATTTTTAATGATTGGTAGTGGAAAAAATAAAAAATCTATGGCTTATGTAGAAAATCTTTCTGAATTTATAATTCATAGTTTAAGCTTTAATGATGGATACCATCTTTTTAATTATGCAGACAAACCTGATTTAAGTATGAATGAACTTGTTTTGTTTATAAAAGAGAAATTCAAGCTAAAACCAAAAATCTATATAAGATTACCTAGGTTTTTTGGAATGCTAGTTGGTTATTTTTTTGATTTAATTTCATTTTGTTTTAGGAAAAATCTTCCAATAAGCTCAATAAGAATTTCAAAATTCCTAAATTCTTCAATTATTAATATTAAAAATAACCATGATTTTATTCCGCCTTATTCACTTAAAGATGCATTAAATAAAACCATTAAAAATGATTTTTTAGAAAGAGAGGATTTATGAAAGTAAACAAAGTTATTGTTCCAATTGCAGGTTTAGGAACTAGAATGCTTCCAGCAACAAAAGCAATTCCAAAAGAAATGTTGCCAGTCGTTACAAAGCCAATTATCCAATTGATAGTAGAAGAGGTGGAGAATGCTGGATTTAAGGAAATAATTTTTATAACGCATTCAAGCAAATCATCAGTAGAAAATCATTTTGACAATAGTTTTGAATTAGAAGCAACACTAGAAAAAAGAGTAAAAAGAAGTCTTCTAAAAGAAATTAAATCATTATCAAATCTTAAAGTTTCCATTCAAAGTATTAGACAAGGTCATGCTAAGGGACTTGGCCATGCAATTAGCTGTGCAAAAACTATTATAAAAAAAGAATCTTTTGCAATTGTTCTCCCTGACATGCTGATTGCAGATAAATCAAAGAATAATAATTTATCTAAACTAAAAAAAGAATTTGAAGAAAGTGGCTTATCTCAGATTCTTCTCGGAAAAATAGGAAATAAAGAGCTATCAAACTATGGAATAGCAAAAGTCTCAAAAAACAAAATATTAAGAATTTTTGAAAAGCCAAAAATTAGCAAGGCTCCTTCCAACCTTTTTATTGTAGGTAGATATATATTTACAAATAATTTCATTAACTACATCTCTAAAGAAAAAAATAAAGTTTCAAATGAGATTGAGCTTACTGATGCAATCCAAAGATTTATAAATGATTCTAATGAAATCTTATTTTCTTATTTAAAAGGTAAATTTTATGATTGTGGAAGCAAATTGGGATATCTAAAAGCTATAGTTGACTATGCAATAGAAGATAAAACAGTTAGCAAAGAATTTAAATCATATTTAAAAAAAATCAAATGAATAAAAAGAGAATTGCTGTAGTTTCGGGCGGGTTTGATCCTATTCATAGTGGACACATAGCTTATTTAAAAGATGCAAAAAATTATGGTGAAAAATTAATTGTTCTTTTAAATAGTGATAATTGGCTAATTAAAAAAAAGGGAAAGAATTTTTTAACATTTGAAGAAAGAAAAATTATTTTAGAAAATTTAGAGATAGTAGACTTAGTTATTGGCTTTAAAGATGATGATAAAAATTCATGCATAAATGGTCTTGAAGACCTAAAAAATAAGTTTCCTTCAGATGAGATAGTTTTTTGTAATGGAGGAGATAGAGATAAAGGAAATATTCCAGAACAGGATGTTGAAAATATTAAATTTGAATTTGAGGTTGGAGGCAAAGACAAAAAAAACTCTTCAAGCGAAATTTTAAAAGGTTGGCATTATTCTAAAGAAGAAAGAGTTTGGGGAAGCTTTTATAATCTTTATTTAGACAAAAATTTAAAAATTAAGGAATTAATTATCAACCCAAAAAAAGGCATGAGCTTTCAAAAACACCATCATAGAAATGAAATTTGGTTTGTTAGCCAAGGAGCTTGCATAGTAAACCATAGCAAAACTAATGAAGCCGAAAAAAAAGAACATAAGCTAAATAGAGAAGATATTTTTTTTGTAAAAAAAAATGAATGGCATCAATTAGTAAATCCTTATCATGAAGTCTGTAAAATTATTGAGATTCAATATGGAGAAATCGTTGACGAAGAAGATATTGAAAGACTTTACTATTTTGAAGAAAAAAATAAATGATATGTCAATAGTTTCTTTTTTAAGAAGACGGCTAAAGAAAAAAAAGCCTTCATTTTTCATTTCAAATAATGAATCCTTAAAAAGGATGGACATAAATCTTTCACAGTCAAAAATCATAGGGATTGATACTGAATTCGATTGGAGAACAACTTATTTTCCTAAACTTTCTATAGTCCAATTATCTACAAGAAATAACCTTTTTTTAATAGATTGTTTAAAAGTAAACCCTAAAATTATTTTAAAAAAATATATTGAAAATAAAAATATTCTTAAAATATTTCACTCAGCAAGAAGCGATTCAACTGTCTTAAGTAAATGTCTTGATTGTAGTACAAAAAATGCTTTCGACATTCAAGTAGCTGAAAAGTTTTTGGAAAATGGAGAAGTTAAGGCATATGGTAAGATTGTAAAAAATTATTTTGGAATAAATTTAAAGCAAGCTGAAACAAATTCTAATTGGCTTAAAAGGCCTTTGACTCAAGATCAGATCAACTATGCTTTTGAAGATGTAGATTATTTAATTGATATATATTATTTTCAGAAGAAAAAGTTAATAAAAAATGATCTTTTAAATCAAGTATTAAAAGCATCTAGAAAGGAAGCAGACTTAGGAAATGAATCCTTAAAAAAACTTAGGATTAAAAAAAATCAAAACAAATTATCAAATAGGAATATAAATATTTTTAAATGGAGAGAAGAAGTTGCAGAAGCTCAAGATGTTCCTCCAACTTATATTTTTCATGATAAATATTTAAAGAAACTATCAAAAATAACTCATAATGATAATTCTCCAAAAAAACAAATTATGACAATTATTGGAGATACACAATTAACAGAAGAATTTATATCAAAATTTTTATGATTTTTTGGCTCTTTTATTTCTTTTTTTCTTTTCTAATTGCTTATTTTTCTACTTTTTTTGTTGAGAAAAGATTTTTTAAAATTTTAATCTTTAGTATAGTTTTATCTTGCATAGCCTCATTCTGGTTTAAAACTCCTGGAGAAAATACATTAGCGCCAATAATTTCAATATTCTTTTTGGAAAGTACAATTCTAGAAAATAATGGATACTCAAGAATACTCAGGCCTTTGGGCCTTTTTCTTTTGGTGATATTTGTATCTTCTTTAATTTTTTGGAGAAAAAAATCTAAAAATTAATTATTTTCGGTCTAAGATTATTTAAATCTACTATTCCAATTTGATTTTTCCCTTTCATAATCCCAGCGCATTCTCCAGGGTTAAAGATTATACAATTCATTTTTTTTTCTAATCTATATAGGTGAGTATGACCATGTAAAATTAAATCATTGTCTCTTATCATTTTATGGTCAATTAATTCAGGATGATGAAGGATTAGAATATTTATATCATTTAAGTTAAGAGAGTAAGGTTCCTCAAACAATTTACAGTCAAATTTTTTGGAAGCCTCTTCAAGATCCTTTCTTTCTCCAATATCATTATTACCAAGTACCGCTATGAGAGGGCAGTTTAATTCACTAAAGGCTATAAGAGATTTAGGAAGAGAAATATCACCAGTATGTATTACTAAATCTGCACCATTTTGGTTAAAAATAGTGCAGATTTCTTGAATATTTTTAAGATTATTATGCGTATCGCCAGTTACGCCAAGAATCACTGAATTAGACTTTCTCTAAAATATGAATTCCACATGCAGTTCCTAAGCCAATAACATGTGTCATTCCAAGTCTAGCTCCCTCAACCTGCCTGTCACCTGCTTCTCCTCTCAAATGAGTACAAACTTCGTATATGTTTGCTATACCAGTTGCACCTAAAGGGTGTCCTTTGGAAAGAAGCCCTCCTGAAACATTTACAGGAACTTTTCCTCCAAGCTCAACGTGACCTTCATCAATCATTTTTCCTGCTTCACCATCTTTACAGAGACCAAGATTTTCGTAATGAAGCATTTCTGCAGTAGCAAAACAATCATGTAATTCAACAAGGTTTATGTCCTCTGGCCCAACACCAGCCATTTCATAAGCTTGTTCAGCAGCTAACCTAGTACAAGCGTTTACATCAGGCATGACCAAATCTCTATCTGTATAGGGATCACTGGCAAGTGCAGAAGCTTTAACTCTTACAGCACGTCCCATTCCCAATTCTTTTGCTTTCTTTTCTGAAACAAGGACTGCAGCAGCAGATCCATCAACATTTACAGAACACATAAGTTTTGTATTTGGATAAGAAATCATTTCGGCATTCATTACAATATCCAGAGGAGTTTCTATTTGATACATTGCCTTGGGATTCATAGTTGAATGGTGATGATTTTTTACTGAAATCTTTGCAAATTGTTCGAAGGTTGTTCCATGATCTTTTGAATGCTCCATTCCAGCTTCGGCAAATACGCATGGCATAGTACCTGAACCTAGAAGACCTTCTTTAGGAATACCATCTCCACCACCTGCACCACCTAAAAGTCCTTTACCCATTTGCTCAACACCTACTGCAAGAACTACATCATAAATACCAGCTTTAATTGACATCCAAGCTTCTCTAAAGGCCGTAGCACCTGTCGCACAAGCGTTAGCGCAATTTACAACTGGAATACCGGTTTGACCTATTTCTTGAAGAATTCTTTGTCCAACCATAGCATTTGCTTGTCCAAGATTACCGCAATACATAGCTTGCATATCTTTTATAGTTAAACCAGCATCATCTAAAGCCATTAAAGCTGCTTCGGCCCCAATATTTGGCACAGTTCTGTCTGGGAATCTTCCAAACTTAATCATGTCAACTCCTAAAACGTATACATCACTCATAATTTCTCCTTTATTTGTATATTTTATGCTGGTTCGAAGAAATAACTCAAGTAGGAGTTTCCTTCTTTGTCTTTTCTTCCTAAAGCGTCGTGATATGTCAATCTTACTTTCATACCAAAGTCTATTTTTTCTGGATCAGGTTCAATATTTATAAGGTTTCCCTTTACAGTTCCGCCACCATCTAAATCAACAATTGCGGATACATAAGGAACGTCTATTCCAGGAAAAGATCTATAAACCACTGAAAACGAGTGCAAAATTCCTGTTTCATTGAGTTTTACAGCAGACATCTTGTCTCTAGAAAAACATTTTGAACAAACGGATCTTTCGCCAAGAAAAACCGCTCCACAATTTCCACATTTATGACCTTCTAAGTAAGGATCACCATCTTTTGGAATTTTTAAATAATCTACTGCTGGCAAACTTTTTACTGACACTTGTTCATCTCCCTTTTTAAAAGTACATTGAACCAAAAAAAAATAGAAAGTTAAACAATTAAATTATGAGTATTTGGGGCGGAATAACTGGCGGTCTAGTTGGGTTTGTAGTTTTAGGACCAATTGGAGCTTTAGTAGGAAGTGTCGTTGGCTCAAATATTTCCTCTAGATCAAAAAGAAGAAGACCAAATAATTTTGACCAACAAGTTGCTTTTTTTGCAGCTTTATTTGCTTGCTTAGCAAAAATAGCTAAAGCAGATGGAAGAGTTGATGAATCTGAGATAAATAAAATAGAAGAAATAATATCCAGCAAATTAAATCTCAATAGAGAGCATAGAAATTTTGCAATTAATATATTTCAAAATGCAAAAGACGATAAAGAAACTTTTGAAGCTTATGCATCAAACCTTTATCAGGTTCTTTCCTCAAGCCCAAATTCACTATTGGTTTTTTATGAATTGCTTTTCGAACTAGCTCTTGCTGATGGAATTCTTCATCCTAATGAAGATGCGCTTTTAAAAAAAATTCCAAGAATTTTTAGGTTTGATGAAAAAGTTTATAAGTCTCTTTATGAAAAATTTGTTGATAAAACAAATGATTACTTTAAAACTCTAGGAGTAAATAAAAATGCCTCATTTAATGAAATAAAAAAAGCGTATTTAAAAAAAAGAAAAGAGTTTCATCCTGATACTCTTATTGGCAAAGGACTTCCAGAAGAGTTTATTGAAAAAGCCAAAGAAAAATTTATTGAAATACAAGAAGCTTATGAAGAGTTAGAAAAAAGATATCAAAAATGATAATTTAGATTTATGAACTTAATTAAAACTTTTCTCTTTAAAGTGGATGATTTTCTAAAAAGTCTAGTCTTTTTAGATTTTGCAATCTTATTCATTATTAGAATTTATCTTTTTTTTATTTTTTGGAGAGCAGGCACTTCATCGAATAAACTTTCTTGGAACGAAGGAATGCCAAGTGTAAATCCAAGATTTGCTGAATTCTTAGGCCCCGAAGGATCCGATAATTTAAACTTTATCTTCCCAACTTTCTTTGCTTGGCTTGTAATTCTTGCAGAAGCTGGAGGTGCTATTCTTTTATTGCTAGGATTATTTACTAGATGGGCTAGTGTTCCAATCATCTTTGCTATGTTTGTTGCAGCTTATTTTCATTATCCAAATGGTTGGAATGCAGATGCAGGTGGATATGAAATGGCAGCTACATATATTGTAATTCTTTTGATACCTCTTATTTACGGCGGAGGTAACTATCTTTCTTTAGATTATTGGGTAAGAAAAAGATAAGTGATTGAGAAAGGTAAAATTTCTCAAGAACCATTCATCGAGATATTAAAAACTCTTGAAGAAGCTGAATCTTCAAATCTAGTTGATTGGAATGCTATGAATATTGCATCTGTAGATCAATCCAATCAGCCCAGTTCAAGAATGGTTCTTTTAAAAAAAATATCAGATGAGGGGCTAGTCTTTTATACAAATTATAATAGCCGCAAAGGCAAAGAAATCAAGTTGAATCCTAAAGTAGCAGTTAATTTTTGGTGGCGAGAATTAAAAAAACAAATTAGAGTCGAAGGACATATAGAAAAAGCTTCCAAAGAAGATTCTGATAATTATTTCAATTCAAGACCTCTGAAATCTAGAGTATCAGCAATCATTTCTAATCAAAGTTCAATAATTCCATCATATGAAGATTTAACAAAGCAAATAGATAATTACTTGGATCATAATGATAAATCTTCAATCAAAAGACCAGATCATTGCGGTTTATACATTGTAATTCCAAATGCAGTAGAGTTTTGGCAAGAGCAAGATAACAGAACTCATGAGAGACTAAAGTACATACTTGAAGATAGTCAAAAATGGAGCAGCCATCTTTTATCACCCTGATATTTTAGTTATAATGAGTTTTTAGGCCCCTCGTATAGGTCAAAATTATGGTCACTATTACACTTCCAGATAACACAAAAAAATATTTTGACTCTTCAATTTCAATTGAAGACGTTGCTGCCGATATTGGTAAAGGTCTTCTTAAAGCTACTGTTGCTGGAAAAGTAGATGGTGTATTGAAAGATGGTTCAGATCTTTTGGAAAAAGATTGCTCTTTAGAGATCATAAGAAATTCTGATCAAGAAGGATTAGAAATCATTAGGCATTCCTGTGCTCATTTATTTGGCCATGCTCTTAAACAAATTTATCCAGAAGCGAAGATGGCTATAGGTCCAGTTATTGAGGATGGTTTCTATTACGATATTGATTTTACAAAAAAATTAACTGAAGAAGACTTACAAAACATAGAAGAAAGAATGAAAGAGCTTGCCTCAAAAGAGTACAAAGTTATAAAAAAAATAGTTTCCAGAAAAGAAGCAATAAAAGTTTTTAAAGATAGAAAAGAAGAATACAAGCTCAAAATCATTGATGATATTCCTGAAGATGAAATTATTGCTCTTTATTATCACGAAGAATACATTGATATGTGCAAGGGTCCTCATGTAACTTCAATGAGACATTTAAAAAGTTTTAAATTGTTAAATGTTTCTGGAGCATATTGGCGAGGAGATTCAAAAGGAAAAATGCTTCAAAGAATATATGGAACTGCATGGAATACAGATAAAGAATTAAAGCAATATATTTCTAATTTAGAGGAAGCTTCAAAAAGAGATCACAGAAAATTAGGTCAAAAATATGACTTATTTCACTTTCAAGAAGAAGCTCCTGGAATGGTTTTTTGGCATCCAAAAGGCTGGACTATTTTTAGGATATTAGAAGATTATATAAGAGAGAAGCTGAGAATTTCAGGATACGAAGAAATTAAAACTCCTGAGGTTGTAGATCGAAAGCTTTGGGAAAAATCTGGCCATTGGGATAAATACCGAGAAAATATGTACATAACTGAAATTGATGAGGAGCATGCCAATGAAAAAAGAGTAAATGCTTTAAAGCCAATGAGCTGTCCTTGTCATGTCCAAGTTTACAATCAGGGTTTAAAATCCTACAGAGACTTACCTATAAGGTATTCAGAATTTGGTTCTTGTCATAGGTATGAACCTTCAGGTACTTTGCATGGCTTGATGAGAGTAAGACAAATGACTCAAGACGATGGCCACATCTTTTGTTCTGAAGACCAAATTGAAGAAGAGGCTGGATCTTTTATAAATATTCTTTCAGAAATATACAAAGAATTAGGTTTTGATAAGCTTGATATAAAGTTGTCAACAAGACCTGAACAACGAGTAGGAGCTGATGAGATTTGGGATAAAGCAGAAAAAGCCTTAGAAGCTGCTATAAACAAACAAGGTATATCTTATGAAATTGCAGAAGGAGATGGTGCGTTTTATGGCCCAAAAATAGATTTTGTTCTTACCGATTCTCTAAATAGAGAGTGGCAGTGCGGTACATTACAAGCAGATTTTAATATGCCGGAAAGATTAGATGCCTCTTATGTTGGAACAGATGGTGAAAGACATGTTCCGGTAATGTTGCATCGAGCCTTTTTAGGTTCTTTTGAAAGATTTATAGGAATACTCATCGAGCAATATGCCGGAGAGTTTCCCTTATGGTTAGCACCAATTCAGGCTGTTGCAATAAACATATCGGAAAAACATGCTGAAAAAACTAAAGAAATTACCGATATTCTTAAAAATAAGGGATTTAGAGTAAATTCAGACTTGAGGAATGAGAAAATCGCTTATAAAATCCGCCACCACTCTATGCAAAAAGTTCCTTACATCATAGTTTTAGGAGATAAGGAAATAGAATCATCTACATTGGCAATTAGAGACAGAAAAGGATCTGATTTGGGTTCAATTTCGTTAGATGCATTTAGTGAAATTTTAATTAATAAAATTGAATCTAAGGAGGTTTGATTGGTACATAAAAGATTTTTTTCTTTTTTAGCTAAATAGATATGGCTTTAGCAAAAAGAAATTACAAAAAAGAAAATAAACAACCTATAAATAAGTTTATTAAAGCGGCTAAAGTTAGGTTAATTTCAAATTCTGGAGAACAATTAGGCATCAAAAGTTTAGATGATGCCCTAAGTATTGCTTCTAAAGAGAACTTAGATTTAGTTCAACTTAACGATGATAAGAATACACCTGTTTGTAAACTTATGAATTATGGGAAACATTTATTTGATAAGAAAAAACAAAAATCTGCTTCTAAGAAGAAACAAAAGAAAACACAAGTAAAAGAAGTCAAATTTAGACCAGGAACTGAAGAAAACGATTATCAAATAAAACTTAAAAAAATTATTAAATTTTTAGATGAAGGAGATAAAGCAAAAATAACTATGAGATTTAGAGGAAGAGAAATGGCTCACAAAAACATTGGCTTTGATCTTCTCAAAAGGGTGGAAGAGGACCTTGATGGTCGATGTTCGGTAGAGCAAGAACCTTTATCTGAAGGAAGGCAATTAGTTATGTTATTATCCCCATCCAAAACTAAGTAGAAAACTCATGCCAAAGATTAAAGTTCACAGCGGTGCCGCAAAAAGGTTTAAAAAAACTGGAGCAGGTTTGAAAAGAAAGCAAGCTAATAAAAGACATATCCTTACCAAAATGTCGACTAAATCCAAAAGACAACTTAGAGGAACAACCTCCCTCGCTGATGGCGATGAAAAACTGGTAAAAAGAATGTTTAGGGAGAGATCATAATGGCTAGAGTTAAAAGAGGAGTTGAATCCCGAAGAAAACATAAAAAAGTTTTGAAACTAGCTAAAGGTTACAGGGGAGCTAGGAGTAGGACTTTTAAGGTTGCAAAACAAGCAGTGACTAGAGCCGGTCAATATGCTTATAGAGACAGAAGAGTTAAAAAAAGAGATTTCAGGTCTTTATGGATAATTAGAATCAATGCAGCGGTAAGAGAAAATGGCTTAACTTATAGTAAATTCATGTCAGCTCTTAAGAAAATGAATATAGATTTGGACAGACGTGTTCTAGCTGAATTGGCTGCTGAAGATAGTGAAGCTTTTTCAAATTTAGTATCTCTTGCTAAGGAAAATGCAGCATAATGAAGCATGGATTTAGATGCTTTAAAAGCAAATCTTAAAAAAGATTTTAAAAAAATAGTCTCTCAAGAAGAGTTAAATCAACTCAAAGTTAAGTATCTTGGAAAAAAAGGGCAGATAACTGAGCTTTCAAAAAACATAAAAAACTTACCTTCAAAAGAAAGACCAACTTTTGGAAAAAAAATTGGCGAATTAAGAAGTCTTTATGAAAGCTTTCTAGGTTCTGCTCAAGAAAAAATTGAATTACAGATTATCAACGAATCTCTTGAAAAAGATAGAATTGACGTAACCCTTCCAGGCTCATATAAATCTCAAGGGAAGCTTCATCCTTTGACTATTACTACTAAAAAGATAGCAGATTTCTTTTCATCTAAAGGATATTTGATTGAAGACGGCCCTGAGATTGAAAGCGATTATTACAATTTTGATGCTTTGAATATTCCTAAAGATCATCCTGCTCGAGATATGCACGATACTTTTTATTTAGAAAATGGAAATCTATTAAGAACACATACCTCTCCTGTTCAAATCAGATCTATTGAAAAGAGAGGTGCGCCGCTAAAAATTATTTGTCCAGGAAAAGTATATCGAAGTGATGCAGACAAAACACATACACCAATGTTTCATCAGGTCGAAGGATTGGTAATTAATGAAAATGTTAATTTTGGTCATCTCAAAAATGAAATTATGACTTTCATAGATTTCTTTTTTGGGCCGGATACCAAAGTAAGGTTTAGACCTTCTTATTTTCCCTTCACAGAACCTTCTGCTGAAGTGGATATTATGGATAAAAAATCTAATAATTGGTTAGAAATCATGGGTTGCGGCCTGGTACATCCCAACGTAATTGATATGGCTGGATTAGATTCAAAGAAATTTTCTGGCTTTGCTTTTGGAATGGGGATTGAAAGAATGGCTAAACTTTTATATGAAATAGAAGATATGCGTTCTTTATTTTCAAATGATTTAAAATTTCTATCTCAATGAAAGTTTTATATTCAAGAATTACTGAAGCTATTAAGGCTAAACCTAAAATTGAAAGTCTTTGCGACGATCTTACGTTAATAGGTATAGAAGTTGATGAGATAAAGTCTTTTCGTGGAGATAAGATAATTGATTTTGATCTAACTCCAAACAGAGGAGATTGTTTTTCTATAAAGGGTTTGGCGAGAGATTATTGTGCATTCAAAGATAAGAAATTTTCTTCTGCAGTACAAGCCTCTTTCAAAGGGAAAACTAAATTTAATAAGAAAATTAAATTATTAGCGAGAGATGGATGTTCAGCTTACTCTGCCGTTTCTATTTCAAATTTAAAATCAAAAAAGAAGTTTCCAGAATATATAAAAAAGACTTTAAAAGTAGCTGGTATCCAATCCATCCATCCCCTGGTAGACATTGTAAATTTTGTAATGATAGAAAGTGGTCAGCCAATGCACGTTTTTGACCAAGATAAAATTGAAGGAGATATTGAAGTTAGATTTGCTAAATCAAAAGAAAAAATAAAAATATTAGGTGAAAAGAATCTTAAACTTACTAAAGATTGCCTAGTTATAGCTGATAAAAAAGCACCTATAGCTTTTGCAGGAATCTCAGGAGGCATAAATCACTCAGTCTCAAAAAAAACACGAAATTTTCTAATCGAGTCAGCTTTTTTTGATCCGAGTACTATCAAAGGCAAAGCAAGAAGATATGGGTTTCAGACTGATGCTTCGCAAAGATTCGAAAGAGGTGTTGATTTTAATCTTCATGAAGATACCCTAAAAGAGGTTATCTTGATTATCAAAGAAATTTTTCAAGCAGATATTTCTAAAATAGAAACAACAAAAAATAAGTATTTTCCTAAGAAAAAGCTAATTAGCATTTCTCTAGAAGATGTAAATCAGAAACTTGGTACCGATCTAAAGGAAAATACAATTGTATCTATTTTAAATAGACTTGAAATCAAACTGATCAAAAGAAATAAAAATAATTTAACTTTTGAAGTGCCTAGTCATCGTTTCGATTTATCAATTAAAGAGGACTTAATTGAAGAAGTGGCAAGAATAGTTGGTTATGATAATTTGCCTCAAATTAAAAACGATCCTATATCTCAGCATTATGAAAAATCAGATTATGATTTTATCAATCAGATTAAAACTTTTATGACAAACAAAGGATTCAATGAAGTCATAAATTATTCTTTTCTTGATAGACAGGCTTTAGAAAATTTGGGTATAGAAAATAAAAGTATTTCATTAAAAAATCCTCTTAATAACTCTTTGAGTACTTTAAGAACTTCTTTGCTTCCAAGTTTAGCTTCAAATTTAGAATTTAATATTAATAGAGGACAAAATTTCTTAAATATTTTTGAAATAGGCAAATCTTTTTCAAAAGTTGGCCCTATGGAAGACTTAAATCTTGCTGGGTTAATTTACGATGATGAAAAGTTTAAAAACTGGAATACTAATCAAAATTATGACTTTTTTTATTTAAAAGGGATTTTGGAAGATTTCTTTGAAGAATTTAGAATAGAAAAGATATCTTGGAAAAAGTCTCAAAATTATTTGCTGCATCCTTATGCATCTGCAGACATTTGTTTTAGGAACAAGCCCATTGGCTCAGTGGGTAGCATCAACCCAAGGTTTTTAAAGTTACTTGGACTAAATAAAGCTTTCTATTATTTCGAAATCAAAGTTGAGTCGCTACCAAGAAATGACTTAGGAAAATTAATTGCACCTTCAATTTATCCTATATCTCAGAGAGATTTTTCTTTTGAAATAGATAATTTAATTACTTATGAGCAAATAAAAAATTGCATCTTTTCTTCTTCAAATGATTTTTTGATTGGTTCAAAAATTTTTGATGTCTATGATGGAAAAAATATCTCTGATGGTAAAAAAAGTATCGCCTTTAGAGTCTCATGGGGCTCAAACAAAAAAACTTTATCTGAAGAAGAGATCAATAAAGAAGCTAATCTTATTATTTCTGGAATGCAGAAAAAACTTGGAGCAATTTTAAGATAAATGACTTTAACCAAAGCAAATATTGTCAATTTGTTAAGGGAGCAATTAGGCCTTCCAAAAAAAGACTGTTTAAAAATAGTTAATGCTTATTTCGAAGAAATTAGTAAAGGCTTAGAAAAAGGGGAAGAAATAAAAATTCCAAAGCTTGGAAATTTTGTTGTTAAGCATAAGAAAAGCAGACCCGGAAGAAATCCAAAAACAGGAGAGCCATATAAAATTTCCGACAGAAATGTTGTTTCTTTTAGAGCGTCAAAAAAACTTAGAGAGTCTTTGTAAAATTGGAAATAGACCTAGCCAGCTTGCCTGATCAAAAATACTTTACGATGGGAGAGGCTAGTGAAATTTTAGCTGTAAAAGATCATATTTTGAGATATTGGGAAAAAGCATTTAAAAAATATTTTTTTGTAAAAAGAATTTCCAATAGAAGAATGTTTCAGAAATCGGACTTGATTACTTTTTTAAAAATAAAAGAACTCTCCGAGAGAGGCTTTAACGTTAAGGCAATTAAAAAAGTCTTAGAAGAAGGAAACCTTTCTTTAGAGCTTGATGTAGAAATAATAGAATCTCTTAAAGAGGTTCTTAAAATATTAAAAAATTAACGGGGTGTAGCGCAGCCTGGTAGCGCACTTGACTGGGGGTCAAGTGGTCGTGGGTTCAAATCCCGCCACCCCGACCATTTTTTTAACTTAAAAAAATCTTAAAAACTATTGATTTTTTTATTATTTTATTATTTAGTTTTTTTTAAAAAAATAGTAATAAACAAAGTTAATTTAAAATAATGCCTGTGATTAATTTAAGGAGGCTTTTTATGTTAAAAAAATTATTATCATTTGTTTCTTTAAGCGTTTTATCTTTAAGCTCTTATAGTTACATGGAACTCAACTTTGGAGTAGGATCTTTAGAATATGACACTTCATATCTTAAGGGAAATTCAGCTGCTGCTTATGTCAATTTTCAAGGATATACTGATTCTAATGTTTTTTATGCAGTTTCTTATGACTTAGAAACTACTGATCTATCTATTGGAGCATCAACTTATGATTTTGATATAGATACTCTTATGGGACAAGTTGCATATGCATTTGGAGACCTTAACGAAGGAGCTTTCAGGATAGGAGGAGCTATTACAAGTCTTTCCTATACTGCAGACGGGTATGATGTGAGTTCTTTATTTGATACATCCTCATATTATTTTGTTGCTGGTTATACAAGGATGAGCACAGAAGGAATAAATTATAATGTCGCATTATCTGTAAATCTTGATGATTGTGATGATAATTGTGAACAAATAGGCGGATCTGTAAGTTTTCCATTAGCTGATAGCAACTGGAATTTCGGTTTAAATGCAGGCTTTGCTGATGGCGTTACTTACTTTGGATTTGGCCCAACCGTTAAATTTTAAAATTCTTAAGTATTAAAAAACCAGGCAAAAAAATGCCTGGTTTTTTTATTACTCATGACTCAATATATTTTTTTCTGAAAATTTTATTGGGTTAATATATCTAATAATATTGGAGGTTATAATGACTAGGGAATATCAAGTAGTTTTATATGGCGCGACAGGATTCACTGGGAGATTATGCGCTGAATACTTTAATACAAATTATCCTGACTTATCTTGGGCAATAGCAGGCAGGAACGAAGAAAAATTAAAAACCTTATCTGAAGAACTAAATTTAAACTGTGATATCTATGTTGCTAATTCAGAAGATTACGAAGCTATTAAGAGTTTTGTAAAAAAAACAAAGGTTGTGGTTTCCGCTGCAGGCCCTTTTGCAAAATATAGTACGAAAGTTGTAGAAGCCTGTGTAGAGTACAAAACTCACTACACAGATATCACTGGAGAAAATCACTGGGTAAAAGGTTTGATAGATAGATTTCATGAAAAAGCAGCATTAGATGGCACAAGAATTATTCCTTCTTGCGGCTACGATTCCATTCCCTCTGATTTGGGTGTTTATTTTTCAGTTACAAGATCTAAACAGCCGGTCTCTCATGTAACGGTTTACCATTCGGCAAAAGGAGGAGCGAGTGGAGGAACTACAGAAACTATGTTTACCATGGGGCCTTTACCCAAAGAAATGAGAGATCCATTTTTATTAAATCCCAAAGATACTGTGTCAGAGACACAAAGAAATAATAGTTCAGATAACTTTTCTGTAAAGCCTATTCCTGGTACTGATGATTTTTCAGGAATGGGTTTAATGGCCTTTGCAAATACAAGAGTTGTCAGAAGAAGTGCAGCTCTATTTGATTTAAATCAAAAATCCTATGGCAAAGATTTTACTTTTAAAGAATTAGGAAGCTATCCATCTAAGGCCGCAGCTCGAATAACTACTTTTGTTCTTATGTCAGCTTTTCTAGTGATTGCTACTCCTTTAAGACGTCTTGTCAGACCTTTTTTGCCCAAACCTGGAGAGGGGCCAGATAAAGAAACCAGAGATAATGGTTGGTTTAAGGGTTTGTTTGTAGCAAAGCTTCAGGACGGTAATGAAAAACGTTTTGAAATTTTTGGTTCCGGAGATCCAGGTTATAAATCAACTTCAAAAATGGTTTGTGAATCCGCTTTAACTCTTGCTTTTTCAGATGATTTACCATTTGGTGATGAATTTGGTGGAGTATTAACTTCGGCAGTGGGGTTGGGTGATCCTTTAATTAGCAGATTAATGAAAGCAGGCATCACTTTCGAAGACATTTCTTGATATAACTAAATTTAAGTATTTTATAACCCAATATAAATTTTATTTATATATCATTGTTTTATTCAGATTTTCATTTTCTCCCAAAGAAACTCTCCTAAATCTGAATTCAGCGAGTCTTTTCCCCATAAAAGGCTCGCTTTTTTTGGCGAGATGATGTGTGTTAAATTTTATGTTGGGCGCAACTAAACACATCGTCTTGTCACCAAAATATGACGAACTTATTTATTTTTAATTCAGATTTTAGGTTAGCAGATAATCCTGCTCTCTTTCGTGCTGCTGAAAATGGTGAATCTTTGGTAGCAATGTTCATTCACAATCCTAAAAAATGGCAAGATCATAATGAAAGCGATATAAAAATTGCCTTCCAAATTGAGCATTTAAAAAATCTCTCAAAAAAATTGGCTGAGTTGAATATATCTTTAAAAATATTACACGCTGAGGGAATAGATGAAGAAACTCAAAAGATTATTGAGTTTGCAAAAAGCAAAAACATTAAAGAAGTATTTATAAATAAAGAATATGGAATTAATGAAATAAAGAGAGATCAAAATTTAGACAAAGAATTAGTAAAAATAAATAAGAAACTTAACTTGTTTGATTCTTCCGTTTTTCTTCCTGACAGTATCAAAACTCAAAGCGATACATTTTTTAAAGTTTTTACCCCGTTTTCGAAGGCATTTAGATCCAAGCTTCTCACAAAAAAAATTGAAATATTAGGTTTTCCAAAAAAGCAAAAAAATAAGATCTGGGAAAGCGATGAAGTTGAAAATATTTCTTTAAATGCTGAAAGAAAAAGTATTTTAGAGCTTTATGCCACAGGAGAAGAGTATGCCTTATACAAATTGGATGAATTTATTGATCACAAAATACTTTTTTATAAAGAGAAGAGAAATTTTCCTGCGATTGAGGGGACAAGTTCGCTTTCACCTTATCTTTCTTCAGGCATTTTATCTTCAAGGCAATGTCTCTTTGAGGTAATCAAAAAAGTCTCAGAAGAAGATGAAGGAGTCAAAACTTGGGTTAATGAAATTATTTGGCGAGAATTCTATAAATACATTCTTTTTCATAACCCAAGAGTAAGTAAAAATTTATCTTTCTTAGAAAAATACGATGAGTTCCCTTGGTCAGATAATCAGGAGCATTTTATTGCATGGTCAAATGGCGAGACCGGAGTTCCAATAATTGATGCTGCAATGAAACAGTTAAATTCTACTGGCTGGATGCATAACAGACTAAGAATGATAGTCGCGATGTATCTTTCAAAAAATTTACTTATTGATTGGCGAAGGGGTGAGAAATATTTTATGCAAAATTTAATAGATGGTGATTTTGCTTCTAATAATGGCGGTTGGCAGTGGAGCGCATCAACAGGAGTGGATGCTGCACCATATTTTAGGATTTTCAATCCTATTACTCAATCTGAAAAATTCGATAAAAAAGGAGATTTCATAAAAAAATGGCTTCCTGAACTAACATCGGTAAAAAATATCCACAATCCTACATCTGATGAAAGAAATGACATAGGGTATAGTACTCATTTAGTTGATTTAAAAGAATCTAGAAATAAAGCCATTGAAGTATTTTCAAACTTTTCAAAATAAATAAAAATGAAAACAGATCACACTCCAGAATATATGAAACAGTTATCAGGAAAGATCTTGGAGATTAATTTAAAAACTCAGTCTTTAAAAATGTCATTTCTAGCCACAGAAGATATCTGCCACTCAAATGGAACGATCATTCAAGGAGGTTTCACTACGGTAATGATGGATTCTTGTATGGCTTTTTTAGTAATGGAATTATCTGATTTTATCTACACACCAATGTCGATTGATATTAATGTCTCTTTTTTGGCTGCTGGAAGACCAGGACAATTGGATTGTGAATCTAAAATTATCAAATTAGGAAAATCGATTGGATTTGCTAGTGCTGAACTTCATCAAGAAGGAGAAATGATTGCTACCGCCTCATCCAGTTTAAAGCTGGTTAAAATCGAAGGCTCTCAGAAAGATTTTCTTAAGGACAATATCGCTAAAGACGCAAAAATAATTAAAGCTTAAATTCCAAAATCCCAAGACAAACCTTGATGATATTTTTTCAATACTTGCTTGGCTATTAGAATCCTGTGAACCTCATCAGGGCCATCGGCTAATCTTAGAGTCCTGGCTCCTTGGTACATTCCAAATAAAGGTAAATCGGCTGAGACTCCTTTCCAACCGTAAACTTGAATAGCTCGATCTACTACTCTGTGCATGGCCTCAGGTACATAGATTTTAATAGCCGAAATATCTACTCTAGGATCATTTTCACTGTCCATTACCTCTGCACAATGAATTGTCATTAATCTAGCAGTTTGAATATCAATGTATGAATCAGCGATAAAGCCTTGAATCATTTGCTTTGTCTCAAGCTTTCCACCATGGACTTCTCGTGTAATTGTTCTTTGCAGCATTAGATCAAAAGCTCTCCACATCTGACCAATACTATTCATACAATGAAAGACTCTTCCAGCGCCCAGTCTGTCTTGGGCTGCAGCATGTCCTGTCCCTCTTGCACCCAATTGGTTTTCTACTGGGACTCTGACATTTTCATATTTAATTTCAACGTGATCTCCACCTGTATGTCCCCAAATAGGAACAGAACGAATGACATTAAATCCAGGCGTGTCAGTGGGAACAATTATCTGCGTCATTCTAGAATTTACTTCTCCGTCCTCACCTTCTTCTTCGGTTCTGCACATTACTATTGCAAAGTCAGCCTTGATACCATTTGAAGTCATAACTTTATGACCATTAATGACCCATTCATCACCTTCCTTTTTTGCAGTAGTTTGAATAGACCTTGGGTCAGAACCAGCATTATCAGGTTCAGTCATAGAAAATGCTGATTCCATTTCTCCAGAAATTAAAGGTTCAAGCCATTTCTTTTTTTGTTCTTTAGAACCATATTTAAGAAGGACTTTTTGATTACCTGAATTAGGAGCAATTACTCCAAAAAGTCTGTTAGATAGTGGCGACCATGCAAGTATTTCATTCATGTAAGCATGAGCCATAAAACCAATCCCCATCCCTCCATATTCTTCTGGAAGATGAGGAGCCCATAGCTTTTCTTTCTTTACTTGCTCTCTTATCTCTTTTCTTACTGAAGCAGAGTTTTCGCTTTTTGAATAAATTTCTCTTTCATTTGGAATGATTTTCTCAGCAACTATATTTGCCGTTCTTGTTCTGATGTCATTAATATCGTCAGATAAAGTTGGTATTGGTGAAATTTGCATGACTCTCTCTATAATATTTTTATTAAGTTAAATAATTAAGTTTTACTATATACTTTTATTTAATATTCAAAAATCCTTTTGATAATACTTATGAAAAAAATATCTTTTTTATTTTTAACAATTCTTATCTCGGCATGTGCTATAGATGCAACAAAAAAAGACAATTTTAAAGAAACTAAACTTATTTCTTCAATCTCAGATAAATTCGTTGGTATCGAACTAAACAATAGTTTTCAATGGCTTGGTATTCCTTACGCAGAACCTCCGCAAGGTAGTTTACGTTGGAAGGCTCCAAGAGCACTTAGATCTCAAAAGGAAATAGTTAAGGCATTAAAATTTAGCGATTCATGTCCACAAGTTCCTTCCATCTCTTTAGATAGAGGCGGCAAAGGTGAATATACTGGATCAGAAGACTGTCTTTATCTGAATGTTTTTACCCCAAAAAAATTAAGCCCAGATAAAAAACTTCCTGTAATGTTTTGGATTCATGGTGGTGGGAACACTTCTGGAGAGGCAGCCTCATATGACTTTAGTAAATTGGCTTCTGCTCACGAACTAGTAATTGTTTCTATAAACTACAGACTAGGTTTCCTAGGATGGTTTTATCATCCTGCATTTGCTGCAACATCTAACAATCTAGAAGATAAATCTGGAAATTTTGGCACACTTGACCAAATCATGGCTTTAAAGTGGGTTAAAGAAAATATTGAGGATTTTGGAGGAGACAAAAGTAACGTCACTATATTTGGAGAGTCAGCTGGAGGACATAACGTATTTGCTTTATTAAGTTCTCCTCTTGCCAAAGGTCTCTTTCACAAGGCAATTTCTCAAAGTGGGGCAACTAATACGTTTAATCTAAAAGAATCATCTAAATTTTATGATAATAAAGCATCTTCTATATTAACTTCCTCAAAAGAAGTTATCAGTAAATTATTAGTTTCATCTGAAAGTTCTAAAGATTTGTTTGAAGCAAACATCGCTCAAGATTCAATGAATGAATTCAAACTTTTAGAGCAAATGCAAGGAGTAGATTTAAGTCAGATTTTCAAAGTTTACAAAGCGATAGATAAGTCTAAACAAGTTGGAAAAAAAATGATTCCAAGAGTTTTAAGTGATGGCCATGTTATACCCAAGCGGGGCATGCAATTTTCTAGAAAGAGTTTTTATAACGATGTACCTGTAATTTTTGGCACCAATCGAGATGAAACTAAACTTTTTGCTGCAATGGAGTCTGATTACTCAACAAGTCTTTTCAATAGATTGATTGTTGTTCGCGATCAAGAGATGTATGACTTAACTGCTGAATATGCTTCAAACAATTGGAAAATATCGGCGGTTGATAATCCTGCAAGAGATATGATTGCCTCAGGCAAAAAAAATGTATTTGCTTACAGGTTTGACTGGGACGAACAAGGAAAGCTCTTATGGATGGATTTCTCAAAAATCTTTGGAGCAGCCCATGCCATGGAAATACCATTTATTACTGGCACCATGAAGCTTCTTGGAATAGAGAGATTTATGTTTAATCAAGAAAATCTTCCAGATGCCATTAGATTGTCCATTGCCATGCAGTCCTACTGGGCTGAATTTGCCTATACTGGAGATCCAGGCAAAGGTAGAGATAATAATCTGCCAAAGTGGAATTCTTGGTCAAACTCAGGCAAGAAACTTTTGATATTAGACTCTGAAAATGACCAAGGAATTATCATGAGTAATTTTGAATTGAAAAGAATTGATGAATTCAAAAGATTATATGCTGACTCAAGAATCAAAAAAGATAAAACCAAGTGTAAATTCCTCAACAATTTGGTCCAAAATGCCTATGAAAAAGATGCTATTTCTTTTTATAATGAGAAATGTTTACAAGGAGAGTGAGAAATGAAAAAAATAGATTTTTACTTTGATTTTGCCAGTCCAAATGCTTATTTGAGCCACAAGGTTATTAAAAAAATTAAAGAAAGTACCGGGGTAGAAATTAACTATATCCCTGTTTTGCTTGGTGGAATTTTTAAAGCAACTAACAACAAACCTCCGATGGAGCAATTTTTTGGCGTTAAAAATAAAAATGAGTATCAAAATTTAGAAATGCAGAGATTCATTGAAAGACATCAATTAAATGATTTTAATATGAATCCACATTTTCCAGTTATAAGCCTTCAGATTATCCGAGGAGCTATTGCAGCTGAAATGGATGGCTATCTAGAAGACTATATTGATAAAGTTTTAGTCCATATGTGGGAAGAGCCAAAAAAAATGGATGATCCCGAAGTCATAAAAGCTGCTTATGAAGAGTCAGGCTTTGATGGTGAAAAATTAATGGCTCAAATGCAAGATCCAGAAGTAAAAGCAAAATTAATTTCAAATACCGAGGCGGCTGTGGAAAGAGGAGTGTTTGGTATTCCTACGTTTTTTGTCAATGACGAAATGTTTTTTGGTAAAGATACTCTTTGGCAAATAGAGGAACTTCTCTCAAAATAGTTCTTTAATTTTCAAATCTTTTTTTTAAATTGGAACTAAAAAAACCCCAAATAAGAAAAGCCGATATAAAGAAATAAAAAGATATGTAGTCTGATATTTGATTAATTTCAAAAATCATTCCCATGAAAGTCAAAAAGATACTTATCAAGGTTACTATTAACAGGCTTTGGCCTTTTGAGTAGCCATTATCTAAAAAGAAATGGTGAATATGCTCTCGGTCTGATCTATATAAAGAAACCTTAAGAACTGCTCTTTTGAACATAACCCGTAAGGCATTCAAAAGAACCAAAGATATAAGCCAAGGGGCTGTTATAGGACTAATCAATTCAAATTCAGCTGAACTAATCAAGAACCAAGCTATAGTATAGCCAATGGCCATAGAACCATGATCGCCAATAAAAACTCTATTTTTCTTTCCAAAAAAACTTAAATTCATCAAAAGATATGGAAGGAAAGCTATCAAAAAAATTACATAAAAAATACCATTTCCACCACTAAAGTAAAATAATGCAAAAGTTGCAATTAAAACTTGAGTGGAAAAAAGACCATCCAAGCCATCAATCCAATTGAAAGCATTTGCTACTCCTACAACACAAAAGATTGTAAAAATTGGACTAAAAATAGAATTTAGCTTTATTTCTCCAAAGCCAAAAAGATTTCCTAGGGAAGTAAGGCTTAAATCAGAAACTCCTATTACTATTCCAGAGCATAAAACCAGAGTCATAAATCTAAACCAAACAGGAAGATCTAAAATATCATCAAAAAATGAAACAGCGGCTACAATTAAGCCAGTTATTCCAAATAACAACCCTGTTTTAATATCAATGTTCCATGTTGAAAGTTTTAAAGATTCCGTTTCAAAAAAGATTTCTAAAAATTGAGAATAACTTAATACCAAATAAAGAGTGCCAATAACTACTGAAGAACACACGATTGATATCCCTCCTGAGATAGGGACTAACATTCTATGTATCTTTTTTTCTCCATCAGGCACATCTACTACTTTTAACCTTTTTAAAATTATTCTAAATATGAAATGAATAATCAGGCTTATGAAAAATAAAAAAGAAAATGTTGCCATATAAAATGGCTGAAAAATTTCTGACATTTGGAAAGTGACTTTAATTGATTAGTTTAAAAAACTATCGTCTTTTTCAAGCATCAAGTCATAAAGAGGCTGAAAACTTGCCCACATCGCCATTTCAGTCCCAACTTGAGTTTTAGTGAGTTTAGCAACATCGTCAGAAATTCGTTCCATCTGTCCCGCGGCTTCTGCCAAAAGTTGTGATTGACAGCACCTATCCATTGATAAAAATGCCCATAAGGCTGCATCAACAGATTCACCGGTAGTTAGTAAGCCATGATTTTTCAAAATGGCTGCTCTTTTATCTCCAAGAGCTTCAGCAATTCTATCGCCTTCATCAGTTTCTAAAACAACTCCAGTATATTCATCGAATAAAACATGATCTTCATAGAAAGCACAAGAATCTTGAGTAATTGGTTCTAAAAGTCTACCTAAAGTTGAAAACGATTTTCCATACATTGAATGTGAATGAGCAGCAGCATTTACATCTGATCTTGCCTCATGAAGTCTGGAATGAATAGCGAAAGCAGCGGTATTAAGCATTTTATCTTCACCTTGCACAATATTTCCTTCTCTATCCACTAAAATCAAATCGGATATGCATATCTGACCGAAATGCATTCCAAAAGGATTTACCCAAAAATAGTGAGGATACTCCGGATCTCGCAAAGTAATATGTCCTGCAATCCCTTCGTCATAACCAAAATGAGAAAACATCCTAAAACCTGCAGCAAGTCTCTCTAACTGATGTCTTCTAATCTCCTCCATCGTTTTGCATTCAACTGGAATAATAGAACCTTTAGTTTTTTGAGGAAGTTTCCCTAAAGAAGTGTCGATAGGTAACTTTATTTCTTTTTCATCTGACATTTCATCTTCTCCTTAAAATTCTTCGATATTCTAACTTAATATTTTGTACAATTTATATTTGATTTTAATAAAAAAATTATGCCCAAGAAAAGAAAAGGTTTCAGAATAGAAAAAGACAGCTTGGGAGAAGTTTATGTTCCCAATTCTGCTTTATATGGAGCACAAACTCAAAGAGCCCTAGACAATTTCCCTATTAGTGGGATAAAAATGGATTTTCCATTTACTAATTCATTTATTAATTCATTAGGCATTATTAAAGATGCTGCTGCAAGAGCAAATAAATCACTAGGCCTTTTGTCTACAAAGAAAGCAAATGCTATATCAAAAGCTGCAAAAGAAGTTTGGCAAAGCAAGCACAACGATCAATTTCCATTAGATGTATTTCAAACTGGCTCAGGTACTAGTTCAAATATGAACGCCAATGAGGTCATAGCCAATTTAGCTAGTAAATTTGCTAGAACCCATGTTGATCCCAATGATGATGTAAATATGAGTCAAAGCAGTAACGATGTCATTCCAACTGCAATTAAGGTAAGTGCACATGTGGATTTTACTAAAAAGCTTTTGCCGGCATTGGACAAACTAATTGATGTCACCGAAAAAAAAGCAAATTCTTTAAAAGGTTTGGTAAAAACAGGAAGAACCCATTTAATGGATGCAATGCCACTTGATTTTCATCAAGAACTTTCTGCTTGGGTAGCTCAACTCAAGAATTCAAAAAAAACTTTTTTGTTCTTAGAAACCAGAATGTTGGAGATGCCCTTAGGAGGGACCGCAGTAGGAACGGGTATTAATGCTCATCCTAGATTTACTAAGTTATTTGCTCAAGAACTTAATAAGTTGAGTGGCGGAAAATGTAAGAATGTTCCTAGCGATAATTTTTTTCATGAACTAAGCGCACAAGATACTGCTGTTCAGGTTTCTGGAGAACTCAAAAATTTAGCAACCATTTTATTAAAAATCTCAAATGATCTCCGTTGGATGAATAGCGGCCCTTTGGCAGGCTTATCAGAAATTGAACTTCAAGCTTTGCAACCTGGAAGTAGCATCATGCCAGGAAAAGTAAATCCAGTCATTCCAGAAGCAGTTGCAATGGTTGCAGCTGATGTTATTGGTAATGATGTTGCAATAAGCATTGGAGCACAATCAGGAAACTTTCAGCTCAATGTGATGTTGCCTGTAATTGCTTATAACCTTTTAAAAAGTATTAACATTTTAAGCGGCGGCATGAATGTTTTGGCATCTAAAGCCATAAAAACTTTCAAGGTAAATCAAAAATCGATTCAAGCTTCTTTGGATAAAAATCCTATCTTGGTTACAGCTTTAAATCCTATTATCGGGTATGCAAAAGCGGCAGCTATAGCAAAAAAAGCTTACAAGGAAGGTAGAGCAATAATCGATGTTGCTTTGGAAGAAACCAACTTACCTAAAGCTAAATTACAAAAATTATTAAATCCAGCAAAATTAACTAAAGGCGGTATTAACTGATGGAAAAACTTCTTGAGGGAAAATGTGAAGCTTGCAAAGAAGATGCTCCCCTAGTGACTCCTGAAGAGAGAAAAACATTAATGCCACAAATTCCTGGTTGGGATGTAGTTGAAGCGGATGGTATAGAACAACTTACTTGTGCTTTTGCCTTCAAAGATTATTTATCGGGTTTAGATTTTGTAAACAAAATAGCCAATCTCGCAGAACAAGAAGATCATCATCCTGAAATAGTTTTGGAATGGGGAAAAGTCACTATTAAATGGTGGTCCCATAAAATTAAAGGTTTGCATAAAAATGATTTTATAGCTGCCGCTAAAACAGATGCTTTGTTTAGCGAATAATTATTCTAGAACCAATCGCAAAACCAATTAGTGTAATTGCTGCCATCAACAAGAAAGACTCAAGATAAAGATTTAGATCAAAAGCTGTGCCAACTAAGACCATACCAACTGGTTGAACAGGTACAATTAACATTGCTGATACACCTCTAACAGAACCAAGATTTTGTGAACCAAAGGCTTTTAAGAAGCAGGCACTCATAAGAACCATTGCACCTCCAAATCCTAAGCCAAAAACAAAACAGAACATTGTAAAGAAAAGATAATTGTCTATTAAGGTCAAACCAAAGATTCCAATTGATTGCATTGCCATCATAATCATCACAGGAATATTTGGACTTAATCTATCCATTAAGTAACCAAAGAAAACTTTGCCAACCACACCACCCAAAGCTGCAAAAGAATAAGCGAAGACAGTCTGTTTTATAGGAAAACCTAAAATGGTCCAAGTCTCTAGAAAACCTTGATTTTCGGAATGCAAAGGCAAGTGCAGTAATACTCCTCCCATTGCTAAAAACTGAAAAGCAAAAGCAAGAGAAATAATCCAAAAAGTTCTATTTTTAAAAAAATCTTTGATTTCCATTAAATCTTGAGAATTATCAGGGGTAGGTTGGTCTGGAAGATTATCTTTGTGTTGACCAATCTCTTCAGGAGTATCGATAACAAAATATCTGACGGTAGGAATCAATAAAAAAATCACAATCAAGCCAAAAACCATATAGACGTTTCGCCAACCTATCATTTCAATAAGCGGATCAACTAAAATGGGCAAGACTACACCAGAAAATGATATGCCAATGGCAGCTATTCCCAAGGCCATGCCCGCATTACTTTCAAACCAATTGGCAACTAATTTAGTGACAGAAAGATTTCCTAAAGCAGGCCCACCAATCGCAAGCAATGTGGCATAAATTAAAAGAAGGCTAAAGCTGCTTTGAACGAAAGAAATTGAAAATAAACCTAGACTGAAAATAACCCCTCCAATCATCATTATTTTCTTTATGGAAAATTTATCCAGTAACCTGCCTAGAAATATTGAAGCAACAGCAGAACTTATAAACCAAAGAGATAGGGCTCCTGAAAGTTGAGATTGTGTAGCGCCTAAATCTCTTTCCAAAGCAGAAAACATCAAAGGAAAACAGTAAAAAATAAAACCCACGACGGAGAATTCCATCATCATTCCGGTATAAACCATTTGCCAGCCTTTGAATTTCATTTTTTTCCGTAACTATGCTTTTTGTTTTCTTTCTGTATAATTTGAAAATGTTGCGTATTGAAAAGCAAGCTTTGACCTTCGACGATGTACTCTTGGTACCGCAATATTCTAGTGTCCTTCCTCAAGAAACCGATTTAAGCACAAAATTAACCAAACAGGTTAATTTAAAAATTCCAATAGTATCTGCTGCAATGGATACGGTAACTGAAAGCAGAATGTCTATCGCCTTAGCCGAATTGGGTGGAATTGGAATTATTCATAAAAATATTTCGATTGCAGATCAAGCGAAAGAAGTTTCTTTAGTTAAAAAATTTGAAAGTGGGGTCGTAAGAGACCCAATTACCATTTCTTCTAAAAAAAGTGTTGGAGAATTAATCAAACTTACGCAAGACTTGAATATTTCAGGCATGCCTGTTGTAAATGATGGCGATCTAGTTGGCATTGTGACTTCCAGAGATTTTCGCAATGTCTCTGATTTATCTGCTCCAGTAGAATCCATCATGACGCCAAAAAAACGTTTGGTCACTGCAGAGGAAGACGCAAAGTTAGATATCATTAAGAACCTTCTTTATAAAAACAGAATAGAAAAAATCTTATTGGTTGATAAAAGTTTCGCCTTGAAAGGTCTCGTAACTTTAAAAGACATCAATAAAAATAAGGATTTTCCTTTGGCCTCAAAAGATACCGAAGGCAGGCTTCTCGTAGGAGCTGCCGTTGGCAATGGTGAAGAAACCGATGAGCGAGTGGACGCTCTTGTTGACGCAGGCGTTGACGTCCTTGTCGTTGATAGTGCTCATGGTCATTCCAAAGGCATTATTGATCGAGTTCGAAGAATTAAGAAGCTAAAAAAAGGTATTCAAGTTATTGGAGGAAATGTTGCAACGGGCGATGGTGCTTTAGACTTAATAAAAGCTGGGGCTGACGCAATTAAAGTCGGAATAGGACCTGGATCGATTTGCACGACCAGAATAGTAACCGGCGTTGGTGTACCTCAAATTTCTGCTATTGCAAATGTAGTCAAAGCCATTGGCAAGAAGAATATTCCAGTTATTGCTGATGGTGGGATTAGATTCTCTGGTGATATTGCAAAAGCCATAGCTGCTGGAGCCAGTACCGTTATGCTTGGAAGTATTCTTGCCGGAACAGAAGAAGCCCCGGGTCAGGTAGAACTTTTTCAAGGGAGAAGTTATAAATCTTATAGAGGCATGGGCTCAGTGGGCGCTATGTCTGGAGAAACAAATTCTGGAGATCGATATTTTCAAGACGATGTTTCGAGTTCTGACAAACTGGTACCGGAAGGAATTGAAGGTAGAGTCCCTTATAAAGGTTGGGTAGAAACTACTATTCATCAAATGCTCGGCGGTTTAAGACAAAGCATGGGTTATACGGGAAGCAAAGATATAAAAGAAATGAGAACCAAAACAAAATTTGTACAGATTACATCGGCAGGAATTAATGAAAGTCATGTTCATGACGTGAGCGTCACAAAAGAAGCACCAAATTACAGAATAAGTTAAAAGTGAATACCGCTATTGATTCAGAAAAAATAATTATTCTGGATTTTGGTTCGCAATACACTCAATTGATTGCTAGGCGTATCAGAGAACTTGGTGTTTATTCCGAAATTCTGTCTTGCAATACCTCTTATAGAAATATTCTTAAAGCTAATCCAAAAGGTATTATTATCTCTGGAGGTCCAGAGTCGGTGAATGCAAAAAATACCCTTAAAGTTGATCCTAAAATTTTAGAAAGTGAAATACCCGTTTTAGGAATTTGTTATGGCATGCAACTCATGTCAAAACACTTTAGTGGATTAGTAAATACCTCAAGGAAAAGAGAATTTGGTCATGCTGAAATTAAATTAAACAAAGGTAAGTTATTTCAAGATATCAAAATCTCTACACTTAATGTTTGGATGAGCCATGGCGATAAAATAACTAAGTTACCTAAGGGTTTTAAAAAAATTGCTTCCTCTAAAAATAGTCCAATTGCAGCTTTTGAAAACAATTCAATTAAAAAATATGGCTTACAGTTTCATCCAGAGGTAACACATACCGAGAAGGGCGCTCAAATTTTAAAAACTTTTGTCAGAGAAATATGCGGCTGTCAGGCAAAATGGAAGCCAAAAAATATAGTCGATAAACTTGTTGACGATATAAAAAAACAGGTAGGCAAGAAAAAAGTATTATTGGGTATATCTGGCGGAGTTGATTCTTCCGTGGTTGCTGCACTTTTATCAAAGGCAATAGGCAAGCAATTGGAATGTATTTTTGTTGATAATGGTTTATTAAGAAAAGACGAAGCCAAACAAGTTCTTAGAGATTTAAAAAAGGCTTTAAGAGTAGATATTCATTTTGTCGATTCTGAAAAATTTTTCCTTAAAAATTTAAAAGGTAAAGAAGATCCCGAAGAAAAGAGAAAGGTAATAGGGAAAAATTTTATTGACGTCTTTTTGAAGGAAGCAAAAAAAATTAAGGATATCTCATTTCTAGCGCAAGGCACTATCTATCCCGATGTAATTGAATCTTCTGGCATCAAAGGTGGAAAGGCGCATGTGATTAAATCTCACCATAATGTTGGCGGTTTACCATCCTATTTAAAATTACCTTTGGTAGAGCCTCTAAATTCTTTATTCAAAGACGAGGTAAGAAAAATAGGTCTTTCATTAGGCTTGCCGAAGTCTTTGATAGGTAGACATCCTTTTCCAGGTCCAGGCTTAGCAGTAAGAACAATCGGAGAAATTACCAAAGAAAAATTAGATATCTTAAGAGACGCAGACTACATTTTTATGGAAGAGCTCGTGGCAGCTAATCTTTATAATAAAGTCAGCCAAGCATTTACAGTATTTTTACCAATTAAAAGTGTCGGTGTAGTAGGGGATGCTAGGCGTTATGAATATGTGATTGCTTTGAGAGCAGCTGAGACCATTGATTTTATGACGGCAAAAGCTTCCCAATTAAATCATAATTTACTGAATAAAGTCTCCGACAGGATAATCAATGAAATTCCAAAGGTTTCTAGAGTTGTTTATGATATTTCTAGTAAACCACCAGCCACTATCGAGTGGGAATGAGCATGAGCGTAAATATAAGATTTGCTAAATCAGAAGATCAGCTAAGATGCTCAGAACTTCTTAATGTTTTGGCTGAAGCTACATCAGATACAAATGAAATTTTTGATTTAGATATTTTCAATAATTTGATATCTAATGAGAGAGGAAGTTTAGTGGTTGCAGAAGAAGATGGAAAAATTCTTGGTATGGCATCCATTTCTTTCAATCTTGCGTTGAGATACAACGGAGAGTACTGTCAGTTAGAGGAATTGGTTGTTGATCAAGATGCTAGAGGAAAGAATGTTGGAGGACTTTTAATTGAAGAAACTCTTAGATTGGCTAAGAATAGGGGCTGCAAAGAATTTGGTCTTTATCTACTTGAATCTACCAAACACAACCAACCTTTTTATGAGAAATATGGTTTCTTAAAAATTGGAGAAGAGATGAGACAATCTCTGTAAAAAAAGAAAATAATAAAATAAATTGAGAGAAATTAGATAAGATTTAATAAATTTTTATTTTAAAAGGGGAAAAAAATGGAGCAGTCTGCTAAAACAATAGACCATGAGATGGGTAAAAATTCTCAAGCCGTAAGAAAAAAGCTTTTAAATAGGACGCCTAAATCCGAAGAAGCTGCTCGACGAGGACATCCTTCTCTAGCAATGGAGGTAGTACAGACAGTGGACATGCCTCATCAAATTTATATCGACTCTGCTGAAGGGCCTTACCTTACTGATTTAGATGGAAATCAATATATCGATCTAACATGTGGTTTTGGACCCAATGTAGTAGGTAATAGACCTAAGCCAGTAGAAAAAGCACTTTCTTCGCAAATAAAAAAAGGTTGGCATTTTGGAATTCCAGGAGCAGAACAAGCGCATCTCGCAGAGTTAATTAAAGATTCTTCTCCAGCTGTTGATGAAGTGATGTTTTGTAATTCTGGAAGTGAAGCAACTATGTTTGCCTTTAGGGCTGCAAGAGCTGTTTCAGGTAAAAGGGTGATAGCTATGTTTGATGGTTCTTATCACGGAATACATGATTATGCTTTAGTAAAGGCTGATCATAAAAGCGATCGTTCAACTCCCACAAGCTCTACTTTAGGCGCAGGGATTCCCGAAGAAATTTCTAGAGATTTGATGATGATGTTGCCAAATCGAGATAGTAATGCTTATGATTTGATTAAACAATATAAGGATGATTTAGCTATGGTAGTTATAGAGCCTGTACAAAGCTCTAACCCTAGACTTGATAATCAGGAATTTTTAAAAGGTTTGCGAGAAGTATGTACTGAGTGTGGCGTTCTTTTGATGTTTGATGAGGTCATCACTGGCTTTAGAATAGAGTACGGCGGTTGCCAAGAGTATTACAACATCTTCCCTGATGTTGTTACTTACGGAAAAGCTGTAGGCGGGGGAATGCCAATCGGGGTTGTTGCTGGATCAAAGAGAGTTATGAACGCTTTTTCAGGTTCCGATAATACTCCACCGATTTTTGCTGGTGGAACCTTTAATGGACACCCTTTAACAATGGTTTCAGGCATTGCAATTTTAAAACATCTCAAAAAAAATCAGAAAGAGATTTACCCTTATTTACATGAACAAGGAGATAGAATTTCAACTGAAATTAACAAATTCTGTAGCTCAATGAACATTCCTGCTCAAATGATGAATGCAGGTTCAATGATGCATCTAATATTTAGCGGAGAAAAAATAGAGTCAGCAAGAGATATAGGTCGTAGCAAGATAGAAAAAGAGTTTTACTTACATTTATTAGGTCATAATGTAATTGTTCCTGGAATTCATCTAGCTTTTATAACTTATGCTCACAAGCCAGATGTCATAGATGAAGTAATTGATGCTTTCAAGAAATCTTTTCAAGATTTAAGAGAAGACGGGTTAATTTAAAATTTTTTTTCTAATAAACTAAAATTTAAACAAGACATAGAGCAACCAACCCAATAGAAGGTATGCAATCCTTTATTGAAAAGCGTGATCCAGAGTTCAAAGGCTCATAGCGGCAATAAATTAAGTATGAAGAAATCACTAATTTTAATTTGTACTCTTGTGTGCATGAACCTTGGATCAGAAGAGGGAAATATTTCAAAAATAAATGGTATAGATATTTGGTGGAACTCCTTTGGAAATCCAGCTGATCCTGCAGTTTTGATGATCATGGGATTAAATTCAAACAGTAAAGTTTGGTCTGAAAAGTATATCCAGGAGCTAGTTAATAATGATTTGCATGTCATTATTTTTGATAATCGAGATATAGGAAAGAGTAGTTGGGTTGCAGAAGAACCTGGATTGATAAGCTTCATAAAGATATTACCTAGTTTTCTAAAAGAATATTTTGTTGAATTTATTTTTGGCTTTATTTTTAATGAAGAGGGTAAATTCAATATGGAAAATCCAGCTCCAGCTGAATATAACTTAAGTGATATGGCAAATGATGGAGTCTTGTTGCTTGATAATATGGGTATTGGCGAAGCTCATATCATAGGAGCATCTATGGGTGGAATGATTGCTCAAGTAATGGCCTTAGAGCATCCTGAAAGAGTTAAATCATTAACACTTTTTTTTACAACCCCAGGGTTCGATACTCCCGGTTTATCTGGCCCAAGTGTCCGCTTCAAGAAGTCTATGAGAGAATCCTTTATTTTAAATTTGAATGGTAAAGAAGAGGAAGCCTTGTTAGTAACTGAAAGATCATTGAGGGGTTCTCGTTTTCTATTTGATGAAGAACTTTTTATTAATGAAATAAAAATTAGGATAGAACAAGGAATTAATACATCAAATGCTCAAATAGCTGCAGTTGGAGCCAGCCCAAATAGAGCATCTAGTTTAAAATTTATTAAAAAACCAACTTTAGTTATTCACGGCACTGAAGATCCCCTCATACCAGTTGATCATGGAATATATTTATTCGACAACATTCCAAATTCAAAAAAGTTAATCCTTGACGGAGTTGGTCACGAGATCCCTGACCAACTTCTACCTGAAATAATTCCTGCTATTTTAAGTAATTTTAAGATTTAGCTCTTTAAAAATGAGCTCTCATTCAAAATTTGTATAAAATAATTACATTGGGTAAAAATAAAAATAAATAAATTGTAAAGCTTTATTTTATTTGATTATATGCCTTGCTGTACAGAAACCTGTAAACTTTTGCTAGTATAACTTTCGTTAACTTTTTAACTTTAGTATCTTTTTTATCATGAAAAATATTTTAATTACTGGCTCCACCCGTGGACTGGGCTTAAATCATGTTTACTATCTTTCCAATCAAGGCTTTAACATCGCCTTAGTTGATTTAAGCGATACCGCATGCAATGTGTATGGCGAAGTTTCTTCGTTGAAGGAGTTATTAGATTCTCTTAATTCTTCTGGTAGCTATAACAAATTTTATAAATGTGATTTGACTGATTTTTCTGCTACAAAAAAAGTTTTTAAAATGATCTTCAAAGATTTTGGAGAAATACATGGGTGCGTTTTTAATGCTGGTGGAGATGTAGCAGGCAGCTCTAAAAAGGCTGATGGTAAAAAGCCTAAAAATAATAATCTTGATATTTCTATTAAAGATAACAAAATTATTATGGATAGAAATTATTTGACTTGTTTTAATTCAGTAAAGGCTATTGTTCCTCTACTTAAAAAGCAGAAATTTGGGTCAATCGTGACAACTTCTTCTATGAATGCTAATCAAGGTATAGACACTGAAATATCATATTCCATAGCAAAAACTGCTGTCGCACAGCTTACGAGAGCTACTGCGGTTAGTTTGAGAGACTATAATATAAATGTAAATTCTATAGCCCCCGGAGGAACTCTAACTGGTAGATTTCTTGCAACAATTAAAGACAGAAGTAAAAAAGATAGGGAAAAAATATTTTCTGAATCAGATTCAAGATTATTGAAGCCCGCAACCCCTGACGACATTTCGGGGGTTGTATCTTTTTTGTTATCCTCACAGGCATCTTACGTCAGCGGCCAAGTAATAAGGATAGATGGAGGTCAATCTCCTTTTCCAATATAAATGCAATGGATAAAAAATTAACTATCGTAGCTGGAGGTAACTCGGGTATCGGACTTGAGATCGCAAGGGCATTTTATATCAATGGCTCAAATGTAGTTATTTTAGGAAGAAATAGTGCTAGAAATAAACTTGCAATTAAATCTATTAAAAGTTCAGCAAAATCTGAAAGAAAAATTCATAGTTATGTTTGTGATATGTCTTCTGAAAGTAAAATTTTAGAAACATTTTTAAAAATAAAGAAAAGCTTCGGTAGAGTAGACAACTTTATAAACTCAGTGGGTTTATGGAGACAAAGTCCCATTACTGAGATGACAAAAGAATTTTTGAAGAAGTTGCATGATAATAACTTCCTACCCGTTATCTTGGTTTGCAAAGTTGCTCCAATTTTTATGAAAAAAGGCTCTTCAATAGTAAATTTAAGCTCCTTTGCTGCAATAATGCCCATGTCGGAAGGGTCAATTTATGCAGCATATAAAGCTGCTGTAATTAATTTTACTAAATCAGCTGCAGATGAACTTGCTCAAAAAGATATAAGAGTTAATTGTGTTACACCTGGAGTAATTGATACCCCAATGACTTCCGATAATATAAAAAAGAATAAATCTTCCTTATTGAAACCGATTTCTCTTAAATCCATAGGCACTCCTCAGCAAGTTGCAGGAACAGTGAAATTCCTTTGTTCTGGGGATGCTAGCTATATTACTGGTGAAAATATTGTAATATCCGGCGGGAAATATATAGTGCAAAAATGAAAAGATTTGAGTTTATTCTTCAATATCCGAAGCCTCTTAAATCAGAGGAATTGGCTGATCTAATTGAAATCGGAAGTTCAGGAAATTTTTCAAGATATTCTTCTAATTACGTTTTAGATTTAGAAAAAGATTTAGCTGATTATTACGATACAAATTATTCTGTTACTTGTACTTCAGGAACTGCAGCGCTGCATGGTTGTTTAGTTGCTTTAGATTTACCTCCCTCTAGTGAAATAATCATCACTCCGGTTGCAGACATAGGAGTCGTTTTACCTGTTATATATGAGAATCTTATCCCTGTTTTCGGAGATTTAGATCCCGAGACTTTCAATATGAGTTTAGAATCAATAAAAGAAAAAGTCACAAATAAGACAAAGGCTATAATTGTTGTTCATTTAGCGGGAAATCCATCCGACATAGAAGAAATCGCAAAATTTTGTAAAGCAAATAATATTTTCTTGATGGAAGATTTTTCTCAAGCTCATGGAGCAAAGTTCAATGAAAAAAAGATAGGAAGTTTTGGAGATATTTCCTATGGTAGTTATCAACAAAGTAAGCAAATTACTTGTGGAGAAGGCGGGGTTATTGTAACTAATTCAGAAGACTTGCACAGAAGAGCATTCATTGGAGTTGATAAAGGATGGCAGCGATACCTTCCGCTAAAAGACAGATTTTACGAATTCTTGGCACCTAATGTTAGATTCAATGCTATTCAAGCAGCTATTTTGAAACCTCAATTGAAATCACTAGACAAATTAATTAAGAAAAAAAGAGAAAGAGCAGAGGTTTTAGACAACATTTTTTCTTCTCACCAAAGCCATATTCAAATTCAAAAGAAACTAAATGGAGCTTATTGCTCTTATTATTCTTATCCTCTTTATATGAAAGATACTGATAGTAGAAATATTCTTCTTGAAAAACTTAAAGATGATTATGAATTAATTTGTGCTTATGGATATGCAAACCCAACACCGCTTTATCAATGTGTTAATGCTTTAATTGAACCAAAGAAATATGGGAAAGGCTTTGCTTATCAAGAAAGAACATATCCACCTGGAACAAGCCCTAATGCTGAAGATTTATTATCTAGGTCTTTTCTCATACCATTTAATGAAAATTATACAATTGCTGAAACAAGAGAAATTGGTGAGAGGGTTACAAACGCCATAGATAAATTATTCTCCTGATGAATACTAAAGTTGTAGGGATTGTTCCAGCAAGACTTGAGTCAAAAAGATTACCAGGAAAGGCGTTAGCTGACATTTGTGGCCTTCCAATGATAATTCATACTTGCAAGAGAGCACTGTTATCCAAAACTCTTGATGATGTTTACGTAGCCACAGATAGTAAGGAAATCCAAGAAGTTGCAGAAAGTTTCGGTATAAAGAGCATAATGACTTCTAGGGAACATAAAAATAGTTCTGAAAGGGCTGGGGAGGCTTGTAAACTTATTGATTCTGAAATCGTAGTAAACATACAAGGAGATGAGCCTCTTCTTTATCCTGATCATATAGATAAAATAACTCAACCACTTTTAGATGATTCCGAGATTCAAGTATCTATGGGCATAACTAAGTTTTCAAAAATAAATAGCCCGTCAGATTTTAAAGCGGTAATGGATTCAAATAATGACCTTATTTATTCGTCTAGATCAGACATTCCTCATTTTTATATGAAAGATCGTCAATTTTTTTGGAAGCTTTGTTTTATAGTGCCCCACCGTAAAATTTGGTTAGAAAAATATCTTGAATGGAAGCAAACTCCTTTGGAGATTATTGAAGATAACCATTTCCTTAGATTAACTGAAAACGGAGTTAAGATAAGATTGGTGGAAATCAATCAAGCAAAGATAAGCGTAGATACACCAGAAGATTTAGAAGAAGTAAGATTATTAATGAAAGAAGACAGTCTAATAGAGGAATATCTTTAATGAGTTTTAAAGTATTGGTTTCTGCCCCCCCTATCCTGCCTCATATAGAAGAATATAAAGACTTATGTCTAGAAAAGGGAGTAGAGCTTTTTAAGCCAGAATTCGATGTAGCTGAATCTCTTAATGAAGAGGAGCTCATAACTTTACTTAAAGATGCAGATGGTATTTTATGCGGAGATGATGATCTAAATGCCAAAGTTTTAAATAAATCAAAGAACCTAAAAGTGATATCTAAATGGGGAACAGGAATAGATTCTATTGATTCCATTGCTGCCAAGAAACTTAAAATAAAGGTTTTAAAAGTTTTGGATGTATTTGCAGCGCCCTTATCTGATACTGTTTTAGCTTATATTTTAATGATTTCTAGAAAGATAAATGAAAAAGATTATGTTGTCCGAAATAATAATTGGTCAAAAATTCCTTCCTTTACACTAAGTGAAAGAACACTTGGAATAGTTGGATTAGGACACATTGGTAGCGAATTGGCTAGAAAGGCAAGTGCTTTAGGCATGACAGTTTTATATTTTGATATTAGAGACATAGAGAGCAATATACCTAATCTTCAAAATGTCTCTTTCGAAACTCTTTTAAAAGATTCCGACTTTATCTCCATACATTGTGATTTAAATAAGACTTCAAAACACATGTTTAGCAACAATGAATTTAATCTTATGAAGGAAGACTCTATTGTAATAAATACTGCTAGAGGTTCAATTATAAAAGAAGAGCATTTGATAATTGCCTTAGATCAGAAGAAAATTGGCGGCGCTTGTCTAGATGTTTTTGAGGAAGAGCCATTAAGCGATGACAGTCCTTTAAAGAAGTTTGATAACGTTTACTTAAGCCCTCATAACTCAAATGCAAGTCCTGATGTATTCAGAAAGGTACATTCGAAGTCAATTGAAAATATTTTTATAGGTTTGGGAATATCCTAAAGCTTATTTCACATTTATCTTTCTTTTTTTGGTTGAAACATAATTGTCGTAATTAAACTTCAAATTTTTTTGAATTTTTCAACATATGTGCTGGTCCATGGTTTAAATTTATAGCTGCGTTTTCTCCATACAGCATTTCTTTTTGAGCAGCATAATGTTTTCTATCTTTTGCAAGAGGAGCCAATTCTTCTGCTTTTTTTATTGCTATATCGGGTAATTCTTCAAACGAACCTTTACCCTGAACAATTCCAGCAGCGAAAGCAGCTTCTCCAGTCCAACGCTTGGACAATTGAACGGTCTCAAAAAATGAATTCGCAGGAATTTTATGTCTAAATAAAGCCAATTCTGGTCTTGGTATTTTAAATCCAAGTTGCATTTCATTAGCGCAGATAAATCCTCGATCCTCTCTCATCAATCTAATATCATGTGAGAGAGCCAACATAAAGCCCGCACCAAAAGCATGACCATTAATCGCACAAATACTTGGGATTGGTAAAGTAATAATCCTTCCCATTAAGTACATGAATTCTTCACCAAAAACTTCTCTATCTCCGCCTTCCGAATGACCTTCAGGATCTTGCATCCAATCTAGATCTAAACCATTTGAAAAGAATTTAGGATCTTTTGAGGATGTCACTAATGCCCCTGGACCCTCATCTTTTTCAATTTCATCTAATGCTTCAGAAAACTTTCTAACAAACGAAGTATTCCAACGATTTTCGCCAGCGTTCATATATAAATGATAAATGGATTCTTTTTTTTCTAGTTCAATCACAATAATTTCCTAAAATTTTATTTTTCAAAATACTATACACAATAAATAGTGAGTAACTAAGAGTCTTTGCTTGTAAAAAATACCTAAATTGTTTAATTTAATCTCGGACGTATCAAGGAGAGAATATGACTATAAAAACTAAATCACCAGAATTCATTTCGCTTGAAGAAGCTGCAAAAATGAAAGAAGGAACTAGAATCACTTTCGTTCCTGGAATTCAGGCAATCTATGCGGAAGCTTTAAAAAACATTTGTTATGTAAAAAAAATTAAAATTATAAGAACTCTACATCCCTTTATGGGTATAGATAAAAAAACCGGTAAAGATCGTCAAGCTAAACTTTACGAACTTACCAGCCAAACTTCTTTGCCTACGATGTTTCATAATGAAGAGCGTCCTAGAAACGTCTGGATAGAACAACTTGCTTTGGCAGAGGAGATTGGCTCTTCGGATAGCATAAATTTGATTCCAGATGATTTCCAGGAAAGGGCAGATATGTTTGGGTTGTGCGCCATAATTTTGGGTGAAGATGGCCTTGTTTGGAATATGAGAATTTTATCTGATGGTCAGCTCGCAAGAAAATATGGCTATAGCGACGGTGCAAGTTCCAAAGCTCCAAGTAAAATGGCAGAAATCATTAAACTGATCAACCTTCAGTTAAAAAAGCAAGAAGAAAAAGGTTCTAAATATTTAATTGGCGATAAAATTTCCGCAGTAGATATTTATTGGTCAACTATCAGCATGACAATTCTTCCAGCGTCTTTAGAAATTATGCCTAAGACTAAACAAAATGAGGGGATGCTTTTTTTCTTTGAAGCAAATTCCAAGATTCCAGAAATTAAAGAGGTTTTGAGTGATAGAATTCTTTCTCATCGAGACTACATTTTAAAAACTTATTGTGAAACTCCTGCTGTTCTTGGCGGAGATCCTGTTTAAAAATTAAAAGATGGCTATTTGGAATGACTTATCGTGGGTTGAAGGAATAAGAACTCCTTTTTTTAATTTCTTTTTTTACAATGTTTCTTTAACTGGTTACCCAATCTTTTTATTTTTATTCATAGCTTTTGGGTATTTTTTTTGGTCGCCTCAAAGATTCTCTAGAGTTGCTATGCTGCTGTTTATTTCTGCAGTAGTGAACAGTTTTTTAAAAGATCTCTTTCAGGATCCTAGACCTCCAGCAGACTTCATGTTGGATGGAGGAACTGGAACTAGTTATGGTTGGCCAAGTGGACATGCTCAAATTGCCGTAACTCTTTGGGGACTTTTGGCTTATGAACTAAAAAATAAATTCATATCTATGGGAGCTATAACTTTCATCTTGTTAGTTGCTTTTAGCAGAATGTATTTAGGCGTGCATGATTTGGGAGATGTGGTTGCAGGTCTTTTAATTGGTGGTTTTATTCTTTTGCTTTGGCATTATGCTGTCGTTTATAAGCTTTATGAAAAATTTGATAAGTTATCTTGGTTTTTTATTCTTATTGCTTTTCAATTTTTTGTTCATTTGCTCTATCCATCACATGAAGAGCATGAGATATCCAATTGGTTATTGGGAGCTATGACCGGATGGTTCCTAGGAGCCTCAAACTTAGTTATTGCATCAAATAATTTAATTAAACTCTTATTGTCTCTAATAAGTACCTTGGCAGTTTTTTTTACAATGATATTTCTCTTTCAACTTGAAGGGCTCGTGGAGTTATCCGGATTAATATCTATTTTATACAGTTATTCCTTGGGTCTATTCTTCTCAATTTTTGTTTCTTGGGTTATTCCAAGATTTTGGAAATTATTTAATCTTGCAAACTGAACAGATGAACAAATCCATCAAACTCTGGGGGGCAGGGACTGCAAGAACTCTTAGACCAATATGGATGGCTGAAGAATTGGAAATAAATTATGAATTAATTCCAATTGGACCTCGAACTGGAGAAACTCAAACAGAAGAATTTACTCAAATCAATCCAAAGCAAAAAATACCAGCTATGGAGCACAAGGAATTGAAACTATCAGAAAGTCTAGCAATTTGTAGGTATTTACAAAAAAACTTTGCTTCTGAGAAAATTTTTATCCCAAGGGATGAGATTGATGTTTCTAAGGAAGACGAATGGTGTAATTTTATCTATGGAGAATTAGACGAAACCTCTCTTTATGTCATGAGAAGGCATTATGATTTGAAAGATATTTATGGCGAGTCGCCAATTGTGGTGGACGCTTGTAGGGAATATTTTATGCGTCAAATTCATGTTGTAGAGAATCACTTAAATTCTAGAAAAACCATTCTCAAAGATGGATTTGGCCTAGCTGATATTTTTTTGATGACTTGTTTGGATTGGGCGATTTTTTATGAGTTTTCTTTACCGGATAATGTTACACAATATCGAGATAGAATAGCTTTAAGGACCGCCTATCAAAAAGCGATGAAAATAAATTATTCAAACTAATAAAAAAAATGGGACCTTTAAAAGGAGTAAAAGTTTTGGACCTTACCAGCATGGTATCTGGTCCGGTTGGCGCAATGATTTTAGCTGATCAAGGCGCTGAAGTTATCAAGGTTGAACCCGTCTCAGGAGAATTAGTCAGGCATATGGCCGCAACCCATAACGGAGTAAATCCGGTATTTTTTTCCTGTAATAGGGGAAAAAAATCTATTGCATTGGATCTTAAGTCTCAAGAGGGAAAAGAAATCCTTTTTAAGCTTGCAGAAGATGCGGATGTTTTTATGCAAAATTTTCGACCTGGTGCTATCGATAGAATGGGCTTTGGTGAAAAAGTAATAAGAAAGATCAACCAAGATATTATTTATCTTTCCATAAGTGGTTTTGGTAATGAAGGACCTTATGCAAATTCAAGAGTCTATGATCCTGTCATTCAAGCTTTGTCTGGGGCTACAGACATACAAGCAGATCGAGACACTGGCCGACCAAAAATGTTTCGAATTATCATTGCGGATAAAGTTACTTCCCTTACTGCTGCTCAAGCAATTTCATCTGCTCTTTATGCAAGAGAAAAACAAGGAATAAGCCAACACATTGAATTGTCCATGCTAGATTCAATGATTTCATTTTTTTGGCCCGAAGGAATGGCTGGAATTGTTTTTGCCGAAAATGAAGTTGACGTTAGAAAACTTCAAGGCTCACAAGATCTAATCTATGAAGCGAAAGATAGATTCATTACTGCAGGTGCAGTATCTGACTCAGAATGGCAAGGAATGTGCAAAGCTTTGGAAAGAGAGGATTTGATAGAGGATGAGCGGTTTGCTACACCTGCAGGAAGAGTAAGTAATGCTCAAGAAAGAAAAGAAATCACAGGAGTAGAAATTTCGAAGTGGGAAAGCGAAAAAATTCTTGCTCGCTTTAAAGCAGAAGGTGTTCCAAGTGCGCCGTTATTAGACCGTATGGAATTATTAGGTAATGAACAAATCATTGCCAACCAATCTGTTCTTAAGTTGAATTACGAAGAATTTGGTGAAGTTCGCCAAGCTAGACCTGCTGCTAGATTTGAAAAAACTCCTAGCGAAATATTAAGGCCAGCGCCAAAGCTAGGAGAACATAGCAAAGAAATCCTCTTAAATCTTGGTTACTCAGAAGAAAAAATTTCTTCTCTTGTTTCTGAAAAAAAACTTTTCGTCTCAGAATAGACCAACTGCACGAATGACAAAAAATGAAACTGTATAATTTTCCAAAAGCTCCAAATCCCAGAAGAGTAAAAATATTTGCTCATGAGAAGGATATTGAATTGGAACTCGTCAATTGCGATATGACAAAAAGAGAGCATAAAACTCCTGAGTTTTTGACCAAAAATCCCAGCGGAAAGATTCCTGTATTGGAACTTGAAAATGGTGAATGCATTTCTGAATCTGTAGCCATTTGTCGTTATTTGGAACTTATTAAGCCTGAGCCTAATTTATTCGGCAAAGATGCTTATGAAATAGCTTACATTGAAAGTCGAAATAGACATATTGAATTTGAACTTTGGACTCAAATAGGAGTATCTTGGGTTAATGGCCCTATAGTAGGTAGTTTAGGCATTTTCGACCAAATACCTGACGCAAAAGCTGTAAGCGATAAAAATGTTAGAACTTTTTATGAGCGGTTAGATCAAGAATTTGGTTTAAATAATTTCGTTGCAGGGGAACGCTTTACTATTGCAGATATTACATTAGTATCAGCAATAGATTTTGCTTCTGAAATGGTAGATTTAAAACCAAATGAAGATTTAAAGAATCTGCATCGATGGCATGAGGAAGTTTCTTCAAGACCGAGTATGCAAATTGAATGATAAAGTTTTATTAATTAAATCAAGGAGAAAAAATGCCAGAAATGACAATGTTGGGATGGTTTCATACCATTTTAGGAATAGGTGCAGTTTTAACCGGATTCTATGCCATAGCAAAATTCAAAATCATTTCTTCAGAAAATAGGATTGGTCAAATCTATATTGTCTTAACTGCAATAGTGGCTGGCTCTGCTTTGGGTATATATAACCAAGGTGGATTTGGAATAGCTCATGTCTTGGCTGTTTTAACTTTGGTAGCTTTGATTGGCGCTATCATCATGGAAAAATTTAAGTTATTTGGCGGTTTTTCAAAATATTTTCAAGCTTTGGGTTACACAAGTACTTTTTTGTTTCATATGATTCCTGCAATTACAGACTTTCTCAGAAGAATTCCTGTCGGTGATCCCTTTGTCGATTCTTTTGAAGCTCCCTTGTTAGTAAATTTTCAATTATCCTTTTTACTGATTTACTTTGTCGGTATCATCATGCAGATGATCTGGCTTAAAAAAAATGGAGATATTCGATGACAGATGAAAAGTATTCACCCCCAAAAGTATGGACTTGGGATCAAGAAAGCGGTGGCAGATTTGCAAACATAAATAGACCAATTTCTGGCGCAACCCATGACAAAGAATTGCCTGTAGGGAAACATCCCATGCAACTCTATTCTCTAGGTACGCCAAATGGAGTTAAGGTCACCGTTCTTCTTGAAGAACTTTTGGCTTTAGGGTACGAAGGTGCTGAGTACGATGCATATCTGATTAACATAGGAAATGGCGATCAATTTGGAAGCGGTTTTGTTGAGATAAATCCAAATTCTAAAATTCCTGCTCTTTTGGATAGAAGTTCAGAGCCGTATACCAGAGTTTTTGAATCTGGCGCAATTTTAGTTTACCTTGCTGAGAAATTTGGCGAGTTCATTCCAACCGATCCTGCTGCAAGGGCCGAATGTATGTCTTGGCTTTTTTGGCAAATGGGAAGCGCTCCCTACTTAGGTGGAGGATTTGGACATTTTTATGCCTATGCTCCAGAAAAATTTGAATATCCCATTAATCGTTTTGCCATGGAAGTTAAACGTCAGTTGGATGTCTTAGATAAAAATTTAGAAAATAGAAAATTCATTTGTGGCGATGAATACAACATTGCCGATATGGCAATTCATCCTTGGTATGGTTATTTAGTGCTAAAGAATGCATACAATGCAGCAGAATTTTTAGATGTGAAATCTTATAAAAATGTTGTTCGTTGGGCCGAGGAAATTTCTGAAAGACCCGCCTTTAAAAGAGGAGCTAGAGTAGGGCGACCTCCTAGTGGACCAGAAGATAATGCGATTCCTGAAAGGCATGATGCCAGTGACCTTGATTAAGCATGAGAAGTAAACTTAAAATTTTTGGTGTTCCAATGTCTCAAGCTGTAAGGACAGTTTTATGGGTGATGCTCTATAAAAAATTACCTTTTGAATTGATTATCACCGCACCAGGTTCTCCAAAAGAAAATGGTACTCGTCATCCTTCTTATTTAGAAAAATATCCCAATGGAACTATTCCTGGTTTGGAAGATCCTGAAACTGGATATTTGTTATCGGAGTCGATAGCAATCATGTGTTACTTGTGTAACAAACACAAATGGAATGATTTGTACCCAGAAGATCCTGAACTTAGAGGGAAGGTTGATCATTACCTTCACTATCATCACCGAAGTATTAAAGAGGCATCTACCGGTTATTTTGCGCCAATTTTAAGACCTGACTTGGGACTTTCTGAAGACTTAATAAATATGTCTCAGAGAATGTTTAATAATGCGCTCAAAGCATTAGAAACTCAGTGGCTGAAAAAAAATAAATTTATTGCAGGAGACCATGTCACCATTGCCGACTTTTCAGCGTATGTTGAAATTGCTCAGCTGAATACGCAATTTACCAATCTCTTTGACTATAGCGACTTTGAAAATCTTAGTCGTTGGTTGGAAGATATGAGCAAGCTTCCTTATCATGATGACGTTCATATGGTTTTAACCAAAATGGGAGACATTAGTGAAACAGTTCCAGAAATGGAAATTATCATGAAAGCCAATTTAGAGACTTTCAGTCACTTGAATGAAATTGCTTCTAATTTGAGCTAGTAAATAAATTTTTAGGGTTTACTAACCTGCAATGCGTTTAAACATTTTCCCAGTTAAATTAAGAACAGCTTTTCTGCTCATAAAGCCAGTAAGGAAATTTAGAACTCTATTGCTTCTGCCGCATAAGATGTATTGTTTATCTTTTTCAAAACCCTCAAGACATTCTAGAGCAACATCATGCGAAGTTTGCATCGACACTCCAGAAGCTGAGTTATCTCGATTTTGATATCTTTCAGTTAGTTCCTTAGATTTTTCTGTAGCTACTCGGGCAAACTCTGATTCCGTTCCCCCAGGAAGAAGCGCCATAACTTTGATATTTTTATCTTGATATTCAAACCTTATGGCTTCAGAGAACATCAAAACATATGCTTTTGAAGAAGAATAAATACTTGCATATGGTATTGGTGCTAAAGAAGCCATAGAGCCAACATTTATAATGCCACCGCCACCTTGTCGAACCATATCAGGCAAATACAAATGGCAAAGATCTGTCAGCGTTACAACATTGAGTTGCAACATCTCTGCATAATCATCCCTTTCAAAGCTAGTTAATTCTCCCCATCTACCGTATCCAGCATTATTAATTAAGATATCGACAGATAAATTTTGCGATTTTATTTGGTTATATAAAGCTTCAGCAGAGCCTTGAATAGAAAGATCTTCAATAAAGACATGTGCTTTCCCACCAGATGCTTTAATTTTTTCAGCAAGTGCATGCAATTTATTCTCTGATCTTGCAGTTAAAATAACTTCTGCACCTCGTTTATTTAATTCTTCAGCCAAGGCATAGCCTATGCCAGTTGATGCGCCTGTGATTAGGACTTTTTTATCTTTATAGATGCTCATAAATTCATCTTACTAAGTTTCAATACCTAAATAAATTAATTATCATAATTTTATGAACGAATCTAAAATTAAAGAGTTTCTTGATTCATGGGCCAAAGGAGTAATTGAGATAGGACAAGCTTATTCAAAAAAAGAGGATTTTGAAAAAGAAGCCTTGAAATTTTTATCTAAGCACTACGCTTTTAAAACTCAACAGATACTCTTTAAACCGACTTTTGCCAAAGAAAAAATATTTAGAAATAACTTGGAAGATGCTTTGTCTTATTTCGTTAAGGGAAAATTTTTAGAAGATAACGGTTTTGCTTTAAAGCCATGGGAAGAAATAAATCTTCAAGAATTGAATATTTTAAATGAGAAAGACTTATCCTCTGCAATGGGAACGCTTTTGTTTAAGCCCGTTTCTTCTAGTGAGACTACCTTAGTTGCTTTCACTTTTGTTTTTTGTATTGAAGAAGAAGAAATTAAGATAAAGATTCACCATTCTTCTCCTGTTCTCTAACCATTATTTTTTATGAAATCCAAACCTTTAGAAATTTCAATTGTTGGAGCTGGAATTGGAGGATTGGTAGCTGCTCTGGCTTTGAAAAAAAGAGGCCATAAACCAATCATTTATGAAAAGACAGAATCTTTAAGTGAACTAGGAGCTGGAATTCAGCTTTCACCAAATGCTAACAAGGTATTAAAACATCTTGGTGTTATGGAAGAGTTACAGGCAGATATATATGAACCGGAAGCTTTTCAATTTGTTCATTATCGAAATGGAAAAGTTTTAGCTCAACAGGCTTTAAAAAATTCTTCAGTAAAGATATATGGTTCTCCAAATTATGATATTCATCGAGCTGATTTACAAAAAGCTCTTTTGAAAGTTATCAATAAAGAAGAAATTCAAATTAAAAAAAATTCTGAAATCTTAGACTTATATGAAGAAGCAAATGGCGCCTTTATTAAAACTAAAGAAAGACTGATTGGCTCGGATGCTGTGATTGGTGCAGATGGAATTCATTCAATTGTAAGAAAAAAGCTTTGGGGGGAAGATAAAGCCAGATACACAGGGAATGTAGCATGGCGAATGTTAGTCCCTATAGAAGAAATATCTTCAAAATTCTTACAACAAAATACCAAAGTTTGGTTGGGACCCAAGAAGCATTTTGTACAATATCTGGTAAAAGGTGGAAATTTTTTAAATTGTGTATGCCTTGTTGAACAGAATGACTGGATGAATGAGGATTGGTCAGAAAAAGGAGATATCTCTGAACTTAAGCATATTTTTTCCGACTGGCATCCCGAAATTCAAGAGATTTTAGAAAGTACAAAACCCGGTAGTTTATATAAATGGGGGTTACACGATAGGGCGCCCATGAATAAATGGAGTAAAGGAAGGTTTAGTTTGCTTGGAGATGCTGCTCATCCAATGTTGCCGTTTGTTGCTCAAGGAGCTGCAATGGCTATTGAGGATGGCATTGTTTTGGCATCAAGCCTTTCTTCTTTCGATGATGTTGAATTAGGACTTAATGATTATGAGAATAAAAGAAAGTATAGAACGGCAAAGGCACAAAGAACTGCCTCCAGGAATGCAACAATTTTTCATCTTTCGGATTTCTTTGCTATTTTTAGAAACTTAGTAATGAAATTTTTTATTAAAAAAATTATGGATAGTTTTTATAAATACGATGCCATCTCAAAATAAAATTTAAATTATGACTCACTTATGAAATATAAAAACTTCACGCCTTTTGGATCAATCAGCGCTTTAACTTTAGGAGGAGGCGGGATAGGTAATGTATGGGGCAAAACAACTAGAAGAGAAGCTGTAGATACTGTTCTATATGCTATTGATTCCGGTATCAACCATCTTGATATGGCTCCAATGTATGGCAGAGGAGAAGCTGAACTAGTCGTTGGAGAAGCTCTCAAAGATAGAGATGTAAATAAATTGAAGATTACAACCAAATGTCAGTTGGGAACTCTTCCGCACGATCAGGTTTATGAAAAACTCAATGAATCTCTTATCGAAAGTCTTGAGAGAATGAAAATAGAAAAGGTGAACTTATTTCTTTTGCATTCTCAATTGATCAAAGATGACTATCAACTACCCGTTTTAAATGATTTAAGAGATTCAATTACAACTTCTTTGTCTTGTTATTATGATTCTGTGATTCCAGCTTTCGAAAGATTGAAGTCTGAAGGAAAGATAGATTCTTGGGGAATAGGGCTGGGCGAAGAAGAAGCTTTAATTTCTGCAATTAACTATGAAAAAAAACCCGAGGCCATGCAGTGCGCAGTGAACGTGATGAATTCTATTGGAGCTATAGGCTATATCAGTAAAAAACCTAATCCAAATAGAATTCTCAAAGAATGTCAGGACAAAGATATTCCTATTTTGGCCATTAGAGCTGTTCAAGCAGGAGCATTAACGTCAAAAATGGATCGCGAACCTCATCCATCAGGAAGAGACAAGCCTGACTTTGATGACTATGAAAGAGCAGAGCCTTTTAGAGAACTTGCAAAAAAGTGGGGCGAATCTCCAGCCTCTTTAGCGCATCGTTATGCTCTTTCGACACAAAAAGTAAGTTCCGTGATTTTGGGAGTAAAAAATACTCAAGAGTTAAAAGAGTGTTTAGATACTGAAAATATGAGTGAGTTAAGCGAAGAACAATTAAATGAACTTAAAAATTTATTTACTTAATTTATACATAGAAAATATCCAGAAATAGCTTCCGTTTTTTTCCAAGTACATTTCATCTTTCAATAAATCAATATTTGCTAATAAGCGTTTTGAGAAAGGGACTTCTTTTTCTAAAATCTTCTCCCATTTATCTGGAAAAGAATTCTGCATAGCGCTTTCAATTTCTTGTATATTTGAAAATGAAGTTGTGCATATATTCAAACAGCCTCCGTCCTTGAGATATTCTGGACTACCCTCAATAACTCTTACAATCAAATTTGATCCGGTATCGTCTGCCTTAGGAACTTCTGTTGGAAACCAGCCAGTTACTTCGGCAATATTTTTTGATACTCCAGAAACATCACAACAGATTAAATCGTATTTACTGGTTACATTTTGAAATAAGTCAGATTCAATAACATTTATTGAGACTTCGTTTCGTTTTGCATTAAGTTTTGTAAGTTCTAAGTGCTTATCATAGATATCACAAGCATCAACTTCAGCAGCTCCATTTTTTGCAAAATAAATTGCAAGAGGCCCAATTCCACATCCCATGTCCAAGACCTTTTTATTTATAAAATCAGCATTTAAAGCGCACTCTTCACTTATTAAAGTGGGGCGAAAAGAATCTTCAGAAGTTTCGAGTTCTATGTTGTGAAAGTTAACAATCATTTTTAAAAAAGGATTATATGTCAAAAACTTTACCCACATAGGGTTAATTGGCGAAGGGCAAGGTTTTTTAATTAATTCGTCCATATTCTCTCCCAAATAATGAAACTTTGAATTAAGATTGTCATAGACTCTCAAAAATTTTTTTGAATTTATATTAGGAGATAAAAATGCATGCTATAGAAAAATGGTACGAAGTAATCAAATCAGACAACCCAGATAAATATGATGAAATTTTAGCTGAGGATTGTGTTTTTTATTCCCCAGTGGTTTACACACCACAAAGAGGCAGGGAGATAACCAAAATGTATTTGATGGCAGCAGGGGGAGTTTTTGGAGGGGAAGATTCACCCAAAGAAATCTTAGATGAAAAAAGTCCATCGAAATTTAGATATATTAAAGAAATCATTGGTGAAAATTCAGCGGTTCTAGAATTTGAATCAGAGATTGATGGAATTTATGTCAATGGCATTGATTTAATCTCTTGGAACGAAGAAAACAAAATCACTGAATTCAAAGTTATTGTAAGGCCTCTTCAAGCAGTCAATAAATTGCATCAACAAATGCAAGATATGCTTGAAAAGATGAAAACAGCTTAAGGCTAGTTTTTTAAATTGATTTCAAGAAGAACTTTTTTAAAGTTATCTGGCTTATTAATAATTCTTTTAGTTACAAAATCTTTATTTTCTTGGTTCAGCAAACCAAAAGTTCTTCATATATTATGCTCTGCAAGTAGTGAAAAATTGTCGGCAACGATATCTTTATCCAAAGGAATAAGCGAAGTATCTCTAAAAGTTGATGAAAAGATTTTTAATGGCATAAAGATAGATAGAGAAGGAAAGCACTGGCAGTTTATTTGCGAAAAATTAAAATCGAACAGAACTTACTCTCTTTCTTTAGTCTCCAAAAAGGAGATATTGGAACCAGATTGGCCACTAAAAACTTTGCCAAATGAAAATCAAGAAGCAAATAATCTCAAGATTATGGCATTTACTTGTGCAGGAGGAGGAGATGGAACTTCTTTTGGAGGTAAAGAATTTTTTAAACCTTTTGTTTTTAGACAAAAAATGTTTGATGAGGGTATCAGTAATAAACCTGACATAGCAATAGCAATTGGAGACCACGTATATTGGGATTTAAGAGGAGGTGATTTACCTCCTCTTGGTAGACAACAATCAGCATTCATTAAATTTTTAATAGGCAGCTTGCTTAGATTTTTATATGGGTCTTTCAAGAGAAACGAAGATGGACTAAGTGAGCATAATGAAATGGTTCTAAAAAATATCGGTAACGATCAAATAGCATCTCTATATGGAAAACGTTTCAAAAGTATTCCAATCTTCTTTTTGCCCGATGACCACGATTATTTTGAAAATGACGATGCTGAAGAAAATTTAGTTACTTTCCCTGCAGATGAATTTAGTAAAAGTGCTTTCAAGGGGATGGCTGATTTATTTTATCCTCCTCTTCTAGATTGCCCTAATGAAGCAACTGAAAGAAAAATTGGAAGAATTCGTTATGGGAATCTTTTTGAAGGTCTATTTGCAGATTGTGCTGGCGATATGTCGATTGGAGGAAAAGAAGCTGTTTTGATTGATTCAAAAAATGAAGATTGGATCCTATCCCGTTTTAAAAATTCATCAGCAAAGCACCTTGCATTTATTCCATCACACCCTTTGGGATATACAGCAGGAAAATGGAGAGAATGGTATCCAGATGTAGTAGCTTCTGATGAAGAGGACGGGATAATTATGAATGAACTCTTATCTGGGAAGAAAGGGAAGCTAACCACTAAAGCAGAAAAATATTTATGGCAAAAGGGATGGTTTTTACAACATCAAAGATTTTTGAAAGGTCTATCTGATAGAAAAGACAATAGTTTTACTTTTTCCGGAGATATTCATGCTGTAGGATCGAATCAAATCATCAAGAGTGGAGATTATTTACTCAGAAAGCCAATTTTATCAACTTTGGTAGGACCTATCAGTAGTTCGACAGGTACTTGGCCATCTTCAGCTAGAGGAGTTATTGCAAGCAAACCAGAATTTCTTGATGTAAATGAAAAATTAAAAATCAGAGAGGAAAATGGTTTCTCTTTAATAAATATAACAAGCCAAAAAGTTGATATTAATCTTCATATCTGTGGAGGACACCAAGGATCTGAAGAAGATGATGGATCTGTTAAAGAGGTAATAAATCTTAAAGTATAAAATTACCTTGGACCCTGTCCATCATCAATCTTTATACAAGTTCCTGTTACGCACTCTGAAGAAGGAGATACTAAGAACAATAAAGTTGAATCCATTTGTTCTGGAGTACAAATCCTCTTTCTTGGAAATACCTGGCTAAAGTCACCAACTCTTTCTATCATGCCATCTAGCATTTCTGACGAAAAAGCTCCTGGAGCAATTGCATTTACATTTATGTAACTTTTCGACCATTCAACAGCTAGAGCCTCAGTCATTCTCACTACAGCTTTTTTAGTTATTGAATAAAGAGAAGCCGCTGATTGTGGCGTAGTATTGAAAGCCGCTACAGAGGCAATATTTACCATTCTGCCGGGTTTTTTTTCTTCAATTAATTTTCTTGCTACTTCACAAGAGAGAATGTATGGACCTGTGAGGTTAGTTTCCATTACGTTATCAATCAATTCTTCTGATTGTTTAATCGCCCATTGTGCATCTGGGATGCCAGCATTATTTACTAAAGTATCAATAGTGCCCATTTCTTTAGAAACAGTATCTACTGCTGACTTGATGCTTTTTCTGTCAGTCATATCTATTGGTACGACCATGCATTCACCCCCAGTAGCCTTTATTTCTTCAGCCAAAGATTCTAGTTTTTCTTTCCTTCGGGCAGATATTGCAACCTTTGCACCACAGGAAGCTAATACTTTAGAAAAACGGTATCCTAGTCCTGAAGATGCTCCAGTCACTAAGGCAATTTGACCAGATAGATCTATGGAAAAATTTGGTGTTTTATATTCTGACATTTCAACCTCTTTTTTTTATTCATTACTATTACACAAGAAGATTGCCGTTTAAAATAGATTTTTAAAATATCATGCCTAGATCACTAAAAAACTGTAATAACTTTCAAGATTTAAAAGACTTAGCTAGAAGAAGACTGCCTGGCCCTATTTTTCATTACATAGATGGGGCGGCAGAAGATGAAACTACGTATCAAAGGAATACCGAAGCATTCCAAGATGTTGATTTAGTTCCTAATGTTCTTGCCGGAGTTGAAAATATTGATATGTCGGTAGAAGTGATGGGTTACAAGTTAGGATTACCAATTTTTTGTTCTCCAACTGCTTTACAGAGATTGTTTCATTACCAAGGCGAAAGGGCAGTTGCTAAAGCTGCTGAAAAGTTCAACACCCTATTTGGTGTATCTTCTTTAGGTACGGTAAAACTTAAGGATATAGATGAATTAATTAAGACTCCTAAGATGTTTCAGTTTTATTTTCACAAGGATAGAGGCTTGAATGATTCAATGATTTCCATGGCGCAAGAGGCCAATTTTGAAATTTTAACTTTAACTGTCGATACTATTACAGGAGGTAATCGAGAGAGAGACTTGCGAACAGGTTTCACTACTCCTCCAAAATTAACGCCAAAAAGTATTTTTCAATTTGGCATAAAACCTGCCTGGGCTCTAAATTATTTGTTTAGAGAAAAGTTCGAACTTTCTCAATTATCAAGTCATGTTAATGAGGGAACAAATATCTCTATATCTGTCGGGGATTATTTTACTAACATGCTGGATCAAAGTATGACTTGGGATGACGTTATAGAGCTCAAAGAAAACTGGGGGAGAAAATTTTGTCTTAAAGGAATTATGAGCCCTAGAGATGCTAGAAAAGCAGTAGAAATGAAAGCCGACGCGATCATGGTTTCAAATCATGGCGGCCGACAATTAGATGGAGGAAGAAGTCCGTTTGATCAACTTGATGAAATTCTTCAAGAGGTTGGCGGAGAAATAGAAGTTATTCTTGATGGAGGTATACAAAGAGGAACGCATGTTCTCAAGGCAATGGCGATGGGAGCTACAGCTTGCTCTGGTGGAAGAATGTATCTTTTTGGTTTGGCTGCTGCTGGGCAAGAAGGAGTTGAAAAAGCTATTGGTAATATGAAAAACGAAATCGAAAGAGATATGAAGCTAATGGGAATAAAAAAAATTAGTGAATTAAATCCATCAATGATCAGATTTCGCTAGTATTAAATAACAAAAAAAGATAATTTATATTTTTAAATTGAGAGAAGAAATGGATGTTTGCTGAACTTTTAGTTTAAAATTATATTATGAGAGCAGAATTTTTCTATAGAAAACCACTAAAAAAAGGCGAACCAAAGCCAGCTTTTGGAGTCGAAGAACCTGATCCAGATAGACCCGACCATAAAGGCTTCATGAAAGAAGTTTTCAATGCCAGAGAAGAAGATCACTCCTTAAGTGAGTCTGGTTTTATCTTATTGGATCACAAATCAGAAATAAATAATTTTTATGATGAAAAAGAAGTAACAGAAATTTATTACAACGAAATGGCAAATTTGGTTAAGAAAAATACTGGCGCCACTCAAGTTTTTATTGTGAGTCACATTACAAGAAATGAGGCAGAAGCAGCAGAAGGAAAAAGGTTAGGCGCTCACAGGCTTGTTCATAATGATTTCACTCCAAATTTTAAACAAACTATTCAACCCTTGCTTGATGAGAACGGTTCAAATCCAAGTAGAATCACTGTCTATAATTTGTGGAGGCGTTTTGATGAGGATGGGACGGATGCCCCCTTTGCACTCTGCGACTCTAGAACAGTTTCTGAAAAAGAATTAATTCCTACTGACTTATTCAATTATGGGAAAGAGGAGGAAAAAACCGAAACTCTAGCAGACGAAAATGGCTTTACTGTTGAAATTTATCAGTCAATGAATAGCGATAGCCATAGATGGTACTTTTACCCAAAAATGAATAGAGATGAGGTTGTAATGTTTAAGACTTATGACTCAAATGAAAAACCATTTATGCCAACTCTCCATAGTGCTTTTGATGACCTAACATCTAATGAAAAAGCTTCTCCTCGTGAGAGCATTGAAGTCAGAGCTATTTGTTTTTTTGACTAACAAGTGAAAGACAAAGCTCAAATAACAGAAAAAGTTCAGCTCTATTTCGACAGCATGTATGAATCAAGCCCTCAAAAGGTAAAAGAGGTTTTTCATCCCGATGCAAAAATAACAGGATATATGCAGGAAAATCTTTTTGAGCAAACAGTAGATGATTTTGCTAATTTCGTTGCCTCACAACAGCCATCTGCTAAAGAAAAGAAAGAACCAAAAGATTTGGAAATTCTATCTATTGAAATTGCAGGAAATACTGCAGTTGCAATAGTTAGGGATAAATATATAGGTTTGAGTTTTTTGGACTCACTATCGTTTTTAAAAGTTAAGAATAACTGGGTTATTTATAATAAACTTTTCCACGTTGAAACTTAAATTATAAGGAGAAAATATGTCTAAGGAAAATCAGTCTAGAGAAATTCGTTCTGAAGTTACTAGTGATGGCCAGTTAAAGCTATCAATTGAAAGTGTAGAAATGCCCACGCCTAAAGATCATGAGGTTTTGTTAAAAGTTGAAGCTTCTCCGATTAATCCATCTGATTTGGGCTTGTTAATAAGTTTTGCAGCAGATCTTAGCTCAATATCTTCAGAAGGTTCTGGTGATAATAAAGTTACAACAATGAATATTTTACCCGCACTGCATAAAACCATGACTGCTAGATTTGATAAATCTATGAAAGTAGGAAACGAAGGAGGCGGAGTTGTTGTTGATGCGGGGGAAGCAGGAAAAGGTCTAATTGGAAAAACTGTGGGAGTAGCAGGGGGAGCAATGTATTCCGAATACAGATGTGTACCTGTTGATAGTTGTCTTGTCATGAATGATGGAACTACTCCTAAAGAAGCTGCCTCTTCGTTTGTAAACCCTCTCACTGCTCTTGGGTTCACAGAAACTATGAAAATGGAAAATCACACAGCTATTATCCATACTGCTGCTGCTTCAAATTTGGGTCAGATGTTAGTAAAAATATGTATGGCAGATGATATTCCTCTGGTAAATATCGTTAGAAAAGAAGAACACGTGAATCACTTAAAAGATCTTGGCGCTGAATATGTTTGCAATATGAGCGAGGATTCTTTCATGGCTGATTTAATAGCTGCAATTGATGCTACTGGTGCAACCTTAGGATTTGATGCTACCGGAGGAGGCAATGAAGGAAAATTAGCTGGACAGATTTTATCTGCAATGGAGATTTCAGCAAATAAGAAAGCTTCTGAATATAGCAGATATGGTTCGGATACTTACAAACAAGTTTATATTTATGGCGGCCTTGACCCAACACCAACAGTATTAAATAGATCCTATGGATTGCAATGGGGTTTAGGAGGATGGCTTTTAACTCCATTTATTGGAAAAGCAGGATCAGAAATTTTCTTAAAGATGAGAGAAAGAGTAGCCAATGAAATTACTACAACTTTTTCAAGCTTCTATACAGCTGAAATTTCTCTTGAAGAAATGCTTGATCCAGAAATTTTGAAAAACTACGCTAAACAGGCTACCGGACAAAAGTATTTAGTTACTCCTCATAAGTAATTATCGACCTTTAAACACTGGTTGTTTTTTTTCAACGAAAGCTTTTGTAGCATTTTTGTGATCTTCTGTTTGGCCACAGTGAACATGATGCGTGACCTCTAGATCAAGACAATCATCTACTTCTCCACTTACGGCTCTGTTTAGATTTTCTTTCATATATCGAAAAGCAACTGCTGGACCTTCAGCAAGTTGTTTGGCTATTTCTAGAGTTTTCTGCTCAAGCTCTTCGTGTTTTACAACCCAATTAGTAAGACCAAGTTTTAGAGCTTCTTCAGCAGGAATTTTGTCTGATAAAAAATAAAGTTCTTTTGCCTTTGATAAACCTACTAACTGAGTCATAAAGTAAGATCCTCCATAGTCACCAGAAAAGCCTACTTTTGCAAAAGCAGTAGTAAAAAAAGCACTATCGGACATTATTCTAAGGTCACAAGAAAGAGCATAAGACATTCCTGCTCCGGCTGCGGGTCCGTTCACTGCGGCAATTGTTGGTTTAGGCATTTTGAATAATTTACCCGAGGTACCTCTTTGGTGAATCCTTTGCTCATGGATAGCTATATCGATTGTGCGTTTAGGATCATCCTTTTTGTTGGCCATACCTTTTACATCTCCACCAGCACAAAAAGCACCTTCAGAGCCAGTAAGAATGACTGCTCTTACTTCAGAATCATTTTCAAAGTCTTCCAAGGTTGCCATCATCGCAGCGTTCATTTCATCTGACATAGCATTTCTAGCTTCAGGCCTGTTCATAATAATTTTTCCTAAACCATCTCCTTTCAGAGCTTTTAGGTGATTTGTTCCCATATCTATTTCTTTCATTTTTCTCTCCTTTTATTTATCCTTAAAGTATTATTTTACAAATATTATGAGATTAAGACAGTTAGTTATTGTTGCTGAAGAAAGAGATGCAATTGCAAATCAAATTTGTGATGTATTTGATTTGAAAGTAGCCTTCCATGATGCTGGCCTTATCCACTTTGGCTTAATAAATTCATTAATTCCTTTAGGAGATACTTTTATAGAGATTGTCACTCCTGTTAAAGAAAACACTACTGCAGAAAGATTTCTTAATCGCAGAGGTGGAAATGGTGGTTACATGGTAATTGTAGATTGCGATGACGTTGCCAAAGAAAAAGAGCGAGTAACCAATGAAAATATTGGAATTGTTTATGAAGCTGAGAGAAGCGAAGGCCACGTAACTGGAAAAACCATTCACTTGCATCCTAAACATATTGGTGGAGCAATAGTTTCAATAGATAAAATGGAACCTGAGTCAGCTTGGCTTTGGGCAGGTCTTGATTGGGAGAAGTGTGTCTCAAAAAATGATAATGCGGAGAGATTGTGCGGTGTTGTGATGCAATCCGATGATAAATCCGTTCTTTGTAGAAAATGGGAAAAAGCTTTTGGGGTTAAAGCAGATGAAAATCTTCAAATTAATTTCTCAGACTCCAGAATAAAGTTTGTTGATGATCTTGATCAGAGAGGTGAGGGAATTAATGCTTTTGAGTTGTCAGTAAAAAATAAAGAAATAGTTTATGAAAAAGCAAAAGAACTTGGTCTGATGAAGAATGATTTAATTCATATAGGCGGAGTAAACTTCCTTATTAAATAGTTTTTTATAAGATACAATGCGCAAATTCATGCGCTTCATTCAAATAATTTTTCATTTAGTTTTCTCGATTTCGGTATTTGGTTCTCAAGCAATTGGTCACGCACCTATTGGAGTTATGGCTGATCATATGCACAAAAAAGGCGAGTCTATGATTTCTTTGAGAGTTTCTCACATGAAAATGAAAGGTAATTCTTTAGATGGAAACTCAATCTCAGATAGCGAAATTTTAGTTATAGACAACCCACATTCAAACTCACCATCAAAACTTAGTGTTGTTCCAATCGAAATGAGCATGAAAATGTTAATGCTTGGAGGCATGTATGCTCCTACGGATGATGTCACTTTGATGTTCATGACAATGTTTATGGATAAATCCATGAATTTAAATAGTTATCATGCAATGATGAGAAATAATATTGGCTCATTTAATTCGTCTTCTTCAGATTTTTCTGATCTATCTTTTTCTGCATTGGTAAACATTAACGAGCAAGATAAAAGCAGGTGGCATACGGAAATTGGCTTAAAATTTTCTGTTGGAAATAAGAAAGAAAAAGGCAAAGTACTTACTCCCATGAATACCAATATGGAAATGGTTTTGCCTTATGGTATGCAATCAGGAGATGAATCTATTTCTTTGATTGTTGGCTTTACCAACCTTTATACATTATCTGATGAACATACCTTTGGAAATCAAATCAGGTTCTTTAGAAATATTTCATCTAAGGAATGGCATTATGGTGACAAGACTTATTTTGATTCTTGGTATCAATATTCAGTTAACAGAAATTTTTCTATTTCATCGAGATTGAGACTCAATCATCAGCAAGATATTTCAGGTTTTGATTCCAACATCAAAGCTCCAGTTCAGACCTCCATAATATCAAATTATGGCGGTTTTACAGCTGAAGTAGGTTTGGGTTTTAATTTCCTTACCCAAATCTTTCCCGGATCTGAAGATAGACTTGCCTTGGAGATTATTAACCCAGTAATCAATGAAAAAAACGGTCTCCAGATGAAAGACAAAACCAAAATAGTATTTGGCTTTCAAAAATCTTTTTAAGTTTTTCGCTTTTAATAGTATATTTCTTGGATGGCTGATTTAGTTCACCTCTCAAATTCGGCTTCTTCGGAAGAAATAATTGATGTTCTAAACAAGGATGCTGGAGTGATAATTGATAACCTCTTGCACTCAGATGATATTTCTAGAATCAATCAAGATCTTAAGCCGTATCTAAAAAATGATGTTTTTGGTAGAGATGAGTTTACTGGGTTCAAAACTAAAAGAGTTGGGGCATTAATTGCAAGATCTGAAGCCTGTAGAGAATTAGCATTAAATCCTTTAATCAATGAAGTTTCCGGAAAGTATTTATCTCCTTACTGCGATGGCTATCAACTGCATTTCACTTCTGCAGTAAGTATTGGTCCAGGAGAAAGTAAACAAATTCTCCATAGAGATAGAGGAATTTGGGGTGGTTATTTACCTAGAAAAGTTGAACCACTCATGAGTACCATTTGGGCAGTAACAGACTTTACAAAGGAAAATGGAGCTACGCAGGTTGTTCCTGGATCTCATCTCTGGGAAAAAGACCGAATTCCTAATGATGATGAAATAGCTTATGCTGAAATGAAAGCCGGGTCAGTACTTCTTTATACTGGAACTATATTGCATGGCGGAGGAGAAAATATTTCAAAAAATGATATTCGTACCGGAGTCTTTCTTCATTATGCTCTTAATTGGCTACGCCAAGAAGAAAATCAATACTTATCGTGTCCTCCTGAGATTGCAAAGGACATTTCTCCTGAAATAAGATCTTTAATAGGATATTCGAAGGGAGGTTACGTACTGGGTTTTTATTCTGATCCGTTAGATAAAAATGCAGAATATGAGTCTGTTTCTCCAGATAACATGTTCAAAGATAGAGCTTTTGACGAGTACTCTGAAATTCCAGATTCTAAAGAACTGGTTCAAAAATCTACAAAATAACTAAAAGTAGACAACACCTATTAAGTAGCCACCATAGAAAAAGGCAACTGCATAAAAAGGGTATTCTCTACAAAAATTCCAAACTGATTTTAAATATTGACTAATCATTTCATCTCTTAGGGGACTTTTATAATAGACAATAAATTTGTAATTTTTACTTATACCTTTATATAAAAATTATTAAAAAAATTTTTTTTATTACAAATTAATTCACCTTCAAATTATTGCATCCTCAATTTATTTGAAGCATAGTTAAGCCACTGATTTTTTATAAATGTAGATAAACAATGACTGTAAAATATTATGACTGGGTAGAGTATCAATCTAACTTCAGGCCCAAAAAAATTGCTATCAAAGAGATTTCAAATGGTCGAGAAACCTCTTATTATGAATTGAATCAAAGATCTAAATCATTAGCGGGATGGTTGCAAAAAAAAGGTTTGAAAAAGGGAGATCGAGTTGCAATCTTAGCTCATAACTGTGCAGAAGTTTTTGAACTTGAATTTGCTTGTGGAAAAATTGGCGGTGTCGAATTACCCCTCAACTGGAGGCTAACCAAGCCTGAGCTTGAATATATTCTCAATGATAGCAAGCCAATGTGCTTGATTTACACTATTGAGTTTAAAGCTATTGCTCAAGAGTTAATAAGAGATTGTGAAATAAAAAATTCTTTAATGATTGAAGAGAATAATTATGGCAGTGAATATGAAACGGCTATTTTAGAAAATAATGATTTTGAAACCGTAGAGACTAACCATGATGACTTAATTATGTTGATGTATACCTCTGGAACGACTGGTCACCCAAAAGGTGCAATGATTAATCATCAAATGCAATTTTTCAATACTGTAAATTTAGGAGCAACAGCAAGAATTACTGACAAAACAATTCAGCTTGTTGTTTTACCGTTATTTCACACAGGCGGCATGAACTGTTATGCAAACCCAATTTTGCATAATGGTGGACAAATTGTCCTCATGAAAGAGTTCGATCCAGGAAAAGCCCTAGAAATAATTAATAATCCTGATTTTGGAATAACACATTTTTTTGCTGTGCCCGCGCCTTTTCAGTTTATGATGCAACATCCAAATTTTTCCACTACAGATTTTTCAAGAATAGAAGGAGCTGGCGTAGGAGGAGCACCATGCGCTGAAATCATCATAGAGACCTGGCAAAACAAGGGAGTAGAGCTATGGCAGGGTTGGGGAATGACAGAAACTAGCCCTGGTGGAATTGGATTATCCGGAGATGATGCTGCAAGAAAAATTGGTTCTGCGGGAAAACCTTTGTTACATACAGAGGTAAAAATAGTCGATGAAAAAGGAAATAAAGTAAATCAAGGTGAAGTAGGAGAAATACTTATAAAAGGCCCAAATATTACGCCGGGATATTGGAATAATGATGAGGCTACTAAAAAATCTTTTGTAGATGGTTGGTTAAAGACAGGTGATGCTGCACAAATGGATGATGAAGGTTTTATTTATATTGTCGATCGTCAGAAGGATATGTACATTTCTGGAGGTGAAAATGTGTATCCAGCTGAAGTAGAAAATGTGCTTTATCAATTACCTGAGATTGCTGAAGCTGCAATAATAGGTATACCTGATGATAAGTGGGGAGAAGTGGGCCTTGCTTTTATAGTTCTGAAGTCTAGTGAAAATTTATCTAGTGAAGATATCATTAATCATTGTCTTAAAAACTTAGCAAAATTCAAAATACCAAAAAGCGTGGAGTTTATCGAAGCTTTACCTAGAAACGCTACAGGAAAAGTTTTGAAAAGGACCTTGAGAGAACAAAAACTTGGAAAATCAGCCCCAGCGATATCTTAAATGTCAGATAGGTCAGAGCTCATAGAACTTCACAATAGATTATCTAAAACTCTAGATGAAGAAAGGGGAGTTGCTAAACAGAAGAGATACGAAAAAGGGTACAGAACAGCTAGAGAAAATCTTGATGATTTAGCGGATAAGGATTCCTTCGTAGAATATGGTCAGCTCGCTATTGCAGCGCAAAAAAGCAGAAGGGAACTTGAGGAGTTGAGAACGGAAACCGCTGCTGACGGGATAATTACTGGATTTGGAAAAATAAATGGTGAAATCCTAGATGATAAGAAGGCTCTCTCTGCAATAATCATCAATGACTATTCAGTCTTGGCAGGAACTCAAGGTTATTATCATCACAAAAAATTAGATAGGATTTGTGAGACGGCTGAAAAACAAAACTTACCTGTCGTAATGTATACAGAAGGAGGCGGAGGCAGACCAGGAGATACTGACGTGCATGTTCAATTCGCAGGATTACAGATTCCTTCCTTTAGTAATTGGGCTAAATTAAAAGGGAAAAGCTTAAGAATTGCCGTCAATAATGGATATTGCTTCGCTGGTAATGCTGCGTTATTCGGAACTGCTGATTTTTGCATATCTACAAAAAACTCTTGGTTGGGAATGGCAGGCCCTGCAATGATAGAAGGTGGAGGGCTTGGCAAAGTCAATCCAAAAGATATTGGACCTGCTGAAGAACAAGAAAAATTAGGTGTTATCGACTATCTTGCAGAAGACGAAGCAGACGCAACAAGCTTCGCGAAGAAATTACTTTCTTATTTTCAGGGAAATCTAAAAAATTGGGAAACTAAGGATCAGTCTATTTTAAGAAACCTCATTCCAGAAAATAGAAGAATGGCTTACTCTGTTAGAGATATTATTGAAACCATTGCCGACAAAGATTCTTTTTTAGAAGTAAGAAAAATTTATGGTCGAAGTGTAATTACTGGGTTTATAAGATTAGAAGGTAAGCCAGTAGCTCTTATTGCAAACGATTGTCAGCATTTGGGTGGAGCTGTGGATGCAACTTCAGCTGAAAAAGCTGGACAGTTTATTTCAATTTGTAACGAACATAATCTTCCAATAGTTTCTCTTGCAGATACTCCTGGCTTTATGGTCGGTGTTGATAGCGAAAGAGAAGGGGCAGTGAGGAAAATGGGGAGTCTCTTCAATGCTGGAGCAAATATCTCAGTTCCTTTAGTGGCAATCTTTTTAAGAAAAGGATACGGTTTGGGCGCAATGGCTATGGTTGGAGGAAGCTTTTATATACCTATTTTCACCGCTTCTTGGCCTACAGGAGAATTTGGCGGAATGGGCTTAGAAGGGGCAGTAAAACTAGGCTACAAGAAAGAGCTTGAGGCTATTGAAGACGAAAAGGAAAGAGAAGAATTATTTAATAAACTCGTTCAAAAAATGTATGACGCTGGAAAGGCTTTAGAGGCTGCCACTCAATTAGAAATTGATGCAGTTATCGACCCAGCAGAAACTAGATCGATAATTTTAAAAGCTTTGGAAACTGGTTAAATTTTTTCCCTTAATTAGGGAGTTCTCATTACTTCAGCAGAAGTACATTTATCAATTGAAGCGGATTTTAACTTTTCTACAGCTAATTTTAATTTTCTATACTCCGCAACTTCAGGGTTTAAGCCTGTAGATTTAACACCAATGAAACTTGTGCCAGCAGAAGGATCATGCATCTCAAGACCATATAATGCATAACTAGTAGATCTAGACGAATTTTCAATTACTTTTTCAGCAACACCATCAATTAAAGCAGAATGCCTGATTCTTTCAGCCTGAAGTTCGGCACAACCTAAAGCTGTAGCATCTACTTCCCAATGATAAGTTTCAGCATTTGTTTGTCCTTTTCCACCAGCATCTTCTACAAAATTATCCAAAAGATATTTTGTTGCAACAATATTATTCTGCATAAAAGGAGTGCTTGAACAACCAACTAAAACTAATAAAGCTACTGAAGCTATTAGTTTTGAAAATTGAACAAATAAGTTCTTTAAATTATTTAAAATCATTGATAATTCTCCTAAGACACTTAATATGCCTTTACGACGGCAAGTTTAAGACCTTTAAAAACTTAAGTCAATTTTAGTGAAAGCTAAATTTAACAATAAAATTAGGTATTTTTATGACAAAAATCTCTGAAAATGACTTCGAAATTTTAAAATTAGGTAATCCTATTTTAAGGCTGACAGCTAAAGAACTAAGCAAGGAAGAAATTTTATCTTCAGAAATACAGGAATTAATTCCTAAAATGTGGAATGTTATGAAAAAAGCAGGCGGAATTGGCTTGGCTGCTCCACAAATAGGAATATCTATCCAATTGGCGGTCATAAAATTGGAAAGTGATTCAGATAGATACGATAATTTAGAAAATTCTGAGGAATTTGTAGTATTTAATCCAAAATTAGAAGTAATTGACGAACAAAAACAAGGCTTCTGGGAAGGCTGTTTAAGTGTTCCTGGCTTAAGAGGGTATGTTGAAAGGCCTAGAAAGCTTAGAATTAAGTATTTAAATGAAAATGCCGATGAAAAAGAAGTAATAGTTGAAGATTTTTTAGCAACTGTATTTCAACATGAACTTGACCATTTATTTGGTTTTTTATACGTGGATAGACTTAATTCTGCAAAGGACTTAGTTTTTGAAGAAGAATTAAATAACATAGCTTCGGAAAAACTTTTAGACTAAATTATGCTGAAATATTGTTTATTAATCTTTTTATCTTTTAACATGCTTTCTTTTGAAATTCTTCCTAAAAAAGATATCGATATAGATGCTTGGCGCTTTATAAAGGATCAGGTTATGGGAGGTAAATCCGATGGCTCCATGTCGTTAAAAGAATTTACAAATCAAAATTTTGATTTTATCTCTGCAAAAGGAAATGTTTCTACTGATGGCGGAGGATTTCTAATGTTTAGGAAAGAAATTAATGCAAACAATTTAAGTAACTTTTCTAAAGTAAAATTCAAAGCAAGGGGAAATAACGAAAAATATTTTATCCATATAAAAACCAAAGGCTCGATCTTTCCTTGGGTGAGATATCTAGGTGAATTTGAAGTCACAGATGAATGGCAAGATTTTGAAATTGAATTTACTGAATTCATCCGATACAGTAATAATAATCCTAAAAAAAGAAATCTTAACCCTAAAAAAATAAAACTTATTGGCGTTGAGGCTTCTGGAAGAGATTTTGATATGGAAATTGATATAGCTTCGATGAGTTTTTCTAAATAATTAAATCAAAAAGATGATCACTAAGGCAGACGACTATCCAATTCACCAACTACCTCATCCTATTTCAGAAGTTGGCACAGAGAGAAACTTCTATGATCGTTATTTTTTTAATGGATATTCAAAAAAAGAAGATTTTTATTTTGCTGCCGTACTATGTTTGTATCCTAACTTGAATATCATGGATGCTTCTTTCACTTTAGCAGTTGATGGAAAGCAACATAATATTAGATCTTCAAGAATCTTAGGCCTTGAAAGACTTAATACAAAAGTAGGTCCAATAGAAGTTAAAGTTCTTGAGCCTCTAGAAAAGCTTTCCGTTGAAGTTTCAAAAAATGATTCAGATATTACTGCAAAGCTACAATTTGCTAAAAGATTTGAGCCCATGCAGGAGCCAAATATGACTCTTTTTTAATGGCCCTAGAAAAATAATGGATACTTGCAGGCTGACACAGCATGGAAATTGGTCAGGGGAAATTAAAATAAAAGATGAAGTTATCAAAATATCGCCAAAAGAGTTTATAGGAACCAGAGATAGATCTTGGGGTGTTAGACCTGTAGGTGCAGGGGATAGTCAACCAATGGTGCCTTTTGAAATGCCCCAATTTTTTTGGCTTTGGGCTCCTGTTCATTTTGATGAGTTAGCTACACATATTTATTACATAGATAACGAAAAAGGAGAAGCTGATAATGCTTTCGCAAAAATTCAATTCGATGACGGAAAAGAACAATCCAATTTTGTTTCACATCAAAAGTCTATTTCTTATAAGCCTAAAACAAGAAGAGTTGAATCGTTAGCTTTGAACTTAAAAACTGCACAAGAAGATTTATTTGAATTTCAAATTACGCCTAAAGTGAATATGTTTATGTGTGGTTTAGGGTACATGCATCCTGATTGGGGCCATGGCCAATTCAAAGGAGAATTAGAAACTCACTATGACACCTATGATTTAAATGATGATCCACAAGACCCGCCATTTCTTCATATTCAATCACTGTGTGAAGTTAAGCTTAAGACTCCAGACAAAGAGTTTCAAGGTCGAGGTGTTTTAGAACAATTATTTTTGGGGCCTCACGAGCCTAGTGGGTTTAAAGACCTTTTCGATAAACCCTAATAATGCCTGTTTCTTCAGAAAAAAATTTCCAAAAAAAATTATCAATTTTTAAAAGCTGGCTCGAAACAAAAGAGCGTTATAAGAAACAAAATATTTCTATCCAGCCGCACGAATCATCAGAAGCGAGCGGTTTTTCAAATGAAACTTTCTCTTGCAAAATCTCAGGGAAAAACATTGATGAAGATATAGTCTTGAGAATAAAGCCAACCGGTTTTCAAGTATTTCCTGAATATGATCTTGGGTTGCAAGTCGAAATCATGAATCAATTAAAACAACTTAAATTTCCTGTACCGGAAATTTTATTTTCTGAACAAAATGAAGAAATCATTGGATCAGAATTTTATGTCATGAAATATGTCAGCGGAGAGGCACCTTCTGATAATCCGCCATACCATATGGATCCTGAAGGTATGATGGGGAGAGCTTCTCCAGATCAAATTAGATCAGTTTGGTTAGGTTGGTTAGAAAACTTAGCATCTTTTCATAAAATAAATTATGAGGATTTAGAATTGAGTATGATCGATAAGAGAAGCAATGAAAGCTCTCATCTTCATTCTGATCTTCAATACTACAAATCATTCATGGAATGGGGCATGGATGGAGAAGCGAATGCATTTTTAGAAGAAGTTCTTCTTTGGTTATCTGAAAATCTTCCTTTGAACCCAAATCCAAAAAAACTTTGTTGGGGAGACTCAAGGATAGGAAACGTACTTTTTGAAGATTTTCAGGTAAAGAGTTTACTTGACTGGGAGATGGCAACCATTGGAGATCCATTGTGTGATTTAGCTTGGGGACTTACTACTGACGATGTTAGTAGCCATGGATTAAACGTTGAAAAGCTTCCAGGTTCGATTTCAAATGAAGAAGCAATAAAATTTTGGGAAGAAAATACTGGCTATTCAGCTGACAATTTCTTTTATTACCGAATATTATGTCTATTTAAATTTTCTGTGATAATGATTAGAGTTGCAAAAAAACTAATTCATAATGAAACAATGCCTTTAGATAGCGATTTTCACGTCAATAATCACGTATCAAATTACTTAAGACAGGAATTTAATGAAAAAAATTAGAATAGAAAAACAGATTAAATGTTCAGCCGATTCACTTTGGGAACTGTTTGCAGATGTTACGAGATCTGATTGGGTGCCTTTTGCAAACGAAATTGTTCTTGAAAATGACGTAAGGACTTTCAAAATGGATGGCGTTGGAGAAATTAAAGAAAAAATCATTGAAAAGGATCAGGCAAATAAATCATTGACTTATAGCGTCATAAAATCGCCAGCACCTCTCAGTCACCATTTAGCCACAGTTACAGTTTTTGAAGAAAATAACTTTTCAAAACTAGTTTGGACTTCCGAAGTTGAACCTGATGAGTTTGAAAAATTAATTTCAGATGGAATGGAATCATCTATCCAGATGATTAAAAAGATACTTGAATAACGTACAATCTGAAAAAGACTTTTTTTATATGAAATTGGCTTTGGATGAAGCCAAACTGGCTTATTCAAAAAAAGAAGTTCCGGTTGGAGCGGTTTTAGTCAAAGACGATGAAGTAATCTCTCGTTCGCATAACCAATCAATAAGCAAAAATGATCCTTCTTGCCATGCAGAAATGAATGTGCTCAGAGATGCAGCAAAAACAGTAGATAACTATAGACTTAATGGAGCTAGTCTCTACGTTACCTTAGAGCCTTGTTTGATGTGTTTTGGTGCATGCATTCATGCCCGAATAGATAGATTAATCTTTGCTACAGAAGACCAAAAATCAGGAGTGGTCATTAATAATTTGAATCTACAAGATGAAAGTTTCTTCAACCATAAAATTTCAGTTTCAAGTGGAATCCTTGCAACCGAAAGTTCTGTGTTATTAAAAAAATTTTTTCAAGAAAGAAGAAATTAGATTTTAAATTCAGTCCAAACTGGAGCATGATCGGAAGGCTTTTCCATACCTCTTATTTCATAATCTATTTCAGATTCAATTGCCATCTCTAAAAGAGGTTTTGTTAACCATAGATGATCAATTCTCAGACCTCTTTTTGGATGATCATCAAACCCTCTACTGCGATAATCAAACCAGCTGAACTTATCATTAGAATCTGGGAAAAATTTTCTATAAGAATCAAAAAATCCCCAAGTCTTTATTTTTTCTAACCATTCTCTCTCTTCAGGCAGGAAGCTACATTTTCCTGTTGCTAGCCATCTTTTTCTATTGTTTTCTCCAATGCCTATATCAATATCTTCTGGAGAAATATTTAGGTCTCCCAAGATAATAATATTGTCTTCTGGAGTAAAATTCTCATTTAAATAGATCATCAAGTCCTTAAAAAACTTTTCTTTGTAAGGAAATTTTTTTGGATTATCTCTGCTTTCTCCTTGGGGGAAATACCCATTGATAATGGTTACTTCTTGAGTAGAAAACTTGTGTCTTGAAGAAATTAGCCTACATTGTGCGTCTTCTTTGTCTGTGGGGAAGCCTATTTGAAAATCTAAAGGTTCAGATTTGTAAAGGGTTGATACTCCATAATGTCCTTTTTGACCATTTATTATCGCTTTGTAACCGAGTTCATTTATGCTCTCCATGGGATAATTTACATTGTCTACTTTTGTCTCTTGTAGGCAAATAATGTCAGGCGAATGCTTATCAATTAAAGCACTCATCTGGTGTAGCCTTGCTCTTAAGCCATTTACATTGAAGGAAAAAATTTTCATCTGAAGTCTGAACTGGAGAGCCTTTTTGGTTTATTAAAATTAATTTGATCAATTAATATTCTGGCAGCTTCCTCTAAAACCATTTTCTCGGAAAACTCTTTCAATTCTTCAGGATCAGCATCTAAAAACTCTTGAAAATTTAAATAGGGCTTTAAACCAACAGAAACTCTGAATCTATTTTCAATGAATAGTCTTTTTTCTTCTTGAGCTCTTTTTTCAGATTTTCTCACTAAATAATTTACGGGAATCAATTTTTTATCTATTTCGTTTTTGCTTTGAGTTTTTTGATCTTTAATGTACTCATGCAAATTTGAATCGGATACTCTTTTTTTTGAGAAACTTTGAATCATCTCGATATTTGAAGTTGAATTAAAAGGTTCATACTCTAAAGATGAAATATTGTCATAAGGAAGAGAGTTTTCAAGAGCCATTTCCCCAACTTCTTCACTATCAAAAACATAAGGTAGGTTAATATCAGGGATAATTCCTAAATTTTGGGTGCTTTTTCCGGAGACTCTATAAAACTTCTGTTCTGTAAATTTTAGTTGTCCATAGGTGAGATTTTCCAGTCGTTGAACAGTCCCTTTACCGAAAGTATTTGAGCCCACTATTAATCCTCTTTTGTAATCTTGAAAAGCTCCTGCAAGAATTTCCGAAGCCGAGGCACTTAGTTTATCCACTAAAACCATAACCGGTCCTTCATAGTTTTGAATCCCTCTTGTATGACCTAAAGGCTGAACCGAGCCATTCGACTCCATTACTTGAACGATACTTCCTTTTCCAATAAAAAGCTTTGCAAGAGAGTAAGCTTCATATAAAGAACCGCCAGAATTTCCTCTTAAATCAAGAATTACCCCATCTACCTGTTCATCTTTTAATTCTCTTAAAAGGTTCCTGACGTCTTTTGAACTGCTTTTATAGTTAAATTGATTTCTACTAAACGCATCAAAGTCCATATAAAAGGCAGGTAAGTCTATTACCCCAATATTGTAAGATTTATTTGGTCTATATATCTCTACCTTCTTTTTCTTTGCTGCTTGATCTTCTAGTTTTACCAATCCTCTAGTAATTTCAATCACTCTGCCTAAGACGTCATCCGGAGAAGAATTGGGAATAACTTCAAGCCTTACTTTGGTATTCTTTGGACCTCTAATAAGTCGAACCACCTCATCGATTCTCCAATCTCTAACATCTTCTATATCATTTTCTGGTTGAGAAGCTACCCCTACAATTTTGTCATTAACCTTCAAGAGGCCTGATTTATCAGCAGGCCCTCCTGGAATTAATCTGACTATTTTGGTAATACCATCTTCTGTAGACAAAATTGCTCCAATACCCTCAAGAGAAAGACTCATGTTTATCTCAAAGTCCTCTTGAGACTTTGGAGATAAATAATTTGTATGAGGGTCATAAAGAGAGGTAATTGAATTTGTATACAAAGAAAAGATATCGTCTGACTTAATTCTTTTTAAACTTTTTACCCTATTTTTGAGTCTTTTGAGAAGTTTTAACTTAGAGCTTTCAAAGTCATCACTCGATAAAAGAATGTTTATAAATTCATTTTTTATTAAAAGAGCATGATAATTTTTGATAGCATCTAAAGAATTGAATCTTTTTTCGTTTTCTCTACTTTTTTTAATAAATTCTGTTGTATTTAAGTCATTTGAAGCATTTATCAAATTAACTACCTCTTTTTGATAGCCAATCAGTTCAAGCGATCTATTTGAATAATTTTCGTAAATTCTAAATATTTCGTCTAAGTTATAAATATTCTTAAATTTAGTCGAATATGAGTTTAAATCTCCAGAAGTGAATACAGTTTTTTCTTTATCTAAATTTACCAAAAAGTTATCAATAACTCTCTGTTCATTAATTTTAATATTCTTTTTAAAATGATTTCGATCAAGAATTTGGATTATTTCATTTATAACTAAACTATATTCGTTCTTTGGCTTCAAAGATTCTTCACTTAAAAGATTAAGCGAAGCTAAAAAGAAAATTAAAAGAACAAGAAATTTATTTAATTTGAATATCATGGATTTAGTCTCTATTAGTGAGCAATAGGTCTTTTTCCATCCACACTGAATTTACCCATTCCTTGAATTCAGATCTTAAAGCTTGGTTGTCTAATAAATTTTCATCAAGAAATTTTTTTGGAACTTTTATATCTTTGATGATAATTTTTGCTGAATTCATTCTTCCACAAAGATAATCCCAAAAACTTCTTTTTTTTGAATCAAACTTGATCGTAAAATCAACTAAAGAATCAATTTTACTTACAAGGCTCAAAGCTGTTGCTAAACCTCCTTCTTTGGGCTTTAAAAGATTCTTGAAGGGGCTATTTTGATTGAGATGTTTTTTTAGAGTAAATCTTGTTCCTTCAGCAAAACTAAATACAGTAACAGGATAAAGAGCGTAATGTTTCAAAGCTCTTTTCATTTCTTTCACATCTTTTCCAGCTATCTTGGGATTCTTTTCCAGTTGTTTTTTTGTATACCTTTTTAAAAAAGGCATATCTAAAGCCCACCAAGAAAGACCTATAACTGGAACATAAATAAGAACATATTTCATAAAAAATTTAAGCATAGGCATCTTTCTATTAGTGATATCTTGAAGAAGAAATATATCCGCAAATGATTGATGATTCGAAGTCGCTATTGTCCAACCATTAGACTTAATATTTTCTTTACCGATAATTTGCCATTTCGGATTGTGCAAAGCTTTTACCCAAATTTTATTCGTGAAAATCCATAACTCACCGATTTTAATAATAAATTTGGTGAATAATACTTTTAGGGTTGTAACTGGTAATAAAAATTTAATTATTCCCAAAGGTATTAACAAACACGACAAGATGACAGTATTCAAAACCAAAATGGAAATAGATGTTATTCCTATTAAATTTTCAAGTAAAAACTTCACTTTGCCTTCTCTAAATCTTTAATCTTAAAATATGCTTCTCTTTGTTCTTCAATTGTATGAGGCCTTTTATCATGAAAAACATAAGGATGTCTTCTAATCAGTTTTTCACATAAGTTATCAATTACTTCATTAAAAGAAAATAGTTTATTTTCTTCAGCAATTTTACTCTGGAGAACTATTTGCAAAAGAAGATCGCCCAATTCTTCTTTGAGATTTTCGTTATCTTCCTTTTCAAAAGCATTAATAACTTCTTTAGCTTCTTCTAATATAAAAGGGAGGAGGGTTTTTGAAGTTTGAGATTTAGTCCATTCACATCCAGTAATTGGATCTCTTAATTCAGATATAATTTTAAGAAGTTTTTCCGTTTTATTCTCATCCACAATTGAATTTAATAGCCAGTTAATTCAGCATATCTATTTTTGTGAAAATTAGAATCTCCAAAAATTTGCTCAGCTACTCTAGCTCTTTTTAGGTAAAGTCCAATATCGTATTCATCAGTAACACCTATTCCACCATGCATTTGAACTGATTCATTTGAAATTAAATGAAATACTTCTCCAACTTTAGCTTTTGAAAGACTTGCCAATCTTTCAGAATCATTTCCCCCCTCATCGAAGGAAGTAATTGATTCGATAACACATGACTTACATAGTTCTAATTCAGAAAACATAATTGCCGCTCTGTGCTGAAGAGCTTGAAAGGAACCAATTTTTGACCCAAATTGTTCTCTTTCTTTTAAGTAATCAATAGTAATCTCGTATGCTTGAAGAGCGCTACCTAACATTTCCGCAGAAATTGCAGATCTAGAAATATCCAATACAGATTCAATAATTTCATAAGCATCACCTTCTTTGCCAATTAACATGTCTGAAGATACTTTTACATTATCGAATTTCATATTTGCTGCGTTTCTAGAATCCACCATCTTTGTAGGCGTAATAGTTAAACCTTTAGAATCAGCATCCAAAACAAAAAGAGACAGTCCGTCCTTTTTGCCCTCTTCTCCAGAAGTCCTACAGGCAATAATGACTTTATCTGCAAAACCACCATCAATAACAAAGGACTTTTCACCTGAAATATTGAAGTTTTTTCCTTCTTTTTTGGCTTCACAAGATATTTTTAGAAGGTCATGATGGTTGCTTTCTTCGATGGCAAAGCAAAGTCTGAGACCTTCTTGTACAACTTTTGAAAGAATGTCTTTCTTTACATCAACATTTGCATGTTTAATTAAACTAACTCCAACTACTGCCGTTGAAAATAAAGGTGAAGGAGTAAGTGTTCTGCCAAGCTCTTCTAAAATAGATGATATACCGGCTACTCCAAAATTAGAGCCACCAAATTCTTCAGGAACTAAAATACCGGTCCACCCAAGTGATACCATTTCCTGCCAAATTTTATCGTCGTAACAGTTTTCAATTTCACTATCCCTAACTTCACGAAAATGAGTAGTAGGGGTTTTTTCTGTTGCAAATTTTTTAGCACTGTCTTTTAGAAAGACTTGTTCCTCATTCAAAACTAATGACATTTTTTTCTCCCAAAGAAATTTTTATTATTGAGGCAGATCTAAGACTCGCTTCGCAATAATATTAAGCTGAACTTCTGAAGTTCCGCCTTCAATTGAATTAGCCTTAGTTCTAAGCCACTCTCTAGTAATTGCAAGTTCTGCAGGACCAAAGCCTTCTCCTTCCCATCCAAGAGCTTTCGTACCCATTGCTTCAAGCATTAATTCATATCTGAGTTTATTACTCTCACTACCATAATATTTAAACATTGATGATGCAGGACTCGGCCCAGAATTTGAAGACTTACTTTCCTCACTTGCTCTTTTCATTGTGAGAGAAAATGCATGTGAGTTAATATCAAAAGATGCAATTTTTTGTCTCAAACCCGGATTTGCCAACCTTCCTTCATCTTCTCCAACATATGTTTTTGCCATGGTTGCCATTCCTGATGAAATAGTTTGATCTTTTTTCTTTTTAGCAGAGCCTGCGCCTCCAAGACCCATTCCAGCAATCATATTTCTTTCATGTTGAAGAAGCCTTTTTGCAACATCCCAGCCTTTATTTAATTCGCTAACTAAATTTTCTTTTGGAACAATCGCATTATCAAAAAAAGTTTCACAAAAGGGAGATTTTCCTGAGATAAGTTTTATCGGTTTAGTTGTAACTCCCGGTTGATCCATATCGATAAGTAAAAAACTTATACCATTGTGTTTCGGTTCTTGAGGACCTGTTCTTACTAAAGTGAATATCATGTCACAGTCATCAGCATAAGAAGTCCAAACCTTTTGACCATTTACTACAAAATGATCTCCATTGTCTTCAGCTTTAGTCTTGAGACTAGCAAGATCTGATCCAGACCCAGGTTCACTATAACCTTGGCACCATCTAATCTCTCCTTTGACAATTTCAGGAATGTACTTCTTTTTTTGTTCTTCAGAAGCAAATTCAAGTAGCGCCGGCCCAAGCATCCAGATACCAAAACTCGATAATGCTGGTCTAGCTCTTATAGCCATTAATTCTTCTTGCAGAATTTTATTTTCGTCAAAACTTAGACCACCACCACCATACTCTTTAGGCCACGTAGGGCAAGTCCAACCTTTTTCACCCATTCTTTCCAACCACAATTTTGCATCTGGGTGAGGGAATTTACAGTTTCTTCCTCCCCACACTACATCTCCAGGACCCATTGGTTTTTTCATTTCAGGCGGACAATTCTCTTTAAGCCATTCTTTTGTTTCTTTTCTAAATTGATCTAAATTTTCCATAATTTTTATAATATAAGTTTTTAAGTGATTTTTTGTTTCTAAACGTGTCTAATTGTAGCAATTTTTAATAATTAATCAGCCATGAACTTAGAATTTTTTAGCCAAAATCCAGAATTTTTATGGATATTTACGGTGTTTTATGACTTAACTTTGGCAATAATATTGTTCTATTTTTTCGGTAAGAATGGACTTTATACCGCAGTAATTCTAGGAATTATTCTCGCAAACTTACAGGGCGGCAAAGTAAGTGAACTTACTATTTTTGGAAATACGTTTGTAGTGAGTATGGGAGCGATAATGTATTCGGGGATATACTTTGCAACGGATTTATTGAATGAAAAATATGGCAGAGCAGAAGCAAATAGGGCGGTAATTATTGGAGCAGTAGCAAACGTAATAGTAATGTTTACTCTTGTTTTAAGCACTTATTATTTGCCATCAGGAATAGCTACGTCAGCCAATGAAGTTCATCAAGCAATATCTACTCTAGCTCTTTACTCGCCTATATTCGTAATAGGATCGATAACGGCATATTTAATAAGTCAGACTTTTGACGTATGGGTTTTTCATAAAATCAAAACAATAACTGGCGATAAGTATCTTTGGCTAAGAAATAATGTTTCAACTTTGAGCTCTCAAGCTCTTGATACTTTCATATACACTTTCGTATGGGTTTTGGCAGGGCAAATGTCATTCAAAGTAGCCCTGGGAATTGCATTAACTAAATACGTCTTTAAGTTTTTTATAGCAATAGTAGATACAATATTCATTTATTTCGTGAGAAACTTTAATCCAAAAGATTTACAAACAACAAATGGATAAAATTTCGTCAATAAACATCATTCATTCCTCAACCAGAGACTACAAAGAAACCTTGAAAAGGTGTGAAAAAACTCTTGAGGAAAATAATGTCGCCATAAATCACATCGTAGCTAATAAGTCTCAAAAAGAATTAAAAAAATTAGACGCATCTGAAGATCTTATTTTGGTAATTGGTGGAGACGGTACGATGATAGGAGCCATAAGAGATCTTTGCCATTTGAATACTCCTTTCCTAGGAGTGAATATAGGCAAACTCGGTTTCTTAACAGATTTGCAATTGGGTTCTTTAGAACTTGAACTACCTAAAATTTTAACAGGCAATTACCAAGAAGAGTCAAGAAATCTTTTAGAAGTTTCGGATAAAAATAATTCTTTTCTTTTAGTAAATGAAGTCGTTCTCCATTCAGGAGAACTTGCAAAAATGACTAGTTTTTCTCTTTTTAAAAATAATAAATTAATTGCTAATCATAAATCAGACGGATTAATTGTTTCGTCTGCAACTGGATCAACAGCCTATATGTATTCGGGCGGTGGACCAGTTTTATATCCTACACTGGATGTTTTTGCTATTATGCCGATGTTTTCACACAGCTCATCTACTAGACCGCTGATAATTCCAGCAGAAGATGAATTGGAACTTAAATATGAACATGATGAAAAAGCAAAAGTTATTCTTGATGGGCATAATGAATTTGATCTAAATTCTGGAGATTCTCTGAAGATAAAAAATAGCTCAACAAGATATCGTTTAATTCATCCAAATGATTATGACTACTTTGAAGCGTGCAGATCAAAACTTTACTGGGGCCTTCCAATTGTTAAATAAAATAAAAAATTTATTTTTACTTTTTTTTATTACTAATTCTTTTGCTCAAGTTAGTGATTACGACGAATATCTTAGATTTTTACCTGAATCAATTAGATCTTCTGTTGAATCTAGAATCAGCACAGATGTTGAAGAAAACTCAGATTATGATGAATTAAATCAGTCAAGAAGAGATTCTTTCTTAGAAACAGATGAGAGATCTGTTGAGTATGATGAGTTTGATAACGTAATCCCTTCTTTTTTTGGTTACGATCTTTTTGATATAGAAACTTCATTTGATTCCAGCGGTATCATTGCAGCTCCTAGAGAATATGTCTTAGGTCCTGGAGATGAATTAACTATAAGTTTCTCTGGAAGCATTCAGGCCATCAAAAAAGTTTCAGTAAATCGAGAAGGTAATGTCTTTTTAAGAGAATTAGGAACTATATCTTTTAGCGGCTTGACCTTTGATGAGGCCTCAGAAAAATTAAAAAATATTACTCAAGCTTCGTTGATTGGAACAGAAGCCGAAATTTCATTGAGTAGACTCAGAACAATACAGGTCTTTGTATTGGGAAATTCAAAAAGACCTGGCTCTTACAATTTTTCACCACTATCTTCAATTTCAAGCATTCTTTTTAATACTAGGGGACCAACCGAGAATGGCTCCTTAAGAAACATATCTTTAAAAAGAGCAAATAAAGAAATAGGCTCTTTAGATATGTATGAATTACTAATTAATGCCAATACTTCAAATGATTTAAGAATTCAATCTGGAGATGCATTACTTGTAAATCCTGTTGGAGAAAGGGTAAAAATTTGGGGAAATGTTAATAGACCAGCAATTTATGAAATCAAGGAAGGTGAAACATTTAAGGATGTTTTGAATTTTGCATCTGGCCTATCAAGTAAAGCTGATAAAAACAAGATAACACTAAGCAGATTAAATGATCAGGGAGAGAGGGAATTTACTGATTACTCTTTAAAAAATATTAATTCCATTAAATTAAAAGATTCTGATGAAATTTTTATTCATGATCTATCTGGGAAGCTTTCAAATAATATTCGCATAGAAGGTTTTTTAAGTAACAGAGGAGTTTATTCTTTTATTGAAAATTCTAAGGTTTCAGACTTCATCGATGAAAATGACTTAACTGATAAAACTTACCTTCCTTTTAGCATTATTTCTAGACGAGATGATAATGGCTCAAGAGAATTTCTTGCAACTGATCTAAATTTAAAAACCAGAGAAGAATTCAATCTTAAGCCTAACGATTTCATTTATGTATTTTCTCAATACGATATAGATTTTATAAATTCAGCTCTTTTAGCTGATGCATTAGGACTTTTATCAGAAGAAGATAAAATTAAGATTGATCTTTTTTACGAGGAAGAAAAGAAAAAAAATCTTGCTTCTCAAAATAATGCAGCTCCTTTGACTTCTACCGATCAAATAGATTCTTCTCGAAGACAGTCAACAAGTACTGATGCAGAAAAAAGAGAAGAATTTAATCTAAAAAGAAAAAATTTATCTAAATTCATACCGGATGATAGATATCCGTGTAAGTCATTGAAGTATGTTGCTAAATTCAATGCTTCCACGCTTATTTCAAATCTTAAAAGTTTAAAATTTTCGACTTCAGAAACTAATATTTCTGACCGATTGGGCTTAAATGAGGGCTGTCCAAAAATCTTTGAAGACAACCCAGATTTACTTATCGTTGCTTTAGAAAATGCTTCTCTTGTAAGTGGAGAAATTAGAAAGCCTGGATTTTATCCAATAACAAATAATATTAATTTAAAGAATTTAACATCTTTTGCTGGAGGAGCAACCAACTTAGGAAAATCTGGAAATTATGAAATTTTTTATTCTGAAAAAGATATTCAGAATATTAATTTTAATGAATCAGAAAATATGATTTTTTCTTCCTCATTCCCCAAATCAATCGTATTGCAACAAGATCCTGATAAACAAGAAACTTTCTCAGTATCCGTGAGTGGTTTTATTAAAAATCCAGGGACTTACTCCATTTCCAAAGGTGAAAAATTAAGCTCTTTATTAGAAAGAGCTGGAGGATATGAAAAAAATGCTTATCCATACGGAGGAGTATTTACAAGATCTTCTGTAGCTAAAAGAGAAAAGGAGGCTTTCAATAGAGCAGCCGATCAATTGGAGGAGGGCATAGCTACTTCTTTAACAAGTGGAGCAATCACAAATACAGGTAATCCTCAGCTTGCTCTTTCAGTAATTTCTAACTTAATTACTAGGTTAAAAGATATTTCACCTGTAGGTAGAATTGTTACAGAGATGTCTTTAGAAAGATTGAAAAAAAATCCTGAAATAGATATCGTTTTAAATTCTGGCGATAGGATCTATATTCCTTCAGAAAAGTCTACTATTACTGTAACTGGAGAAGTTTTAGCTCCAACTAGTTTTGTCTATTCAAAAAACCTTCGAGTGAATGATTACATTAAGTTAGCGGGAGGTATGGCAGATTCTGCAGATAAAAGAGGAATTTTCGTGATTCTCCCAAATGGCCAAGCAGTTAGAAATTTAGATTCATGGAGAATTGGTAGAAGTAAAATCGAACCAGGCTCTACCATCATAGTTCCAAGAGATTCTACTCCATTTAATGCAATTTCAATTTTTAGAATTTTTACACCTATTCTTGCAAACTTTGCTACTGCAGCAGCAGCTATAAGTGCGCTTAACAATTAAATTGATAAAATTTTTAGAAGATCTAACTTTATTAATATTAAGAATTTTTTCTGCAGAGACGGCTAAAAATATAACCCTTAAGCTTTTAAAGTTAGTTTATAGTTTAAATCTAATTAGTTTATTTGCTTCAAATAACATTGAAAAATCTAAAATAAATATAAAAAATTTATCATTCAAAAATAGAATTGGAATTGCAGGCGGTTTAGATAAAAATGCAGAATATTTTCATATTCTTAGCTCCCTTGGTTTTGGTTTTGTTGAGATAGGTACAGTAACTTTGGAACCCCAAATTGGTAATCCAAAGCCAAGAATTTTTAGGTTTGCCAAAGATAAAACACTTGTAAATTCATTGGGTTTTAACAATGCTGGTTCTGTTCAAGTTCTCAAAAATATAAAAAAATATAAACCTATGTTTGACGGTATTCTTGGAATTAGTATTGGGAAAAGTAAGAACACAAAAACTAAAAATGCCTGGCAAGATTATCTCCATTTAATGGATTATTTTTATCTCGAAGCTGATTATCTTGCCATTAATATTTCATCTCCAAACACTCAAAACCTCAGAGAATTATCTGCTCATGAAAATCTTGAGTTTCTAATAGAAAAGATTTCTCAAAAAAAAGTTCAATTAGTTGATATGCATAAAAAGAATACTCCTATTTTTGTCAAACTTTCTCCAGATGAAACAGACGATAATTTAAAAAACTTAATTAAAGTTTCAGAAAAAAATAATATAGATGGTTTTATATGTTGCAATACAACTACTGAACATACTTATCCAAATCAAGGTGGTATGAGTGGTGCAAAGCTTACTAAAAAAGCAGAAAATATTCAGAAAAAAGTAGCTCAATTGAAACAAGAAAAATCTTCTCTAATTGCTTCAGGTGGAGTGATGAGTTCCAGTGATGTTAAGGTTAGATTATCTAATTCAGCAGATTTAGTTCAGCTTTATACGGGATACATCTATAAAGGCAATTCGCTTTTAAAAAAAGCTTTAAAAATTTCGTCTTCTTGACAAAACTGTAAAAAATACCTCATATTAAAAAAGGATGAAAAATTTAGTCATTGTAGAGTCTGGAGCAAAAGCAACCAAGATCACTGAATATTTGGATAGAAACTTCCCAGATCAGCAATGGGAGGTTGCAGCTTGTTTGGGTCATATTAGAGATCTTCCAGATGATGAAAATGCGGTTAATCCACAAAACTGGATGGATTTATCTTGGAAAGAAACTCAAAAAGGAAAAAAAACTATCAAAGAGTTAAGGAAGATTTGCAAAACTATAAATACTGTATATTTAGCAACCGATCCAGATAGAGAAGGAGAGGCTATTGCTTGGCATTTACTTTCAGATTTTTCTGAAAAAAAATTATTGAAAGATAAAGAAGTTAAAAGAATCACTTTTAACGAAATTACCTCATCAGCTATCAAGCAAGCTATAAATTCACCAAGAGAAATTGATCAAGACTTAGTTGATGCTTATTTAGCAAGACGGATTTTAGACCATTTAATTGGATTTAAAGTATCTCCTTTAGTTTGGAGACATGCTCCACCAGCTAAATCTGCTGGAAGAGTTCAATCTCCTTCTTTGAGAATCATCTGCGAAAGAGAAATTGAAAGAGATAAACACATTAAGGAAGAATATTGGCCTATATCGAGTAAATTTAACTATGAAGATTTTGTTTTTGATGCTGAGCTAACTAAATTCAACGCAGAAGATTTAAAAAAGAACCCCATATCTTCAGAAAAAGATATGAAAGAAATTGAATCTGAATTGAACTCTAAGGAGTTCTATATCCAATCTATTGAAACAAAACCTCAAAGTAGTTCCCCAAATCCACCATTTCGAACATCGACTTTACAAATGACCGCAAGCAGTTTTTTGGGTTTTACCGCAGACAGAACTATGAGGGCAGCCCAGAATCTCTATGAAGCTGGTTTAATTACATACTTGAGAACAGATGGAATTAACATAAGTACATCTCCCAATACTGGAGAGCCTTTTAGCGAAGAGAATCCTGGACCACCTCCTTTGCAAGAAATTAGAAATGTAATTGTCGAAAAATTTGGTGATAAATTTTTATCTGACCAAGTTAGAGTCTACAAATCCAAAGTAAAAAATTCTCAAGAAGCTCATGAAGCAATAAGGCCTACTAACATTAAAACTTTTCCAGAAAATATTAACCTTGGGCAAGACGAACAAAAGCTTTATACCTTAATTTGGAATAGGACTCTTTCAAGTCAGATGTCTAACTCTCAACATGAAAGAAAAAAAATAGTAGTTTGTTCTAAAGATGATAAATATGTTTTTAATGCTTCTTCTAGAAAAACTCTCTTTGAAGGCTTTGAAACTCTTTCTAAAAAAGATTCTTCAGAAATCATAGAATTCCCAGAAAATCTAAAGGAAAACGAGAATGTAAGTCTTGTTGAATTCATTTCTGAGCAAAAATTTACATCTCCTCCTAATCGATATTCTGAAGCCTCTCTTATAAAAAAAATGGAAGAGCTTGGAATAGGTAGACCCTCAACATATGCATCTACTGTGAAGGGTCTTAGAGATAAAAAATATGCTTATGGAGCTAAATCAATTGCTCCATCTGATCTGGGTAGAGTTTTAAATTCATATTTATGCGGGGTTTATAAAGAATTTTTTATTGAAACTAAATTCACTGCTGAGTTAGAAACGGAACTGGATAAAATTGCAGAAGGAAGTATTTCTTGGACTGAGGTCTTGGATAAGTTCTGGGAAGAACTTCAAAATTATTTGAACAAAAAAATTGATGGAATACCTCTAAACGATGGTGAAAATTTTAAAACTAGACAAGTTTTAGATTTGCTAAATGAAGAGCTAGAAGAAGTTATCTTTCCTAGAGATGAATCAGGAAAATTTATTAGAAATTGTCCTAAATGCGATAGCCAAACGAGTTTGAAAAAAGGAAAATTTGGATATTTTGTCGGCTGCTCAGAATGTAAATGGACAAAAAAACCTTTTGATTTTTCTACTACATGGGAAACCTATAAAGAACTCCCAAAAGAGTTAGGCAATCATCCTGATTTAAATGAGCCCATTTTTGCCGACATGAGTATTAATGGTCCTTGTGTTTGGACTATGAGAGATGATAAAAAAATATTTGGTAGTCCTGATGAGGATGAAAACATTTTAGATATTGGTTTAAACAGAGCAGTAGAGCTAATAGAAAGAGATTCTGGAGAAAATATATTATTCATAGAAGAGAATAGCGGAATACCAATATTTTTAAAGAATGGAAGATTTGGAGAATACACTGAGTTTGATGGTTTTAATAAAGCATCCAAGCTACCTCCGGAAGATAAACCTAAAAACCCCAAAGTTTCTTATTACAATCCTCATGAACTTGATTATGAAAATAAAGATACAAGATTGTTTGTTTTAAAATCTTTAAGAGTTTTAGGTTTTCATCCTGATGATAAAAGACCAATTGGCATAAAAATTAGAAAGCCCGGGAAAGCATTTAAATTTGTAAAATTTATAAAATGTGGTGAGAAAGAGGTTGAATGTCCTAATAACTTTTATAAGTTAGAGGAAATTGAACAAGATAGCTTAATTAAAGATGCATTTTCTATAGACCAATACGAAAAGCTTTAAGAAAAATCTCTTAAAAGACCTACGCAAGTTCCTTCAAAAACAAGATTATCCTTTTTTGGATTTACATTAATATCAGAGTAAGAAGAATTTTCAGGCCTTAGGATTACCTGAGAGTCTGAAATCTTGGTAAGTGTCTTTACTGTTACTTCATCATTTATTCTAGCCACAACTATTGATCCAGTTTTAACAGGAATATTTTTATTAATCGCAATAAGGTCATTTTCAAAAATTCCTACATCAACCATACTGTCACCCTTAACTTTTAAATAAAAATCTACTCCATGTGAAAGTATTCCAGGATTATTTGGGATGGTTTTTTCTATATTTTCTTCAGCTAAAATAGGTCCTCCGGCACTTACTAAACCAATCACTGGAATTCCTGATGATTGATTTGACAAAGTAATTCCTCGCGATGTACCAGCAGCTAAATCAAGCACCCCTTTTTTCTTCAATGCTTTTAAATGATCTTCAGCTGCATTAGGTGATTTAAACCCAAAGGTTTTGGAAATTTCAGATCGGGTAGGGGGATATCCATTACTTTCAATTTCATCTTTAATGTAATTAAAAATTTCAGTTTGCCTTTTAGTTAAATTTTTCATAACTGTAATTATATACAGTATTTATAATTTTTGTAATACTTTTGTATATTATTAAAAAGTGTTTAAAATAAAGTTTTTTATAATCAACAGAAATATAGTAAATTAATAATTAGAGATGAAATTTCAGCAACTTGTATATGTCAGAGAAGTAGCAAGAAGTAACTTAAATGTTTCTAAAGCTTCTAAAACCCTTTTTACTTCTCAACCTGGCATAAGTAAACAAATTAAGCTTTTAGAAGAAGAGCTCGACGTAGAGCTTTTTGAAAGATCAGGAAAACACCTGGTGGCGATAACCCCTGTAGGAGAAAGAATTCTTGAGCAAATTGAAGAAATCCTTGCTTTAGTTGATGGCATTAAACATGCAGCAACAGAATTTTCAGATGAAGAGTACGGAACCTTGAGCATTGCCACCACTCATACTCAAGCTAAATTTACCTTACCTAAAGTAGTAGATAAATTTGTCAAAAGGTATCCCAACGTTCACTTTCAAATGCACCAATGCACTCCAGACGAGTCCGTTGAGATGGCAGCAAAAGGAGAAGTTGACATAGCACTTTGGACAGAAACAACAGAAAAGGGTGAAAATTTAGTGAAAATGCCCTGTTACAAATGGTCAAGAAGTATCATTGTTCCTAAAGGACATCCTTTAGCCTCAATACCTAAAATAAAACTTAAGGATCTTTCTCAGTATCCTATAGTCACATACGTTTTTGGTTTTACTGGAAGCAATGATTTGGATAGAGCTTTTTTTGAAAGAGGTTTGAAAGCAAATGTAGTTTTCACTGCAACTGATGCAGATGTAATAAAAACTTATGTAAAAATGGGAACCGGAGTAGGAATCATTGCTAGCATGGCTTTTAATGAAGAAGAAGATAAAGATTTAATTTCTATACCTGCTAATCACCTGTTTGACTCTGGAACCACATATATGGGTTTCAGGCGAGGAACTTATCTTAGAAGTCACTTATTCGAATTCATCAATATGTTTGCCCCACATCTAACAAAAAAAATTGTTGCCAAGGCTTGTGCCACAAAATCTAAAAAAGATTTAGATAAAGTATTCGAAAACATTAAACTCATCCGAAGGTAAGGATGGTGCATCTTTGTTTAGATTTTGAAGGAGTTCTTATCCCCGAAATTTGGCAATGTCTTGCAAAAGAAGTTAATTCAGAAGAATTAATGTTAACCACACAAGACCTTAAAGATTATGATGAGCTCATGTCTTTAAGAATGAAAGTGGTGAATGAAAAAAATATTAAATTAAGTGATATCCAAAAAATAGTTAGAAATATAGATCCATTTGATGGAGCTCAAGAATTCTTAAATTGGGCAAGATCAAAATTTCAGGTCACTATAGTTTCTGATACTTTTTATGAATTAGCTTGGCCTCTAGTAGAAAAGCTAGGATATCCCTCAATTATTTGCCATAACATGACAGTTGAAAACGATAAAATTACAGGTTACAAACTTAGACAGCCTAACAACAAACAAAAGGTAATTGAGGCTTTGCAATCACTAAAGTTTAAAGTTTTTGCTTCAGGAGATTCTTATAACGATATCAATATGCTAAATACCGCTGACTTGGGAATATTTTTTCAGGCTCCAAAGCACATAAAAGAAGAATATCCTCACCTCCTTACAGCTTCATCCCACAATGAATTGAAGAAAATTCTAGAGGAGCATATTTAGTGAGCAACTCTTTTTTTGAAGTTTTAAAAAATGAGAAACCACTTTCGGTTGCGGGTGCTATTAATCCATATTCAGCTTTACTTGCTAAAAAAACCGGCATAAAAGCTTTATATATATCTGGTGCTGGAGTGGCAAACGCCTCGTTTGGCCTTCCAGATTTAGCCCTTACATCTTTAGATAATGTTTTAGAAGACTTAAGAAGAATCAGAGGAATAAGCAATCTTCCAATTTTAGTGGATTGCGACACAGGGTGGGGTTCAGCGTTAAATATTTCAAAAACCACAAAAGAGATGATTACTGCCGGCGCATCTGGAATTCATATTGAAGATCAAGTATCAGAAAAAAGATGTGGGCATAGACCAAATAAAGAAATTGTTTCAACCGAGGAAATGTGCGACAGAATGAAAGCTGCTAGAGATGCAATTTCTGACGATGAATTTATGCTCATGGCAAGAACGGATGCTTTTGCAAACGAAGGCATAAATGGCACTATTGAAAGAGCCCAAAGATATGTTGAGGCAGGCGCTAATGCACTTTTTCCCGAAGCAATAACTTCACTTGAGGATTACAAAACTTTATCAGATACAGTTTCTGTTCCGATTCTAGCTAACATTACAGAATTTGGAATGACTCCTTTATTCAAAAAAGATGAGCTAAAAAAAGCAGGGATAAGTATTATTTTGCATCCTTTAAGTGCTTTTAGAGCAATGTCTAAAGCTGCCCTAGAAGTCTATTCAACTATTTCCGATGATGGCAGCGTAGAAAAAATACTCGAAAAAATGCAATCTCGAGATGAATTATATGAGATTCTCGACTATCATACGTACGAAAAAAAAATAGACGATTTATTTTCTAAGGAATAATTCATGGCAAAGAAACTAGAAGGCGCGGGTTTACGTGGCCAAGTAGCAGGACAGACTTCCCTTTCAACAGTTGGGAAAGAAGGTCATGGATTAACTTATAGAGGTTACGCAATAGAAGATTTAGCTGATAAAGCTAAATTTGAAGAAGTCGCTTACTTACTCTTATATGGCCATCTACCTAACAAGACAGAATTAGAAGCCTACCAACAAAAGCTCATTTCAAATAGAAAACTACCTGAAGAGCTAAAAAAAACACTAGAACTTATTCCTGCCTCTGCTCATCCGATGGACGTTATGAGAACAGGTTGTTCTATATTGGGTAATCTTGAACCAGAGGGTGATTTTTCAAATCAAAATGATGCAGCAGACAGAATTCTAGCCATATTGCCTTCAGTTATTTGCTATTGGTATAGATTTTCACATGATGGGATGAGCGTTGATACAGAAACATCCCACGAAACAATTGGCGGACAATTTTTATCTTTGCTTACTGGCATAGAGCCTTCTGAAGACCATATTAGGTGTTTAGATACTTCTTTAATTCTTTATGCCGAGCATGGTTTCAATGCCTCTACTTTTGCTTCAAGAACGTGCGCCTCAACTTTATCTGACTTACATTCTTGTATTACTGCTGGCATAGGCACATTAAGAGGTCCCCTGCATGGCGGTGCAAATGAGGCTGCAATGGAAATGATTGAGAAATTCTCCTCAAGAGAAGAAGCAAAAAAAGGAGTTTTAGATCTCTTAGAAAAAAAAGAAAAAATCATGGGTTTTGGACATGCAGTTTATTCCACTGAAGACCCAAGAAACAAAGTTATTAAAGAATGGGCAAAAAAATTAAGTGTTCAAGATGGTAACGAAATGCTGTACCAAGTATCTGAAGAAATAGAAAAAACCATGGACGAAGAGAAAAACATGTTTGCAAATACCGATTTTTTTATGGCATCTGCATATCATTACTTAGGAATTCCAACCAACATCTTCACACCACTCTTTGTCATTGGAAGGACTACTGGCTGGTCTGCAAATGTATTTGAACAAAGAGCAGACAATAGAATCATTCGACCTAGCGAAGAGTACATTGGCCCTGAAAGCGCTGAATGGGTTGATATTGAAAATAGATAAATCTAATCAGGTATAAAAATGTCATCAAATGTTGAATCCAACGTCCGTCAAGATTTTGACAAAATAATTCAAAATATTATTGAGTTTGTTTACGAGAAAGATATAGATAGCTCAGAAGCATACACAACAGCGAGATATTGCTTAATGGATACCATAGGGTGCGGCCTTTTGGCATTAAACTTTAAAGATTGTAAAAAACTCTTAGGTCCTCACGTTGAAGGAACATCAGTACCTAATGGAGTAAGAGTCCCTGGTACTAGATTTGTTCTAGATCCAGTCAAAGGCGCATGGGATATAGGAGCTATTATCCGCTGGTTAGATTTTAACGATACCTGGTTAGCAGCTGAATGGGGACATCCATCTGATAATTTGGGAGGTATCTTATCTGCTGCTGATTATGTGTCGCAAAGAAATTTAGCTTCAGGGAAAGATTCTTTGAAAATTAAAGATGTTCTAACAGCTATGATAAAAGCTCATGAAATTCAAGGAGTTTTAGCTTTAGAAAATAGTTTCAATAGAGTTGGGTTAGATCATGTTTTATTAGTTAAGGTTGCTTCAACCGCAGTAATTTCTTCTTTGATGGGTCTAACTAAAGAACAAGCTTTAGATTCCCTATCACAAGCATTCGTAGATGGACAAAGTCTCAGGACATATAGGCACGCACCAAATGCTGGCCCAAGAAAATCCTGGGCAGCTGGTGATGCAACTAGTAGGGCTATGAATCTAGTTCTGATTACTCAAAAAGGGCAAATTGGTTATCCAAGTGCAATAACGGCTCCAACTTGGGGTTTTCAAGATGTTTTGTTCAAAGGAAAACCTCTTTCTGTACCACAGGAATTTAATAGCTACGTAATGGAAAATGTATTATTTAAAATATCTTTTCCTGCAGAATTTCATGCTCAAACAGCTGTTGAGGCTGCAGTAAAACTTCATCCTGAAATAATTGATAGATTAGAAGAAATAGAAAAAATAAATATTACAACGCATGAGTCTGCAATCAGAATCATTAGTAAAGAAGGCGAATTAAATAATCCTGCAGACAGAGATCATTGTATTCAATATATGACAGCAATTGGTTTGTTAAAAGGTGATTTGGTCGCCGAAGATTATGAAGACGATGTCGCCAATGATCCAAGAGTTGATTCTTTAAGAAATAAAATGTTTATTGAGGAAAACAAAAATTATTCCAAAGACTATTTGGATCCCGAAAAAAGGTCAATTGCGAATGAATTGCAAATAATTTTCAAAGATGGTTCTTCCACAGAAAAAGTAGAAGTAGAATATCCAATTGGTCATCGAAGAAGAAGGGAAGAGGGAATTCCTGTGCTAATCAAAAAATTTGAAGAGAACCTCAAAACACAATTTTCTACAGAACGCGTTGAAAAAATAATGAAAATTTGTGAAGATCAAGACGGTTTAGAGAACCTTAATGTGACAGACTTTATGGAAATTTTAATTAAAGAATAAATCTTTGGGAGAATAATTATGCTGAAACTACATTTTGCACCTGCCTCAAGAGCAGAAAGAGTTCTTTGGCTGCTTGAAGAACTGGAATTACCTTACGAACTAAATTCAATGCCATTTCATCCAGAAGCACTAAAATCAGATGAGCATAGAAAAAGACATCCCCTTGGAAGAATTCCGGTTCTTGAGGATGGAGATGTGAGCATATATGAATCAGGCGCTATTATTGATTATGTCCTCGAGAAACATAAAAATGGTGGACTGAAACCAAGCGTAGATTCTCCTGAATATCCTTATTATCTTCAATGGTTTCATTTTTGTGAGGGCATGATTGCTCAACCAATGAATACAATTGTGGTTCATACTATTTTGTTACCGCCTGAAAGAAGAGACGAAACAGTTTTAGGTCAAGCCCAAAGACTTGCTTCTAAATCACTTCAAGCCATTGAATTGGCTCTTGAAGGAAAAGAATATTTAATAGGGGACTTCTCAGGGGTCGAATTCATGACAGGCCACTGTTGTACTAAATTATCCAATTTAGGATGCGTCACAGATGATATGCCTAACTTAAAGGGTTATGTCGAAAGAATTGAAGCAAGACCTGCTTTTAAAAAAGCTATAGAGACGACTTAAAAGGAACTGTATATTCTTTCTTTATATTTCTTTTTAAGGCTACTTCTTTATAGAAGGTAGGTTTGTACTTATCGTCGATGTACAACTCTAGTTGATCAGAAAAATGCGAAGAGTTTTCATCTTGAGTGGCGCTTCCATATTGATGAATACTTTTTGATTCTTGATTCCCTTCTTTATCCCAACTAACGTGAATATAAAGACCATCGCCACCGACTGCTTTTAGATCACCATCTTCTTGCTCAAGGCCATATATAGCTCTTAAAACGTCAGGACCTCCTTGAACAGGGATTTTTTTCTTTCCTCTGTACATGAAATTTCTTTCTGACCACTTTGGATTTAATTTTCCATAATTTTTTAAAGTATCTTTTACACAAGTTTTAAAACTTTCTTCTGATTCTGGAGGAACTTCTGCTGCTTGTTCTGCAAGCCATTCGGGACTCAAGACACAAACCCCAAGAGTTGCAGACTCATTATCAAAATTTGTCTTTAAATCCCAATTTTTTAGAATCGTTTGACCTTTTTTTAAATTCTCATTTTCAAAATTTAATCCAAAAATTTCTGAAACGTACTTATATGACCTTGAATCTATTGAATAAGAATTATCAAATTTGAAATCATCAAAATCTTTTTCAGTTATTTGATCTTTTCCCATAAATAGCTCTTTAATTCTATAAGCTCTATTTGTCATTCTGGTTTGCAGGCCTAAAGTTTGAGAGTAGTTTTCTTTTTTTAGGTTATCTTTTGGATCTGTAACCTTAAATGGATCCTGATTGGTACTTGCAAGCCATCCTGATGAGGGATTCAAGATTTGAGGTATCTCATCGAATTCTACAAATGTTTCCCATATATATTTAGATCTAGTTCCGTCGACAATTCCTGACCAATCTAGGCCCTCCAATCTTTTTGGCGAAGAAGAATTATGAAGAAAATAGATATTCCCTTTTTTATCGGCATAAACGCCATTAAAAGAAATGATAGATCTCATTCTCATTGCATTTATCCACTCTTTAAGGTTATTAGCTTTATTTAGTTTGTACCATTGTTCAACTTGCTTGATATCTTCCATACCTGCGAACCTTAAAGCGTAAGATTTTTCTCCTATTTCAAGGACTGGTCCGTGCTTGGAATATTTAACTTCTCTTTTCACTGTCCAATTAATTGGGCCAAATATTTTCACAGGAAGTTCGATGGTTTCTTTTTCCAGATTTAACCAAACATCATCTAAAAGATATTGATCTTTATTATTTGGATTAATAACTAATTTATAGATATCCGTTAGATCTGGTTTATTTACAGTAAAACCCCAGCCTAAATTTTCATTGAAACCAACAAAAATAAAAGGCGAACCTGGAAATAGACCTCCCATCATATTAAGACCTTCCTCACTTTTGATGTGAGCCTCATACCAAGCTAATGGGCCTTCTAAAGGTTGATGCGAATTGATCATTAATCTAGTGGATCCATCTGAACTTTTATTGGGGCTAATTGCATATGCATTGGAGCCTGTCACCAAATCATCTTTTTCATACAAATAAGAAAAACTTTGCTCTGATGAATCTTCTAATTTTTCTAAACTTTGAATTGAACTCACTACACCAGAAAATAAAAGGTTTTGAATTGCAAAACCAGCCGCTATATCTTTTGCAGTAAAAGGAAAATGTTTTTTGAAACTATTATTGGGATTTTTAACCATCCAATAATTCAAACCAGTTGCGTATGCTTCTAATACCGACCTAACATCATCTGAAAGGACTTCTTGATATTGCTCCTCAACTCTTTCTCTGATTTTTAGAGCCTTGATTAAATAGTCAATCACAGCTCCACTTGAGCCATCTTTTAGTCCCATTTGTGCTCTATACAAATACATATTCTCAGCAATGTTTTTAATATCATCTTCGGCATGAGCAAATGCTAAGCCAAATGCTACATCGGCATCTCTTTTTCCTGAAATATGAGGAACACCCCAAATATCCCTTGAAATTTTTGCCTGATATTGCTGAGCATCCGAAATAATCTGATTTTCGTATTCAAGAATATTCATCTGACATCCAGCTAAAAAAGTAATGCTCAGAAGAATAAGAATTTTATTCAAGATTAATCCCTGTTAAATCTGTTAATTCTTTTAGAGCTTGATTGCTATCTAAGACCTTTATAGTAGCCATTCCCAGCTCCCTTGCGGGTTTAAGATTTATGCCTAGATCATCTAAAAAAATTGTCTCTTTAGGATCAGCTCCAGTAATTTCTAAAGATTTCATGTAAAAATCAAGGTCAGGTTTTCTAATGCCTAATTCTTTTGATTCAATTATATGATCAAAGTTATTCATTATTTCCATTCTTTCTTTATTAGCATCATCTAAAGCAGATTGGTTTTTATCACCGGAATTAAAATTATTGGTCAAACAAGCAAGTTTAAAATTTTTTGACTTTAATTTTTCTAAAGCTCTTACCATTTCTGGTCTAACTTCGCCTTGCAAGAGGTTTAATACCTCTCCTCCGTTAACTTCGTGTCCAAGGGATTTGCTTTCTTCTCTGAAAAGCTCATCGAATTCATCTAAGCTTATTTTTGATTGTTCAAGCTTAGCCCATGCATTCGCTTTATGATTAGTTGAGTTAACCTTACGAATAAAATCTTTTGGGAGATCGTTATCTATCTCAAATTTTGAAAAAGCTTCGAATGGGCTTGAAGTTATGACTCCTCCAAAATCCCAAAAAACTGAACTAAATCTTAATTTTTGCATCTATTCGAGTAAGGACGATTAATAGCTTATAATCTTACTTTCAATTTTAAACGATATGTCGGGAAATACTATTGGTAAAATTTTTTCTGTTACGACTTTTGGTGAAAGTCATGGCGAAGCTTTAGGCTGCATAATAGATGGCTGTCCTCCTGGCTTGTCAATCTCCAGAGAAGAAATCCAAGCAGAATTAGATTTAAGAAAACCAGGCTCAAATAAATATACTACCCAGCGTAAAGAACCTGATGAAATAGAAATCCTTTCAGGAATTTTTGAGGGAAAGACCACAGGTACTCCAATAGGGCTTCTTGTAAGAAATAAAGATCAAAAAAGCAAAGACTATAAAAATATTAAAGATGTCTTTAGACCCTCGCATGCTGATTATAGTTATTTTCAAAAATATGGAATAAGAGATTATAGAGGCGGAGGAAGATCTTCTGCTCGAGAGACAGTAATGAGAGTTGCTGCTGGTGCAATTGCAAAAAAATATCTCAAGAAAAATCAAAAAATTGAAATTTTTGGGTTTTTATCTCAAATTGGAGATATTAAGATTTCTTCTTTTTCGAAAAATCAAATTAATAAAAACCCTTTTTTTTGTCCTGATAAGAAAATTGTTCGCGAGATTGAGGATATGATTGACTCTTTGAGAAAGTCTGGAGATTCAATTGGTGCAAAAATTTCAGTTATGGCAACGAATGTTCCTCCTGGCTTAGGCGAACCAGTCTTTGATAAGTTAGATGCTGATTTAGCCCATGGGCTGATGGGTATTAATGCTGTAAAAGGAGTTGAGATTGGAAGGGGATTTGAAGTTGTATCTATGCGTGGAACAGAAAACAGAGATGAAATCTCTCCTTCTGGATTTATGTCAAATAATTCTGGAGGTACAACTGGTGGAATTTCCACAGGGCAGGATATCTTCGCAAGCATTGCTTTGAAGCCTACTTCCAGCATCATGTCCTCTGGAAATACAATAAATAAATCTGGTAAGTCGGTTAAAGTTCAAACTAAAGGCAGACATGATCCTTGTGTTGGTTTGAGAGCTACACCGATTGCTGAAGCTATGGTGGCAATAACTCTCATGGACCATTTCTTGAGAAATAGAGCACAAAATGCTGATGTAAAATCTAAGTTAAAGCCAATTAAACCTAAAAAGTAATGTCCTCAAGAACCTTATACGATAAGTTATGGGATGCCCATCATGTAGCCAAAAGAGACGATGGAAGCTCTCTAATTTACATAGATAGGCATTTGATTCACGAAGTTACTTCTCCACAAGCATTCGATGGCTTGAGAGAAAGAAAAATAGAACCATGGAGAGTTGATTCAATTATAGCTACACCGGATCATAATGTTCCAACTGAGAATAGAGCTAAAGGCTTAAAAGGCATTAGCGATTCTACCAGCAAGCTACAGGTCTTAACCCTTGAGGAAAATGTAAAAAAATATGATCTTAATTTTTTTAGCTTAGGAGATGAAAGACAGGGAATTGTGCATGTAATTGGTCCTGAGCAAGGACTTACACTACCTGGGATGACAGTAGTATGTGGAGATTCTCATACTTCTACTCATGGAGCTTTTGGTGCTTTAGCTATGGGTATTGGAACAAGTGAAGTTGAACACGTTTTAGCTACGCAATGTTTGATTGCTTACAAGCAAAAAAATATGAGAATTAATATTGAAGGAGATCTGCTTGAAAGGGTGTCTGCAAAAGATGTAACTATGTTCATTATTGGACAAGTAGGCACAGCTGGAGGAACTGGATTTAATATCGAGTATGCTGGTAGCACAATTGAAAATCTGTCTATGGAAGGCAGAATGACTCTTTGTAATATGTCTATCGAAGCTGGCGCAAGGTCTGGAATGGTTGCTCCTGATCAAACCACCTTTGACTATATCAAAGGAAAGCCTTTCGCTCCCTTAGGAGAGCAATTTGATAAAGCATTGGATACATGGATTTCTCTAAAATCTGATCCAGATGCTATTTTTGATAATGAATTCAGTTTTTCATCGGAACAAATCTTGCCTCAAGTGACTTGGGGAACTTCTCCAGAAATGGTCTCTTCTATTGATGAAAAAGTTCCTGAACCAAGAGATTTTAAGAATAAAGAAAATTATGAGGATGCTCTTAATTATATGGGATTGAAACCAGGAACAAAGTTGACTGATATCTCTCTTGATCAGATTTTCATAGGTTCATGTACAAATTCCAGGATTGAAGATCTTAGAATTGCAGCAGAAATCCTTAAAGGTAACAAGCTTGCCAAAAACATAAAGAGAGCCTTGGTTGTTCCTGGATCAGGTCTTGTAAAAAAACAAGCTGAAGAAGAAGGTCTTCACGAAATTTTTATTGATGCAGGATTTTCTTGGAGAGATGCAGGATGTTCAATGTGCCTAGGAATGAATCCAGATCAACTTGATCAAGAAGAAAGATGTGCTTCGACTTCAAATAGAAATTTTGAGGGCAGACAAGGATACAAGGGCAGAACTCATCTTGTAAGTCCAGCAATGGCAGCTGCTGCAGCTATCGAAGGAAGATTTATAGACGTGAGGGAATTTTAGTGAAACAAATTTCAAATGAATTCTCAGGAACTTTTATTTGTTTAGAAAAATCAAACATAGATACTGATCAAATCATTCCAAAACAGTTTTTAAAATCTATAAAGAAAACAGGTTTTGGTGATAATTTATTTGACGGTTGGAGATATTTAGATGAGGGAACCTTAGATCAAGAAACCTCTTCTAGGATGGTAAATAAAGACTTTATTTTTAATAACAAGCTGTTTATTGATTCTAATATTTTAGTTTCAGGAGAAAACTTTGGTTGCGGTTCAAGTAGAGAACATGCTGTTTGGGCGCTAAAAGATTTTGGGATCAAAACAGTCATCGCAGAATCATTTGCTGATATTTTTTACAATAATTGCTTTAAGAATGGTCTTTTAGCTTTAAGTTTAAAAAAAAGTGAAATATCTAAAATTTTCCAGAACTTCAATGAAAATTCAGCGCAAAGCATAGAAATAGATTTAATAAACCAGGTGCTTCATTACGGCGATTCTGAGTTTAAATTTGAACTAGATGATTATAAGAAAAAATGTCTTTTGGAAGGCTTAGATGAAATAGGAGCATCACTCAAATTTACCGACCAAATCAAATCCTTTGAAATAAATTATCAATTAAAAAACCCTTGGTTATTTAAGTGAAATCTCAAAAAAAATTATTAATTTTACCGGGAGATGGAGTTGGTCCTGAAGTTTGTAATGAGGCTAGAAAAGTTATCGATTCTTTATCTGACCTTTCATTTGAGCTTGATATAGATATTGATTTAATTGGAGGAGCTTCAATAGACAAATTCAAAACTCCTCTATCTTCAAAAGTTTTGGATAAGGCAAGAAATGTAGATTCAATACTCCTTGGTGCAGTTGGAGGAAAAAAATGGGATTCTTTGTCTCCTTCAGAAAGACCAGAAAAAGGATTATTAGAATTAAGATCAAAATTAAATTTTTTTGCTAATTTAAGGCCCGCTATAACTTTCAAAGAAGTAATTCATTCTTCTTCTCTTAAAGAATCAAAGATAAATGAGTTAGATATTTTAATTGTTAGAGAACTCACAAGCGGCATTTATTTTGGTGAACCAAGAAAGAAGGGTAACGATTACGCCTTCAACACTATGTCTTACAAAGCTGAAGAAATCGAACGTATCGTTGATGTTGCATTTAAGAGTGCATTGGAAAGAGATAAAAGACTTTGTTCTGTAGATAAAGCAAATGTTTTAGAGGTTTCCCAATTATGGAGAGAAATAGTTGATAAAAAATCATCTGATTATCCGGATGTAAAAGTCGAGCATATGTTAGTGGATAATGCAGCAATGCAACTAGTAAGAGAACCTAAGCAATTCGATGTTATTGTATCTTCAAATCTTTTTGGAGATATTTTGTCTGATATTTCAGCGATGCTGACAGGCTCAATAGGAATGTTGCCTTCTGCATCGCTAAACGAAAGTTTGAAAGGGCTTTATGAACCTGTTCATGGCTCGGCACCAGATATCGCTGGAAAAGGCGTTGTTAATCCTATTGCTACGATCCTATCTGTTGCAATGCTTATGAAATACTCATTTAACGAGCCGACTATTTTTAACAAAATTAATGATGCAGTAAGGAAAGTCCTTTCAGAAGGTTATGCTACTGAAGATATTGCACAAAAAGATTCAAAAGTAATTTCAACATCTGAAATGGGAGATAGAATAGCCTCTTATGTCTAATAAGTTAGCAATTGTTGGTGGTACTGGTGCAGTAGGTAGAGTTTTTATTGAATATTTAAAAACTCATGAACTACCTATAGATGAAATAAAAATAGTCGCTAGTATTAGGTCTGCGGGTAAATCAATCCATTTAAATGGCTCAGATGTAGTTGTTGAGGACATTGAAAATTTTGATTTTTCTTCAGTAAATTTTGCTTTTTTTTCAGCCGGATCAGAAGTTGCTAAAAAATTTGCACCTATTGCAAAAGAGTCTGGCTGCACTGTCATAGATAATTCTTCATGTTTTAGAAAAGACAAAGAGTTTCCTCTGATTATCCCTGAAGTGAATGGAGAACTTTTAGATAATATGAAGCTCCCGCAAATTATTTCAAATCCCAATTGTTCAGTTTCTCAATTACTGGTTGCAATCAAACCAATTCATGATCTTTATAAAATTAAACGGGTAGATGTTGCAACATATCAATCTGTTTCAGGAACAGGAAAAGAAGCCATTGATGAGTTAACTGATCAATCAAAAAATTTTCTAGAAGGGAATGAAATAAAAAAAAATATTTATTCATCACAAATTGCGTTTAATGTTCTACCTGGAGCAAACAGACCTAAGTTAGATAACGGATATACTGAAGAAGAAATGAAGATGACTTGGGAAGCTCAAAAAATATTAGATGAAAGCATCCAAGTTACAGCTTCATGTGCGAGAGTTCCCGTTTTTTATGGTCATTCCGAAGCAGTTCATATAGAAACAGAATTAGAGATAAATCTAGATGAAATGATTTCTAAAATGCAGTCATTTCCCGGTCTAAAGGTTATAAATTCTGATACTGAATTTAATCCAACTCCCCTGGATGATGCCGAAGGAAAAGATGAGGTTTTTGTTGGCAGTATTAGAAAGGATCTTTGGAAAGAAAACAGAGTAAATTTGTGGGTTATTTCTGATAACTTAAGGAAAGGCGCAGCATTGAATAGCATGCAAATTTTAAAACGTTTAATAGAAAAACAAAATTAATGGATACTTTTTTACCAAGGGAAATTTATTTAATAATTGGGATTTTAATTTTTGCCTTTTTAATTTTTCTTTTATTTTTTACTGATAATTCAAAGAAAGAGGAAGAAAGAAATCAGAAAGGATTGAACAAACCTAATAATGAGCTTGGAAAAGAAAATTCAATTAATTTAAATTTAGCCATCACTTATTCTGAAATGAACCAAATAGATAAAGCTAAAGAACTTCTAAATAAAATTACACTAGATCAATTAGAAGAAGAGGAAAAAAATACTTACCAAACAATCTCTCAAAAACTTAAATAACATGCAAAGATATGCATTAGGCATAGAGTATATCGGTACTTCTTACAAAGGTTGGCAAAAACAAAAAAAAACTAACCTGACAATTCAAGAAAAAATTGAAGAATCATTGTCTAAGGTTGCAAATGAAAGTGTAAAAACTATTTGCTCAGGTAGAACTGACTCGGGAGTTCATGCCTCGATGCAAGTTATTCATTTCGAGACTTCAGCAAATAGATTAAATAAAGCATGGTTGGCAGGGTGTAATTCAATTCTTCCTAAAGATATAAGCATAAATTGGATTAAAAAAGTTCCTGAAGATTTTCATTCCAGATTTTCAGCAACTAAAAGGACTTATAGATATCATATTCTCAACAGTAATAAACAATCTGTCTTAAATAGAGATTTTACTTCTTTGATAAGAGCTCCCCTTAATATAAATTTGATGCAAAAAGCTTCAAATCATCTTATAGGTGAAAAGGATTTTTCCTCTTTTAGAGGATCAGGCTGCCAATCAAAAAGCCCCAACAGAAATGTTTTCGAAGTTAAGCTCAAGAAAAGGCAAAATATTGTATCTATAGAAATATCCGCTAATGCTTTCCTATTGAATATGGTACGAATTATTGTTGGTACACTTATAGAAGTCGGTTCAGAAATAATTTCACCTGAATCAATGAAAGATATTTTAGAAGCTAGAGACAGAACTCATGCAGGTAAGACAGCAGAGGCAAAGGGTTTATTTTATTTAGGACCAGAATATGACCCTTCATTTAAAATATACAAACCAAAATATAACAATCAATTAACGTTGAAGAGTTGATGAAACCATATATTAAGATTTGCGGAGTTACAAATGATCAGGACTTAAAAGAGCTGATTAAATTAGATATAGACGCCATAGGCTTTAATAGAGATAAAGATAGTCCAAGGTATGTTTCTTTTGAGTTTTTAAAATCTTCAGGAAAACATTTTAATAACAAAATATCTCCCGTCATCGTTTTTGTTAACGAATCAAGAGAAGGTATAAAAAAAGCTATAAGTTATTTTAATAACCCTATTCTTCAGTTTCATGGAGATGAGAGTCAGGATTTTTGTTCTTCTTTTAATCTACCTTACATAAAAGCTATTTCAATGAATGAGAAAGACTTTCAAAATAAAATAATAGAATTCGGTGATGCATTTGCAATTCTTCTTGATTCCGGGGGTCAAAAAATAAGAGGAGGTACTGGAAAAACTTTTGATTGGAAGCTTATACCCAAAGAAATAAAAAATAATTTAATAATTGCAGGCGGGTTAAATTCCAATAATATAACGTCTTTGATTAATAGCTATAAGCCTTACGGCATTGATTTAGCTTCTGGAGTAGAATCTAAACCAGGAAAAAAAGATATAGCCGAGTTAAAACATTTTTTAAAAATTATAGATGAAATATAAAAAGTTAAATAACTATGCATTCCCCGATAAAGAGGGAAGATTTGGAGAATTTGGAGGCAAATATGTCTCCGAAACTCTTATTACAGCTCTTGAAGAGTTAGAAAAAGTTTACGTTAAAGTTAAAAAAGATAAATCCTTCCAAAAAGAAGTAATAAAAGATTTAAATGATTTTGTTGGCAGGCCGTCACCATTATATTTTGCTGAAAGATGGACTAAAAAACTTGGTGGAGCAAAAATTTATTTGAAAAGAGAAGACTTAAATCATACAGGAGCTCATAAAATCAATAACACCGTTGGCCAGGTTTTACTTGCAAAAAAAATGGGTAAAAAAAGAGTTATTGCTGAAACTGGCGCAGGTCAACATGGAGTTGCAACCGCAACTGTCTCAGCCAGACATGGACTGGAATGTATTATTTTCATGGGCGAAGAAGATATTGAAAGGCAAGCCCTCAATGTATATAGAATGAAGTTACTAGGAGCAGAAGTATGTTCTGTAGATTCTGGAACAAAAACTCTTAAAGACGCTATGAATGAAGCAATGAGAGACTGGGTTACTAATGTTGAGGATACCCATTACATTATTGGTAGTGTGGCAGGACCTCACCCATACCCGGAAATTGTTAGAGATTTTAATTCTATTGTCGGAAAAGAACTTAAGATTCAATCAAAAAAAGAGTTTGGTAAATATCCCGACATCATTGTCGCTTGCGTTGGAGGCGGATCAAATGCAATGGGTATTTTCTATCCCTTTATTAAAGAAACAAAAACTAAATTAGTTGGCGTTGAAGCAGGAGGTTCAGGAGTGAAATCAGGTAAACATGCTGCGCCATTAAGTGATGGTAAGGTAGGAGTATTGCATGGAATGAAAACTTATCTTATGCAAGACAAAAACGGTCAGATTTTATCAACACATTCAGTTTCAGCGGGCTTAGATTATCCAGGAGTTGGTCCAGAACATGCTTATTTGAGAGATATTGGTAGAGTTGAGTATCAAAGCGCAACCGATCAGCAGGCATTAAAAAGCTTCCATGATTTAACTAAAACAGAAGGAATCATGCCCGCATTGGAAACTTCACATGCTTTGGCTTATGTAAACAAAATTGCACCTAAACTTAGTAAGTCTAAGACAATAGTCATCAATCTATCTGGAAGAGGAGATAAAGATATGTTTACTGTTGCTAAAGAAGATGGAATGACTTTGTGACGCGTTTAGAAAAAGTCTTCAATCAAAAAGAAACTAAAAATAAAGTTTTAGTAACTTACACGGTTGCTGGAGATCCTAATTTAGGGAGTTCAAAAAAAATTCTCAATGATTTAATTGCCTCAGGTGCTGATATTTTAGAAATCGGGGTGCCTTTTTCCGATCCTATGTCTGAAGGACCAGTTATTCAGAAGGCACATGAAAGGGCACTTAAAAAAAATATTCAATTTAAAGATATTTTAAATCTTTGCAAACAAATCAGAATTAAAAATAAAAACGTACCTATTATTCTCATGGGTTATATGAACTCTTTTCTATCACTCAAAAATAAATTGGCAAAAGAATTAAACCAAGCTGGCGTAGATGGTGTGATAGTTGTAGATTTACCTTACGATGAAAGCAAATCTTTTTTTAATAACCTAAAAAAAGAAAGTATTGATCTCATAAGGTTAATTTCTCCAACAACAGACTCCAAAAGGTTGAAAAGAATGCTCGCTTCTTCATCTGGATATTTGTACTACGTTTCATTGAAAGGAATCACCGGAGCTGAGTTAAAAAACTTCAACGAAGTAAAAAATAAAGTAAAAAAGATTAAGTCACAAACAAACCTTCCAGTTGTAGTTGGGTTTGGCATTAAAGACGCTCCAACAGCAAAAAAGATGGCATCTTTTTCAGATGGCATAGTAGTTGGGACAAAAATTATTGACTTCATAGAAAAAAAATCTACCCCAAAAATCTCAAACTTCACTAAATCGTTAAAAAAAGCTATAAATTAGTATGGTTAAAAGTTGGTTTAACAAGATCCTACCTTCTCTTGGAAAACAGCATAAAGAAGAGAAAAAAAGTCCAGTTCCTCAAGGGCTCTGGCAAACTTGCTCAAATTGTAAAGAAATTCTCTATGGACCTGATCTTGAAGCGAATATGTATGTCTGCCCAAATTGTGGTCATCATATAAGAATAGGCGCCAGACATAGAATTTCTTACTTAATTGATCATGATGAATATAAAGAAATTTCATCTGAACTTAAAACAAAGGATTGGCTTTCGTTTACAGACACAAAGAAATACAAAGAAAGGTTGAGTGATGCAAAAACAAATATAGATGAAACCGAAGCTTTAATTTCTGTTCACGGAAAACTCAATGATAAAGACGTAGTACTATCGGTATTTGAATTTAGATTTTTGGGAGGCTCAATGGGTTCGGTAGTTGGTCAAAAATTCGTCGATGCAGTTGAATTTGCTATTGAGAAATCTTGCCCTTTTATATGTGTAGCAACCAGTGGGGGAGCAAGGATGCAAGAATCTTTGTTTTCTTTATTTCAAATGTCCAGAACAAGTGCCGCACTAAACAAATTGAAAAGTAAGAAGCTCCCATTTATTTCGGTATTGACTGATCCAATATATGGAGGAGTTGCAGCAAGTTTAGCGATGCTTGGGGATATAAATATTGCTGAACCAAAAGCACAAGTAGGCTTTGCTGGTCCAAGAGTTATTGAAGATACTGTAAGAGTTAAGCTACCGGAGGGCTTTCAAAGAAGTGAGTTTCTTTTGAAACATGGAATGATAGATATGATTGTTCAAAGATCTCATATGAAAGACAAGATTTCAGGCTTAATATCTAAATTACACACAGGTTAATTCATTGCCTGAAAATTTATCAAAATGGATTGAAGAAAACCTTCTTATCCAAAATTACAAAAAAAAGAGTTTAGATGGATATAAAGAAGTCCTTAACTCTTTGAATTTAAAAAAACCTAAAGAAATCATTCTAGTTGGCGGTACCAATGGAAAAGGATCACTTTCAGAATTAATTTCTAAACTTGCTTTAAAAAAGAATTGTTCAGTTGGAACTTTTACTTCTCCTCATCTTCTAAATTTTAATGAACGTATTAGAGTAAACGATAAAGAAATATCAGACGAAAAACTTTTAGACGTTTTGAAGAGATTCAATCGATACAAAGAAAGTCATAACTTAAATTTCTATCAAATAATTTCTTTAGCAGCTTTATATCACTTTAATAAATTAGATCTAGATCTTTGGATTCTAGAGATAGGCATGGGAGGTAGGTTAGATCCTATGAATTTTATTGAACCTGATATATCTGTGATTACTAAAGTAGCTCTGGATCACCAAGAATATCTAGGAGATACGATAGAAGAAATTGCAGCTGAGAAGGCCGAAATTGCAAGACCTGAAAAACCTTTAATATTTGGCTCTGAAAATGTACCAAACGCAATCATTGAAAAAGCTTCAAAAGTTAATTCTTCTTTAATTTCTCCTGAAAAAAAAAGTTATTCTCTTAATAAGTTTTCTAAAAAAAGAACTATTTCTAGAGAAGTACTTTTTTGCCTAAACGAAGTTTCAAAAAATAGTATCTTTGATTTAACGTCTGAAATTACAGAGAAATTCTTGGATGATTTTGAGATTTTTGGCAGGTTGACCTTATTTGACAATTTTCTTGTAGATTCTGCCCATAACGAAGATTCAGTAAGAAATTTAATAAACTACCTTGATTCAAATTATAAAGAAAAAAAAATTAATTTATTTTTTGCGTGTTCGGATAATAAAGATCCAGAAAAACTATTAGAGCCTTTTGAAGGCATTGTTGATAAAATCTTCATAGCAGATAACATTCATCAAAGACTCATGTCATCAAAAAAAGTTTTATCAAAAACAAGAAGTCTAAAATTCAATTTTATTGTCAAAGACTCAATAAAAAGTCTCTATTCAATTGCAAAAGACAAAAGCATGAATGAACTAAATTTATTTATTGGCTCTTTTTACTTCTCAGGTGAATTTTTTAAATTCTTGTTAGAAATAAGAAATCTTCCTATTTCCATTCATAGTTTGAAAGAAGTCTTGTAATGGATTTTCTTTTATACCTCAATACCTTTGATTTTTTTATATTACTAATTTTTTTTAGTTCGCTATTGATTGGTATTTCAAGAGGTTTATATATTGAAATTATTTCCAATGCTATTTGGATAGGCGCCATTTTAATTGCATGGTTTTTCCGTTACTACCCTATGGAAATCTTTGACAATTTCACGAATGACAAAGAAATAAAAAGCATTTTTAGTTTTTTCTCAATTTTTATATTTTTATTAATTATTTTTAGAATTACGGGAAAGGCCATAATGAAAGGGATGAATTCCATGCAAAAAGGTCTTTTAGATAGAATTTTTGGTGGTTTATTTGGAGGCTTTAGAGGTTCTGTAATAATAATTGTAATGTTTTTGGTTGGAGACACGTATATAATGCGTCAAACATGGTGGAAAGATAGTTACATGTCTGACTATATTTTAACTGGTGCAGATCATCTAGGCTCCTTTATAGGTAAAGTACCTTATAAAGAAATCAATTCTGAAGATTTAGATTTGGAACAAAACCCTTTTAATTAAAATACGCAAAATGTGTGGTGTTGTTGGCATAGTTTCGAAAGAGGATGCTGCTCCCGCTTTGTATGAAGCTCTTACAGTGATCCAACATAGAGGTCAAGATGCTGCTGGAATTGCTACTAATGAAGGGGAAAAATTTCATATTAGAAAACAACTAGGACTTGTTAGAGAAGTTTTCAGACAACAGCACATAGTTTCACTGAAAGGCAAAATAGGCATTGGACACGTTAGGTATCCAACTGCTGGTGGACAAAATAGAGAGCTTGCTCAACCAATGTATTCAAATTCTCCTTTTGGAATAAGTATTTCTCATAACGGTAATCTCGTTAATACAAAAGAGCTCACTCAAGAACTGATCTTTGAAGATTTTAGACACATCAATACTAATTCGGATTCCGAAATCATTCTTAACGTTTTTGCTCATGAACTTTACAAAGTTAACTTTCCTGGCTCAAAACCATCAGCCAAAGAAATTTTTGAAGCAGTCTCAAGGACTCATAAAAGACTTAAAGGTGCTTATTCAGTTGTGATTATGATTTGTGGGGTTGGTATAGTTGGGTTTAGAGATCCTAACGGAATAAGGCCATTGATCTTAGGAAAAAAAGACAACGATTTAATTGGTTCTGATTATATGATTGCTTCTGAAAGCCCAGCCTTGGAAACTCTTAATTTTGAAGTAGTTGGCGATGTAAATCCTGGAGAAGCAGTTTTTATATCTTTAGAGGGAGAAGTTGAAAGAAAAATCTGTTTTGATAATCCCTCGCACTCTCCATGTATTTTTGAATACGTTTACTTGGCTAGACCTGATGCTGTCATAGATAAAATATCTGTTATGAAATCTCGCCTCAGAATGGGTCAATATTTGGGCAAGAAAATTCTCTCTTTACATCCTGATCATGACATAGATGCAGTCATACCCATTCCAGAAAGTAGTACTACATCAGCAATTGAAGTTGCAAAAACATTGGGTGTTAGCTATCGAGAAGGTTTCGTAAAAAATAGGTACATTGGCAGAACTTTCATTATGCCTAAACAGGAAATGAGAAGTAAATCTGTAAGAAGAAAATTAAATCCTGTGTCATATGAATTTAAAGGTAAAAACATCCTCTTAATTGATGATTCAATAGTAAGAGGTACAACAAGTAAACAGATAGTTGAAATGGTACGGAAGGTAGGTGCGAAAAAAGTTTATTTCGCCTCAGCGGCTCCCCCTGTGAGATTTCAAAATGTTTACGGAATAGATATGGCAGCAACTACAGAATTAATTGCCCACCAAAGAGACGAAAGTCAGATTGCAGATTTCATCGGAGCGGATTGGCTTGTTTATCAAAATTTAACCGATTTAATTCTTGCTGCTCAAGAAGGAAATCCTGAAATGAAAAATTTTGAAACATCTATTTTTGATGGAAAGTATATTTGTGGCTCTGTTACAGAGGAATACCTAATGAATCTTGAGGTAGACCGAAAAGACTCTAATAAATCACCGACTAAAGGCTTAATTAATTAGTTTCTATTGTTACTGAAGGCAAAACCGCATTCTCAGCAGCATTTTTATAAGAAGCAATTTCATTAAAATTCATATATCTAAAAATCTCTGAAGACATTGTATTAATGTCTTTCATAAAATTATTATATTCTTCCACAGAAGGCAGTTTGCCAAGAATAGATGAAATTGCAGCTAATTCAGCTGATGCAAGAAATACGTCAGCTCCATCTCCAAGTCGGTTTGGAAAATTTCTTGTTGAGGTAGAAACAACTGTTGAATTTGGTTCAACTCTTGCCTGATTTCCCATACATAAAGAGCAACCTGGAACTTCAGTTCTAACATCAGCATTTTTATATATTTCATAAAAACCTTCCTCTTCCAATTGGAATTTATCCATTCTCGTTGGTGGAGAAATCCAAAGTCTTGTGGGTAAAGGAGAAGAAACATTTTTAAGAAGCTTTCCGGCAGCTCGAAAATGACCAATATTTGTCATACACGATCCTATAAAGACTTCGTCTATATTTACCTCTCCAATTTCAGAAAGAGTTTTAATATCGTCAGGATCATTTGGACATGCAAGCAGGGGCTCTTTGATTTCATTAAGGTCTATTTCTATAGTAGCGGCATATTTTGCGTTTGAGTCAGGTTTTAACAAAACAGGATTTTCTATCCAACTTTCCATTTTTTGGGCTCTACGTTCAAGCGTCCTAGGATCACCATAGCCTTCTGAAATTAACCATCTCAAAAGGACAACATTTGATTTTAAATATTCTAAAATAGGCTCCTCATCTAAAAGAACAGTACAACCTGAAGCCGATCTTTCTGCAGACGCATCCGAAAGCTCAAAAGCTTGTTCGATTTTTAAATCAGACAAGCCTTCTATTTCTAAACATCTTCCGGAAAAAATATTTTTCTTATTTTCTTTTTCTACTGTGAGCAAACCTTTTTGGATTGCCGCATAAGGAATTGCATTTACCAAGTCTCTCAAAGTAATTCCTGGCTGCATCTCACCAGAAAACCTAACCAACACAGATTCAGGCATGTCTAAAGGTATTACTCCTAAAGCAGCACCAAATGCAACTAAACCTGAGCCTGCAGGGAAACTTATTCCTATCGGAAATCTAGTATGGGAGTCCCCGCCAGTTCCTACAGTGTCTGGTAAAAGCATTCTATTTAACCAAGAATGAATAATTCCATCTCCTGGTTTAAGAGCAACTCCTCCTCTTGTTCTTATAAATTCAGGGAGCGTGTGTTGAGTTTCTATATCAACAGGTTTTGGATAAGCAACAGTATGACAAAAAGACTGCATCACTAAATCTGAAGTAAAGCCTAGACAGGCTAGCTCTTTTAGCTCGTCCCTAGTCATTGGCCCAGTTGTGTCTTGAGATCCTACGGTTGTCATTATGGGTTCACAGTATGTTCCTGGTCTTATACCTTTGACTCCACAAGCTTTTCCAACCATTTTTTGAGCTAGAGTAAAACCTTCATCAGAATCATCATCCTTTCCAGGTCTTACGAAAACTTCCGAAGGAGGCAAGTTCAAATACTCTCTAGATTTATCAGTAAGGCTTCTGCCAATGATTAATGGTATTCTTCCACCAGCTCGAACTTCATCAAGAAAAGTTTCTGATTTAAGGCTGAATTTAGTAATTAGTTTCCCTTTTTTATCTTTTATTTCTCCCTTAGCAGGAAAAATAGAAATAATATCTCCCATATTGAGGTTTTCTACATCCGCCTCAAAAACCAAAGTTCCTGAATCTTCCATTGTATTAAAAAATATAGGAGCAACTTTTTCTCCAATACAAATTCCTCCAGTTTTTTTATTTGGAATAAAAGGAATATCTTCACCTATATGCCATAGAACAGAATTAGTTGCAGATTTTCTTGATGAGCCCGTACCCATAACATCACCAACCAAAGTGACAGGCAAACCCTTTTCTTTAAGAGCTGCAATTTCCTTCAAAGGTTCTTTTGATAAACCTTTTCTTGGCATTTTATACATGGATAGAGCATGAAGAGGGATATCAGGTCTAGACCAAGCATCCGGAGCAGGAGACAAGTCATCAGTATTTGTTTCTCCAGGCACCTTAAAAATAATCGTATCTATCTTTTCTGGCACTTCAGGTTTTGATAAGAACCATTCAGCTTCTGCCCAAGAATTTAAAATTTTAGCGGCATTTTCTGAAGATTTAGATTTTTCAGCAATATCATTGAATGCATCGAATACTAAAAGAGTATTTGATAATGCTTTTACAGCTTCTTCTCCACACTCAGGATCATCTATCAATGAGATTAACGGCTCTACATTGTAGCCTCCAAGCATGGTACCTAAGTAATACGTAGCCTCTTTTTGAGAGATTAATTTACAAGAGATTTTTTTATTAGCGATATCTGAGAGAAATGCAGCTTTCACATATGCAGCATCATCGACACCTGCAGGAACTCTTTCAGTCAAAAGCTCTAAAAGGTTTTTATCATTTTTTGAAGCATCTTTAATAAGCTCTATCAAACCAGAAGTTTGTTCAGCATCAAGAGGCAAAGGGGGTATACCTTGACTATCTCTTTCCTTGACTGAATTTAAATAATCCTCAAGCATCTCATCTCCAAAAAAAGTTATTATATCATGATGAGTCAAGAATCTAATTTTGAAAATTATTGATAGAATATAGGTAATGGCTAACAGAACTAGAACTCCTTGCGTAGGCATTTGCTCAACCACATATGGCGATGATGTTTGCAGGGGATGCAAAAGATTCTCCTTCGAAGTAATTAATTGGAACGCTTTTAAGCCAGAAGAAAGAGAATCCGTTTGGAAAAGATTAGAAAAGCTTAAGTCCCAAATTATGGCTTCCAGATTAAAGGTTTTCGATTCTAAAAAGCTTGAGGAATCAATAAAATATTTCCAATTGAAAATTAAAGACGATTTGAATGATTTATCGAAGGCCTTTGAAGTAATAAAACAAGTGAGCGAAAGCTTTAATAATCTTGATGAATTTGGTGTCGATGTGTTTGAAAAAAATAAATCACTAACTTCTTTAAAAGAAGAGATTGAAAATGAACTTTATACTTTATCGAAGGCTCATTATGAAAAATATTTCATTGAGCCGCTTAATAGAAATAAGTCTATGTAATTTCACTAGAGTGAAGACTGATTTTTTCTCCTACTAATCTAATAAACCAGTATTTTTTGTCCCAATCACCTAGGACAATTCTTTGACCAAAGACTTCATTATGAACTTTAGGACGATGCACATGCCCATGAATCAATATCTCAACTTTATTCTCTTGAGCAATTTTTTCTACTTCCAATTTATTTACATCCATTAAATAGTCCTCTTTATTTGAATTTTTCTTTGCACTTTCCTTACGAAGGTTTTTTGCAATTTCTTCTCTATCTTTTAGATCTTTTGAAAGGAATTCTTTTTGCCATTTTTCATTTCTAACTTTCTCTTTAAAATTTTGATATTCCAAATCATCTGTACAAAAAATATCTCCATGAGACAGCATAATTTTCTTCCCTTCTTTATGTAATATCAATGGATCCGTGATCAATTTAGCGCCGCATTTTTCTGCAAATTTTTCACCTAGAAGAAAATCTCTATTCCCATGCATTATGAAAATATTTTTATCTTTAAGAGAAAATTTTTTTAATTCAGAAATTACTTCGCTTGTAAATTTATCTTCAAAATCGTCACCGATCCAAACTTCAAACAAATCTCCCAAAATATAAAGATTTTCGAATTCAGATGCTTCTGATTCTAGAAATTTGAAAAAAGCTTTTTTTATATCTTCGCGTTTATGATCTAAATGTAGATCAGAAATAAAACAAGATGACATTTATTTTTTTTCGACTTTTATAATATAGACATCCTCTACAGGAACATCTTGATAAGGACCAACGTTTGTAGTTCTAACAGATGCAATTTCATCAATAATTTCTTCTCCAGAGATAACTTTTCCAAAAACCGCATATCCTCCCATTGAAGGGTAATCTAATGATTTATTATCGACAAGATTAATAAAAAATTGAGACGTAGCAGAATCTAGATCCTGAGTTCTTGCCATAGACAAAGTATATTTATCATTTTTAAGACCATTATCTGCTTCATTTTTAATTGGTGGATTAGTTTCTTTAGGAGACATACCTATTTCAAAACCTCCCCCTTGAATTACAAAGCCTGGAATAATTCTGTGAAATAAAGTATTTTCATAAAAATTTTGCTCCACATACTCAACAAAATTGTTAGCTGTTATGGGCGCTTCTTTTTGGTAAAGTTCAATATCAAAGCTACCTAAGGAAGTAGTGATAGTTAAAAGTATTATTTCATTCATAATTTATCATACCCTTATATAGCTTTACTTAAAAATGAAAATATTCAATTCACTCACAGGTAAAAAAGAGACTTTTAAGCCCAAAATTAAAAGAGAAGTCAGTATTTATATTTGTGGGTTAACTCCTTATGACGACGTGCATATCGGACATGCAAGAACTTTTATTAACTTCGACGTAATTGTTAAATTTTTAAGGTTTATTGGCTTCAAAGTAAAGTATGTAAGAAATATCACAGATGTTGACGACAAAATTATAAATCGAGCCAAAGAAGAGGGCATTCCAGCTTTGGATTTTTCTAAAAGGTTTATTAATGAAATGCATAATGATTTCTTATCCTTGGGTATTGATTCCCCTGATGTTGAGCCAAAAGTGTCTGATCATATTGAAGAGATTATTTCTATGATCCAATCTCTTGAAGAAAAAGGCTATGCATATAGGAAGAACGAATCGGATGTTTACTTTGATATACAAAAATTTAAAGACTATGGAAAATTAGCCAACAGGACTTTAGATCAGCTATCTGCTGCAGAAAGAACAATAACGGATCTCAATAAAAAACATGAAGCAGATTTTGTTTTATGGAAAATGGATACCGATGGGATTACCTGGCCATCTCCTTGGGGAGAAGGGAGGCCTGGCTGGCATATTGAATGTTCTGCAATGAGCATAAAATACCTTGGCGAGGAGTTTGATATTCACGGAGGCGGCTTAGATTTAAAGTTTCCCCATCATGAAAATGAAATAGCTCAAGCGGAATGCGCAACAGAAAGAAATTTTGCATCCTTATGGATGCATACAGGCCCATTGAGAATTGATGACAAAAAAATGTCTAAATCTTTGAAAAACTTTATTACGGTTAAAGATATTTTAAAAGACTTTCATCCAGAAGTTTTAAGGTTATTTTTTCTTTTGACGCATTACAGAAGCCCAATATCATATTCAAAAGAAGGTTTGGAAAATGCAAAAAGAGTTCTAGACAAGTTCTACACATTATTCAGTGATACAAAAACACCTAAAAAATTTAGTGAAGATAAAACTTTTAGAGAAGAATTCATTACTGCTTTTCAAGATGATTTCAACTCTCCCAAGGCTCTTTCTCTCCTTCAAGCCTATGCAGCAAATACTGAAAAAGGGGGAGACCTATCATCTGATAAGTTATGTACGCTTAAAGTATTACTCAATTCTTTAGGGTTACTTTTAGATGAAGCAGAAAATTATTTTAAATATGGAGAGCTTGAACTTTCAGATAGAGAAATCGAAAAGCTGATTAACGATCGTAACGATGCCAGAGGAAACAAAAAATTTGATTTAGCAGATGAAATAAGAGGTAAATTACTAAGAAAAGGCATAATTTTGGAAGATCTTGATGGAAAAACGATCTGGAAAAAAAAGTCTTAAAATAAACTAGTTAGATAAAAACCCATTGAAACAAACATCCCTACAGCAAATAAAGGATATAAAACTTTTTTTAAACCTCCTTCTCCTCTCCCAATAGTTACTAATAAAATGAAAGCCGCTGTTAATGCACTCATAACCATGAAATCTCGGTTGAAAATTTCTTGATCAAAAACAGCTGTTGAGCCAATCCCGATTATGGGAAAAATTAGCACTATATTTAAAATATTAGAGCCCACAATATTTCCGACAACCATATTCCCTTTACTTCTTCTGAGAGCAGAAACGGAAGCTGCTAATTCAGGTAAGCTTGTACCAATCGCTATCATAGTAAGGCCAATAACAGCATCAGGAATACCAAGGCCTATTGCCAAGTCAACTCCTCCTCGTACAGTCAACTCAGAACCTACTGCTAATAAAATCAAACTTAAAAGAATCAAAAGGGACACTTTAGTCAAAGACTCATCTTTGTGAGTATTTTCTGGGACTTCATCAGGCTTCTCTCTAAAGAGGTTTAAAACAAATAGGACAAACAGCGCTATAAACACTATCGAATCGGCAACAGAAATTGTTAAATCGTAAAGAGCCCAACCAGCAATTAAGACACTTAAAATCAAAATAAAAATATTTCTTAGACTTATGTTTAGCGTTTTGGTAGCCAACCAAAAAAGACTTAATCCATAAATAATAGCAATATTGCTTATGTTAGAACCAATTGAATTCCCCAAAGCAAGAGCAGGCGCATCATTAATTATTGAAGAAACGCTAACAAATATTTCTGGAATAGAAGTACCAAGGGCGACAAGAGTAATTCCTACAATAACGTCGCTTATTCCTAATTTAGCTCCCAATTGTGCACTATGATGAATAAATACCTCAGCTCCTGAGATCAAGACGCCCAAGCCAATTAAGAAGATTAATGTCGAGTATAGTAATTCCATGATTCTCCTATAAATTAGCTTTAGTTATGTATCTACAATATTCACAGCTAGGATTTGGTTCCGGAATTTTATCATCATCTAGTACTTTTTTTATCTCTCTTGTAACTGGGTCTATCCAATCAGTATTTCCTTTATAGCTAATAACCTTAGTTTTAAATTCTAAAAGGTTATTAAATTCTTTTTTGTCGGCTCTACCATTGCAGTAAACAAAATAAGTAATATCTTCAACATCGAAACCATTTTTTTTAAAAAGCCATTGATAAATTTCAACCTGTCTTTTGTAACTAATTTGCCAAGGAGCATCCAAAGATACTTCGCCTTTTTTAGAGGTTGCTTTGTAATCAACAATGATAAGTTTTTCATTTACCGTACTTATCCAAACATCATCAACTAGGCCATAAAAATATAAGTTTGTGTCATTATCTAAAAAGCCAATGCCTTTATTTCTAGTTCGCCAATTTTCAATTTCTGGGTGCTCAAAAGGTTTCGCATCTATGCCATACTCAACAATTAAAGGGTGATTGTCTTTGGTACCTCTAAAGTTATCAAATTCATTTTTTAATAATTCATCCACAGCATTATTCAGATTGAAGGGAAACTGGGCTGGCTTTGAAATACCAAGTTTTTCTTCTAGGTAGAAGCATTTTTTACATCTACAAAAATTCTCAATTCTAGATCGACTTAGTTTGTATGGTTCTGATGATTCGCTAGAATAAATAGGCATTGTATCTTTGGCTCCGCGAGCAGGGCTCGAACCTGCGACCCAGTGATTAACAGTCACTTGCTCTACCAGCTGAGCTATCGCGGAAAAAGGAATGTATTATAAGCAAAAAAATTAAATAATGAGCAAGTCATTTAAAATTAAATCCAATTTTGGGCCTTCAGGAGATCAACCTCAGGCAATTCAAAAAATTGTAAAGGGTTTGAAGTCTGGTCTCTTGAATCAAACTTTAAAAGGCGTTACGGGATCAGGTAAAACTTTTGCTATGGCAAATGTCATTGAGAATTTACAAAGACCGGCTATTGTAATGTCTCATAATAAAACTCTTGCTGCTCAGCTATACGGAGAATTCAAAGAATTTTTTCCTGACAATGCTGTTGAGTATTTTGTTTCTTATTATGATTATTATCAGCCTGAAGCTTATGTACCTTCTTCAGATGTCTTTATAGAGAAAGATGCTTCCATAAATGAACATATTGAACAAATGAGATTATCTGCTACAAAAGCAGTACTCGAAAGAAGAGATGTGATCATAGTTGCTACGGTCTCAGCAATTTATGGATTAGGAGATCCAAAATCCTATTTGAAAATGGTTCTTCATTTAGACAGAGGAGATGAATTAGAACTCGGCAAGCTTTTACTGAGGCTGGCAGAACTGCAATATACAAGAAATGATATTGAATTTAAGAGAGCTTCTTATAGAGTAAAAGGCGATGTCGTAGATATTTTTCCCGCAGAGTCTGAGAAAGAAGCTCTGAGAGTTGAATTTTTTGATAAAGAGATTGAATCCTTGAAATTTTTTGATCCTCTAACTGGTGAAATTTTTAGAGATGTTCCTAGAGCAACAATCTTTCCAAAAACTCATTATGTAACTACCAGAGATATCATGCTTTCGGCTATGAAAAAAATACGCTCTGAAATGCAACAAAGAGTTAAATACTTTAAAAAAAATGAAAAATATATTGAAGCTCAAAGAATTGAGGAGAGAACGAAGTTTGATTTGGAAATGATCAAAGAGCTTGGTTACTGTTCAGGAATAGAGAACTACTCAAGATATTTATCCGGAAGAAATGAAGGAGAGGCTCCCCCAACTCTCTATGACTATCTGCCTGAAGATACTATCGTTTTTGTTGATGAATCCCATGTTTCGCTCCCTCAAATCAAAGGTATGTACAGAGGAGATAGATCTCGAAAAGAAACTTTAGCCGATTATGGTTTCAGATTGCCCAGTGCCCTTGATAATCGTCCCTTACGTTTTGATGAATGGGAATCAATGTCAGGACAAAAGGTTTTTGTATCAGCGACTCCTGGCGAATATGAAGATAATCACCTAGATCAATTAATTGAAATGATAGCCCGACCGACAGGATTATTAGATCCTTCTATTGAAATAAGGCCAGCTACCAATCAAGTCGATGACTTAATCTCTGAAATACAGAAAAAAATACAGAAAAAAGAAAGAGTTCTTGCTACTGTTTTAACAAAAAGAATGGCTGAAGATTTAAGCCAATATTTATTCGAAAGGGATATTAATGTTAGATATCTGCACTCTGACATCGATACCGTTGAAAGAGTAGAAATTTTAAGAGAGCTCAGAATGGGTAATTTTGATGTACTTGTTGGAATAAATCTTTTGAGAGAAGGATTAGATCTTCCAGAAGTGTCTCTGGTTGCAATCCTAGATGCTGATAAAGAGGGTTTTTTAAGATCAGAAACGAGTATGATTCAAACCATTGGCAGGGCGGCAAGACATGAAAGAGGTCATGCAATTTTATATGCTGACTCAATTACAGGTTCTATACAAAGGACTCTTGATGAAACCGAAAGACGCAGAAAGATTCAAGAAAAATTTAATAAAAAAAATAATATAAAACCTCAAGGAATACACAAACCAATCACAGATATTTTGGAAGGATCAAAACTTTCTTCCAAAAAACAATTTATAAAAAAGGTAGAAGATAAACTTGATGAAGAATTCTTAAATCCTAAAGATTTATCAGCAAAAATTGATGATCTTGAAAAATTGATGCTTAGCCATGCAAACAAATTAGAATTTGAAGAAGCAGCGTCTCTTAGAGATAAAATTTCAAATCTCAAAGAAAAATTATTACTAAGCTGAAAATAATACTTTTGTTTTGAGGTATAATTTTTCTTTTTTAGATGCCCTTTAAAGTTTTAAATTCTAGAACAGTTATTATTGCTGGCGAAAGAGTCTTTTCAGAAGAAAATTCAAACTATCTTTCTTTAAATTATTTTTATCTTTTACTTTTAAATAAAGCTTGGAAAGATATTCCAAAAAATAAAGTTGAAAAAATTTATGAGTTGTTGGATATAAACGCCAATAGTTCATTAAGATTTTCAAAAGATATTATTTTTCTCTCGCCAAGGAATGGCTCACAATCACCCTGGTCTTCGAAAACTGAGGATATTTTTACTTCTTGTAATTTAAATGAGGTCCAAAGTATAGAAAGAATCAAAGGTTTGGAAACAGAAGGCTTTTCTGAAAAATTACTTAAAAAGGAAAACTTCCCTTTTGATTATCTTACTGAAGAGTTTTCAATTGGATTAAAAAGCATTGAATCTTTTTTTACCAAACCCAATAAAAATTCATTTTCTTTCAAATATCTAAAAAACAGCTATCAAAGCTATATAGATGCTAATCAAAAATTTGGCTTTGGTTTGAACGATCAAGAGATCAATTACTTGGTAAATAGTTATAAATCTCTTAAAAGAAATCCTACAGATGTAGAGTTGATGATGTTTTCTCAAGCAAACTCAGAACACTGTCGTCATAAGTTTTTTAATGCTTCTTGGCAGAATTTATCTGAAGAAAATGAACCAAGCTTATTTCAACAAATAAAATCTACTCATAAGAACTTTAAAGATGGAGTGCTTGTCGCCTATGATGATAATGCAGCGGTAATTGAATCAGAAAGTTCAGAAAAATTTCATTTAGATACAGATAAGAGAGAGTATCAGAGTAAGAATTTAAAACATAATATTTGTATAAAGGTTGAGACTCACAATCATCCAACTGCAGTTTCTCCTTTTGAAGGAGCTGCTACAGGATCTGGTGGTGAGATAAGAGATGAAGGGGCTACAGGAATTGGAGCACAACCAAAAGCCGGCTTAACTGGATATTCTGTATCTTACTTAAGACTTGAAAGTTTAAAAGAAAAGTGGGAGTTTAAAGAAGATCGTCCTAAACGAATTTCTTCACCAAAAAAAATAATGATCGAGGGTCCTCTTGGGGCAGCTTCATTTAATAATGAATTTGGAAGACCAAATTTAAATGGCTATTTCAGATCTTTCGAACAAAAAAATGACGGAACTCACTATGGATTTCATAAACCAATAATGATTGCTGGAGGATTAGGAAGTATAAGTTCACACAACACATTCAAAAAAAAGGTTAAACCTGGAACAAAGATTATTGTTTTAGGAGGACCTGGTTATTTAATCGGGCTAGGTGGAGGTTCTGCCTCTTCAGTCCAAGCAGGTTCTTCTGATGAATCCTTAGACTATGCTTCAGTACAAAGATCTAATCCCGAAATGCAAAGAAGATGCCAAGAAGTCATCAATTTATGTTCTTTAAAAAAATCAAATCCTATTTTATTCATTCATGACGTTGGAGCTGGAGGCCTTTCAAATGCAATACCAGAGTTGGCAAAAGATTGCAGCATGGGAGCAAGTGTTGATTTGAGAAAGATTCCTCTTGCTGACAATTCTATGTCGGCATTAGAAATATGGTCTAACGAATCACAAGAAAGATACGTTTTAGCGGTGGAAAAAGATTCTTTAAAAGAATTCAAAGCATTTTGTGAGAGAGAAAAATGTCCCCACGCTGTTGTTGGGACTCTAACAGCTAAAAAAACTTTTAAACTTAAAGATAGTAAAACCGGAAAATTTCCAATCTACCTTCCAATGGATACTATCTTTGGATATAAAGAAAAAAACACCCAGGATATTATCTCTGACAGAAAGACAGACTCTTTTGATAAATCTAAAAAAATAAATCTTAAAAAAACTCTATTAGATGTATTGAGACATCCTACAGTTGGTTCTAAAAGCTTTCTAATTAACATTGGAGATCGAAGTGTAGGAGGCTTAACTTACAGGGATCAATTTGTTGGTCCATATCAAGTTCCCGTGGCTGACCATGCAATTACATTGTCAGATTTCAATACAAATTCTGGAGAAGCTATGTCAATGGGGGAAAAGTCTCCAATTGCAATTTCTAATCCTATCGCAGCTGGAAAATTAGCTCTTGCAGAGGCTTTAATTAATCTCTTGCCATCAGGAGTATCTAAACTATCCGATATAAAAATATCTGCAAACTGGATGGCAAGTCCTGACAATGCTCAAAGAAAAACAGATTTATTCAACACTGTAAAAGAGTTGACCCAAAAAGTATGCAAGCCTTGGAGAATAGCCGTTCCCGTTGGAAAAGATTCGTTATCAATGAAAACAATATGGCAAAAAGATAAAAAAACAAATTTATCCCCACAAAGTTTAATAATCAGCGCCTTTACAAAAATAAAAAACGTCAAAAAAAGCATCACACCTCAATTGATAAATAGTAATGAGCTTTCATTAGTTTACTTAGATCTTTCAAAAACAAAAAAACGCTTGGGAGGATCTATTCTCTCCGAAGTAACTCAACAAACAAATCTTGAAACTCCCAATTTAGACTGTATAGATGAATTTCCAAAAATTTATAATTTCTTAGCAACCAAGATTGATAAAAAGAGAATACTCTCTTTCCATGATATTTCAGATGGCGGTTTAATTGTTTCCGCGGTTGAAATGATGTTGGCTGGAGGGTGTGGTTTAAATCTTGATCTTTCTAAAATTTCTTTCTTAAAAGAATCTAGTAGTTTATTTTCTGAAGAGTTAGGTATGCTTTTTCAGATTAACAAAAAAGATTTTTCTGAGTTTAAAAAAGATTTTGTAAAACTAGGTTTAAAGAACTCTTTTTTTAATATTGGTTCAACTAATAATACAAATAATCTTTTTCTTAAAACTTCTAGCCAAAGTTTAAGAATGAGTCACAAAGTTTTAATGCATTCATGGTCAAGCGTTTCTTATAACATCAAACTGCTTCGAGACAATCAAGAAACAACAAAACAAGAGCATAGATTTTTGCTTAATCCAAAGAGGTCAAAGCTTACCCAAAAATTTAATTTTAAATTGAATAAAAGATATCTAAGTAGGGCTCCAAAAATAGCCATCATGAGAGATCAAGGAGTTAATTCTCATTTAGAAATGGCAGCAGCTTTTTCTCAAGCTGGCTTCAAAGTTATTGATGTTCACATGAGAGATCTTCTAGATAACTCAAGTTCTTTAGATAATTTTCAGGGCCTTGCTTTTCCAGGGGGTTTTTCTTATGGCGATATCCTTGGAGCAGGAAGAGGGTGGGCGCAGTCAATAAAATCTAATTCAAAGCTTAAAGATAAATTTTCTGAATTCTTTCATCGACAAGATACTTTTGCGTTGGGAATCTGCAATGGATGTCAGGTTATGTCAGAGCTTAAAGAATTAATTCCAGGCTCCGAACATTGGCCTAAACTAGAAAGAAATAACAGTAATAGATTTGAAGCCAGAATGGTTCAAGTAAAAATAAACAAATCCAATTCAAATTTTTTTAATGGCATGGAAGGTTCTCAACTTCTAGTTCCTGTAAATCATGGAGAAGGTAAAATGATTTTTCCTGAACACATAAGCACAAAAAAAATAATCTCTGATAATTTAGCTCCAATGCAATTTTGTACAAATAAAGGTATGGAAGCTAAAGAATTTCCAGAAAATCCCAATGGCTCCATTCATGGTATTGCTGCAGTGACAAACGACGATGGAAGATTTTTAATTATGATGCCCCATCCTGAAAGAAGTTTTTTAAATAATCAATTGTCTTGGACTAATGAAAACGGAAAGCATAGCCCTTGGTTCAAATTATTTTTAAATGCCAGAAATTTTTATAGTTAAACTATTTTTTAACCAACTCTCTGATTCTAAGAGGAAAATAGCTCTCGCTTAAATCCTCATAAAATTGTTCAAGAGCAATGGGCACAAAAGGAAATGCTAGTTCATCCCAAGGTATTTCATCATAGGAAAATAATTCAACTTCAAGGCTTTCCGTTGTTGGTGAATAAGAATTTTCTTCTATAGAAGCTTTATAAAGAACATAAAATTGTCCAATTTGAGGAATATCAAACATAAAATAAATATCATCTATTTTTACAGTTGAATTGGTTTCTTCCTTGGTTTCTCTTAAAGCTCCTTCTTGTAAAGTTTCTCCCAATTCCAAAAAACCAGCAGGTAAGGTCCATAAACCTTTTCTTGGTTCTATCCCTCTTTTACATAAAAGAACTTTATCCCCGCAGTAAGGTAGAGTTCCTACGACTGCATTTGGATTATGATAGTGAATAAATCCACAATGGTCGCAAACATATCTTTCTCGATTATCATCTTGGGGTATCTTTTTAGATACGGGACCACCGCATTGGGTACAAAATTTCAAATTTTTTCCTGCTTAAATTAAGTAAGCAAGTATAATTCATTACCTTTTATTAACATAATGATCCCTTTCATAGAAAAAAGACTAAATGATTTGAGTCCGAAGCAGTCGGATGAAAAATTACCTCAAGCAGCAGTATTAATTCTAATAACTGATAATGAGAATGACTATTCAATCATTTTTACAGAAAGATCTAAAAAATTACCTTCCCATGCTGGAGAGGTTGCATTCCCCGGAGGAAAAAAAGAAGACGAAGATAGAAACCTAATCGAAACTGTTTTAAGGGAAACACATGAAGAGATTGGAATAGAACCTAATTCAATTAGAATACTTGGCCGGATGGATCCTCAAGAATCAAGATTTGGAATAAGCGTCACGCCTTATGTAGGTTACGCACCAGGCAGTTTAAAGTTCAAAAAAGACCCTAAAGAGGTAGAGACGATATTTTCTGTTCCTTTAAACTATCTCAAAGAAGATCCTTTGATATCAAACAAAATAACCAATGCAAGTGGCGAAACTTTTCAGACGCCAGTTATAAATTATGAAAATCAGAAAATTTGGGGATTAACTTTAGGTTTTACATTACAATTTCTGGAGTTAATGGAAATAGATATTGATATAGATGATTTATACTTTAGATCAGCATAGAGTTAAAACGGCAGGAGATAATTTCTATATTGCTCCAAATGCAACTGTTCTCGGTCAAGTAGAGCTGGGAGAGGATGTAAGCGTTTGGTTTGGAGCAGTAATCAGGGGCGATGTAGAAAAAATAATCATTGGCAAAGGTTCAAATATTCAAGATTTATCGGTTTTGCATGTTGATCCTGGAAGTCCAATTATTATTGGTGAAAATGTCACAGTAGGTCATAAAGTCATGCTTCATGGCTGCACTATAGGAAACTATTCGTTAATAGGTATTAATTCAGTCATCTTGAACAATGTAGAAATTGGAAATAACTGTTTAATCGGCGCAAATACTCTTCTTACTGAGGGAACAAAAATTCCAGACAATTCTCTTGTTATGGGATCTCCAGGAAAGGTTAAGAAAGAGGTTGATGAGAATTTAAAGATTATTTTGAAAGGCTCAGCAGAACATTATGTAGAAAATGGAAAAAGATTTAAGTCAGGTTTAAAGGAGGAAAATTGATGAATACCGAACTTGTATCATATGAAGTAAATTCTAAGACATTTGAGGGTTTACATGTAAAGCCAGAGGCTAAAAACGCTCCATGTGTTCTTATCGCTCACACTTGGGCCGGAAGAGATGGATTTGTTGAAGGTATAGCAAATAAGCTTGCTGAAGATGGATATAATGCATTTGCTATTGATATGTATGGCGACGGAAAGGTTGGTGGATCTAATGAAGAGAATCAATCGATGATGCAACCTTTGCTGGATGATAGAAAAAATTTGTCTCAGATTATTGTTGGCTCATATGAGGCAGCAAAAAAACTTGATGGAATAGATACTTCAAACATTGCGATTATGGGGTATTGTTTTGGCGGCTTAGTTTCTCTAGACCTTGCCAGAAGCGGAGTGGATTTAAAAGGGGCCGTTAGTTTTCATGGTTTTTTATCTGGTTCGGAAGATCTTGAAGATAAAGACATTAGTGCGAAATTATTAGTTCTTCATGGCCACCTAGATCCTATGGTTGGCCAAGATCAGATAGACTCTTTTTCTGAGGAAATGAATAAAAAAAGTGTTGATTGGCAATTACATTCTTTTGGTAATGCCATGCATGCTTTTACAAATCCTGATGCCAACGATCCAAGTTTCGGAACGGTTTATTCGCAGGAAGCGGATCAGAGATCTTGGAAAATCTTTAAAGATTTTTTATCAGAAATTTTTAGTTAGATAACGTGAAGTCATCTGAAGTAAGAAAGACTTTCTTAGATTTTTTTGTTCAGAAGGGGCACAAAGAAGTAGCAAGTTCTGGCCTTGTTCCAATCAATGACCCCACCTTAATGTTTTCTAATTCTGGGATGAATCAGTTTAAAGATGTATTCCTTGGCACAGAAAAAGTTAATTTTGATAAGGCAACTTCATCTCAAAAATGTGTGAGAGCAGGGGGAAAGCATAACGACTTAGATAATGTTGGTTTTACTCTTAGGCATCATACTTTTTTTGAAATGCTTGGAAATTTTAGTTTTGGGGACTACTTCAAAGAGAAAGCTATAGAGTTAGCGTGGGAACTTCTCACAGAAAAATTTAATCTTGATAAAGATAAGCTTTGGGTAACAGTGCATGTTGATGACAAAGAATCAGAAGATATTTGGCTTAAAAAAATAAAGTTTCCTGCTGAAAGGCTTTCAAGACTTACTGAAGACAATTTCTGGTCCATGGGAGATACGGGTCCATGTGGCCCATGTTCAGAAATATTCTATGATCATGGTGAGGATCTTCCGGGAGAGGCACCGCAAGAAGGTGTAGATACCGGTGAAAGGTTTGTAGAGATCTATAACTTAGTTTTTATGCAATATAACCGAGATCACAATGGCAAACTTTCTAATCTTCCAAAGCAATGTGTTGACACCGGAATGGGCTTGGAAAGAATCACAGCGGTATTACAAAATACAAGCGACAATTATAAAACGGATATTTTTAACAATATTATTGAATCTATAGCAGAAACATTAAATGAAAAAAACCTTTTGAATCCTTCTTTAAGAGTCATAGCAGATCACCTTAGATCATCTGTATTTCTTATTTCCGATGGTGTAAATCCAAGCAACGAAGGAAGAGGATATGTCTTAAGAAGAATCATAAGAAGAGCACTCACTCATGCCTATAAAATCAATAATGAAAAAGATTTTTCTTTTTCAGATATTTTTGACATGTTGGGGGAATCTCTATTAAGAACCTACCCGGATGTTAAAAAAAATAAGGCTAGTATTTTGGAAGAACTTAAATCCGAAGAAGATCAATTCAGAGAAACTTTAAAACAGGGAATGAGGCTTTTAGAGGAAGAAATTAAAGATTCAAAAAATAAGACTTTGTCTGGAGAGGTAATTTTTAAACTTTATGATACATATGGATTTCCAGTTGACCTGACTAGAGACTTAGCTCAGGAAAATGAACTTAGATTAGATCTTACCGGTTATGAAAAGCTTATGGCAGCACAAAGAGCAAACGCAAAAAAAGAAAGTAGATTTGAAGCTCTCTTGCCAGCTGCAATTGATTTGGATGATGAGACAAAATTTGTCGGTTACGAAGATAGTTCTACTGAATCTGAAATTAAATTAATTTTCAAAGATGGCAAAGAGGTGAAATCTGCTCAAGAGGGTGAATGCATGATCGTGCTTAATTCTACTCCTTTTTATGGAGAGTCAGGAGGTCAAGTTGGCGATAAAGGAAAACTTTGCGCAAAGGGCCTAGAGATTGAAGTTTTGGATACTCAGAAAGTAGGAAACTTTCACCTACATATAAGTAAGATCAAAAAAGGCACAATAAATCTTAACGATAAGGTAAAAGCTGAGATCAATACAGAAAGAAGAAGGGCAATTGTTTCTAATCATTCAGCAACACATCTTATGCACTCAGCTTTGAGAAATATTTTAGGCGAACATGTTCAACAAAAAGGCTCTTTGGTGAATGAGGAGAAGTTAAGGTTTGATTTTTCACACAAACAAAAACTTACAGAATCTGAAATTTTAAAGGTGGAGCGAGAAGTCAATCAGGCAATATCCTCTTCTGAGGATACCCAAATAATTGAAACTTCAATTGAAGAATCTCAAAAACTCGGAGCTATTGCCTTTTTTGGAGAAAAATATGGCGATCAAGTGAGAGTTTTAAAAATAGCAGGAGATTACTCGACTGAGTTGTGTGGCGGAACTCATGTAAAAAATAGTTCAGAAATTAAAAGTTTTAAAATAATCTCAGAAACTAGTATTTCTTCAGGAGTAAGGAGAATAGAAGCCATTTCTGGAGATCTTGCAATCAAGGATAAGGACGACAATAAAACCGACTTACTTAATACTGCAGAGGCTTTTAATGTTTCAGTTAAAGAGTTACCTATATTTTTGAAAGATAAAATTAAATTAGTTAATGCTCATAAAGAAGATTTAAAAAAATTTGAACAAAAGATTTATCAGAACTTATTAGATGATATGAAAAGCAACTATAAGGCTGTTGGCAAGATAAATATAATTTTAAAGAGAATTGATAACCTCAATTTATCTAAACTAAGAGGTAGTTTAGACAGTCTAAAAAAAGAAGTAAGCAATTTAATAATTATTCTCGTTGGATCTATGGAAGAAAAATCAACAATATTGATTTCTGTATCAAACGATATTACTGCTACTTATGATGCAAGAAATTTGCTAGACTCGCTTTCCAAAATTATAGGAGCGAAAGGAGGAGGAAAGCCGGACTTTGCACAAGCAGGTGCACCAGCTTCCAATAAACTTGATGAAATATTAATTTCTGCTGAGAAAATTCTAACTGAGATTTAAAAATACCAATGCCTAATATAGTTGTCCAAAAATTTGGTGGAACTTCGCTCTCTGATACTGATAGATTTAAAGCCGTAGCGAAAATAATTAAAGATACATCTGAAAAAGGAAAAAAAGTTGTTGCCGTTGTATCAGCCATGGCAGGTGAAACCCAAAGACTGATCGATTTAGCAAAAGAAGTTCAAGAAATTCCTGATCCCAGAGAATACGACGCATTAATTTCTTCAGGCGAGCAGGTGTCAGTAGCTTTATTAGCTATGACATTGAGAAATGAAAAAGTTAACTCAAAATCTTATACTGCTTTTCAACTTGGCCTCAGAACAGATGACTATCATGGGAAAGCTAGAATTAATTCGATTGATACAAAAAACATTCTCAAAGATATATCCGCAGATATAACTCCAGTCATAACAGGTTTTCAAGGAATCAATGAAGAAGGAGACATTACCACTCTAGGAAGGGGCGGCTCTGATACTTCGGCAGTTGCTTTAGCTGTTGCTTTGGGAGCAGAGGAATGTCAAATATATACTGATGTGGATGGCGTATATACAACCGATCCTAACGTTTATGAAAAAGCCAAAAAAATAGATAAATTAACGTTTGAAGAAATGCTGGAATTATCAAGCTTAGGGGCTAAAGTTTTGCAAATTAGATCTGTGGAATTTGCCAGTAAATATAATATGCCAATAAGGGTAAAATCTAGTTTTACTAATAATGAAGGAACACTTATCAATGGAGAAGAAAACATGGAAGATGCTTTAATTTCTGGGGTAACGCATACCAGTGATGATGCTAAATTGACTATTAGAAAAGTACCTGATATTCCTGGTATTGCAGCAAAGATTTTAGATCCCATAAGCTCACAAGGTATTGAAGTGGATATTATTATCCAAAACGTTTCTGAAGATAAAACTACTGACTTTACTTTCACTGTAAAACGTGAAAAGTCTCAAGAAACAAAAAATATTCTTTCTAATTTATCTAAAGAATTTGGGGGTGGTGAAATTGAGTTGAATGAAGACATCAGTAAAGTTTCTTTGGTTGGAGTAGGAATGAAATCGCATGCTGGAGTTGCAGCAACTATGTTTAAAACTTTAGCTGATAAAAATATAAATATTGAAATGATTTCAACTTCTGAGATTAAAATATCTGTTGTGGTTAAAGAGGATCTTGCTCATGAGGCAGTAAAGTCTCTGCACGATGCTTTTAATCTTGAAAAGTAATAGGAGAGGTGGCTGAGTGGTTGAAAGCGCTCCCCTGCTAAGGGAGTATGTGGTAATCCTGCATCGAGGGTTCGAATCCCTCCCTCTCCGCCAAATTTGTTGGTAGAGTAGCTAAACAAATGAAATTAAATCAAAAAAAATCCGATAAACTTTTTTTAAAAGCTCAACAATTAATTCCAGGTGGAATTTTTGGTCATTATAAGTTTGCAGTCAGAGAAGAGGGTCCAAAATTTTTTTCAAAAGCAAAAGATGCATATTTTTGGGATGTAGATGGAAATAAGTATTTAGATTTAATTTGTGGCTGGGGTCCAATGATTCTTGGGTATAACAATCCAAAAATAGATAATGCTGCACGAACACAATACGACTTAGGAAACACGGTAAGTGTAGCCTCTCCGATAATGATAGAGCTAGCTGAAACGTTAACAGATATGATCGATATCGCTGACTGGGCTCTTTTTGGAAAAAATGGAGGCGATAGTACTCAATTAGCTGTTATGGTCGCAAGAGCAGAAACAGGAAAATCAAAAATTCTAAAAATTAATGATGGTTATCATGGAGCTAATGGATGGATGCAAAATAGCAGCAACCCTGGAGTTATCAATTCCGATAGCGATGAAGTACTTTCGGTCGAATGGAATAGCATCAAAGAATTTGATGAGATGATTTCTTCTTTTGGTAATGAAATCGCGTGTTTTATTTCAAGTCCATATGACCATCCAACTTCAAAGGATAACTCTCTTCCTGAAGATGGATATTGGAAACAAATTCAAAAAAAGTGCAGTGAAAACAACATAATCATCATAGTTGATGACGTTAGAACTGGATTTCGGATTGACCTTCATGGTTCTCATAATGCTTTTGGTTTCAGCCCTGATTTGGTTTGTTTGGGTAAGGCTATGGCTAATGGTTATCCAATTTCTGCTCTAGTTGGTAAAGATTCCTTAAAAGACGCTGCAAATAGAGTTTATTTTAGCGGAACACAATTTTTTAATTCAGCTCCTATGGCTGCATCCAAAGCAACATTAGAAGAGTTGCAAAAAGTAAATGCCATAGAAATCATGAATTCTAATGGAGAAAAATTAAAAGAAGATTTGATTTCTGCAGGAGATGAATATGGACTAAAAATGAAAGTCACCGGAGTGCCATCAATGCCATATTTTAGAATTGAAGATCAAAATAAAGATTTTCATATTCAATGGACAGACGAATGCCTTTCACAAGGATTGTATCTGACAAGTTATCACAATCATTTTCTATCGGTAGCTCACGGCGAAGAGGAAATAGATGAAATCATCAGAATTGCTTCAAATGCCTTTGAAGCAATTATTTCTTAGTTTAGAAATAAATTTATAATTAATTAAAATCTTTAAATAAATTGAGTATTCTTTTTTTTATAATGAATCATGGACGCTATTGAATTACAAGAACTCAAAACCTCTCTTCTTGATGAAATTCAAAATGCCTTCAAGGATAAAAAGAATCCAATGCTTGTAGAATACGAAGAACAGACAGAAAATTTGTTGGTATTAGCAGAATTAATGTCTAAAGAAAAAGACTTAATGCCTCAAGAAAATTTCGATCTTGTGATGGGTCAAGATTATGTAATTCTTCAGCTAGAGAGATGGATTGAAGATAACCAAAAGATAATTTCACATTGGGATAATAATGAAGAAAGTTATAAAAAGCATTAATTTAGAAAGCACCAATAGAATAATTGAAATGGCTTGGGAAGATAGGACCCCTTTTGAGGTTATAGAAAAAGAATTCTCTATAAATCATGGAGAACTAATTTCCATCATGAGGAATAATTTAAAGTCCTCAAGCTTTAGACTTTGGAGAAAAAGGGTTAATGGAAGAAAGACTAAGCACGGAGCAGTCAGAAATTTTAAGGTTGGTCGTCACAGGTGTGATAGACAAGGTAAATTAGGACGTTAAAAACGATATTTAAAATCCAAACCTATAATATTTTTATCTAGAATTTTTCCTCTGTATGAAAGAGATTCGCTAAGACTAGTCATGTTGAATCCAATATCAATTTTAGAGTTGATATTGAAATCAAAGTTTAAAACAATTCCATAAAAATCTTCATTTGTTGTTCCCCAGGAATTTTTGGTACCACTATTATCTTTATTTAGATTTCCATAAAACATTGAAAATTCAATATTTGTGACGTTATTTATTTCGCTAGTAAGAGATAAATGCATGTAATTAGAGTCGCCATCGATAAATGCTCCTAATGGACTTCCCTTATATCTATAACCACTTCCATATGAACCATGCTCATAAATCACATCAGTACCAGTATCTTGACCATTGTAATAGGTATCAACATATTCAATTACAACGCTATTTAACTTGCCACCTTTTAGAAAAATAAATTCTGTCCCTGCTAAATAAAAAGTTCGCCAGGGCCAATAGTCAGTTCCATCTTCTCCAATATATTGACCATAAAAAGTCCATACCAGATCATTGATATTGAAACTATATTTAATATCAAATCCAGCTAATTCGTTATCTATATTTGCATCCGAGTCACTTTGCATTTTTGATGCATCACCTCTTATAGAGTCCCAAAGAGCCTTAAAGCTATTATCCTTGCCATTACCACCAAACATTATTGATCTTGTCAGGCCAATAGTTAGGCCATTAACAGGATTAAAGGATAATCTTCCAGAAATTAAAAAAGGTTTTTTTATTACTCTATTACTTTCTAATTGATTGACAAAAAAGGAAAAATTCAACTTTCCAAAACTTCTAATCAAGGGCAGGGGAGAAGTAAAACCCTCGAGAGATCTTATAAATAATCCAGGGGAGGATTTAGAATAATTTGAGAGAATTAAGCTTGCATGATGAGAAGGACCCCACCATCTATCATAGTTTCCAACACCAAGAATAAAATTTCCTGAAACTAAGGCAAGATAAGAATCACTAAAATCATATTTTTTTTCTTCATAAGGATTTTCAAAAGTTGTAATTGAAATCTTTGATGAAAATCTTTCTCCTAGATAAGAAGAGGAAAAGAATAAAGAATTTTTGTCTTTAAATTTACTATCTATAAATCTAAACGGATTGAATTCTGAGTTTGATGAGAATCCAATCTCGTTGATAAATTTTTTTGATTCTCTTTGAATAATTTTATCTGCAACTTCAATATACTCATTCATTAACGACATGTTGTTGAACATATCTTCATTGGGATTTCTCACAAGCGCTAAGGGAATAGGGTAGGCAGATGAATCAATAGAAAATTGATTTTTAATGGAAAAATACTCTAATTTTTTGACTTCAAACTCATTTTTTCCAGTAAGCCATGGATCAGAAAAAGCCTGCAAAGGCAAAAATACAAATAAGAAAGCTTTTAGAAGTGAGTTAAAGAGCATTTTATGGTATTTGATTGCAGATGAGATTAATGACTATCTATGTAACCAGCTCCACCGGTTACAAAGATAGTCATTATATTTTAGTTGATTATTTTGAGGCGTAGCCCATTACAGCTTTTATTTCTAAAAACTCTTCAAACCCAAATTCTCCCCATTCTCTTCCGTTTCCAGATTGCTTGAACCCACCAAAAGGAGCATCAATTCCTGTAGGTTTATTATTGATATGAACATTTCCACTTCTAATCCTTCTAGCTACGCTTAAAGCATGTTCAGGATCTTCAGAAGATATATAGCCCGATAACCCATAAGGAGTGTCGTTTGCAATCCTTATAGCATCATCTTCATCTTTGTAAGGAATGATGCATAAGACAGGTCCAAAAATTTCTTCTCTCGCTATGGTCATATCATTGGAAACGTTTGCAAAGACAGTTGGTTTAACAAAATAGCCTTGATTTAAGCCTTCTGGCTTTCCAGGTCCTCCAACTACTACTTCGGCTCCTTCTTCAATACCTTTCTCGATGAGACCTTGAATTTTATTGAATTGAACATCGCTCACAACAGGTCCCATATTAGTTGACTCGTCAGAGGGATCTCCAATAACTATTCCTTCGGCAACTGCTTTTGCAGCTTCTTTAGCCTCATCTTGTCTGGAGGCAGGAACAAGCATTCTTGAAGGTGCATTACATGACTGCCCGGTATTATTGAACATATGCGCTGTACCCTTTGTTACAGCTTTTCCAAAATCAGCATCGTCTAAAATGATATTCGCTGATTTTCCGCCTAATTCTTGATGAACTCTTTTTACGGTATCTGCTGAACCTTTGGCAACTGCAACTCCAGCTCTCGTAGATCCTGTGAAAGACATCATATCTATCTTAGGGTGAGCAGACATTGCCTCACCAACAGAAGGCCCATCACCATTTACTAAATTAAACACCCCTTTTGGAACTCCCGCCTCATGAAGAACATCAGCTAAAAGAATTGCATTGAATGGAGCAATTTCAGTTGGTTTTAGAACCATAGTACAGCCAGCTGCAAGAGCAGGGCCGACTTTGCAAGAAATTTGGTTTATTGGCCAATTCCAAGGAGTAATCATTCCTACTACACCAATAGGCTCTTTTCTTATGAGAGCAGACCCTTTAACTTCTTCAAATTTATAATTTTTTAGAGTTTCTAAAGCCGTACTAAAGTGACCAAGACCGGTAGCTGCTTGAGCAGCTTTAGATAAACCTATCGGAGCGCCCATTTCTGAAGAAATAGTTTCTGCAATTTCGTCATATTTTCCCTGGTAAACTTCTAATATTTTTTCAAGTAAGCTCACTCTATCGTCAACCGAACTGTAACCAAAGCTTTCAAAAGCTGAATATGCAGCTTCTACTGCTGCGTCAACATCATCTTTATCTCCTAACGCAATTCTTCCGTAGACTTCCTCTGTAGCAGGGTTAGTAACATCTAAAGTTTTTAAGTCATTAATGGGTTTTACCCATTCACCATTTATATAAAACTCTTCACAAACTTTCATATTTATCCTCTTTATTTATTTATCTAGTAATTTTACTTCTAAACTTTTTTGGACTCTAGTAATCCATGAGCAAAGATACTGCCTTGTGTCTTTCGGGTCAATAATTTCATGCACCGAAAAAGCCTCTGCCCTAGGGAAGGGACTTTGAGACTTTGCTAATTTTTCTTCTATTTCTTTCCTCTTTTTTTCTGGATCCTTTGCTTTGGCAATCTCTTTTCCAAAGGCAACAGCAACTCCTCCCTCTAAGGGTAACGCGCCTGCTTCAGAAGAGGGCCAGGCTAACACATAAGGATCTTCTCCAAAGTGAGCTGCAGCTGCAACACCAAAAGATTTTCTTACCATGAGAGTGCACCATGGAATAGAGGAATCTGCAGCAGCTAAAACTGCCTCCGTTCCATGAAGTATGGTTGCGTCTTCCTCAGCTTTTTTACCGATTAAGAAACCAGGTTCATCAACAATTGTTAAAATTGGAATATTAAATTGATCGCATAGTTTGATGAAACGAGTAGTTTTCTTTGCATTATCGGCAGTCATTGATCCAGCATAAAAGTTACTATCATTTGCAAAAATACCAACTGAAAAACCATTCAGTCGAGCAAATCCTGTGATTATCCCTCTACCAAAAAAATTAGACATTTCAAAAAAATCTTTATCATCAACTACCATTTTGATTATCTCTCTCATCTCATAGGTTTTTTTTCTGTCCTTAGGAATGATTTTTTCTAGAATTTTTTCCGATCTGTCTGTCTCATCTTTTGAATCTTTTTTTGGCGGGAGCTCATAAATATTTGCAGGAAAGAAAGATAGAAATTTTTTAATTTGATTAAAAGCATCCTCTTCAGATTCAGCAATATTGTCCGTTACACCATTTTTTTTGTGAACGTCAGAGCCTCCCAATTCCTCTTTTGTAAAATCTTTACCAAAAGCCCTAGATACCACTGCAGGACCTGCAACTAAAATTTGAGAATTGTCTTTAACCATTATTCTGAAGTGAGAACCTACAAAACGAGAGGCTGGAAGTCCCGCGACAGGGCCCAAGGCAGCAGAAACTACTGGAACTTCTTTAAGAGTTTGGGCAACAGACTTAAATCTGGATCTAGCAAAAACTGGATCTCCGCCATAACCTTTTTTTTCTTTACTAGGTCCTGCAACTGAGCCTCCGCCACCTTCATGAAGTCTAACTAAAGGAAATTTATGTTTAACTGCTAGATCTTCTGTATAAACACTCTTTCTTAAACCTGCTGCGTTAGGAGAACCACCTTTAACTGTAAAATCTTCACCGCCAACTATTACATCTTGCCCATCAATTTTTCCAAAGCCTAAAATAAAATTTGCCGGGGTGAGGGAGGTTATATTTCCTTCATCATCATATTCGGCTCCTCCAGCTACTTTGCCAATTTCTTCAAAAGATTCTTTATCAAGCAAAAGATCTATTCTCTCACGCAAGGTAAGACGTCCTTTATTATGTTGCAACTTAACCGCTTCAGGACCACCTTGTTGCTTAGCCAGCTTTTCCCTGAGCTTAATTTGAGAAATTTCTTTTTTCCAGGACATTATTTGAATTCTTTATCTTCCCACCATGGGTAAAATTCAGGTAAATCTTTGCTAACCTTTCCAGGAAAATTTGGTTCTCTCTTTTCTAAAAAAGACATAACGCCTTCACTGGCTTCACCGGTTTTACCAAGAGAATATACTCCTCGAGAGTCAATTTTATGAGCTTCCATAGGATGATCAGCTCCTAACATTTTCCATAACATTTGCCTGATAAGAGTCACTGAAAGGCTAGAAGTAGCTTCTACAAAATCTGCTGCTATTTCTTCAGCTCTTTCTAGTAATTTATCTTCGGAAGTAACTTCGGTAACTAATCCTTTATCTAGAGCTTCTTGAGGCATAAATATTTTTCCAGACAAACACCACTGCAGAGCATTGGAAATACCTACAATCTTAGGAAGAAACCAACTTGAACAAGCCTCAGGAACGATACCTCTCTTAGCAAACACGAATCCAAATTTAGCTTTCTCAGAACAAATTCTTACATCCATCGGAAGTGTCATGGTGACTCCTACACCTACAGCTGCTCCATTTATTGCTGCAATCAGTGGTTTTTTAAAATCAAATAATCTTAGAGTTAGTATTCCCCCTGTATCTCTTTTTACTTCAGTTTTAGACTTTCCTTTTTCAGACATGTCAAAGGTATCCTCACCTGAAGATAGGTCTGCTCCCGCACAAAAGGCTTTTCCAGAACCAGTAAAAATAACTGCTCGAATTTCATCATCTTTTTCAGCTTCGTCAAGAAGTTCTAAAATATCTTTTAACATCTGGCCTGAAAAGGTATTCATTTTTTCGGGTCTATTAAAGACGACTGTCAAAACTTTACTTTTTATAGAAGTTTTTAAACTTTCAAAATCTTTCATTTTTTTTTCTCTTTTTTGATAATTTTGTGTATATTGCATTTATAGCGTTGATTTAACCGACTTGCAAACGCTTTATAAACTTTGCTAAATAGGATTTTTTTTGACCTGTTTAGCGAAAGCAAACAGGTTTTTTTTTAATAATTTATGGAGATTAACCATGGCATATGAAGGAAAAAATATAGAGACAATTGCTCTACACGCAGGGTGGCGTAATGATGAAACTACTGGTTCAGTAGCTGTTCCCATTCACCAAACTACAAGTTATCAGTTTAATGATACTGCTCATGCAGCAAGCCTATTTGGTTTGCAAGAATTCGGAAACATTTATACCCGAATCATGAACCCAACTTGTGACGTTCTAGAACAAAGAATGGCGGCTTTAGATGGAGCAGCAGCAGGACTGGCTGTTTCTTCAGGACAAACCGCTTCAGCATATTCAATTCAAAATGTTGCTAGAGCAGGGGATAATATTGTTTCCTCATCACATTTGTATGGAGGAACATACAACCAATTTAAAAACAACCTTAAAGAAATGGGAATCGAGGTTAGATTTGTTGATCCAACAGATCCAGCTAATTTTGAAAAAGCTACTGATGACAAAACCAGAGCTTATTTTGCAGAAACTCTCCCTAATCCTAAACTTCAAGTATTTCCAATCGGTGAAGTTGCAGAAATAGGTAGAAAGCATGACATTCCTTTGATCGTAGACAACACTGCTGCTCCAGTACTTTGTCGTCCGTTTGACCATGGTGCTGCAGTTACCACTTATTCAACTACAAAGTATATTGGTGGACACGGAACAACTATCGGAGGACTTATTCTTGATGGTGGTAATTTTGATTGGGGTAAAGCTGGAGCTGATAGACAGCCAGCCTTAAATACTCCCGATCCGTGTTACGGCGGTGTTGTTTGGGATGAACAAGTAACCAAAAACATGGGCTTACCTTTTGCATATTTACTTAAACTAAGAACAACTCTTCTTAGAGACTTGGGTGGTGCTATGAGTCCTTTTAATGCTTGGATGTTTATTCAAGGATTAGAGACACTACCTTTAAGAATGCGCGAACATGCTAAAAATGCAAAACAAGTTGCTGAATTTTTAGCTTCAAACAAAAAAGTCCAATCAGTTACTTATCCTGGTCTTTTTGAAGGTGCTGAAAAGGAAAAGGCAGATAAATACATGACTGGTGGTTATGGTGCTCTTATTGGTTTTGAGTTACCTGGCGGGAAAGAAGCTGGAAGTAAATTTATTGATTCTCTAGAGCTTCTTTATCATGTTGCTAACATTGGAGATTCAAGATCTCTTGCAATTCATCCAGCTACTACTACTCACAGTCAACTTGCTCCTGAAGAGCAGTTGTCTGCAGGAGTGACTCCTGGATATGTAAGATTATCTATTGGTATTGAAAATGCAGAAGATATCATTGCAGATATTTCTCAAGCTATAGATAAAGCTTCAAAATAAAAAATTTATCCCTCTTGGGAACAAGAGGGATTACTTTTCTAGTTATATACTTAATTTTTTCAAAGAATTTTCTAAAAAAAACTGATATTAATCTCTATTTAGTATTTAATGCCTTATCTAAAAAGGTAAATATGAAATTATATGTAGGAAATCTCCCCTGGAGTGTAGACAATTCTAAATTAGAAGATTTATTTTCTGATTTTGGAAGTGTCGTATCAGCAAACGTCATTACTGACAGAGATTCTAAAAGATCACGAGGCTTTGGCTTTGTTGAATTAGAGTCTGGAGGACCAGAAGCTATTGAAGCTATGAATGACTTTGATCTTGAAGGTAGAAAGTTAACAGTAAACGAAGCTAAACCAAGAACCTAATAATTCAATGTTTGGTGCCCCTGCCAGGAATCGAACCTGGAGCTGCCACTTAGGAGGCGGCCGTTTTATCCGATTAAACTACAAGGGCTGAATTTAAAGTTTGGTAGGGTTTTCTTGTCCTTCGTAAACTTCTTGTGGATCAAATAACTTCTCTTCTTCTACAAACTTTAAGTCTTTAGGGTTTTCTACTGATCTATAGAAACAGGATTTATAACCAACGTGACAACTTGCCCCTGAGCCTTCAACTTCTACTTTAAAAATCATGCAATCTTGATCATCATCGACAAGGATTTCCCTGATATTTTGATATAGACCGCTTGTTTCACCTTTTTTCCACAATTGCTCTCTGCTTCTGCTCCAATAATGAGCTTGCTTGGTCTCAATAGACAGTTTTAAAGCTTCTTTGTTGAGATAACCATGCATCAAGACCAGATTTGAGCCTTTTTCCATAGTTATGACTGGAATAAGCCCTCGATCATCAAACTTAGGCATGAATTCATTACCTTCTTCTACGGCTTCTATACTTATTCTCTTTCCAAAGTCCATATTTAATACTCAAATTTTGAATAGATATTATAGTTATAATAACGAGCGAATTTAATTAATTTTAGTAATAACTGCATATTTAGATGCTTAAAACAGCAAATTTATCATACAAGTTTGATGATAAATATATTTTTTCAAATCTGAGCTTTGAATTCGCAAACGATAGTGTTTTTAAGCTTGTAGGAGATAATGGTTCTGGCAAATCAACTTTGCTAAAAATTCTTTCAGGTATCTATAAAAATTACGAAGGATACTTATCTTCTTCAGAGGATTATTTAGTATTTTATTCAGGTCATAAAACTGGATTAAAAAATAATTTGTCAGCAAGAGAAAACATTTATTTTGATATCAGACTATCTAAAATTTCTCATTCTCAGATTAATTCTGCTCTTAAACAACTAGACCTTATTGATTATTCTGATATTCAGTCAGCATATCTTTCAGAAGGGCAAAAGCGAAAAATCAATATTGCAAGTTTTATGCTTTCAACAGCTGATTTGTATCTCCTTGATGAGCCTTTTAATAACTTAGATAGAAAAACAACTGATTTTCTGCAGGAAATCTTTGATATGAAAATTAATGCCGGAGCAAAAATTATCTTTTCATCTCACGATAGATCTAACGATGATTTTCCTTTGATTGATATGAACCTCTTTAACTGATGATTTACTTTACAAAAATACTTAAAAAGGAATTTCTTATCTATTCGAGAAAGTCTTCATCTTTCATCGGCCCAGTGGTCTTTTTTTTGATTTCTATTTCTTTATATCCAATTGGAATTTCCAACGATCCAGATATATTAAAAAATTTAGCTCCAGGCTTAATTTGGATTACTGTCCTGTTATCGACTTTGATATCTTTTCAAAATATTTTTTCTGAAGATTATGAAGACGGAAGCATTGAGCTTCTATTGGCATCTGGACAAAATCTATCATTGATTGTTTTGATAAAAATTTTCGTGAATTGGGTTTTTAGTTGCTTACCAATCATCATCCTTTCTGTTTTTTCTGTTTTTTTACTATATCTTCCTCTAGAGGGCTTAAAACCTTTAATCATAAGCTTGTTGATTGGAACCCCAACCATTTGTCTTTTTGGTGCGCTAGCTGGAGCACTTTCACTTGGAAAAAACAGTATCACTGGTCCTGCCCTAATGCTACCTTTGAGTTTACCGGTCTTGATATTGGGTACTCAGGCGATTAATTACTCATTAAACGACATAAACTTTTCTTCAAACATTTTGCTACTTACAGCAATACTTATATTTTTGTTACCGATTATTTTGTTTGCTTCGGTTGGAGCATTGAAACTTCATTTTAATTAGATATGTTTCAAATATTAAAAAACTTTTATCACAAACTTGGATCTTATCCGTGGTTTTACAAAATCTCTGGCAAAGTAATTCCATTCGTTGGAGTTTTTAGTATTTCGTTGATAGTCATTTCTTCTATTTGGGGATTATTTTTCTCTCCTACGGATGCGGTTCAAGGAGATGTTTATCGAATAATATATTTTCATGTTCCAGCGGTATCTGTATCTCAAGTCATTTATTATTCAATATCTGTTGCTGCAGCAGTTTTCTTAATATGGCGTATGAAAATGGCAGGAGTCTATATTAAAAGCCTTGCCCCAATAGGTGCAGCTTTTACCTTTATTGGATTACTTAGCGGAGCTATCTGGGGACAGCCAACTTGGGGAACCTGGTGGGTATGGGATGCTCGCCTGACCTCTACTTTAGTACTCTTTTTATTTTATCTAGCAATCATTGGCATGCAATCAACTTTTGCCTCTAGAAAGTCTGCAGACACTGCGGTTTCTATAATAACTTTGATTGGAGTTGTAAATCTTCCGATAGTAAAAAAATCAGTTGACTGGTGGAATACCCTTCATCAACCTGCATCAATATCCATTTCCGGTGAGTCATCTATTTCCAGTGAAATGCTTATCCCGTTATTACTCTCAATTTTAGGAGTTTATTTATTTGTTTTTTTTACTGGATTGCTTTTTATGAGAGCAGAAATATCTACCAGAGAGCAAAACAAGGAATGGTTCAAAAAACTTTCAAGCAATAATTAACTATGGATTTTGGAGAATTTAATATTCATATCTGGTCTGTTGTTTCAATAATGGGATTTATTTGCTTGCTTTTAATTTTTTTACCACTGGCAAAAATAAGAAAGAACGAATCAAAGATAAAAAATAATGAAAAAACATAGATTAAAAAGACTTTATGCAGTTCTGTTCATAGTTTTTTGTTCAGCCCTTGCCTTTGTTTTGGTTTATTTTGCCATCAGAGATAATGTAAATTTATTCTACTCACCATCAGATTTGTTTGAGAATCCGCCCCAAGGAAGAAATGCAATCAGAGCAGGAGGTTTAGTTGAAACTGGAAGTCTGAAGAGATCAACAGACTCCTTAGAAATAGAATTCATAATTACTGACTTAAAAAAATCTATTGCAGTAAATTACACAGGCATTCTTCCAGATTTATTTAAAGAAAACGCTGGAGTAGTCGCTACAGGCTACTTTGATAAAAGCAAGATGAGTCTTGATGCTTATCAAATTTTAGCTAAACATGATGAAAACTATGTACCTAAAGAAGTAAAAAAGGCTCTTGAAAAATGATTCCAGAAATAGGTTTATTATTTTTAGTGCTAGCTTTTACCATTTCTAGTTTTTACGTTTTTGGTAACTCTTTCTCATTTTATAGAAATAACAACTTCATTATTTCTCCTAAAATGGTTTATTTATTCTTTTTCAGTGTTCTATTGAGTTTTATATGTCTTGAAATAAGTTTTTTAATGGATGACTTTACTGTTTTGTATGTGGCAAATAACTCAAATGAAAATCTTCCTAATTATTATAAATTTGCCGCACTATGGGGTGGTCATGAAGGTTCTATGCTTTTGTATCTTTTATTTCTTAGCCTTTGGACTTTGATTTTTTACTTAAAAACTCAATCTAGTTTTGGCATATTTTTTTTATTTGTCATATTTTCCCTTTTTTCAGGTTTTGTCATCTTTACTTCAAATCCTTTCGAAAGATTACTCCCTTTCTCTCCCGAAGGAGGTTTGGACTTAAATCCTTTACTGCAAGATTTTGCTTTTACCATTCATCCGCCAACTCTTTATCTTGGCTACACTGCTCTGACTTTGCCATTTGCCATTGCTATGGCACGTTGCGTAGATTCAAATTATAAAAACTGGGCAAGCGATTTAAAAAATTGGTCAGTAATTTCTTGGTCATTTTTAACTTTAGGTATAGCACTCGGAAGTTGGTGGGCTTACTATGAACTTGGTTGGGGAGGCTGGTGGTTTTGGGATCCAGTTGAAAACTCTTCTTTAATACCTTGGCTTATTGCAACGGCTTTAATTCACTCAGCAATAGCTACCTCTAAAAGAAACATTTTTTCTAAGTGGACGGTGCTTTTATCTCTAGGAGCAATTTTATCCAGCTACATTGGCTTATTTTTAGTTAGGTCTGGAATAGTTACCTCTGTTCATACTTTTGCTTTAGACCCTGAAAGAGGCTTGATTCTTCTTTTTATTATTTTATTTGTTTTAATTTTTTCTTTGATTGTTTACTCAAGCTCCAAACTTACTGATTTAAGTTATACATATGGATCTATTCTTTCTAGAGAATTTTTCTTTTTAATCAATAACGTATTTTTAATTATTTTGGCAGTTGCTATTCTTTTTGGGACTATTTACCCAATAATCTATGAAATTTTTTCTGGAGGAAAAGATATTTCTGTGGGCAAGCCTTATTTTGATTCAGTTACTGTTCCTATTGCATTCTTTTTAGCTTTTTTTCAAGGATTTGGAATTCTCAGCAATTGGTCTTCAAGAACAACCGAGCCTAAGACTCTCTACACCTATCTCGCAATCTTAATTTTATTAACTATAAGTTTTAGTGTGCTGTTTTTAAAAAATATTTCATTGTCTATTACAGTAACGAACTTAATGATTTCTAGCATTTTGGCCGGTTTAATTTATTACTCTTTTTTACAAATTAAAAATTCCAGAAACGTGAATTTATCTATGGGATTTTCTCACTTTGGAATTGCTGTCATGATTTTAGGAATTGGACTTGTTTCATCTTTAGAATCTCAAAAAGAGTTAATCGCTTTCAAGGACAAACCCTTTGAATTAGAAAATTACGACATAACTTACCTTGGAGAAAAGAAAAACATCGCTCAAAATTTTTCTTCCGATGAAGTAAGTTTTAAAGTGGAGAATTTAAATAAGGAGTTTAATTTGATTGCTGAGAAAAGGTATTATCCGGTTTCAAAATCAATAATGACTGAAGCCGCAATATATCCTTCTATCAAAGAAGATTTGTATATATCTATAGGCGATCAAGTTGAAGATGGGTGGGTAGTAAAAGCTCAATTAAAGCCATTTGTCAGACTCATTTGGCTGGGAGCTTTGATTATGGCCTTTGGAGGATTTTTAAGTTTGTTTAGATTCAAAAGCTCATGAAAGTCACTAGGTATATAGGTTATTTTTCTTTATTTTTGACTTTATTTATCTTCTCTATTTTTTTTATAAATCTTTTTGAAGATAGTGAGGTTAATTTTCTAGATAAGAATCTTCCTTCAGGAGAGATAAAAACCTTTGATGGAAATCTTCTTGATGTAAATTTATTAAAAAAGAATGAATTCTCTTTATTAAACGTTTGGGCTACATGGTGTATTAATTGTAAGTTAGAACATGGTTTTTTGATGGCAAAAAAAACTGAAGGTTGGAATATTGTTGGTTTGAACTATAAAGATGAGTTAGAAAAAGCGTTTAAATGGTTAGATCAATATGGAAATCCTTATTCAGTAAATCTCTATGATCAGGATGGCGCATATGGCTTCAGTCTCGGAGTATCTGGAGCTCCAGAAACTTATCTTCTTAGAGAGGATAAAATTTTACAAAAACACATCGGCATCATGTCTGAAAAAGTTTGGAAAGATAAATTTATTCCCCTAATCAATAATTAAAATGTTGTTACTAATACCAATCCTTTTTTTATCTTTTTCTTTGGAAGCAAAGGATATTTATGATTTTTCAAATGAAAATTTAGAAAAAGATTTTATTGAGCTATCGAAGGAAGTAAGTTGTCCACTCTGCTCTGGATCCTCTATTGCAGAATCTGATTCTGATATAGCAAATGATTTGAAAAACGTCATTTTTAATGAGCTTGAAAATGGGAAGACTCCAAAAGAAATTAAAAATAATTTAATTAAGCTTTATGGAGAAGGTATTTTGTTTATGCCAGAAAATAAAATATCAATTTTCATTTTGTATGGATTTCCCTTATTGCTAATCGGTATTGGAATTTTCTTTCTTTTTAATTTTTTAAAAAAATGAACATTAAAGTTATCAGTTACTTCGCAATCATCATTTTTTCATTTTTTCTTTTTTTTCTGATACAGGGTTATGGCTCTTTAAAAAAATTTTCATTTCAGGATGATTACTTTGTGTTTCTAGCTTCAGACAAACCTCACGATTTACAGATTGATTTTAAATACTTGAATTCATCAGAAGTAATGCTTTCTGGAAAGAGATTTTTTTATGACGAAAAATTTAAATTGGCAATTAAAACTTTTAATTTTTTGATAAATGAATATCCAGATTTAATTGACTCTAACGTACATTCTTTTCTTGCAGAGTCTTATTACGAGTCACAAGGTAATTTTAGTCTTGATGTCACTAACCACGTTGAAAAAGCTTTGTATTTAAACCCATCCGATACGAGAGCTCTTTCACTACAAGGTTTGAATTATTTCAAACAAAATAACTTCGAGGAAGCTCTCAAAAGCTGGTCAATAGCTCTTGAAAATTCAACAAATAACAAAGAAAAAGAATCCTTGATTATTGCAATGAATCTTGCATTGAAAAAGCTTAAAAATTAGAAAAAATAGGGTTTTAAAGGCCTAAATCAGTTAAAATATACATCCAAGGATGAGATTAAAAAACATCAGCCTATCTGGTTTTAAATCTTTCGTGGACCCCACGAAAATTTCCTTCCCTAGCAGCATGAGTGGAGTAGTCGGGCCTAACGGTTGCGGTAAATCTAATATCATAGACGCTGTTAGATGGGTCATGGGAGAAATATCTGCAAAAAATTTAAGAGGCGAAAATATGGCCGATGTTATTTTTAGCGGATCATCATCCAGAGCGCCTTCGAGTCGCGCTTCTGTAGAACTTTTATTTGATAATTCTTTAGGAAAATTAGGTGGAGAATATTCGAGCTATTCAGAAATTTCCGTTAAACGAGTTTTAGAAATTGATGGAAGATCTATCTACTTTTTAAACGGCTCTGAATGCAGGAGAAAAGACATTACAGATATATTTCTCGGTACTGGTCTTGGACCTAGAAGTTATGCAGTCATTGAACAAGAAATGGCGACTAAGCTAATAAGCTCTAAACCTGAAGAACTAAGAATGTATATTGAAGAGGTTGCAGGTATTTCTGTTTATCGTGAAAGGAAAAAAGAAACTGAATCAAGAATAAAGAAAACTAAAGAAAATCTTAGTAGAGTCAAAGATCTTAAAGATGAGATAGAAAGACAGCTTTTAAAACTTAAAAGGCAAGTAAAGTCAGCTGAAAGATATAAAGCTTTGAAAGCTGAAGAAAAATCAAAAAAAGGCCTTTTAAAAGCAATATCATGGCAAACAAGAAAAGAAAAAATTTCAAATATAGATCTTTCAATCAAAGAACTTGAATCGAGCCTAGAAAAAGAAAGAACTCTTAAAATCTCACTTAACTCTGAAATAGATAAATCGAAAGTATCTCAATCTGAAATTCAACAAAAAATAGATAAAGTTCAACAAGATTATTACTCTAGTGGCGCAGACCTTAGTAGTTCTGAACAAGAATTATCTTTGTTGAAAGAGAAAAAAAACGACCTCCTTTCAGAAATAGATCAAATGGTGGAAACTTTGAATGATTTTTCTTCCGAAAAAGATAATTTATCTAAAGAGTTATCTGAAGCTGAGTTAGAACTTTCAAAAAAAGAACCAGAACTTCAAGCCTTAGACGAAAGCTTTTCTAAACTGGAAGGGGCAATGTCTCCTGATTTCTTAGTGGAAAAAATCTTTCTTGACGTATCTAATCTAACGATTTCTCTAGAAGAGACTGCAAGAGATTTCTCAACAAAAACAGAGAGTGATATCAAAGAAATTCATTCCTTTACTCAAGAGATTAAAAATAAGTTAGAAAAGCTAAAGGAATCAATTAAGCATCAATCTCAATATCAAGAAGAAAAGTTTAAGGCTCAAAAAACTGAACTTCTTTCTTTGAGTTCAGAAATTACATCTTTTAAAGTAAAAATAGCTGAAATTAAGAGCAAATTATCTGCAATTGAAAGTTCCAAGCTAAATACTGTTACTGCAAAAAATTCTCTTGAAGAAAAGCTTGTTGAGATTGAAGGCCCAATACAAAAAATTGAAGCAGATATTAAGCCTTTATTAGACTCTAGGGTAGATGTAGAGGGAAACCTCTCAAAACTTAGAGAAAATTTTAATGATTTAAATGAAATTATTAGAGCCAACGAGCGAAGAATTCATGAAACCGATATTAGTATTGAAGAATTTAATAGTGATATTCAAAAATATAAATTAGAAAGACAGGGATTTATTTCTGAATCAGCAATTTTTGAAGAGCAACTTAAAAACGATAATTATGAGATTCAAGGATTGCTTGATGAAATTACTGAGAATATGACCGAGGAGTCACTGGTTGAAGAAATTTCAAAAATTGAAAATTCAATAGAAAGAATTGGCCCGATAAATTTAGCTGCAGCAGAAGAGTACAAATTAGAAGAAGAAAGAAACTCTGAAATTGATACTCAAATGTCGGAACTAAATAGTGCACTAGAAACCTTGCAAGGGGCAATTAAGAAAATTGATTTAGAATCAAGAACAAAATTCAAGGACACGCTAGATAAGCTGAATATTAAATTAGGTGAACTTTTTCCAAAATTATTTGGCGGTGGCTTTGCTAAATTAGAATTAACTGAAAGAGATTTATTAGAATCCGGGGTGCTTTTCAAGGCTATGCCACCTGGAAAAAAGAATGTAAATGTTTCTCAGTTGTCGGGTGGAGAAAAAGCTTTATCGTCTATAGCGTTGGTATTTAGTTTTTTCTCTCTTAATCCAGCACCTTTTTGTATTCTCGATGAAATTGATGCTCCACTGGATGACTTCAATACTTCAAGATTCATTAATATGGTTGAGGAAATGTCTGAAAAGGTCCAATTTATTTTCGTAACGCATAACAAAATTTCAATGGAGAAAAGCAAACATCTTATGGGTGTTACTATGCAGGAGCCAGGCGTATCAAGATTGGTTTCTGTCGATGTCGATGAAGCTTTAAAAATGGCAGCAAGTTGATGATGTTAAATGAAATCATAGTTTTAATTTTTGGAATAATAATTGCTGTAACAATTTTGCTTATGCTAAGAAAAGTTTTTTTTGGCAGTAGAACTAATTTAAAGATAAACAAAAAAGTGAATTCTCGTGAGCTTTTTGAGCCCTTAGAAAATGATTCAAATATCTTAAATGATGAAATTTCATCATTTGACGATATTGAAGCTCCAGAAGAACCTCAAGATCAGTTATCTCCCGAAACCCCTGATAAGCTCTTTGTGATCAATTTAGAAGGAGAAGACAAGACTATATCCTATAAGCATTTAATCTCTGTCTTAGAGGAACACAGCTCTAATTATTCTAATGAGGGAGGATGGTTTAGGATTTTTTCAGATGATCATTTTTTTTCTTTGGTCAATGGCCTAAACCCAGGAAGATTTGATACTTCTAAAGAAGATGACGAAACAACGGCTTTAACACTAATTCTTAGTCCTGTTTCGGGTACCAATACAATAAGTAATTTCAACCAAATGGTTACTTTTGCTGAGCTTTTAGCCTCTAAATTAGACCTAAATCTCTTTGATTCAGAAAGAAACCCTCTTACTCAACAAATGATAGATCATTACTCTCATCAAGCAGAAGACTTTGATTTGAGAAATTTTGCTTAGTCCTTATGGCTATAAGCCAAAAAGTTAAAAAGGAATATTTAGCCCTAGTAGCTGAATTAAACAAACATAATGATCTCTATCATAATCAGGATTCTCCAGAAATCTCGGATCAAGAATACGATCAGCTTTTTAAGCAATTGCTTGATTTAGAAAGAGAATTTCCAAATATAAAGGTAATTAATTCTCCTAGCGAAAGAGTAGGTTCAGAACCAGTATCCGGACTTAGCCCATTTAATCATCGAATTCCTATGCTCTCATTAGACAATGCCTTCGATGATCAGGATATAGAAGATTTTGAAAAGAGATTTTTAAATAAACTGAAAAGAAAAGAAGTATTCAGTTATTCATGTGAGCCAAAAATCGACGGAATAGCAATCTGTTTAGTTTATCAAAATGGTATTCTCACACGAGCTGGAACTAGAGGAGATGGAAATATTGGAGAGGAAGTTACTCATAATGTAAAAACTATGAATGAGGTTCCATTGCAACTAAAAAAAAGTAAGAACTTTGCTTATCCAAAAGAAATTGAAATTAGAGGCGAAATATATGTGGAAAAGAAAGATTTTTCCAATTTGAATGATAAATTTAAAGAAGAAGGTCAAAAGGTTTTTGCTAACCCTAGAAATTTTGCAGCAGGGAGTATGCGTCAACTTAATCCAAAAGTTGCAAGTGCAAGACCCTTAAAAGTCTTTTGTCATAGTTTAGGCTACCTTGATGGGAATACTCCCTTTGATAGTCAATCTTCAGTTATCAAAGCTTTTCAGGAATGGGGTCTTCCAACTTGTCCTGAAATTTCATTAGCTTCTACTCTTGAAGAAATAAAAAAAGCTTTTTCAAAGATAACACAGCAAAGAGAGCAACTAGCCTATGAAATTGATGGAGTTGTAATAAAAATTAATGAAATTGATCTTCAGCAAGAGCTAGGTTTTTCATCTAGAGCGCCTAGGTGGGCCATAGCAAGAAAATTTGAAGCAGAACAAGCAGAAACCAAAATAAATTCAATATCTTTCCAAATGGGCAGAACAGGAGCTTTAACTCCAGTTGCAAACTTACAACCAGTAAAAGTTGGAGGAGTGACTATTTCCAATGCAACTCTACATAATATGGATGAAGTAGAAAGGCTAGATGTCAGAGAGCAAGATTACGTTTTCATAAAAAGAGCAGGAGACGTCATTCCTAAAATAGTTTCCGTGATTAAAGAAAAAAGAAGTGGGTCTGAAATAAGAGTTAAATTACCTTCCTCTTGTTCTGTTTGTAAAAGAGAGATTTCTTACTTTGAAGAAAATATTCCTTGCTTAGAGATTTCATTAGAATCCGAATTTTCGGAAGGCTGCTATGGCTATGATCAGTTTAAAGAATCTTTAAAGCATTTCGTTTCAAGAAATGCTATGGATATTGAAGGTCTTGGTTCAAAAACTATAGATGCTTTAATTAGTAATAAATTTATCAGCTCAATAACTGACCTTTATTCTTTAGATATGAACCAATTGCTTTCTCTTGAGGGTTTTGCAGAGAAATCAGCTAAAAACCTTATCGATTCCATTTCAAAAAGCAAGGAAACTGATCTTTATAGGTTTGTTTACTCGTTGGGAATAAAAGAAATTGGGTTACAAACTTCAAAGAATATTGCTAAAGAATTAGGCACTCTAGAAAATATAATCAAAACTAGTTATGAGAAATTTATTCAAGTAGAGGATATTGGAGAAATAGCTGCTTCAAACCTAGTCTCTTTTTTTAAAAATAAAAAATACTTTAAGGTTTTAGAAAATTTTCAAAAATTAAATTTTAATCTCTCAAATGAAATATCAAATAATCAGGATAGTCATTTACTAAATAAAAAGATTGTTATCACAGGGACATTGAGTAGTTATTCCAGAAATGAACTTAAAGTAACTTTAGAGAAAATGGGGGCAAAAGTTTCATCAGCAGTTTCAAAAAACACCAACTATCTTATTTCAGGGAGTGATCCAGGATCAAAAATCAAAAAAGCCTCTGAATTAAATATTCAAATAATTAATGAGGACGGCTTATCTTCTTTTCTTAAAAATGATTAATAAACTAATTCTTTGGCTTTTTTGCTTGATTATTTTGTCTTCTTGTGTGGTTTCACCACCAAAAAAAACTACAAACATATGTGAAATTTTTTACGAAAAAAGAAGTTGGTACAAAGCAGCTGTAAAGACAGAAAAAAAATGGGGCAGCCCAGCATACGTAACTTTAGCATTCATAAAACAAGAGTCAGATTTCCAGCAAGGAGCAAAACCAGAAAGAACCAAGCTCTTGGGATTTATTCCTTGGAAAAGAAAAAGTTCTGCTTATGGTTATGCTCAAGCCATAGATGGAACTTGGGATATTTATAAAAAACAAGCTAAAAAACCATTAGCTTCAAGAACGAGTTTTAAAGACTCTGTTGATTTCATAGGTTGGTATAACAAAAAAAGCAATAAGCTTTTGGGAATTCCTAAAGATAACGCAAGGCTACTATATCTTGCTTACCACGAAGGACGAGGAGGGTATAAAAAAGGAAGTTATAAATCTAAGCCTTGGTTGCTTTCGGTATCCTCAGACGTTCAGAAAATGTCTAATAGATACCGAAACCAATACGATAGTTGTAAAAAGAAATTAAAAAGCCCTTTTTACTTTCTTTTTAACTAGTTCTTCGAACCTGTAGGTATTTCGTTAAACGGAACGTTTTTATCTACCCTAATATCTTGCGGCATTCCTAGGACTTGCTCGGCAATAATATTTTTAAGCACTTCATCAGTTCCACCTGCAATTCTTATAAGAGGCGCTCCAAGTAAGCTTCCTTGAAAAATAGCAGTTTCATCATCTCTTGCAATGGAGGCATTATCCATTAGATCCATACCATAATTTGCAATATCTTGAAGTTTATTTGCACTAACTATCTTAGTTATAGAAGCTTCAGGACCAGGAGTACTTCCTTGAGATAAGGCTGAGATGTTTCTCATTTTTGTGTACTTCAAACCTGATTGCTCACAATACCAATCTGCAAGTTTTTCTCTGACAGCTCCATTTGAAATTGCAGTGTCACCATTGAAATCTTGATCTTTAGCAAGCTCAAAGATTTCTTGAAAATCTACTCCAGATGCATCACCAACAGCAAGTCTCTCATTCATTAGAGTTGTTAAGGAAACCTTCCAGCCGTCACCAATTTCGCCAAGACGCTGTGAATCAGGAATTTTTACATCGGTAAAATAAACTTCATTAAAGTTAGCTCCACCTGTGATTTGTTTGATTGGTCTAACTTCAACTCCAGGAGATTTCATGTCCAAGAAGAAGTAGGTTAGACCTTTATGTTTAGGCGCTGAGAAATCACTTCTAGTAACAATGATTCCATAATCACTGTAGTGGGCTCCAGAAGTCCATACTTTTTGACCATTAATAGTCCAAGTATCACCGTCTAGTTCAGCTTTAGTTTTAATACCAGCTAAATCGGAGCCAGCTCCAGGCTCACTAAACAACTGACACCAAATTTCTTCACCTTTTGCCATTGGAGGAAGATGTCTCTTTTTCTGTTCTTCTGTTGCATATAGCATTAATACAGGACCTGCCATCCCTTGTCCGATTTCAAAAAAACCACCTGGTACTTTAAATTTAGATTCTTCTTGTCCCCAAATTACTCTTTCCATTGGAGTCGCGTCTCGTCCACCATAATCTTTAGGCCAGTGAAGACATGCCCAACCAGCATCGTATTTCTTTGCTTGCCAAGTTTTTGCGTCTCTAAGTGCGCTTGATTCTCCAGATTCACCCTCACTACTCATTTCAGCAGGGCGGTAAATGTCTTTAGCATGTTCTTTTTTATCTGCATTAGCAGACAACCAAGAACTTACCTCATCTCTAAACTTTGCTTCGTCTTTAGTATCGTTAAAATCCATGTTTATACTCCTATTTATTTAATTTTAAGTTGGTGAATTACTTTTTTCTAGTGATGTAATTAATTTATCTTTCCATATTCCTTGACTGCCTATGTTACTGGAAAGCAATCTTGCTCTCCTGTAGAAAAGATGGCAATCAAATTCCCATGTAGCACCCATTCCTCCATGAGTTTGGATATTTTCTTTTGAACATTCATAAAATGCCTTTGTAGCACTTACTCGAGCAGTAGCTGCTGCTGTTGGAAGTTCAGGTGCATCGTTAGTTAAAGCCCAGGCACCGTAATAACAGTTAGAACGAGCTAACTGAAGTGAAATATACATATCAGCTACTTTATGTTTGATAGCTTGAAAAGAAGCAATAGCTCTTCCAAAAGCATATCTTCCCATAGCATAATCTTTAGCTTGATTCATTGCTGCTTCAGCACCACCTACTTGTTCAAAAGCAAATAAAACCGCAGATTGATCCAGAAGTTTTTCTATGTCTTCCCAAGCATCTGCGCTTAACTCTTGAGCAGGTGTATTTTTAAAAGATATGTCAGCATGAGATCTAGAAGGATCAAAAGTTTCTAAAGAATCAATTTCCACACCATCCGCAGATAAATCAACCAAATAAAGTCCAATTTTATTTTTACCTGAAGTTGCAGAAACCAGAGCAAAATTTGCTATATCTCCATCAGGCACGGCAACTTTTTTTCCAGTTATTTTTCCAGATTTAGCAGTAACACTTATTCCAGATTCACTAGGAAATGTTGTTTTTTCCGAGTGTGCAAAAGTACCTATAATCTCACCACCTGCCAATTTTGGTAGAAATTCTTTTTTAACATCTTCATTTGAAGAATTAAGAATTGCTGTAGTAGCAAGATAAACACTAGAAGAGAATGGAACTGGAGCTATTCCTCTTCCAAGTTCTTCAGCAATAACGCACAATTCTAAAAAACCCATACCTATTCCGCCGTACTCTTCAGGAATAGTAGTAGCAGTTAAGCCCATTTGGACTAGCTGGTCCCAAAGCTCTTTATCAAACTTTTCTTCTCCTTCTAAAATATTTCTATTTCTTTTAACAGAATTCTCTTTATCAAGAAGTTTTTTCACTTCTTCTTTCATTAACAATTGATCTTCAGAAAAATTAAAATTCATTTGCTCTCCTTAATTTAATAGCTTTCTATTCTAACCATGAATTAAAATAAACAAAATAACCAATCTCAAGTAAATGAAAAAAAATCCAATCTCAACAAGAAGAATATTTCCCTCCAGTCAGGTACCTCCGAGTTCAGTAATATCTTATGGAGTCTTCCTTCTAGTTTTTGTTTTGTTGATCTCTTTTATGCTCTTTAGGACTTCATCTCAGCAAGAAAACCTAATAAACATGAATTCAAGATTGATTGATTTGGAGCAAAAAGTTCAACAATCAGTTCAGTCATCAGAGGTTACTGTTGAAACTCTTTCAGATGATCTTAAGGAAGTTAATAGGGAAATAAGAAAGTTATGGGATTTAAGCAATAAAAGAAATAAGAAAAGAATTGCTACTCTTGAAGATCAACTCAAGTCAATTGATGAATCCATAAAAGAAATTTTTACTCAATCTCAAGAAGTTAGATTAATCTCAAAAGAATTTGCAAAATCTATTTCAGATATAAAAACCAGAGTTGCAAAAATAGATACATCTTCTCTAAGCTCGCCTGACTATGAGCTGCGTATAAAGGAACTAGAAGAGGCAGTGAACTCTATAGATTCTTTTAGAAGGCAAACCAACCAATCTATTCTTAAATTAAAAGACGAGCTTTCAAAAGTTTTTTTCGATCAGGAGAATGCAGAAAGTAATTCCTTGCCAATAGAAAACTAATCAATATACTTATTTTTCACGCGGATATGGTGGAACTGGTAGACACGCTAGATTTAGGTTCTAGTGCCGAAAGGTGTGGGGGTTCGACTCCCTCTATCCGCACCAAAAATATAATCGTTATAGATGCTCAATCAACAAAGTAGGGATATCTGCGCAATGAGACTTAATGGTAGCAACAAGAGTTTTTGGTTTTCTACCATCTTTGATATCTGTAATGCTTATTCCTGCCTTAACTAATCTCTTATGAGCTTTTTTTATATCTTTTGTTGTCCAGGCTAGACCCCATAACGAATCTTCTGCAGGACCATCTTTTTTAATACCAATTGCTTCAATAGTAGTCTGATTAGTTCTAAAAAAAAGCATTCTACCTCCCCATTTTTCTACAAATTGATCTAAAGCCAACCTGATTCCATATTTATCTCTGTAAAGGTCAACCAAACCATCAGGATCGTTAGAATTAATAACAACGTGATCCATTCTGGAAATATATGAAGTGTCAGTAAATTCATATTTAGGAAGAGTTCCTTTTGTGTGTTGAATCAAAAGAGTAAATATTCCTCTCGAAAACTTTTTAGGGATGAAAATGTTTCTCCAATGTCTTTCATCTTTCGAAATTTTATTAACACCTTTTCCGTCTGATATTTCTAAATTTGTATCAAAGCTAACCGAAAATTCTTTTTTAGCTATTTCGATATCATCTGTTTCCAAGGCTATGCCAAAAATACTCTCCCCATTTTTTTCCAGATGTTTGCTTACAGTATTTGCAAGAGGACCCTCATCATTTTTAGCAATCAATTCAAAATAAAGATTATCCAGAGGAAATAGAGCATTTTTTGTTCCTAGAGAAGGATGGTTTCCTTGCCAGGTAGGGCCAAAGCCAAAAACCAAAGAGTAGTCATTTACAGCTTTTTCCAAATCTTTTACAGCAACTAATATGTGATCGATAGACTTAATCATATGGTTTTTATTATTTTGACATATAGGGTGTCAAAGTTTTTAAAAACTTGTTAATATTTTTTTTCTTTAATCAAGAGGATAAATATGGAATTTCAACACACGGATAAAGTTAAAGACTTATTAGAAAGAGTCACTAAATTTATGGACGACCATGTCTATGAAGGGGAAAAAGTATACGCAGATCAAATGGCAGAATTTAGAAATCAAGGAAATCCTTGGCAAGTTCCCCCAGTATTAGATGAACTTAAAGATAAAGCAAAAGCTGAAGGCTTGTGGAACTTATTTTTACCTGATTCTCAATGGGGACCAGGACTAACTAACCTAGAATATGCTCCTTTGTCAGAGCAAATGGGAAGATGTGGGATTGCATCAGAAGTATTTAATTGTTCTGCTCCGGATACTGGAAACATGGAAGTAATTGATAAGTATGGAAACCCTGAACAACAAGAACAATGGTTAAAACCTTTGCTTGATGGAGAAATCAGATCAGCTTTCGGAATGACAGAACCAAATGTTGCTTCATCGGATGCAACAAATATTGGCAGTACAATTGAGGATAAAGGGGATAGGTATGTCATTAATGGTGAAAAATGGTGGACCTCTGGAGCTGGCGATCCTCGTTGTAAAATTATTATATTCATGGGAGTTACAAACCCAGATAATCCCAAACACCAAAGGCAATCTCAAATTCTTGTTCCTATGGATACTCCTGGGGTAGAAGTTTTAAGAATGATGACTGTCTTTGGAAACGATGATGCCCCTCATGGACATGCTCATATGAAATTTACAGATGTTGAAGTACCTAAAGAGAATCTTCTTTTAGGTGAAGGCAGGGGTTTTGAAATAGCTCAAGGACGTCTTGGCCCAGGAAGAATCCATCACTGTATGAGAACAATTGGAGCTGCCGAAAGAGCTTTAGACTTGTTATGCAAAAGATCTCTAAATAGAACTGCGTTTGGAAAAACACTATCTGAATTGGGTGGAAATTACGATGTCATTGCTGATTGTAGAATAGAAATTGATATGTGCAGGCTTCTTACTTTAAAAGCTGCGTACATGATGGATACAGTTGGCAATAAAATTGCTAAAAGTGAAATAGCGCAAATCAAAGTTGCTGTTCCTAATATGGCACTTCGTGTTATTGATAAAGCGATTCAAATTCATGGTGGCGCAGGGGTTTCTCAGGATACTCCTCTTGCAAGGCTTTACGCTGGAATGAGAACTCTTCGTTTAGCTGATGGGCCTGATGAAGTTCACAGAAGAACTGTTGCAAGATTGGAACTTGGCAAACATCAAGCTGAAGAAGCTAAAGCAGAAGAATATATCGGCAGACCAAGCTAATCTTTAATGGCTGATCATACAACGTATGGATTAGTCTGCTCTGAGCTCTCCGAAGATTTGTCAAAGACAAATTTAGGAGAACTCAAATTAGATTCCTTTCAGGATAATTCGGTCAAAATAAAAATTAAGGCCGCTTCACTTAATTTCCCTGATTTACTTATGACTCAGGGTAAATATCAAAATAGACCTAATCTTCCATTTGCTCTTGGGATGGAGGGAGCAGGAATAGTTGAAAAAGTTGGATCTAAAGTCTCCTCATTTAAAGAGGGAGATGAAGTTATGTTTGGCGGTTGGGGCCATGGTGCAATTGCCGAATCAATTATTCTTCCAGAAAGTTTGGTCTCTTTAAAACCTAAGTCATTAAATTTTTCTGAAGCAGCCTCCTTTAAGACAGCTTATTTGACTGCTTATGTTGGTCTAATTAGAAGAGGCGAATTAAAACAGGGCGAGACACTTCTTGTTCATGGTGCTTCAGGTGGCGTAGGAATGGCTGCAGTTCAAATGGGCAAACTTTATGGAGCAAAAGTCATTGCAAGCGGTACTTCGGATGAAAAATTAAAAATCGTAAAAACTTGGGGCGCAGATGAAATCATTAATACTGGATTAGAGGGTTCTGTTTCTTTTCGAGAAGAGGTAAAAGATCTGACGGATGGAAAAGGAGCAGATGTAATTTACGACCCAGTCGGCGGTGATGTATTTGATGAATCTATTCGGTGTATAAATTGGGGAGGTAGGTTATTAATAATTGGTTTTACTAGTGGTAGGATTCCAACCGTTCCAGTTAACTATCCTCTCATTAAAGGATTTTCTGTCATTGGAGTAAGGGCGGGCGAATTTGGTAGAAGAGATCCTGAGAAAGGAAGAGAAAATAATGAAATCATTATGGAGTTAGCCGAATCAGGAAAACTTAAACCCTATATTTGTAAGGAATTTCCTTTAAAAAATTCAAAAGACGGCCTGGAATATTTAAGAGATAGAAAATTAGTGGGAAAAGTTACAGTTACGATGTCTTAGACTTGTTTCTTTTACAACGTTCACTACAGTACAAAACATTTTCCCAATCCCTTTCCCATTTTTTTCGCCATGAAAAAGGTTTTTTACATACCTTACAAATTTTTTCTTCCTTAAATCTCATAGCGAATTTTTCTTGATAAAGTCATCCGCAAGACCAAAAATTCTTTCCTTTCGTTCTGGATCCATCTTATCTAGAGAACGAGTTAAAATTGATAATCTAGGATTTGATTCATAGAAATCACGATGTTTTTCCGTAAATCTCCAATAAAGACCATCTAAAACTTCACACCAAGACCCTTTTTTATAATTACTCATTTTTAGTACATAATTTGAACCGCATGTATAAGGCTTAGTGGACATTATCCCTCCATCAGCAAAAGTACCCATGCCAAATATATTAGGCACCATTACCCACTCAGAAGAGTCGACAAACATCTCCATAAACCATCTGTAGATTTCTTTAGGGTCAATCTCACAAAGAGTAAAAACATTTGAAAGAATCATCAATCGGGGGATGTGATGGGTATAACCATACTCATTCACCATTCTTATTACATCGTCCAAAGGATCAAGTCCTGTAGAGCCATCATACCAATTTGAATTAATTTTATTTTTATGATCCCAATAGTTACTTTTAAACTCAATTTCACTTTTTTCTTGATAGACACCTCTTATAAATTCTCGCCATCCAATAATTTGTCTGACGAAGCCCTCTAAAGAATTCAAGGGAATATCGTTAGATTCAGCATGATTTAGAGCTGAATCTATAATTTCCTTAGGTGTCAAAAGTCCAATATTCAAAAGAGGCGATAACATGCTATGAAATAAAAAGTTTTGTTGTTCTTGCATGGCATCTTCATAAGTTCCAAAAAACTTAAATCTTTGTTCTAAAAATTTTTTTAAACTTCGTTTGGCATCTTTTCTATTGTCTGGCAACCAAGAATTCAACTCTCCAGGATGATTATTAAAATACTTTTGAACATCTTGTTTAACATCATCTCCATGAGTGTTTTTTGAAAACATTTTTAATTTAGGAAGCTCTAAATCTTTGGGAATTTTTTTTCTGTTTTCTTCATCGTAAGACCATTTTCCTCCTGATGGCTTCCCATTTGAAATTAAGATACCTAAATCTTTTCGCATCATCTGATAAAAACTTACCATTCTTAGATTTTTTTTGTTTTGAGCAAATTTAGTAAATTTATCTCTTGAACAGAGAAACATCGGAGATTGGATGATTTCAAAATCAATTTCTTTTTGTTTTAAAAAATCAAATATTTTTTTTTCAAAGAATTTATCTTCTATTTCAAAAAATCTAAGAGTCTTGAATTTATTTTTATCTAAAAACTCTTCAAGAAGGGTTATAAAATCTTTATCTTTGTTCTTATCACTAAGTTTTTTATAAAAAATTTTATAACCAAGATTAGACATTTCATCCTTGAAACAACGCATCGCACTTAAAAAGAAGAATATTTTTTGTTTGTGATATTTTTCTTCTGTGCACAGTCCAAAGTCTTCTGCCATAAAAATATTTTTGGTTTCTGCTTTGGAAAGATATTTTTTATCAAAAAGTTGATTGCCAAGAATTATTAATAAAGTATCATCACTCATTCTTTAAATTTACTTTATTTGAATCTTTTTTATTCAATTAATAACTATTCATTATTTAAATAGCTATGAAAAATAAATTTCCTTATCCTGGCATTGCAAAAAAGGTCACCGAAGAAATGTGTGATCTAAACGGTCATATGAATGTGACTTTTTATACAAAGATCTTTGAAGAAGGCTCTTATGAAATGTTCAATCAATTAGGAATGGGATTCGATTACATTAACTCCGGTTTTAGTACTTTCACTCTTGAACAAAATCTCAGATATGTAAAAGAAAATCTATTAGGAGATAAGATTTCCACTCATTACAGAATTGTTAATGTGAATAGAAAACTTATACATCATGTTGGGATTCTCCTCAATAACGATAAGGAACTTAGTGCTATAGAAGAAATTCTTCTTATTCACATCGATATGAAGAAAAGAAAATCCTGCCCTATGCCGGATGAGTCTTTCAATAAAGTGCTTCAAATGAAAGAAGAAAACGATGCTCTTGGCGAATTGGATTTTGACTTAAGGTTTAAAATTAAAACTTAATTACCAGTAAATTCTGGATCTCTTCTTTCCAGGGAAGCTTTGATTCCCTCTTGAAAATCAGCCGTCTCCCTGAGTCTATTTTGCTCAGAAAGCTCCCATTTGACTATTTCTTCTATTTTTTCAACGGAGTCACTTTTTACAGTCTCTCTTATAGCTTGCACCCCTAAAGGGCCTGCAGCATTGATTTCTTTTGCAAGCTCTTCTGCCTTGGACATTAATTCACTTTGAGGAACAAGAAAATCAGCAAGACCTATTTCAAAAGCTTCCTTACCTTTTACTCTAGCGCTAGTGAGCAGCATCCATTTTGCTTTTTGATTTCCAACGACTCGGGGAAGAGTTACCGTAGTTCCAAATCCCTGATGAAAAGCTAATTTTGAAAAATTTGCACTGAATCTAGATTCTTCACAAGCTATTCTAAAGTCAGCAGAAAGGGCTACACCCAATCCACCTCCTACAGCTGCTCCTTGAATGGTTGCTATGATAGGTTTTTTAGTTTTAAAAAGCCTCACTGCTTCTTGATACAATCTTTCGTAAGGATCCGATTCTTCCTTATAGGAGGATCTTGTAAAGTCAGCTCCAGCACAAAAATGTTTTCCTTCCGAAGATAAAATAATACTTCTGCATTCACTTTCGCTATCCATCTCCTCGAGGAAGTCTGCAATTTGGCCAATAAGTTCTGCATCAAAATGGTTGTTGGGCGGTCTATTGATTGAAACGTAACCAATATGATTTTCTAATTTAGTTTTTAAATCTTTATTGCTCATAGTGAAAATAAGTCTACCACGAAGAATTTAAAGTAAAATAAGCCCATGAGTTTTTTACTTAAAAAGATTTCTATTCTTTTTTGTTTATTTATATCTATACAAGTTTTTTCAGAGGAATGGAAAATATCTCCGGGCGCTTCAGCACAAGATGATATTCAATCAGCAATGATTTTAGCTCAAGAAGGAGATACCATTTTTTTAGTCGCAGGAATTTATGATTTGAATCACGGTTTATCTCTTGATGTCGATAACATTACTTTAAAAGGAGAAGGCCACAAAAAAACGGTTCTGAACTTTTCAGAGCAAAAGACTGGAGCACAAGGTCTTCTTGTAACTTCCAATAATATAATTTTAAAAGATTTTGCCGTGGAAAATGCTAAAGGTGATGCCATAAAATCTAAGGGTTCTAAAAATATCAAATTTTTAAACCTCAGAACCGAATGGACAAATGGACCAGATACTAAAAATGGTGCTTATGGTCTCTATCCCGTCGAATCTAAGGACGTACTAATTGATGGCTGTATCGCTATTGGAGCATCTGATGCTGGGGTATATGTAGGACAATCTGAAAATATTATAGTTAGAAATACTGAAGCTTATTTTAATGTTGCAGGAATCGAAATTGAAAATTCTTACTATGCCGATGTTTATGACAATGTAGCTGAAAATAATACCGCAGGAATTTTGGTCTTCGATTTACCTGATTTACCTAAGCAAGGTGGAAAATTTGTCAGAGTCTTTAATAATATTTCATCAAACAACAATACGGAAAATTTTGCTCCTGAAGGAAACATTGTTGGACAAGTACCAAAAGGAACTGGGTTGGTCATTAGGGCTAATCGTCATGTGGAAGTTTTTAAGAATACTTTTGAAAACAATTCCACAATCGGCGTCGCCTTAGTCGCCGGAGATCTTGAGTCAGGAGACGATTCTTACGATCCTTATCCAAGAAATATTCAAATTTATGATAATTACTTTAATAATACTGGTTACGACCCTGACTTTAACCGAGGTGATCTATCTCCCTTGTTGGTAGAAATCTCTAATGGTTTTCAACCAGATATTATGTGGGACGGTATTTTACCTTTTTGGCAAAACGTCTTTGGTCAAAATAAAAGAGAAAGACTTGTTCTCGATTCAAATAATGATGCTAAGTTTTTGAATCTTGATTTATTTTGGTACTTTGTGATGTCTTTTTTTCACAGTCCAGAATTTAATGGAAAGGAATATTTCTCAGATGTAAAAAATCTTGATCCAATTGCCGAATGGTAAAAAAACTTCTTTTAATAGTTGCACTCTTATCGCAATTAATTTTTGCAGTAAACGATGAAGCTATTCTCTCAAAAAGACCTGAAGCCAAGCTTTCAGAATATGACTTTTTTAAATCACCTAAAGAGCAAATTCCCAATGTCAATGTTCACAAGTATTTTCTTCAAACTCCCTTGTTTTCTGATTATTCTTTAAAAGACAGGTTTGTATATATTCCTCAAGGAAAAAAAGCTATTCATTCTTTTGATCGGGTTTATGAGTTTCCAATTGGGTCGGCATTAGTTAAAACCTTCTCCTATGAGATGACATCGAACAAAAAAAAAGTTTTGTTGGAAACCAGATTGCTTCTTTTACAAGAAACAGGTTGGTCTGCTCATACTTATGTTTGGGATTATAATCAGGAGGATGCATTTCTTAAGGTCTCTGGAAAAACTATTGAAGGAATTGAATTTTTTCACGAGGGTAACTTAAAAAAAGTAGATTATCGAGTTCCTAATCAGAATCAATGTAAGGAATGTCATTTATCTGGTGACAAAATTATGCCGATAGGGCCAAAATCTAGAAATCTAAACTTTGAGGTAATTCAGCATAATGAAAGTATCAATCAAATTGATTATTGGATAGAAAATGGACTTGTTGAAAACCACGATCCCCAAAAAGTAGTTGCTGACTGGAAAAATACGGAAGAATCTATAGATGACAGGGCAAGAGCTTATCTGGATGTGAATTGTGGTCATTGTCATATGCCAGGAGGCTCAGCAGACACAACTGGATTGTATCTTTCGGTCAATGAGAAAGATATTAGAAAACTTGGAGTAAATAAACCGCCAGTAGCCGCAGGCCGAGCAAGCGGGAATCTTATGTATTCAATTGTTCCAGGTAAACCAGAAAAATCTATATTGTTATACCGAATGAAATCTGAAGACCCAGGTATTATGATGCCGGAGTCCGGAAGAGCTCTAGCCCATTCTGAAGGCATTAGGCTAATTGAAAGATGGATAAAAAACTACGATAAATGAAACTAATTAAAAACATAATCTCCAAAATAGATGTTACTTTATTTGTGATTTATGGTTTTTTAGGATTTGGTAGTATGTATTTGGCAAGCTTCATTCGAAGTGTTACCAAGTTAAATTTTTGGGCAGAATTATTAATTTGTTTTTTAATAATTTCTCCAATTTATTTTCTGGTAAGAGTTCTTAAGAAAAAATATTCAAACTGATGTTCAGAATTTTAATAATTTCACTATTTTTGATAGGAACTATTTTAATTTTTTCTTACCTAACGACTTACTTAGTGCAAAAATTTGGAAAATTGATTGCAATTTCTTCTATCATTTCTGTAGGTGTTATTTTAAGCGCAATCATTATCGCCCATGAAGATGGTTGTGTAACTGAAGTTGAGGGCTTAGAGGCTGCAAAGGTTTGTTGGTTTAAATGAAGAATTTTCAAGATTTAGTTCAAGAAGCTTTAAAAAATGTTCCAGAAGTTGATATTTATCAACTTAAGGAAAAAATTGAAAGTAATAAACAAATAAAACTAATCGATATCAGAGAAGACCGAGAGTGGGTTTCTGGTAGAATTCCATCATCTTTTCATATTGGCAGAGGTGTACTTGAAAAAAGTATCTTCGAAGTTGCTGATAGTGAAGATGAAATTATTTTGTACTGCGCAAGTGGTTTCAGGTCGGTGTTGGGTTCCAAATCTCTCAATGAAATGGGATTCAAAAACGTTTTTTCTTTAAAAGGAGGAATTACGGACTGGGTCTCTGCGGGATTTAAAATTGAAGAATAATTTCAAAAGAAAAATTAAAGATTTATAATAAGAAAATGAATGAAGAAATTTTAGATGTTCTGATTGTCGGTTCAGGTATTTCTGGTATTGGTGCTGGCGCTCATCTAAGTATGAAGTGTCCCAACAAAAAATACCTGATTTTAGAGGGTAGAGATAACTTTGGTGGCACTTGGGATTTATTTAAATATCCAGGCATAAGATCAGATTCAGACATGCATACTCTAGGCTTTAGTTTTAAGCCTTGGCTTCACAGAAAATCTATAGCGGATGGCTCATCCATAATGGATTATTTAGAAGAAACTATTAAGGAGTATGAACTCACAGATAAAATAAGATACAGACATCATGTGCATCAAGCCGAATGGTCTTCATCTGAAAATCTTTGGACCTTAAAAGTTGAGGACAAAAATTCTAGTGAAACTAAGCTCTTTAAATCGTCTTTTCTATATATGTGTGCAGGTTATTACAGTTATAAAGGCGGACACTTGCCAGAATTTAAGGGAAGAGATGAATTTCAAGGCGATATCATTCACCCTCAGGAGTGGCCAGAAGATTTTGATTATGAGAGGAAAAATATTGTTGTGATTGGAAGTGGTGCTACTGCAGCAACGATTGTTCCAGCAATGTCAAAAAAAGCAAAGCATGTGACAATGCTCCAAAGATCACCCACATATTATGCTTCTGCTCCAGATGAGGACGCGATAGCTCTTTTTCTGAATAAGTTTCTACCAAGACGTTTTGTTTACAGCATCATAAGACTTAGGAATGTCCTTTTCCAACAATGGCTTTACAAAAGGGCCAGAAATCGTCCTGAAAAAATTAGGGAATTCCTTCTGGATAGGGTCAAAGAAGAACTTCCAAACTACAACATACAAAAGCATTTCACTCCATCCTATAATCCTTGGGAACAACGCATGTGTTTAGTTCCAAATAGCGACTTATTTGAAGCTATCAGACAAAATGATGTATCCATCGTTACTGATCACATTGAAAAGTTTACTAAGGAAGGTATTGAGCTTAAGTCTGGCGAAGTTTTAAAAACCGATGTCATTATTACTGCAACAGGAATTGTTCTTGAAAACTTTGGTGGAATTGAAGTTAAAGTTGATGATTCAAAAATTGATGTGTCAGATACGATGACTTACAAAAGCATGATGTATAGCGGCATACCTAATTTTGTAAATTCATTTGGATACATTAATGCTTCTTGGACTTTAAAAGCAGACATTACAAGTGAATATGTTTGTCGTTTGATCAAACATATGGATAAAAATAATTTTAAAAAATGCTGTCCTGAAATTCCTTCCGATGTAGAAGAATCTAAAGACTGGCTATCAGATTGGTCTTCTGGATATATTCAAAGGTCTATCCATAAGTTTGCTAAGCAAGGAAATAAAAAACCTTGGGTAAATTATCAAGATTATCTGAAAGATTGGTTTGACGTTAAATTTGGAAAAATGGAAGACGGCAACCTTCAATTCTCAAATAAAAAATCCTAACAAAAACTAGCATCATGCTAGATTCAAGTTTTTTAAAAATATTTCTTTTTACTATGATTCTATCCTCTTGTGGCGGAGGGGATGGTCCTGCTGCTCCTCCAGGAGAAGGTTCTTTCGTAACTCAACCAAAACCAATTAACGGCTTAATAGTTGATGGATATATTAGAAACGCTGAAGTTTGGATTGAAACAACAAATGATTTTTCAAATATTGGAGAAACAAAGACGCTATCAAACGGACAAGGAGGATTTAGCTTAGCAACAAGTCTAACTGATTATAGAGTTCAAACTTTTGGAGGTATTGATTTAGATACAAACAATAGTTTAGAAGGCTTGATTTTAATAAATCATAAAATAGATGAGCTGGTATCTTCTAATACTCCTCAAAATTTTATTATTTCGCCATTAACAACCGCAGATTTTTTTCTTTCAGAATCACTAAATAAACTAACAAATCCAATATCAACAACCATCAACAACATCCTGGGTTTAGATCAAAACTTAAATGTAAATATTACAGATCATGTAGGAAGTTTGAATAATGGATTTATGTTCGCTGAGGCCTATGAAAAAGCTAATCAATTAACCTCCATAGCGTTATCACTAACAAGACTAGTCAATAATTTAAATACCTCTGACATCAATAGTACTGAAATCTTTCAAATAATCTTAGATCAAATGGTGGCAATTTATCAAAGTTCTCAAAATGAGATTGATATAGAATCCTCTGCTTTTCTAGACAAATTAATAGACGATGTAAATCTTAAATTCTCTCTTTCTTTAGAAAATGGAATTAAGACGAAAGTAAAAAATATGTATAAGGCTTTCATACCTTTGATACAAGTAAAACCTAACTTGGTAGCCACACATGGTTTATTCTATTTTGCCACCAATACTTTTTTTAATGATCTGGTTTCAGTTGCATCCAATAATGATCAAGAAAATATTTACTCAAGATATAGTCTCAATCTAATTTCTTATGTATCAGAGATATCTGGACAAACAGAATCTAGTTTAGCCTTTTCTATCACAGCCAATTCTGATTCAGTTTCTTCTTTTGAAGATCAGTCTTTTAATATAGATGTTTTGGAAAACGATGATTTTGATAATCTATCTTCTTTCAATATTTCATTTACACAACCAGATAATGGAACGTTAAACAAAAATAATTCAAACATTTTGGTTTATCAGCCTAATGCAAATTTTAACGGTAGCGATTCTTTTTCATATACTATCGAACAAGGTTCTTTAAGCTCTTCTGCATCTGTAAATATATCGGTTCAGCCTTTGCCTGATACTCCAATTATTTCAGTTTCATCAAACGAGATAACTATTCCAGAAAATCAAAAAAATGTTATGAATATTGTGGCTAGTGATGCTGATGGAGATGCTTTGAGCTTCAGTTTGTCAGGACCTGATTCTACATATTTTAGCATTTCTAGTTCTGGAGAGTTATCTTTTATAAATCCTCCAGATTATGAAACTAAGTCAATTTTTCTTGTTACAGTTTCAGTAAGTGATGGATCTTTATCTGATAGCAAAGATTTAGTCATAAATATTTCCAACATCACATATGAGGTAGATCTTTTAGCTTATTACGCTTCTGATATGTTATCAAAATACACTTCAGAAAATGGAGTTGAGACCAGAGTTCTCTATCTGATCGAATCTACTAATAATGCTTTAATTAGAAGTAAGTCAGAGGTTAAGTTTAATTTGCTTAAACTTTTACCCTATGATGTTGATGTAAGTAATCAATCAGGAAATACAATTTTTTCTTCTCTCCTTAACAGAGAAAAAATTAAAAAAGATCAAGTCATCTATGGAGCTGATTATTTTATTCTTATTTCTAGATGGGATTCAGCAAAAGGACAGACTGGGGGCACAGCCTCAATTGATTTAACAATAGATAATTTAACTGATTGGGATGCAGCTCATGGATATTTATCAGCATGGTCCGTTGACCCTAATTGGTCAGAACCAGGATGCAATCCATGCTTTCCCGATAAAGTCTTTGCTCATGAATTAGGACATAATTTAGGCTCAGGACATTGGCCAGGAGAAACTGGACAGTCTTATGCATATGGCCATCGTGTTGATGGAAATACTGACGGAGACTTTACAGATAGTTTTGACTGGGGAACTGTCATGAGTTACAACAATATTTCGCCTGATTATTTTTCAAATCCTAACGTAACATGTAAAAATGGCTCAGCTTGTGGCGTATTAAATCTTAGTGATAACACTAAATGGTATAACAATTTAGGAACAAGATTTTCTAGTATTCTGCCGGCTAGTTCTTTAGATAATTCAAATACCTCAAATAAAATAAACATAAAAAATTTCTTTCCAAAAATATCTGGAGGAGTGTCCACTTTTTTAAATGCTGGCTCTACAAGAATTTTTCAGATTACAGAGTTTTCTGACATTGATATTAATGGACAAGTTTATAAAAGTTTTAAATGGGAAAATTCATCTAATGGAAGCCCTAAGATGGCATATTATTTTTATGAAAAAGACAACAAATATTATATAAATCGAACTGATTATGAAGCAGGGTATAAATTTTCCAATCAGGATGAATATACCCTTTATAACGACAATGATTTATGTGTTTTCTTTGATTCTTTTCAAAGCGTTGGCAATTATTTAGCAAGAAATTGCAGCAATGCACATTATGGTGATCCTCCAATTTATAATAATGTTTTTCATTTTAATCATTTCATAAAAAGTGAAAATATAAGTGTTCCTTATGGAAATTTTAATACCATCAAATATGTATTTACCATTTGGGATAACAACAATAGTCCATACAGCGATACTCCTTACTTAATGCATACCATATTCTGGTTAAATCCAGAGATGGGCATTGTTCAATATAGAGATCATTTAGGAAGAATATGGAAATTACAAAGTACCGATTCTGATGGAGATGGAATAGATAACAAATTAGATAACGATGATGATAACGATGGGGTTATAGACAGCTCCGATGCGTTTAAATTAGACCCATCTGCATCTGTCGATTCTAATTCAGATGGCGTGCCAGATTAAGAGAACTATTTCTTTCTTAAAGAATAATCTTCTTCACTAAACTGAGGTATTTCTAAATCTGCTTCAGAAGTATTTACAATAAATGTTAAGTTTTCATTTTTGTTAAGTAAAAAGACTTTTCCATCGAAATGAAACTTTCCAAAAGCGAGCTCATTACCTATGACCACAAAAGACTCATTTTCGTTATCAAGCGCCATTGTTCTGATAACTTTGTTTGAATTAGATTTTTCAACCGATTTAATTTCTTTTTGAAAATTATTTCCAAATAAATTTATATTAAGAACATCTCCAGGAATTATGTCAAAAAAAGATTCTTCAAAGTTATTTACTTTTTTAAAAGCCGATAAATTACTAAATTGAGATGTAAAATCCTCTTTACTAATTCTCTCTAAATCTAGGTATACATTTTTTTTTGAAACTCTTTCACTTAACGAGGTTAAGTCTAATAATTTTTTTTGATTTTCAGATTCAGTTATTTCATCTTCATAAAAACTCTCATCTATATTTATTAAAGTTTTTTTACTGGTTAATAGAAAAAGAGTTGTTAAAAGTAAAAATATAAAAATTAGGCTTAAATAAATTCTCATTTTTTAATTAGTCTTAATAAACAAATTGTAAGATAAAATTAACTTATTTATTAAAAACAAAGGATAAAATGAATAATCTTGAAGATGTTGAGTTAATCATAGGAAACTCTGGAAAAAATTTCTCCGGCGTTACTTCAATTACTATCCAGCTACTCAGTTATCAATATAAGGAAATCAATTTAGCAGTCTTAGGTTCTTCTTTTATTCCAGATGAATTTACTACAATAAACTTTTATCAATTTATTAAACTCACCCAAAAAAAATTATCTAATGGAAAATATAGGATTTTCTTTACTCGTAGAAATGATGAAATGATTCAAGGCTTGGTAGCGAAGTATGTTTTTGGCTCTAAGATAAAAATAATTTTTTTATCAACCGCCCAGAGAAACCATACAAGATTTACCAAATGGTTAATCTCTAAGATGGATAGTGTCATCTCAACTTCAAAAAAAGCAGCAAGTTATTTGGCAAAAGAACCTGATGTTATTATTCCCCATGGAATTGATTTAAAAAGATTTTCCTCACCAATTAATAAAGAAGATTCATGGGATAAGTTGAATTTTCCTGGGTCACTAGGAATTGGTATTTTTGGAAGAGTAAGATATTCAAAAGGTATCGATATTCTTATTGATGCTGCAATAAATATTTTGCCAAATTATCCTTCCGCTACAATAATCATCTGCGGCGAAACACAATTAGAAGATCAGCCTTATAAGAAAAAAATAGTTTCTAAAATTAAGACAGCTAATTTAGAAGACAGAATTATTTTTTTGGGTAAAAAAACTTTTGAAGAACTACCAAATTTATTTCAAGGAATGACAATCGTTGCAGCTTTAAGTAGAAATGAAGGTTATGGCCTTACTCCTTTTGAAGGAATGGCATCGGGCGCAGCAGTATTAACTAGTTCCGAGGGTGTTTGGGATGAAATTATTAGAGACGGAGTTCATGGTTACGTTGTAAATACTAATGATATTAATCAAACCTCTGATAAATTAGATTTATTAATAAAAAATAGTTCTAAAACAAAAATCATGGGAGAAAATGCTGCAGAATACGTTAAACAAAACTTATCGATTGAAACAGAAGCAAAAAAATTAATAGCCCATATTAGACATGTCCAAAATACTGAAGTCGTTTAAATTAGTATTAGTATTTTTAATATTACAGAGCTCTTTAAGCTTTTCTTCAAATACAGAAAATTCTACCAATCACATAAAGACTATAATTTTTGGAGCAGGTTGTTTCTGGAGTGTAGAAAAAAAATTTCAAGAGACCTATGGTGTTATTAACGTTGAATCTGGTTATGCAGATGGAAAAAATATTAAGCCTATTTATAAAGAAATTATTAAAAGAGAAAATAAATTCAATCCAGATAATTATGCAGAGGTTGTCAAAGTAACCTATAACAGTAATAAAACCAATCTTGAAAATCTTTTAAAAACTTTTTTTGAAATGCATGATCCAACTCAAGAAAATCGCCAAGGAAATGATATTGGCGTTCAATACAGATCAGTTATTCTTACCTCGTCAAAAGAGGAGATTCTACTTTCAAACAAAGTAAAAAATAAATATCAAAGTCTTTTGAATGAAAAAGGATTTGGACTTATAAAAACTAATATTAAGGAATTGACTAATTTTTACTTGGCTGAAAATTATCATCAAGACTATTTAAGAAAAAATCCGAATGGGTATTGTCCAGATTATTCAACAGGAGTGGTTTTTACTAAAAAATCAAAGAAATCTATTGATAATAAAAACTTATTAACTGGAAAAAAAATTATTATTCTCGAAGCAGAAGGATGTCCTTATTGTTATAAATTGAGAAAAGATGTTCTTGATGATTACCTTGGCTCAATAGATTTATATTTTAGGAAATCAGATGAATTAGATGGAATTGATTTGAAAACTCCTACTTGGGCTACACCAACAATTTATTTTTTAGAACAAGGTAAAGAAGTTTCATCTCATCAAGGTTATATATCTAATAAGAGGTTTTATGAGTCATTAGGTAAATTTAAACTTGGCAAAAGTGAAGCTTACAATGTAGCTTTCAATCAAGGCACTGATCCTACATTTTGCAAAGAATACGAACTGTTTAAAAATACTCCTAACGGAGTTTTCATTGATAAATTAAGCGGTGCTCCACTATTTAGTACTAAGCACAGATTCAATTCTAAAACAGGATGGCTTTCTTTTACTGAAGCAGTGAAAGATTCTGTAACAGAGCATATGGATTATAGCTATGGCATGGTTCGAGTCGAGATAAGATCTAAATCATCAGGCATTCATTTAGGACACGTATTCAATGATGGTCCAAATGGTAAACCAAGGTATTGTATCAATGCGACTGTGTTAGAATTCGTTCCGAATTTAGACACGTAGCTCAGTTGGTTAGAGTACTACCTTGACATGGTAGGGGTCCCCGGTTCGAATCCGGGCGTGTCTACCAAATTTCCGAGGTAAAAATGCTTGAACTTAATATTTTTAATTCTGCTCAAATTTTCGATCAAATTTTTGCATTCATTTGTGTTTATTTACTGACAAGTCTTAATGCAAAAACTCGTTTATACGGTTTTATTGTTGGCACTGTTGGGTTTATTCCAGGAGTGTATTTATTAATAGTTACAGAACTTTGGTGGCTATTAGCATGCATGCCAATCTGGGCTTACATTAACTATATTGGAATAGTTAACAATTACAGAGAATATAAAAAAACTAAAGTTACTTAAAAGATATTTTTTTATAACTAAGTTTGCAGGTATTTTTCTCTAATGGATAATTTATTAAAAGCCTTTCTGAGATCAGATCATGCTGGTGAGATAGGAGCTGTTTATATTTATAGGGGAATTCTTAAAATTGCTAAGGATCCTGAGTTAGTTAATTTTTCTAAAAGGCATTTAGCGACTGAAGAATCTCATCTTCAAAAGATTGAGGCGGTGCTTCCAAAAAAAGATAGAAGCAAATTAGTTTGGTTGTGGAAGGTTGCAGGCTTCTTGCTTGGTTTTCTTCCTACATTATTTGGTCCAAAAATTGTCTTTGCTACTATCGAAGCTGTTGAAGCTTTCGTAGAAGAGCACTACGAAGAACAACTCAAATATCTTCGAGCTCAGCCAAATCCTAACCAAGAGCTAATAGATCTTCTTCAGTCTTGTCAGGATGATGAAATTGATCACAAACTTGAGTCGGCTGAAAAGAAGAATTTAACTCCAGGCATTTTCATCAATATCTGGACTAAAATAGTAGGTGGTGGCTCAGCTTTCGCAGTCAAGGTAGCTAAAATTATCTAATAAAATTCCAGTTGCATTTTCTCCTAATGCAAATATACTGTATATATATACAGTATTAATTATTAAACCTTAATATTTATGAATTTAAAACATTTAGGGCAGATTGCAGACTCTGAGAGAAACTCAGAAACACCTTTGTTTTCTGAATACGTTCAAGTAGGTTGGCCAAGTCCTGCAGATGACTACATAGAAAAATCAATTGATTTACACCAACTCTTAATAAAAGCTCCAGCTGCTACTTATCTCGTGAGGGCAAATGGAGATTCCATGTTAAATGCAGGAATCAATAATGGCGCAATACTTATAGTTGATAGGAGTCTGGAGCCCAAACATGGCGATATCGTTATTGCTTCCATCGACGGCGCTTACGCTTGTAAGCGTCTTCAGTTAACACCTAAGGTAGGTTTATTGTCGGAGAACATTAAATACCCACCAATTTTTTTAAAGAACGGAGAAGAACTAGACATCATGGGAGTTGTCACTGCAGCAATAAATCAGTTTTAAGATGTTTGCTTTAGTAGACTGCAATAGTTTTTATGCTTCATGCGAAAGGGTTTTTAGACCAGATCTTAGAACAAAACCAGTAGTTGTTTTATCAAATAATGATGGTTGCGTCGTTGCTTTAACCGGGGAAGCAAAAAATCTTGGCATCAAGATGTGTGATCCTTGGTTCAAAATAGAAAAGACATTCAAACAAAAAGGCGGAATTGCATTCTCATCTAATTATGAGTTGTATGGCGATATTTCATCTCGAATCATGAGTATTTTAGAAGAGCTTGCTCCTAAAGTAGAAATTTACAGCATCGATGAAGCATTTCTTGATTTAACCGGCATAACTAACTGCATGGACTTAGAAGAATTCGGTAGAGCCTGTCAAAAACAAATCATGCAGTACACTGGCATGCCAGTTCGCGTTGGCATAGGTCCCACTAAGACCTTAGCCAAGGTTGCAAGTTATGGCGCTAAACGTTATCCAGCTACTCAAGGAGTGCTAGACATCACTGCATTGCATAAAAGAACAAAACTTATGAAGTTAATGCCAGTAAATGAAATATGGGGAGTAGGGCGGAGATTAAATAAGCGCCTCCTTTCTCAAAGAGTTTCAACTGCATTTAATCTAAGCCAAATGGATGTAGGGCAAGTACGAAAACAATTTAGTATTATGTTAGTTAATACCATTAGAGAGCTAAGAGGAGAAACTTGTATTCCTTTGGATAATGCACCTGCACCAAAAAAACAAATAGTAGTCAGTCGGACTTTTAGTAAACGCGTCACAGAGTTAGATTTTTTAGAGGAAGCAGTCAGTGATTACGCAGCTCGAGCAGCTGAAAAATTAAGAAAAGAAAGAAAGGCTTGTAAAATCATTTCCGTCTTTATTAGAACCAATCCTTTTAGAAAACAAGATATCCAGCATAGAGAAATTAGATCAACTTCTCTCTTATATCCAACTAATGACACAAGAGACTTAATTAAATCTGCAAAACTTTTGTTGAAGGACTTATATCGAAAAGACTTTAACTACAACAAAGCTGGCATTATGTTGAGTGATTTTTTTGATGAAACTGTATACCAACTAGATTTATTCAAGCAAAAAGACAGAAATACTCAAGATTTTAAGATGATGAGTTTAGTCGATCAAATTAACCAAAGTAATTTAGGCCCTATAAGTTTTCTTGCACAAGGAATTAAAAAAGAATGGTCAATGAAAAGAGAATTACAATCTCCTCGATACACAACCAACTTACAAGATATTTTAGCGGTTAATTAGAACTTACTTATTAGAGAACCAAGCCACATTGGAAGTAGACTCTTCAATTTTGTTTTGAACTCCTAAGACTAAAGAAAAGAGCGCCATTCTAATTAAAAGACCATTATCAGTTTGTCTGTAAATAGCCAGATTAGGATTTTGATTAAGGTCAGGATCTAATTCGTTTGCGTCTGGACGAGAATCACGAGGAAGAGGATGCATAATTATGGTATTTGGTTCACAGTTTTTTGTATAAATTTCTTGGTTTAAAGACATGAGACCTTTGTACTTTCCAGATTCAGATTTACTAGAAAACCTTTCCTCTTGAATTCGAGTCATATAGATAATATCCACTTCAGAAATTCCTTTTGTGATGTCATCTGTTTCAAAAAAACTTACTGACGATTCTTTAAAAGATTTTTTAATAGATGAAGGAAGTTTTAATTTTTTTGGAGAAATCAAGTTGATGGTTACATTCTGATATAGGCAAAGAACCTTACATAAAGAATGTACGGCTCTTCCATATTTTAAATCACCTATCAGAGCAATTCTTAAACCATCAATAGATTTGTTTTTTGATTCCAGTTCTTTTTTAATTGTGTATAGGTCCAACAAAGCCTGACTAGGATGTTCATTGTCACCATCGCCTCCATTTATGACAGGAACCCTTGAAGCTTCTGCAAATTCATTCACCGATCCCGCTTCATGATGTCGCATGACGATTATGTCGCTATAGCCACTCAAAACTCTTGAGGTGTCATAGAGGGATTCTCCTTTAGCCAATGAAGTTGCTTCTATTCCTGTAGTCTCTCTTACTTCTCCACCTAGAATATTAAAAGCACTTCCAAAACTTATTCTGGTTCTCGTACTTGGTTCAAAAAACATGTTTGAAAGAATCGCACCTTGAAGTACACGAGTAATTCTTTCTCTTTTTGCGTAAGGAACTAGAGAGTCAGACGTAGAAAATATTTTTTCTATATCAGTTCTTTCAAACTGATCTATGGAGAGAATGTGGCTTCCTAGGAACTCCATGGCGAGCCATTCTAGCATTAAATTATTTATTTTATGGAATTAATAATTTTTCAAAATTCTTGTATGATTAATCCATGTCTAGTGATTGTTTGATACTTAATGGAAACGGAAAACCTTTGAGTTATTTTCCTTTATCTGCTGTAGATTGGAAAACTGCTGTTAAATTAGTATTTACTAGAAACGTTATTGTTATTAAAGAGCATGATGACTGGGAAGTAAGATCGCCATCGCAATCTTTCAAAGTACCGAGTATTGTCATGCTTAGAAAGTATTATAAGTTTTCAAAAAAAGTTAAGTTTTCAAGATCTAATGTATTTTTGAGAGACATGTTTACTTGCCAATACTGCAAAAATGTTTTCGAAAGAAAAGACTTAACTATTGATCATATAATTCCAAAAAGTAAGGGTGGAGAAACCAATTGGTTAAATGTAACTACCTGCTGTAAATCTTGTAATTTATCAAAGGCAGATAAAATAATTGACCCTTCTCCAGAAGCCAAAACTCCTTCTTTGAGAGACCTTATTAAAGGTCAAGAATCTATAGGAACAAAAAAAGTAGAAACCGATTGGCAGGAATATATAGTTGCCTAAATTAATTCAAGTAATCTTTAATTACCGATTCGGTTAAGATTTCCGGCAAAATAATTGGTACGCTTTTATTATCTGGATAATAAATATAAAACGGGATACTTGATCGCCCAAAGCTAGCAAGTTTTTTTGCAATCAATTCATTTTTATTTGTCCAATCTGCTTCTAAGTAAAAGATATTTTTTTTCTCAAAAAATTTTAGAGTTTTTTCAGTCTTAATAGCGACTCTTTCATTTACTTTGCAAGTAATGCACCAATCAGCAGTGAAATTTAAAAATACCGGACCCTTTGCTAACCTCTCAGCCAATTCTTCATCGCTAAAAACATTGCTATCTTGGCGAAGAGAAGCTTTTTGTATTGGCAATGTAAAGAATAAGGAAACTAAGACCGCTAGGTAAATAACATTTCTAAATTGCAATCCTATCTTAGACGATATTTTGAGTTGGTTTAACCAATAAAAAAATACAATTAAAGAAATCCCTAAAAGTACTAAAACAAGCTGAAAAGAATCAATCTGGCTACTTAAGACCCATACCAGCCACAAAGCAGTAAGAATCATTGGAAAGGCCATAAACTGTTTAAAAGTTTCCATCCAAGTTCCAGGTCTTGGAAGTAAGGACAGCATACTCGGAAAAATTGATAAAAGAATATAAGGTAAAGCAAATCCAATTCCCAAAGACAGAAATATTAAAAACGATGAAAAGCCTGGCTGAAGGATCGCAAAACCCAGTGCAGAGCCCATAAATGGCGCAGTACAAGGGGTAGCAACAATCACTGCTAAAAAGCCTGTACCAAAAGAATTCATATAGCTAGGAGTAGTAATTCTAGTGGAACTTATACTAAGTAAAGAATTCAAGAAATTAACATTTAATAAAAAGAACCCAGCTAAGAAAATGAAAAGGAAAATTAACAAACTCACAATTAAGGGCGACTGTAGTTGATATCCCCAACCAATATCCATGCCCAACCCTTTTAAGAGAACAACGGAGAGGCCAATCAAAACAAACATTAGGATTGATCCAGATGAAAAAGCAAAACCATGTAATGAGGTTTGAGCTTTATTTTCAGAGTGATTGACAAAATTTAGAATTTTCAAAGAGATTACAGGAAAAACGCACGGCATTAAATTTAGTAAAAGACCACCAATCAAAGAAAATAAAATTGCTGCTGAAAGAGTTATGAATTTAGGATTTAAAGGTGATTCAGTAGCAATAAAATTGGAAGCTAATTCAATTTCATAATCACCCATATTTGTTTTTAAAACACCGCCTGACAAACTTTCAGCTTTATTCCTTTCAAGAAGATTTATATTTAGCTTTATTCCATCAGAGTTTTTTTCTAATTTTTGATTGATTGAGTAATCAATGACATTTTCCTTGAAAGGAAAGAAATAGGCATCTTTTATATCAGAACCAATATCACTAAGATTTAAGGTAAGTATTCCACTTTCAATTTTAGAGCTTACTTTTTGCTTTATTGCTTTCGGAATAGACGATCTAACGTCGCTAATTAATATGTTTTGAATTGAAAAATCATTATTGCCTCCTTTGGAAAGTATAAAGTTAACTTTTCCTTCTTGAGGTATACATACATCTGCACATACTAACCATTTTGATTTCACAGAAAATTTATTGATTACATCAATTTGCTTGGGAAGAGACAGTTTGAAGAGAAGCTTTAACTCATCTGTATAACCAAAAGTAGTTAGAGGGGGATAAGGTATTAGCTCAGGAGTAGGCCAAATTGGTTCAGAAATATTAAATCCCTCAGGAAGGCTCCAATTGAAAGATGCGGGATCTCCTGAATCCCCAGGATTGATCCAATAGGTATGCCAATCTTTATCTAAATTGAATCTTACAACTAAGAAGATTTCACTTTCATTAGAAATAACATTTTTTTCAGGGATTACTTCGAAAGACGAATTTGAAGCGACGTACTTATTTTCTAATATAGCTTCAGAGCTCAAAAAAATTAACGATAAAAATAACAGAATTGGATAATTTCTAAGCCTTGCCATAATTACTACTTACTAAATTAAGATTAAAGCCTGCAAGTTTACTTGCCTCTTCAATCTTTTTATCACTCTTAGTTGAAAAGATTATTTGCTCATTAGCAGGAATTATTACCCAAGAACCCTGTTGGATCTCTTTTTCAAGTTGACCAGAACTCCAGCCTGTATACCCAAATGAAACTATAAATTTATCAGGAAAATTTTTATTGAGAATTGACTGGATTATATCTGGTTTTGACGAAACTCCGATTTCAGAAGTAATTGCATGAGTTTCATCATATTTTTTTTCTAAACTATGGAGTACAAATGGTGAAAAAGGGGTGACAGGACCTCCTAAAAATACTTTATCGTCATTGAGAATCTCTTCCAGCTCTTTGTCGGGTTGTAAGGCAAAATCTTTTAAATTTATTTTTACCTTCTTATTTATAATAATTCCAAACGAACCATCTCTATCATTTTTACATAAGTAAATTAAAGCATTCTTAAAATAGTTTTCTTCTTCATCAGTTTGACAAAAATATAAAAAACTATTTTCTAGTTCAGTAATCATTATTATTTCAATATATTGCTTATATTCATTAGAATTCACAATATATTTTTAAAACTTATGAAATCTTCTTCCATAGAACTAGTTCCTGAGAATTTATTGGCTTCACACAAGAGAAAGCTTTATGTCGAAGATATTATTACTTCAGAAGAACTTGAATTAATAGAAAAAATTAAAACTAAAGTTTTAGAGAACAATATATCTCTTATTTCACACTATTACACAGATACAAAAATTCAAAAAATAACCGAAGAACTTAATGGATGTGTTTCTGATTCTTTACAAATGGCTAAGTTTGGCAAAGAATCTAAATCAAATACTTTAGTAGTCTCAGGTGTTAAGTTTATGGGAGAGACTGCCAAAATTTTAAGTCCAGAAAAGAAGGTCTGTATGCCTACTTTGGAGGCGACTTGTTCTTTAGACTTAGGATGTCCTGCTAACGAGTTCAAGAAATTTTGTGAACACTATCCTGATAGAGAAATAGTAGTTTATGCAAATACTTCAGCTGAAGTTAAAGCTATTTCAGATTGGGTTGTTACTTCCAGCATTGCTTTAGATGTCGTCGACTATCTCGATTCAGAAGGAAAAAAAATTATTTGGGGTCCAGATAAACATTTAGGAAGATATATTCAAGAAAAAACAAAAGCTGATATGGTTTTATGGGATGGAGCTTGTGTTGTTCATGAAGAATTTAAATATGAGGGGCTTAAATCTCTTATGGAACTGCACAAAGATGCAGAGGTTTTAGTTCATCCAGAGTCACCTCATGAGGTAATAGATTTGGCAAACTGCGTAGGCTCGACCTCACAAATAATAGAATATGCCAATAATTCTTCTTCTCAGAAATTTATAGTTGCTACCGACAAAGGAATTTTTTATCAATTAATGAAAAACAATCCAGAAAAAGAATTTTTTGAAGCTCCAACAGCAGGAAATGGCGCTACTTGCAATAGCTGTTCAAGATGCCCTTGGATGGGCATGAACTCACTTAAAAATTTATATGATGCAGTTTCCAATCAAAGAAATGAAATTAATGTAGATAACGAAATTATAAAAAAAGCCCAGATTTCTCTCAATCGTATGGTTAACTTTAAATAAATTGAAATTAAATAAAAGCAAAGTCAGTGATAGTGTAAAGAGAGCTTTACTAGAAGATGGTTATAAGAACGATCTTTCATTAAAGATAAAAAATATCAACTCAAAGAAAGTTTTAAGAGCGACCCTGATATCTAGGGAAAATGGAATTTTAAGCGGTAGCTTATGGTTTGAGGAATCCTTTAAGCAGATTGATAAAAAAGCAAAAATTAAATGGAAAGTAATCGAAGGAGAAGCCTTTAAAAAAGATAGTGTAATTGCCGAAATAAACGCTAGCTTGCATGCAATTCTTTCAGGGGAGAGGACAGCTTTAAATTTTTTGCAAATGATGTCTGGAATATCCACAAAAACAAATAAATACTCAAAACTTCTTAAAAATAGCAATATCGAATTATTAGATACTAGAAAAACTCTTCCCGGACTTAGATACGAACAAAAGTATTCAACCTTTATTGGAGGAGCTAAAAATCATAGATTTGGCCTTTTCGATGCAATTATGCTTAAAGACAATCATTTAAAAGCTTTTGGCGGTATTAAAAATATAAAAAATATTAATTTTTTTAAAAGAGGGGATTTTTTAGAGATTGAGATTGAAAAGCTTTCTCAAATCAAAATAGCATTGAAAAGCAAACCAGATATTCTATTGTTGGATAATTTAAATCTTAGCGAAATAAAAAAGGCAATTTCTCTAATTGAAAGGAAATGTTTGATTGAAGTTTCAGGAATAAAGAATCCTGAGGATATTGAAAAATACAAAAATCTTTCTATCCATTATATTTCTTTAGGAGATCTTACAAAAAATATTAAATCCATAGATTTTTCTTTAAATATCTCATGAAGCCAATAATAGTTTCTTGTTTATTTTTGTTTATTTTTTTTGGTTGTTCCCAACAAAATGAAAATATTTCAATACAAGACAAAAAAATTTATGAATTTTCATGGTGTAGTTACAAGGATGGTTTTAAAGCCCAAGATTTAAATAATGAATTAATATCTTATTTAGGATTCTTAAAAAATCTCAAGGATAAACATGGCTTATATAAAGAAACCAAATACTTAGATCCATCTTTCAAGCAAAAAAAATATGATTTTTCCTGGTTAGATATTTTTGAAAATGAACTAGAAAAAAAAGCATTTCATGAGTTTGCTGAAAACTCTGAAATTCATAAAAATTGGTTGAGCAGTAGAGATGAAATAATTGTCTGTGATTCTCAAAAACAATCATTCTTTGAAATTAAAGTTGTGAATGATTATGAATTCTTAGATGGCGATCAGACTTATGTGAGTTTTTGTAAATTAAAAGACGGATTTGATTTAAATTATTTAATGCCTGAGATAGGAAGCAATTCTATTTTTGTTGATAGGCCATATAATCAGGCAGTCCTTACTCCTGATTTTAATATTATAGATTTTAATTTTTTAATTTTTTTGGAAACAAATTTTACCGTGAATGAACTTAATCTTTTAAGAAAAAATGGACTGGAAAATGCTTGCGAAGAATATGAAAATTACTCTACAAATAGTTTATTATTTGATACTTATATCATTGATTAATAGAGGTTAAACTTTGAAAAAATATTTATTTTTATTCTTAATAACTTTTTCCATTTTCAGTTATTCGGAAGATTATGATTTCTCAAATTACACTAAATTTTTATCAAAAGAGATAAAAAATGGAAATTTTCCTGGTTTTGTAACCCTAATTTATAAAAATGGAAAGGTCATTTTTTCTGATACTAGAGGCTTTGCAGATATAGAAGACAGCGTTGCTCTCAATGAAGATTCTCTTTTTAGAATTTATTCTATGACTAAACCGATCACTGGTGCTGCCTTGATGATTTTAGTTGAACAAGGAAAAGTATCCCTAAGTGATCCTGTAGCTAAGTACATTCCAGAATTCAAAAACACAATGGTTCTAAATAGCAAAACTAATCAGCTTGAAAAACTTGATAGAGAGGTAACCATATTAGATCTAGCGACACACTCTTCAGGCCTTACATACTCATTTGTCGATAGAGGAAAAATCAAGGAAATATATGACCAGGAAAAAATTTATCCTTACTATTTTCTGGATAACATCTCTTTAGAGAGACCTGCAAAAAAAAGCTATGCAGATATTTGTACTCTTTCTGAAAAAGTTGCAACTTTACCGTTAGTTCATCAACCTGGTGAAAAATGGACATATTCTATTGGAATGGACATTCTTGGCTGTGTTATAGAAAGGGCGTCAAATTTATCTTTTGGAGAGTTTTTAAAGAAAAACATCTTTAATCCATTGGGCATGGAAGATACTTTTTTTAAAGTGCCTGACTCAAAACAAAATAGAATGATTGATTTATACGCTCACAAAAAAGGATTCAAAAGGTATGGTGTTGAAACACCCGATATGAGAAATACTAAGAATAAAAAGTTATTTCTTCTAGACCCCAAGGAAGATAGTTTTTTCTTTCAAAAGGTTTCTATTGAAGATGGCGGTTCTGGTCTTGTATCAACAGCAAATGATTATCTTAAATTCGCAACTATGTTACTAAATAAAGGTTCTTATAATGGAAGAAAAATTTTAAATCCAGAAACAGTTGAGATAATGACCTCAAATCAATCAGAAAAAAAAGCCAAACCATTCAAAGTAGATGCATTTGGACAGGGAGTCACAATAGGAGTCGCGTTGAATGCAAAAAAAATGAGAATGAAAAGAGGTAATAATTCTTTTTTCTGGGGCGGTGCTGCAAGTACCGATTTCTGGGTAGATCCTGCGAATGATCTTATCTTCGTGAGCATGTCTCAAGTTTTAGGTAGCCCAAATATAGATAGAAAATTAGAAAGATTAGTATACAAAGCGCTTGGGATTTAAAAAAACATTTATCACTGAAGATAAGATTAGATTCAAAATTCTAGATCTATTATCCAGGAGAGAACATTCCTTTAAAGAATTAATCAATAAGTTAAAGGATAGGGTAGATTCAGAAGAAAGACTTTTTGAAGAGTTAACAAAGTTAAAAGAAGAGAATTTGCAGTCAGATGAGAGATTTGCTGAATCTTATACTAGATCAAGAAGTGTAAAAGGATTTGGTCCTGAAAAAATTTCTTTTGAGCTAAAATCCAAAGGAATAAGTGAAAACCTCATAAGCAAGATAGTGTATTCTGATGAAATAAATTGGATGGAAATTATAAAAAAAGAGTTTAGTAAAAAATTTATTATTGACAACGATTTTGCTGAAGAAGATATTTCTCGCGCAAAAAAATTTCTTTTACAGAGAGGTTTTGAATTTAATCAAATAAAGCAACTATTTAAATAATGAGTTATTTAGTTTTAGCAAGAAAATGGAGGCCAACTAAATTTTCAGAGGTTGTTGGTCAAGATCACGCCATAGCAGCTTTAAAAAACTCCGTTTCCTCAAAAAATATTCACCATGCATATTTATTTACAGGAACCAGGGGTATCGGTAAAACATCTATTGCCAGAATCTTAGCAAAAGCTCTTAACTGTTCTGACTTAATTGATAACTCAGAACCTTGTAATGCTTGTGAGTCATGTACGTCAATAAACGAAGGAGCGGCAATTGATTTTATTGAGATCGATGCAGCTTCTAGACGAGGCATTGAGGATACTAAAAATCTTTTAGAAACTATTTCTTATTTGCCTTCTTCATCTAAATATAAAATCTATTTAATTGATGAGGTTCATATGCTCACTCCTGAGAGTTTTAATGCTCTACTAAAAAACTTAGAAGAACCTCCTCCCCATGTTGTATTTATGTTCGCAACAACAGAATACAAAAAGATTTTGCCAACAATAATTTCTAGATGTCTACAAGTGAACTTAAGTTCTGTCTCTACAAAAGTGATTTCGGATCAATTGGGAGAAATTTTTTCAAAAGAAAAAATAAAATATGATGAAAATTCCTTAAAGCTTATTGCCGAAGCAGCTCAGGGCAGTATTAGAGACGCACTATCTATTTCTGAAAAAGTAATATCTTTTTGCAACAGAAACCTCAAAGAGAAAGAAGTACGAGACGTTTTGGGTATTCCAGAACCAGAAATAATTTCAAATCTATTGAAATCAATTTTGGATGAAGACGTAACAGAGGTTCTATCAATTCTTGAAAACTATGGAGAATATGAAGATCATGAATTTTTATTAAAGTCTTTAATGGATCTAATCCAAGACATTGCTATTAGTCAGTTTGAAAATAAAGGATCTAAAGATAATATCAATGTTTTTTTAAAAACGGACCCCACCAAACTGCAGTTTCTTTATCAGTTAGGACTTTCCAATCTGAAGCATTTTAGTTTAGGCTATGATTCTTTTTCTATTCTCAAAATGACCTTATTAAAAATGGTTGCCTTTTCTCCTGAAAGTCAAAAAAAAAATCCTTTAAAAATTAAAAATCAAGATAACTTTGAAATTCAATGGCCAGGAATATTCACTGATTTAAATCTTAATGGCATATCAAAAAATCTACTCAAACAAGCAAGTGTTATTCAACAAGAAGATAAGTTAAAACTATCTTTTCCTAAAAATGTTCTTTCTATACTTAACGACGACCAAAAAAATGATATTGAAAAAAGTTTTAAAGATTACCTAAAAACTAAATTGTTATTCGTTTACGATGATGATGTTGATTTAAAACTTACTCCAGAATATGAGGAAAAAAACAAAGATAAAGGAATCAGAAGAAATATTAAAAAAACCATGGAAAAAGATAAAAACTTCAATGAAATCGTGGGCGGACTGAAAGTTGAATCTGTAAAATTTAATAAAAAAAATGAAACTTAGTCCTAAAATTTCTGAATTAATTGATTCATTAAAAAATCTTCCCGGAATAGGTCCAAAATCAGCAAAAAGAATGGCTCTTTCATTATTGAATTCAAATAAAGAAATTGGCTTATCGCTATCAAAATCTATAGAAGATGCAATTTTAAATATCCAATTATGTCAAAAATGCTATGTTTTAAATGATCAAGAGCTTTGTGAAATTTGTATCTCAACAAATAGAAACAACAATTCAATATGCGTTGTAGAATCAACTTCTGATCTTTATTCCATTGAAGAAACATCTGAATTTGATGGAAGGTATTTTGTTCTTAATGGTCTGCTCTCCCCAATAGATAATATCGGTGCAGAAGAACTCAGAATTGAAAAATTATTGGATATTATTGATGAATTTGATTCAAAAGAAGTCATTCTTGCATTGAATTCAACATTAGAAGGCGAAGCTACAGCTTATTTTTTATTGGAAAAATTAAAAAAGAAAGATGTAACTGTTACAAGAATTGCACAAGGAGTTCCTGCGGGAGGAGATTTAAACTATGTTGATAATAATACTCTTAGAAGAGCAATTTCCTTCAGAACTGAATTAAAATAAAACTATGTCGATTAAATCAGATAATTGGATAAAAAAAATGTCTCTTGAAAATGATATGATTTCTCCTTTTCAGCCTATCCAAATTAAAATTAATGAAGAAAATGATGAAAAATTAATATCCTATGGCCTTTCAAGCTATGGCTATGATGTGAGATGTGCAAATGAATTTAAAGTATTCACAAACATCCATTCAGCAACAGTTGATCCAAAAAAATTTGATAGTTCTAGTTTTATTGACGTTGTTCAAGATGAGTGTGTAATCCCACCAAACTCATTTGCTTTAGCAAGAACGATTGAATATTTTAAAATTCCTAGAGACGTTCTTACAATTTGTCTCGGCAAATCAACCTATGCAAGATGTGGAATTATTGTAAATGTAACTCCTCTTGAGCCAGAATGGGAAGGGCATGTTACCTTAGAATTTTCTAATACTACTAGTCTCCCTGCTAAAATTTATGCAAATGAGGGTGTAGCTCAAATGTTATTTTTTCAATCAGATGAAATTTGCGAGACTAGTTATAAAGACAGGGATGGAAAGTATCAAGGTCAAAAAGGAGTTACTCTTCCTAAAGCGTAATTTAATCTAATTCCCAATCAATATTAAATCCTCTTCCGCCTTGGAAAACTTTTATTGTTTCCATATCAGAGTCGTTTTTAATCAAAAATTTAAAGTATCTTTTGTCTTCTCTTTGCTCTGTAAATTCAAATACTTCAACAGGCTTTGATTTATAAATAATTTCATCTCTTTTATTCAAAAAGGACTTTATTTTAATTTTTCCTTTATCAAAATAATTTATTTTAAACTGGTCATTTTTAAGAAAATTCATTTTAATTTGAATCTGAAGAGTCAGGTTATCGTAAAAATTTTCTTCAATTTCAATTGAACCTTTCTTTTTTCCAAAAGAGTATATTAAAACTTTTTTATCTCCTATTTTATCAACTCTATATGTTTGATGATCTTTTCTTAGACCTCCTAAAATATCTAGTTTTCTATAACCAGATTCCAGAAAAACATTCCCTTTATCTATACTAAAAATGGATTCTTGATTAATAGTAAAAAGAGGGTGTTTACCAAAGGAAGAAATCTTCCAACTATTTTCAGATATTTTCTCTAAAGTTTCCTTTACAGATCCAGTTGATTTTGATGAATAGTAATTTTCATAAGGATTTAAATCAAATAAGAAAATTTGATTACAAAAAAAATAAAACAAAAAATTAAATAAAATATTCTTTACCATTTTTATAAAAGACATTGTCTATTTTTATTTTATTATCAATAATGGATATTCTACCTTCCTGAAATTGAGATAATATTTTTGGATAAATATAATGTTCTATTTTATGAATCTTGTTTTCAAGATCGTCTTCTTTTTCCCCATCTTCTACTTTAACTTTTATGAAGCCTATAATTGGACCACTATCTAGCCCCTCGTCTACAAGATGAACCGTAACCCCATGTACTTTGTCTTCATTTTCAAGTACTTTTTTATGAGTATTTAGACCAGGATATTTTGGTAAAAGAGAGGGGTGAATATTAATTATTTTTTTAGGAAAATTCCTTACAAAATCTGATCCTAATACTCTCATAAATCCTGCAAGAATAATAAAATCTACTCTTTCTTGTTTTATTATTTCCATAAGCTTCTGATCATAGGATTCCCTGTCTAAAAAATCTCTATGATCTATGCACAAATATTTTAATTTATGTTTTTTTTGCTCTTTTTAAACCAAAAGCATCTTTGTTATTAGAAATTACAACTTTAATATCAGCCTTTAACTGTCCTTTTATAATGCTATCAATTATTGCTTGAAAATTTGAGCCATTTCCTGACAAAAGAACTGCTAAGGATAACTTTTTACTCATTCAAAAAATGATTTTTTTATTAGATTTCTGTGAACCTATAAAACCTAATTCAAAGTGTGGCATTTTTAATTTTTTTAAATGATTCTTACATTGTGCTAAATCACTTTTACTAATAGAAAGTATCATGCCAATACCACAGTTAAATGTAGATAGCATTTCACTTTTAGATAGACTTGATTTTGACTCGATTAAATTAAAAAGATCATTATTAAAGGGATATTTTGATCCAAATGATATATGTGCAGATAGATTATTTGGAATTATTCTTTCAAGATTTCCTGTAAGCCCGCCTCCAGTAATATGACTCAAGGCATTTAATTTAATCTTTTTCTTTAAGGATAAAATTTCATTTACATAAATTTTTGTGGGTTTTAGTAGAGCTTTTCCAAGAGTTGACCCTTTAAATTTTTGATTCAATTTAATCTCCTTTTTTTCAATAAGTTTTCTAATTAAAGAAAAGCCATTTGAATGTAATCCATTAGATTTTAAACCTATCAAAACATCATCTTTTTTTACTTGATTACTTAGCTTCTTTGAGTCTTTTTCTAATACTCCAACACAAAAGCCTGCTAAGTCAAACTTACCTTTAGGAAAAGCATTTGGGTGTTCTGCTGTCTCTCCTCCAATTAAAGAACAGTGGGAATCTCTACAGCCTTTTGTTATTCCCTTAATTATATCTTTTGAGATCTTAAGATTTATTTTATCTGTAACAAGGTAATCTAGAAAAAAAAGGGGTTCAGCTTGTAAAGTAATCAAATCATTTACACACATTGCAACTAAATCGATACCTATGGAATTATAAATTTTCAAAGCGTCAGCAATTTCAATTTTTGTGCCTACTCCATCAGTACAGCTTATCAAAACAGGATTTTTATATTTTTTAGGAAGAACAGAGGCAGCTGCAAAACCTCCAATAGAGCCAATAATTTCTTTTCTAAAGGTCGTCTTTGCCAAAGGTTTGATGATATCAACTAATTGATCACCTCGTTTTATGCTTACTCCAGAAGAAGCATAGGAAGTTTTGTTTGATCTAGACAAAGGAATTTGAATTTAAGTTCTATTAAAAAAACATATTATAATCATTTTTAATGCTAAAAATTATTAAAGTTATTTTTTTTATCTCACTTATTTTTCCTGCTTTAAATTTATTTAGCGAGGATTACTCTACAATTGTTCAGGGTAATGATGAAGACGTTTCTGAATTACTTCAAAAGGCTTTAAACCAGTCAATACTGAAAGTTTTGGGCAGCCAAAGAGATTTTAATCTTAATCAAAAAAAATTAAAAAAATTAAATCCTGACAATTATGTTAAACAGTACAAATTTATCAAATTTAATGATGAGGAGGCTCTTGAGGTTATGATTGATTTAAAAGCACTCCAAGAAAAGCTGCTAGAGATTAATCTTGGAATTTCTTTTCTAAAAAATCCTAAAGTTGCAGCTTGGGTTTTGTGTAAATCAGATTACTCATCTCTTCAAGCAGCTAAATCTTTAGAGCAGAAATGTAAGTTTGTAAAAAAAGAATTTGATAGAGTTGCTAATGAGAGGGGCATAACAATTATTTATCCTATTTTAGACTCTAAAGATATTAGTTTGTTTAGTTTTGAAAATGATTCTAATTTAGAAAATTTAACGATTTTTAATGATCGTTATCCTTCCGACGGATGGTTTTTTTGTGAGATTTCAAGTTTTAGTGAATGGTGTTTTCTTCCAGAAGAGATTGAGAAGAAATTTTCTAAATTAGATCTTGAATCTAAGTATAAGCCAACAGTTGGAATAAATATTTTAATTGATAACTTGTTTAGTAACCAAAGACTTAGATCAGCCTCAGATTCCAATCTTCCTTACTATTTGGAAATAAGAGGGTTAAAAAAGTTTTCCGAACACAAAGAATTTGAAAATATATTAAAAAATATCTTATTTATTAATAATCTGAGATTAATGTCATTGAGAAATAATTCAGCTACTTATAGTTTCAATCTGTTATCAGAGGAAAGAAATCTTTTAAATTACTTTGGCGGAATTGAAAATTTAATTTTGATAAATAAAGAAAAAGATAAAGTTTTTTTAGCCTTAGGTGAATAATGATTATTTCTTCAATACCAAATTTCTTAACCGTTTTTCGTTTTTTTTTGGTCTATCCAATTGTAATAAGTATATTAGAAGAAAATTATCAACTTACTATTTTCTTCTTTTTTCTAGCAGGGATTTCTGATTTTTTAGATGGATATCTTGCAAGAAAGTATTCTTGGGAAAGTAGATTTGGCAAAATATTTGATCCTATTTCAGATAAAGTTCTTGTCATTGCTACTCTTATATCTCTTTCCTTGGTTGGAGAAATAAATATTTATTTAACCATGTTTCTGCTGAGTAGAGATTTGTTTATTATCGTTGGAGTTATTTTATCTTCTCTTCTGCTTGATTATTATGAAATAAAGCCATATTTTTCTGGAAAATTTAATAGTTTTGTTTTGATGACTTACCTTGGGTTTGTAATTATTGATGTTTCGTTTGGTTTTGTTCCTTTAGTTTTTTTAAACTTTTTGATGGTAGCGCTTTTAATAACTTCTCTTTATAGCGCCATAGAATATTTAAACTATCCAGGCAGAAAAGTGATTTCTCAAATATTTTTTTAATGAATCAAAAAGTTTTAGATATCTTCTTACCCAAAGAGAGATCATTGGATCAATTAAAAAACTTCTCATTTTTTAAAAAAATGATCTCTGAAATAGAGTTATTTTTTAATAATGATGAAAACTTTTTGTTATTGAATATTAAAGAAGATTTTATTAGAAATTATTTGTTTCATGCTTCCTTAAATTCCCATGAAGCACAATCCAAAATAATCGATCTTGACGAAAAGGTTTTAAATCCACAAGACTTTAAAAATCCAATAGTATTTATAAAAAATTTATCAAGAGACACTTTAAACCAAGAATCAGAGATTTTTTTATTTAATGGTTTTAATTATTGTTTAAATCAAAATACAAAAATCTTATTTTCTAGTAATGATTTCATTAAAAATTTAGATATTAAATTGGCAGATCTTGAATCACGGCTAAATACCGTTTTGCCACTAGAGATTTTGAATCCTACTGATGAAGAAAAAATGAATTTAATTAACTTTGAATTGCAACAAAGAGGCTTAGAAATCAATGATAAAGAAATGAAATATATATTTACGCATCATTCTCGAGATTTAAATAGCTTGTTAATTTTGGCAGAAAGACTTGATGAAATTTCCCATCAAGAAAAAAAATCTATTTCAATAAATTTAATAAAGAAAATTATTTGAAAGCTATCTCAATTCAGGACAAATCAAACAAATTAAGCTTATTTCAATTTTTTTCTTATTGACTAGTCTTTGAATATCCATTGATTCTATAAAACCTAAAAAACCATAAGTTGAATTTAAAAAAGAATTAAAAGATGCAAATAAGTCTTCAATTATTCCAGGAGAGGTGGATATATATTTTATTTTGAAATCCGAAATTCCTGACTCCTCTTGAAGTAATTTAATACCATCTTGAAATACCCCAAGAGAGTCAACAAGATTATTTTGAAAAGCTGATTTACCAGACCAAATCCTTCCTTGAGCAATTTTTTCAGTATTATCGATGGTTAACTGCCGGTTTTTTGAGACAAGCTTAATAAATTTATTATAAGAACCATCAACATAACTTTGCATAAATGAAGATAAGTTATCATTGGGAGGTTCTATCAACGAAAAATTTAATTCATTGGTAGAAACCTTATCAAAGAGTATTCCAACCTTTTCAAAAGAATTTTTAAAATTAGGTAAGGCTGCCCAAACGCCTATGGACCCAGTAAGAGTAAAAGGGTTAGCAATTATTGTATTTTGATTCATAGAAATCCAATAACCTCCAGATGCAGCAATGTCTCCCATTGAAATTACTATTGGAATATTTTTATTGAGAAGTTTTAATCTTTGTCTAATTATTTCTGAAGCAAAACCACTTCCTCCTGGAGAATTTATCCTGAGAAATAAACCTTTAATGGAGTTATCTTTATCAATTTTATTAAGAATTTTTAAAAAATTTTCACTAGAGATAGCACCTTCCACATATTCTCCATCAATAATTTCTCCAGAGGCTACTAGAACAGCTAATTTGTTTTCTGAAGAATTTTCTTTCTTTAAGAGAGCTAGGTTATCGTTGAGAGATATTTTTTTTTCTCCAACAAAAGAAGAAAGATAATTATTTAAATTCGTTCTCACAATTAAATTGTCAATCAGACCTTTTCTTTTAGCTAGCTTTGCAGTGTCTCCATCAAATTCTTCCGTTAATTTGCCAAGATTATTTACGTAATAGTCTATTTCTGAATCTGAAATTTTATTTCTATTTTTTGTAATTATTTCTTTCCAAAAATCCCATACTTCAGAAATATAAGAAGAGGTTTGGAGTTTATCTTCCTCGGATAAATTATCTCGAGTAAAAGTATCTAATGCTGATTTATATTTTCCAGAAACAAAAGTAGATACGCCAATATTTAGTTTTTCTAATAATTGTCTAATAAAAGGTTTTTGTGAAGAAAATCCATCTAAAAGAACCAGACCATTTTGATTCAATAAAATAGAATCAGCATAAGAAGCCAAAAGATAGTTTTTCTTGTCGTAAAAATCAGAATAGGCGATTACTTTTTTGCCTTGACTCTTGAAATCTTCTAAAGCTTTTCCTATTTCTAAAATGCCAGTGAAAGAAATATCCAAATAGGTTAAATCCATAAAAAGCATTTCTACTTCTTTTTCTGAACCTGCTGTTTCAATAGCTGAAATTATTTCAAACAAATTCAGCTCATAAGTTTCCCTTTCAAAAAAAGAAATATTTAAATTTGTTGTTTCGTTTATTTTATTTGGAGCAAAGGTTATTACTGGACCAAGATCTTCTTTAACGTCACTAACCAAAAAAGTGATTGCAATAAACAACAAAGCCAATATGAAAAATAGATTCAAAATAACTTTTCTGGTTATATCAACGAAGTTGAAAAATTTTTTTAAGAAGCTCATTTAGGAAGTATTATATAAAGATTATGAAGTCTATTTTTATTAATTTTTTAATAATTTTCCTTCTGATTTCTTGCTCAAAGCCTGACCTCAATGTTTTTGAAGGAAAAGGAGTTTATCTCGATGATTTAAAAGGCAAATGGATAGTTTTTAACTATTGGGCAGATTGGTGTCCTCCTTGTATAAAAGAAATTCCTGAATTGAATAATCTTCAGTCTAATTTCTCTAAAGATTTAAAAGTTTTTTTAATCAACTTTGATTTGTTGGAAGGAGAGGAATTAAAACAACAGTTAGAAAAATTTAATGTACAAGTGGACTCTTTATTAACAGATCCCTCTGTTATTTATGATTGGATCATTCCTGAAAATCTTCCTGTTACATTTATTATTAATAAAAAAGGAGAATTGGAACATACGTTGGTTGGACCGCAAACAGAAGAAGAAATTATTAAACTGTTATCTCTTTAAAGAAACAGCATTGGATTTACTTTTGTTCCTAATAAAATAACTTCAAAGTGAAGATGAGGTCCTGTAACTCTTCCAGAAGAACCAACTGAAGCAATTTTAGAATTTTTAAGAACATTATCTCCTTCAGAAACAAAAGTTTCGTCTAGATGAGAGTAGGTTGAAATAATACCATTACCATGATCAATTATAATTAGGTTGCCTCTATAAAAAAATTCACCAACAAAAATAACCTTACCATTTTCTGGAGCAACTACGGATGTTCCTGTTTCTGCCGCTATATCAAGTCCCAAGTGGGGATTTCTAGGAGATCCATTTATATAACGCTTTACACCATACTCACTGGAAATAATTCCTTTAGCTGGAAAATTAAACTTAATATCCTGATATTTTTTTACTGATAATGAAGTAATTTTGCTTCTGTAAATTTCTCTTTCAGTCTTAATTCTTGTTAGATTTTCTTTAGAGATTTGGTTGAACTTATTATCATTAATTCTAATTCTAGATTCTCTGAATTCTTTTTTAGAAAGAAATACGGTCTCTCCTAGAATTGTAAATTTCATTTTTGAAGAATAAGAAATAGGGTATACAAGTCGATGACCAGCGAAGTCTTTGCAAATATATTTTTTATAAGAACCGTCTAGATTTTCTGTATTAATTAATCTATTTAAAAGTCCTCCTTTTTCAAGTTTTTCCTTTGGAAATGAACATGGTTTATCTTCTGCAAATTTGAAGTTTGTACAACCAAATAAAAATATAAGACAAAAAAATATTAAAAAATTATTTAATTTCATCTATTTTGGTTATTTTTGAAGATACGAGACTTCGTTGAGTTCTAGTGAGAATTTCATCTCCCTCAGTTAACTTTGAGTTATCCAAGAGCTCATCATTTTTGGTGGAAACAGTATACCCCCTCGACAAAACAGATAAGGGGCTAAAAGCATGTAATTTTGATGAAAAAGTATCGTAAGAAATTTTTTTGTTAGAAAGAGCATTATTAAATACATTTTTAAAAATTAATTTTTTACTTTTTAAATTTGCTTTTTGATTTGAAAGCTTGATTAGTGGATTTTTATCTCTTAAAGAGGTCCTTTTTTTTATGAGGTTTAATCTTTTAGAGGAAAACCTTTCCTTTTGTAAAAAGACAATTTTATTGAAGCTTTCATCAATTTTAAAAATCTTTTGATCTAAATTAAAATTAATTTTTTTCAATCCATTATATGCATTACTAAAATTTTCATTTTTATTTTCTAGATAATTTTTTACCGATATTGAAATTACTTTTTCTAGATTCTCAATTTTTTCAATAATTTGTGAGTGAGCTTGGCTAGCTATTTCAGCTGCTGCAGAGGGAGTTGGGGCCCTTAGGTCAGAAACTAAGTCGCAAATTGTAAAATCTGTTTCATGACCAACTGCACTTATAACAGGAATTTCAAGAGAATAAATCTCTCTAGCAATTTTTTCGCTATTGAAGCACCAAAGATCTTCTAGGGAGCCGCCGCCTCTCGCAATTATTATTAGATCTAATTTATCTTTCTTGTTAAATTCTTGAAGCATGTTTAATGCATTTATTATTTCCTTCTCTGCTTTATCTCCCTGTACCAAAGAAGGAGCTAAAGTAAGTCTTGATAAAGGCGCTCTTCTTTCCAATACATTTTTAATATCTTGAATTACCGCACCTGATGGCGAAGTTACTACACCGATATGCATCGGTAATTCAGGTATTTCTTTTTTAAATGATTCATCGAAGAGACCTTCTTTTAAAAGTTTATTTTTTAAGTTTTCAAAAGCCTTTAACAAGTCACCTTCACCTGAATACTCTAAGCTTTCTGCTATAAATTGATATCTACCCTGAGCCTCAAATAAGGATAATTTTCCTTTGAGGACTATCTCGTCACCAATTTCAGGAATATTTTTAAGATAGGAGTTTTTAAATTTAAACATCACACAACTAATGGATGAATTCTCATCCTTTAAGGTAAAGTACCAATGGCCAGATTGACGGTAATTGGTAAATTCAGAAATTTCTCCTTTCACCCAGACGTCGTTAAATTTTTTTTCCAGAGAAAATTTGGCACTTTTATTGAGTTGAGAGACAGAAAAAATCTCAGGTAAATTTTTTTGCTCTTTATCTAACATTGCTACAGTATATCGATAGTTCCTATAAAAATGATGAGTCTTACAACAAGAAAAATTGGTATTTTGTCCACGTCTCTAGGAGCTATTTTAATAGGAATTGTACCTATCTTAGTAAGAACGAGTGAACTATCACCTGCGCTGACAGGATTTTATAGATTTTTAATTGCATCAATTATTTTATTTATTTATGGAATTTACAGAAGGAAATTTTCTAATTTACGTTTAAAAGATATCTTAATTCTCTCTATTCCAGGTTTATTTTTTGGGAGCGACATTACTTTATGGCATTGGTCAATTAATCAGACCTCTGTTGCAAATGCAGCACTCTTTGTAAATACAGCACCAATTTATGTTGCCATAATTTCTTATTTCTTTTTTAAGGATAGTCTAGATTTATTTTTTTATTTTGCAGGTTCATGCTGTTTGTTAGGAGTAATTTTGATTTTATTTGAACAAAATGAGCATCAATCTTTTAGAGGTGATTTATTATCTTTGATAGCAGCAATTTTTTATTCAGGATACTTAATCTCTGTAAAAATCTTTTCAGAAAAATATGAAACTTTTGATTTAATGTTTTTTTCAGCACTATTTGGATGTATACCTCTATTCTTAGGAAGTATTTTTTTTGAATCAGTTCAAATGATCCCTACAACTTTATTTGGATGGTTGAACGTTACGTCACAGGCTGTATTTGTTCAGATAGCTGGTCAAGGTTTAATAATTTACGGATTATCTTTAATAAGAGTTCAATTTTCTTCATTAATATTATTGTTACAACCTCTTACGGCAGCATTTCTTGGTTTTCTGTTTTTTCAGGAAATGTTCTTAATGCAGCAGATTTTCGGTGCTATTATTCTTTTAATTGGAATTTACTTAGCAGGAATTTCCGATCAAAAAACTATTAAGAATTAAATGTCAGAAGTAATAAAGATAGCAAATTGCAGTGGATTTTATGGAGATAATCTATCCATAGCAAAAAAAATGGTTGAAGGCGGACCAATCGATGTTTTAACAGGAGATTATCTTGCCGAATTGACGATGACTATTCTGTATAACCAGAAAATTAAAAGGGGAGAAAATCTAGGATATGTAGGAACTTTTCTGAAACAATTTAGAGATGTAGCAAAACTCTGCAATGATCAAAAAATTAAGATTGTATCTAATGCAGGAGGTTTAAATCCTGCTTCAATGGCAGCTGAAGTTGAAAATATTATCAATGAATTAAAGCTTGATTTGAAGGTGGCTTACATTGATGGTGACGATTTGATGCCTAGACTAGATGAACTATCTTCCTCCGGAGAAAAGCTAAAAAATATTGATAAGAATAACGATCTTTTTTCTTACGAGAAAAAACCACTCACTGCAAATGCTTATTTAGGAGCTTGGGGCATTAAAGAGGCCTTAGATAATGGCGCAGATGTGGTCATATGCCCTAGGGTCACGGATGCCGCTGTAGTTATAGGTCCTGCAGCATGGAAATTTAATTGGTCAAGAAATGATTACGATCAGCTTGCTGGAGCACTTGCAGCTGGCCATATAATCGAATGCGGTGCTCAAGCTACTGGAGGTAATTATTCTTTTTTTAAAGAAGTTCCTTCTTTTAAAGATATTGGTTATCCAATTGCCGAAATTAACCAAGATGGTAGCTTTATAATTACTAAACATCCAAATACTGGAGGATTGGTTTCGATTGGGACTGTAACAGCACAACTTCTCTATGAGATAGGTTCTCCAGCTTATGTAAATCCAGATGTTATTTCCCATTTTGACACTTTAAGAATTGAACAAGAGGCTGAAGATAGAGTTTTTGTTTCTGGTTGCAGGGGAAGTAGCCCACCTAAAGATCATAAAGTTTGTATCAATCTTGCTGGAGGTTTCAGAAATGGTACTGAGTTACTTCTAACAGGTTTAGATATTGAAGAAAAAGCTAAATTAATTACTGAAACTATTTTTGATTCGGTTGGCGGTAAAGAGCAGTTTGATAAGGTTGATATTCAGTTACATAGAACTGATAAAGAAAATCCAGAAAGCAATGAACAGGCACAAGCCTTTCTTAGGATTGATGTGATGTCTCAAAACTCTGATTTAGTTGGACGATTATTTAGCGCTAAAATAATTGAATTAGCTTTAGCAAACTTTCCAGGCTGGACAGGAAGAAGTGGAGTTGTCCCCAGCGGCCCTTATATTGAGTATTGGCCAGCTTTGGTTGATAGTAAATTTATAAAGGAAAAGGTTCATTTTGACGGTAAGACCATAGAAGTTATTCCAACTAGCCAACAGGACTTTGAAGAAGTTTATTACCAAAAGGAACCTACGGAAGTAAAAAAAATAACTGAAAATCCTGATACGGAAATATTTTTTGGAGATATCTTTGGCACTAGATCTGGGGATAAAGGTGGCTGTGCTAATCTTGGTGTTTGGAGTAAAAATTCAGAAGCTTATGGATTTTTATTTGATTTTTTAACCGTTGATACATTAAAAGAATTGCTTCCAGATTTAAAATCTTTTGAAATTGATAGGTTTGAATTACCAAATATTTTATCTTTAAATTTTTATATTCATGGAATTTTGCAAGATGGAGTTTCTTCATCAACGAGGATGGATGGACAGGCAAAGTCATTAGGAGAATATTTAAGAGCAAAAAAAATAAATGTACCTAAAATTATTTTAAAATGAAACGAAATGACAAGTAAAAAACTTTCAATAGAAAATCTAACCTTTCAAGCAACAAAAATAGATGTTTCCAACCATATTTTAACTATTACTTTGAACAGACCCGAAAAGAAAAATGCTCTAAACAACGTAATGATGAATGAAATAAATTATGCTCTTGCATATGCCAAACAGGAAAGAGGTATAAGAGTTGTAATTATTGCAGCAGAAGGAGATGTTTTTTGTGCAGGAGCAGACTTAAATAGAAAACAGGAGGAATCTAACGTTCCTAGGCTGGAGGGTTCAGACGACATAAGTCTCTCAATTAGGCATTTATACAAACCAGTTATTTGTAAGATTCAAGGGTCGGTTCATGCCGGTGCTCTTTTAATGGTTACAAATTGCACTCATGCAATTGCTGTTCAATCTGCAAAATTTTCAGCTCCTGAAATTCTTCGCGGGGTTTGGCCCCATATGGTTATGGCTGGATTATTTAGAGTTATGCCTAAGCGAGTTGGATTAGATTTTTGTATGCGTGGTCAGGCAATAGATGCGAATAAAGCTCAAGAGTGGGGATTAATTAATGAATCCGTAACATCAGAAGCTTTAGATGATACTGTCGCCAAATTAGCGAAGGATTTAGCCAGTCTTGCTCCTGGCACTATGCAATTTGGTCTTGAGGCATATGTAAATCAAGATAATATGAATTTTGATGAAGCATTACCTTATTTAGGGAAAAAAAGCGCTGAAACTTTTGCTGGTCCTGATGCAAAAGAAGGAATTTCTGCTTTTTTAGAGAAAAGAGAACCTAAGTGGGATTAATCTAAAACAACCAAGGTTTGACCATTTTCCACTTGCTCACCTTTAGAAACTAAAATATTTTTAATCTTTCCAGAAGACGGAGCACTTACTTTATGTTCCATTTTCATTGCCTCTAAGATAATCAAAGTATCTCCTTTTTTAACGGAAGAACCTTTTTTAATTTGAACTTCCACTACCTTTCCGGGCATTGGGGCATTAAGACCACCTTCAATTATTCCTGAATCTTTAACTTCAAACTTAGGCAAAACGTTAAAAAGCAAATCACCCTTATAGGTATGAATCAATAAAAGATTTTTTTCAAAAGATATTTTTGATCTTAGTCTAGATCCTGATATTTCTACATCTATAAAATTGTCTTGCCATTCGTAGACTGTTGCCAATTCTGAATCAGAAAATTCAAACTTACCGTCTCTAGATTTTTTATAGTTAATAACGAAATTTGTATCCTTTAAAGAAAGCTTCACTTCTTGAAAAGGTAACCTTGCATTATTCCATCCTGAATCCATATTGGTTAAAACAGACGCGTTTTTCCTATTTAATCCTTGAATCCATAAACTTGCTGCTTTTGCATAATTTTTTATTTCTTCTTCGGAAAGGTCGACTTCTCCACTTAGTTTTTCTTTCTCGATAAAATCAGTTGTGGTAGCACCTTTTAGAAATTTCTCAGATCTTAAAACAGCTATTAAGAATTCTCGATTTGTTTGCATTCCCCCGAAGTGACTATTTTCTAAAGCAAGAGCTAGTTTCTTTGCTGCTTCTATTCTGGTTTCTCCATAAGAAATAACTTTAGCTAACATCGGATCAAAATCAGAAGTAATGATTGACCCTGATTCAATTCCTACATCCCATCTAACGAGTGGAGCATCTGCCGGTACAAAAGAAATCATTTTTCCAGTTACCGGTAAAAAATCATTATTTGGATCTTCGGCATACAGTCTCACCTCTATAGAATTTCCAAACCAATCTATATCGGATTGGTCATAACCTAGAGACTCACCATCGGCTATTCTGAGCTGTTCTTTAACAAGATCGATTCCGGTAACTTCTTCAGTAACAGGATGTTCAACTTGAAGCCTGGTATTAACCTCAAGAAACCAAAATTCTTTTGTCTTCTCATCAACGAGAAATTCAACAGTTCCAGCTGATTCATACTTTAATTTGGAAGCTAACTTTATGGCAGCATCTCCCATTTTTTCTCTCATGGAATCATCAACCATGGGCGAGGGCGATTCTTCAACTACCTTTTGATGTCTCCTTTGTATTGAACATTCTCTTTCTCCTAAATGAACCAAATTACCATAGGAATCGCCAAGAATTTGTACTTCTATGTGTCTAGACTTTTCAATGTATCTTTCTAAGAAAACTCTCTTATCGCCAAAGCCACCCTCAGCTTCTCTCTCTGCAGAAGCAATAGATTCTTTTAAATCCTTTGAAGTTTTGACAATACGCATACCTTTACCACCACCTCCTGCAGCAGCTTTTACAAGGATAGGATAACCAATTTTATTTGCATCTTTAGCTGAAGAACCCGAAGGTAGGGTGGGAACACCAGCTTTTTCTGCTAAAGTTTTTGCAGTAATTTTATCTCCCATTTTTTTTATGGCATTTGCAGAAGGACCAACCCACTTAATTCCTGCTTTTTTTACATTATTTGCAAAATTAGCATTTTCAGATAAAAATCCATATCCAGGATGAATTGCATCTACATTATTTTTTTTAGCAATTTCTAGAATTTCTTTAGCATTTAGATATGAATCTGAAAGTTTAAAAGATTGATCTGCCTCTCTAACATAAGGAGTATTTTTATCAGCCTCTGTATAAACGGCTACACAGCTTATTCCCATGCCATGAGCACTTTTTATAATTCTACTTGCGATTTCTCCTCTGTTTGAAATCAACAATTTTTTAATTGTCATAACCTAAATACTCCAAATCCTTCTGATCCTTTAACTTCTTTATTATTAACAATCGATAAACACATCCCCAATACATTTCTTGTATCTCGAGGATCTATAATTCCGTCATCACTGATAACGCTTGTAGCTCTCAAAGCTTTGGAGCCCTTGTCATGTGAGATTTGTTGATTTTTAACAATTTCTGCATCAGCTTTTTCATCAAATTTAAGACCTTTTCTTGCAGCTTGGCCTCTTCTTACGATAGACATTACTCCTGCGATAACTTCTCCACCCATGACCGCAATTTTTGCAGTTGGCCATAGAAAAGTGAAAGAATTCCCAAATTCTCTTCCAGACATTGCATAAGTTCCAGCCCCATATGAATTACCTACTATCACTGTAAGATGCGGAACATTTGAGTTGGAAACAGCATTTAACATTTGAGCTCCTTTTTTAATAGAACCATCTTGCTCGTAATCTTTTCCGACCATAAATCCAGTGATATTTTGAAGAAAAACCAAAGGCAAATTTCTTTTATTACATAGTTGTATGAAGTGAGCTGCTTTTTGAGAAGCATCGGGAAAAAGCATACCGTTATTACCTAGCACACCAACTGGGTATCCATGAATGGAAATAAAACCACAAATTATTGTCGGTCCAAAAAGCGGTTTGAATTCTTCGAACTTAGATTCATCAGCAATACGACCGATTATTTCCCTGATATCAAAAGGAGTCTTTAGACTAGGCTCGATAATTCCCAATAAGTCTTCTTGACTGTATTTTGGAGGATTTATTTCAAATCGAGGATTATTTCCTTCTTTGTCCCAATTTAGATGGGACATTACTTCTCGAGCAATTCTTATCCCGTCTAAGTCATCCTCAGCCAGGTATTCAGCTAAACCCGATTTTTCGGCATGCATTTTTGCTCCTCCAATATCTTCTCTGGAAGAAATTTCACCAGTTGCCATTTGAACTAGAGGCGGACCTGCAAGGGCAACATCTGCTTGGTTTTTAACAAAAATATTATAGTCAGACATTCCAGGTTGATAAGCTCCACCGGCGGTAGCAGTTCCGAAAGCAACAGTTACAGTTGGAATGTTTAGTTTTGAAAGCTCCGTAATTTCATAAAATTGTCTTCCTGATTCAGCAAAATGACCCATTCCACCAACAGCAGCTCCGGCTCTTGGACGCAAATCACCTCCTGCAGATTCAACAAATTGAATGAAAGGAATTCGACAATCTCGCGCAATTTGCATACATCTCATCCATTTTTTTACAGAGTAAAAATGCATTGCTCCTGCAAGAACAGTAGGATCATTTGCAAAAATTACACACTCGATTCCTGAGGAAACTCCAATACCGGCAAAAGCACCGCCACCGATAGGATATTCAGATTTATAGGCCGCTAAACCACTAATTTCTAAAAAAGGACTATCTGGATCCAAGAAGTGGAAAACTCTTTCTCGAACTGGAAGTTTTCCCCTTGCTGCTAATCTTTTATGATGGTCTGGACCACCACCAGCTTCAGCTTCATCTAATAATTCATTTAATTCAGAAATCATCTCAAGCATGGATGACTTGTTATTTTCAAATTCTTCAGAATTTAAATTTAGTTTTGATTGAAAGGGTTGAGATTCTAGTTGTTTCATTACTTCTTTATAAAGAAAAAAATATGCACTAATTTTTTCAGAATGTCCATTTGATTATATTTAATTTCGGTATAATGCTTTCTCTTTTGGGCGACTAACTCAATTGGTAGAGTGCCACCCTTACAAGGTGGAAGTTACAGGTTCAAGTCCTGTGTCGCCCACCATCTAAAAAACATCATTTTTTAATTGGCATATTTTTTTTGAGTGTTAAATTAACCTTCGTGAATAAAAATAGAAGAAATTTTCTAAAAAGTTTAGCCTTACTTTTACTTTTTTTACCCATACGTATTTTTCCCTCACTAAATAAAGAATCGGTTATTTCTTTTAAGTATGGTGTGGCAAGTGGAGATCCTACAAATACTAATGTAATTTTATGGACAAAAATCTTACCCATGGGCAATCCAGAAATTCGAGTGAGGTGGGAAGTTTCAAGTTCCAATGATTTTTCAAATCTTATTACCTATGGGCATGTCAGGACAAATTCTAGAAAAGACTTTTCAGTTAAAGTTGATGCAAAAATTCCAAAACAGTTTAACGGTAAAAAAATTTATTACAGATTTCTTGCAGATGGCAAAACCTCTGATATTGGAATGACATCAACGTTACCTAGTAAAAATCCAAATAATTTTAATATCGCTTTTTGTAGTTGCTCAAATTATCCCGCAGGATATTTTAATGCTTATAAAGAGATAGCAAAAAACAAAAAAATAGACTTGGTATTGCATCTTGGAGATTATCTCTATGAATATGGACACGGTGGCTATGCGTCAAAAGATGCAGAACAAATGGGCAGAGTCGTAAATCCAAAACATGAAATGGTTTCATTGGATGATTATCGAAAAAGGTATGCGACTTATAGATCTGATTCAGATCTAAAATTACTACATCAAAAAAAACCCATGATTTCTGTTTGGGACGATCATGAATTTACTAATGATAGTTGGCAAAAAGGAGCTCAAAACCATTCTAAAGATGAAGGAATATTTGCTAATAGAAAAAAGAATGCTTTACAAGCTTATTACGAATGGATGCCAATCCGTGAGAGAGGTAGAAAAGATAAAATTTGGAGAAATTTCAGGGTAGGAAATCTTATAAATTTGATGATGTTGGATACCAGATCATACGAAAGAGATAAACAATTAGATATAGAAAAATACTTCGATGGTAATTCTTTTAATAAAATTTCTTATTTAAAAGATATTAACAAACCAAGAAAACTTCTTGGTAAAGAACAATTCAACTGGATAAGAACCAAAGTAGATAGTTCTTTCAAATGGTCTATTTTTGGACAACAAATTCTAATAGGGCCAAAATATTTACCAAAAATTTTTAAGACCGTTGACAAAGAAAACTTTCCAAAATTTCTTCATAAATATCTATCATTAGCTGGTACTGAGATTCCTTACAATACAGATCAGTGGGATGGATATCCAAAGGAAAGGGAGAAGTTTTATAAAGCTCTAAGCAATTCTCAATCCAACCTTATTCTTGCGGGTGATTCACACAATTCATGGCTTTCAAATCTATTTGATAAAAATAATAAATTCGTTGGCGTTGAGATAGGAGCTCCCTCTATCACTTCTCCTAATTTTGTTGATACATTTGGAGATTTTACAAGCGCATTGGATGAATCATTTATTGATTCAAATAAAGGTCTTATTTGGACTAATGGAAGGAATAAGGGTTATGTAGAACTTAATATTTACTCGGAATATGTAGATGTCAAATTCAATTTTGTTTCTTCGGTTAAATCTAAAAATTATAAAAATTTAAAACCCGTAACTTTTAAAGTTAATCATAGCGAAGCAATCATTTAGATTAGGTTTTTATATTGTTTTTGTAAGTTACTTTCGTTTCATACTATGTATAATTGTTTTCCTAAATTGGACCGGTAGTTCAGTTCTGGTTAGAACGCCGCCCTGTCACGGCGGAGGTCGCGGGTTCGAGCCCCGTCCGGTCCGCCATTAAAATATGTACATTACTGTTCTTAAATCTAAGCTACATAGAGTAAAGGTTACTTCTACAAATATTGACTACGATGGTTCTTGCGGAATTGATAAGGACTGGATGGATGCTCTTGATATCAAAGAATATGAACAAGTTCATATCTATAATATTTCAAATGGAAATAGATTTATTACTTATGCCTTTTATGAAAATGCCGGAAGCAAAAAGATCTCTCTAAATGGCGCAGCTGCCCATAAAGCAAACACAGGAGATTTAATAATCGTATGTACCTACATGATGTGTAGTAAAGATGATAAATTTCAAGAACCAAAAATTTTAAAAATTGAAGATTAGGAGATAAAGATGAAAATTGAAGAACTGTTTTCAGTAAAAGATAAAGTTGCTGTTGTTACTGGAGGATCTCGCGGAATAGGAGAAATGATTGCGTCGGCATATTTAGCAAACGGCGCAACGGTTTATATTACTTCTAGAAAGGCCGATGTTTGTGATGCAAAAGCAATAGAACTCTCGGAAAGATATAATGCTCAATGCACATCTCTTCCATCTGACTTATCTTCTCTAGAAGGAATAGAGAAGTTTGTAAAAGAAGTAGAAGCGATAGAATCTGGGATTGATATTTTGGTAAATAATGCTGGAGCAGCATGGGCGGAACCTATAGATATTTTCTCAGAAAAAGGCTGGGATAAGGTGATGGATTTGAATGTCAAAAGTGTATTCTTCTCTACGCAAAAGTTTCTTCCTCTGCTGAAGAAAAAAGCTACAAGGGAAAATCCTTCTAGAGTTATAAACATAGGTTCAATTGATGGCATCGGTACTCCTGTTTTTGAAACATATCCTTACAGCGCATCAAAAGCATCTGTTCATCATATGACAAGAGTTCTCGCCGCTAGACTTGTTAGAGAAGATATTTTAGTGAATGCCATTGCCCCAGGACCTTTTCCTAGCGATATGTTGGGTTCAGCAGTAGCCCATAACTACGAAGGTATTATTTCTAGAAATCCGGTCCATAGAATGGGTAGAGCCGAAGATGTTGGCGGTTTAGCTTTATATCTTTCATCAAAAGCTGGTTCTTACACTGTTGGAGAAACTATTACTTGCGATGGCGGAACCATCTCTGCAACTGGTCACGATTTGAGCGAATAAAAAAACCCCGTCATTTCTGACGGGGTTTAAGAATAAGTATTTCAACTTAATTCTTACCTTAAGCGGGCGAACCGGCAAAAGGTCGGAATCGGGTTAACCCGTTGTCAAGAGGCACCCCCTGAAATTCCTGCTAATTCGTTAATACTAATTTGGACCACCTCCTTCACAGGGTAAGAATAAAACGCACTTTATTAGGAACCCCTGATATTGAACCTAAGTGCAACACTTGTGGATATTTTACTATAAGACGAGAGGGTAATAAAAGACCGATAAAAGAAGGATATATAGAAATGAAATTATATTAATAAAAATTCCTGCTCTCACCATTTGTTGAATGGGAACTAAGTTTGAGGCAAAAACTATAGAGTTGGGAGGAGTTGCAACTGGCAACATGAAAGCACAACTAGCAACAATTGTAAGAGGTAAAGTAAGAAGCAAAGGGTTTATATCTAAATTTAAACCTACGCTCGCAATTACAGGCATAAAAGTAATGGTTGTTGTGAGATTGCTTGTAAGCTCTGTAAGAAACAAGACTAATAATATAATCAAAGCAACTACTATAATAGGATTAACGTCTGCTGGTATTAAATTTGCTAACCATGAAGCTAAGCCCGTAGAGTTTACTTCAAAAGCTAAGGCCATTCCTCCGCCGAATAAAAAAATTAACCCCCATGGAAATTTTTGCTGCAAATCATCCCAATTAAGCAAATAATCTTCTCTATTTTTAGAACTTACAAAGAACAAAGAAATCCCACCAATCATTGCAATGACAGCATCTTCTAAAAATCCAAGCCCCGGCAAATCATCCAGTAATTTTCTAAACACCCAACAAAAAGCAGTAATTGAGAAAATGGTAGCAACCATTTTTTGCTCTGGAGTTATTTTTCCTAAATCTTCAAGCATTGTTCTTAGTTTGGAATTTGTTTCTGGAGAAGCTTTAAAATTTATTGGAAAAATTAAAGAAGTTAGAATAAACCAAACAAGGGGCACCATGACAAGTGTCACAGGAAGTCCTATTGCTAGCCAACTAATAAAGCCTATATCTTGATTGAAGTTATCATTTGCATATTGAATTAGATAACCATTTGGAGAAGTTCCGATTGGAGTAGATATTCCTCCAAGAGAAGCTGAATATGCTATTCCAAGAAGCAGGGCAAATTGAAAATTTTTACTTTCTCCTGGAAGTAAATCTTTTACCGTCTCATTGATTACAGCTATGACTGATACTCCAATGGGTAAAAGCATAATAGCAGTTGAAGTATTCATAACCCACATACTTAAAATTGCACTTGTAAGCATGAAAGCAGCAACGATATTTTTTGCCTGCAAACCACTATACTTAAGAATGTTGAGTGCAATTCTTTTGTGTAAATTCCATTTTTGCATAGCAATTCCAATCATGAAGCCACCAGCAAAAAGGAATTGAACCTTGTTCATATATTCCTTGCTGATTACTCCAATTGGATCTATTCCTAATAAAGGAAAAAAGATTAAAGGCAAAAGGGCAGTTGCATAAAGCGGCATTGCTTCAGTAGCCCACCACACTCCCATCAATAAAAATATCGCTGCAGTTAATTTACCTTCGTTTGATAGACCCTCAGGGGTAGGTAAGAAATAGATGCAGATAAAAATTGCAAGTCCAATCCAAAAGCCTATTTTTTTGGCATTCAATGAATTCATTTAAAATACTTAGTATAGTTTCGTCCATAATATGCTGAATTTATCTAAAAATAACAATGACTAAATACGTTTTATCTATTGACGGAGGCGGTGTAAGGGGCCTAGCCTCTGCAACTTTTCTAAGTGAATTAGATAAGGCAGTTCCAAAGAAACTTTCTGAAAGTTTTGATTTGATTGTGGGAACGTCAACAGGAGGTATTATTGCTCTTGCTATATCAATTCTCGATTTACAAAAAGATGATTTAGTTCAGATTTACTCTAAAGAAAATATAAAAAAAATCTTTTCGCCTTTTAGATTCAGAATTCTAGGCTCAAAATATGCAGGAAAGGTAAAAAGAAAAGTATTTGAAGATTATTTCAAAACAGAAACTCTCAGCGCAGCAAAAATTCCAACAATAATTACAGCCTTTGATTTAGAAAAAAGAAGAGTAAAAATGTTTAAATCCTGGACAGAAGGATATTTACCTGCAAGAAGAGTTGCTGCAGCAACTTCTGCTGCGCCAACATATTTTCCAGCTGAATCTATAGAAGGTCAGTGGTACATTGATGGAGCAGTATCTACCAACAACCCAGTATTAATAGCTTATGCCGAAGCTAAGAAGCTATGGCCTAACGAAGAGATTAAGGTTTTGAGTGTTGGAACCGGATATAACTCCAGAAGATTAGATGGAAGACGTGCTAGAAAATGGGGGTCGTTATCTTGGCTGAACGCAGGAATTATACAAATCCTCATGGAATCAAATATCGAACATGTCATTGCCCAATCTCTTTTTGAAGAAAACTATTTAAGAGTAGATTCGTCTTTATCAGGTATTAAGTCATCTTTTGATAACACGTCAAAAAGAAATCTCAATTCCATAAGGCTTTTGGGAGAAAGTTGGTGGAAAAAATTTGGAGACAAATCACTTAACTTCATTTCTTAAAATTTCATATGAAAAAGATTTTAGTTTTAGGTGGAGGCTCATGGGGAACAACATTAGGTAATCTTCTGGCAGAGAAAGATTGTGATGTGTCTTTATGGGCAAGAAATTCAAAAATATTTAAAATAGTTAAAAACAATTTGATCAATAATCAATATCTTCCGAAATATAAACTTTCAAAAAATTTAAAAATTGTTTCCGATTTACACGATGCTTTTAAAGATGTAGATCTTGTTATTATTGCAATTCCATCAAAAGGCTTTAGATCAATTTCATCAAAAATTTCTAAATACTTAGATAATCATAAGATTTTAATTGCTTCCAAAGGGATTGAAAATAAATCATTTATGACAATGAGTGAAGTATTTGTAGATGAAACAAATCATTCAAAAAAAAATATCATGGTTCTTTCAGGTCCAAATATTGCTGATGAAATTATGAGAAAGAATATATCCGCATCAGTAATCGCAGGAAGTGACAAAAAATCTTTAAAACATGTATCAGATCTCTTTAATAGAGATTTTTTTAAAATATTTTTATCAAATGACACTAAAGGAATAGAAATGGCCGGAGCCTTAAAAAACTTGTATGCAATATGCTCTGGTTTATCTGATGGATTGGGTTTTGAATCAAATACAAAGGCTATGTTACTAACAAGATCCTTGTCAGAAATGTCCGAACTTTTTAGAAAAATTAATGCTAATCCTTTAACTCTTCTAGGTTTATCTGGAGTTGGAGATTTAATAGCCACAAGTAGCTCTGAAAAAAGTAGAAATTATTCTTTTGGAAAGCTTTTAGGAAAAGGAAATAGTCCTAATAAGGCTTTATCAATGGTAAAACAGTCTGTAGAAGGGTATAGAACCTTAAAAGTACTTTATTTAGAAAAGAATAAGCTCTCTTTGAATATGCCTATAATTGATGCTTTATACAAGATTGTTTATTTAAAAAAAGACCCTAAAAAATGTTTTTTAAAGTTTATCCACGAAAGTGGTAATATTGACACCGCATATGACTGAAAAAAACGATGATTCTTCGATAATTACCGAAGTTGAAACAGAAGAAAAGAAGAAGTTTAAAGATGTCATACCTGAAAAGGTAAAGCATCCATCTACATGGATTACAGCTGGGCTAGTTGTTTTCTACCTTTTCCTATTAGGATTCTTGGACTTTGTCTTATGGATTATCGCAGGGACACAATTCTTATTTACCTTGTTTAAAAAAGAACCAAATTCGCATTTATCAAATTTTTCGATTAAATTAAGAAATTATATTGTTCAAATAGTAGATTTTGTAACATATAGTAGCCAAGAAAGACCTTTTCCTTTTAATCCCTTACCTGAAGAAGATAATGATTAAAAGTTATAAAAAAGTCTGTAAAATATAACTGTTTTAAAGGATTAATAATGAGTAAGAAAAATTTTGCCAAAAAAGCTATACCAATTTCTAGGCCATCGCCTGAAGAAGCAATGGAAGCTGTAAAAACTCTTTTAGCTTTTGCTGGAGATGATCCTTCCAGGGAAGGATTAGTAGAGACTCCTAAGAGAGTTATCAAAGCATATGGTGAATTCTTTGCTGGCTACGATGAAGATCCTGAAGAAGTGCTATCTAAAACTTTTGAACAAGTTGAAGGTTATGATGAAATGGTCATAGTTAAGGGTATTCGAGTTGAGTCTCATTGCGAGCATCATATGGTCCCTATATTAGGCGTTGCTCATGTCGGCTATATACCTGACCAAAGGGTAGTAGGCATTAGTAAATTAGCTAGAATAATTGATATCTTTGGTAAAAGATTACAAACCCAAGAAACTATGACAGCCCAAGTTGCTGACACTATCAATAATGTTTTAAAACCAAAAGGAGTTGCCGTAGTAATTGATGCTGCGCACCAATGTATGACCACAAGAGGAATTCATAAAACTGAAACCAGCACTGTAACAAGTAGAATGTTGGGTGTTTTTAAAGAAAATGCTATCACTCGTACAGAATTTATGAATCTCATACATTCTAACTCCAACCAATCTTGAGTTCAGAATCAATACCTGCACACAAAGTTATCCTTGCATCAAATTCTTCTATAAGAAAAAAAATTTTAGAAGATGCTGGAATAACTTTTGAAGTTATAGCATCAAAAGTAGACGAAGAAGAGCTGAAGAAATCTTTTTCTAGTAAAAGTTTCAAAGATTACTGTCTTGCTCTGGCTAGAGCTAAAGCTTTAGACGTAAGCAATAAGAAGAAAAATGCATATGTAATTGGTTCAGATCAAATATGCTGTTATGAAGACGAAATTTTTAGCAAACCTTTAACAAAGGAAAGCTGCTTCAAAACATTATCTAAATTATCTGGAAATACTCATTACCAAAATTGCGGTATAAGTATCTGCAAGGATGGAAAAGAAATTTGGTCACATTATGCTCAAGCAGCTCTTACAATGAAGTTGTTATCAGATTTAGAAATTAAGGATTACATTGATAAAGATGAGCCTTTCATGGCTTGTGGAGCCTATAGATTTGAATCTCTAGGAAAAAATTTATTTTCATCTACCCAAGGTGATGAAACTACCATTCAAGGATTGACTTTAAATCCAATATTAAAATTCTTAGGTTCTAAAAAGGTTATAGCCAACTAAAACATTTATTAAAAATTGGACAGTCCTACAGTCATAAATTATATTGATTAAGCGGAGGAAAGTATGAAGAATTTTGAAGGCAAAGTTGCCGTTATTACTGGAGCAGGTTCTGGTATGGGGAGAGAACTAGCTATAGAACTAGCTAAATCTGGAGCTAATATAGCCTTAGCTGAGTGGAATGAAGATACGCTTAATGAAACTGCTGAACTTTTAAAAAATTACAACGTAGGTGTTTCAAAACATGTAATAGATGTCAGCGACAAAGAAGCAGTTTTCGCTTTGCCACAGAAAGTGATTGATGAACATGGCGCTGTGGATATGGTTTTTAACAATGCAGGTGTGGCTTTATCTCAAACAATAGAAGATTCTACTGACGAAGATTGGGATTGGGGTTTAGGAATTCTCCTTCATGGAGTAATAAATGGAACTAGAGCTTTTTTACCCCATCTAAAAAAAAGACCTGAAGCAGCTATAATAAACACTTCTTCTATTTTTGGACTTTTATCTGTTCCTACACAATCCATTTATCATGTCGGCAAATATGGTGTAAGAGCTTTTACAGAAACTTTAGCTTTAGAAATGAAAATGGAAGATTCTCCAGTAGAGGTGTATTCGGTTCATCCAGGTCATATCGGCACTAACATTGCTAATTATGGTGTTAAAAACAATAAGTTGGAAATAGATCTTGATAGAGAGGACGAAAGACCTAATTTGTTTGGTCCTAAAGCCAAAACTAAAGAAGAAGTTGGAGAGTTATTTAAGAATCAAGCTCCGATTAATGCCAATACAGCGGCAAAAATTATTTTAAAAAACATCAAGAAAAAAAATAAAAGAATATTGGTTGGAGGAGATGCTCGCTGGTTTGATAGAATCCAAAGATTTTTTCCAAAAAAATATATTTATTTGTTACCACTCATACCTCTCATTGGAAGGCTATTTCCTAAGGACAAGCTTTTAGATAGATAGTTTACAAATCTATATCTTTGTAATCAGAGATAGATATTTTATCTATTGTTATTTTCATATCTTCTGAAGGGTCAAGAACTTCCTCTTTGAAGCGATAAATTAAGTCGTAATTTCCATTATTACTTTCTTCTAAATAAATTTTTCTTTTCGCTTCAGTATCAGAAAGTTTTTCCTCATAATCTTTTAAATCTTTTTTATCGATTTTTGATTTGATGAAGCTTGGACTTACCACGCCGCAAGAACCATTATTGCCCCCAAAACCTTTAGCATTTAAATAGATAGCATCTACTTTTTCTGTATCTACTTCTTGAGTATTCAGACAAAAATCTAAATTATCTGATAACACATCATCAGCTAATTTCTTAGTTGTATTTATTCCTGGAATCAAACCATGATTCCAAATTCCTAAAGCTGTTATTAATTCATCTCCAGCAGCAGGACCCATGGTATGACCTAACATACCTTTCAAAGCAGTTACCTTCCAATTTTTTAATTTAAATCCATCGGCGACTCTATTTAGTACATCAGATTCGGTACTTCGATTTTGAAAGGTCCCCGTGCCATGAGCGATAACAATACTTTCTTGAATGGAACAGCCTATTTTTAAAGTATTTGAAAGAGCTTGAGCCATTGTTATGTAGTTACCAATTCCTGGAGAACTGATAGATTTTTTGAAGCCATCGGCATTTATTGCAACATCTGTAAAACCACCAAGTATCTTTAGACCGTTTTTTATAGCAAATTCCAAAGTCGTAACAGCTACAAATTGAGCTGCTTCTCCCAAAATCATTCCAGCATTATCTCCAAAGGGCCGACAAGCATTTTTATGGTCTACTTCTTCAGAGTTATCATCGTTATTTCTAATCTGCATTTCTAGAACTTTTTTATCATCAGCAATTCCTGTAGTAGCTAAAAAGCCATCTGTTATCTCTGGATTTATAGGCGCTTCTGCAGATCCAACGATTGAAAAGTCTAATTCATTATTTTTGATTCCTTTCAAAGCCAAATCTAAGTTGTAGAGAAAAGTTGCACAAGCTCCAGCTACAGTCCCTGTCTTTCCCAAGGATCCAAGTACATAAGCATTTATGAAATCTGCTGACATACCAATCAAAGACATTGATAAATGTTTAGAACTGGCTCTTTTACCAATCTTTCTTGACTGTAAAAGACCTCCCATTCCTTCGTAGTCTAGTTGCCCTATTGCAGGACCAGAAAAAACACCTATTTTTTTTGGATCCAATAATGGTTTTATTTCAGTATCCCAGTCCTTGCCCATATTTCTTAAGCAATCAGTAACACCAAAAATAGTCATTTGAATTCCTTTGGGATGTTGTCTGGAGTTATACATCTTTGAAAGATTTATTCCTTCAGGCAATTGTCCAGCGGCATTCACATTCATGACATCTTTCATTAATAAATCTGGATCAAAAAGATCTGAATTAACTTTTCTTACTAAGGTTTTCTCAAAAATATCTTTTTCTGATGAAATTTCAGAATTCGTTAGAGAATTTAAGTCTTTCAGTAGAGATTTTTTAGAATTTGCATCAAGATTGTCTATAACAAGTCGTTTGTATGAAAAATCAAAAGAAGATCTTCCTGCTGAGTTTATGCCTCCAACACTACAAATTACTGGAAATCTTTTAAAATCTTGCATGTAAATTTTATTTAAATTAACTTATAAGTTTAATTTTACATTATTTAGAGGAGAGGACATGCATCCAGGAATAAACGGACCTAAATTAAAAGATAAACCAGCCATTATCATGGCAGGGAGTGGAGACGTAATCACTCATCAAGAATTAAATGAACTATCAAATCAAGGAGCTCAATTGTTTAGATCTTTAGGTCTTAAACCTGGAGATAGTATGGCTTTTATGATGGAAAACCATAAGTTATTTTTTCCAATTGCTTTTGCAGCTTATCGAAGCGGATTGAAATATACAGCTATAAGCTGGAGACTTCAGGCAAGTGAGGTTGAATATATTGTCAAGGATTGTGGTGCTAAAGTTTTCATCACCAGTAAATTCCTTGAAGAATCTGCAAAATCTTTAGCTGATTCTTTAGAAGGGGTTCACAAATTCATGCTTGACGGAACAACAGACGACTTTAAGTCTTATGAAGAAGAGATAAAAAATATGCCAGATACGCCTATAGAGGATGAATGTCAGGGAGCTGCTATGTTGTATTCTTCAGGAACAACTGGAAAGCCTAAAGGTGTCAGTCGTGAAATAAATTTAAGTCCTCTTCCCTATAAAGCAGATGAAGATGACTTAGGTCTCACTCGCGTTGTTCAAGGATTATATTCTGCTGATGAAGATTCTGTTTACTTGTCTCCAGCTCCTCTTTACCATTCAGCGCCAATGGGTTTCAATACAGGATTTCTTGCTTTGGGAGCCACTAGCATTATTTTAGAAAAATTTGATCCTGAAGCTGCGTTAGCTGCCATAGAAAAATACAAGATCACTCATAGTCAATGGGTTCCCACAATGTTCATCAGATTTTTAAAAAGTGATTCGGAGATTTTTAATAAATATGATTTGTCATCACATCGAATAGCTATTCATGCTGCAGCACCATGTCCAGTAGAAGTGAAAGAAAAAATGATAGATTGGTGGGGGCCCATCATTCATGAATATTATGCAGGAACTGAATTTAATGGCTTTGTAGCATGTAATTCTGAACAATGGCTTTCTCATAAAGGTACAGTTGGTCAGTCCTTACTTGGTCCAATACATATTTTAGATGATGATCAAAATGAAGTTGCTGTTGGAGAAGAAGGAACAATTTACTTTGAAGGACCTACTGCCAATGGTTTTTCATATCATAATGACAAAGAAAAAACTAAAGGTGCTACTTCAAAACAAGGCTATACAACTTTAGGAGATATTGGCTATTTAGATGAAGAGGGTTTTCTATACTTAACAGATAGAAAAGCATTTATGATTATTTCTGGAGGCGTGAATATTTATCCTAAAGAGACAGAAGATGTATTAATCATGCATCCTAAAGTTGCTGATGTTGCTGTTTTTGGAGTGCCCAACGAAGAAATGGGTGAAGAAGTAAAAGCTGTAGTTCAACCAGAAGATATGAATCTTGCCGGAGAAGATCTAGAAGCCGAACTTATGGCGTATTGTAGAGAAAACATATCTCATGTGAAGTGTCCTAAATCTATAGATTTTAGAGAAGAGCTGCCCAGACATCCAACTGGGAAACTTTATAAAAGACTTCTTAAAGACGAGTACTGGAAAAATTAGTCAAGACCTAATTGAGCTTCACAGCTTTCCAAAGTTTGCATGATTAAGGTATTGATAGTCATTGGTCCAACACCTCCTGGAACGGGAGTGTAAGCAGATGACCTTGAAATGACACCCTCAAGATCAATATCACCACATTTCTCGGGATGATATCCTGCATCGACCACAACAGCATTATCTTTAATCCAATCGCTTTTGATAAACTTTGGAATTCCAACTGCACCTACTACAATATCCGCTGTGGATATAATTTCAGGTAAATATTTTGTTCTAGAATGACAAATAGTTACTGTCGCATTTTCATTCAATAACATCATCGCCATAGGCTTTCCCAATATAGGACTTCTTCCAACTACAACCGCAGATTTACCTTCCAAAGGAATATTATATTCTTTTAAGAGACGCATAATTCCATAGGGAGTACAGGAACCATATGCTTTTTCTTGCATACTCATTCTTCCAAATCCTAAGCTAGTAACTCCATCAACATCCTTTTTTATATCTATCGCATCAAAGCAAAATCTTTCATTAATGTGCTCTGGAACAGGATGCTGCAATAAAATTCCATGCACATCCTTATTTGCATTTAGCTCTTCAATTTTTTTTATCAATTCCGAAGTGGTTGTAGCTTCGTCAAGTTCAATTTTCAAAGAGTCCATTCCGACTCTTTTACAAGCATTTCCTTTCATTTTTACATAAGTTGCTGATGCAGGGTCGCTTCCTACTAAAATCGTTGCCAATATAGGAGTGGAATGATTTTTGGCCTTAATTTTTTCAACACGTTTAGAAAAATCTTTTTCTGATTCTAGAGATAATTTTTTTCCGTCGAGTACTATAGCCATTGTTATTTGTTATCATACCACCCCTTATTTAAAAATTAACGGGGTGTAGCGCAGCCTGGTAGCGCGCCTGCTTTGGGAGCAGGATGTCGGGGGTTCAAATCCCTCCACCCCGACCAAAATATAATGACTTATTTAAGAAATAGAACTGCTCTCGTTACAGGCTCGTCTTCTGGTATTGGTTTTGAAATAGTTAAATATCTTTCAAATTTTGATATGCAGATAATCGTCATAGCGAGAAGAGAAGAAAAATTAAAAGAACTTAAAAAAGAAGTTGAGTCTAACTCTAATTCAAAAGTAATAGTTTTGGTAAAAGATTTGGCTAGATCAGAAAGCCCTAAAGAGATTTATGATTTCTGTCAAAGCAATAACTACAAAGTCGATTTTTTGGTAAATAATGCAGGATATGGATTTACTGAAGACTTTGATTCGTATGATCTTGAAAAACTTGATGATTTTCTAAATGTTTTATTAAACTCTTTGGTTAAATTAACGCGTCTTTTTATCAAAGATATGAAAGAAAGAAAATCTGGAAAGATTCTTCAGGTATCTTCAATAGCAGGAATAATTCCAAGCGGAAGCGGAGCGATTGGTATTTATGGAAATATAAAGAATTTCGTTAATGAATTCACTATAACGCTAAATAGTACTTATAAGAAATACAATGTGCATGTAAGTTCTCTTTGCCCAGGTTTTACAGAAACAGGCTTTAATGAAAGAGCTGGATTTAATATGCAATATTCAGATGTTCCTTCATTATTCTTGATGTCTGCCAAACAAGTGGCAGTGCAGGGAGTAGAAGCTTGTTTAAAAGGAAAAGAAATTTATGTTGTTAAAGGTGGTTTTAACAAAACGATGATTTTTATATCTAAATTCATACCAAATAAAGTTTTAAGATTTCTCTTTGGCTCATTAGTCAATTTTGGTAAATAAAGACTAATCGCAAGTATTTTTATACAATAGCAAAAATTTACTCCCGGTAGCTCAGCTGGATAGAGCATCTGCCTTCTAAGCAGAGGGTCGCAGGTTCGAATCCTGCCCGGGAGGCCACTAATGGTGGGCGTAGCTCAGTTGGTAGAGCACTGGTTTGTGGTACCGGTTGTCGTGGGTTCGAGCCCCATCGCCCACCCCAATTAAAAAGAAGGATAATATGTTCGGTAAAAAAAATAATCTAGAAAAAAAAATAAAATTAAATATTCCATCTAAAGATCTTGAAAGCGACTTTAAAAAAAGACTTTTATCTCAGCAATCTTCCTCTGACTTGAAGGGATTTAGAAAAGGTAAAGCTCCTTTGGATGTTATTGAAAAATACTATGGAGATCAAATTAAACAACGACTAATCATGGATAAAATGGGAGATATTTTTTATAAAAAGATTTCTGAAGAAAATATACCTGTAGTTGGCCAGCCTAGTTTTGCTCCAGAATCTTTTGATATAAAAAAAGATATTAAATTTGAAGTCTCATATGAAATTTATCCAGAGTTTTCTCTAACCAAAATGGGCTCTCTATCCTTCAAAAAGCCTGTCTCAAAAGTTACAAATGAAGACCTTAAAAAAGCTATTGATTTGGTTTTAAAGAGATATGGTAAAGCAGAGCCAATAGATGAAAAAAGTAAGGAAGGTAATTTTGTAAAAATTGATTTTGAAGGTTTTTTAAATGGTGAAAAGTTTGAAGGTGGTGAAGCCCAAGATTATTCTCTTGAACTCGGATCAAATACTATGATCCCAGGTTTTGAAGAACAAATTATTGGTATGAAAGCTTTAGAAACTAAAGAAATTGAGGTAACTTTTCCAGAAGACTATCAAGCAGAAAATTTAAAAGGTCAAAAGGTAGTTTTTAAAATAAAAATAAAAGAGGTTTCAGAGGTAAAACTCCCTAATCTTGACGAGGAATTTTTTAAATCCATAAATATGGATGTTAAGACAAAAGAAGAATTTGAGAAAAAAATAGAAGAACAACTTCAAACAGATTTAAAAGCAAATCTAAAAACAAAAACCAAACAAAGAATATTTGATGCGTTTGAAAGTTCAAATCAAATTGATATTCCTCAAAGTATGATTATTTCTGAGGCAAATAATTTAAGAAATAATACTGCTCAACAAATGGGATTGGATATTAGCAAATTAGAGGACGATAAATTCCCTATTGATAATTTCAAAGATAACGCTCTCAAAAGAGTGAGGTTAGGCGTCTTGATAAATAAATTAATTGAAGAAAACAATATTTCTGTAGATAAGGATACTTTGAAGAAAGAAATTGAAGATAAATCAAAATCATTTAAAGATCCTGAACAATATGTCAATTGGATATATGGTAATGAAGAACAACTAAAAAACATTGAGTCTCTCGTTTTAGAGGATAAAGTATCAGAATACTTAGAAGGCAAATCTAAAGTAGAAGAGGAGTTGTTAAGTTTTGAAGAAGTAGTTTCTATGGGTTAAATTAAGATTATGACAAATATAAAAAATCAGCTTGTTCCAATGGTTGTGGAACAAACACCAAGAGGAGAGAGGGCTTTTGACATCTACTCTAGACTTCTCAAAGAAAGAGTAATTTTTATTACAGGTCCTATTGAAGACCATATGGCAAATTTGGTTGTGGCACAGTTACTTTTTCTCGAAGCTGAAAATCCTGAAAAAGATATTAATATTTATATAAACTCACCAGGCGGCTCAGTAACTTCAGGCATGTCTATCTACGACACAATGTCTTATATCAAGCCAGACATAAGTACTTTATGTATAGGCCAAGCATCCAGTATGGGAGCAATCTTACTTACAGGCGGTACGAAAGGAAAAAGATTTGCGCTCCCCAATTCTAGAATAATGATCCATCAACCTTTGGGAGGATTTCAAGGTCAGGCAACCGATATAGAAATTCATGCTCAAGAAATACTAAAAATTAGAACTAAATTGAATGAAATTCTGTCTCATCATAGTGGAAAAGATATTGACAAAGTAAGTCAAGATACTGAAAGAGATAATTTTATGAGCGGCGACGAAGCTGTAAAATATGGTTTAATAGATAAAGTTATTGATAAAAGAGATAAATAGGTATGTCTGAAAATCAAGAAACAGATAAAAAGTTATTTTGTTCTTTCTGCGGAAAGAATCAGTCCGAGGTTAAAAAACTAATCGCCGGACCTTCTGTTTACATTTGCGATGAATGTGTATCTCTTTGTAACGACATAATTAAAGAAGATTTAGCTGAAGCAAATCAAGAAGCTTCTGAAGAAAAGTTACCTGTTCCAGAAGAAATAAAATCTATTCTTGATGAGTACGTCATTGGACAAGAATCTGCAAAAAAGACATTAGCAGTTGCGGTTTACAACCATTATAAAAAATTGAAGAGTTCGCAATCTTCCAGTGAAGATATTGAGTTAGGAAAAAGTAATATTCTTTTGTTAGGACCTACAGGTAGTGGTAAGACTTTACTAGCACAGACTTTAGCTAGACTTTTAGATGTTCCTTTTACCATTGCTGATGCAACAACATTAACCGAAGCTGGGTATGTTGGCGAAGATGTTGAAAATATTATTCAAAAACTCCTTCAAAAATGTGATTACGATGTTGAAAAAGCTCAGGTCGGAATTGTATACATTGATGAGATAGACAAAATCGCAAGAAAATCAAATAACCCTTCAATTACTCGAGATGTTTCTGGTGAAGGAGTTCAACAAGCATTACTTAAGCTTGTAGAAGGAACTACAGCATCAGTTCCTCCTCAAGGCGGTAGAAAACATCCACAACAAGAATTTCTTCAAGTTGATACATCAAATATTTTATTTATTTGTGGTGGAGCTTTTTCTGGATTAGAGGAAATAATTAAAGCTAGATCAGAAGAGAGGGGTATGGGATTTGAAGCATCTGTTAAGAAAAAATCACAAGGCTTTGATTCGAAAGTAATTAAAAATTCTCAACCCGAAGATTTAATTAAATACGGTCTAATTCCTGAGTTTGTAGGTAGGCTTCCAGTAATGGCTACTTTAGATGAGCTAGATGAAGATGCTCTCGTTACAATCCTTACAGAACCAAAAAACTCATTAACAAAACAATTCAAAAAACTTTTCGAAATGGAGGAAGTAGATCTTGATATAAGAGATGATGCATTACTGGAAATAGCTAAACTTGCAATTGAAATGAAAACTGGCGCTAGAGGTTTGAGATCAATTTTAGAAAAATCTCTTCTAGATACTATGTACGAGGTTCCGTCTTTAGAAAATCTTGAAAAAGTTGTATTAGATGCTACTTGTATCAAAGGCGATTCTAAGCCTTTATTAGTTTACGAAACTGATTTAGATTCAAAAAAATTACAATAACTTGTTTTTTTTTCTTCAGACCCAATATAAAAGTTAGAGGTTATTATGAATATTCCATTAGTCCCCCTTAGAGATGTAGTAATTTTTCCAGGCGTAGTTACACCTTTATTCGTTGGCAGAGAATCATCAATTAATTCTCTTCAAAAGGCTATGTCAGATGATAAATCCGTGATGTTAGTTGCTCAAAGAGAAGCAAATACTGAGAATCCCAATCAAAAAGATTTATACGAAATTGGAACCGTTTCCACCATACTACAGTTAATTAAACTTCCTGATGGAACTTACAAAGTTCTGGTAGAGGGAATAAAAAGAGCAAAATTGCAGAATCTGATTGCTGGAAAAGATATTTTAGAAGCCGAGGTTGATATTCTTGAAGATACTGAAATGGAAGATGATCTTAAGAAAAGTTATGTAAATACTTTGCAGTCTCAATTCAAAGAGCTTTCAAAAACATCTCAAAAAATTAGACCTGAAATTGCTAATCAAGTTAGATCGGTAGAAAGATTAGAAAAGTTAATTGACACCTTAGTTGGACATTTATCCATCTCTATAGCAGATAGACAAATCTTACTTGAGGAACTTGATTTAGAGGAAAGAGCTAAAAATTTAGTTAATCTTCTTGAAACTCAACTTGATCTTACACAAATGGAAAAAAAGATTCGAAATAGAGTTAAGAAACAAATGGAAAAGAGTCAAAAAGAATATTACTTAAGCGAACAAATGAAGGCTCTTAAAAAAGAAATGGGTGAAGGGGATGACCTTGATGATGAGGTGGAGATTCTAGAAAAGAAAATAAATGACTCTGGAATGCCTGATGACGCCAAAGAAAAAGTTAATACAGAATTAAATAAATTTAAGCTCATGCCTCCTATGTCAGCTGAGGCTTCAGTGGTGAGAGGATATATTGACTGGATGACAAGCATTCCATGGAAAAAGAAATCTAAAATTCAAAAAAATATTGAAAATGCTAGTAAAGTTTTGGAGACAGATCATCATGGTCTTGAAGAGGTCAAAGAAAGAATTCTTGAATACCTTGCAGTTCAAAAAAGAGTTTCAAAACTTAAAGGCCCTGTTTTGTGTTTAGTTGGTCCTCCAGGAGTAGGAAAAACTTCTTTAGGAGAATCCATTGCAAGGGCAACTGGAAGAAAATTCACTAGAGTCTCTCTAGGTGGGGTAAGAGATGAAGCAGAAATAAGAGGACATAGGAGAACTTATATTGGCTCTATGCCTGGGAAAATACTTCAGAAAATGTCAAAAGTAGGCGTGAAAAACCCTTTATTTCTTCTTGATGAAATAGATAAAATTGGAATGGATTACCGAGGAGATCCTTCTTCTGCACTTCTTGAAGTTTTAGATCCTGAGCAAAACCATACATTCAATGACCATTACCTCGAAGTTGATTATGATTTATCTGATGTCATGTTTGTTTGTACAGCAAACTCTTTGGATATTCCTGCTCCTTTACTAGACAGAATGGAGATTATTAGACTTCCTGGCTATACAGAAGATGAAAAATTAAGTATTGCCAAAGACTATCTTGTAAAAAAACAACTCAAAAATAATGGACTGGATGAAACTGAAATTAATATTTCAGATAACTCTATATTAGATGTAATTAGATATTACACCAGAGAAGCTGGTGTTAGATCTTTAGAAAGAGAGATCGCAAAAATTTGCAGAAAAACAATTAAAAAGATTGCTGATCTCAAAGAAAAAAAATTAATAAAAGTTACTCCAAAAATACTTGAAGATATCTTAGGCGTTAAAAAGTTTGATTACGGTGAAGCTAAAGATAAAGATCGAATCGGCCAAGTAACCGGATTAGCGTGGACTCAAGTTGGTGGGGAACTCTTAACAATTGAAGCTTCAGCATTTAAGGGTAAGGGTAAAATAATTAAAACCGGAAAACTGGGAGATGTTATGCAAGAATCTATTCAAGCAGCAATTTCAGTAATACGAGCTAGAGCAGAATCATTAGGGATTAACCCAGATTTTCACGAATTAAATGATCTTCATATTCATGTTCCTGAAGGAGCAACTCCAAAAGATGGGCCTAGTGCGGGTATAGGAATGTGTACTGCTGTAGCTTCAGTGTTGTCTGAAATTCCCGTTAGAGCGGACGTTGCCATGACAGGTGAAATTACCTTACGCGGCGAAGTTCTAAAAATTGGAGGCTTAAAAGAAAAGCTGTTAGCTGCAAAAAGAGGCGGTATTAAGACAGTATTAATTCCTGAAGGTAATGTCGGAGATCTAAGAGAAATTCCTGACAAAATAAAAACCAAATTAGAAATCAGACCTGTTAAATGGATTGATGAAGTTTTTGATCTAGTTTTGACTGAAAAACCTAAAATCTGGGAAGAAAAAGGTGAAAATTCTTCTAAAACTACAAGAAGAAGAAAAACAAAAAAAGATAAGCTTGAAACCCATTAAAAAAGGTGTTTCAGAGGCTAAATCTCGCTTGACAGAAATATATCTACATGTCTAAATCACTTTATTGACATTGTGTCGAAGGATTTTAACAACTTTATTTAGGAGAGAGACTAGTGAATAAAGCCGAATTAATAGAAGCAGTTGCTGATGCAACTGATACCTCAAAAGCAGAAGCCAGCAGAACCTTAGATGCTGTGCTAGATTCAATTTCAGGAGCTTTAAGTAATGGAGATTCCGTTGCTCTTGTAGGATTTGGAACTTTCAACGTAAGAGAAAGAGCAGCAAGAATGGGAAGAAACCCAGCAACTGGTGAAACTATCCAGATTGCCGCTTCTAAAGGCGTAGGCTTCAAAGCCGGTAAAAGTCTCAAAGATAGTTTATAAACTTATTTTTTAAAACGCGTCCTATATTTATAGGGCGCGTTTTTATTTTATAATCTAAAAATGTCTGCACTTCAAAACATAAGGAAAGGTTTATCATCAACTGGCTCATCTATTATTGTGGCAGTTTTAATTTTTGGTTTGGTTGCAACATTTGGTGGCTTTTTAACTGATCCATCTGCTCCTTCAAATACACCATTAAAGATAAACGGTAAAAATATTTCTTTTGGAGAATACAATTTAGAATTTAGCAGACTATCTACATTATTTTCTGAAGGTGAAGTATCCGAAGAATTAATCAGCGAAATAACTAGAAACTCTATAATTTCTAAAGAGTTGGTATATCAAAAAGCTCTAGATTTAAAAATAAATGTTTCCGATAATTATGTAAACAGCATAATTGCAAATGATATCTCATTTAAAATAAATGATGAATTTGATACATCTTTATTTTCAGGGTACATGGCAAGACTCGGTTTAACAGTTAACGATTATAGAGAACTAGTAAAATCAAAATATATAGCGAATAGCCTAAGCGACTTCATATCTCGTTCTGAATTTTCTTTAGATTCTTCAGCATTGAATTTTATTCAGGCTACAAATCAACAAAGATCTTTAAGTTTTTTTAAATTAGATCTTATCGAAATTTCTAAAAAGGAAGTAATCCCAGATTCAGATATCTTGAACTATTATCAACAAAATCAGTTTAATTTTATTGAACCAAAGAAGATTGCTATTAACTATATTTTACTAAATGAGAATCTTTATAGAGATTCTTTAGAAGTTTCTTCTCAAGAGATTCTAGATGAGAGAAATCTGTTAGAAGAGGGCGACGATAAGTCTCAAACAAGAGTAAGTCATATCCAACTCAGCTTTTCTTCCGAAGAGGACAGAAAAGAAAAACTAGAAATAGCCAATATAATTCTAAAGAAACTTTCCGATTCAATAACCTTCGAGTCTCTAGTTGAAGAATATTCTGATGATTTTGGTAGTAATAGTAATGGTGGAGATTTAGGTTTTACCGATGGAACAATTCTTCCTGAAGAATTTGAATTACAAATAAAAAATTTATCAATTAATGATGTTTCTCAAATTATAGAAATGCCGGGTTCAATTCATATTTTAAAAGTTACAGAAAAAAATGATTTTTTGTTTTCAGATGATGAAATTAAAGAAATGATTTTATCAAATAAATCTCAAGAAATTCTTAATCAAACCCTTTTAAATATTGAAGATAACTATTTTGGATTTACTCTAGATGTTCTTAGTTCTGATTTGAACCTCAAAGTCCAAAAATCAGAGGAATTTAATAAAGATAATTTACCAGAAGAATTATTTTCCTTTAATATTTCTGAGGAAATCTTTGATCAAAATGATGTAAGTACTGAGTTTTTTGGTCCTTATGAAGATGAAATAGGTAATTTTCTTTTATACGAAGTTAGAGAAGTAAAGCAAGAAACTTTACTTTCCCAATCAGCAGTAGAGCCAGAAATTAAAAAGATACTTCAACTTGAGTTAGCGCAGGATACCATTCTTCAAGAGTTAGAAAAGTATGAAGCCAAAGCTAATGATAATGAGTTATCAGAATTTAATTCCTATTCATTGATAAAAAGAGATAGCAGTCTTTTACCAGATAACTTGCTTAGTGACTTATTTACGGTTGACCTTGATAAACCGGTCTTTATTTCTTCTCAAGAAAATGGAGATATCTATGTGGTCAGATTAACAAAAGTAAAAAATTCAAAAAATCTTGCTAAAAAAGAAGATATACAAGAAGCAAAGAATTCTTTGAAAGCATTGAATTCAAGATCTTATCTCGATACTTTTTTTAAAGAATTAGAGTCAAGTTCTTATATCAATTAACTTCAGATAAATCGCCCATAGCAGTGATATTAAATCCTGCATCAACATAAAGTATTTCACCTGTTATTCCGCTTGCTAAATCTGAACAAAGAAAAGCAGCTGCATTACCTACTTCTTCAGAAGTGATGTTTCTTTTCAGCGGCGCTCTGGATTCATTATATGAGAGCATTTTCTTAAAACTTTTTACTCCTGATGCAGCTAATGTTTTTACTGGTCCAGCAGAAATTGCATTTACTCTAATCTGGTCAGCACCCATACTATTTGCAAGATATCTTGTAGTAGATTCTAAAGCCGCCTTTGCAACTCCCATGACATTGTAGTTTGGTAAAGTTCTTTGTGCTCCAAGATAAGAGAGAGTTAATAATGAGGCATTTCTATTTTTCATTAAATACTTAGCTTTTTGGGCAAGAGCCGTAAAGCTAAAAACACTAATATCATGGGCAATCTTAAAACCTTCTCTGGTAGCAACATCTACAAAATTTCCGTCTAGCTCGTTTGCTGGTGCAAATCCAACAGCATGAACTATTCCGTCTAAATATCCCCATTTAGCTTCAATTTCTTCAATCAAAGAATCTATTGATTCATCATCACTTACATCACATTCAAAATAATTTTTACATCCCAAAGGATCTCCAACCTGGGAGACTTTTTTTAATAATCTTTCGCTTTGATAAGATAAAAATAAATCAGCTCCTTGATCAGACATAGATTTTGCTATACCAGCTGCAATAGAAAATTTGTTCGCTACACCAACGATTAGAAACTTTTTATCTTTAAGAAATGACATCGAAAATAATTTTAGCATTGCAATTGGTAAAAAAGATTTTTTATCGTAATTTAAATCAAATATAATCGTTTTTTTCCCATGAAAAATTTTTTACTATTTTTTTTAATTTTTTCTTTTTTTGAAACTATATTTGGTGAAGTCTCTGAGGATGTTTATGTAACTGGTAGCTCAATTAAGAAATCTTCATTATTGGTTGCCAATCCAATATCTTCGTTTGATTTAGATGATATTAAAAATAGGGGAACTCTTCATATTGAAAACTTTCTTAGTTTTTTACCTCAAATAAATCCTAGTAACTCATCTTTTCACTCTAATAAAGCTACTGGGACAGCATCTGTGAGTTTAAGAGGTCTGGGAGGCACCAGGACTTTAGTTCTCTTGAATGGAAAAAGACTTTCTCCTGGAACGCCAATGAATGGCACAGCAGAGCAAGATTTAAGCCAAATTCCTTTCTCGTTGATTAAGAAAGTTGATGTTCTTACAGGAGGCAAGTCAACGATTTATGGTTCTGATGCAATAGGTGGAGTAATTAATTTTCAATTGGATAGAAAATTTTCAGGCATAGATATCTCATATCAACATTCTTTTTACAATCATCAAAATGATGATAATAATTTGAGAGCTTTGCATATTTCTAATAATTATGATTTTTCTCCAAAATCTGTATCCGATGGTCATGAAAATGCTATACAAATTTCTTTAGGATATGAAATTTTTCAAGATATTCATCTTACCTCTTTCTTTAATTATAGGTCTGTTGATGAAGTCACTTGGTCTCAAAGAGACATAAGCGTCTGTGCTTTAAGTGGAAATAATACTTGTAGGGGCTCAAGTACATCGCCCGAGGGTAAATTTAGTGAAAATAGAGTTGGGGGGAAAAACTTTTATGTACAAAACGAAACCTTTGTTGAAGGTACAACTCGATATAATTTTGCGTCAAAGAACCATTTACTTAGACCCGATAAAAAAAATGATATAGGAATCTTACTAACTTTTGAAAATCTCAAGAATCATATTTTTAATTTAGATTACTTTAAGACATCTCACAAAACTACTGGCCAATTAGATTATTCTGGGGTTTTTCGACTTTCTGTAGATCTTCCTTGTAACAATCCTTTTTTATCAAATCAACAATTTAATACAATTTGTGTTAATAACGGTTTGTCATTATCAGATACTGCTCCTCTATATATCAGCAGAAGAAACATTGAAGGCAATCCAAGAAGACAGAGCTTTAAGCATTCCACCGATAGGGTGGTCTTCGATGTTGAAGGTAAAATTAACAATGACTGGTTTTACAATTTTAGCCTTCAAAGTTCTAGAACAACTGCTGATTTTACTTACTTCAACGACATTTCTAAATCTAGAGCAATAAATGCATTAAATGTTACTGGATCGGCATCAAATCCTGCTTGTGTATCAGGGGGTAACTGTAAACCTTGGAATATTTTTAGATTAACAAACGGTAATGTACAGAATTCAGCAGCATTAGGCGTCACACAAGAAGCTTTAGACTATATATCAATGAATTTAAATGTAGATGCCGAACTGACTGAAAATCAGTATAGGTTTGTGACCTCAAAATCTTTTATATTAAAGAATTCAATTTTACCTTCTTTAGATTTAGCCTTAGGCATTGAATATAGAGATTTAAATTTAAAGAAAAATGCGGAAGATTTCTCTGACGGAGCAGGCCAACAATATCCTCATTCAAGCTTGTATGGAGACTTAGAGGTCAAAGAATTTTTTTCCGAAATTTATTTGCCTTTAGTGACAGACACCAATTTAAACTTAAGTATTAGGTATTCCGATTATTCATTAGAGGACGATGCTTTGACTTACGACTTAGGTCTGGTACATCTGTTCAATAATAAACATACACTTAAATTTTCTCAGCAAAAAGCTATTAGAATGCCGGATATTAATGATCTTTATAGTCCTGCAAAAGTACAACAAACTTTTCTAGACAATGATCCTTGTTCCGGGGCAAATCCTCAAAGATCTTTTTCTGATTGCTCGAGAACTGGGGTAACTCAATCTTTATACGGAACAATTTCAAATACTGAAGATCAAGTCAATTCTCTTGTTGGAGGTAATCTAAATTTACGTCCTGAAACTGCAAATACAAATAGCTTAAGTTACTTTTTTTCTGATGAAATTGATTTGGAAATAGATTTTTATTCAATTTCTCTTAAAGATAAAATTGGATCTGCAGATGCTTCATTTATTTTAAATAGATGTTTGGATTCTGGAGAATCTTATTTTTGTAATTTAATAGAAAGAAATTCAACAACAGGAACTTTTTATGAAGGAACAGGAAAAATTGCCTCACCTCTTTTAAATGTATCCAGTCAAAAAATTTCCGGTTTAGATATAAATATTGTTAAGACACTTTTTATGGATTTTGGCGAATTAAGAATTAATAATTTTCTTTCCTACTTGCTTAAAAATGATATTCAGCTTACATCATCGCTTCCTATTGAAGATTGTAAAGGTAAGTATGAAAATACCTGTGGTCTACCATCACCAAAATTTCAAAATGTATTTAACATGGAATTTATTTATAAAATTGCACAATTTGATACTTCAACAAATCTCACAATCCGCTACATTGATAGTGTTGAAGATTCAAACGCAACCAATCCTATTGATTTCAGTAGTTTTTATTATTTAGATACAAATTTTTCAATAAATTTGATTGACGATATAAATTTTTCTTTTGGTATTAATAATATTCTAGATAAGAATCCGCCTTTAAATGGTAGATCGATCAATTATGTACCCGGGAACGCAAATACTTACCCATCTTATTATGATCCACTAGGAAGATTTATTTATCTTAATATTTCAAAGAGAATTTATTGATGCATTGGCTAATAATATTTTTTTTATTTCTTGTTGGTTGCTCAGGAAACACTGATCAGAAATCAAAAGTTGACCTTTATTCAGAGCAAGGAATTTTACTTCTTGGAAATGGTACAGAACCTTCTGGAATAGATCCTCATATTGTTACAGGAGTTCCAGAACATAAAATATTGTTAGCTCTTTTGGAAGGGCTAGTTATTTTTAATCCAGAAAACAACGGAGTGGTTCCTGGAGTAGCATCAAAATGGATGATAAGTGAGGATGGCGTAACTTATACTTTTATTTTTAATCCAGAGGCGAAATGGACAAACGGTGAATCAGTAAAACCTGAACATTTTGTTTATTCTTGGGAAAGAATTCTTTCGCCTGAGCTAGGAGCGCAGTATGCAGACATGTTATATGTCATCAAAAATGCTGAGAGCTTTCATAAAGGGCAAATTAAAGATTTTTCTAAGGTCGGAGTTTCTGTCTTTGAAAATAAGCTTGTGGTTACATTGGAAAACCCTACCCCTTATTTTTTAAATATTTTGACTCATTATTCGACGTGGCCAGTTCACCCTGAAACCGTTGAAAAATTTGGTGGAATGACTAGTAGAAATAATAAATGGACCAGGGTAAATAATTTTATCGGTAATGGTCCTTTTAAATTAGATTCATGGGAAATAAATAAATCTCTTAAGGTATCAAGAAATGATCTTTATTGGGGTAACGATTTAAATAAAATTAATGGTATAGAATTTATCCCTATTGATAATGAATTAACTCAAGATCGTTTATTTAGGTCTGGTGGAATTCATTTAGCAAATACTGTTCCAACAGAAAAAATAATTAGATATAGAGAAGAAAGACCAAAGGAATTAGTTGAACATAATTATTTTGGAACCTATTACTACAGGATCAATACAAATAAATTTCCCTTGAACGATGTAAATTTCAGAAAGGCATTATCTCTATCTATAGATCGTGACTTAATTGTAAAAAGTATTTTAAAAGGCAATCAAAAAGTATCTTATTCTTTCACTCCTCCTGATGAAAATAGCTATAACCCAAATACCAAACTGGAATTTAATCCAGTTAAAGCAAAACTACTTTTTAAAGAATCAGGATATGATATAAATAATCAACCCCTTGAGGTGCTCTATAATACCTCCGAAGGGCATCAGAAAATTGCCCAAGCTATTCAAGAAATGTGGAAAAAACATTTGGGATTGAATGTAATTTTAACTAATGTTGATTGGAAAGTTTATTTAGCAAGAGAAACTCAAGGAGAATTTGATATATCTAGAGCCGGTTGGATTGGCGATTATCCTGACCCCTTTACTTTCCTCGATATGATGGTGACAGATAGAGGAAATAATAAAACCGGCTGGAGTAATGCTAAATACGATGAAATTTTAAATAATGCAGCGTCAAAAATTTCAGCAAAAAAGAGATATGAACTATACGAAGAAGCAGAAAAAATTCTCATAGATGAACTGCCTGTCATTCCTTTATATACTTACACTAGAACATATCTCTTAAGTGAAAGGGTTAAAAATTGGCAAAACAATATTTTAGATACCAATCCATATCAATTTCTAAGTTTGGAATAATATTTTGATTCAATTAATCTTAAAAAGATTATTTACTTACATCCCTGTTTTATTAGTTGTAGTCATTATTACATTCTTAATGATCCATGCTGCACCGGGAGGACCTTTTGATGCTGAAAGGGTGGCTTCACCTGAAATAATTGAGAAATTAAACGAAGCTTATAATTTAGATAAACCGATTCACGTTCAAATTTATAATTATTTATTTAATGCTATTCAAGGAGATTTTGGACCGTCCTTTAAATATCCTGGCAGAACAGTGACAGAACTCATTATGTCAGGATTACCGACAACTATTGAATTAGCAATTTACTCAATTCTTTTCGCTATCTTTTTAGGAGTAATTTCTGGACTTGTAGCATCACTAAATCCAGGAAAAACTTTAGATATTGTGCCGATGTCCATATCGTTACTAGGCATTTGTATTCCTTCAATTATTCTAGGACCAGCATTGGTTTTAATTTTTGGAATTTGGTATGAAGTTTTACCTGTTTATGGATGGGGCGATAATCCCGGCGATAAAATTCTGCCTACAATAACCCTTGGTACTGCCTATGCTGCTATTTTTGCAAGACTTACTCGAGGAGGGATGTTAGAAATTCTCGGTCAAGATTATATAAGAACTGCAAGGGCAAAGGGTCTTTCAGAGATTAGGATTGTTATTGTTCATGCTCTAAGAGGTGGAATTATACCGGTCATAAGTTTTTTGGGTCCTGCAATTGCCGGACTTCTTGCAGGTTCATTTGTAGTTGAAACCATATTCCAAATAAATGGAGTAGGTCGATTTTATGTTCAAGCAGCCTTTAATAGAGATTATACGATGATTTTAGGAACCTCTATTTTATTTACTTTTATGACTTTAACTTTTGTGTTGATCTCAGATATTGTAGCTTCCTTTTTAAATCCAACTTTGAGAGATTCAGGTGGTCTTGAATAGATGTGGTTAGAATTATTTCAAGAGATTAAACAAAGAAAAATTCTTTTGATTTCTCTTTTGTATACCTTGTTCCTTATATGTATTGCTCTCATCGCGCCTATAATCTCTCCTTATGAAGTATCTGAGCAGAATTTATCTCTAGGAGCTTCTGCTCCATCTTTGCAATACATTTTAGGTACCGATGTTCTTGGTAGAGATCTTTTTTCGAGAATACTTTACGGAAGTAGAATATCTTTGCTGGTTGGCTTTTTAGCTACTTTTGTAGCAATAACTATTGGTCTTTCGTATGGAGCAGTATCTGGCTATTTTGGAGGGAAAATAGACTCATTGATGATGAGGTTGGTAGATATATTGGATGGGCTGCCTTTTGTTATTTTTATTATTCTCATTCTCGTCATTTTTGGTAGAGACATTTATTTTTTATTTATTTCAATTGGAGCTTTCGGTTGGCTTTCTATGGCAAGAATTGTTCGTTTGCAAGTTTTGGGATTAAGAAAAAAAGAGTTTGTTATATCTGCGCAAATTATGGGCGCCAGCTCTTTCAGAATCTTGTTTAAACATATTATTCCTAATGTTTTAGGCACTGTAATAATTTATTCGACCTTGTTGGTGCCCCAATTTATGCTTTTAGAAGCTTTTTTAAGTTTTTTAGGTTTGGGTGTTCAACCACCTGATAGTTCTTGGGGAATCTTAATCAGAGAGGGAGCTAATACTATGGAGGAGTATTGGTGGTTACTTATTTTTCCAGCTTTTTTATTTTCTTTAACCTTATTTGCATTAAATTTCTTAGGCGATGGCTTAAGAGATATTTTAGATCCAAGGGATACTCAGAAATTAGAAAATTAATTGATCTCAGATAGTTTCAATTCAATTATTTGACCAGGATAAATTAAGGTTTCATCTGGTATATCATTCCACTTCAAAATCCATTCTTTAGGGATGCCAAACTTATTAGATATCTTAATAATACTATCGCCTCTTTTTACAGGATATGCGATGTCATTTTTAGGAACAGGTTTTGGCTTAATCTCTTTAAAATATTTTGGGTAAATCAGTATTTTAGTATCCGTTAGAAGAAATTTTTCTGGATTTAGATCATTCCAAATTGATAAATCTCTTATGGTCACATTAAATTTCTTTGCTATAGACCACATGCTATCTCCAGCTTTAACATAATAAATATCAGGTTTATTCAGATAATCTTTGATCCAACTTGGACCTCTTGGGACAATCAACTCTTCATTTTCATATATGGTATCGTCTTTAAACCCGTTAATTTCTTTTAATAGAGCAAAATCAATAAGATATTTTTTTGCAATAGAAGTTAGCGTATCTCCTTTTTTAACTAAATACTTATCCCACTGAACCAATTCAGATGGATCGGTATTATCTAGAATGACTTGAAATCTATCAGCTATACCTACAGGCAGAAGAATATGAAATGGGCCATTTGGATCTGTTGCCCACTGATTGAAACCAGGATTTAGTTCGTAAATTACTTCTAGTTTTAAACCAGAAATATTGGCTACCTGCATTAGATCTACTTGAGAAGGAAGAGTAACCAATTGAAAATAGGGCCTATTAGGTAAATTTGGAATAACAACACTAAATTTTTCCGGGCTTTTAATGACCTCAAGCAGAGCTAAAAGTTTTGGAACATAAGCTTTCGTCTCTTTAGGAAGGTTTAATGACCAGAAATCTGTAGGAAATCCTTTGGCTTTATTTTTCTTAATTTCTTTTAAAATTCTATTAGGACCAGCATTGTAAGCTGCAATTGCAAGTAACCAGTCATCATATTTATTATAAAGTTTAGTTAGATAATTAAATGCAGCATCCGTTGAGGCAACAATGTCTCTTCTCCCGTCGTACCACCAATTTTTTTTAAGTTTTTGTTCACGAGCAGTACTGAGAATAAATTGCCAAATTCCTGATGCTCCAGTAGAAGATTGCGCGTAAGGATCAAATTGACTCTCAATAAAAGGAAGTAATGCAAGTTCTACAGGCAAGTTTCTTTTAATTGACTCAGTTACTGTGTAGTAAAGATATCGCTGACCATTTTTTGCAAGTCTGTTGATGACATATTGATTATCGTTGTATTTCTCAAGCTCATATAAAACAGATGGCTGTTCCAATGCATGGTCAAACATCATTCTATCTCTGATTTCACCCCATAAATCATTAGATGATTGAGTTAGAGATACAAAACTTAAAAGAAATCCAAAACAAAGGAGAAGATACTTATTCATTCTAAAAATTATCTTTCCAATCTCGGATTGCTGCTAATATTTCCACGGGTTGTAAGTTTTGTTTGTTAGCATAATTCTCAGCATTTTCTTTAACTTGCTCAACAGAAGTTCTTAAAAAAGGATTAATTCTATTTTCTAAGTTAATGCTTGATGGAAGAGACATTAGATTGGAGTTTCTTAGAGAACTAACCTCCTCAAAATATTTCCTTAAATCAATATTGTCGGGTTCTACTTCTAATGCAAAAGTTAAATTACTCAGAGTATATTCATGTGTGCAATAAACTTTGGTTTCTTTAGGTAGATTAGAAAATTTATTCAATGAATCAAACATTTGTAGTGGAGTTCCTTCAAACAGTCTCCCACACCCACCAGAGAAAAGAGTATCGCCGCAAAACAGGGAATCAATATCTTTAGAATAGTAGGCAATGTGATCAAGAGTATGTCCTGGAGTTTCAAAAATATGAAATTTTGTATCTAAAATTGAAATATTTGAATTTTCAGATAATTCTAAGTCAATACCTTTTATGTGACCTCCCTTAGGTCCATATACTTTCGTTTTCCATTTAGAAGAAAGTTCCGATATTCCTCCAGTATGATCAAAATGATGGTGAGTGATTAATATTGCTTCAAGATTAAGATTATTTTTGTTTAAAAAACTCTCTACCTCAGAGGCATCACCAGGATCAACAACAGCTGCTGAGTTACCTTTTATCAATATCCAAATATAATTATCTGAAAATGCTGGGATAGCTTCTATATTAGAAATCATTTTTAAAGTAATATTAACATCTATCTCTTTTCTTATAGATGTCTGAAAATACAATTAAGATTTTTACAGATGGCGCCTGTAAAGGCAATCCTGGATTAGGTGGTTGGGGCGCACTTATTATTGAAAATGGTGAAGAAAAAGAGATTTACGGCGGTAGTTTTAATACAACAAATAACAAGATGGAGCTGACAGCAACCATAGAGGCATTAAAGTTTTATAAGGACCCTAAAACTATTGAACTTTATACAGATTCAAAATATGTAAAAGACGGTATAACTGAATGGATTATCAATTGGAAAAAAAATGGCTGGAAAAATTCCTCAAAGAAACCAGTAAAAAATTCAGAACTATGGATTGAGTTAGATCAAATGACAAATCACCATGAAGTAAGTTGGTTTTGGGTAAAAGGCCATAGCAATCATAGAGAAAACGACATTGCCGATGCTTTGGCTAATAAAGGTATAGATGAGCTGACATGAGACAAGTTGTACTTGATACTGAAACTACTGGCTTAGATATTGCTAACGATCACAGAATTATTGAAATTGCTGGAGTAGAACTAGTAAATAGAAAATTAACAAAAAATTCTTATCAAGTTTACTTGAATCCAGAAAGAACAGTTGGACAATCCTTCAAGATTCACGGAATATCTGATGATTTCCTGTCTGATAAACCTTTATTTAAAGATATTTATCAAGATTTTTTAGACTTTATAAAAGACTCAGAATTATTAATTCATAATGCTGAGTTCGATATTGGATTTTTAAATCACGAACTTTTTCTCGCTGATCTTGATATAAAAATTGAAGATTACGTGAGTAAAATTACCGATACCTTATCAATTGCAAGAGAAAAACATCCAGGTCAAAGAAATAGCTTAGAAGTTTTAACAGATAGATATCAAATAACTGGTTATGACAGAAGCTATCATGGTGCTTTGATTGATTCTGAAATTTTAGCTGATGTATATCTTGCTATGACGGGAGGGCAAAGAGATCTAGGATTTGATGACAACTCGTCAAAAGAATTACAATCAAGATTTTCTAATAATGTCTCAAACGATTTCAATTTAGTTAAAATTAAAGCTTCAGATTCTGATGCTAATCAGCATCAAAATTACCTAAATTCCTTAAAGATAGATCGTGGAAATAACTAGATTTGCACCCAGTCCGACAGGACATTTGCACATAGGCGGGGCAAGAACTGCATTATTTTCTTATTTATTTGCAAAAGCAAATAAAGGAAAGTTTCTTCTAAGGTTTGAAGATACTGATCAAGAGCGTTCCAAAGATGAGTATGTTGACTCTATTCTCAATTCTCTTGATTGGATGAAAATTAAGCTTGATTCTGAACCTATATATCAATCAAGAAATATTTCGAGACACAAAGAACTCGCAATTGAACTTTATAAAAAAGGTTTTGCTTATGCTTGTGATTGTAGCGAAGAAACACTTACCAAGATGAGAGAAGAGCAGATTGTTAAAAAACAAAAGCCAAAGTACGACGGGTTAAACAGAAATAAAAATATCGAATTTGCAGAAGGTATGGTTTTAAGATTTAAATTTCCTTTGGAAGGAGAATCAAAATTTAAAGACTTAATTTTGGGAGATATTGCTATAAATAATAAAGAATTTGATGATTTTATAATCCTAAGAAGTGACGGCTCTCCAACTTATAATTTTTCTGCTGCTGTTGATGATATGGATATGAAGATTACTACGGTAATTAGAGGAGATGATCATATTACTAATACTCTCAAACAAATTAATGTTCTATATGCATTAAATTCAACAATTCCTAGCTATGCTCATCTCCCAATGGTGTTAGCTGAATCAGGCAAAAGACTTTCTAAAAGAGACGGAGCAGAAGATATTTTGGATTATAAAAAGAAAGGCTATTTGAGTGATGCCTTAATAAATTATTTAGTTCGATTGGGATGGTCTTATGGAGAAGAGGAAATATTTTCTTTAGAAAAACTTCAAAAAATTTTTAAATTAGATGATGTTAATTCTTCTCCATCAAAATACTCTCAAGATCTATTAGATTGGTATAACAATAAATATTTAAATTTTTTAACATCTGAAGAATTGATAAAAGAAGTCAAAGAAAATTCAGGAGTTGATTTCAGTGAAATAGAAAATGGAAAACTAGCAATCTCTTTATTAGCAAAAGGATCAAATTCATTTAATCAAATTGCCGAAGAGTCAATTTACTTTTTTGAAGAACCTCGAATCAAATTCGATATGTTAAATATCGATACCAATAAGAAAGTATTATTTTCTGCATTTAGTAAGCAATTAAAAGAGACAGATTTTGAAAAAAGCAAGATAGAAAAATATATCAAAGAATTTTTGCAATCCAATGATTTAAAGTTTCCCGAACTGGGTAAACCTTTAAGAGTTATTTTAACGGGGAAAGAAAATGCGCCATCTATTTCAGAACTTTTGTTTATATTGGGTAAAGAAACTTCTTTAAAAAGGATAGAATATACCCTAGATGATTGACCAAAAATTAATTGAAATTTTAGTCTGCCCAAAAACACATTCACCTCTCATTCAACATGGAGATGAATTGATTAGCACAGAAGCTAAATTGGCATACCCAATAAGAGATGGCATCCCTATCATGCTTATAGATGAAGCTCGAGAATTATCTCAAGAAGAGCTTGAGAAACTTTAATCCTCTGATGCTAAATCTCTTTTTAGTTCGTTTGAAGCTAAATTGGCGTGATTAAAAATATTTCTAGCCATTGAAGAATCTTGTTCTTTAGAGAAAGCTGCATATATTTCTTTCCTAGCATCATGGAGTTTTTTATTTTTTTTATCAGCATAATAAGCGACCTCAATAAGATGAGCTGCCAATTTGTATTTTTTATTATTTAAATTATCTAAAGCTTTGTTAATGATTGCATCGATTCCGCCGCTTAACTCAACCCATTCTTTTGCTTCATTTTCTCTGGTATCAGGTAACAATCTATCATATTCACCATCCCACCAACCGCCATATCTTCTCCAAATCATTTTAATTAAAAACTTTGGATCGTCATAAACAGGTCTTAACCAGGGTTTATTACTAATTTCAGAAGAAATTTTTACTTTATGAAAAACTTCATTTAACGATTTACCTTGATTCATTAGATTTAGAGTTTGTTCTTCAATATCTTCTAAAAAGTCTGCTGTAGTTGATAAAGCTTCCTGAATTCTATCTTTTCCGTATATAGGTAGACCATGTCCTGGAATCATAATTTCTGCATCCTTTTTCATCATCAATTTCAAAGCATCTGACCAATCACTTATATATCTCTGAACTTTTTGTGGATTACCCCCATTCGGTACTGCCCAAATGAATAAATCTCCTGGAGCTAAAATTTTTCTTTCAGGGATGTAAATCCAGGTATGGTCATCTGTTTCACCACGACCATGAAAGAGTTCAAAATTACAATCTCCAATCTTAAAAGTATATTCATCTTCAAAGGTTATATCTGGGTAGCGATATTCTTCTGGCCATTTGAAATGAGGAACATTAATCGCAAATTGCCTTTTATTAATTGCGGTGTTCCACCCAAGTGTTTTCTTATATCTATCAAAGTGATCGGGTAAAAGTTTATGGCTGTAAACTACTGGTCTATTTTGATTAGATTGATCAGCATCCTCATCAAATTTTTTAGTAGCAAAGATATGATCTACATGGTGGTGAGTAAAAATAGCTGCTCTAACATTGCTTTTCGGCCTCCATTTCTTTATTTCAGTATATGCAGAATCTATATCTAGGTGACTTCCGGCATCTATCATTACTAATCCATCGTTTGTATCAACAACGTAAAAACCTCCAATTCCTTTGAGTCCTAACAAGTTCTCAGCAAGTTCGGTGGAACCTTCATAGAAGGTATGTACTGGATGATGCTCAAATTTAGTATCTAATTCTCCTTGCCAAGCAAGCTCTGATAATTCTTTTAAATTGTTCATTATTTTTCCCATTGAATATGTCCACAAGACGAAGTATCTTAATTATAGATAATTTTTCGGGAGAGAGAGAATGAGTTATAAAAAACCCTTAGAAGGAGTAAAAATTGTTGAAATTTCTACAATTGTTACAGCCTCATTGGCAACTATGATGATGGCTGATCAAGGTGCTGAAGTCATAAAAATAGAGCAGTCTGGTATAGGAGATCCTATGCGTTATTTGGGAACTCAAAAGGGTGGAGTGTCTGCGTTATTTGCAAACTGTAATAGAGGTAAAAGATCGATAGATTTAAATTTAAAAGAGAAAGATGATTTAGAAATAGTAAAAAAACTAATTTCCAATGCAGATATTTTAATCAATAATTTTAGGCCTGGCGTCATGGATAAATTGGGCCTTGGTGAGAATGATTGTAAAAAAATAAACGATAAACTGATTTATGCTTCAATTAACGGCTTCGGTGATTCTGGTCCTTACTCTAATGCACCTGCATACGATCACGTTGTGCAGGCCATGGCAGGAGCCACTGACATTCAATCTGATCTTGATGAGCCAGCATACATAAAAACACTTTTATGTGACAAGATTACTGCTTATACAGTTTGTCAGTCCTTATCATCTGCACTTTTTAAAAGAGAAAGAACTGGTACTGCTGATCGTCTTAACCTATCTATGATTGATTCTGCAGTTTTTTTCCTTTGGCCAGATGGCATGATGAATCACACTTTATTAGATGATGATGTGGCAACTTTACCGCCTTTAACTAAGTCTTACAGTCTTTATAAATGCAAAGATGGATTTCTTTCAATTGCAGCATTATCTGATGCTCAATGGTTTGGAATCTTTAGAGCTTTAGAATTACCAGAGTACATTGAAGATGAAAGATTTAATAATGCCTTTGCTAGAAGTGAAAACATGGTTGAGTTGGTTAAAGCTTTAACAATTTTTGAATCATTAACCGTGGATGATGCTCTTCAAAAATTACAGAATGAAGATGTACCTTGCTCAAAAACAATTTCCTTAAATGAATTGATGTCACATCCTCAAATCGAAGCAAATAATCTTTTCCAATTTATAAATAGTGCTTCGCAAGGGAAGGTTCGAGCATTAAGATATCCAACTAAATTTAATGACAATGAAATGTTCAACGACAAGCCTGCTCCAGCATTAGGTGAACATAAACAAGAAATCATAGAGTCTTTAGGTAATTGAGCCCATTATCCAATAGACAAAGAGTTGGCTATGGAGTCGGCGATATTGCTATCTGCTTTTATTGGTCAGGAGTTGGTCTCTATCTTTTATATTTTTACACAGATATTGTAGGAATCAGTCCATATTTAGCTGGTTGGATATATGCTCTTGGTATTGCTTGGGATGCAATTACAGACCCATTCATGGGTTATTTAGCAGAAAGAACTTCTTCAAAAAGAGGTAAATATCGACCATATATTTTTTTTGGAACGATTCCTTTGGCTTTATCTTTTGTTATGTTGTTTTGGGTGCCTCCTTTTACAGGATTATCCCTATTTATATGTTTATTGCTTGTTAATGTTTTCCATCGAACATGTTTTACGATTGTAAGTGTTCCTTATTCTTCTTTAACCCCAAGAATAACTTCTGATAGTGAAGAAAGAACAAAGTTGACTACAGCAAGAATGATAGGAGCATCTTTTGGAACATTATTAATGTCATCTTTGGGTTTTCCTATAATTAATTACTTTGGTCAAAATGATGAATCTCTTGGAATAATTTATTTATCAAGCTTTGCAGCTTTTTTCGCCGTCATTATTCTTTATATTACATATACATCTGTTAAAGAATCTTCTACCGAAGAAGTAAAGGAAATTTATCCTTCAATAACAAAGATAATTTTATCAATTCTAAAAAATTATCCTTTTTGGATTGTCTTTTCTTCAATTCTTATCTTAGGTTCAACCACGATTATGTTTAATAAAAACTTAATTTACTACATAAAATATGCTTTGGACTTACATAACTATCAGGGATTAGTTTTAGGGTTAAGCGGGCTGAGTAGTTTTGCATCAATACCTTTTTGGTCATACGTATCTTTAAAAATTGGTAAAAGAAATACATGGCAAATATCTATGTCCTTGTTACTTCTCGCATTTGCGTTATTTTATTTTTATCAAATCAACTCATTGCGAGAATTGATTATCATAGTTTGCTTGATAGGCTTAGCATCAGGAGCGGGGGGTGTATTATTTTGGTCAATGTTGCCCGATACCATTGAATACGGTGAGTGGAAATCAGGCATTAGAAGTGAATCCTCTTTATATGGGTTTATGACGTTTGCTCAAAAATCTTCCATTGCAGTTGCTGCTTTAATTTTAGGAGTTTTATTAACCTTAATAAACTTTTCGCCAAATGAAGTTCAGACTCCTGAAACTCTTTCTGGCTTGAAAAATATTATGTCTTTAATACCTGCATCTGGTATCGCTATTTCCATCTTCTTAATGTATTTTTATCCAATTGATTCTGAATATCATAGAGAATTACTTATCAATATTGAGACAAGAAAAAATGATTAAATGGGGAGTTATCAGTACAGGAACAATTTCTAAGGCTTTCTGTGACTCTATTAGATATTCCAAAGAAGGTGAATTGGTTGCAGTTGCAAGTAGATCATCTAAAAATCTAAAACACTTTTCTGATAAGTATGGTGTAGGTACTCACGATTCATATGATGCTTTACTGAACGATTCTTCAATAGACGCTATCTATATTGGTACCCCGCATAATAGCCATTTTGATTTGAGTCTCAAAACTCTTAGGAACGGCAAACATCTTCTGTGTGAAAAACCAATGACGATGAATTCAACTGAGGCAATGATTCTACTCAATGAAGCGAGAAGGCTTAATCTATTCTTTATGGAAGCCTTTATGTATAGATGCCATCCACTTACTCATAAAATTCTGGAACTAGTCAAACAAGAATTTTCTAATCAAGAAGTATTGATAGAGTCTTCTTTTGGCTTTACTGCTGAAGTTGATGAAAAACATCGACTCAAAAATCCAGAATTAGGTGGAGGTTCAATTTTAGATATAGGTTGCTATCCATTATCTATGGCTAGATTGATCGCAGGTAGTTTGCTTGAAGATGCTTTTGCAGATCCTCTTACAATATCAGCTTCTGGAGAACTATCTCCAAATAATATCGATTTAAATGCAAAAGCAGAGCTTGAATTTAGTCCAAAAATTAAAGCTTCAATTAAATCGGCAATTAATGAAGAATACGAAAACTCATTAAGAGTTTCATCTGGTGAGAAGCAAATTTTTGTAAAAGAGCCATGGCACTGTGGCCAATTTCAAGGTCAAAAAGCAGAAATTAAAATTTTAGAAAATAATCAAGAGAAAGTTATCGAAGTAATAGATGATGTTGGTCTATTCACTCGAGAAATTGACGAAGCTAGTTTTTGTATTAAAGCAGGAAAAATTGAATCTACATTCATGTCTCATGCTGATTCATTAAGTAATTCGATTTGGCTTGATAAATGGCTGAACGAATTAAAAGTAGTTTATCCTGCTAACTCAATTGATACATCGTCACTAAAACGTTCAGTTTTTTCAAAACCATCAAAAGACTTAAGTTCCATAAAAATTCCTGAATTGGACAAGGAAATTTCTTCAATAGTTTTTGGGTGTGATAACCAGATAAACGAAGTACATGCATTTGCCATGTTTGATTATTACTACAGCAAAGGCGGCAGGGTTTTTGATACTGCCTATATTTATAACCATGGATTGAGCGATAAATATTTGGGTGATTGGATAAATTCCAGAAACCAAAAAGATATAGTCGTTTTGGGCAAAGGCGCACACACTCCTGATTGTTTTCCAGACAAAATCAGACCTCAAATTGAAGAATCGCTCTCTAGAGGCAATATTGATAAGTTAGATATTTACTGCCTGCATCGAGATAATCTTGATGTTCCAGTGACTGAATTTATCGATGCTCTTAATGAATGTAAGAAAGAGGGATTAATAGATGTGTTAGGCGCATCTAATTGGGAGTTAGAGCGATTTAAATTGGCAAATGACTATGCAAATGAACAACAAAAGACTGGCTTCAAAGTTTTGAGTAACAATTTTAGTTTGGCTAGAATGATTGAGCCTGTTTGGCCTGGATGTTTTTCTTGTGACGAAACTTATCTGAAATATCTTACAGATAACAATATCCATCTTTTTCCGTGGTCTTCGCAAGCGAGAGGGTTTTTTGTCAATCATGTTGAATTTGCTGCGAATGAACATTTTGCTAATCCAACAGACGAAGAAGAAAAAAGAGTTTGGCATGATGAGCTTAATCTTGCTCGAAAAGATAGAGCTATCGAGTTAGCTAAAGAAAAAGGTTGTCAACCAATCCAAATAGCTCTTTCCTATGTGGTAAATCTTGAAATATCTGCCTATCCTTTAGTTGGGCCAAGAAATTTTTTCGAGCTGGATAGTTGTATTGAGGCAACAAATATTAAGCTATCCAAAGAAGATCTGAGATATCTAGAAACGGGCAACTAGTTTTTAAACTGCAGCAAGAGTTATGCGATGCAATAACCTGTCATAGCCATCGTATCCACCCATAGCCTGGTGCATAACAGTCCGATTATCCCACATGATTAACATATCTTCGTTCCATGCATGCTCATAAATAAATTGATCTTGAATCATATGTTCATAAAGCTCCCATAAAAGTTGCTGGGATTCATCTTCTGAGAAACCTTCGATATTGATGGTATAGACGGGATTTATAAATAAACATTCTTTTTTGGTTTCTGGATGAATTTTTATCATTGGATGAGAGAAAGTAGCTTTAGCTTCCTTAGACGGTAGGATTTTCATTGATCGTTCTTCTTTTTCGAGAGCATAAAAACCATCGTCGGCATAAGGAATTTTTGCAGAATGGATTACTTTGAGATTCCTTAATTTATTTTTCATCTCCTCTGGAAGTGCGGCAAAGGATCTCTCTGTATTAGCAAACAAAGTATTTCCTCCAACTGGAGGGATAATTTTTGAATGCAATAACGTTGCAGAAGGGGGTCTTTTCATGAAAGACCAATCCGAATGCCATGTTCCTCCAAAAGGTGTAGCCTTTTCATTAGCACTTCTCTTTATTTCAGCAATATTAGGGTAATCTGGAAGAGATGAGATAAATGGATCATCTCCAAAGTCCCCAAAGCTTAATGCAAAGTCTTTAAATTCATCATGAGATAAAGGGAGCTTAGGAAAAACAATCAAGCCATATTCAACCCATTTTGATCTTAAAAAGCTTATATTTTTTTCTGTCAAATCAGACAAAGAAAAATCAGAGACTTCTACTCCAATACCATTTTTAGATAAATTCTCACTTACTCTCATAAACTTTTTCTATAAATGTTGTTGCAGTTTCCCAAGCAGTTATTCCAGGATGCATTTGATTCATCACAAATCCGATTGAAACATGATTATCCGGATCTCCAAAACCTAGAGATCCACCGGCTCCTCCATGACCGAAAGCGCCTTCAGCAGGACCCATTGAGACATCTTTTGAGCCAAGCATGAAACCCAATCCAAAACGAGTTTGTAGGTTAGCTAAAACTAAGTCGGAACCTTCTGATTCTGTTTGGCGTGCCATATCGATTGTTTCTGGATTAAGCAAATGTACTCCATCGCGTTCACCACCATTTGCTAAAACACCATAGAATTTAGCTATTGCTCTGGCACTTCCATGACCATTTGCCGCAGGTATTTCTGCTTTACGCCATTCTCTGGAGTTTGCATAAAAGGGATTTTTCATTTCCATTTTAGGATTATTGAATGCTGAGCCTGCAATGGTTGAAGGATCGTCAAAATCTTTAATCAAAGCAAGGTCACCGCTTAACATACTCTTGGGGATGATTTTAAAAATTGGCGCAAGAATTTTAGTCCAAGCTGGGAAAAGACTTGGCTGAATATCTGTTACTTTATCAAACTGTTCATCTGGTAAACCAATCCAAAAGTCTAAATTTAAAGGTTCAGCAATTTTTTCATTAAAATATTGTCCTATGGTTTGACCTGTTACTCTTCTCACCATTTCACCAATCAAATGACCATAAGTAAGGGCATGATATCCGTGACGACTACCAGGTTCCCATTGAGGCTTCTGTGCTGCTAATGCATCAACCATGACGTCCCAGTTATAATAGGCATCATCTGGTAAAGGTTTAGTAACTCCACATAAACCAGATTTGTGGCAGAACAAATATCTGACTGGAATTTTATCTTTGCCTTCTTGGGCAAATTCTGGCCAATATTTTGCAACTGGATCATCTAAATTGACTTTGCCTTCTTCAACTAATTGCAAAAGACAAACTGCTGCTAATCCCTTTGTCGTAGAGAAAACATTAACGATTGTATCTTCCTGCCAAGTAGTATTTTCTTCTTCGGAGTCAATACCCCCCCCAAAGATCTACAACTTTTTCTCCTTCAATTTCAACGGTAATCGCTGCTCCTCGTTCAAAGCCTGATTTAAGATTTTTTTCAAATAATTCTCTGGCAGAAGAGAATTTTTCATCGCAGTATCCACTTATCATTTTTTCTCCCATAAAAAAGATAGAATACCCTTAATTCATAGATTAATGAAAGTAAAAAAAGCTGACGACTATCAATCTTGGTTTATCAAAGAGGGAGATGAAGCTCTCCTAATAGATCCGTGGTTTGATTTATCGTTAGTAGATGGAAAAGGTTGGTTTTTACAAAGAAAAAAAGAAAAACAAACATGCTTAACAGAAGAAGAAATTTCTCTTGTTAAAAATATCATTATTACCGCACCATTTGCAGATCATCTTCATCTGAAGACTTTAAAAGAATTTTCAACTGCTAATATTTGGTGTTCGCCTCAGGTTAAATCAATTCTATTAAAAAAAAATCTCAAAAATAAAATTTATGAACTCTCATCATCAAATTTAATTGGAAACTTAGAAGTTAGAGCTTATCCCGCAGGATTTCCCTATAACACAACAGCTTACTGTCTACACATTATGAATAAAGAGGGCTTTGCTGTTTTTCATGAAGGCCATGTGGTTAATAAAAAAATTATCCAAAATAATAATATCAAAGCTGATATTGCTATCCTTACTGCAGAAGAGGTTAAGTTTTTTGGATTGCTTACTTTAAGTATGAACTTAAAAAATACAATGATCGCTTGTAATTTATTGGATGCTAAAAAGTTATTTATAACCGGATCTAATCCTTTAAAAAATACTGGCTTTATTAATCATTTTTTAAAACTAAATAAACTTGATAATGATTTCATAGAGGATAAGATTGAAATCTTTTATGAAGCTGGTAGTAGTTTTTCTTCTTAAGATTCTTTTAATAAGTATCTTTTTTTCTTCTCAAGCATTTTCGAGAAATATTATTTTGGATTGCGATGTAACTTTAGTTGGCATTGAGGGAAAAGATAAAGCATCAAACGATACTGAAGTAATTGATATTAACCTTAAAGCAAAAACTATTTTTTTTGGTTCTGAAGCGATTCCTTACAAGTTAAGAAACAAGCTTAGAATATATGAAGGAACTTATTTTAAAGGGAATAAAAGAACTTTTGCTATTGAAAACAAACTCGTGATTGATAAAAAGACTCTACAGTCATCTTTAAATAAAAACGTTTGGGATAATAAGGCAATCAGTGTAAATTCTTATTCTTACTTTGATTGCACAAAAAGAAATTAATGGGGCTATAGCTCAGCTGGGAGAGCGCTTGCATGGCATGCAAGAGGTCGGCGGTTCGATCCCGCCTAGCTCCACCAAAAAATAAAGATAACAAGCATGAACTTATTAGATCAAAAAATTAATTTCTCGTGGCAACTGTCGTTAATCTTATTTCTATTAATTTCTCCCATGTTTTTTGGTCCTTTAATTGCTCTATTTAATCCAGAATTCTTTGAAGGACTTGGAGATAACGATTTAAGTTTGGGATCCACTCTATTTGTTGCACGAAATCTTGCTATAGGAGTGGCTTTTCTTTTTGCAATTTATTTGAGGAATGCATCAATGCTTTTCATCCTGATATTAGTAAGGTTAATTATAGATCTGATTGATTTTCCAGCATTTCAAATGTTTAGAGAGTCACCAATAATCGGACAAATTATTATTTTTTCGTTGATGTGTTATTTACCAGCTTATTTTGGTTTACGCATTCTTTGGAAAGAAATGAAAAATTCCTCATAATTTTTTAAGAATGTTAGATCACCCAAGTCAGTTTTCTAAAAAATTCATTTCAAGCTTATTCAATTCTCTAGAAGCAAATTTAATAACCTTTGACTTTGTACCAGTAGGCTCAGGCCAAGTTGGAGATTGTTTTAGAGTAAATTTAGACTGGAAAGAAAAAAATAATCTTCCTACATCATTTATAGCTAAGTGTCCTGCTGCCGATCCATCCAGTAGAGACACTGCAAGAAATCTGCACCTCTACGAAATTGAGACTTCTTTTTACAAGTATTTATCAAAAAAATGTTCAGCAAGGGTACCAGAATTATATTTTTCAGATTTTGATCCTAATTCAGATGATGGAATTTTACTTTTGGAAGATATGCATCCAGCTAAACAAATTCCGCAAATGGATGGGTGTACAGCTAAAGAAGTCTCTCAGATTTTAAAAGAAGCAGCAGCCTTACACAAAAGCTATTGGAACGATGAGAAACTTTTGTCTTATCCTTGGCTAACTTATGGCGTTAGCGAAGAACGAAAAGAGTTCGTTGCTAATTTACTTCCTACTGTTTATCCAGAATGGAAACAGCGGTATCGAGGAAGAATTTCTGAAGATATTTTTGAAATGGGCGATGCATTAATTGCTAATTACGATAAATACTCTGAAGTTCGAGAAGGTCCTATGACCTTAGTTCAAGGAGATTTGAGGTTGGATAACATTTTATTTGTTGATCAAAACAATAGGGCGATTCTTCTAGACTGGCAAACTGCTGCAGTTGGATTACCCCTCAATGATGTAGCTTATTGTATTTCTACAAGTTTTGATAACCCAAACGATCGCGCTGACGCTGAAGAAAGTCTGGTGAAGGAATATCACTCATTGCTTAATATTGATGAAAGTTATTCTTTCGAAGAAGCATGGAACGATTATCGTAGAGGTTCTTTTGTGGGATTCTTAATGGCTGTTATGTCTGCCATGATTGTAGAAAGAACAGAACGAGGGGATAAGATGTTTGCTGTGATGGCAGAAAGATCGGGCTGGCAAGCCTTGCATCTTGATGCGTTAAGTTTCCTGAAATAATTTAGAGATGTTTTTCAAAAAAATTCATCATAACTTTTAACGCAGGAATTCCATCTCTAACGAAATCATTTCCAGCAATCAATGTTCTTCCTGAATCTAAATAAGCATGATTCCTACCCAAATGCTCCCAGAATTCAAATTCTTGATTCTTTTCTTCCAAAGCTTTTCCATATTCTTCAATCATATGAACAGGCGTAATCCTATCTCTAGTTGCTGCAGTTAATAATTGCGGAGGCAACTTTCGTTCTGATACATCTGGGATATTATAGATAGGAGAAATAGCTTTATATATTTCGGGATGATCAATTGGATTAAATTCTTCTCCTAATACGCCTCGTGGTTTAGCTAAGGCGAGCCACCAAAAAATATTTTTATAAGTTTCGGCATTTTGGAGGGCATATTTATAAAAATCGTAACCTCCATAACTCAATACAGCTGCTTTTACATCCAAGAGATTCTCTCTAGAGATCTCATCTAAAGACATATTATTGGGTAAATAGGTTGGTTCAAAAGCATAATCTTTTGCAAAATCCTCTCTGTTGCCTATTTTGTTTCCAAGATTTAGGATCATCGCACAGATGTATGCTCCTGCACTATCTCCAGTAATTCCTATTCTATTTTTGTCTCCATTAAATTTATGAATATTTTCTTTGATCCATAAAATAGATCCAAATGCGTCACCAATTAAATCATAAAACATAACTGTATTGCCTTGATCTTTGAGCAATCGGTAATTTACATTGCAGACAACGTAATCGTGATTTGTTGCAATGTATTGCGACATGTTATTCAAAATTTCTTTTCTTCTAATGAGAAAACCTCCACCATGAAACATAACTACGACAGGACAATTCTCAGGAACTTCTTTTGGTGAATATATATCCAGAGTTAAGTCAAAGCCTTGAGGAGAGGACCAAACTATATTTTCAGTTAAATGATATTTCTCAGGATTATTGATATTTATATCTTGGGAGTATTTTCTTGTATACATAAAAAAATAGTATCAAAGAATAATAAGATAAATTAAATTTTTTTAATTAAAAAAATCATCCTCGTGGAGTAAAAAATTAATAACTTCAGGAATGTTTTTTTTAAAATTGAAAAATCCTTTTTTTGAAAAATTCCAACAAAAAATATCTTCTTTTGCGCCTATAAAATGCAATTTATTAATATCTTTTATTTCATGATTCAAAAAATCCATATTTTCTCCAATGGAAGGGTATAACACATCAAATCCTTCGTTTAATTTCTTAATATCGTCTACAGTAACAATTTCAGAATTAGTTATTTCGCTCGTAAACGCTTCTTGTAAAGCCCTTTTAAAATTCAGGACTGCATCATCTAATTTTATATTTCTATTTTTATTTTCAAGTAATAACAAAAAAACATTTTCGTAATTTTCAAAAAAAGATTTTCTTACATTTACATTCAGATCTGATTCGAATAAAACAATATTTTTGTATTTTTGTTTGGTGTGTAATTGTCTGACTTCATTTAGGGGGTAGATTTTATGATTTTCTAAGGGCGAGGCATTTTCATTTAGAGCAGTATTCATATATCTCTGATTGGTAAATTTCCTTATGTTGGATTCTCTTGCAATATAATTTTTACCTTGTGTTTGAATGCCTGCAACCCATCTCCAACTCAAAGTATTTGAGGCAGCATCCCCATCAAATAAATATTTCATAAAAAATCTAGCGCCAAGCTCCCATGGAAGATTAAGAGTAAATATCCAAATACTTGCGAACCACATTCTGCTGTGATTGTGTAAATAATTCTCTGTTTTTAATTCATTCACCCAATCATCGAAACACTCAATTCCAGTTTTTCCATTAATAGCTTTCTCATAATCTTCATCACTATAACTTGGAGTGGAAATTACAAAATCTTTCCAGACTTCGGGTCTATGTTCTAGCCAACCTTTCCAATAAACTCTCCAAAAGACTTCTTGTATGAATTTATCTACTTTTTGAAGACTGTATTGAGAGAGAATTTCTCTAATGAGGTCATATTCGTTAATAATTCGATGAGATATATATTTTGATAAAGTCGAAATGTTTTCTCTAGATTTAGGACCAAAATCATAATTTCTTTGTGCAGAATAATCTTTCAGTCCATTTTGAATAAATTCTAACTTTTCTCTGTTTGCTATTTCATACATTTTTATATTTTAAGACTTACAATCTTAACTCTTGATAAATTTTCAAAAATAATAATTCAATATAATTTTTATTTGCTAGAAGTTAAGAACTAGATAAACTTATTTTATGTTTGAGAAATTAAATGATAAATCAGTTAACAAAGGACTTCACTGGACTACTATTGCCAGTGAAAAAGTTTTGCTAGCAATTATTGGTATTTCAACTTGCATTGCTGCAGCCTTGTATTGCTATGAGATGTTTTTAGCAAGACAAATTACTTTGCCTGATTTATTTATGCTATTTATCTATGCAGAGATTCTTGGCATGGTCGGCGCATTTTACTCAACTTCAAGGATACCTGTAACTTTACCAATTATTATTGCAATCACTGCCTTATGTCGTTTGATAGTAATGCAAAATAAGGAAATGGATGCTTTGATGATCATTGCTGAGGCTTCTGCAGTAATAATTCTTGCAGGTGCCGCATACTTAATGAGTTTGAAAGATAAATTAAGTCTTGAAAAATTAAGAGCTAGAGAACATGATAAAGAATAATTTTTTTTGGGAGAAATAAATGAACGCTGAAATATTTATACCTATGTATTACATGGTTTTGCTTACTGGATCAGTATTTTTGTTGAGCACATTGATTAGATTTAAGAATGTTTTGGTAGATAAAAGTCATACTGGAAGTGAACTGATGAAAATACCTTTGCCTTCATCTGCAGCACAAATAACTAAACAAGCAGATAGAAATTTGATAAATCTTTTTGAATTTCCTATTTTGTTTTACGCAATTTGTGTCGTTTTGTACGTCACGGGAAAAGTAGATGCATATTTCGTACTTTTAGCGTACTGGTTTGTAGGCCTAAGAGTTGCACATTCTTTGTATCACATCTTCATTAATGGCTTTATTGGAGACATGCCTCTAAGAGCTTTACTATGGTTACCAAGCTGGTTGATCGTAATTTGGATGTGGGTAAGATTTTCCTCATTAATTTAGATTGAGTCTATGGAAAAGGGACTCAAAATCTTTTCTTATCTACCCAATCCAAGAGTTTGGAAAGCTGAGATTGCTGCAAAGATTGCTGGTATTCCAGTTGAAGTTATTGGCGATAAACCTACTGAGATTCCTAATTGGCTTTGGGATTCTAAACCCAAAAAATTATCACATGCCGATAAAAAAAAATTAAAACAATTTGAAAGAATTGGTAAAAGAGGTTTTAGTTCAGCTCTCTATAAAACTGATGACTTTATAAAATTAATTCCTTTTGGAACCGTTCCAGCAGCATTTAGCCCTGATGGAAAAATAGGTATATTTGAATCAAATAGTATTTTAAGAGCTATTGCTAGACAAGACGAAACTAAAAATTTGTATGGAAAAGATGTCTTTGAAGCGTCAAGAGTAGACAGTTTTTTAGATTCAGGACTTGTTTTCTCTAGAGAGCACCAAGAGTACTTGTTCGGGCTTAATGATATGAACAAAGCTTTGTATCAAAGGATGAAATCAGCTTATGAATTTTTCCTTAATGGAATAGAAGAGTCCTTAATAAATACTAAATATATTGGCTTTGATCATTTAACTATTGTAGATATTTCATTTTTTTGTGATTTCTCGCAATTTTTGAGAGAAGGACATTACGTAGATAACTTAAAAGAAAAAGGCTTTTCTCTTGTTTCAGAGAGTTTTGTTTCAGATTATCCCAAAACATTTAATCATTTAATAAAACTTTCCGAAGTAGATGAATTTTCATCAGTTAGCGGAACTTATTTGGATTGGTATAAAAGAAAACTTCAGGATTCTAACTAAAGTCTTTTAACATTTTTCTTAACTCAAGCTGATGTTGTTCTTCCTGGCCAATAAGATCTCTAGTGTATTCTTCTAAATATATAGACGCTCCCTCAACCATAGTGAGAAGTTTTTTGTATAAACTTAAAGCATGAAGCTCGTGTTCCAAACTTTCTTCTAAAATATCTTTTATAGAATGATTATTGGTCTCTACGATCTTAGCTATTCTTTGACTGGGGTGCCCGTCTAAACCAGTAAGAAGTTCTCCAGCTTGTTGAGCATGTTGTAGCGACTCGTTAGCTTGCTCTTGTAAGAAACTTACTATGGGTATCCTATGAGGTCCTACTATCATCAATGCAGAGTGAGTATATCTAACTACACCTGCTAATTCATACTCCATGATTTCATTTAAGGTAGTACAAACTTGTTTTAAATCTAATTTATTTTGCATTTTAAACTCCATTTTTTAAATTTTATCAGCTTATTTAGCAATATCTCTTGATGAGAAATAAGATAGCAATGAGAATTATTTTCATAAAAAGATTTGTATGAAGATCAAAATTTAGAGAAAATAGCAGTATGAAAAAAGCAACATTTACAAAAATGACTCAAGGTACAGAAGAAGACTATGTACCTATAGTTGAAGCAGCGATGGTTCATTCAGAGAATCTTCCTGAGAGAATTATTGAACATCTCAATATGTTAAAAGATGATTTTGGAGGTTTTGCAGTTGATAGATATGAGCATTGTTTGCAAACAGCCTCTAGAGCTTATCGAGATGGTAGAGATGAAGAATATGTTGTTTGTGCTCTTTTACATGATGTTGGAGATATTTTAGCTCCTGCGAATCATGCAGATTTTGCGGCTACCTTATTGGAGCCTTATATCTCTGAAAAGAACTATTGGATTTTAAAACATCATGGTATTTTCCAAGGCTATTACTTTTTTCATTTTCTTGGTCTTGATAGACATATGCGTGATAAATTTAAAGACAGCGAACATTGGAAAGATTGCGTAGAGTTTTGTGCTAAATATGATCAAAATTCATTTGATCCTGAGTATGAGAGTCTTCCTATTGAAACTTTTATGCCGATGCTCAAAAATGTCTTATCTCAGACTAAAAAATCAATTTACAAAGCTGAAGCCTAGTTAAGAAGGTTTGCCTTTCTCTTCAACTTCCTTATCGTGAGTTTTTTTAGCCTCAACCAGTTCTGGCATTACTTGATTTAACTGATCCATAGACCAAAGCTCATCACTTTTATAGGATTTAATTACCGCTGGTTGTTGCATGATTCCAACTGTTCCGGAAGACACATGAAAAATCTGATTTGTGATTTCACTAGCCTCATCAGAGCATATCCAAGTAATGATAGGTGCAATTTGCTGAGGTCCTTGACTCCAATCTTCAGGGTCAACATCTCTGCCTGCTGCTTTCATTAAATCAATTGTTAATCTTGTTGCTGCTCCTGGTGAAATTGTATTTACAGTACACTTATATTTAGCCATTTCCATAGATAACGATCGACTAAAGCCAGCAATACCTGCTTTGGCTGCACCATAGTTAGTCTGCCCAAAGTTTCCAATAAGGCCAGAAACTGAAGACATGTTTATGATTCTACAATTCAATCTATTGGTTTCTCTTATGTATCTAACAAATGGTTGAGTGCAGTTGAAGTGACCTTTTAAGTGAACGGCCATGATTGCATCCCAATCAGACTCTTCCATGTTGAATAAAGTTTTATCTCTTAAAATTCCGGCATTATTGATAATAATATCTACTGCGCCGAAGGCATCCATTGCTGTGTTAAAGATATTAATTCCGCCTTCATATGAATCTACAGAATCATAATTTGCAACCGCATCTCCACCAAGATCTTTAATTTCAGCTACAACTTCATCAGCTATTTTTTCATGACCAGAACCATCAGGATTAGCACCTAAATCATTGACTACAACCTTGGCCCCTTCTTTAGCAAATAATAGTGCTGTTTCCATACCAATACCCCTTCCGGCTCCTGTAATTATTGCTACTTTATTATTAAGAACTCCCATGTTTTCACTCCTAGTATTAGTGCATAATTGCTTATAACTAGAGTATATTATTTTTAAAAATTTTTAAATGTCAGAAAATAAGAGCATCGATGTTTCTAACGTAACACTTTTTTTACATTCAGCTGGCTCCGGCGTTGTTGGAATTAAAAATGTAATTTTTGGGACTTGGGTATTACTTTATTATAATCAAGTTTTAGGCTTAGAACCTTATTTGGCATCTATTGCACTTGGAGTCTCTCTTTTTTTTGATGCCATTTCAGATCCTTTGGTCGGTGTTTGGTCAGATAGATTCAAGTCAAAATTAGGCAGGAGGCATCCTTTTATTTATGCAAGCATTTTCCCTTTAGCATTTTGTATCTGGTTACTCTTTGTTCCTCCTTCATCTTATGATCAAACCTATCTATTTTTAAAATTATTAACTTTGACAGTATGCATAAGACTGGCAATTACCTTCTTTGAAACACCAAGAGCTGCTTTAGGACCAGAGCTTACTAAAGATTACGATCGCAGAAATACTTTAAACGCGATGGGCTTGTTTTTTGGATATGGTGGAGCGATTCTTATAGGCTTCGTAATGTTGGAGTTTTTCCTTCCTGAAACATCGAGTTTTATGGGATCTAGAGCATATCTTAATCCCGAGGGATATGAAAAATTAGCATATTTTGCAGGCTTTCTTACTTTGGTGCTTGGCTTTATTGCGGCCTCAAGCACTCATAAACATATAAATGATCTACATGTTGTACCTGAAACTTTAAATATTGATATAAAAATAGTCTTTAGAGAGGTCATAGAAACATTATCCAATAAGTCTTGGCTTATGATTTTTTTTGGAGGTTGTCTTTATGCTTTATTTTTAGGCCTTAATACTGGAGTAGGGAATTACATAAGTATTTATTTTTGGGAATGGACGCCTTCAGACATTTCTGTATTTCCTCTAGCAGGAGGCGTTGCTGCGATCATTGGTGCAATTATTGCAGTTGTGATTTCTCAAGGCAGAGAAAAAAAGAATATCGCTCTTTTTGCTTTATCAGCAACTGTGTTAATTTCGTATATTCCTTTTATATTAAGATTGATTGATCCTCTCTTTGAAGTTCAAACTTTCCCTAGTAATGGATCAAATGCATTGTGGTGGATTATGATTTCTCATCAGTGTATTACTGACGTTTTATCCGTAATGGGCTGGGTAATTTTAATTTCAATGGTTTTTGATGTTGTTGAAGATTCTCAGAAAAAAACTGGAAGAAGAGATGAGGGTTTATTTCTTGCTGGTCCAGGATTATTTCAAAAAGTATTTTCTGGTCTAGGTGTATTCATTCTCGGTTTTGTCCTTCAATTTTTAGGTTTTAGTAATACGGAATCAACCATCCTAGAGATGAAAGAGCCAGTAAACAACTTAGTTCTATTTATTTGTATCATTGGTCCAGTTTTAAATATAGGCGGACTTACTTTCATTTACTTTTATACAATTACGAGAGACGAATACGAGTCTGCTGTAAAAGATTTAGGTTACTAAGAATGTTTTTTCCGATATCGGACGATAATCCAAGTTCTTCAACCCCTTATATAACTTATTTATTAATCGGACTTTGTAGTTTTGTCTTTGTTCTTCAATACTTAAGTCAAATGAATTCCTCAATTTTTTATAATTTTGGTTTCATTCCAGCTGATTTTTTTTCTAATTATTCGGCTTTTACTATTTTTACCTCTATGTTTCTTCACGGTGGGTTATTCCACATTGCGGGCAACATGCTTTATTTATGGATCTTTGGCGACAATGTAGAAGACTCTATGGGGACGGTAAAATTTATCATCTTTTATCTTCTCTGCGGAATAATTGCTGCATTGTGTCAGGGGTTGGTAGATCCTACATCTCAAATTCCTATGGTTGGTGCTAGTGGAGCAATAGCTGGTGTTTTGGGCGCCTATTTAATGTTATTTCCAAAAGCTAATATTAAATGCTTAGTATTTATTATCATAATTATTCAAATGATAAGAGTACCTGCTTTCTTGGTTTTAGGTTTTTGGCTTGTCTTTCAATTCTTCAGTATTCCGGGATCTATAGATGTGGATGGAGGAACAGCTTATTTTGCACACATTGGAGGTTTTTTAGCAGGAATGATCTTAATCCCTTTCTTTAAAAACAAAGATGTAAAATTGTTTCATGAACAAAACACTTCATCATGGCAAGTTTTTAATAGAGACTCTAAAGAATTTTCATTTCAAAAAAATGACAGCGTCGTGTTAGATTTCATCAAAAAATCAGAAGAAGAAATTAATCGGAGAAAACATTGAATTTAATTCTGAAAGTTATTTTTTGGGTTTTTGGAACTTTATTAGCGATAACATCAATCATAGGTATTTATTTATTAGCCTTTTATTTTGGGTTTTTTGGAGTTCTAGAAAAAGCTGAACCAAATATTAATTCTACTTACCCAAAGGATTTATTAACCAAAAAGATACAATCTCAATTGGAGCATAACCTATCGAATAAACAAATTCTTTTTGGCGATACTCATGTTCACTCAACATATTCTTCTGATGCTTTTCTATGGAGCTTGCCTTTGAATAACGGTGAAGGTCCTCATCCTGTTTCAGATGCATGTGATTACGCAAGATTTTGCTCAGCATTAGATTTTTGGGTAATTTCTGATCATGCAGAAGCCGCTACTCCTTCAAAGTGGATGGAAGCAAAAAAAGCCGTAAGACAATGTAATGCAATTCATGAAAATAGCAAAACTCCTGATTTGATATCTTTTCTAGGTTTTGAATGGACTCAGATTGATCCTGATAAAGAAAATCATTATGGCCATAAAAACGTTATGTTTTTAGAAACAGGTGAAGAATCTGTTCCAGTTATGCCAATTGGCTCAGGCGGCGTAGCAACTGATGGAATGCGAAGTGTAGATAGACTACCAGTTGTGAGATCGAATATGCTATCTATGGCACTAGTTGATTTCAAAAACAGAAATAGATACGCAGATTTAATAACCTTTAGTGAGCATATAGTTAAAACTGAGGATTGTGATGATGATTTTTATAGTCCTGAAAATTCCTGTTACTTCTCAGCATTAACCCCAAAAGATCTTTTTACTGCATTAGATAAAATAGAATCCGACTCTATTGTCATACCTCATGGAAATACATGGGGTTTTTACACGCCTAGTGAATCAAGCTGGGATAAACAATTATCTAATGAACATAACAATTCTGATAAACAAATTTCTTTTGAAATCATGTCGGGACACGGTAATTCTGAAGAATATCGATCATGGACAGCTAGTCTTACAGATAACAACATGCAATTTTGTCCAGAACCTTCTAAGAATTATCTACCTTCTTGCTGGCAGGCCGGTGAAATTATCAAGGAAAGATGCCTTAAAAATCAAAATAGTGAAGCAATTTGTGACAAAAGGGCTGCCTTAGCAAGGCAGTTATACATTGAGGGAGGATTATCTGGAAAGTTTGCTGTAAAAGGTATCACTCCTGAAGAATGGTTAGATTCTGGTCAATGTAAAGATTGTTTTATTCCTGCTTTCAATTATCGACCCAGAGGCTCAGCTCAATATGCATTAGCTTTAAGAAATTTTCAAAACGGGCTAGAACAAAGATTTAAATTTGGTTTTATTGCATCAAGTGATAATCATCGATCAAGACCAGGAACGGGTTATAAACCAATCGATAGAATGGTAACAACCGAAGCAAACGGTCCAGCTTTTCAATTTGTTGAAGAAAATTTAACTCCTCAAGAAGAAAGATCAGATCAACCTAGAAAAGTGAATTTAGAAGAATTAGATATCCCAGATCCATTTTCTTTATGGGAACCAATAAGACAATCATCTTTTTTTACTACAGGTGGATTGGCTGCAGTACATGTAGAAAATAGATCAAGAGAGGGGATTTGGGATAGTTTCAAAAAAAGGGAAACTTATGCTACCAGTGGACCAAGAATTCTGCTCTGGTTCAACTTAATAGATACAACTGAATCTCTTCCTATGGGAACTGAAACTTCAAAAAAAGAAAACCCAGTTTTTGAAGTTAAAGCCATAGGATCTTTTAAGCAAAAACCTGGATGTCCTGATTATAAGTTGGGAAATCTTTCCAGTGAAAAAATAAAAACTTTATGTAAAAACGAATGTTATAACCCTTCAGAAGAAAGGAATATAATTACCAGAATTGAAGTAATAAAAATTAATCCCCAGAATTCAAATAACGAAGATGTTGATAAGTTGATTATGGATCCTTGGAAAACAATAGACTGTCCTAGAGAAGGAAATGGTTGTCGGGTTCGTTTCTCAGATGAGGATTATTCTTCAGATAAGAGAGATTCAGTTTATTACGTCCGAGCAATTGAGGAACCTTCACTTAGAATAAATGCGGGTAACTTAAGATGTGATTTTGATGATGAGGGTAACTGTAAAAAAGTGAATATTTGTTATGGCAATTATAAAACTTCAAGAGAAGATAATTGTACGATGATGTCTGAAGAAAGAGCTTGGTCATCTCCAATATATGTAAACTACCAATAATTTTTAAATTAAACTTGGCACTGTCAACAGTTAATATTCTGAAGAAGTATGTAATACTTATTTCCTAATTTGCTAGATCAATTAAATGAGAGAGAAATTGCCTTTTCTAACCAAGTTTTTTTATGGATTTGGATCTTTAGCTTATGGAATTAAAGATAATGCTTTTAATTATTTTTTATTATTTGTATACGTTCAAGTTTTTGGATTGGCACCTAATCTAGCAGGATTAGCAATATTATTGATGCTTGTGATTGATGCTATATCCGACCCATTAATTGGATATTTCTCTGACAAAACTCAATCAAAATGGGGGCGAAGGCATCCTTGGATGTATAGTTCAGCAATTCCTGTTGCAGTATCCTTTTTTTTGATTTGGGATCCTCCAGAGAATCTAAGTCAAATGGAATTATTTTGGTTTTTGTTGATTGTAGGCGCTTTCATAAGAACAGCAATTACAATCTATGAAATTCCAAGTAACGCTTTAGGACCAGAACTTTCAAAGGATTATGTAGAAAGAAGTTCTCTTTTATCTTATCGATATTGGTTTGGTTGGTGGGGAGGTTTAGCGGTTTGGAACTCGTTATGGATATTTGTTGTCTATAGCACTCTTACAGGTACTCAAGATGCAAGATTTGTCGCTGATACTTGGATAACTTACGGTCTAGTTTGCAGCCCAATAATGTTCATTGCCATAGTGGTAACTGCTACAGGTACTCATAGACATATAAAAGATCTTCATGCTCCGGAAATGGAAAGAAAAACCTTAAGGATAATTCTTAGAGAGTTATATGAAACTATGACTGTCAGTAGAAATTATATAATTTTATTTATTGCCATGATTATGATGGGAGTAGCAGGCGGTATTGGCACCAATTTAACTCTTTATTACTACAGTTTCTTTTGGGAATTTACCCCTCTAAATATTCTTACAATCGGATTAAGCTTATTTTTAGCTCCTCTTGTAGGTATTGTGGTATCTCCATTTTTAGCTAACAAGTTTGGTAAGAAAAATGGGGCACTAGTTTTATTCGCAATTTCACTAACAGTAGAAAACGGAATAATTATTTTAAGGCTTCTAGGTTTACTACCTGAAAATGGATCTCCTATTATTCTTGCTGGAGTTTTAGTTTTTCATTTTATTGGAGTTGCTACCTCTGTAATTTCTTTTACAACTCTTAATTCAATGGTTTGGGATACAGTGGAAGAAGTTGAGATTAAAACTGGAAGACGAATGGAAGGAACTCTTCTGGCAGCACGATCATTTGCACAAAAGTGTATGAGTGGAGCAGGAGCTTTTGCAGCTGGTATGATTTTGACTTTTGCTGCTTGGCCAGAAAATGCAGTCCCAGGCAAGGTAGATCCTGAAGTTTTATTTACCTTTGGCTTTACAGCAGTAACTGCTTCAATAATTTTATGGGCAATATCATTATTTACAATCTCTTTTGTAACAACTACCAAAGAAAGTCATGAAGAGAAATTAAATGAATTAAACTACCTAGATAATACCGGCTAATAATGATTAAAGATAAAATAGAAGAAAAGTTAAAAACTGAAATATCTTCTCTTTTTATAGAAGTTATTAATGAAAGTCCTAATCATAATGTTCCTGATGGAGCTGAATCACATTTCAAGGTAACAGTTGTATCTGATGAATTTGAGAATATGAGACCGGTACAAAGACATCAATTAATATATAAAGTACTTAGTGAAGAGATGAAACTTATTCATGCAATAGCAATTCATCCTTTCACTAAAATTGAATGGGATAGTAACAATCAATCCAGTGCAGATTCTCCTGACTGTTTAGGTGGATCCAGTTAACAAAAGAATATCTCGTGTTCAAGATTGGAACTTTTTATAAATGTTTTGAATTTCTTAAGTATCAAGAATTAGAAGATGGTTTAAGAGATCATTGCACCAAAAGACAAATAAAAGGAACCATAATCCTTACTCCAGAGGGAATTAATGCAACTGTTTCTTCTGATAAAGAAAAAGCCTTGGATGATCTTAATTTATTTTTTAACAACCTAGTTGGCGAAGTAGTATTTCGATTTTCTTTTTCAAATACATCACCTTTTAAAAGATTAAAAATTAAAACTAGAAAAGAATTGGTACCATCGGGCACTAACGGAAAATCCTATAATCATAAGGGAAAATATCTAAACCCATCAGAATGGCATAACTTTGTAAAAGATTCTAAGAACATTATCATCGATGTGAGAAATGATTACGAAAATAAAGTAGGAACTTTTCGAAATTCCATTTCTCCAGACACAAAGAATTTTAGAGAATTTAAATCTTTTCTAAAAAAAAATAAAAAGCAGTTCAAGGATAAAAAAATTGGGATTTTTTGCACTGGAGGGATACGTTGCGAAAAAGCATTGTGTTCTTTTGAAGAAGAAGGATTGACAGATATTTATCAACTTCAAGGAGGGATATTAAATTTTCTATCAGAATCCAAGAATAAATCATCTTGGCAAGGAGACTGTTTTGTTTTTGATGAAAGAGTAACCGTAACTAAGGATCTCTCTCCTGGAGATTTTAAACAATGCTATGCTTGCAGAAGACCTCTCTCTGAAGATGATCTTAAAAGAAGCGAATATAAAAAAGGCATTTCTTGTCATAATTGTTTTTTTGAAAAATCCGATTCAGATAGAATTAGATACGCAGAACGTCAAAAACAATTTGACATAAAAAAATCATGAATACTTTTTTTAATTTTTTAGTAGATAAGTCAAAATTTTTTATCTTTCTTTTAATTGTATTATCTTTTATAAGTCTTGCAGGACTTCCAAAGTTTCAACTAGATGCGTCATCAGATACTTTGCTTCTAGATAATGATCCTGATTTAAAAACATATCGAGAAAATTCTAGAAAATATGGTTCTAGTGACTTTCTCGTCATTGCCTTTACACCTACTAAAGATATTTTTACCATTGAAACAATCTCTCTTTTAAAAAATCTCGTCGAAGATCTTAAGAAAGTCAATGGTATCAAGAATGTTTTAAGTCTATTCGACGTACCACTCCTTAAGTATTCAGAACAATCTATAAGCGAACTTGCCGAAAACGTCATTACTTTGTCAACTGAAAATGTCAATTTAAACAAAGCCAAATATGAATTTGAAACAAATGAAGTTTATAGAGGGTTATTAATAAGTGAGGATTTAAAAACTATTGCACTTCAAATGTCTTTAGAGCAAAACAAAGAGTACCAAAAATTAATTTCAGAAAGATACGATTTGTTGGATCTAATGAATTCTTCAGAAGAGGAAATTTATAAAACAAATCTAGAAATTCTTGATTTAAGAATTGAGGAACAAAAAAAAATAAATTTGTCTAATGAAGCAATTCTTATCAATGAAGTAAGAGACATTACAAAAAGTTACATAGATAAAGGAGAAATTTTCTTAGGTGGGGGAGCAATGATTGCCCACGATACCATAAAAATGATTCAACAAGACCTACTGACCTTTGGTATAGCTGTATTTTTTATGTTTGTCTTGATTCTTTCTCTTATTTTTAGACAATTTAGATGGGTTGTCATTCCATTGTTTTCTGCTAGTTTGTCTGCGCTTTTTACCACTGGACTTATAAGCTGGATGGGCTGGAAAGTAACAGTGGTTTCAGCTAATTTCATTGCTTTATTAATGATAATTGGAATTTCTCTAACAGTTCATTTGGTTGTTAGGTATAGAGAAATTACTTCAAGATTTAATGACCTTTCTCACAATGAGGCTTTAAAAACAACTCTTTCGCAGATGTTTCTTCCTTGTCTCTATACAGCCCTTACAACAATGGTCGCTTTTGCATCATTAATAATTAGTGACATAAGGCCAATAATTGATTTTGGATTATTAATGGTCTTGAGTATATTTATTGCCTTTACAGTATCTTTTATATTTTTTGGTACCCTTTCTTCGTTAATGAATAAAAATATTAAAGACACTAAAGTGGATTATTCTTCAGGATTTACCACTTGGATAAATTCTCTGGTAGTTAGATTTAAAAATGTGATTCTGCTTATTTCCTTGATTGGTTTTATTTTTGCATTAGTTGGTATTAATAAACTAAGTGTTGAAAATAAATTTATTGACTATTTCAAGCCTACAACTGAAATCTATCAAGGACTTTCATTAATTGATAAGAAGCTAGGGGGTACCGCACCTTTAGACATTATAATTTCTGCTCCAGAAAGTGATACAAAAACTAATGATGAGTCTGAAGAAGACTTTGATGATTTTGGTATAGAGACTGAAGAAAATGGTTACTGGTTTAATTCCCAAAATTTATCTAGTTTAGAAGAAATTCATGACTATTTAGAAGGCAGACCTGAAATTGGAAAAGTCCTTTCTGTTTCGAGTGCAATCAAATTAGCTGAAATAGCAAAAGGAGAAAAATTAGATGATCTTGAACTTGCGCTACTTAGAAAAGTTCTTCCTGAGGATATTAATAACCAACTTCTTAGCTCTTATATTTCTGAGGATGATAATCAAGTTAGATTATCTGCAAGAGTTATCGAATCTATGGATGGACTAAATAGAAAAAATCTTATTGAGGAAGTTAAAAATGATTTAATTCAGATCTATGAACTCAGTGAGGAACAATTTTATTTATCTGGCATCTCTGTAATTTATAACAACCTTCTTCAAAGTTTATTTCAATCTTTAATTGGAAGCTTAACAATAGTATTTAGTGCAATTTTCTTAATGTTTATTATTTTATTCAGGTCTCTTTATATGGCTCTTATAGCCATGATTCCTAACTTATTATCTGCTGCAAGTGTTCTTGGAATAATAGGGTGGTCTGGCATTCCTCTTGATATTATGACGGTAACTGTCGCAGCCATTAGTATTGGAATTGGAGTAGATAATACAATTCACTACGTTCATAGATTCTTAAAAGAATACGAACTACAAAAAAATTATGATATAGCTATAAAAAACAGTCATGCCACAATCGGGAGGGCAATGTTTTACACTTCTCTTACTATAGTCTTGGGTTTTATGATTTTAGTAAGCTCTAATTTTAACCCCAGCGTATTTTTTGGAATATTCACTTCATTTTCAATGATCGTAGCGATATTAGCAGCATTAATGTTATTGCCTGTTTTAATCAGGCATCTAAAACCTTTTGGGAGAAATATAAATGGGTCCACTTAAAGATATAAAAGTTATTGAAATGGCTGGAATTGGTCCAGCACCATTCTGTGGAATGATTTTGGCTGATATGGGGGCAGAAGTTATTTCTGTAGAAAGAATTACAGCTGCAGGAAGAGGTTCTAGTGCAGATATTGCTTCCAGAGGAAAAAAATCAATATCAGTAGATATTAGAAAACCAGAAGGCCAAGACATAATTAAAAAATTAGTTAAATCTGCAGATGTTTTAATTGAAGGATTTAGACCTGGAGTTATGGAAAAGAATAATCTTGGGCCAGATGAACTTCTAAAAATAAACACCAAGTTAATTTTTGGGAGAATGACCGGTTGGGGTCAAAGTGGACCATTAGCTAATGCTGCAGGACACGATATAAATTACATTGCTTTAAGCGGTGTTCTTGGAGCAATTGGAAAGAAAGACACACCACCACCACCTCCATTAAATTTAATTGGTGATTTTGGAGGAGGGGGCATGTTACTAGCTCTTGGAGTATGCGCAGCTTTAAATACAGTCAATAAAGAAGGAAAAGGGCAAGTCATTGATGCAGCTATGACTGAAGGATCAGCTCTATTAATGAGTATGATGTATGGAATGCTGAATTCAGGTATTTGGACTGATTCTAGAGACTCTAATCTGCTTGATGGCGCTGCACATTTTTATGGCTGTTATGAATGTAAAGATGGAAAATTTATTTCTATAGGCTCAATAGAACCGCAATTTTATTCATTATTAAGGGAAAAAATGAAAATTGATGAGGATATTTTTGATAACCAAATGGATAAAAATTCATGGCCAATTTTACGAGAAAATTTAGAAACGAGGTTCAAAGAAAAGACGCGTGACGAATGGTGCCAAATAATGGAAGGTACTGATATTTGCTTTGCTCCTGTTCTTTCTATGAATGAAGCTATAAATCACGAACATAATGTTGAAAGAAATTCTTTCTTTGATATGGATAACGTAATCCAGCCTTCTCCAGCACCAAAATTTTCTTATTCAAAAAGTGAAGTAAGTCACCCTCCTGTTAAAGTAGGGACACATACCAAAGAAATCATAACCTCTCTTGGATTAGAGGAAAATTTTACTGATTTAATTTCTCAAGAAATAATTTCCGAAGCTTAAAGATTAAAGAATCTTTGACTGTTTTCAAAAAATATTTGTGAGATTTCCTCCAAACTTTTATTTTGTAAACAAGCTATTTTCTTCGCAACCTCAACAATAAACTGAGGTTCGTTCCTTCTTCCTTTTATCTTAAGATTTTTAGGTAATAAATAAGGCGAATCCGTTTCGATCATTATTCTGTCTAACGGCATATTAGATATTAAATCAAGCATGTGTTTCCCCCTAATGGGATCACAAATCCAACCTGTAAAACCAATCCAAAAACCCTTATCAAGATATTCGTAAAATTCTTGTTTGCCTCCTGTAAAACAATGAACCACTGCATCTACTTTTAGATCTGTGTTATTAAAACAATCCATAAAGTCTTTATGAGCGTCTCTTTGATGCAAGAAAAGAGGTAGGTTAAGTTCCTGAGCAACCTCTATTTGTGACTTAAAACAACAGATTTGATTTTCTTTCTTTGAGTAATTTCTATTTAAATCTAATCCTGTTTCTCCTATAGCTTTTACAGCAGGATTTTCACTTAATTTTTTTATCTCTTCAATATTAGACTCTTCAAATGTATCTGCATAATGCGGATGTATACCGCAAGTTGTTATGAAGAAATTTTGTTCATTCTCCACCATTTTTAAAGACACTTTTGTATCTTCTATGGAAGTGCTAGTTATGCAGATTTTTTTTACGTTTTTTAATTTGGCCTCTTCAATAACTGTCAAGAAATCATTGTCAAAAGATTCATGAGTTAAGTTGGCTCCTATGTCAAAATAAGAATTTTGTTTCATTAAAATTTATAATTAAAACTTCATATGAGTATTTCTAAGAACTTCAAAGATGCTATAAAAGTAATTGAAACCTCAAATGGTAATTTTACAGCAAATATTTCAGATAACTGGAGTATTGGGCAAACTGCCAATGGCGGATATTCAATGTCTTTGCTAGCAAACGCTTGTTCTGAGTACCTTGATCATAAGGATCCTTTGGTAATATCCGCAAACTACATAGATAGAGTTGATTTTGGACTTGCAGATATATCAGTATCAAAAATAGCTTCTACCAAAAGTACCTCAACTGCATATGTCTCTTTGAAGCAAAAAGGAAATTTGAAGATTTTTTCTACTGTTACTTTTACAGATTTTTCAAAAATGAAAGGTCTTAAAGAAAATTTAAGAAGTGCGCCTAATTTTGATGATTATGAGTCGTGCATACAAGTTCCCTATAAAGAGGGTTTTAGTCCTAAACTGGATAAAAATTTGGAAAAAAAATATTGTTTAGACTCAATATGGTGGGAAAATCCAAAAAAAAATAACAAAGCCACTTTAAACTTATACATGGGATGGAAGGATAGTGGACCGATAGATCTCTTTAGCCTTATTCTATTTTTAGATGCAACAACTCCACCAATCTATAACAAACTAGGCACAGTAGGATGGGTTCCAACGCTTACGTTAACATCTCATATTAGAAATATACCTGAACCCGGACCTTTAAAAGTTATTGCTAAGACAGAATTTATTACAAACAACTACATCGAAGAAGATAGAGAAATATGGGATTCGAAAGGTAATTTAGTAGGCCAATCAAAACAATTAGCAAAATTAAGAATTAAGAAATAATACTTAAAATATTGTTATTATAGATTTTTAAAAAATACTCAAATTAGGAAAATACATGAAATTTACAGGTACAAAATCATATATTGCTACAGACGATCTAAGCCTTTCAGTAAATGCAGCAATAGCTCTAGAAAGACCATTATTGATTAAAGGAGAGCCGGGAACAGGAAAAACCATGCTTGCATTAGAAGTGGCTAAATCTTTAGACTTACCGCTAATTGAATGGCACATAAAATCTACGACTAAAGCCCAACAAGGGCTATATGAATATGATGCCGTTACAAGATTAAGAGATTCTCAATTAGGAGATGAAAGAGTTAAAGATATTTCAAATTATATTCAAAAAGGAAAGCTCTGGGAGGCATTTACTTCAGAACAACAAGTAGTTCTTCTAATTGATGAAATAGATAAAGCTGATATTGAATTTCCAAACGATCTTTTACAAGAATTAGACAGAATGGAATTCTATGTTTATGAAACAAAAGAGACTATAAAGGCCACAACAAGGCCAATAGTTATAATTTCAAGTAACAATGAAAAAGAATTGCCTGATGCATTCTTGAGAAGATGTTTTTTTCATTACATATCATTTCCAGATAGAGAAACAATGAAAGAAATTATTAAAGTACATCATCCAAAAGTTAAAGAAAAGCTTGTCAAAGAGGCATTAGATATCTTCTTTGATGTCAGAAAAGTCCCTGGATTGAAAAAGAAACCATCTACTTCTGAATTAGTAGATTGGTTAAAACTTTTAATGGCAGATGATTTACCTGATGAAATCTTAAAGAATAGAGATCCTTCAAAAGCTATTCCTCCCTTGTACGGAGCTTTAGTTAAAAATGAACAAGATGTTCAATTACTTGAGAGATTAGCTTTTATGACTAGAAGAGAAGGAAACAACCAAAATTAATTGAATGTTAATTAATCTTTTTAAAACTCTAAAAGAAGTTGGAGTACCTTGCACTCTAAGAGAACTTCTAGATTTGATATCTGGTCTAGAGAAACAAGTAATATTTGCTGATATCAATGATTTTTACTATTTATCAAGATCGGTTCTTGTTAAAGATGAAAAACACTACGATAAGTTTGACAGAGCTTTTGATATTTACTTTAAAGGGCTAGAAACTTTGGATGACGTCCTTCAAGCTTTGGTTCCAGAAGAATGGTTAAGGAAAGAATTTGAAAAGTTTTTAACAGAAGATGAACTAAAAAAAATTGAAACGATGGGCGGTCTTGAGAAGCTTCTTTCAGAATTTAAAAAAAGATTAGAAGAGCAAAAAGGCAAGCATCAAAAAGGAGATAAATGGGTTGGCACTGGTGGTACATCGCCTTTTGGAAATGCAGGGTCTCATCCAGAAGGTGTTAGAGTTGATGGAGAAGGAAAACAAAATAAAGCAGTTAAAGTTTGGCAACAAAGAGACTTTAAGAATTTAGATGATTCTGTTGAACTAGGTACAAGAAATATCAAAGTTGCTCTTAGAAGATTAAGAAAATTTATCAGACAATCTAATAATGAAGAACTTGATTTAGACGATACCATTAAAAGTACTGCTAAAAATGCTGGCTTGCTAGATATTAAAATGGTTCCAGAAAAAACTAATGCAGTTAAAGTTCTTGTATTTTTTGATGTTGGTGGATCAATGGATCCTCATATTAAAATTTGTGAAGAATTATTTTCTGCATGTAAAACAGAGTTTAAAAATTTAGAGTATTTTTATTTTCATAATTTCATTTATGAAACTGTATGGAAAGACAATAGAAGGAGACATAATGAAAGGATTAAGACCGAAGATGTGATACATAAATACGCATCAGATTACAAAATAATTTTTGTTGGCGATGCAACTATGGCTCCATATGAAATTACTAACCCTGGCGGTAGTATTGAACATTGGAATGAAGAAGCAGGATCTGTTTGGATGAAAAAAATCATGACTACTTATGATAAATTAATTTGGTTAAATCCAGTTCCAGAAGAGCATTGGGATTACTCATCCTCAATTGAAATTTCAAGACACCTTATTGATGACAGTATGTATCCTTTAACGCTTAAGGGTTTAGAAGACGGCATGTCATTTCTATCAAAAAAATAATTTGAAAGCATTAGAAATCAAGAATCTTACAAAGATTTACGATAATAATTTAGTTGCGCTAGACGATATAAGCTTTGAAGTTGAACAAGGTGACTTCTACGCTCTTTTGGGTCCAAATGGAGCAGGTAAATCTACTATGATTGGCATTATTAGTTCATTGGTAAATAAATCTTCAGGGAAAGTAAATATATTAGGGTTAGATATAGATACTCATCATTCTGAAGCAAAAAAGAGAATTGGCATCGTTGGTCAGGAAGTAAATTTTAATCAATTTGAAACAGTACATAATATTCTGCTTCACCAAGCAGGTTTTTTTGGAATGCCATTTTCTGATATTAAAAAAAATTGTGAGTTTTATCTTAAAAGATTAGATCTATGGGGCAAAAGGAATGAGCAAGGTAGGAATTTATCTGGGGGAATGAAACGAAGATTAATGGTTGCCAAAGCTTTGGTAAATAATCCTGACCTTCTTATATTAGACGAACCAACTGCAGGAGTAGATACGGAATTAAGGAGATCATTATGGGAGTTTTTAGTAGAAATAAATAAAAAAGGAACTACTATAATTCTTACAACTCACTACTTAGAAGAAGCAGAAAGGCTTTGTAAAAATATATCCATAATAGATCATGGAAAGATTGTAAGAAATTCAGACATGAATTCTTTCTTAAGAGAAATAGAAATAGAAACTTTTATTTTTGATTTAAAAGAAAAAACAAGCAAAAACCTATATTCAGAAAATTTTGATATAAAAAAAATAAATGATTCAACTTTTTCTGTTCAAGCAAACAAGGGTACTAATTTAAACTTAATATTTGATTTCTTTGATCATGAAGGAATTGAAATTTTAAGTATGAGAAATGAGACTAATAGGCTTGAAGAATTATTTCTGAAACTTACTAATAATGACCATTAATGAACAACTAAGATCTTTATTCATTCTTTTAAGAAAAGAAGTTTTAAGATTTTTTAGAATTTGGAGCCAGACTTTAATTCCTTCGGTATTAACAACAATATTGTATTTTTTGATATTTGGTACATTCATCGGCGAAAGAATTGGCAAAATGTCAGGTTTTGATTACATGCAATTTATGGCGCCAGGATTAGTAATGTTGGCAGTCATTACAAATGCCTATTCAAACGTAGTCTCATCTTTTTTTGGCGTAAAGTTTCAAAGAAGTATTGAAGAACTACTTGTTTCTCCTATGCCTACTTATTTGATTCTGATTGGCTTTGTTCTCGGTGGCGTAGTTCGGGGAATAATCGTAGGTTTTCTTGTATTACTTACGTCTTTGATATTCACAGATATAACTGTCCAGAACATTCCTTTAACTCTTTTGGTTGTCGTAATGACTGCCTTTTTGTTTTCAATAGCTGGTTTTTTGAACGCTTTATTTGCAGATAATTTTGACGATATAAATATCGTCCCTACATTTATCCTTACTCCCTTAATTTATTTAGGAGGAGTTTTTTATTCTGTTGATCTTTTATCAAATACTTGGCAAATTGTTTCAAAGGCAAATCCTTTGCTTTATATGGTCAATGCATTTAGATATGGAATGATAGGCGTATCCGATATCAATGTTCAATATGCATTGATGATGATAACCTTTTTCATATTAATCTTTTTTGCACTTGCTTATTATTTGCTTAAAAAAGGATATGGAATAAGGACCTAATGCTATACGACCTTTTTTTAACAATTGTATTCTTTTTATCTTCTTTTGGTTTTAGCGAATTTAATGAAATTTCTACTTGTAATGATGACGAAGTATTTGAAGTGGTATGTGGATTTCAGAATCCTGAAGATTTATATCTTTCTCCTTCTAAGACAAAAATAATAATTTCAGAATTTGGTTCGCTTGCACCAAATACAAAATTTGGAGACCTGGTATATTTTGATTTAAAAACAAATAAAAGAGAGGAAATTTCAATTTCATATGAATCTAATGAATGGGGAGAAACTTCTTGTATTCTAGAGGATAAGAGAATATCGCCTCACGGTATAGATCTTATTGAACGTGATGACGGAAAATATATGCTCGCAGTAGTAAATCATCTTCCTCGAGAGACAATAGAGTTATTTGAACTAATAGAAACAAATACCTTGGAGTTGATATGGAGAGGTTGTGTCGATTCACCACAGAATAAATATTTTAATGATATTGCCTTAAAAAAAGATGGTTCTTTTTATGTTACAAGTATGTTTGATTCTGATATTTCTGAATGGTCATTAGTTTCTGCAAGCATATTTATTTCAAATACAGGAGAAGTTTTTTATTGGCGTAAAGACAATGGTTTTGAGGCTATATCAAATACCAGCGGCTCTTTTCCAAACGGTATAGATTTATCTTTTGACGAGAAATTTCTCTACATTAATTATTGGTTTTCTGGATTAACTGTAAAATTTAATCTTTCTAAAAACTCAATTGATTACAAGCATCTTGGCGGAGGCAAAGATAATCTTTTAGTTACAGACACTGGCTTATGGGTTGCAGCACATAATTATTCAGGTGTAGAAGGACTTCAATGTGATGAATCAATAGTTCAATGTCCTTTACCTTTTACCATTCATCAACTTTCATTATTGGATTTAAATGAAATCAATAGTTATCAATTTATCAATAAACAAATGGGAGCTGCTACAGTTGCCTTACCAGAAAAAAATAAAATTTGGTTAGGTACTTTTCATGGAGACAGAATTGCTAGCTTTTATATCAAATAAAATGGAGAGATGGCAGAGTGGTCGAATGCGCTCGCTTGGAAAGCGGGTAAGGGGGCAACTCCTTCAAGGGTTCGAATCCCTTTCTCTCCGCCAATAATTTAATGGATTATATAGAGTCAAAGTATTTTAGCTACGCGGATCCAGATGACCCCTGGTATCGTAAGTTGATCATAAGAACCATTGAATCTATGGCAGGTCAACCGGCGCTATTTAAACTGTATCGTGAATATCAGGAGAACCCTAATAATTGGGATAGTTTTTGGCATGGGTGTTTAGATCAGCTCAAATTAAAATTAGACTTCAATTCCAATATAAATATTCCAAAAGATGGTCCAACAATCTTTGTCGCAAATCATCCTTATGGAGTTTTAGATGGATTGGTAATTAGTTATTTTGTTTCAAAATACAGAGATGATTTCAAGGTGTTAACTCACTCACTATTATTGAGAGCGCCTGAGACAAAAGGATATTTATTGCCAATAGATTTCACTGGAGATAAACAGGCTTTGATAACAAATCTTGATACCAGAAAAAAATCTAGAGAACATCTTGCAAATGGAGGATCAATAATAATATTTCCTTCAGGAACTGTATCTACTACAGCTAAGTTTTATGAAAGTACGAAAATGGCTTTTGATCCAGAGTGGAAAAAATTTACATCGAGACTTATAAAACAAACTGATCCATCAATTGTTCCTATATATTTTTATGGATGTAATTCTATAAAGTTTCAATTGGCAAGCCACCTTGGTGATATGTTTAGAGCCTCATTGCTATTCAATGAAGTAAAAAGACGGATTGGAAGTGAATTTAAGTTTGTTGTTGGAGAGCCGTTTAAGTATTCAGATATTGATACAAAATTATCAAATCATGAGCTAGCAGACTATTTAAGGACAAAAACATATTTATTAAATCCTGAAATTTCTAAAGCTCCTCCTTACGGATTAGATTTGTAATTAAATTCCTTTAGCATGGGTGGTTTTTTTGCTATCTTATTAGAAAGGGGAAAAAATTTGTTAGTTTTAAGTCGAAGAAGAGATCAGACTCTTGTAATTGGCGATAATGTAGAAGTAACAGTTTTAGAAATTAAAGGAGGTCAAGTCCGTTTAGGAATAAGTGCTCCTAAAGCTGTTCCGGTTCACAGAGGAGAAATCCACGCTAAAGTTATTGAAGAGAGTTAAAAAAGCGCCCGTAGCTCAGTTGGATAGAGCACCTGGCTACGAACTAGGGTGTCGGAGGTTCGAATCCTTCCGGGCGCGCCATTTTTTTAAAAATTAAGTAAAATAAAAAATATGTCATTAAAGTTAAACAGCGATTCACAACCTTTTGTAGAAATAAATTCTCCTAAGTATGAGGAAGTATATTTATATGAACGAGATTTTGATTTGACAGATCTTTTTATGTTTACAAAAGGTCAGCCATATGAAAAATTTTCAGAATTAAGGAAACAAGCGCCTGTTTATTTTCACAAAACGGGACCAGAAGATTCAGAACCGGGTTTTTGGGTTCTAACAAAATATAAAGATATCGAATTTGTTTCAAAAAATCAGGAAATATTTTCTTCACAACTAGCTGGCGGCACCTCGTTAACTCATGGCTTCACTGCAATGGACGATTCTCCGCTTTATAGATCAACTATGGATCATATGTTGAGCTTAGATGGTTTATTACACTTGAATATGAGAAATCCTCATATGGCTTTTTTTAATCCAAAATATGTAAGTTCTTTGAGAAAAAAAGTTGAATTGAAAGTTGATCAATTACTAGATTCAGTAGCTCCTCTAGGAAAATGTAATTTAGTTGAAAGTGTTTCCGCAGAACTTCCAATGTTTACTTTATGTGAAATGTTAGGAGTACCTGAAGCAGATCGTCCAAAAATCATTGAGTGGATGAAATTTTTAGAAATGGCACAAGTAATAGCTGCTACACAGGCAGTTCAAAATAATGAAATTAGTTTATCTGAGGAGCAAAATCAGGCAGCTCCTGACCCTGCTTTAATAGAAATGTTTACAAATATGATTAATGAAATGTTTTCTTATGGAAGACACATTCTAGAAGAAAGAAGAAAATCTCCAAAAGATGATTTGCTTTCTGTTATTGCAAATATCGAAATAGACGGAAAAAAACTTCCTAATGAATATTTAGATGGATCTTGGCTTCTAATAATATTCGCAGGAAATGATACAACTAGAAACTCTATAAGCGGCACCATGAATCTACTTTCAGAAAATCAAGATCAAAAAGAACTTGTATTAAACGATCGTTCTTTAATTCCTAATATGGTTCATGAATCAATTAGGGTAGCAAATCCTGTTACATACATGAGAAGAACTACAAAGGTTGATACACAAATCGGAGATCAAAAAATAGGACCTAATGAAAAAATATCTCTATGGTATGGTGCCGCCAATAGAGACCCTGAAATTTTTGAGAATCCTGATAAGTATGACATTAGAAGAGAAAATGCAAAAAAACATTTATCTTTTGGTTACGGAAGACATCTTTGTTTAGGCAAACATACTGCTAATATGCAACTAGAAGTGGTTTATGAAAAGATTTTCGAAAGATTTCCAGACATGACTCAATCAGGCGATATTGTTTATACGCCAAATAACTTTGTAAATGCTATTCAGGAATTACCTGTTACTTTTACTCCTAAAAAATAAATCTCATGTATACAAAAAGTCTAATTGTTTGTTTCTTTGCTTATTTTTTTTCAATTTTACTTGGGTATCTTTCTTTGGCATATTTTGACTTAGGCCATCTTTGGTTAGATATCCTGCTAGCTCATATTGTAGCTACAGTAGTCATATTTACATTTAGCATTATTTATAAAAATTCAAGTTTGTACGATCCTTTTTGGTCTGTTATTCCACTTGCAATATTCATATATTTAATAATGTATCCGGAAGTTGATGAATCTTCTAAATTAAGGTTCCTTTTAATAGGTATTCCTGTTACTTATTATGCGATTCGTTTGACCTGGAATTGGTCAAAAACCTGGCCGGGCCTAGAAAAAGAAGATTTTCGCTACATTAATCTCTATCAAACTTTTGGACGATTTAAGCTATTTATAAATTTCTTTGGAATACATCTTTTTCCAACTTTAATGGTAAATATTTGTTTGTTTCCATTATATTTTGCAATAACGATAAATGATCAGCCAGTATCTTTTGTAGATTGGTTTTTTTGTATTTTTACAATTCTAGCCGTTCTACTTGAGCATGTTTCTGATGAACAAATGCACTCATTTAAAGCTGATGAGAAAAATGCTTCACTTACCATGAACAAGGGATTGTGGAAATACAGTCGTCATCCAAATTATTTAGGAGAAATTTTATTTTGGTTTGGTTTATTTGGTTTCTCTTTATCTCAGTCCTTTGATAATTTTTGGCTTATAATTTTTCCTCTATCTATGTTTGCCATGTTTATTTTTGCATCGATACCAATGATGGATAATCGAAGTCTTGAAAGAAGGCCGGACTATCAGGAGTATATGAAGAAAACACCTGCTTTAATTCCCTCTTTATTTAAATAAATGTTTGATCAAATAATCATATTAGGTCTTTTAATCCTAATGGTTGGACTTTTTATATGGGGTAGATGGCGTTACGATGCAATTTCTCTAGGGATCTTATCTATTTTTGTTTTACTTGGATACATTCAACCTGAAGATGCCTTTAGAGGATTCTCTCATCCGGCTGTAATTACAGTTGCTTTAGTATTATTGATTAGTAAGGGTTTAGAAAGATCAGGTTTTATTTCGGTGATAGGAAGGAAATTACAAGCTTACGCAAATAGTGAAATTCAATTTATGATTTCAATAACTTTTTTTGCAGCAATTCTTTCATCTTTTATGAATAATATTGGCGCTATGGCAATGCTTTTACCAATCACTCTTGGCATCTGTCAAAAAATGAACTGGAATCCATCAAAATTTTTAATTCCTCTATCATTTGCTTCTATTCTAGGAGGGATGAATACAAAAATTGGTACTCCCCCGAATATAATTATTTCTGAATTTAGAAATGATTTTGTAGATAAAGATTTTGCTTTTTTTGATTTTTCTTTTGCAGGAGTACCTGTAAGTATCTTAGGAATTTTATTTATGGTTCTTGTTGGTTGGAGATTAATAAAACTTAGGCCAATAAATTCAGAAAATAATCCACTGATAGAACTTGAAGACTATCTTGTTGAAATGGTAATTACTAAAAATAGCAAGCTTATCGACAAAAGAGCATTAGATTTTCGTCAGGAATTAGATACAGATACAGCGCTTATGGGTCAAATTGATGAAAATGGAAAAAAAATAGAAATACATGGAAATCAAAAACTACATGAAGGCCAAATTCTAATTATGAAAATTAATCCTGATATGGTTGCAGATATTCAACAAGAATTTGGTTTAGACATTGATTCTGAAAATGACCTTACTTCTATAGAAGATTTAGGCGGTATTGAAGCCATTATTGTTCCAAAATCAAGATTGATTGGGCGTAAATATCAATATTTTAAGCGACTTATTGGCAGAGATTTGTCTTTGCTAGGTTTATGGCGAAGAGGTTTAAAATTTAGATTTAGATTATCAAATGAAATATTTAAAGTAGGCGATGTTTTGTTAATTGCCAATAGAGGTGAAAAAAACAATATTTCAGAAAAACTCGAACTGGCAGGTTTGATGCCGTTATGGCAAAGAGAATTCGACGTTGCAAGAGATCCAACTAAAATATTTATTGCATTTGGATTATTTGTAATATGTTTATTATTAGTGATCTTTAACTATGTACCTATCGTAGTAGCTTTTCTAATTTGTGTTATTGGATTTGTTAGTTCGAAGTTATTAACTGGAGAGGGAGTATATAGACATATAGACTGGCCTGTTGTTATTTTGTTGGCAGCAATGATTCCAATTGGCAATACTTTAATTTCCTATGGAATTACTGATTCTGTTTCTTCTTATTTAGCTGATCTATCTACAGCTGTGGATTATGTTTGGCTGGTAGTTCTGATAATGATTATTACAATGTTTTTATCAGATATTATTAACAATGCTGCAACAGCCGTGATAATGGCTCCTCTTGCTGTATCTCTCGCTGAAAAAATAAATCAACCAATTGAACCTTTCTTGATGGCAGTAGCCATTGGAGCAAGTTGTGCATTCTTATCGCCTATAGGACATCAATGTAATACCTTGGTTATGGCTCCTGGGAACTATAAATTTGGTGATTATTGGAAAGTAGGATTACCCTTGGAAATTCTTATTATCCTGATAAGCGTTCCCGCAATAATCTTATATTGGGGTTAATTTTTAAGATAAGTTCTTTTTAGTTGCGTTTTTTTGAACGCTTTCTATTCCTTTATTTAAAGAACTCTCAGATTTATATCCTTGGCTAGTAGCTATTATCTTGTTGTTTCCGGCGACAACATTAAAGAAAAATTTTCCTGCCTTATTTTTTAGAACTTTAAAAGATTTTTTCTTTTTAGAATTTAATATTAAGGATCTTGCTCCTTTAGCGCATGCACTTTTTGTAGTATAAGACTGGCTGGCACATATTATTTCCCCATTTTTAGCTTTTAATCTAAATCTAAATTTTTTAGATTTATCTTTATATATTTCAAACAATTTTCTCTCCTATATCTCAATTAAAAAATTTATATATAAATTTCACTCTATGTAAATTTTCTAATAGAATCAATCCCCAATATGAAACTTTTTGAAAAGTATTTTGATGATTTCATTGGATATTTAATTATTTTGAATGTTATCCATCAAATACTAATTTCTGGATATTCATTATCCGACAGCCTACTAACTTTATCAGAAAACTTTATTTTATTTTCTTTTAGTATTTATATTTTTGAAGCAATTTTTAGAATTTATAAAGAGAGAAAATTTTCAACCTTACTTCTTATTGATATCACTGTTATTTTTAATTATCTATTTATTAGTATCATCGATTTAAGAATTTTTAGAATTTTTAGAGCTTATTCGATTTTTAGTCAATTAAGAGTTCTACTTCCAACGAATACTTTGTTAAAAACAATATGGAAACAAAGACTTTCTATTTTGGGAACACAAATTGTTGTCTTTTCTCTGCTTTTAATTTTTTCAGTAATTATTCATTTTCTTGAAAAAGATCTTCAGCCAGAAGAATTTGGAAATATATTAGACTCAATGTGGTATGGAATAGCTACTCTCACCACTGTCGGTTATGGTGATGTCACTCCTGCTTCTGATTTAGGTAAACTTATTTCTAGTTTTGCAATGTTTTTAGGAATTGCTATGTTTGCTTTGCCTGCAGCAATTCTTGCTTCAGCTTATTATGAAGATATTCAAAAAAGAAATTTTTTAGTTTCCCTTGAGGCGATTACAGAAATAAATTTATTTTCAAATCTTCCCATAGGGGCTATAACTAAAATTAATTCAAAACTTGAGCCATTAGTTTTACCAGCAAAACAAATTATTTTTGAAAAGGGCGATATTGCAGATTCTCTATACATAATTGAATTCGGCAGTGTACAAGTAGAAATTGAAACTCCTGTTGTATTGGGGTCTGGCGATTATTTTGGAGAAACTGGGTTAATTAGCGAAGCAGAAAGAAATGCAACTATATCAGTATTAGAAGAGGTTAAGCTATTAAAGCTTTCAAAAGAATCTTTAGATGAATTAACTGAAGTTTATCCGACTTTGTTTGAAGATTTAAAGCAAACTGCTGCAGATAGGACCGGATAAATTAGGATTCTGTTTCGTGGCTAGATTCGACATACACCGATCTAGATGGGAAAGCGAAGTCAGAACCATTTTCTCTAACAATTTCCATTACTTTGTATACAAGTTTTTGCTTTAAATCAGTGTAATGTGAATAATCTCGTTCGGCTGAATAGCATAAAATTTCAACATCAATTGAACTTGCTCCAAACTCAACAGCCTTTGCAAAAGATTCTTGCCCAGGATTTATAGCAAATCCTTCCTTGTCATCACTGATGTATTCACCAATTTGATCACAAATTAATTTCAGTTGCTCCACTGAAGTTGAGTATAAAAGATTAATCTGCCATTTTATTCTTCTATATCTTAACTCTCCATGGTTAGTTACATTGACGTCTGAAAGATCTTTATTAGGAATTATCATTGGCGAAGTATTAAAAAGTCTTATCATAGTTGATCTAAAACCAATAGTTTCTACAATTCCGTGTAATTTCCCATCAACTTCAATTCTATCTCCAGGCTGAAATCTATTTTCTGCAATAATAAGAATTCCTGAAATAAGATTTTTAAATAAATCTTGAGCTCCTAAAGCTACGGCTACAGAAAAAAGTCCTAATCCAGCAATAATAGGCCCTATTTCAACTCCAAATATATCTAAAATAATTGCAATTGCTAAAATCCAAATTAGAACTCTTGTAAATCTTTCTAACCACATAGACAAAGCTGCGGTTACCCAAGATTTTACAGAGAGAAGCTCAAAGATTGGTCCGATAGCTTTTGTAAGAACACTAAATATTGTATAAGCAATTAAGGCTTTAACAGTATTAGTTAAAAAAACATCTGCAATACCAGATAAAGGCAATAACTCTATTATTAGATAAACTCCTAATGCCAGGGGCACATTACCAATAGGTTTTTCAAGAGTTTCAAGAAGAATATCATCTGCTTCTGTTTCTGTTTCTTTTGCTAAATTTTCTAAAAATCTAAAAACCCTAGAGATAATCAAAGCTCTCATAACTAAGGAGAAAACTATAATCACAATAGAAATGACAACGTTTCCAATAGAAATTCCAAGGAAATCCTGATTCCATACATCTGAGATTAAATTAAAGAAGCCGTCCATAATAACTAGTTAAAATTATACGAAAATACTGTAGCAAATCCCTCTTCTTTTTTTACTGCATTTGAAGGGGGTTTTGAATCATAAAATGTATTGTATTGAAGTGAAATTTTAAAATTTTCATTTACGTGAAAATCAAATTGTCCTATCAACGTTGCTTTATAGTCACTAAATGAACTTAATTCAGGCTGCAAAAATGCAGATAAATCAAATACTATGTTTTCATCAATTAAAAATTCACTGTGTATATAAGAAGACAATCTAAGCGTGTTATTTGATATCGCTGATAGATCTTCCTCATTTTCATTCATTATTCCTATTCCTGCTTTAAAGTTATTTTCTAAATTAAATCTTGCACCTAAACCAATCAATTCCCTTTTATTAAATTTTCTAAAAGGATTCTTAGAATACTGTATAAATGCCTCTAAACTTGGATCTTTATCAAATAAAAAATTAAGTCTTAGATGAGCTAATGTTGCAGAGTCATAATTACTTTTGTTTATTTTCTTTTGTGATCTTTTTACAACAAAAAAAGTTTCTAAATTTTCTATGTTGTAGTCTAAAGAGGATTGAATAGAAAAACTGTCTCTATTTCTATTTCCTCTAGAAAAACTCAGGGAACCTGAAATATTTGCAAAAAAACCTTTTTCGCCATCTCTTCTAAGATCTTCAATATTTACAATAGCTTCTGAATATATAAAAGAGGGAATTAAAAAGAAAATAAGCAGAAATAACTTACTTCGTTTCTGCAACAAAGACTCCAGTCCAGTCTTCAGGCAAATTTTGTTTGGATAATTCATCAATCCTTTCTAAAAAGAGCGTGTAGTATAAAGTAAATTCTGGTTTAGAAAACCTATATTTATCAATATGTTCTTTGGCTTCATTCCAATTTTGATTTCTATAATTAACTAAAAAATTTTGATGGTCTGCTAAGAAAGTATTCTCTGTATTTATTTCTTTTTTATCAAATACTGTGTAAATAGTTACGGGTTCTGATTTACCTTTTACTGCAATTGAATCAAGTTCAAAAATTATATATTTTTCTTCTGAAAGTCCCTTAATTGATCCTTCTCCAAGAATAATTTTCATTCCATAATTGCCTGATTGACCTTCTAAGCGAGAAGCTAAGTTAACTGCATCTCCAAGCACCGTATAGTCAAATCTTTTATCCGAACCCATGTTTCCAACAATACATTCACCTGTATTGATACCAATTCCAACAGATAATTTATCTTCATTTGATCTATTTAAATCTATGTTCAATTTCTCTAAAGCCTTAGTCATTGCAAAGGCTGCATCAATAGATTTTTCTCTGTGAAATGGATCTTCTGATGGAGCATTCCAAAATGCCATAATGCAATCACCCATATATTTATCTATAGTCCCTTGATAACTTAATATTTCATTAGATAGAGTAGTTAATAAATTATTTATTAAATCAGTTAAGGCTTCTGGATCGTCTTTATATTTTTCAGAAATTGAGGTGAAACCTCTTATATCAGAAAATAGAAAAGTCATTTCTTTTCTTTCTCCTCCTAGTTTGAGAGATGCACTTGATTTTGCTAATTTTTCTACCATTACCGGTGACATATACTGAGAAAAAGCATTTCTTACTTTGCTTCTTTCTAATTCAGTAAAGAGAAAATTAAAAAAGGTAACTACCAAATAACATATAAGACAAATCACCAGTGGAGATATAGGATCTACAAGATAACTGTAATTATTAAAAATATAGTAACTTCCTATAATTGAAATACAGTTCCCTAAAACAAAGACAGATAAACCTCCTATAGGTCCTAAAGATTGGATAAAAAAAGTAATCAATATAGCAAGTATAATTCCAGTAATCAGTTCCAAACCAAATATCCAATCAGGTCTTTTAAGAAATTGTCCTGAAAGAATTTGATCAGTTAAATTAGCAATTATATTCACTCCAGGAACATTATTTTCTAAAGGCGTAGATCTTAGATCAAATAATCCTGGGGCACTGGTTCCAACAATTAGAATTTTTCCTTCAAAAAAGTCAGATGAATAATTAGAACTCAGCACTTCCCATATAGGGATAGTTTTTATAGGTTTTTTAGAATAATGAATCCATACAGACCCATCTTCATTTGTTGGGATGATTAGATTTCCTAATTTGACATGATTAATTCCAGTTTCTTCTCCAAAAGCAGTTTCTCCAGAAGCATTTGATGATTTTATCTGATATGTTGATGCGCCAATTGCTACTCTTAAAATTTCTAACCCCAAAGAAGGCATTAATGAACCATTTATATTTTCAAAAAGAGGAAGTCTTCTTATTATCGAGTCATTATTTCCAATACTCATGCTTCCTATTCCTTGAGCAGCAGTGTCTAATTTTTTTAAGTTAGTTTGAATTCCTGAATATTTTTGTAAAAATTTTCTAGGATTATCGCCTTGTTCTATCAAGCCAAATTTTTTTTTAAATGAATTATTTAAAGAATTACTGGGTATTGATCCTAAAACTACTGTTCCATGATTTTTTATTGAGTCAGCAAATATATCGTCATTATCAGGTACTCTATTAAGTATATTTTGAAGAGATAGATTTTCTTTGTATTGTTTTTTTAGTTCTTTCGAACCTGTTCTATCGGATTCAGCAAAAACAATGTCAAAACCTAAAGAAGAAGATTGATAAGTTTTATCTACCAATTTTCCAAGTGCACTTCTAGGCCAAGGCCATTGACCTATTTTCTGTAGTGATTTTTCATCAATATCAAGAACTATCACATTATCAGAAGAAATCGATTCTCTTGGAGAAATATTTTGGAATAAATCGAAGGCAGTATTCCTAAGACTGGAAAAAGTATTTAGTGGATCAAAAATTGGGATTATGCTAACAAAGAGCGAGAAGGGTATTAAAAGATATTTTCCAATTCTTGAGAAATTCATGTTAATAAAATTCTATTTTTATCCAATGTTAGTCTTATTTTTAATATAATCTTTTTTCAAATTATCTTTTATATGAAAAAGTTTCAGCTTTTATTTAAAAAAATAATCCTATTTATATGCTTTGTATTAAGTATAAGTCTTTTCGCTCAAAATGTTCCACCATCAATCAATGATCCTGAAGAACTAAGAGCAACACAAATAGAAAGAGAAAAAGTATTTGATTCAATAATAGATGATCCTACTGACCTAGAAAATTTATTTAATTATGCAAATTTGTCAATTTTAGTTGGTGACTTAGAGGCTGCAATTGGAGTTTTTGAACAAATGTTAATTTATAAGCCAGATTTACCAAGGATAAAATTGGAATTGGGTGTTTTATATTTTAGATTAGGAGCCTTTGCATCAGCTAAGCGTTATTTAGATGATATTAAAAATTACGATCCACCAAAAGAAGTCAAAGAAAAGGTAGAAGTATTTCTTAATCAAATAGAAAACGAAACAAAGTTATTCAAAACTCAATCAGTTATATCTTTCGGAATGGGCATCTCAGGCAATGCAAATGCAGGTCTTGATACAGATGTTGTTACCATAGTGGGAGATTTAGGAGCAATTGACTTACAGATTTCTAACAAACCAAAATCAGATCTTTATTATACAACTGCATTTTCCTCTCAAATTACACAAGATTTGAGACATCCCAGAGGAGACACTCTAAATTATATCATTTCTCTTTCTAGGCAAGCTTATAGAGATTTTTCTAATTTTGATTCATCTACAGGTGTATTTTCTTTTAATAGAGAGTTTAATATGCTCGATGATGAAAAACTTGGTTTAACAAATCAATCTTTTACTCCATCATTTACAGCATTTAAAGTTTTTTTACAGGGCTCTGAACTACTTCGATCTCATCGTGCTGAAGTTGATTGGAAAGCAACATTGAGAGATTCCGGATCTTTTGGCTTAAATGTGTACCTTGATGAAAGAGATTTTCTTGGTTCGCAAAATAAAACAGGAGATTTTATTGGGGTGGGCCTAAATAGAAGTATAGTTTTCCCTAAGAGTGGTGTTTTTTTAAGTTATAAAACAAATTATGAACATTTTTATGCAACTTCACCAATTGAAACTTACATAAAAAGATCATTTGACTTAAGTACTAGACGAGCTTTAAATTCAACAACTTTTGCTACTACAAATGTTGGTTACTCATATAAGGATTATGAAGAAAAAGATCCTTTTTTAGGACTTAGGTCTGATAAATCCTTAAACATTAGATTTGGTGTGACTAAAATATTTGATTTATGCTGGAATGCAGATTTTGGAGTTACTTTTTCAAATAATAAAAGTACTGTTGGGTTATATTCTCGTTCAAATGAAGGCCTAGCCGTAAAATTTAATTATTTATGTACAGATTAAAATGAATAATCAATATATTTTAAGAGTTCAATGTCCTGATAAATATGGCATTGTTGCAAAAGTATCTTCTACTCTCAATAAAGCAAATCTTTTTATTTTAGATTCTGCTCATTATGGAGATCCTGAAAACAAAATATTCTTTATGCGGGCAAAATTAATTTACTCAAAAAAAATATTAGATTTAAATAAATTTTCTAATTTTTTTGAAAAAGAGTGTAAAAGCTTAAAGATGAAGTGGTCTATAAAAGAAGAAAGATATAAACCTAATACAGCAATTTTTGTTTCAAAATATGGACATTGCTTACAAGATTTATTGTATAGAGTTGATTCGGGAATTTTGCCTATGAATGTTTCTTGCATTATTTCTAATCATAAAGATCATGAAAAAATAGCAAATTGGCACGACATTCCTTTCTTTTATATTCCAGTAAATAAAAATAATAAAAAAAAGTCAGAACAAGAAACAAGAAAAATTATCAAAGAACTAGAAATAGACTTGATGATCCTTGCTAGATACATGCAAATATTATCCAACAAAATGTGTAAAGATTTTTATGGAAAAATAATTAATATTCACCATTCATTTTTACCAAGTTTTAAAGGTGCAAAGCCATACCATCAAGCTTACGAAAAAGGAGTAAAAATTTTAGGAGCAACTGCCCATTATGTTTCTTCAGAATTAGATGAAGGTCCAATAATTGATCAAAGCGTTGAAAGAGTAGACCACGCTAAAACTCCAAAAGACCTTGAATTGATAGGAAGAGATCTTGAATCTATTACTTTAGCAAGAGCTGTAAAATATCATATAGAAAGAAGAATATTTATAAATAAAACGAAAACTGTAATTTTCAGCTAATTATTGAGTAGATTTTCTATCTTCCATCTAATCAACTTTTTATGATTTGCTGTAGCTTCGTCATGAGAAGAAGAAAAGCTATATGCTTTTATTTTCTCCATAGAAGCTAAACTTGCAGATATTGAAGGAGAATCAAAACTCCCGCTTTTAAATATCATTATTAGTCTTTTAAGATAATAGTTCTGAAGATTTTGATCTATACCATTTAATTTCCGAGATTTACTTTCATTAAAAATAGACGATGTTAAATCTCTAAATAATTCGTTTGGCAGATATTTGTTTCCATACAATGACGTATCTGTAAGTCTTTTCAGAACTCTAGAATTAGTAAAGTGTTTTAATACTTTCTTTTGTCCATTTAAGATCATCTTGTGAATTTTTGGATCTTCGGTTTTTCCAAAAAAATCAAAACTCCTTCTTTCTCGTTGCATTTTGCTTACAACATTGGAAGGAAGAAAGAATTTAGCACTATCAAAATAATATTCTGTAAGGATATTTATAGATTCTTTTTGAATGTCATACGGTACAACTTCATATGGGTTTTTTCCTTGATCTGACATAAAACCTCTGTTTATGTAAACTCCTCCTACCTGTCGTGAAATTATTTCCGCAGAGGTATGAATTTGTCTCAAAAGTATCCTGTAGCCTTGATAAATACTTTCCCAGCTATCTGATTTAACTTTTAAAGTATCATAAAGACTGGGTATTAAATTTTGCGATAATAAAATTCTATCTTTGGCATATCCAACAGGATTGTTTGTCATATCTCCTGTATTAATTCTTGGATCTATCCCTTTTCCTGGAGATCTCATATCATCTCCATCGTTACCAAACAAATATGCTTCCGAAGAATATTTATCTAGCATTTTATTTAAATCTTTTTTTGAAAGTTCTGGAGTATATCCATATCTGATGGCCAAAATATCATAATTGCCTGGTTTTATATCGGCATATTGACCTTGTTTTACACCAAGAGGAGCTATATTCAGGGCATGGTAGTCCATCACAGAAGAACTCAAACCTTCTTTATAGGTTATTTCAGGATTGTGAATATCGGAATTATTATGAAGTGTTGAAGCAGCAAAATTATGATTAAGTCCTAATGTATGCCCAACCTCATGTAAGATTAATTGGTATAAGTCTTCCTCATATAATCTGCTTATATCATTTTCTTTTAAATCTAACGCTTCAGCGGCTAACTTTCCAAACATTCTATTTTCTTGTTTTATCAGTGAATTAAGACAAAAATCTTTGTTATGAATTTCTTGATTTTCAAAAATTTCGGAATATCTAACTCTATTTGTTAGGTAAATCCATTCAAGCATAATATCAGCTCCAAGAATTTCTCCAGTTCTAGGATTAGTAAAACTAGGACCATATCCTCCGAAAGGAGGGTTGGGAGATGAAGTCCATCTAAGAACGTTATACCTTATATCCCCAGCAGACCAATCTGCATCATCAGGTTGAATTTTAACTTCTATTGCATCGATAAAACCTGCCTCTTCAAAGGCAATATTCCAGGCTAAAACTGCATTTTTTATTATTGGCCTAAGTTCATAAGGAGTAGTATTTTCTATCCAGAATAAAATAGGCTTTATTGGGACAGATTTTTCTTGATCTTTGTCTTTTTTTTCTAGATGCCATTTATTTATCAAATCTTCATAAGGAGTAATGTCAGTTGAAGTTAAATTAGTTTTTCTTTCAGAAAAAAAACCAATTCTTTGATCTTCAATTCGAGTTTCGAAATTGTTTTCAGGATAATTAATAAAGCTGAATCTAAGAGATATTGAATTATTTCTTGAATCTTGATTTTCAATAGGTTTGTTAGAAGAGTTCGAAAAAACAAAGTTAATTTCAAAGTCAGTATTTTCAGGATAATTTAATACCGCGTTGATACTAGACTTGTTCTTAGATATTGAACCAATTTTAAAATTATCCTTAGGATCGTCCTTATAAGAAGTAACAGTTATTTTAGACAAATTCTCACTAAGCAATAATGAAGTCACATCTATCAAGAATTTATCTTCTGATTCAGATGTTTTTTCAATTTTTAGCGAATCGATTAAGGAATTAGATACATTTGCATTTTTAGATTTTGACAAAGGATTTGTTTCATCAAATACATATGCTGTATTTATTCGATCTATTCTAATCTGATCAAAATACTTTACGAATTTAACGATACCATTATCTAAATAATTACCTCTCCAAGTTCCAGCTTCTACAATTCCATCTAAAATGTGAGCAAAATAAATAAATTCTTTTTCTAATTGATCTTTTTTTATTAAAAAATAAACCTTCCCATCATCATCATTTCTATAAACATCAATGAGTCCTGGAAAATGTTTTAAGTCTTTTAGAAAAGCTTCTAGTCCATCTTCTTTTTCATCCTTTTTAATATCTTCATCGGCAAAAATAGATATTGAAAGAAATCCAATAAGAGCTATCCTAAATAGTAAATTGTATAAAACCATAATCAAAAATAAATTATCTTAGGTTAATGAAAAACAATCAATCGGAAAGAAAAAAAAGTTCTATGCCCCTAAGGATTAACAGAAAAAGTTTTCTGGGAGTACTGAGTTTGATTACTCAAGAATTTATTGAATCTATATCTATAAAATTTAAATTCAAAAAGCCAAAAGAAGAAGAAGTTCTATCTAGTGTGAGGTTAAAGGCTGAGTCTAATAATCCAAATTCTGTTCTAAGCATAATTGATAATTATGCATATAAAAAAACTTTTCTTATGAATATTGGAGATGAAAAGGGACTTCTATTAGAAAATGCAATTAGTGAATCAAAGGCAAAAAACATACTTGAGTTGGGAGTTTATTTAGGGTACTCGACAATTAGAATTTTAAAAAACTTAGATAATAATTCTAAGCTCACATCAATTGAATCAAACAAAAAATTTGCTGAAATTTCATCTGAAATTATAAATATCGCTGGATTATCAGAAAAGCATAATTTAATCATAGGAAAGTCAAACGAAGTAATTCCTAATCTAAATGAAAAATATGATTTCATTTTTATAGATCATTGGAAAGATTTATATCTAAAAGATTTAAAATCTTTAGAAGAAAACGATTTAATCGAGCACAATGCCTGGATTTTTGCGGATAATGTAATTCTATTTAATCTTGAAGATTATTTAGATTATGTAAGATCATCTCCAAAATACACAAGTAAATTCATTCCTGCTAAAAGAGAATATTCAAAATCACACCCTGACGGCGTGGAAATATCAATTTTTATAAATGAAGTTTAATACTCTTGATTTGCATGGGATTAAACATGCAGATGTAAAAATTGAAGTAGAAAATTATCTTTATTTAAATCAAGAGGATTGTCCGATATTAATTATCTGTGGAAATAGTCAAAAAATGATATCTTTAGTTGAAGAAGTTCTTGTCGAAATTAAATCAAGTTTTGAATTAGGTTCAGGCAATAATTATGGAACTATTATGGTGAGGTCAGTTTAAAAATGAGTAACTTTTCTTTGGTTTTGAAAAATTGTAATTTAGTCAATGAAGATTCTATTGAGGTAGTTGATATAGGAATTAAAGGCGATAGAATAGAAAAAATAGCTACCCAAATTAACTCAGATTCTGATGAAATTATTGATCTTGAAGGAAATTACGTAGCGCCTGGGATAATTGATGATCAAGTCCATTTTAGAGATCCAGGATTAACTGAAAAAGGGGATATACGTTCAGAATCATTGGCAGCCGTCTTTTCGGGTGTTACCTCTACCTTTGATATGCCAAATGTCGATCCCAATACAACTACTATTGATTTATTGAACGAAAGAAATTTACTTGGAGCAAATAAATCTTGGACTAACTATTCTTATTATTTTGGAGCTACAGAAACAAATTTAGAAGAAATAAAAAAATTAAACCCAAAAGAAACTTGTGGGTTAAAAGTTTTTATGGGAACTTCTACTGGAACATTATTAGTAGAAGATGATTTTGCTTTAGAGCAAATCTTTCAATTTTGTCCAGTAACGATAGTGACTCATTGCGAAGACAATGAAACTATAAAAAATAATTCTGATAAAGTTAATTCACAAAATCAAACTTTAAATGCAAGTTTTCATCCTATCATTCGAGACGATTTATGTTGTTACAAATCATCATCTAAGGTTATTGATTTAGCAAAAAAATATTCATCAGATTTACACGTACTTCATTTAACTACTGAAAAAGAAATTAAGCTTTTTGAAAATATTGATTTAAAAAATAAAAAAATAACCTGTGAAGTTTGTGTACACCATTTATGGTTTGATGAAAGTGATTATGAAAAATTAGGCAATTTTATAGTCTGTAATCCTGCTATAAAAAAAGTATCTGACAGAAATGCTCTTAGAAAGGCTCTTAAGGATGGTTTTATAGATTATGTAGCTACTGATCATGCTCCACACTCTTATGAAGATAAAAAACTTCCCTATGGAAAAGCCCCTGCAGGCATTCCTTTGATTGAGCATTCATTTCATATGATGATAGAGCTTCATAAACAAGGACATTATTCTCTTAACGAAGTAATTTCATACATGAGTCACAAGGTAGCAGATAGGTTTTCTATTCAGGATAGAGGATACATAAGGGAGGGCTACAAGGCAGACTTAATGATGTTTGACCTTGAAAAGACAACACCTGTGACAAATGAGACTGAAAAAACAAAATGCGGATGGACTCCTTTTGACGGGCATACATTTTCTTCCACTGTTTTAGGAACAATCATAAATGGGAAACCTATTGTATTAGATGGAAAGCTAACCGGAGATAGTTCTTCCGCAGAACAAATATTATTTGATAGGTAATGAATAATTCAGAATATTTTTCTTATGATGCTCTTGGATTAGCTGAGCTAATAAGGACAAAGCAAATATCATCTTCGGAGCTTCTAGAAGTTGCTATAGCTTTGACCGAAAAATTAGACCCTAAATTAAATGCTGTTCCAATTAAACATTTTGAGTTGGCAAGAGAAAATTTAAAAAACAATACCGATTCAGGAATATTTAATGGTGTTCCATTCTTATTAAAAGATCTTAATAATTATTTAAAAGGAACAGTAACCTCTGGAGGATCTAGAGTTTTAGAAAATATTCCTGCAGACCATACTAGCGAGTTAGTTAAAAGGACATTAGGCTCAGGATTAAACATATTTGGTAAAACTAATTCACCAGAACTTGGCTTAACTGTTACAACAGAACCAGTCTTGTATGGGCCAACCAGAAATCCTTGGGATTTAGATAGATCCTCTGGAGGATCTAGCGGAGGAGCTTCATCTGCAGTTTCTGCAGGAATAATTCCAATGGCTCAGGCTAGTGATGGAGGAGGTTCTATAAGAATTCCTGCTTCTTGTTGTGGACTATTTGGACTTAAACCAACTAGAGCCAGAACACCCCTGGGTCCAGCATCTCTTGAAGGGTGGGGAGGGCAATCGATTTTTCATTGTGTTTCTGTTTCTGTAAGAGATTCTGCTGCTCTTTTGGATGTTACTTCAGGGCCTGAAAAGGGAGCGCCATATAGATCTGCCTATCAAGAAAAAAGTTTTTTAGAGCAAATTAATATCGAGCCAGGAAATCTCAAGATTGGTTATTTAGAAGATTCAAGTATTTCAGTTGATGAAGACGTTAAAGAAGTGATGAATTCAACAATAGGTTTATGCCAAAAACTGGGACATTCAGTTGAAAGTACAAAAATAAATTTTTCTTCGGAAGAAATTTCTTTAGCTATTATTACAATTATCTCCTCTAATGTAGCTTATACGGTTAAATCGCAGTCTGATCAAACTGGCAGAGAAATTTCAAATGAATATTTTGAAAACGTGACTCTTCAAATGGCAGAAAATGGTAATAATTTTTCTGCTAGCGATTATGTAAATGCAATTAAAATTAATCATAGATTAGGGCAAGAATTAGAAAAAATGTTTGATAAGTATGATGTTCTATTGTCCCCAGTTTTAGCATCACCTCCGGTAAAAATTGGAACCATAGATATGAACACTAATGATATGAAGACTTATGTGGAGAGACTCACTAAGTATTCTCCATTTACAGGAATATTTAATCAGTCTGGACAACCCTCAATGTCTGTTCCTTTATTTAGAACGAAAGATAATCTTCCGGTAGGGTCTATGTTTTCTGCTGCTTTTGGAAATGAAAATTTATTATTTTCTTTAGCGGGTCAATTAGAGCAGGCTCAACCTTGGGCCGAATCTCTTAATGATATGAGGGAGATTTTGTTGAAGACTATTTAGATTCTAGATAACTAGCTCTACTTTCTTCTTCTATTTCCTGCCTGAAATCTGATTCTTGAATGAAGTATCCAAGAAGGCCAAGTAGAAATGTCAATCCAGCGATGAGAAGAAAAAAAACGATTAGATTTTTGGTAATTTCAGAATCATTCATGCTGGTATAATACATAAAAATCCCTATTAGAAAGAATGATTGTCACTAAAAGATATACCTTTAGAGAAAAATTTTCTTGGTCTCTTTATGATTGGGCAAATTCTGTTTTTGCTACTACTGTCTTGGCAGGCTTTTTTCCTCTTTTTTTTAAATCTTATTGGGCAGGTGATCTTGATGATGCTACCTCAACTGCTTTACTAGGAACTGCAAGTTCCGTAGCAGGGCTAATTATTGTTTTGATTGCTCCTTTACTAGGAGCAATGGCTGATTTATCTCGTAAGAAAAAGCTTTTTTTGTCAATTTTTGCTTTGTTAGGAATCATTTCAACAAGTTTTCTTTTCTTTATTTCCTATGGATTCTGGCAATGGAGTTTAATAATTTTTGGCTTATCGATTATTGGTTTTTCTGGAGCAAATATCTTTTATGATTCTCTTTTGATAGATGTTTCCTCTAATGAAGATAGAAATTACGTCTCTTCAATGGGATATGCCCTAGGATACTTAGGGGGAGGAATCCTATTTTTGATTAATGTATCTATGTATTTATATCCTTCATTTTTTAATTTAAATTCTCAAACTGAAGGTATTTTGTTTTCTTTCCTCTCTGTTGCTGTCTGGTGGTTTGTGTTCTCAATTCCCTTATTTTTATTTGTTAAACAACAAAAATTTGAAAAAATTACGGATTTTAAAAATCCTTTTAAAGAATCTTTTTTAAGGGTTTTTAATACTTTTAAAGAAATTAAGAAATATAAACCTGTATTGATATTTTTAATAGCATATTGGTTTTACATTGATGCTATAGATACTATTGTGAGAATGGCTGTTGCATATGGAACAGACTTGGGGTTTGATTCTTCTAAATTAATAATTGCTTTAATTTTTACTCAATTTATTGGCTTTCCTGCAACCTTCGCATATGGGTATTTAGCGGAAAAATTTGGATTATTTAATATGCTAGTAGTTGGAATTTTGATTTATATTTTTATTTGTATTTACAGTTTATTTATTACGAGTGCTACGGACTTTTTTATTCTTGCTGGACTTGTTGGATTAGTTCAAGGAGGCGTTCAATCGGTAAGCAGGACAATATTTAGCAGATTAATACCCCAAGAAAAGGCTACTGAATTTTTTGGCTTTTACAATTTGATTGGAAAATCTGCTGTTGTAGTTGGTCCAGCTTTAGTAGGCTGGATGGCTTATATATTCAATAATCCTAAAGCTGGAATTATAAGTTTATTAATTCTATTCATTCCTGGAATCTTAATTTTATTCTATGTACCTAGAGCAAGTTTAGTCAGAGATTAGATCTCTTTCTTTCATTACTTCCATTAGCAATTCTGGCTCATCAGTAACAATCCCATTAACTCCAACATCTATTAAGTAATTAATTGTGTCTCTATCATTTACTGTCCACACGTGGACTAATAAGTTACTTTTATCTGCTTTTTGGATTAAATTTCTTGTCATTACTTTAATTCCTTTCCATCTAAGAGGGATTTGTATAATTTTGATGTTCTTATTATAGAGTTTAAAAAACTTAAATAGAGCTACATCTTTCATACCCATTGAAACGATTGCGTTTTGATTATGGTGTAATACATTTTCAGTGTGACTTGAATGAAAGGAAGCAAAGCAAACTCTTTCGAATGCATTTAAATCTGCAACAACTTTAATACTATCTTGTACTACGTCTTTAATTTTTAAATCAATATTAAAATATATGTCAGGAAATTTCTTCAAAGCATCCTCAAGAGTAAGTAAGCTACAATTTTTTTCTCTAAACAAATTAGCTATTTCCTTGAATGTAAGATCTTTTACCTGCAAGTCAAGCTTGAATAACCTCTTTAAATCTGGATCATGAAAAGCTATAACTTCTCTATCTAGAGTCATTCTTAAATCAGTTTCTATGTATTTATAACCCATTTGAATGACAGAATTAAAAGCTTCAAAGCTATTCTCAATAAATTTTTTAGAATTGCCCCTATGAGATAAGCCAATAAAAATATCTTTTTGAAAACTATTTTTCATATAGAAAAAAATGATATTAGGATTTATGATGAATAGGTGAATTTTTTTTTATTTTCTGTTTTTTTAATTCTATTTATCATCTTTGTTCCATATATCTATTCGTCAATTAAATTAAAAAATCCGTCCAAAATTATTAAACCTGAATATGGAAAATTTGCAGAATTAAAAAATGGGAATATTTTTTATCAAGAATTTTCTTCGAGTAATCCTATAGGACAGATTGTTGTTTTGGTACATGGTTTTTCCACTCCGAGTATTGTTTGGAAGGGAATTATTCCTTATTTGACTGATGCTGGGTATGACATTGTTACTTATGATCATTATGGAAGGGGTTTTTCGTCAAGACCAAAAGTTGATTACACCAAAGATTTTTACATCTCAACACTTTTAGAATTAATTGATTATCTAAAGATAGAACAGAAAGTTCATCTCATTGGTTATTCTATGGGTGGTCCAATTGTTGGATATTTTGCTAATGAAAATCCAGACAAAGTTAAGTCTATTAATTTTATAGCTCCTGCTGGATATATGTTTAAAAGAAAATCTCAATCAAATTTTTATCTTAAGATTCTAAATTTTCCGTTTGTCAGCAAATATATTTCTATTGTATTTCCATCTTTAATGTATGGAGGTAATTCATCCATCGAACTAACAACTGATGAAGATGAGAATAGGCTATCTCAAGAAGAATTAAATAGGGTTTACAAAGAACAGATGAAGTATGAGGGCTTTACAAGGTCTCTTATTTCAACGGCAAATAATTTCAATTTATTTAATACTCAAAAGATGTATCAAGAATTAGGAAAGAAAAAAATAGATTCCTCTGTTATTTGGGGCGATGAAGATGAGATTGTGCCCTTTGATGGTTTGAGTCATCTAAAATCTGATTATCCAGAGATAAATTATAAAGTAGTTAAAAATGGTCATCATGATTTAACTTATGCATTACCAAGCATAGTTGGTAAATTTTTATCTCAACAATTACAAAATTTTTCAAACAGTGAATAAAAAAATAGGTATTACGGAGGTTGTTCTTAGAGATGGAAATCAATCTCTGCTTTCGACTCGTTTAAAGCTAGAAGACATAATTCCTATTGCTTCTAAATTAGATGATATAGGTTATTCCTCTATTGAGAGCTGGGGAGGGGCTATTTTTGATTCTTGTGTACGTTATTTGGATGAGGATCCTTGGGAAAGATTGAGAGAATTTAAAAAAGCTATGCCAAAAACAAAACAACAAATGCTTTTAAGGGGGCAAAATTTAGTTGGTTACAAACATTATAGCGATGAGATAGTCTCTAAATTTATTGAAAAGTCTGTTCTCAATGGAATTGATATTTTTAGAATTTTTGATGCACTTAATGATCTGAGAAATATAAAACATAGCGTAGAAATAGTTAAAAAGAACGGCAAGCATGCACAGGGTACAATAGCTTACACAATAAGTCCTGTTCACACACTTCAAACTTGGGTTGATTTAGCTAAAGAAATTGAGGATTTAGATTGTAATTCACTATGTATAAAGGATATGTCAGGAATTTTAAGCCCTGAATTTGCTTATAATTTAATTTCTAAATTAAAAAAAGAAATATCAATTCCTGTTCATCTTCATACCCATGCTACAACCGGCATGTCTAATTTAACAAATATGAGGGCAGTTGAAGCAGGGGTTGATAATATCGATACTTCTATTTCATCAATGAGTATGGGTTATGGGCATTCCGCTACAGAGACCATGATTTATTTACTAAATGAAAAAAATATTGATGTGGATATTAATTTGAATGATTTGTTAAAAATCTCAGAATATTTCAAAACGATAAGAGATAAATACAAGGAATTTGAAGGTAGTATGAAAGGCGTAGACTTGCAAATGCTTATCAATCAAGTACCAGGAGGAATGTTATCTAATTTAGAAACACAATTAAAAAATCTTGGTAAGGAGGAGCTTCTAGATGACGTCGTATCTGAGATTTATGAGGTACGAAAAGATGTTGGCTTTGTTCCACTGGTAACTCCAGCATCGCAAATCATAGGAGCACAGGCTCTTTCCAATATCCTTAATGAAAGATATGAAACATTATCAATAGAAATAATTGATCTTATTCTGGGTTATTATGGAAAACTTCCAGGGGAAATAAATACAAATTTATTTAAAAAAGCTTTAGAACAAAAAAACAATATTACTGAACGTCCTGCAGATTTACTTAAAGAAAAGTTTGAAGACTTTAAAGAAAATCTCAAACAGTACTGCAATAAATTGAAAATTAAAGATTTAAGTAATATTGAAGAAAATATTCTTACTTTTATTCTAATACCTTATGGAAGTGAAAAAATTTTTAAAAGGATGTCTTCTTAGAAATTGAAAATACTAGTCCGTCATCATCTAAATCACTAGAAGCTTTTGCATTATAAAAATAATAATCAAGCGATATAGAAAAACCCTTCTGTAGAGTATTTATTCCAAAAGCATAGTTTGATCCATTAGAAAAATAATCATTTTTATAAGAATCAAAATCACCATAAGATAAATAAAGTGAAATATTTTTAAAATCATAGTTATATGAAATTTCATAATAATCAGGAAAACTATTTAAGCCTATGAAATAAGATATATAGAAATTAAAAAAAGCAATATTTGTTTTAATTTCGTCATAATTGTTGAGTTTAGAATTTGGATAATTCGTTCCTACATAATTCACAGAAAAATATATTTCTTCATTTAAGTTTTTTTGATATCCAAATTCATATCCTATTTCTCTATTTGGATAAGACGAATTTTCTGAACAACAATTTTCAATCCATGCCCCAGAAAAAAAACCATTTTCCAGAGAAAAATAAACATTAGCTCCAACAGTTGGCTTTCCATTGTTTTGTGTAATACCTCTCCAAATTGAATCACTGTTTAGTGAGAATTCGATTTCACTTTCAGAAATCAATAAATTTGAAAAGATTATTAAGATAAAAATACGAAAGGTTTTCATAAAAAAAAGCCTCTCACAAAGAGAGGCTTTAATTTTAACTTAAAAAGTTCTTAAAATGATCTTCCAATTGATACATAGGCACCATCGTCATCAGACATAGATCCAGCAGCATCAGCTTCAAAGTCATAGTAATAGAAGCCTATGGTGAAGTCACCAACGCCCCAATCATATCCTACAAGTGTGTTGTCACCAGTATCTTCGTATTCACCAAATGAAATACTAAAAGAACCAGGTCCAGCTTCAGTAGAATATCCAATTTCGCTATAAGAAGGTCCATTGTTTTGACCATCAGAGTAAAGAATACTTAACCCATAAATATCAAAACCAACATATGCTTCTTCAAAATCAGCAGCATCGCTTCCAGGATAAATTACAGAAATATAACCTACGTTATAAGTCATGTTTTCTGCCATTTCTCCAGAGAAACCTAGATAGATATCTAATTCCATTGAGGCTGTTCCACTAGCGTTTGTAACGTTAGCATTTGAAGCCCAAGTACCTAGATAAAAACCCATATCAGTAGAAAGATCAAATCCTCCGCTAACTGCTAAGTCACCGTTAGTTTGAGTCATTCCACGCCAGATGTAGTCACTACTTAAGCCTACATTTCCGGAAATTTCTACTGCGGATGCATAAGAACTCAAGACTAAAAACATGCTTGTTAAAGCTATTTTTATTGTTTTCATATCATCTCCGTTTATAAATTTATAAAAGATAAACGCATTAAACATCAAAAAAAAGGCTGTTAAAAGAACTTTTTAAGTTTTTTTGTTTAAAAAACACACAAAAGATAATAAAAAACAAACAAACCCCTTAAAATACATCAGATTTTAAGAGGTTTGTAAACCGGATAAGTAAGTTCTAAGAAAGGGGAATAAAACGTACTATTCAGTTTTTTTGGGACCCCCCAGTAAGCAACTGGGAGGATTTAAATATTTGACTAGTAACTAATTGTGAAATATCCACCATCTTCGTCAGATGCAGAGGTAGTTTCATGATTAAAGTCTGTGTAGTAAAAACCTAAAGTAAAGTCACCAACAGTCCAATCATAACCAACTAGATAGTTAGTTCCTGTATTTTCGTAATCTCCATAAGAAATTGAAAAACTACCAGGACCAGCATCAACTGAATAACCAATCTCAGCATAATTGTTTGCTGGGCCTTCTCCTGCAGCATACATCACATATACACCATAAAAATCAAAAGATATGTATGCCTCTTCAAAATCCCAAGAATCTACACCAGGGTATGTATAAGCGATATAACCTACATCGTATCCAGCATTTTCACCTAAGGAACCCGTATATCCTAGATAACCATCAAGTTCTAAAGAACCTGTAGCTGAGCCATCTGAAGCTAAAACATTTGCTGCCCAAGCGCCAAAATAAAACCCGCTATCATCTTCAAGATCAAAACCACCACTTACAGATGGGTCACCTGCATTTTGTGTCATTCCTCTCCAAACATAATCAGTAGTTAATGCAATATTTCCAGACAAGGAAACTTCTGCAAAACTAAAACTACTTATTGAAAGAAATAAAGTAAAAAACATTTTTTTTAAAATATTCATGAATACTCCTTTTTAAAAATTTAAAAAAAAATAATTATACAAGTGTAAAAATTAGAGATTTCTGCCAGTACTTTTCTTCAAAAGCTTACTTTTTGTAACATAAAAGTGCTTTTTATAAAGAAAGCTATTAATTGATGGTAATTTTCAGTGCACAATTATTGATGAGGTTTTTTAATATCTTATAAAACCTTTTTAAGAGGTTCTGTCTATGTTTAAATAAGTTTTTTGATATGGATTATCGAGCTCTAATTACATCTGAAGACAATAAAACTTTTATCAATTCAATTGAAAAAAAAGATATTACAGATCTTCCCGACAATGACACTCTAATAAAGGTCAAATATTCTTCTTTAAATTATAAAGATGCACTTTCTGCTTCTGGAAATAAGGGGGTGACTAGAAAATATCCTCATACTCCTGGAATTGATGCAGCCGGTATCATTGAAGAAACTTCCGGAAATAAATTTAAATCAGGAGATGAAGTTATTGTTACTGGTTATGACATGGGCATGAATACTTTTGGAGGTTTTGGAGAATATATAAAAGTTCCTCAAGAATGGATTGTTAAAAAACCTGATAATCTATCTCTTTCTGAATCAATGGCTTTTGGAACAGCAGGTTTAACAGCTGGCTTATGTTTAAGAAAACTTCTAGCGCATGGATTAAAGCCTGAGGATGGAGATGTTTTTGTTTCCGGAGTTACTGGTGGAGTAGGAATTATTGCCTTGATGCTGTTTAAAAAATTAGGTTTCAATGTGACGGCAATAACTGGAAAATTAGATCAAGAAGAATTTCTAAAAAACTTGGGTGCAAATCAAGTAATCGACAGAAATTCTCTAGATTTAGATCTAATTTCACCTTTACAAAAAACCTATATATTCTGGAGGAATTGATGCTGTAGGTGGAAAAATCCTTGCAAATTTAATTTGCTCGACATCCCAAAGAGCGGCTATTGCATGTTGTGGAATGGTAGGCGGATTATCCTTAGATACAAGTATATTTCCTTTTATTCTTAGAGGATTAAGTCTTTTCGGTATAGACTCTGCAGAATCTTTAATAGACGTAAAAAAGGAAATATGGAGTAACTTTTCATCTTCATGGAAACTAGAAAAAATTGATGAAAACATAAAAGATATTTCTTTGGATGAACTTCCGAACGAAATAGAGAAAATATTAAAAGGAAATCAAATTGGTAGAGTGAGGATTGTGTATGACTGAAAATAATTTTAACGAAAAAATAGCTAATGAAGATAGCAAGCTAGATTCACTTATGTCTGTTTTGATTATTCTTGCAATTACAGGAATTATAGTCTTTTGGGTGGCTACACAGTAATGTCTGTTTCAGAGCTTTTCAAAGAAACTAGATTGCCGGTATTGGCTGCACCTCTTTTTATTATTTCATATCCAGAACTTGTAATTGCTCAATGCAAAGCTGGTGTAATAGGTTCATTTCCTGCTTTAAATGCACGGCCGGCTGAAGAACTTGAAAAATGGATTATTAAAATATCATCAGAATTAGAACAATTTAAAAAAGATAATCCAAATGAAATTGTTTCTCCATTTGCTGTTAACCAAATATGCCATAGTTCTAATGATAGGCTTGAACATGATGTAGATGTTTGCGTAAAACATAAAGTGCCAATGGTTATAACTAGTCTAAGAGCCCCCAAATTTGTTGTTGATTCTATTCATAGTTATGGAGGCGTTGTAATGCATGACGTTATAAATGTTAGGCATGCAAAGAAAGCTGTAGATGAAGGCGCAGATGGATTAATCTTAGTCTGTGCTGGAGCCGGAGGTCATGCCGGAACATTAAGTCCATTTGCATTAGTAAGAGAAGTAAGAGAGTTTTTTGATGGCCCAATTGCTTTGTCTGGAAGTATCTCTGAAGGTTCTTCAGTATTATCTGCTCAAGCTTTAGGTGCAGATTATGCTTACATTGGAACACGATTTATTGCTACAAAGGAAGCTAATGCTTCTCCTGGGTATAAGCAAATGATAGTTGATAGTGCTGCCAACGACATCATGTACAGCCCCACTTTTACTGGTGTTAATGGAAATTATTTAAAACCTAGTGTAGTAAATGCTGGATTGGATCCAGATAATCTTCCCCATGCAGATAAGAACGATATGAACTTTGGCAGTTCAGGCCTTTCAGGTGATAATTCAAAAAAAGCTTGGAAAGATATTTGGGGATCTGGTCAAGGAATTGGATCTATAAAAGAAATAACCTCTGTAAAGGACACTGTTGATAAATTAGTTTCTGAATATCAATCATCAAAAGAAAGACTGAATAAAATTAGTTAATTTAATCTTTATAAAACTCTCTGGATAAGAGAAATTGATCGTAGTCCATATGCATTACAGATTGGTCGCTTTGATAGGTTAAAGCATTAACACTTCTTTTTATCATTTGTGCAGGTAATGCAGGTTTAGAAGCATATTTTTTAGCAAAGTCAGTAGTCATTTTTTCTAAATCTTCATCTTTAAATAACTCATCTATAAAACCCCACTTAAAAAGCTCATCAGCATTTTCCATTTCACCGCTTATTACCATTTTCTTAGTTTTAGAGGGACCTATGAGCCTTAAAAGCAATGGGAGGCCAAACCAATTAAGATTCATTCCAAGATCTATTTCTGGATAAGCAACTAAAGTTGTATCGGAAGCAACTCTAAAATCGCAGGCTGATGCAATACATGCGGCTCCTCCTAAACAGTATCCTCTCAATGAAGCTATTGTGATTTGATTTATTTTTAAAATTGATTCTATAGCTTCTTTACCTAAATTTGATTTCCAAATTTCTAATTTAGATAATTTATTTTGCCTCTCTTTAATATCTGCGCCAGCAGAGAAATCTTTTCCTTCAGAGAGATATACAATAACTTTTATCTTTGAATTTCTTTCAAGTTCCTTATTTAAATAAATTAACTCTTTAAGGGTTTGGCTATTTAGTGCATTTAATGATTTTTTTCTTGTAAACGAAACATAAGCAATTTTATTTCTTTTTTCCAGTTTAAGAAATTTCATATATTTATAGAAAATAAAAAAATGTTATTAAAAGTTTTCTTCAAGATATTTTTGAGCATCAAGTGCTGCCATGCAGCCAGACCCTGCGGAAGTAACAGCTTGGCGATAAACTGAATCTGCTACATCTCCAGATGCAAAAACTCCCTCAATACTTGTTTGTGTAGCGTTTCCATTTAAACCTGAATTAATAGTAATGTAGCCATTTTTCATATCTAGTTGAGAGTTAAAAATATCTGTATTTGGTTTATGCCCAATAGCAATAAAAACACCTTCTAATTTTATTTCTTTTCCAGAATCAAGAGATATACCGGATACTAAATTTTCGTCTCCCAATACCTCTGTAAGTTGAGAGTTCCAGTAAATCTCTATTTTTCCATCTTTCTCTTTTTCAAAAATTCTATCTTGAAGGATTTGCTCTGCTCTTAATTTATCTCTTCTATGGATAAGATGAACTTTTGAGCAAATATTCGACAAGTATAAAGCTTCTTCGGCAGCCGTATTTCCCCCACCAATAACGCAAACTTCCTTATCTTTATAAAAAAAACCATCACAAGTTGCACAGGCACTTACTCCCCGTCCTAAATATTTTTGCTCAGAATCTAAGCCTAAATATAGCGCGGAAGCTCCTGTGGCAATGATTAGCGAGTTGGTTAGATATTCATCATTCCCTTTTAATATAAAAGGCTTAGATGATAAAGAAACCTCATCAATATGATCATTTATTATTTTTACTCCAAAAGTTTCTGCATGAGTTTTCATTCGATCCATTAAATCAGGACCCATCAATCCATGAGCGTCACCAGGCCAATTTTCTACTTCTGTAGTTGTAGTAAGTTGACCGCCAATTTCTAAACCTGTTATCAGGATTGGATTAAGTCCTGCTCTAGCTGCATAAATTCCTGCGCTATACCCAGCTGGTCCGGATCCAAGAATTATTAAATTATTTGCCTCTGTCATCGTTGTAGTAGTTATAATGATCTCATTATACAAAGATAACGTGGCAGACAAACGAGTATCTTCATCATTTTCTAACCTCATTAACACATTGAGTATCTCTTCTTCCGCCAAAAGAATAGCTGCAGATATTTCAGTCTTATTTTTATTATTAATAGGAATTATTTTTCTTATATCTTTGTGGACTTTTAATCCTTCAGATCAAAAAGAATTTGACATAGTTTCTTCAGGTAATTTCACTAACAGCATTGGTTTAATTGGGGCTTACTTATCTTTTATTAGTTATTGGCTCTTGGGAATTACTTCTTGGTTGATATTAATTCCATGTTTTTGGATACCGTTAAAATATCTTTTTAGTGAAAGAGCTGAAATAAAAAATTTCAATTTAAAAAACATTTTAATTTTTTCAATAGGTTTTATTCTGACTTCTTTTTCTTTGGCAACACTAATTTCAATTCATCTCAATCCTTATGATGGTTTTTATCCAGAAAGTTCATCTGGTTTTATAGGGCTATCTATTAAAAACTTCTTAATCCCATATTTATCAACAATTGGATCAACGATAGTGGCTATCTTTTTTCTTTTAGTTAGTTTTACTTTGGCAGTAAATTTATCTTGGAAGAACCTTATATCAAACCTCCAAGATGCATTTGTAAATCTTTCTTATTTTCTATCTAAGTTTTTAAAAAATGGCTTTAATTTTTTTAAGAATAAAAACAAAGAAAGGCTCGAAAAAAAGAATAGACAATCTTTTTTAGATGAGCATAAAAAGAAGATGAACGAAATGCCAAAGACAGAAGTTAAGGAAGTTGTTAAGGAAGTTCCTCAAGGAAAAAAAGTTCATTTAGAGAAGCAAAAAGAATTATTTGACAAATCTCTTCCAGGAGAAATGCCTAAGATATCCTTACTGCAAGAAAAGATTTCTGAATCAAAAGAGTTTACCTCTCAGCAAGCATATGAGTTGGATATTCTTAAGAACGCTTTAATTACTAAACTTGCTGAATTTAAAATAACTGGTCCGGAAAATGAATATGCAGTAGTTAAAGAAACAATGCGAGGTCCTGTGGTAACAAGATTTGAAGTCGAATTACCCAAGGGAATTAAAGTTTCTCAAGTTTCCAGCTTAAATAAAGATTTAGCTAGATCTCTTGGTGTTGGTAGTTTAAGAATTGTTGAGGTAATACAGGGTAGAGAGACTATTGGAATTGAGATTCCAAATGCAGATCGAGAAGATGTCTTACTAGGTGAAGTTATTGCTTCTAAGGTATTTGAAGAATCTAAAAGCCCTATAACTTTAGCTTACGGAAAAGACATTGAAGGAAAACCAATTTTAGAAGACTTAGCCAGCTTGCCCCATTTATTAATTGCAGGTACTACTGGCTCTGGTAAGTCGGTTGCTCTAAATTCGATGCTCATGAGTATCCTTTATAAGGCTACTCCACAGGATGTGAAATTGGTTTTAATTGATCCAAAAATGCTTGAATTATCAGTTTATGAAGATCTTCCTCATCTTTTAACGCCTGTCATAACTGACATGTCAGAAGCTGCTCACGGTTTAAGATGGTGTGTGAATGAAATGGAAAGGAGATATAAATTAATGGCAGCTTTGTCAGTCAGAAACCTGAATGGTTTTAACGCAAAAGTTTCTCAAGCAGCAAAAAGCGGAAATCCTTTAAAAGATCCTCTTTGGAAACCTAAAGAAGGCGAAGAAGTCATTGAATCGGAAATTCCATTTCTATCAGAATTACCTCTTATTGTTATTGCTGTAGATGAGTTAGCTGATCTTATGATGGTTGTAGGAAAGAAAGTTGAACACCTCATAGCCAGGTTAGCGCAAAAAGCAAGAGCTGCAGGTATTCATATGTTACTTGCAACTCAAAGACCATCTGTAGATGTAATTACAGGGCTTATAAAAGCAAATATTTCAGCGAGAATGGCATTTAATGTTGCTTCATCAATGGATTCGAGAGTAGTTTTAGATCAAGTTGGAGCGGAACAGCTTCTTGGAAAGGGAGACATGCTCTATGTGGGCTCTGGAACTTCTATCCCTTTAAGGGTTCACGGTGCATATGTTGGAGAAGAAGAAATCTTAAGAGTGGTAGAAGACTGGAAGAATAAAGAGGATGTAAATTATCTTGAAGAAGTAACCAAAGCTCCTGAAGCATTAGATATAAATTCTGGAGGTGAAGGAGATTCCGAAAAAGACGAGTTTTATGATCAGGCAGTATCTTTTGTTCTTGAAACTAGAAGGGCATCTATATCTGCCGTGCAGAGAAAATTCAGAATAGGTTACAACAGAGCAGCTAGATTAATAGAGGCTATGGAAGATGCTGGTCTGGTAAGTGAAATGAATTCTAACGGTAATAGAGAAGTCTTAGCACCAAACGCAAATGCTGAATAAGCTTTATTTGATATTTTTATTTCTTCCGTTTGTTATTTTTTCTTGCCCAGAGCTAAATAATCTTAATGTTTATGGTCAAGATACTAGGACAATATCTTTACATTATATTCAATCTTTTGAAGGGAAAAATAAATCTAATATCAAAGGACAGGTTTTTTTTGAAAAACCAAATTTATTTAAAATAATAACTTCAAAACCTTCCAAAACTGAGTTGATTGTAAATAATCAAGATGTTTATAGGACAGATTATGAACTTAATGAAACAATCAAATACAAGCTAAGAAATATTGAATCGCAAATTCCTGCTTTATTGTTATTAAAATCTAAGAAAAAGGTTTGTAGTTTTTTAAAAAATTCTGAAAAGTCTGAATTCATATCTGAAGTGAATTTCATTACTAAAAATAAAAGTTTAAAAAAAATTACATATAAAGATCAGTTCGGAGCTAATACACAAATAAATTTCAATAATGTCAAATTAAATGAGGAACTAGATAGGAAAATATTTGACTATAATAAGGAAACAAATCTCTTTATTCTCAACTGACATGCTTGATATTAATCTCTTAAGAAATAACCTGAAAGAAATAAAAAACAATCTGCAAAAAAGAGGGTTTGTAATAGATGTAAAGACTTTCGAAAGACTAGATTCAGAAAGAAAAAAACTCCAGGTCGAAACAGAATCTCTTCAAGAAAGATCTAATATTCTTGCTAAGGAAGTTGCACAAGAAAAAAATAAGAATACAAAAAATCATAAACTCAAAGATGCAAAAAAAATATCAAATAATTTAAAAGAAATTAAGACAAAACTTGATACAGCTTTAAAAGATTTAAACAACTTTCTATTGGAAATGCCAAATGTCCTATCAGAGGATGTTCCAGAAGGTAAATCTGAAGAGGACAATATAGTCATTTATGAAAAAGGAACTATTCCAGAATTTTCTTTCAAAATTAAAGACCATCAGGAATTAGGAGAGTTATCTAATGGAATAAATTTTGAGGAATCTGTAACCATTGCAAAATCTAGATTTATGGTTTTAAGAAAAGAAATGGCTAAGTTACATAGGGCACTAGCTCAATACATGCTAGATATTCATGTAGATAAGGGTTATGAAGAGATTTATGTTCCATACCTTGTTAATAAAAATTCATTGGAAGGGACAGGACAGTTACCAAAATTTGAAGAAGATTTATTTAAAATATCTAAAGAGGAAATGTATCTTATACCAACTGCTGAAGTTCCTGTATCAAACATTTACAGAAATAAAATTTTAAATTCAGAGGAATTGCCTATTAATTATGTTGCTCATACTCCATGCTTTAGAAGCGAAGCTGGGAGTTATGGAAAAGATACAAAAGGAATAATCCGACAGCATCAATTTGATAAAGTTGAACTTGTTAAATTTGTTCATCCTGAGGATTCTGAATCAGAATTTGAAAATTTAACAAAAGATGCCGAGAATATTTTGAATAGCTTAAATTTACCTTATAGAAAAGTTATTTTGTGTAGCGGTGATACAGGCTTTGCATCATCGAAAACTTTTGATCTAGAAGTTTGGTTTCCAAGTCAAGGTAAATATAGAGAAATATCATCTTGTTCAAATTTTGGAGATTTTCAAAGTAGAAGGATGAAAATTAGAATCAAACAATCAAAAAAAAATATTCTTTGTCATACCATCAATGGTTCAGGACTAGCAATTGGTAGAACATTGGCTGCTATTTTAGAGAATAATCAAACTGAGAAAGGTTCAGTTATTATTCCAGAAGTATTAGTTGATTATATGGGCGGGATAAAAGAATTGAATCTGTCTAGATAAATATATTTTTTTTGATAAACTCTCACGCCTTATGGAATTTTTATTTGATTATGGGTCTTTTTTACTTAAGACCATCTCTCTTATTATCATTATCTCAATACCTTTTTTTATTTTGTTTTCTTCAAAAGGGAAAGATGCTTCGTTATCTGGCTCATTAAAAATTACAAATTTATCTGACAAGTTAGATAATATGGCAGGAGCAGTTAAGTCTTTGACATTAGATAAAAATGAAAGAAAAAAGCTTTTAAAAGAAAAGAAAAAAAATCTAAAGGCTAAAAAAAATAAATCCATTCCAAAGCCAGTTTTTGTTTTGAATTTTAATGGGGATATTGAGGCCTCAAGCGTTGAGAATCTTAAAGAAGAGATAACAGCTATATTAAAAAGCGAAACTAAATGCCAAGAGCTAGTTTTGAGATTAGAAAGTCCTGGCGGGACTGTTATAGGTTATGGTTTATGCGCTGCTCAATTACAAAGATTGAGAGATGCAGGAATCAAAGTAACAGCTTGTGTAGATAAAGTAGCAGCATCAGGTGGATATATGATGGCGTGTGTATGCAATAAAATAGTTTCATCTCCCTTTGCAATTATTGGATCTATAGGAGTAGTTGCAGCTATTCCAAATTTTCATAAAGTACTTAAGAAGAATAATGTGGATTATGAACTTCATACTGCAGGAGAATATAAAAGAACTATCACCATGTTTGGAGAAACTACTCCCGCAGGAAGGAAAAAGTTCAAAGAGCATTTGGAGGATATACATGTCCTTTTCAAAGATCACATCAAAAAATTTAGACCATCTTTAGATATGAAAAAAATTGCTACCGGCGAAACTTGGGAGGGAATAAAAGCTCTTGAAGTTGGATTGGTCGATGAAATTTCAACAAGCGATGAGTACCTATTAAATTTATCGAAGAAACATGAAATATTTGAAATTTCTTACATAACAAAACAAAATCTTCAAGATAAATTGAGCTTTTTTATTTCAAGTACGTTAACAAGAATAATTTCTTCTCTAGAAACTTTCTTTAGTAAAAATAAATATAGGTGATTAGAATCTGAAAGATTATTTTTCCAAGCTATTTTTTTAAGATTGCAAAAATTATTATCAAAGAAACAAGAGCTAAAAGACCATTTTCCCCAAAAAGATTCATTACCTCAGAAAAGTTTGATAAAACATTTCCAAATACAGGAGTTTCAGGCCCAAAGATAAGTCCTATTAATAAAGATATAGCAATAAATAAACCTAGGACTTCGGTAGACTTGTAGAGAAATTTCCTGATTTTTTTAAATTTAAATATTTCCATTTATACCTCTTAAAATGAGCCGGAGTAAAACTCCGGCTCAAAGCTAAAATTACTTAAGTAATTTATAAAGAAGTGCTGCAGCTAGAAGACCTACAATCCCTGCATCACCCAATTGTTGGATGACCCCTAGAAGATTGCCAAGAACTCCGCCGAAGAACCACGCATTGTTATCAAAAACAATACCGGCAACAACACCAAGACCGATTACACCGACTAAGATTCCGGTTAAACCGGTAACTAAGTCTCTAATCATATCGAACGCTTTATCCATAAGGTACCTCCCCATATATATGTGATTTAGCTGTTCCTATAAAAACATAGGGAAATTGAAGCTTCAATTTTAAAAATTTTTTCGTTACTATCAAACTTATTTTCTGTCAAACTAATCTTTTTTACAGAAATCTAATTTAGAAATAACACAAGTATAAAAATGAAAATACCTGAAAATAAAACAGTACAAGAATTGTTTGAGTGGCGCTTTGATAAAACTCCTAAATCGATTGCCCATAAATTTCTAGACCGTGAAACTACTTATGAGGAGTTAGATATATATTCAAATCAAATAGCAAATGGCTTAATAAATCTCGGATGTAAACCTGATTCAAGAATAGCTTATTACGGAAAAAATTCTGATTATTTTTTTGAATTTTTAATTGGAACATTGAAATCCAATACAGTTGCAGTAGGTGTGAATTGGAGATTAGCTCCTCCTGAAGTAAGTTATGTTTTGAATGATTCGAAAAGCGAAGTTTTATTTGTTGGAGAAGAATTTTATCCTGTTATAGATGAAATTCTTAAAGATTCGCCAGACATTAAAAAAGTTATTGCTGTTGATGGAGGACATGATGAATATGAAGATTATTTGTCTTGGCGAAATTCTCAAGGATCTTCTAAAACTGGTCTCAAATCTTCAAATCAAGATGACATTCTTCAATTGTATACATCTGGAACAACAGGACATCCAAAAGGCGTACAGTTAACCAATAGAAATTTCGCTGCAGCTAATGAATCTATAGACGGAATTGTTCCATTTGAAGAAGGAACCACGAATTTAGTATGTATGCCTGGATATCATGTTGCTGGAACTAATTGGGGAATTTGGGGCTATATCTTTGGCTGCAGAAATATAATCATTGCTGATATCGATCCAGGATTAATTTTAGAACTTATTGAGCAAGAAAAAATTAGGTCAACTCTTTTTGTTCCCGCAGTAATTTTATTTTTGATCAGCCATCCTAATGCTGAAACAACGGATTTTTCATCCCTCAATTTTGTTCTTTATGGTGCATCACCAATTGCTGATGACACTATAATCAAAGCCAAGGAAATTATGCAGTGTGATTTGTATCAAGTTTACGGCCTAACCGAAACTACCGGCGCAATTACAATTATGATGCCAGAAGATCATGATCCAGAGAGAGGTAAACTAAGATCTTGTGGAAAAGCTCTCAAAGGCGTAGAACTTAAAGTCGTAGATGAAGATGGAAACGATTTAAAAACTGGCGAAATCGGAGAAGTTATCTCTAAGTCTGATTTAAACATGAAAGGTTATTGGAATAAATCAGATGCTACTAAAGAATCTATAGTGGATGGATGGTTTTATTCAGGAGACGCAGGTTTTTTTGACGACGAAGGATATTTATTTATCCATGACAGAGTCAAAGACATGATTGTTTCTGGCGGTGAAAACATTTATCCAGCAGAAGTAGAAAATGCTTTGATGAGCCATGATGTGATTCTAGATGCTGCAGTTGTGGGTGTTCCTGACGAAAAATGGGGTGAATCAGTAAAAGGTTTTGTAGTTGTTGCAGAAAATACTTCATTATCTGAAGATGAGATTATTAGTTATACAAGAACTCAAATCGCTGCCTACAAATGCCCAAAGTCTATTGAATTCATTAAAGAATTACCACGAAACCCTTCAGGAAAAATTCTTAGACGTGAATTAAGAGACCCTTACTGGGAAGGTATAGATAGAAAAGTTTCAGGAAATTAAAAAATCATTTCAATAATAACTATAAAAATAAATTTTTTTTAATTATGGCGATAGCATTTATCAAAACAAAAAAAAGAACGGACTTTCCTGAGCATGAGCAAATGTTTAGTTTCATTGAAAAATATATGGGATATCTTCCTCATTCTTATCTATTGATGGCAGAGAATTCCGATTTATTAACTGCTTTTTCAGGTTTAACTAATTCAGTTTTTGGTTCAAGCGAAATCGATAATCAAACCAAACAGCTTATAGCTCTTGCATCTAGTTTGAGCTCGGGGTGTAAGTATTGTCAGTCACATACTTCTCATGGCGCAGAAAGAACGGGCGTATCAGTTAAAAAGATCTCAGCAATCCTTGACTATGAAAACAGTGACTACTTCTCTGATCAGGAAAAAAGCATTCTTAACTTAGCATTTGCTTCGGGTAAAGTTCCCAATCAGGCAACTAAAAAACACTTTGATGATCTTAATAAATATTTTACTTCTTCGCAGATAACCATGATTGTCTCTGTAATATCCCTTTTTGGATTTTTAAATCGATGGAACGATACCTTTGGAACGGAAATTGAAAAAATACCAGGGGATTTCGTAGAAGATGAACTAGTTCCATTGGGATGGATGAAATAAAAACCACTATGCCGAACTAGGTCGACATAGCGATCTTATCATTTTAATTAACTCTTACAGAGTAGGCTGCTCTTACGAAGTTTCCTGAAGGATCTTTATTCAATATCTTACGGAGATATGTATAATCCAAAGTTTAATGGAGGGGTGGCAGAGCTTGGTTGAATGCACCGGTCTTGAAAACCGGCAGGTCAGCAATGGCCTCGTGGGTTCGAATCCCACCCCCTCCGCCATATTTTTTCAAAAAAGTGTTTTCATAATCTAAAGAGATAAAAGAATCTTTTTTTATAAAAACATAGTCTTAAAAGAGTAATTTTGGCTATTGCAATTAAATCTTAATTACATAAAATTAATTACAAGCTTTAGTGAAAAATTTACTAACTCGAGACGGTAGAAGGGAAGCTAGAGAATAGAAGGAAAAGGGTGAGAAGACGTAAGAAATTACGCCACCTGCAGGGAGAAGGGTTTTTCGCCTGCGCTAGTCAACCCACTAGACCCCTTTAACTTCGGATAAAAAACACCACTTCGTTGGTGTTTTTTTTTATACTAATGAAATGTCTTCTGTTTTAACCGGTATTACGACAAATGGTTCTCCTCATTTAGGAAATTATGTTGGGGCTATGCGTCCGGCGATAGAATTATCTAAAAAATCAAAATCTTTTATTTTTCTAGCTGATTATCATTCATTGATAAAGCAGCAGGATCCAAAGCTAACCCATCAATCTACCCTTTCGATAGCAGCTGCTTGGATTGCATGCGGTTTAGATCTTAAAAATACGATCTTCTATAGACAATCAAGTATTCCTCAAATCATGGAATTAAATTGGATACTTACTTCTATTACTCCTAAGGGACTAATGAACAGGGCTCACGCTTACAAAGCAATGCAAGATGCAACTTCTGGCAAAGATAAAGACAAAAACGTTCAAATGGGCCTATTCAACTATCCCATTTTAATGTCGTCCGATATTTTACTTTTCAATGCTGATTTAATTCCAGTAGGCAGTGATCAAAAGCAACATATTGAAATGACTAGAGACATCGCTAATAAATTTAATTTAACTTATGGAAATTTTTTTAATCTTCCAGAACCAATGATTGATGAAACAACATCTTTTTTACCAGGTTTAGATGGACTTAAAATGTCTAAAAGTTATTTGAATTACATCGATCTTTTTTCCAATGAAAAAAAATTACAAAAGCAAATAAATCAAATTAAAACTGACTCTTTAGAACCAGGAGAAAAAAAACCTAAAGACTCAACTTTGTATAAATATTTTAATTGCTTTGTTAGTGATAAGGAGATTGAAAAGATTGATAGTTATTTTAATGAAGGAATGGGCTGGGGAGATTTAAAAAAAGAGCTCTTTATAATAATCAATAATGAATTAGCTCCAGTAAGAGATAAATATTTCGATCTCATGAACAATCCAACAAAAGTTGAGAAGTTATTGGTTCATGGAGAGTCTAAAGCCCAAAAAATTGCATCTAAAAATCTTGAGAAAATAAGAACATTAGTAGGTATTAGGTCTTTATGACCGGAAAAAAAAATATACTTTCTTTTCCAGATAGTTTGAATATAAAACTTTCTGGAATCGATACGCTGAGATTACATGATCATGGTCAAGCTATCTTTGTTCATTTATCTTTTGACGAAAAAATAAACTCTATTGAAAATTCATTTTTAATTAAACAGATATTGAAAAAAGGAGTGCTTGATTTTCAATTAACAGATTTTATGTTTAACAAAGCTAAAGGCTTTCACGGTCCTTTTAAAAGCAGCCTCTTAAAATTCACCGACTATAAAAAAATTGATAAACCTATTTTTTTTGACTCTGTTTTTCAGATTATCCACAAGGATCGAAAGGACACTCCGTTAATTACCAATGATCGTTCAAATACTTTTATGGAAAAAATTGAATTAATGACAAAAAAAGAAACTAGTTTTTTTATCTTGAAAAAAGAATTTTCTAAAGAGCCAAAGAAATTTGAACATGAATGGACACATGCATTAACTGAATATTATGAATTTCTGCTTTTGAATAATTCATCAAATAACATTTTTAGTCTGTTGCTTGCATATGACTAAAAAAAATAAAACTCCAAGTTCCATATGGCTTTTATCTGCAGCATTAGCTTGCATCGGGGCCGGGCAATCAACAATTTTTATTCTCCTCCCTCAGGAAATTAGATTGCTAGGATTTAATGAATTTCAAATCGGTCTTATTTTTTCTATTTCAGCTCTTGCTTGGATTTTTTTTAGTCCATTTTGGGGAAGATTAAGTGATCGAATAGGAAGAAGTAGAGTTTTCATGCTAGGTATCATTGGCTTTGCTATTTCTGTATTTTTATTTGCTGCAATTATTAAATTTGCTCAACTCTATCCAATTTCATTTTCGTTGCTTTTTATTTTGCTAGTTGGAGCAAGATTAATAAACGGCCTTTTAGGAAGTGCAGTAAGACCCTCTGCTGGAGGGAGAATTGCAGATATCACAGATATAACTAACAGAACATCTGGATTTGCAAGATTAGATGCGGGTTGGCAATTTGGAGTGGTATTGGGTCCTGTAGCAGTAGGATTAATCATGTTATTTTCAGGTAATAACATTTTGATGCCTTTTATTTTTCTTAGTTTGTTAGGACTCATAATAGGTTTTTTAAATTTTAAACTCCTTATGAAAGATGACTCGACTTTCATTCAAAATGAAGAGGGTGTATCTCTAAAAGTTACAGATAAAAGAGTTTTTCCATCACTAGTTATTGCATCTTTTTTAGGAGTGTCTAATGGCTGTATTGTTTTAACATCTTCATTATTTATGAATGATGTCATTTTAAAATCTCCTGAAGATTTATATTTTTTTGTTTCAATTGGTTTTGCCATAGTTGCCTTAACAGGATTACTTACTCAGCTATTTATCGTTGATAAATATTCTTTAAATCCTAAAAGTCTGGTTTTTATAGGATTGTTTCTTATGTCGATTGTTTATTATTTTTTATCTGGGATAAATGATTTATTTTCATTTTATATACTTTTGGCTATTTTAGGTTTTGGTGGAGGATTAGCTAGACCAGGTAATGTTTCAATTTTATCTTTATCAATTGATAAACATGAACAAGGTTCGGCTTCAGGCCTAATGGGTACAGTTTTCCCTCTGGGTCATTTATTAACACCTTTTTCCATAATGCCTTTGTACATGTTAAATCCAAGCTATCCATACCTATTAATTTCTATTTTAGGGTTATTTCTTGTCTTATATATGTTCTATAATCAAAAACTATTTTTTAAATTCATTAAAACAGGAGTGAGTGAAGATGTTTAGTAAAGATGCTTTAAAAGGACAAAGAATTCTTGTTACTGGCGGTGGTTCTGGATTGGGTAAAGAAATGTCTAGGCATTTTCTCAAACATGGATCTGAAGTTGTTATTTGTGGAAGGAGAGAATCAGTTTTAGAAGATACAGTTAAGGAGTTAACGGATGAAACTGGTGGAAATATTTCTTGTTTTGCTTTAGACATAAGGGATTCTTTGGCAATAGAGTCTGCCGTTGAAGAATTATTTGCAGAAAAACCTATAACAGGATTAATTAATAATGCTGCAGGTAATTTCATCAGCAGAACAAAAGATTTATCTCCAAATGGATTTAATGCTATTGCAAGCATTGTATTTCACGGAACTTTCTACATTACTAACGCAGTTGGAAAGAGATGGATTGAAAATAAACAAAAGGGAAGTGTTGTATCTATTTTGGCAACTTGGGTATGGACAGGATCTCCATTTGTTATTCCCTCAGCGATGTCTAAATCAGGAATTAATGCAATGACAAAATCTCTGGCAGTGGAATGGGGTCAGTATGGCATTAGATTGAATGCTATTGCACCCGGACCATTTCCAACAGAAGGTGCTTGGTCAAGATTAATGCCCCAGACTGGCGATAGTAAAAAAGATGAAAAAGTAACCGGACAATACATGAATATTCCTTTGCAAAGAGCAGGAGAAATGGAAGAGCTGGGAAACCTTGCTACATTTTTAATGGCAGATGGATGTGAATATCTTACTGGTCAAACTATAGCAATTGACGGTGCACAATATTTATCTTCTTCAGGAACTTTTGCTAATCTAAATAGCCTTTCCGATGAAGATTGGGATAACATTAGAAATACAATTAAAAAATCTAACGAGGAAGATAAAAAACAAAGATCAGTTTAATACATAAAAGGGAGAAGATTATGAGTACAGAAACTTTACAAGAAATGGAAAGTATTTTGAAGCTGCAAAAAAAGCTTCACATTGAAGAAGGCCCCGCGAGCATAGAGCTTAGAAAAGATAGATTGAATCGTTGTATCAAAATGATCAAAGAATACAGCGATGAAATAATTGATGCTCTACAAAAAGACTTCGGTAACAGAGATCCAAAATCAAGTTTTTTAACTGAAATAGCTTCAACTATAGGAGTTTTGGAACATGCTATAAAAAATGTTGATAAGTGGACAAAGGATGAAAAAAGACCATCAAATGTTGATAGACCATTCTTTATAAGAATGTTGATGGGTTTCTTAGGGTCTAAATCTTACATAAAGTATCAACCCCTGGGGACGGTTGGTGTTATTAGTCCTTGGAACTTTCCAGTTAATTTAATTTTAGCTCCTTTAGGTGGAATTTTTGCTGCCGGAAATAGAGCAATGATCAAGCCTTCTGAATTAACTCCAGTAACAAGTGAAGTAACCAAAAAAATGTTCGAAGCTTATTTTGATAAGTCTGAAGCAGCTGTATTTACTGGAGATGCTGAGGTTGGTGCTGCATTTAGCGCTCTTCCATTTGATCACTTACTTTTCACAGGTGGAACACAAATAGGTAAAAAAGTTATGAAAGCAGCTTCGGATAACTTGGTTCCAGTAACTTTAGAGCTAGGTGGTAAATCTCCAGTTATTGTTGATGAAAATGCAGATTTATCAGAAGTCGCTAAGAAAGTCATGCGAGGAAAGACTATGAATGCCGGACAAATTTGTTTAGCTCCTGATTATTTGATGCTTCCTAAAGGTAAAAGTGAAGAATTTGCAAAGGCTTCAAATGAAGCAGTAAGTGAAATGTTTGCAGATCTTAAATATAACGAAGACTATACTTCTGTAATTAACGAAAGACATTATGAAAGAATTAATGAATTGGTTTCAGATGCAAAAGAAAAAGGAGCAGAAGTCATCCAAATAAATCCTGCAGAAGAAGATTTTGAACAACAAGAGTTACATAAAATTCCTCCAACATTGGTTTTAAACCCAACTGATGAAATGAAAATTATGCAAGAAGAAATTTTCGGCCCAGTATTGCCTGTCAAAGAATATGAAGACTTTGATGAGACAGTTAATTATGTTAACTCTAAAGATAGACCTTTAGGACTTTACCTTTTTAGCAAAGATAAAAATAAAGAGAAGAAAGTTCTTGATAATACTACTTCTGGTGGAGTTACTTTAAACGATGTTATTTGGCATATTGGACAAGAAGAACTTCCCTTTGGAGGAGTTGGTCCTAGCGGGACAGGTTCTTACCATGGTCACGATGGTTTTAAAGAATTTAGTCATGCCAAAGCAGTATATAAGCAATTTTCAGCAGATCTTATGGCTCAGATGATGCCACCCTACAAAGGCAAAATGTTTGAATCCATGAAAAATCAAATTAAGAAATAGTTTTGAAACTTAAAAAATGTCTCAAAACTATACGCCTTTATATATAGCTTTGAGATATTTGAAAGGTAGAAAGTCTGGCTTTCTTTCTTTTATCTCAGCACTTGCATTCATTTCAACATCTCTTGGTGTTGCAGTATTAATTATTGTTTCATCAGTCATGAATGGCTTTGAAAAAGAACTCAAAGATAGAGTTCTGAATGTCATTCCGCATGCTTCAATTTATGGTTTAAATCCAATCGATGATTGGGAGAGTATAGAATTTAATTTAAAAGATGATACCAATATAAAAGGTATCTCTCCTTATATAGAAACTGAAGCTCTTATAAAAAGTAAATCTGCTGTTGCAGGAGTATTGGTTAATGGCGTTATAGCCTCTAAAGATCAATCCGTCTCTGTCATACATGAATTTATGCAGGCTGGAGAATTTAAAAATATTCAAAAAGATAACAATATTGTTTTAGGAAGACTGCTTGCAAGAAAATTAAATGTCGATATTGGAGATAAAATATCTTTAATGCTTCCTGATGCGAATTCATCTTTTGCAGGATATTTTCCCAGATCAAAAGTTTTTAACATATCAGGTATTTTTAATATAGGATCGAAAGATATCGATGAAACTCTTGCTTACATTTCTCTTGAAAATGCTTCCATCCTTACTGGTTTAAATAATCAAATACATGGTTTTCGATTGAAGTTTGATGATTTATTCGAAGCTCCATATTTGGTTTGGCAATCGTTAATTTTTGCAGAACAAAATTCTAAAGTCTTACTTAATGCTGAAGATTGGTCTTATACATATGGTCCTTTATTTGAAGCAATCATGCTGGAAAAAAGTTTAGTGTTTCTATTATTAACACTAATAATTGTTGTTGCAGCTTTCAATATAGTTTCGATGCTTATGACAATGATTAATGAAAAAAGAGGGGCAATTGCCATTCTTCAAACTATGGGCATGGAGAATAAAGAAATATTTAAAATATTTTTATATTTAGGCACATTGATTGCTGTCATTGGTACATTTTTAGGCCTAATATTTGGGCTAAGTATTACTTTTCTAATTGGATCTTCAATGTTTGAAGCTCAACTCACTTCATTGATGGAATACTTTGGCGCCTATTTTATATCTTATTTTCCGTACGATATCCGTATTGATACTGTTCTAATAATCATTGCGGTAAGTTTATTAATTACAATACTTTCAGTAATTTTTCCAGCTAGAACAGCGAGTAAGCTTCATCCAATTGAGATTTTAAGAAATGAATAATTTATTGGAAGCAAAAAATTTATCTAAATTTTTCAAAGAAGGTGATGAAGAAATTAAAGCTGTAAATAATATAGACTTTGTTATTAAAGAAAATGAAAAAATAGTCATTTATGGCAGATCCGGATCTGGAAAATCTACACTATTGAATTTATTGAGTGGTTTAGATGCTTATTCTCATGGAGAAATTTCATACAAAAATTATAGATATGACAACCAGCATAAAAAGTTAACTCAATTGAGAAAAGAGAGTATGGGTTTTGTATATCAGTTTCATTATTTGCTCAAAGAATTTACTTCTGTTGAAAATGTAGCACTAAGTGCCATGATCTTAGGAGGAAATAAAAAAAAATCTTTAATAAAAGCATCTAATATTTTAGATAAATTTGGTTTGTCTGAAAGATTACATCATTTCCCTAATCAGCTTTCGGGAGGCGAAAAACAAAGAGTGGCAATGGCAAGAGCATTAATCAACAAACCTGAACTTATTTTTTTAGACGAGCCAACAGGAAATTTAGACAAAGATACCTCTAAAGAAGTAATAAGTTATTTAAATCATTTAGCTGACGAGTTTAAATCTTCAATAATTGTTGCTTCTCATGATCCTGAATTTAGAAATTTTAGCGATAAAATTCTTACCATGGATTCAGGCGTTTTCGTTTAAAATAAGCTTTCAATGAAAATGAGCCCCTATTCAAGGATAATATCTTATGTCCTTCCAAATTTAGGATTCTTTCTTTTAAGTTCTCTGGGTTATTTCCTTTTTGCCATATCCCAAGTTGGGATTGCAGATTGGTTTAGACAAATTGTTGATTACATTTCACAGCCAGATTCATCTTTAAATCTTTATTTGCCAATTCTTTTATTGATCTTGGCTGTTGGCAGGGGAATTGGTTATTTCATTGGAAATTTTTTTATGGCGCTCGTCTCAACCAGGTTGGTTTTTGATTTAAGAAAAGATTTATTTAGGTCTTTAATTTATCTTCCATCTAGTTTTTATGATTCTAATAACAGCGGTCATCTTCTTTCAAGAATTACTTTTAATGTCGCACAAATCAATGAAGCAGGAACAGCTGCTATAACTATTCTAATAAGAGAAGGATTTATTGTTTTTGGTTTATTAGGTTATTTAATTTACCTAAATTGGCAATTAACAGCTTTTTTATTTCTAGCGTCGCCTTTTATTCTTTTGGTCGTCTCAATCGCTGGGAAAAGAATGAAAAGAGTTAGCGCAAGAATTCAAAACTCGATGGGGGATGTAACTCAAGTTAGTTCTGAATCAATTAATGCTAATAAAGAGGTTAAAATTTTTGGCCAGCAAAAGAGTGAGATAGATAAATTTAACTCTGTAAATTCAAACAATAGAATCCAAAATTTAAAACTGGAAACAACTAATTCTCTTCAGTCTCCAATTATTCAAATATTCTTAGCTATAGCTTTGGCAATTATTACTTGGGTCGCATTGGATTCTTCTTTTTTTGAAAGAATGTCTCCTGGTACATTTATTGCTTTTTTTGGCGCTGCCGCAATGCTACCAAGACCAATCAGACAACTATCAATGACAAATTCAATGATTCAAAAGGGCCTTGCTGCTGCAGAAGTTATTTTTAATCAGATGGATTTAAAACCTGAGATAGATGATGGCACAAAAGAAATATCTGACATCAAAGGAAATATTTCTTTTAAAAATGTAAATTTTTCTTATAGCGAAAATGAAAAAACACTTGATGACGTATCTTTTTCTATTTCAAAGGGCAACACCCTAGCAATTGTTGGTCAATCCGGTTCTGGAAAAAGCACAATGGTAAATCTAATACCAAGATTTTATGAAATCTTAGAGGGAAGAATTGAAATAGATAGCTACAACATCAAAGAAATAAAGCTTGATAATCTTAGAAGCTTTATTTCAATAGTTGGTCAAAATACAGTTTTATTTAATGATTCTATTAAGAATAATATTAGTTACGCCATGCCCACGGCATCTGATGAAGAAATTTTTAAGGCCGCAAAAAATGCAAATGCTCATGAGTTTATAGAGAGTCTTCCAAATGGATATGAAACAATTGTTGGTGATGACGGGACCTTACTTTCAGGCGGTCAAAGACAAAGGATTGCTATTGCTAGGGCGTTATTAAAGGATGCTCCAATAATAATTTTAGATGAAGCAACTTCAGCATTAGATTCCGAATCGGAAAATCAAATCCAACAGGCAATAGATAACTTAAAAATAGGCAAGACTACTATTGTTATTGCTCATAGACTGTCTACCGTAGAGAATGCTGAAAAAATTATTGTATTAAAAAACGGTAAAATTGTAGAAAGCGGTACGCATGACGATTTAATCATTCTTGAAAAAGCTTACTTTGATCTTTATAAAAATCAATTTAAAGATGAAGCTGAACCATTTAAGAAAAAGCTTCCTATTCTAAAATCTCAATTCGCTTTAACGGAGAAAAAAACTAGCAACTTTATTGAACAAGCTTGGTATGAAAATAAAAATTGGATAAAAATACTTATTCCATTTTCTTGGATTTATAGATTTTTATTTAAATTATTGCGAAGAAGAGATCTAGCTTCTGCATGGAAACCTGAATTTAAGACAATCGTTATTGGCAATCTAACAGTTGGAGGCACAGGAAAAACTCCACTGGTTATTTGGCTAGCTAATGAGCTCAAAAAAGAAGGTTTATATCCTGGAATTGTATCAAGAGGGTACAAGAGTACATCCAATAAAGATCCCGTATTGATAACTCAATCTTCCAATCCTAGTGAGGTGGGAGATGAGCCATTAATTATTTTTAATAATACTAATTGTCCAGTAGTAGTAGGAACAGACAGAGTAAAAGCTGCAAAATTTTTAATACAAAATAGACAATGCAATGTTTTGATAAGCGATGATGGTCTTCAACATTTTAAACTCGGAAGGGATATAGAAATTGCAATGATTGATGGAATGAGGAAATTTGGCAATAATCTTTTACTTCCTGCTGGACCCTTAAGAGAGCCAATTAAAAAATTAGATCAGGTCGACTATGTTATCAATACAAATACTTTTTATTCAAAGGATGCGGAATCCAAAGATAATAACTTTTTGATGACTTATAAACCTATATCTTGGGTTAACCTATTTACTCAAGAATCAATTGATGTATACGATTGGAGTAAAGATAGAATTGTTTATGGGATAGCAGGCATTGGAAATCCTAGCAGTTTCTTTTCTCTTTTAAGAAGCCTTGATTTTCAAGTGGTTGAAAAAGTATTTCCGGATCATCATGAATTCATAGATACAGATTTCTTTGAGATGGATGATCTACCCATCGTAATGACAGAAAAAGATGCAATAAAATGTAAGTTTTTAAAAAATCCTAATTGTTGGTATTTAAAAATTGAACCTGTCATTAATGAAGATTTTAAAACTGATTTGTTTAAAAAAATAATTTGAAAAAAATTGTAATAATTCCTGCAAGGATTCAATCTGAAAGATTACCTGAGAAGCCCCTGAGGTTGATATTGAACAAGCCGATGATTAATTGGACTTTTGAAGCCGGATTAAAAACATCAGCAGATATAGTTCAAGTAGCTACAGATTCAAAGAAAATTTATGACTTATTTTCAAACGATAATGTAGTTATGACCTCTTCAGATCATCATTCTGGCACCGATAGAGTGAATGAGGCTGTTTCAAAGATTGATTTGAGTGATAATGATGTAATCATTAATGTTCAGGGCGATGAACCTTTTATTAATCCAGAGGATATAAACAACCTTTTTGATTTAGTTTCCAATGAAAAAATAACAATGGCAACTCTTTACAGCGATCTCAAATCTTTAGGTGAATTAGAAGATTCAAATAAAGTAAAAATATTGGTTAATGATGGAATTGCATTAAACTTTTTTAGAGAAACATCTCTTGAGGATAATATATTTATTCATCAAGGAATTTACGCATTCAAATATAAGACTTTGAAAAGTTTTGTATCTTGGAAGCCAACCGATAATGAAAAGAAATATAAACTAGAACAGTTTAGAGCCTTAGATAATGGAATAACGATAAATGCAATCAAATCAGTATCAAAAATTCATTTGGGTGTTGACACAGAAGATGATCTAAAAAAAGCTAATGAAATTGCAAAAAAAAGTAGTTACAAATAAAAATCTTAGTAAGTTTAATTCTCTACAGATATCTGTAAAAGCAAAATACTACATAGAATGCAAAACAGATTCTGATATAAAAGAAGCTTTTCAATTTATAAAGAAAAACAAAATTAAATTCCTAATATTGGGGGAGGGAACTAATGTTGTTTTTACAAAACCTTTTGATGGGCTCATCATTAAAAATTTATATAAAAAAGAAAAAAAGATATATAAAAATAAAGTAAAAGTTTCCAGTGGCTACAAATGGGATAGGTTTGTTTCGTTTTGTATCAAAAATTCTCTTTATGGTTTAGAAAATCTATCAGGTATACCTGGAACCGTTGGAGCTGGTCCAATTCAAAATATTGGCGCTTATGGAGAAGAAATTTCTAATTATATCGAACACATTGAAGTTTTTAATTTTAGGACGGGAAATGTTGAAACTCTAAATAAAATAAATTGTAATTTTGATTATAGAAATTCAGTTTTTAAAAAAAATAAACATTTATTTATTAAAAATGTCTTTTTTAAATTAAAAAATAAATTTATCGCAAATAATTCATATCAAGATTTAAAAGTTTATAGGTTTAAGAAAGCATCTGAACTAAGAGAAATTGTTTTAAAAATTCGTAACCAGAAATTAGAAAACTATCTAACAAAGCCAAATGTGGGAAGTTTCTTTAAAAATCCATTAATCGAGAAAAAAGATTTAAAAAGACTTATTGCAAAGGAGGCTGATATAAAATTTTATAAACATAACGCATTAATAAAAGTTTCTGCTGCATGGCTTATTGAAAGATGTAATCTTAAAGGATTGCAACTTAATAAAGCACGAGTCTCAAAAAAACATTCTTTAGTGTTAATCAACGAAGATAAAAAGCCAAATTCAATCTTAAAGTTAAAGAATAAAATAAAGACTATAGTTTTGACTAAATACAATATTAGGTTGGAAGAAGAACCTACAATAATTTTATGACTAAAGAAATAAATACCAGTTCCTTATTTCAATCCATTTTAGAGGCTCAAAAAAATAATGAATTGCCACCAGTAGAAAAATGGAATCCGCCTCTTTGTGAAAATGTTGATATGAAGATTACAAGAGACGGAAAATGGTTTTTTAAAAACTCTCCAATAGGAAGGGAAAAAATGGTTAAGCTTTTCAGTACCGTTATTAGATTTGATGATGATGGTTTTTATTACCTCGTAACTCCCGTCGAAAAAATTCAACTTAAAGTTGAAGACAAGCCATTTGTAATAAAGACTTTTAATAAAGAAGTAATAGATGGCAAAGGAGTTTTTTTATTTCAAACCAATGTAGATGATATTGTTACATTAAGTAATGAGAACCCTCTTAGAGTTGAAATTAATGAAGATACTCAAGAGCCTTCGCCCTATATTTTAGTTAGAAAAAATTTGGAAGCTTTGATCAGCAGAAATGTTTTTTATCAATTGGTCGAGGAAGCTAAATTAAATTCCAAAACTCACGAATTAGAAATTATTTCCGGTGATGACGTTTTTTCTTTAGGCAAAGTCATATAGATTAAATATCTAATTTTTCTCCGCATCTAATCATTTTTAAACTAGCTGCCCCTCCTTCAAGCAAGGGCTCTAAGACATCAGCCAATCCTGTTTCTGCTCGCCAATTTGCATAGTTCAAATGATTATCCAATGATTCCCAATCTTCTATCAAATAGATAGTACTTGTTGAGATATCTTCATAAGTATCTATGGAAATACATCCTTCAAAAGCCCTGGTGTCTACTAATGCTTCTTTAAGAGTATTTTTTAAATCTTCAAATTTTTCTTTTTTTGCTGGGAACTCAACGATAACTAAATTTTTCATATTTTTTTAACTATATTAATATCAAAGCATATTTAACTACATAAGGAGAAAAAATGAAAAAACTAATTTTTATTGTAATGTTGGGATTATCATCAATCGGCTTTAGCGGTCCTGTTGTTGAAATTTATGAATGCCAAATCAATAAAGGTAAAACTTTAGAAGACTTATCAAATATGATGGATACGTTTTCTACATATTTAAAAAAAGCTGGCTTATCGAATTCTTACAAAGCTCATGCTGGCTTTCAACAAATTCCTATTAAGCCAGGATCTGTAAATTGGATAGGAATTTCACCTACAGCAGAAGATTACGGTAAAGCTATTGAATGGTTTACTTCATCAAAAGATGGACAAACTTTCGGTGAGTTATATCAGTCTGTTTATACTTGCCAAGAATCTTTTATGACCTTTATTACTACTTCATCGAAATAAATTTTATGTAAAAGGCTGATTTAAAATTGGCCTTTTACATATTTGGATAATTAGGCCCACCCATACCTTCAGGGGTTACCCAAACAATGTTCTGACTTGGATCCTTGATATCACATGTTTTGCAATGCACACAATTTTGAGCATTAATCTGAAATTTCTGTTCCCCGTCTTTTTCAATAACTTCATATACTCCTGCAGGACAATATCTTTGAGCTGGTTCGTCGTAATCAGGAAGATTGACGGAAATAGGAATAGAAGCATCTTTTAAGGTTAAATGGCAAGGCTGATCTTCTTCATGGTTGGTATTAGAAAGAAACACAGAAGACAATTTATCAAAACTTACAACGCCATCGGGTTTTGGATAATCTATTTTCTTAGACTCAGAAGCTTTTTTTAAACACGCGTAATCAGGAGTAGGGTGATTTAATGTAAATGGAAGTTTGCCTCTAAAGATAAATTGATCAACCGCAGCTAAGGCAACACCCAATAGCCCCTTGAAACCCCATTTCAATCCATTGTGTAAAAAAGGTCCCCAGTTTCTAGCTTTATGCAATTCTTTATTTACCCAAGAATTTGTAAATTTCTCTTCATATGAAATCAAATCTTCACCGACTGAATCTTTTAAAAGAGCTTCGTAAATCGTCTCGGCTGCAATCATTCCTGACTTCATTGCTGTATGAGTACCCTTAATTTTTGGAAAATTAAGTGTACCAGCGTTGTCCCCAACCAATAACCCTCCAGGAAAAGACATTTTTGGTCTTGATTGATAACCGCCTTTTATTAATGCTCTTGCTCCGTAGGCAACTCTTTTTCCTTTTTCGAGAATCTTTTTAATATCTTTATGTTGTTTCCATTGTTGGAATTCATCGAATGGACTTAAATGTGGATTATCATAATCCAATGGAACTACGTAACCAAGATAGACTTGATTGTTTTCCCCGTGATAAAAATAAGATCCTGAAATAGTTCCATTACTTGGCCAACCCATAGTATGCATTACAGTTCCTTCTTTATGATCTTCAGGAGCAATATCCCATATTTCTTTAAAGCCAATTCCGTAATGCTGAGGGTCTCTGTTTTCATCTAGATTGTACTTTTTAATTAACTGCTTACCTAAATGTCCTCTGCAACCTTCTGCGAATACAGTATATTTGCCTCTAAGTTCCATAGATGGCTGATAAGAAGGTTTCTTTTCGCCATCTTTAGAAATTCCCATTTCACCAGTAAGAACTCCTTTTACGATATTCTCTTCAAAAATCACTTCGGCAGCCGTAAATCCAGGAAAAATTTCAACTCCTAAAGATTCAGCCTGTGAGGCTAACCATCTTGTAAAATTAGCCAAACTCATTACGTAATTTCCATGATTGTTAAATGTTGGAATCAAAAAACTAGGAAATGGTATGTTGATAGAAGAATTTCCAGAAATCATGAATTTGACAATATCTTTAGTTGCAGGAGAATTTAAAGGTGCTTCTTTTTCTTTCCAATCAGGAATTAATTCGTTTAATGCGGTGGGTTCAAATACATTTCCCGAAAGAATGTGAGCACCAATTTCAGAGCCTTTTTCAAGAACACACACAGAAACATCTTTTCCTTCAGCGCTTGCTAATTGCTTAACTTTAATGGCTGAAGATAGCCCTGAAGGGCCTCCGCCAATAATGAGAACATCATATTCCATGACATCTCTTTCAACCTGTTCATTCATAATTCATCTCATGTAGGCTAATTATTAAGATATAACCCATTTAATTAGTAATATTTTAATACTTTGATGAAAAGTCATCATCCTATAGAATATATGCTTCTTGAGTTATTCCACTAACCATTATAAGGGTAATATATGAAAATTTTAGTACCAATAAAAAGAGTTGTTGATTACAACGTAAAAGTTAGGCCAAAAGCTGACGAATCGGGCGTAGACCTTAACAATGTAAAAATGGCTATAAATCCTTTCTGTGAAATTGCAGTTGAAGAAGCTGTAAGACTTAAAGAAGCTGGTTCTGCTACTGAAATCATTGCAGTGACTGTTGGAGCTGAAAATACCCAAGAACAACTTAGGACAGCTCTTGCTTTAGGAGCAGATAGAGCTATTTTAGTTGAAACTGATCTAGAAGTTGAACCTCTAGGTATCTCAAAAGTCCTTAAGGCTATCGTTGAGAAAGAATCTCCAAATCTTATTATCATGGGTAAGCAAGCTATTGACGGAGACAATAATCAAACCGGACAAATGTTAGCTGCTCTGATGAATTATCCACAAGCAACTTTCGCTTCAGAGCTTAAAATTGAAGGAGAAAAGGCAGTCGTTACAAGAGAAGTAGATGGTGGTCTTCAAACTATTTCTATCAACTTACCTGCAGTAGTTACATCTGATTTAAGACTTAATGAACCAAGATATGCCTCTTTACCAAATATAATGAAAGCAAAGCAAAAACCCTTAGAAGTTATTAAATCTGACGATCTCGGAGTAGATTTAAATCCAAGAATTTCTACTTTGAAAGTTTCTCCTCCTCCAGAAAGAGAGGCGGGTATAATTGTTGAATCTGTCGACCAATTGGTTGAAAAATTAAAAAATGAAGCAAAGGTGATTTCATGACAGCATTAGTAATAGCAGAACACGATAACAAAGAGCTAAAGATCTCAACACAAAACACAATAAGCGCAGCCTCGAAGCTGGATAGTGATATTCATGTGCTAGTTGCCGGTTCAGATTGTAACTCAGTTGCTGAAGAAGCAGCTACCTGTGAAGGAATTTCAAAAGTTTTGTATATTGATTCAAAAGAGTATGAAAATTTTCTTGCAGAAAATATCGCAAACCTAATCAAAAACGTTAGCGATGAATATTCTTCGATTTTGGCTCCTGCAACTACTAATGGTAAAAATTATATGCCAAGAGTTGCTGCCCTTTTGGATGTGGCTCAAATTTCAGATATCAGTTCGGTTGAGTCAGAAGATACTTTTCAAAGACCGATTTATGCTGGAAATTGTATAGCTACTGTCCAATCATCGGATTCAAAAAAAGTAATCACTGTCAGAACTACTGCATTTGATGCAGCCACTAAAGGTTCTAGTAGTGCCGAAATTTTAAAATTAGAAGAAGTAAATGATGCTGGTATATCTGAATTTATCAAAGAAGAATTGGCTAAATCAGACCGTCCTGAACTAACAGCAGCTGAAGTGGTTATTTCAGGAGGGAGAGGTATGCAAAATGGGGATAACTTTACTTTACTTGAAGGTATAGCAGATAAATTGGGTGCAGCTATAGGAGCTTCAAGAGCAGCAGTTGACTCAGGATTTGTTCCTAACGACTATCAAGTAGGTCAAACTGGAAAAATAGTAGCTCCTAATCTATATATTGCTGTTGGTATTTCAGGTGCAATTCAGCACTTAGCTGGAATGAAAGACAGCAAAGTTATTGTTGCAATTAACAAGGATGAAGATGCGCCTATCTTTCAAGTTGCAGATTATGGATTAGTTGCAGACTTATTTACCGCTTTACCTGAAATGGAGTCAAAAATATAAAATATGTCTGTGGTTACAATCTCAGATTCTGCTGTAACTTACCTTCAAGACTTACTTAATAGTCAAGAAGAAGAAACAAACATTAAAATTTTCGTTTCTGACCCCGGAACTTTGAGGGCCGAAACATGTATTGTTTATTGTAAAGTCGGCGAAGAGGATGATGATGATATCTTAATGGAAGTTGGAGATCTTTCTGTTTATCTTGAAAATGAAAGCCTTCCTTTTTTAGAAGATTGTAAGGTTGATTATCATCCTGATAAATTTGGTGGACAACTTACAATCAGAGCTCCCAATGCAAAAGTACCGAGTTTGAAAGAAGATAGTTCTATAGAAGAAAAAATAAATTATTATTTATATAGTGAGATAAATCCCTCGCTTGCGTCTCATGGAGGTGAAGTAAGCCTTGTAGAGGTTATTGATTCAAGCAAAGCTGTTTTGAGATTCGGTGGTGGCTGTCAAGGTTGCGGCATGGTTGACCTTACTCTTAAAAATGGGGTTGAAAAGACTTTAAAAGATAACATTCCTGAGATAACGGAAATAATTGACTCTACAGATCATTCTTTTAAAGATAATGCATTTTACAAATAACGTCTAAATTTGACGTTTGTTTCCCTTATAATTTAAAAATGGTTGGATCAGACGATCTTTATGTTTTCTATGATACGGAAACAACTGGGCTAGATATAAATTTCTCTCAAATCATTCAGATTGGATGTGTGTTAACGGATAGTAATTTCAACGTACTCGAAGAGCTTAACCTGAGTTCGAAAGTTCTTCCATGGATAGTTCCTTCTCCAGATGCATTTTTGGTACATAAACAAATCGAATGTCTTGAATCAGGTCACTCTCATTTTGAGATGATGAAAGAATTAAGAGATAAATGGTTATCGTGGGGAAAAGAGAAAAACTTAATATTCGTCTCATATAATGGCCATCGATTTGACGAAGAACTTGTTAGAAGGCAGTTTTATTGGAATCTTTTTGAGCCCTATATAACCAACACAAATGGTAATCGCAGACTTGATCTCATGAGTCTATTTCAGATAATTGGAAATTTTTATAGTTCAAAAATAAAAGTTCCTCAAGATGAGGATAAAAATATAAGCTTGAAATTAACTGATTTAGCTAAAGAGAATAATATTTCCGTAGAAAATGCTCACGATGCAATTGTTGATTGTATGCTGATGATTAATTTGATGAAAAAAATTAAAAAGCATGCGCTTGAAGCATTAGATGCAGCTGTAAAAGGATCTTCAAAAAATGGAAATATTGAGCTGACTAAGTCCAATCCTTTCTCTATTTTAGGTGAAATCTATCGGAAGAAAAAATACATCTATCCTGTAATTTCGTGTGGACAAAATCCCAATCAACCTAATCAGGTTGCGTTGATAGATTTATATTTTGATCCAAAAAAAATGTTTGATATGTCAGATTATGAATTATCGGAACAATTTGGAGCCGGGGGAGGGCTTAAAACAATTTCAATAAATAAAAGCATACCTTTGATGCCAGCAGACAAAATTACAAATATCGAAGAATTTCTTGACTCACCACTAAAATTGTTAGAATCAAGGGCTCAGCAAGTAATTGAGAATACAGACTTTCAAAATAGAATTTGTGAATTATTATCTATCAATCAAAGAGAATATCCTCCTAACAAATATATAGAACAAAAGGTATATGAGAGATTTCCCTCAAATAGTGACAAACTTTGGATGGAAAGATTTGAAATATCTACTTGGGCAGAAAAAGCAAAACTCCTAAATGGGTTTGAAGATGAAAGGTATAGAGAGCTCTCTCAAAGGCTCATCAACTATTTAAAACCTGAATTTTCCTCTAATAAAGAACAGGATAATTATCATGAATTTTTAAAGGAGCGACTTTTAACAAATGGACCTTGGAAAATGACTTTGGAGAAAGCAATTTCAAGAACCAACTCATTAAAAATTGAGGCAGAAGAAAATAAAGAACAGGATAAATTGGAAATTATTAATTCTTTGTTAAAACACTATCAGGAGAAGAAATCTCTTTCTGAGCTTTAGTAAGCTTTATAAGCATCCCAAATTTTGGATGATCTACATAGTGTAGCTCACCACTTCGAAATTTTTTTGAGTGCACGACTTCGTAGAGAACTTTTTGATTTTTTTCTTCATATATATCTAGCTCTTTTTCTTCATTGAAAACATTTTTTCCAAGCATTAATCTTTCATCTTGAGTAAATAAAGGATCTAATTCAGAAAGATATAGTTTTGTATTGAAGTGTAAAAAACGTTCTTTGTAGAGTTGAAAAAAACCAAATATCCTTGTCCCCTTAAAAAAATCACTATCGATAAAAATAAGCTCAGATGCACTTTTATCCTTTATATTTTGGAACCATGATTTTGTAGAAATTACCCTAAAGTCTCTACTTCTTGCAATTTTAGAAACTTCAGTTGATAGAGAAAATTCTCTGGCAGAATCAATTTCAAATACAGATTTTTTTACCCCTAGGGTTGGAATAGCTCCAATATTACTTGGGACTTCATCTTCAGAAATAGATAAATCTAACTCTTCTTCGATTTTTACGGACATAAATAAGTCTTGAAATCTATATTCAAGATTAAACGGTAACGAATTAATTTCTAATTTGGGATAAGGAAACTCGGTAAGGAAAATTATATTATCTGGGATATCGAGTTCTGGAGAAAGAAACTTTTCATTAGTTTCAAATTCAGGAAGGTATTTGATTAAAATTAAATCAACCAAGTAAAGCTGCTCTTCTGAAATTAAGTTTATCGAAAAAAGTGTAAGGAACAGAGATAGTTTATATTTCATTCTTATCAAGGAAACTTTCTAATTTTGACATTATAAAGGTTAGACGATCACTTTTAATATCTTTAGCGCTTAACTTGATTTCTCTTATTTTTGAGGATGGAGGAATAAGTCTTGAATCATCTGTTAATTTTAAAGAAAAATTTTCATCTCGATATTTGATACCTAAAATATTTAATTTCCTAGCAATGTTCTTTAGCTTTGATAATTCATAAAGATTAGTGATTTCAAAAGTTAAATTGCCAAAACGATCGATAAAATCCTTTTTATTTTGTTCTAGATTTTTATTTTCTTTTATAGATGATATTTCTTTATAAATACTCAACCTTAATTCCGCTTGAGGAATGATTTCTTCTGGAATGAATCCATAGATGCCAATATCAATATCTATATCGGATTGATCTATAATCTTTTCTCCTTTTAAAATTTTAATAGCACTTTCAATCATTTTTGAAAATAAAGTTAAGCCGACTACATCTATAGGTCCGCTTTGCTTTTCTCCTAACAACTCACCAGCTCCTCTTATTTCTAGATCTCTCATTGCTAAGCTAAATCCAGATAAAAGTGATTCATTCTCTTGCAGAGCTTCAATTCTTTCTGACGCCTTATTTTTTAATTCTTTAGTTTCGTTAAGGAGAAAATAGGCATAAGCCTCTCTTTGCGATCTTCCAACTCTTCCTCTAATTTGGTGAAGTTGAGACAATCCATAATTTTCCGATTCCTCTACAATTAAAGTATTTGCGTTCTCTATATCAATCCCGCTTTCAATAATCGTTGTGCAAACAAGCAAATCAATTTCTTTCTTAATAAATCTTTGCATGATTTTACTTAACTCTTTTGGTCTAAGTTGCCCGTGAGCAAAAGCGATTGTTTTACCTGGAAATCTATCTGAAATTTCTTTTTTCTTTTCTTCTAACATGCTTACATTGTTTAAGAGATAAAAAACTTGTCCGTCTCTATAAAATTCTCTTTGAATGGCTTCAAAAACAAGGCTTTTTGAATATCTCGAGACAATTGTCTTAACACTTTTACGTCCTAATGGAGGAGTAGTTATTAAAGAGATATCTCTAACCTTAGATAAAGAAAGATTTAACGTCCTTGGAATTGGAGTTGCGGAAAGAGAGATGACATTAATACCAGTTTTTAAAGATCTTATTTGTTCTTTTTGTCTGACGCCAAATTTATGCTCTTCATCGATAATAAGGAGATTTAAATTATTAAAAGAAATCTCTTTATTGAATAGGGCATGAGTACCGATAATTATTGAGTAATAATTTTCTTTAATTTTTTTGTATATATCTGCTTTTTCTGTTTTTGTTTGCTCTCTAGTGAGGAGACAAGTCCTGTAAGGAAATTCGCTGAATCTATCTTTGAATAACTCAAAATGCTGTTTAGCCAATACGGTTGTTGGTGCAAGAATACAAACCTGGTAATCATTTTGAGCCACTATGAAAGAGGCTCTCAATGCTACCTCAGTTTTACCAAATCCTACCTCACCACAAATTAATCTATCCTGCGGCTTATCTGAAAGTAAGTCAGAAATGACTTCTCTGATGACCCTTTCTTGATCGGGAGTTTCTGTAAATTTAAAAGTATCGCAAAACTTTTCGTATTCACTTGTATTAAGTGATACTTTTTGTGACTCTTCTAAATTTCTTTTGGCTTCAGCTTCTAAAATTTCTGAAGCAATATCAAAAGCTTTTAGTTTAGATTTTTGAGATTTTTCACTCCATTTCTTTTTGCTTAAAGAATCTAAAGGAATATCTTTTACGCCAATGTAGGGAGTAATTTGAGATATGGAATTTACTGGTACATAAAGTAACTCATTGTTTTGATACTCTATTAAAAAGCATTCTGTATTATTTAGATTTTTTAGACCTAAAAATTTTCCAATACCATGATTTGCATGAACAACAAGTTCATCTTTTTTAAAATTTAATAAAGAGTCAAAATCTCTTTCTAATTGCTCTGAATTAGAAGAAGAATCTTTAAAAACTAAATCTAAAGATTTATTAAAAAATGCTTTTGGTAAGTCTATTCTTTCAGATTCGGAAATTAAGTTATTAATTTCATCCAGCGAATTAAAGATTTCTTCAGGCTTCAGGATTGGTCTATTGTCGTCGCCTAGAAACTCCTCGTATCTATTATTTATTAATTCCCAATAATTTTTAGATTCTGATTTAACGTCTCCAACGATAAAGATATTAAAGTCGTTGAGATAATCCTTTAAAGAAGGTTTTTCATCATAGAAAAGAGAAGAATAAAATTCTATGCCTGATATAAATTTTCCTTTAATAACGCTTTCAAAAACTTCACCATCGTCTTTAAACCTAGAACGCCAATTTTTTTTAAATATCTTTATAGAATTTATATTTAAAACAAAACCTCGTGATGGTCTAACAATGAATGAATTTATTTTCCTTAAAGTTTTCTGTGTGTCGGTATCAAAAATAGAAATACTTGAAATCAAATCGTCATCCAAATCTATCCTGACAGGATAATTACTATTGGATGGAAATATATCCATCACAGAACCTCTCAAGGCATAACTGGAGGGTTTCATAACTAAATCTGCTGAGTCATATCCATTTTCTATTAAATTTGAAATGAGCTCATTTCTATCAATTTTTTGATTTTCTTTGAATTCAAAATATAGAGTATTGATACTTGCTTTATCAAAAAATGGCTGAAAAAGGGCAGGAATTGTAGAGTAGGCTGTAATTGAATCCTTTTTTATTAAATCTCTTAAGGCTATCAATCTTTTTGATGAAATCTCAGAATGTGGAGAAAAATTATCATAGGGTAATACCTCTAGATCAGGAATTAAGATTTTTTCATTATTTGTGGAATTAGACCAAGTTCTTTTTAGAAGCTCTGAATTACTACAAATTACCAAGTTCTTTTGATAACCAAATGTTATTTCCATAATGATTTTTACTACGTATTAACAGATAAATGTTTGTGTATAATACTGACTTCTAAGAATAAGACTATAAAGAGGTTTTAAATGAATTTATCTTTTTCAGAAGAAGATCTTAAATTTCAAGGCGAAGTAAGATCATTTATCGCAGAGAATTATCCTGCTGATATTAAAAACAAAATGGATAATGGGATTCCTGTTTCAAAAGATGATATCCAAAATTGGCAAAGAATCCTGAGTAAAAAAGGTTGGTTCGCAGTAAATTGGCCTGAAGAATATGGCGGAACTGGTTGGTCTATTACGCAAAAACATATCTTTCAAAATGAGTTAGCTGATGCTAATACTCCAACTCTTGTTCCTTTTGGAGTAAGTATGTGTGGTCCAGTGGTTTATACTTTTGGAACTCAAGAACAAAAAGACAGATTTCTTCCAGGGATAATTAATAATGATGTTTGGTGGTGCCAAGGTTATTCAGAACCGGGGTCTGGTTCTGATTTAGCATCACTCAAAACAAAAGCTGTAAAAGATGGCGATCATTACATTGTTAATGGGACAAAAACTTGGACAACCATGGCGCAACATGCTGATTGGATATTTTGTTTAGTTAGAACAGAAACTACTGATATTAAGCAACAAGGAATAAGTTTTCTGCTTATTGATATGAAAACCCCAGGAGTTGAAGTAAAGCCTATCATCACCATTGATGGTTCTCATGAAGTCAACATGGTATACCTGGATAATGTCAAAGTTCCTGTTGAAAACTTAATTGGAGAAGAGGGTGCAGGTTGGAATATTGCAAAATTCCTTTTAGCTCACGAAAGAACTGGTATTGGAGGTATTCCTGCTCTAAAAAGAGAAATTAGAAGACTTAGAGAAATAACTTCAGAACTTCCATTAGGTGAAGGTTTCTTAAAAGATGATGATTTATTTATGGATAAACTCAACAAACTAGAGATTGATTTGTTAGCGGCAGAATACAGCGAATTAAGAACCTTGGCCGCGATGTCAAAAGGCGGTCATCCAGGACCTGAATCATCCATACTAAAAATTAAGGGTACTGATTTACAACAAGGTCTATCTGACTTGTTTGTAGAAGCTCTTGGATACTATGCTCATCCTTTTATGTCGGAAGACGATTTAATTTCTAATGAAGGAAGAATTGGTCCTGATTTTGCAGCCAATGTTATGCCTCATTACTTAAACTATAGAAAAGTTTCAATCTATGGCGGAAGTAATGAAATCCAAAGAAATGTTATTGCTAAGGCTGTTTTAGGTATATAAATGGATTTCTCATTATCTGAAGAACAACAACTTCTAAAAGATAGTATTACTGCGTTTGTAGATAAAGATTATCTTTTCGATGTAAGACAAAAAAATATCAATTCTGAATTAGGTTATAGCTCAGATTTTTGGAAAACCTTCGCAGATCTAGGATGGTTAGGAATGCCTTTTTCAGAAGCAGATGGTGGTTATAATGGAGGCCCAATTGATCTTATGGTTATTATGGAGTCTCTTGGAAGAGGCCTGGTTGTTGAACCTTATATCCCAAATATTGTTCTGGCAGGTGGCTTAATTAGCAAATTAGGATCTGATGAACAAAAAGCAGAACTTTTACCAAAAATTATTTCTGGTGAAATTCAAATGTCTTTAGCATTTTCTGAACCACAAAGCAGGTTTGATTTAAATGATGTCATTACATCTGCTAAAAAAGATGGTGATAATTACATTGTTGATGGTTACAAAGCAGTGGTAATGAATGGTCCATCCTCCAATAACATTATCGTAGTCGCAAGAACATCTGGAAATCAGCTTGATAAAGAAGGTCTGTCTTTATTTGTAGTTGATCCATCTGCAAAAGGTGTATCTTTAAGAAACTATTCAAACGTTGATGGGTCTAAAGCATCAGAGATAACGCTTGAAAATGTTTCTATTCCTGCATCTTCCTTGTTGGGAAGTGAAGGAACTGCTTTTTCTGCACTTGAAGAAGTAATTGATTTAGCGACATTAGCTATTTCGGCTGAAGCACTTGGCATTATGGAAAAAATGAATGAAATAACTTTAGAATATACTAAAACAAGAGAGCAATTCGGTGAGACTCTAAGTTCATTTCAAGCGCTACAACACAGAATGGTAGATACTTTCATGGCTTACGAACAAACAAAATCTTTGCTTTTGATGTGTGCGGCAAAGCTAACTGACAAGTCAGATGATGCTAAGAAAGCAGTTTCGGCTCTGAAATATCAAGTTGGCATCTCTGCTAAACATGTTGGAGAAGAGTCAATTCAGCTGCATGGTGGAATGGGCGTAACTGATGAAACTAATATTGGACATTACTTTAAACGTTTAACGACAATAAGAGCAATTTTTGGAAATACTGATTATCATCTAAAAAGATATTCTGCTTTGTAATAAATGACAGCAATAAAATCTGACTCTAATCCTGATAAGAGGGATAGAGCAAAACCGGATAATTATCTAGAGAACTGGATCGAAAGACAGTCACTTGTTGAATCAATGATTCCTATCATTGGTAAATTCCATAGAGATAAAAATGTTCGAATTTTATTATATGGAAATCCTTTAATTTCTCTTTCGGTTATAGAAATAATGCAAGCTCATAGAGCTGTAAGAGAAGTTGAGGAAAACGAACTAAGTGAGTACGAAACATCAATGATTTTAGCTAGTTTAGATAAACTTGATCTGGGGCCAGCACAAATAGATATAGGTATATTAGCCGCAGCTTTTATGTTTGATGATCATGGGCAAAATATTGATGAATTTGTAAAAGATCAAGTCAAGAAAGCTATTGGAATTCATACTCCAGTACTAAAAAAACCTCAAGATGTAGTCTTATTTGGCTTTGGAAGAATAGGTAGATTGATTACAAGATTAATTCTCGAGGATACGGGAGCTGGTGAGACTTTTTCTCTAAAAGCAGTAGTTGTAAGAGAATCTAAATCAGAAGATCTTTTCAAAAGAGCGGAATTAATGCGCAGAGATTCTGTTCATGGTCCTTTCAAAGGAACAATCAGGGTGGATGAAGAATCAAATACTCTTGTAATGAACGGCAATCCAGTAAAGTTTATTTATGCCAACAGTCCAGATGAAGTTGATTATTCTAACCATAATATCGATAAAGCAATTTTAATAGATAACACTGGAGTTTATAGGGATAAAAAAGGACTTTCAAAGCATCTTAAATCTAAGGGGATTTCAAAAGTATTGCTTACAGCTCCAACCAAGGGTGAATTAAAAAATATAGTTTATGGTGTAAATCATAAAGATATTATAGATAAGGATAAAATTTTAGGCGCTGCCTCCTGTACTACTAATGCAATTGTTCCTTTATTAAAGGCGATATCCGAAGAATATGGTATTGATAATGGTCATGTTGAAACTGTTCATTCTTATACTAATGATCAAAATTTAATTGATAATTATCACGACAAAGCTAGACGTGGTAGAAGTGCTGCTTTAAATATGGTTTTAACAGAAACTGGAGCTGCCACTGCCGTATCTCAAGTCCTCCCTGAATTAGAAGGAAAATTATCGGCAAATGCGATAAGAGTCCCTACTCCAAATGTATCGATGGCAATTTTAAACCTTTACCTTGAGAAAGAATCAACCATTGAAAAGCTAAATGATTTTTTAAGAAAAACAGCTTTTCACAGTATTTATAAAGATCAAATCGATTATACAAATTCTCCAGAAATTGTCTCATCCGATATTATTGGAAGTAGGTTTGGATGTGTTGTAGATTCACAAGCAACAATATGTAACAAAAAGAATATAGTCATATACGCTTGGTACGATAATGAGCTTGGTTACTGTGTCCAATTGCTTCGAGTCTTAAAGAAAATGGCTGGTATTAAATATCTACGATTACCTTTATTTTTGTAAGATGACTATAAAAATTACAAAGGGATTGAATTTATCTCTTGAGGGGGAAATTAACCATCAAGTTTTGCCAGAAGTTACAAATTTAACTTCAAGGATCGCTATTATTGGAAAAGATTTTCACGGTATTAGACCTACGATGTTTGTGTCTGAAGGACAACAAGTCACTCAAGGAGAAAAACTCTTTGAAGATAAAAAAAATCCGGGATACTTTCACTTATCTCCAGTGAATGGAACGATTTCAGAAATCAATAGAGGAGATAGAAGGTCTTTTCTTTCAATGGTCATAGAAAAGAGTAATGATGATGCTTCTTTTGAAGTTGATACAACATTTGATAAATCCGATGGCCAAGTTTTAAATTTTCTTAATAACTTTGGTTTGCTAAGTCTTTTTAGAACCAGGCCTTTTTCTAAAGTTCCTTTGGTTGGTTCCCTACCCAATAAAATCTTTATTTCGCTGATAGATTCAAACCCTTTGTCTTTTGATCCAACATTGGTAATTAGAGAAAACATTGAAGCTTTTAATAAAGGGTTGGAAGTTATTTCCCATCTTCCTAAAGAGAGTATTAATGTTGGAATTTCTGAAAATAACACTTTAGATTTATTTAGATCAGAAAAGATCAATTACCATATTTTTTCAGGACCACATCCTATAGGACTTGTAGGAACACAAATTCATAAAATTTCTCCTGCTTCATTAACTAATCAAATTTGGACTATTGGATATCAAGAATTAATAAAAATAGGAAAAACTGTTCTCACAGGCTACCAATCAAACGAAAAATACATATCTATTTCAGGTCCTCAGGTATTTAATCCAGAAATCGTTTTAACAAATTTTGGTGCATGCGTTGAAGAACTTACAGCAGGAAAATTGTTTGAGGAGGATAATCGATTGATTTCCGGTTCTGTATTATGCGGTCACATTTGTGAAGGACCACTTGCTTATATATCTAGTTTCTCTAATCAACTCACTGTCATTAGAGAGGTCAATCAAGATGATCGTGAATTTTTGAATTGGTTAAGACCTGAAATAAAAAAACATTCATCCTTGAGAATGTTTCTTACTTCGGCAATAAAAAATTATAAATATAATCTTACATCAGCCTTAAACGGGGGCTTTAGAGCAATTGTTCCTGTTGGCATCTATGAAGATATTTTCCCGATGAATTTAATGATTACTCAGCTCCTTAAAGCAATAGTAACTGAGGATACAGAATTGGCTCAAAGCCTGGGTATTTTGGAATTGGATGAAGAAGATTTATCTCTTTGTACTTATAGTTGTCCAAGCAAATATGATTACGGATTAATCCTTAGAAATATTTTAGAAAAAATAGAAAAGGATGGATAAAAGCATAATATAGAAGAATATCTTCTAAAAACTAAATTGACTCCCTGAAATCATTAAAATTGCGTTTAAATCTTAGAGATGAAAGATCCATTAAGAAATTTTCTTGATAAAATCAAACCTTCTTTTCAAGGAAAAGGGGGTCTTTCTTATTACTTTCCAATCTTTGATGTTATAGAAAATCTTTTTTATTCATCCGATAAAAAAACAAAAGGATTAACTCATATTAGAGATGGTTCCGATATTCAAAGGATTATGGTTGTGGTGTGGCTTGCAACTTTTCCGACAATGTTTGCCGGAATGTATAACCTTGGGTATCAATCACTTAATGCAATTGAACAATTAACTCTTGCCAATGCTACTTTTGAGAAAGACTGGCATTGGCCATTAATTACTTTCTTTACCTCTCTAAATCCAAATAGCTTTATGGATTGCTTGGTCTATGGAGCTATTTATTTTATTCCTATATATATCGTAGTATTTGCGGTCGGAATAGGTTGTGAATTAATTTTTGCTCTCGTACGAAGACATGAAATAAGTGAGGGTGCCTTTGTTACAACAGTATTATTTGCGCTATCTTGTCCGCCTAATGCTCCTCTCTGGCAATGTGCTTTGGGTATTGCCGTTGGATTAGTAATAGGTAAAGAAATTTTTGGCGGTACTGGTAAGAACTTTTTAAATCCCGCTCTAACGGGTAGGGCATTTTTGTATTTTGCTTATCCAGCATCTTGGTCAGGTGATATGTCCTGGGTTGCGGTTGATGGATTCACAGCAGCAACAATATTAGGAACAGCAGCTCAAGATGGCTATCAAAGCCTTGCCTATACATGGAACAATGCTTTTCTTGGCTTTATACCTGGTTCCATCGGAGAAACTTCAACCTTAGCAATATTAGTAGGTCTAGCGATTCTCCTTTATACAAAGGTTGCTTCATGGCGCATAGTTCTAGGCATAGCCATAGGTACAATCTTTACAAGTTATTTATTCAATTTTGTTGGCAGTGAAACCAATCCTATGTTTTCTATGCCCTTTTGGTGGCACATGGTAATTGGAGGATACGCTTTTGGTTTGGTGTTCATGGCAACTGAACCTGTTTCCGGGTCACACACCAATACGGGTAGATGGATTTATGGATTCATCATTGGTGTGATGGTTATTTTAATTCGAGTCTTAAATCCAGCCTTTCCTGAAGGCATGATGCTTGCCATTTTATTTGGAAATTTATTAGCTCCTTTAATCGATCATTTTGTGGTTCAAAATAATATTAAAAAAAGATTAGCTCTTCAAAATGCCTAAAATTAATAAAGATAGCACCTTAAATATAACATTAGTTGGAATTGGCCTTTGTTTGTTATGCAGCGCTATTATTTCGTTTATTGCTATTCAACTGAGATCTGTTCAAGAAAATAATGTTGTTTTAGATATGCAAAAAAAGATTGTTTCATCTGCAGGTTTAGAAAAAATCTATGGTTCTGTAGAAAATGCTATGTCAAACATAAAAACTTTAATTATAGATTTAGATAAAGGCGAAATTGTAGACATAAATCCAGAATCTTATGAACTAGCTAAAGAACTTAGAGAGGATGGAAAATATAAATTTCTATCGGCAGAGGAAGACGTAGCTTCAATTAAAAAAAGAGAAAAATACTCAAAGATATACATTGAATACAAAGATAATGAAATAAACACTTTAATTCTGCCGGTTAGAGGATATGGTTTATGGGGAATCCTTTATGGTTACTTGGCTATTGAAGGAGATTTTAATACCGTTGCTGGCTTGGAATTCTACGAACACAAAGAAACTCCTGGACTTGGCGCTGAGATTGATAATCCCAAATGGAAAGCTTTATGGAAAGGAAAAAAAATATATCAAGAAAACGGTGAAGTTTCCTTAAAAGTAATCAAAGGAAGTGTGTTGAAATCTAGTAATAACTTCAATTATGAGATTGATGGGCTATCCGGAGCTACCTTGACCTGTAATGGAGTAAGTAACTTGATAGCCTATTGGATGGGTAACGATGGTTTTTTAAACTTTATTAATAATTTACAAAAAATAGATGTCTAAATATTCTGAAATATTATTTCGACCTGTATTCAAAGAGAATCCCATTGCTTTGCAAATGCTTGGTATTTGTTCTGCTTTGGCAGTTACCAGTAAACTTTATCCAACTTTAATAATGTGTGTAGCTTTAACAGTTACGGTGAGCTTATCTAATTTCTTTATTTCCATGATAAGAAATATTACTCCGTCGAATATAAGAATTATTGTACAAATGACAATCATTTCTTCCTTAGTAATATTGGTTGATCAAGCATTAAAAGCTTATGACTACGAAACAAGTAAGACTTTATCTGTATTTGTCGGTTTAATAATTACCAACTGTATTGTGATGGGGAGAGCTGAAGCTTTTGCAATGCAAAACCCTCCAGGAGTATCTTTTCTTGATGGTTTTGGCAATGGATTGGGCTATAGCGTTATCTTGATAATTCTAGGCACAATTAGAGAATTATTTGGCACCGGAACAATTTTGGAATATGAAATTTTTCCTCTGGTACAAAATGGTGGTTGGTATGTGCCTAATAACTTTTTTCTACTGCCTCCAGTTTCCTTCATATTGATTGGCTTAATCATATGGGCCTTAAGAGCATGGCAAAAAGATCAAATCGAAGAACCAGAATTCAAAATGTCTCAGAATTCACCTGAAGTAGTACCAAATCCTCCACCGACACCTTCATCAAAGGTCGCATCATGATAGAAAATTATTTAAATATTTTCATCAATGCCATTTTTATAGAAAACCTAGCTTTATCTGTGTTTTTAGGAATGTGTACTTTCATTGCTATTTCTAAAAAAATTGAAGCTGCAATTGGCTTGGGAATTGCTGTAATTGTTGTATTAGCAATCACTGTGCCTATCAATAACTTAATTTATAACTACATCTTAAGAGATGGAGCGCTTGCTTGGGCGGGTCTCTCAGATGTTGATTTAAGCTTTGTAGGATTAATCAGCTATATCGGCGTGATTGCTGCTTGTGTTCAAATATTAGAAATGTTTTTAGATAAATATGTTCCAGTCCTTTATAACGCTTTAGGTATATTTTTACCCCTAATCACAGTTAATTGTGCAATTCTTGGAGCATCGCTTTTTATGGTAGAAAAAGATTTGTATTTTGGAGAAAGTGTTGCTTATGGTTTAGGAGCAGGAGTTGGTTGGGCATTAGCAATCACAATACTTGCGGGCATAAGAGAAAAATTAAAATATAGCGATATGCCTGAAGGGCTTCAAGGACTAGGTTCTACTTTTATAATTGTTGGTTTGATGAGCTTTGGATTTATGTCGTTTGGAGGCATCATTTTATAATGATTACTGAAATAGTTTTAGGTATTTTATCTTTTACAGTTATTGTAAACGTCATGGTTGCTATTATCCTTTTGGCAAGATCTCAATTGGTTTCAACGGGTGATGTAACTATTGAAATCAATGATGATCCTACTCAAAAAATTACTGTCCCTGCAGGAGGTAAACTTTTACAAACCCTAGCAGAAAACAATCTTTTTCTTTCTTCGGCATGCGGAGGAGGCGGTACATGTGCTCAATGTCGTTGCCAAGTTTTTGATGGAGGTGGTTCAATTTTATCCACCGAAGAAAGTCACTTTAACAATAAAGAAAAAAAAGACTTCTGGCGTCTTTCTTGTCAGGTTCCTGTTAAAAGCGATATGAAAATAACCATTCCGGAAGAGGTTTTTGGCGTTAAAAAATGGGAAACCACGGTTAAATCCAATGATAATGTTGCTACCTTTATCAAAGAATTAGTTCTTGAGCTTCCTGAAGGAGAAGATGTTGGTTTTGAAGCTGGTGGCTATGTTCAAATGGAAATTCCGCCTTATAAAGCTGATTACAAAGATTTTTATATTCAAGATGAATACCAATCCGATTGGGATAGATTTGAGGTATTCAACAATGTCTCTACAGTAAAAGAAGAAGTCATAAGAGCTTATTCAATGGCAAATTATCCTGAAGAAAAAGGGATTATGAAATTTAACATCAGAATCGCTTCACCGCCACCAGGCATGTTAGTTCCTCCTGGGGAGGCCTCTTCTTATTTATTCAATCTAAAAGCAGGAGACAAACTCACCATTTTTGGTCCTTTTGGAGAATTTAAAGCTAAAAAAACCGATGCTGAAATGGTCTTCATTGGAGGAGGAGCTGGTATGGCTCCAATGAGATCTCATATTTTCGATCAGCTTCTTACAATTAACTCTTCAAGAAAAATAAGTTTTTGGTATGGAGCAAGAAGTCTAAAAGAAATGTTTTATGTTGAAGAGTTCGATAAGTTGTCAGAAGACTTTGAAAATTTTACTTGGCATGCGGCTTTATCCGATCCATTGCCCGAAGATAATTGGGATGGTCTAACAGGTTTTATTAGTCATGTCTTATATGACGAATACTTACAACATCACTCCTCGCCAGAAGATTGTGAATATTATCTTTGTGGTCCTCCTATGATGATGTCAGCAGCATTCAAAATGCTTGATAGTCTAGGTGTAGAACCAGAAAACATAATGTTCGATGATTTTGGTAGCTAATATTTTTAAAAAATCTCTATTATTTTTTCTTTTCTTTTTAGGAGCTTGTTCCAGTAACAATGAGATTCTTTCTATATCTGGCCAAGCTTTTGGGACGTTTTACGATATAAAGTTTGAAGAGTCTAACCACAACCTTAAAAGAGTTAATGACGAAATAAATAATATTTTTGTTTCTATCAATCAATGTTGTTCAACTTACAAAAATGATTCTTTGGTGTCATTTAAAAGAGAAAATAAAAATACTGATTTATTCAATAAAGAAATTAAAAATTATTTTCAAGAGGTTGTAAAAATTTCAGTAAAGGCAAATAAAACTGTTGAAGGATTTATATTGTTTAATAATTACGACTACTTTAATGCAGTTGCAAAAGGTTATGCGGTAGATAAAGTTTCTTCTAAATTAAAACAATTAAATATTGAAAATTTTTTTATAAATATTGGTGGTGAAATTAGAGCAGAAGGGATGAAAAATAAAAATTTTTGGAAAATAGGAATTGAGAATCCTTTACCAAATCAACCAGGCATATTTAAGCCTTTTGAAATTAAACAAAGCCTTTCAATTGCTACCTCAGGTAATTACAGAAATCCTGGACATATTGTTGGAATTGAAGGCAATAAGATTGATCAAGACGTGCTTTCTATTTCAGTATTGGATAAAAAATCAACTGCTTATGCTGATGCTCTTGCAACCGGTTTATTTGCATTGGGAAAAGTCGATCTAATTAAAAATAATATTAGAGATAATAGTATTCCCGCGTTACTCATCTTCAAAAATGATGAAAAAATACAATCTTTTGAATCAAAACAATGGAAAGAATTGTTACAATAGTTAAATGATTACAGCCTTATTAGCCATATTTATTGTCATTCTTTCAATAGCCGGAATGTCGATAGGGGTTATTCTTAAAAATAAACCCCTCCAACCAAGCTGTGGAGGAATTTATTTAGAAAAAGGTGATACTTGTAAGGTTTGTGGTAAAACAGTCGATTAAAACTGATTCATTGTATTGTCTTCACCGCCAGCTTTAAGGGCATTATCTCCAGAGAAATATTCTTTGTGAGTATCCCCAACAGTTGAACCAGCTAAGTCCTGATGTTTAACAGAAGACATGTCACGTCTGATTTCTTGTCTTTGTATTTCTTTGACATATGCCAACATACCTTGATCACCAAAGTATCCTTCAGATAGCACTGATGTACCCAAGGCTGTTTCATGATAAGTAGGTAAAGTTATCAAATGATGAAAAATTCCTGCTTCTCTTGAGGCATCTTTTTGGAAATTTTGAATTAATTTGTCAGCTTCAATTGCAAGCTCTGAATCATCAAATTTTTCATCCATCAGACCTTTTGGATCTTTAGCAGGATCAGGATAATTTGAAACGTCTTTTCCGGCTTCTACCCATTCTTTGTAAACCTGTTCTCTAAAAGATAAAGTCCAATTGAATGACGGAGAATTGTTGTAAACAAGTTTTGCCTGCGGTTGTTTTTCTCTAATAGCAGAAACCATTTCCGCAATCTGTTGAACATTTGGTTTTTCAGTTTCAATCCATAAAAGATCAGCACCATTTTCAAGACTAGTTATGCAATCCAGTACTACTCGATCAAATCCAGTATCCTTTTTAAATTGATAGAGGCCATTAGGCAGTCTTACCGGTTGAACTAGCTTTCCTCCTTGATGAATGGTCACATCATTATCTTCTAATTCACTCAAATCATTGATTTCATGAGATTCAAGAAAACTGTTGTATTGATCTGCAAGATCCCCAGGTTCTTTAGAAACTGGAACTTTTTGAGTTAAACCTGCGCCCAAGGAATCAGTTCTAGCCACTATAACTCCATTTTTAATACCTAACTCTAAGAATGCATATCTAACAGCATTAACCTTAGATAAAAAGTCTTCATGTGGAACAGTTACCTTTCCGTCTTGGTGACCGCACTGTTTTTCGTCGGATACTTGGTTTTCAATCTGAATAGCACAAGCGCCAGCTTGAATCATCTTTTTTGCAAGCAAGTAAGTTGCCTCTTCATTACCAAATCCAGCATCAATATCAGCTATGATAGGAACAACGTGAGTTTCAAAATTATCAATTCTTTTAATAATGTCATCAGTTTTATTCCCTGCAGCCTCTGCTTCTTCTAGTTCATTAAACAAATGTTGAAGCTGAACAGAGTCAGCTCTCTTTAAAAAGGTATAAATTTCTTTGATCAAATTAGGAACTGCAGTTTTTTCATGCATGCTTTGATCAGGAAGAGGACCAAATTCTGATCTTAAGGCAGCAATCATCCAACCACTTAAATAAACATATCTCTTAGAAGTTGTTGTATGTGATCGTTTGATTTCCATCATCATTTGTTGAGCAGTAAAACCATGCCAACAACCTAAAGACTGAGTATAAATACTAGTATCTTTATCGTAATCAGCCATATCTGCATGCATGATGTCAGCAGTGTATTGAGCAATATCTAGTCCGGTATGAAATCTATTTTGCAATCTCATTCTTGCAGCAGATACAGGATTGATATTTTTATAAATATTAGGATTTTGGTTTTTTAGATCCTCATATTCTTTAACGGTTTTTTTGTAATCAAACATATTATGCCCCTTAGGATTTAAAAGAAGATTTAGCTAATTTATCTGCCAATCCAATGTATTTTTTTGGAGTAAGGCTTAAAAGAAGTTCCTTATCTGCTTTATTTAATTTTAAGTCGTCAATTATCTTTATGTAAGAATGATAATCAAGCTTTTTTCCACGTGAAATGGATTTAATTTTTGTATAACTGTCTTCAATACTGTTTTTTCTAAGAATAGTTTGAATAGCTTCAGTTAGAATTTCCCAACTATTATCTAGGTCTTTAAGCATTAACTCTTTATTAGGTTCAATTTTAGCGATGCCTTTTTTTAAGGAATTCAAGCTAATAATAATATAAGCAAATAACGAGCCAATATTCCTTAAAACAGTTGAATCCGACAAATCTCTTTGTAATCTTGATATTTGAATTTTATTTTTTAGAGCAATTAATAAGCCATTTGAAATAGATAAATTTCCTTCTGCATTTTCAAAATCTATAGGGTTAACTTTGTGAGGCATGGTTGAGGAGCCAACTTCTCCGGCTTTTAAATTTTGCTTTAGATAATTTTTTGATATTAAGAGCCAAATGTCTTGTGCAAAATCAATTAAAATGTTGTTTAAATTATGTGTATTAGCTAACTGAAATGCTAAAGCATCTTTAAGTTCAATCTGAGTTGAATGGCTCGAAAAATCTAAACCAAGAGAATTAACAAATTTTTTGGATAGCGCTTCCCAATTTACTTTCTTTTCGGCAATGATATGAGCATTATAATTTCCAGATGCTCCATTAAATTTACCTTTTTGCTTCATAGATTTAATTAAATCTGTATGAAACTTTATTCTGTAACTAAAATTAGAAAATTCCTTACCAAGTGTAGTCGGAGAAGCAGGTTGGCCATGAGTAAAGGCTAACATTGATACTTTGGAATATTTCTTTGCTAAAGAATTTAAATTTTTCTGTAAAGAATTAACTTCAGGTAAAAATTCATTGCTTATAAATCTTTGCAACATAAGCGAATAGGAGAGGTTATTGATATCTTCAGAAGTGCAACAAAAATGAACGAATTCACACAGTTTACTGAGGTTTAATTTCTTTAATTTCTCAACAATGAAAAGTTCGACTGCTTTAACATCATGATTTGTTTTCTTTTCAATTTTCTTAACTTGTCTAGCATCCTGGATAGAGAAATCTTTAAAAATATTAACTATTTTTTTTTGCTGACTGCTTGATACTTCAGGAATAAATTTAAGAGATTTATTTTTTGATATTAGGAGTAGCCATTCAATTTCAACTTCTACTCTGGTTTTAATCAAAGCAAATTCACTAAAATAACTTGAAAGAAATTTTGTTTGAGATTCATATCTCCCATCAATGGGAGTAATAGAAAGAAGATTATCGTTGGGCATTAATTTTCAAAAGAGGATTATATATCTATCTCGCCTCCACCTAAACATATTTCATCTTCATAAAATACAATAAATTGTCCTGGGGTTACTGCTCTTTGTGGTTCTTTAAAAAAAACTTTAGCCTTATTTCCCTTTAGGTCAATTTCGCATTCTTGGTCATTTTGGCGATACCTAATTTTTGCCGAAACTTTATTCGAAGATGGCTGTTTCAACCAATTAATATTGGAAACTGAAAGTTTTTGTTTGAACAACAAAGGATGATTATTTTCTTGAACAACTATTAATTTATTTTTTGAAAAATCTTTTTGTGCGACGTACCAAGCTTTTTCTGCTTTATTTTTTAAGCCTCCAATTCCAAGGCCTTGTCTTTGGCCAATAGTATAAAAATATAAGCCCTTGTGTTCTCCTATAACTTCATTATTTTGATCAACAATTTCTCCATGATCCTCTGGAAGATATTTTTTTAAAAATTCTGGAAAAGGTCTTTCGCCAATAAAACATATACCGGTACTATCTTTTTTGTCATAAGTAATTAGTTTTTCTTTTTTAGCTATCTTTCTTACATCTTTTTTTAAAAGGTTTCCTAGAGGGAATTTAATATTTGCAAAAATATCTTTTTCAACCTGACTTAAAAAGTAAGTTTGATCTTTATTTTGATCATAAGATTTACATAAGAAATATTCTTTATCGATTACCTGTACCTTAGAATAGTGTCCTGTTGCCACAGCATCAAAATCATTTTTCTTAGCATAATCAGTAAACTCCTTAAATTTAATAAATTTATTGCAATAAATATCAGGGTTAGGGGTTTTTCCATTATTTAATTCGTTTAGAAAATAACTGAAGACTTTTTCTTTATATTCTTTTGCAAAATTCATTTGCACTAAATTTATGCCTAATTTGTCTGCAACTTGTGCAGCATCTATAAAATCTTCTTTGACGCTACAATATGGACTGCCATCATCGTCTTCCCAATTTCTCATAAATCCAGCTGTAACATCGAAACCTTCCTGCTTTAAAAGGAAAGCTGCAACTGAAGAATCAACTCCACCCGATAAACCTACTAAGACTTTCACAATTTTTATAGATAAGTAAAAAATGCTATGATACCGCGCTTCAAAGGACTTTAATAACTCTTATGGCTTATAAACACATAGAAATTCCAGAAGATGGGGAACAAATTACAGTAAATGATTCAGGTGAATTAAATGTTCCTTCTAATCCGATAATTCCATTTATCGAAGGAGATGGCATTGGCACAGATGTAACTGCAGCGATGATCAAAGTAGTTGATCATGCAGTTAACCTTGCTTACAACGGAGAAAGAAAAATTGCCTGGATGGAAATATTTTGCGGGGAAAAGTCTTTGAGTGTGTATGGTGAAAATGAATGGCTTCCAAATGAAACCATAGATGCCTTGGAGAAATACGTTGTAGGAATAAAAGGGCCTTTGACAACACCTATCGGAGGAGGAATTCGATCTTTAAACGTTCGATTGAGACAAGTATTAGATTTATATGTTTGTCAGAGGCCAATAAGATACTTTGATGGAGTGCCAAGCCCTGTTGTAATACCTGAAACAACGGACATGATTGTCTTTCGAGAAAACTCTGAAGATATTTATTCTGGAATAGAATTTGAAGCAAATTCAGATGAAGCTACAAAACTAATTAATTTCCTCACTAAAGAAATGAATGTAAAAAACATACGATTCGAAGATGCTTGTGGTATTGGAATCAAACCCATTTCAAAAGAAGGAACTGAAAGACACGTAAGAAAAGCAATTCAATATGCAATAGATAATGATCGCTCGTCGGTAACTATCGTTCATAAAGGTAATATAATGAAATATACCGAAGGTTCTTTTAAAGAATGGAGTTACTCTTTAGCCGCTAGAGAATTTGGTGCCACGTCTCTGGATGGTGGTGAGTGGATGAGTTTTAGAAATCCAGTTACAAAAAGATTAATTATTTTAAAGGACATCATCACAGATAATTTTCTTCAGCAAATTTTAATTCGTCCAGGAGACTATGACGTAATAGCGACAATGAACCTAAATGGTGACTTTATCTCTGATGCTTTAGCTGCAAAAGTAGGAGGCTTAGGCTTAGCTCCAGGAGCGAATTTAGGTGACAAAGTTGCTCTATTTGAAGCTACGCATGGCACGGCACCTAAGTATGCTGGTTTAGATAAAGTTAATCCAGCCTCTTTGATTTTATCTGCAGAAATGATGCTCAATCACATGGGTTGGCACGAAGCTTCAGAAAATATTATCAAAGGTATAAGTTGGGCAATTAAGAATAAGTTAGTAACTTATGATTTAGAAAGATTGATGACAGGAGCAAAATTACTAAAATGTTCTGAGTTTGCAGAACAAATTTGTAATGGAATGTCATAATAAATCTTTTTAAATGAATGATAGATATCAGGCTTAATAGTAAATCCGAGGACTTTGAATCCAATTCTTCTTCACTTATAGAACTTGAAGAACCAAAATTAAAGAAGCCTTCGTTATATAGAGTCATTTTATTGAATGACGATTTCACTCCAATGGAGTTTGTTATCTATGTGCTTCAAACATTCTTTAGTTATGATAAAGAGAAGGCCACCCAAATAATGCTAGCCGTTCATACAAAAGGAAAAGGCGTTTGTGGTATATATACTAAAGAAGTAGCCGAGACAAAATCCAATCAAATTAATAATTTTGCTAAACAGAATGAACATCCTTTAGTAAGTGATATTGAACCAATAGATGAGGAAGACTAATGTTAGAAAAAAATCTAGAAGAATGTCTTAACAATGCTTTTAAATTTGCACATGAAAATAATCATGAATTCGTAACTACTGAACATTTGTTGCTTTGCATTTTGAATAATCAGGATGCATTGAATGTTCTTTTAGCTTGTGACATAAACATTGATATTCTTGAGGCGGAGCTAAAAGAATTTATCTCAAAAAATTGTCCTGAAAAAAAAGATGATGCTGTTGAAATTCAGCCAACCTTATCATTTCAAAGGGTTATTCAAAGAGCTGTCTTTCATGTTCAATCTTCAGGAACCGGTGAGGTAACAGGAGCTAATATTTTAGTTGCCTTGTTCAGTGAAAAAGAAAGTCATAGTGTTTATCTTCTTAAAAAGCAAGGCATGACAAGGCTAGATGCAGTTTCATACATGAGTCATGGAGAAGGGGTGACTGAAGACGAAGCGTTTGAAGATATTTCTCAAGAATCCTCAACATCTAATGAATCCGGTTATCTCGGTAAGTATGCGCAAAATCTTAATCAGGAAGCTGAAGCTAATCGAATTGATCCCTTAGTTGGAAGGGATAAAGAAATTGAAAGAATTTCCCAAATTCTTGCAAGAAGGTCTAAAAATAATCCAATTTTAGTTGGTGAGTCTGGTGTTGGTAAAACTGCATTAATAGAAGGTCTTGCTAAAAATATTGTCGAAAAAACTGCCGCTCCGTCTTTACAGGAAAGTGTCATTTATTCCCTGGATATGGGATCTTTGCTAGCTGGAACTAAATATCGAGGAGATTTTGAAAAGAGGCTTAAAGGAATTTTAAAAGAGCTTTCATCTATTCCAAATGCCATTCTATTTATAGATGAAATTCATACCATAATAGGAGCAGGTGCTACTTCCGGAGGAGTTATGGATGCATCTAATTTGCTAAAACCTGTTTTAGGTAAAGAAGGAATAAAATTTATAGGGTCAACAACCTTTAAAGAATATAGAACCATATTTGAACAGGATAGAGCTTTGTCTAGAAGGTTTCAAAAAGTTGACCTTGTCGAGCCTTCAGTCCAAGAAACTATAAAAATACTTGAAGGTTTGAAAAGAAAATATGAACAGCACCATGATTTAAAATATTCAAAAGCAGCTTTAAAAGCAGCTGCTGAGCTTTCAGCAAAACATATAAATGATAAATTTTTACCTGATAAGGCAATAGATGTTATTGATGAAGCTGGGGCTAGATTGAGGCTAAATCTAAACATCAAAAGAAAAACAGTAAATGAGCAAGACGTAGAAAGAGTAATATCTTTAATGGCTCAGATTCCTGAAAAGAGTGTGTCCACAAAAGATAGAGTTTCTTTAGGAAAGTTAGAAGAAGATCTCAAGCGAGTCATTTTTGGTCAAGACGAAGCCATACATAAATTATCTAACTCAATAATGATGTCCCGGGCTGGCTTAGGTGAAGAAGAAAAACCTATAGGCTCTTTTCTATTTTCAGGCCCAACAGGAGTTGGGAAAACTGAAGTATCTCGTCAGTTAGCAAAAATTCTTGGCGTTGAGTTAATTAGGTTTGATATGTCTGAATATATGGAAAGACATACTGTTTCAAGATTAATTGGAGCCCCTCCTGGATATGTTGGGTATGACCAAGGAGGTCTGCTTACTGAGGCGGTTACAAAAAACCCTCACTCGGTAATACTTCTCGATGAAATTGAAAAAGCTCATCCCGAGGTATTCAATGTTCTTTTACAAGTAATGGACCATGGCACGTTGACCGATAACAATGGTAGACAAGCTAGTTTTAGAAATTGTGTCTTAATTATGACAACTAACTCAGGCGCATTGGAGATGGCAAGAGAATCAATGGGATTCCAAAAACAAGATAATACCTCTGATGGCTCTGAAGCTATTAAAAAAGCTTTTAGTCCAGAATTCAGAAACAGATTAACTTCCATCGTACAGTTTGGTGCATTAAAAACAGAAGTTATTCATACAGTGGTAGATAAATTTTTAACAGAGCTCCAAGCTCAACTGGATGAAAAGAGAGTAGTGCTTGAAGTTGATAATAAAGCAAGATCCTGGCTTGCAGATAAAGGTTATGATGAAAAAATGGGCGCTCGTCCAATGCAAAGACTCATCCAAGATGAAATAAAACAAAAATTAGCCGAGTCAATTTTATTTGGTGAATTAGCCAAGGAGGGTGGAGTTGCAAAGGTTTCTGTTAAAAAAGAAAATTTAGATATTAAATTTCTTCCTCACGAAGAAAAAGAACTAACCTCTTAGTTTTATTTTTCTCTAAAGGTTATTCTGCCTTTGGATAAATCATAAGGGGTCATTTCAACTTTAACTTTATCCCCAGTAAGAATTCGAATGTAATTTTTTCTCATTTTTCCTGAAATGTGAGCGGTAATGACATGATCATTTTCTAATTTTACTTTGAAGGTAGTATTTGGCATGGTATCGATAACCTCGCCTGACATCTCAATTAAATCTTCTTTTGCCATAAATATTGTCCATAATTATGCCTTATGGAGAAGAAAGATAAAAAATTTAATTTGAAAGGACTGTTATTGGTAATAGTAATTGTCAATATATTTTTAGCAATAATCGCTGCAATAGTTGACTATTTTGTTTAAAAAAATATTTGCAAGATCAAGAAAAAATAGTATAAATAAATTACAAAGGAGACACATATTTATGGATAAATTATTTACAATTTTCACGCTATCAATTTTGCTAATAAGTTGTGGTGGCGGTGGAGGATATGGTGGCTCTAACACCAATTCCAACACTAACTCTTATGGAAGCACACCAACAGGTAACTTTGCAGGTCAGGTAGATCCTGTACAAACAACAGACTAATTAAACTAAGGAATTTAAAATGAAATCGATAACGCTGTTTTATACAACTTTTACTTTTATATTGTTTGCTAATTTAACTTTTACAGACGACTACACTGATGATGCTGCAGAAGTAGATTATTACGTACCTGGCATACTTGCTAATGATGCAATGAGCCAAGTTAATTTTCTCTTATGTTTTATGGAGAGTATTAATTTTTCTACTTTTGTGAATAAAGGAGTTTATAAGGCTTTAACTGACGAAGCTAAGTGTGAGTCTGCAAGCGGTGCTGATGCGGCTTCTGAAGCAGCATCTGCAACAGGTTCATCAGCTAGCGGTGGTGGAGCTGGAACAGGAAATACTGTTGACGCTACTGAATATACCACTGGCATTTATACAGGGGAAACTTCTGGAAATGAAGTACAAGGAAAAGGCTGGGTGGATATTGAATTGCAAATGGGCCAAAACGATACCGTAGTTCCAACAACTGCCTATTTATCTACAAAGGTATCTGCAGATAAAAGCAGCACCAATCGTTTTGGAACTTTTACCATGCGATATGATCTTAGAAATAAACAAATTCACAACGCACTTGGACTTTCCACAGCTGGTATATCGATAAATAAAGGTTATTTAAGCGTTAATAACACCACTATCCAGTATCGTGAAACAGGCATGCAAGGTCCAGACAGAGTAATTATTGCGGACTTGGCTGATGCCAACAATATTCAAGGATTTATGCAAACACTTCTTCGTATCGCCGGTGGCGGAGGAATGACAACTTATGCTGTCACACATCAAGTACAAGTTAATGAAGGGGCAGATAGATACTGCCAAAAATTTTTTAGTGCTAATGAATATACCCAAGGGGGTAATGGTCTCTGGACAGAAGGTGCAGCAATCTCTGAAACTAATCTAGCAACGGCTATAACCAATGCTCAAAACGGAGGGGGATTTGTTGATACTGATGGAGGAACAGCAGCCACTATAACTGGGGAACATTGCTGGGATACTAGAAGGTCTGCAGCGAAAAGAGTTGTTTATGAGTACGGTACTTATAAAAATTCTAATGGTTCAAGAGCAGATTTAACTACTCCTTCCATGTCCTTGGAAGCAAATACTACAGATAATGGTTCACTTTCTGCTCCAATTTGGTCTCATGCCAGCTATTGGGGAGTGCATGTTAATCCTACTGATAGGGTAAATGTAGCTGACTCAACTGTATTTAAAAATAAAAGAAATTCCAGCGATAACAATTCATACAATTTAAGAAAAAATTACTATGAAATTGTAAAAAGAACTCGTCAGTATCTTTCATTAGACCAACTTGGTGGAGTTTCTTTTCAGTTTTATGCAAATAATTTCAGAGACGGAAGTACTTTTCAAACAAAGCTAGGAAATCTTAATTTTCCGAATGCCGGTAATTGTAATGCTGCACAAGGTCACTGTCCTGAATACTCTGGAACAATTACTGTGAGTGGCTCTACTGTAACTTTTACTGTAACTCATGGAATGGATTGGGGAGCAAGAATAATGCCTTTTGAATTGGATAATTCTTTCTCATTTACGGCGGTAAATTGGACACAGCAAATGACTGACTCAGGGTGGAATAGAAGGATGCATTTTTGGGATCCCGATTCTCATCAAAGTTACACAGTGCCTTTTGCTGCTTTTGGTGACCCTGACTCAACAACGCCTTCCTCTCAAGTTAGAACAAGAACAGAAGAAAGAATAAATATCGATCAATTGGCAACAGAAATAACTAATACTGGCGACAATGCAACAGGTTTACTTTGCATTCGAGAATGTCTTGATGCCTCTAATATAAATACTGCTATTGATGCAGCTTTTACTGCAGTTCAAAATTCAAGTAATCCAGGAGCTTTAAACGTTACTCCTTACAAAAATGTAGGAGACTGGTGGACAGCTACAGTTTATTACGACTCAAATGGTAATGGTGACCAAGATGGGGGAGAGTCAGATATTGCAGCTGGTAACTATAATAATATTGGCGGAATAAAAGTTGCTGATGCTCCTCAATATACAATTGTGAATGTTGCTGGAACCAATAAACTCAGAGACGGTACTGCAGGAAATACTTACATAGAATATTCTCTTGCAAATGGACAAAAAGTAGATGCTAGACAGCATGGCGACTCATTACAAAATTATCGTTATTACATGAAGCCTCATACTTACGGTAATAATTGGACAAATAACTTTGGTCATGCTTTCCATATGAGAGCTGTGATTAATTCAGATACTAATAAAGCAGCTCTTCATTGCGATGTTTCAGGTGGTAATGCAAGGGGTTACGATGTTAAGTTTAAAGCTAAAGCAAATGATGCAGCAGTTCATGCTACCGGAGCAACCTCTTATTATTGTGACTACAAAATGTGGGAAGGAGCAGTTGCGACGATGTATGATATCAGAGTTAGACAAATGCCTGACTATAGACTGTATAACGATACTTCTAGTCAATATGTTAATGTCTCGCCACCGCAATCAGTTTTATTTACTGTCCCTGCAAATGGAATAACTTACAACTTTCCTAACACAGATCTTGCTGGAAAAAAATTCAAACTGAAATTTGAAGGTTACGGAGAGCTGCATAATATTCCTGGACGAGTAGTAAATACCTGTACAGGCGCTATTTTAGGTAGATATGTTGATGGTGGATGGAACCAGTGTTACCGATATGTACATGAATTTGTAATACCTGATGCTACCGTTCTTACTAACCTAAGTGGGGGAGATGACTTAAAAATCAGAGCTCTAAGAGGGGATGAATATTTACTTAAATTAGGAGCCATTCCTGCTGGAGTAAATTACTCTAAGTTAGCGAGCGATCTACCACCTGCAAGTAATATTCAGAACTTATTTTCTGGAACAAATTCCATTGGTACTGTGCCTGCAACAACATTACCAAGTGCAAACAGCACAGATCCTTCAGTAATTCACGGAAAAACAGTGCATACACCTCCTTCAAATTAAAAAGGTTCTAATGAGAAAAAAAAAACTCCCTTGACTCAAGGGAGTTTTTTTTAAAGAATAAAGATAATCTTTGGTGATCTTATGAAAAACGTCTTAATTCTTTCCGTATTTATACTTCTTTTTATCTCTTGTGGCTCGGGTTCTAATAACTCAGCACCTCCTATAACCGGACTTGAGGGAGATATAGAAGCAATTGAACCATTGAATATTGATTAAATAAAAAAATGAAAAAATTATTTCTTATATTATTGTTTCCGCTTAATTTAATTGCCTCAGATTTCGCAAATGATGAAACTGACTTCTATGTTCAAGGCCAAGACTTAAATACAGCATTGTCTACCGTGAATCGTTTTATGTGTTTTGTTAGTAATGGTATATCTAGAGGGGCATTGCTAAATAAAGGTCCATACAAAGTTCTTACAAGAAGTGATTTGTGTACTAAAAAATTTGGCGAAAGCTCAAGTGCTACAGATTCATCAAGAACAACTAGTAGTGTTGAAACTCAAGAAGAATCTGAGATAAATTCTTTTACAGATGTAAATTATAACAATGCAATATTTGATGTAACAAAAGCATCATTGACTGCTCCATTAAAAGCAAAAATTTGGTCTAATGTTAATTCTGGAAGTACTGACTATAGAAATAGGCCACCAACTTCTTTCTTTTATGATTTCACAATCTCAAAACTTCCATGCACAGCTGCTAGATTAGCTGCTGGTATGGTTGAAGGAACAGACTGTACAAAATACGGAAACCTTACTTTAGACTTTACAATTACAAATCCAAAGGATTGGACTGGTATCGAACCTTTATGGGAGTTTTTGGGTTTAAGCGGAGCATCTGCTATAAATAAAACTACTGGAATGGGTAGAGTTGAAATAAATGATTCTACTATTAACTATGTTGCTAATTCTGGTAGTGATTCATATAACTTAACTCTGACATCAACTGGTACAGTTTCTAAAGGTCTTTTTGAAATTTTTAGACCTACAATTTCTGGGAACGGTTGGCCTTGGAGTCTTGGTTATCGATTTTATATAGACACCTCAAAAAGGGTTTATTGTCAAAAATATGAATACGCAAATATGTTGGAATACATTGCTCCTACTGTTGGGGCAGATAAAGGAAGCGTATACGATTGGTTAGGTGCTGGTAATAAAGCTGGACCCAGAAAACTATCAGATGTATCTAGTATAATAGCTGGTGTTAATGATTTTACTGCTTGGATAAAAACAAATTACATTGATCCAGGATATGGAATTGATGAAAAATGTTTTGATGTAAATCCTGCTACAGCTTTAAGAGTAGTAGATCACTATCGACTTTATGATTCTAGCGGAGCAAAAGTTGATTTAACTAACAAAGCCTTTTCCATAACTGCAACAGCATCTGGAACAAATGATTTTCCAAATAATCAAATGTATGCTTATGCAGGTCCTAATGGGGTTTGGTTAGATCACAAATACAAAAACTATATTTCAAATAACACTATTTGGCGAAACAACAATCCTAATGCAACGGCTCTTGAAAAAGCTAAATCGTACACCGTAAATCAAAACTTTCTTACTGCTAAAAAAATTAATATTAGTTATAGAAGTTTAAGTGAATATAACAAACACAGAGTACTTATGTGGGTACAAGATCCTTATTGGAATACCGAATTTAAAAATCTAGGATTCTGCGGCATAGACAATAAAGACAAAAATAATAATAACTGTACTTTTAAAAAAGAATACGTGGGTTATTACGATTCAACACTTAATGGTTTGGATGGAGACGCAAATACAGTAGGGGGTTTTGTATTTAATGTATCCGCAGTTTGTAATGCAGATAACTGTTCTTATACAGTTTTAACTGGATCTGATGTAATTCAATTTGAGAATAGTCAATGGATTTCTAATATGGCTAAAACCTTTGGAGCTTATACGCATGTAAAAAGCATGGTTTTACTGAATATTGATACAAAAAAGATACTAAGAATAAAAAGAAATTCTCTAGCAAATCCTAGTTCTAATTTGAAGGCCAATGGAGTAAGAAATATCCTCATTCAAAGTGTACCGTTAACATCCATGCCTACAAATCTTTACTGTATAGCAAGATGTATGTCACCAAGTGCAGTAAATTCTTCTTATGAATCTATTTTTACTGCTGCTGCAGCAATAAAATCTGATGCGAATCAAAGTTGGGAAAAAACAAGTATTTCAGGAAACGCAAACAGAAGTCCTTTTTCTAGCCCTTATTATAATGTTGGACCATATATTAAATCTTCTGAAGTTAATGGATCTGGAGCTCTTGAATATGATTGGAATCATGATTCTACTGTTGATTACACAAAAAATAATGCTGTAAATACTTATCAGGATGGAATCAGAGATAGTGAAAAAATAACATATACCATTTCCAATAATACAGTCTTTGTTGGTGCAGATGAATTAACTTTTAATGCAACCAATAAAAATTCAGTTGCCGCACAAGCTAACCTTAATACTTATTTGACTGGTGCTAGGTCTTCTCATTGGAAAGGCACCATTCCGGTAGGCTGGGGTCTCCAAGGTGGTTTGATGATGACTCAACAAGAATTGGATAAAGCGGAATGCACTAAAACTTTTAACGATTTTGGCAATGCAAATAATGAATACGAATATAGACCAGGGTGGAATCAAGCTCAATCACAAGAAAAAAGATACTGTTTTTCAAAAATATTTGATGGTTCTGTTGAGGAATATTACTCATTAAAGCTAAGAGTTGCCCCAACTTATAATTTAATGGAAGGAAATTCTGTTGTAAGTTTTGATCCACCTAAAGTATTAATTTTAACGATTCCGGCAACTTCAAATTATCCGACATCTGAACATGGTAAGAAATATAGATTATATTTTGAGGGAGATGGAAATAGAATAAGAGGTATTCCTCATGATAGATATGACATTGGTACAGGTACTAAGGTTACCGCTGGAGGAGCCTGGACAGCAACTCATAGGAATGTAGATAGATTTCAAATTTATCCAGGTCAAGAAGTTACAGAAGTAGGAACTGGTAATATTTATAAAATAAGGCCTCTTAAAGGGCAAGTATATTTATTACCAATGGACAAAGCCGTAGCTTTAGAGTTAATTGGTGGTGGCATTTCTGATATTCCTTATGATAATTCAGCTACTATTCAAAGCGATTCAATTTTAAGAGATGTAAGTCCTTATAATGGTTCTAGTTCTAACTCTATTGGTGCTGAACCTACAAATGTCTTAAATAATGCCAATCCATGTGTAGTGGATGGAATAAAAGATAAATCAGATACTTCAGCTAATGGTTGTCCATTTCATTCTTGGGCTAATTAATTTTTTACAAAGAATCTAAAAAATCTTTTATAGCTGTTCCTATTTCATTGGGAGAATGTTCTTGAATAAAATGATTTCCTTTCACAGTTACTTCTTGCAAGTTTTTCCAGCTTCGAACAAATTCTCTTTGTTCGCCAACAAGAATGCTTCCAGGATCGGCATTAATGAAAAGTTTCGGGATATTTGAATCTTTATGAAATTCTCCATTCTTTATTACTTCATCAATTACAGCCTGAGGAGAACCGTCTACAGGAATTTGTCTTGGCCAAGTAAGAGTAGGGCGACGATCTTCACCTGCATTTTTAAAGGGACGAATGTATTCAGCCTTTTCTTCATCGGTAAAACCATCCGCAGAATCATTTAAGAGGATTTTTTCTACAAAAATATTTTTTTCAAGAACAATTTCTTCTCCTACATCTGAACGCATTAGTTGAAAAATGTTTCTTGCATTTTCTGGCCATTGATCCCAAGTTAGTGGCATTACGATTGCCTCCATAAAAGTAATCGATTTTATTTTATTAGCATTTTCTCTTGCATAATGAAATCCCATTGCAGAACCCCAATCATGTATAACTAAATTAATTTCTTCACCTAAATCTAATTCATCTAGTAATGAAGATAGATATTTGTATTGTCCATGGTATTGATAATCAGGATTATCTATTCCTTCAAGTTTTTCAGAATCGCCCATTCCAATTAAATCTGGAACAACAACTCTTCCTAGATCTTTAACAAAAGGAGTAATATTTCTCCACAAAAAAGAAGAGGCTGGATTTCCATGAAGAAAAACTATTGATTGTCCTGAGCCTTCATCAAGATAAGCCACTTGTTTTCCTAAAATTTCCTTATATTTCTTTGTCATTATTCTTTTCTCCTTATAAGATAATTAAATTATATATTATTAATGAAATAAAAATTTTAAAGAGTAAATGTTTGATCCAAATCAAAGAAGTAAGGCTTTCAATTTTGCGTTAAAAGCTCAGGAATATTTTGGAATTTTAATAGGTTTATCTTTAATTTGGTCTGTTTATGCAATTTTGTTTACAGAATTTGAAATCTTATTTATATCGAAGATCTTATTAACACTAATCTGCATAGGATTTGGAACGATTACTCCCTTAATAGATTTTAATGAATCTCATGCTACAAATCCTCTTTGGACTGGGCATGCTCGTTTTCACTTAGTTTGGCAAGTAAACGCAATGATAATCAATGCATTATTATCACTTGTTTTGATGTGGTTTTTCTATTCTCCATTAATGCATTTGATTGTTATATTGTTGAACTATCTATGGATTTTTTCTTTTTTGGCAACAGCCATCGGCTTAAAACTATTTGATGGAGAACTCAATGATATTAATGGAGTACCACCAGTTTTTATTAAAATTTTAGGAAAAAAATATGAAATAGACAGAAATCTTCAAGCTATCTTGGGTGTTTTTGTTATTAATACGTATGCCTTTGTCCTTTATTTAATTTAACATAATATATATTATACGAACATTAATATACGATATTTATTAAGCTTAAGGGCCTTCCCTATCCATAAAATGATTAAAAATATGTTTTTTCTACTAGCTTATCTATTGAAATAAGATCCTTTTGACACCTATCTAGGAATGTATGTAATTTATTATCATCAAAGTTTTCAAATGAGGCTGTATCAAATCTTAGTCTTAATGTTCTTAACTTAAGGATTATCTTTTCATTTTTAGGGAGGTTGTCTAAACAAAGTCTTAATACTGAAAGGCATCTTGTTATTGATCTAGGAAAACTATCATCTTGTAAGAGAAAATTTATTACTTCTTCTCTATCAACCTCTCCTTTCGAGACCTTCCTAAATGCGTCTTGAGCAGACAAAATTGATAACAAACTTATCCACTCCATTGTAGAAAAATCATAGGTCTTTTTATCGCTTTTCGTAATACATAGACAATCTATGATTCTCGATATCATATCAATTCTCTCTAAAAATCTACCTAATCTTATAAATTCAAATTCATATCCCCTCGAAAGATTATCATTTATAGAACTAAAAAATTCTTGGGTAAGATCTACTATATTTGTTATGTAAGGTAACCTTTTTCTTTTGTGGATCTTTAAATAAGTTACATTGAAGATATGATCATGAAGATGGTTCAAACTGATGCTTGCAGATTTTGGTAAATCATCCCTAACGGTTTCAATATTATATTTAGCCATGTCCAGACAATTTTTTAATGAGCTAGTATTATTATTTCCTTCAAAAAGAAAATTTAAAACATTATCTTCGTTATATTTCTTGTATTTATTTTCATAGTATTGATTTGCATCTAGAGTATCGATTAATGGTTTCCAGTTGAGTGAATGATCTACGGGGTAATCTAGAATTAATTCTAAATTAACGTCTATCATCCTAGCTATATTTTCAGTTCGTTCAATATATCTAGCTAACCAGTAAAGATGTTTGGCACTTCTACTTAACATTATGTTTCAACTATCCAAGTATCTTTGCTGCCTCCTCCTTGGGAAGAATTAACGACAGTTGATCCTTTTTTTAATGCTACTCTGGTTAATCCGCCCACTGTTACGTAAGTTTTTTTTCCTGAAAGGATGAAGGGTCTTAAATCTAAGTGACGTGGAGAAATTTCATTTCTACTAAAAGTTGGTGTTGTGGATAGATCAATTAATGGTTGAGCGACATAATTTTTTGTATTTCCTAAAACCTTTTTTTTAATCTCTTCTTCTGTTTCATTGTTTAAGGTTTTACCAATAACTATTCCATAACCTCCTGCTTCAGCGACAGGCTTTATGACCATTTTTTTAATATTCTGAAAAACATAATTTCTATCTTTCTTATTACTCATAAGATAAGTTTTAATATTGGGAAGAATGCATTCCTCATCCAAATAAAAGTTGATCATTTCTGGAACGTATCTATACACTGCTTTATCGTCCGCGATACCACATCCAGGCGCATTAACGATAGATACTGTTTTATTTTTCCAACATTTGATTAATCCCTTGACTCCAAGAACGCTTTTTGGATTTCCAACTTCAGGATCTAAAAAAGCATCGTCTACCCTTCGGTAGATCACATCAATTTTTGATAAGCCTTCTATTGTTTTTTTGTAAACAAATCCATTTTTTACAATCAGATCCCTTCCCTCTACTAAATCTATTCCCATCTGTTGAGCCAGATAAGAATGTTCATAATAAGCTGAGTTATAAATTCCAGGAGTAAGTAAAACTATTTCTGGGGACTTAGTTTTTCCAAAGCATGAATCTAAAAGCGTTTCATACAAACGAAGAGGATATTCATCAATTCTAGATACTCCGTAATGAGAAAAAAGATCAGGAAAAACTCTTTTCATAACATATCTATTTTCAAGCATATATGAAACCCCTGAGGGTATTCTTAAATTATCTTCTAGGACGTGAAAATTACCCTTTATATCTTTTATCAAATCCGAACCGCAAATATGAGACCAAGCTGAATTAGGTAACTTTACGTTTTTACAAAAAGAAAAATATGCTTTTGATTTAAGTATAAGATCTTCATTCATTGAACTTTGTTTTAAGAACTTTTGTTCGTTGTAGCAATCTTCTATGAACAAATTTAATGCCTTTGTTCTTTGAATAAGTCCTTTACTTACTTCTTCCCATTCCTTTTTTTTGATAATTCTGGGAATAAAATCCAAAGGCCAACTCCTTTCCTCTGAGCCTGTATCAGAATAAACACGAAAATTAATACCGAGAGATTTGATTGCGGATTCGGCAGAACTATTAAGTTCTTGAAGCTCTGTTAGAGATAAGGATTCAAAAAAGTTACCAATTTTTCTGATATGAGCTCGTACTTTATTTTCAGAATTTATATATTCGTCAAAAGACTTAGCCAATTCATAATTCGACCACTTTAATTTCATATTGTTATTTGTATATTTAACAAAACTCAATATAACATTCATCTATAATATTATTGAGGTCCAATTTATAGCCCAAGATGACCTATTGTGTAGCAATCAAAATAGAAGAAGGATTAGTCTTCGCTTCTGACTCCAGAACTAATGCTGGTTTAGATAATGTCAGTACTTATTCAAAAATGTTTACTTTTAATGTTGGTGATAGAGCTTTTGTTATCTTAACTTCTGGAAATCTTGCAACTTCACAAGCTGTTTATCATCGGATAGAGAAAGATTTAACATCAGAAGATGTATCAAGGAGTTTAAATACCTGTGAAGATTTAGATGATGTAGCTGCTTATGTAGGAGAGTTGAATGTTGAATATCAGTCAGTAGCTAATGAAAATCCATCTCAAAATAGTATCATTTTAGGTTCTCATTTCATTGTAGGAGGACAAATTAAAGGTCAAGAGCCTAATTTAATGCTGGTTTATCCAGAAGGAAATCATATATATATGTCAGATGAGCAACCTTATATGCAAATTGGAGAAACTAAATATGGAAAGCCTATTTTAGATAGGATGATTCATCCTGACATATCCATAGGAGATGCAGCTAGAGTTGCTCTTCTATCTCTTGATTCGACAATGAGGTCAGACTTAACAGTTGGGCCTCCAATTGATTTAATTGTCTTTAAAAAAAATCAAATAAACCTAAATTTTCAAGAGCAATTAAAACTAGATTCCCCTTTCTTTAAAGAATTATCTGATATTTGGGCTAAACAAATAGACAAGGGAGTTAAAAAACTACCAAAATTTCACTGGGAAAATAATAGTTAAAATTTTTTTTCAGAAAATAAGCCGCTCGTTTATGAGCGGCTTATAGATCAACTATCTTTCAGCTGGATATGCTTTAACCAATTGAGCAAGTGTTGAGTTTATCAACTTTCTGATGTTTCCAACCTTTCTATTGAAAGATTTGAATTCATTTGAAGCGTATACTTCATCCAGAGCACCATTTAGTTCTTGAATAGAATTAGATCCGTTATACAACATATGAGATACGTATTTGTTGCCATAAACTACTCTGTTAATACCATACGAACCAAAAGAATCTGCAGTAGAATCTGTAAGTTGTTTGTATGCTTCAAGATAAGATGCCTGACTTCCAGTTTTTACCTTGACTTCAATGTTAGAAAAAACTGTATTCAATCTCCAATCTCCAGCCTCTAAAACTAACTCAGTAACATAATTATAGTAATCTTCACTTACTGAAGTTTTAGCAAAGGCTACATTCATTTCTGAAGAAGCTGTGCAAGAAGCAAAAATATTTTGACCTAATTGCATTTTGTCATAATCTTCATAGGCAACAAGAATTATATGAGAATGTCCTCCACCCATTCGAGAATATAGGCCTACATTTGCTCCAGATTCATTTCTCCACTTTGCTGCACATGATGAAGAATCAAAGGCCTCGATAGCATCTACAAACCCTGCTGGATTAGTTACGTTGAAAAAGTGAAACTCATAAACACCACTACCAGGTCGTAAGGTGTTCTCATCTGAAAATAAATTAAAAGACAATAATCCGGAAAGAATTAAATAAATTATTTTGTTTTTCATAACTTGCCTCTAATTTCTTGTATAAATGGTTTCACAATACTCAAAAGTTTCTTCAACTTCTTCAACTATGTATTGCTGGGCATCATCCCAAGTAGCAGCCCAATCTGCTCCTCTGAAATATTCATCAATGATTTTTCCAGTTTCAGCTGCTGTTTCAGTAATAGTTCTTAAATGAAACATTCCGGTTTCAGCAAATCCACCACCAAGTTGAGCAAATACGCCAATCATCATATTGTGACCTGTTGCATCAAGTTCTTTTTGAAGTTTTGTCATTGACTTTGAAAAAGCCTGCCAGTCATTAAGCTTGACTCTCCAAAGTCTGTGATAACCATCTCTTGCTTCAAAGTCCTTAAGAGGTTTAAAAGCTGAGGAATATTTGATAGTTCTTAGTTGTTTAAGATCAAAATTAGCACTTGCTGGATCATATGTCTCAATAAAACCAATGGCTTTCTCAACACTAGTAAAAGCATTGAAGATGAACATTTGTCCTTCGTAGCTCTGTCCTGTCCTAGTTTTGCAATAACCAACCTGTTCAGAACCAAAGTTATCAAAATCTACATTATCTTTTAAAAAATCAACATACTTATCAATATCTTTTGCTTGAACCATAAGCGTCGTAAACGCTCCTTCTGGAACAGCACTAAGATTTAATGAAAATATTGAACTTAAAAGAATTAAAAAAGATATTTTTATATTTTTCATTATTTTCTCCCAAAATATTTATATAAATATTACAAGAGATAAAATGGTAATTTTGTATCAAATTAGGTCAATTTCTTTTGATCAAAGAAAAAACAAAAAGAAGAAATAAAAATAAAGTTATATAAGGTGCATAAACCATTCCAGGCGTTATGCCGTCAGAATAAATCGGGTTATTAACAACCGCACTGGAAGTAAATACTCTTACAGACCATTCAATTAAAAAAGCTAATATTATTAAAGGTGTTAATGATCTGTATCTAATAATTACTACCCATGCAAAAGCACAAAAGATTAGTTGAATTAAGCCCCAAACAGAAAAAAAAGCATATATAAGTGGCATTGGGTCTGGATTGCCAGTTAATACTTTGACATTGGCGATACCGTGTAATCCAAATTCCTCAAAAGACATATGAATTATAGAACGCCATGTCATTAACAATAAAAAAGGAATAAATATGTAAAAAACTAACTTAAAGCCTAAGAAATTATTATCTGCAGACTTTGGAAAAAGCATAGAGAACATAATCAATGGTCTTTTTTTATAAAATTAGTTAATAACTCAGATAGTTCTTTGGGCCTTGTCCATTGATAAAAGTGCCCTCCTCCTATGTGAGGCGCACTTTTTGCATTCGGACACATATTTAAAACATCCCTCTCAGCACCATTAGTTACTGGATCATCTCCTGCAAACACACTTAAAAAAGGTTTATTCCAATTTTTAAAAATTTCTCTGGCTTCTCTTACTGAATTCAGAGACTGATCTGGGATTGTAGGAACATGACTTGGCATGGCTCTTGGCCCCATTTTAAATGATGAATTCGGAAAAGGAGCTTCGTATGCTTTATCAAGATAAGTTCTAAAAGGAAAAAATTTCCTTAAGCCTAATCTTGTAAAGAGATAATAAATTATCATTTTAAGAGAAGAATTATTATCCATCTGACCAGACATTAGAAAACCGATTGGCAAATCTTCAGTATCCCAACAGAATTTTTGCCAGTACATAAATTTTAAAGCAGGACTACTTTCCTTTTCATTTCCAGCTAAATTAGCTCCATCCATTTTTCTTACTTCTTTCATCATAGAAAAAGGCGTTAGCTTAATACTGCTTTCTCTAAAAGCTTTTACTTTATCTATAACTTCTTGAGGTGCATCTGGATTATAGGGTAAACCTGTATTCCCCATAGCAACTCTAAGAAATTTATCTGGTTCATTAGTAACAACTCTCAACCCTATTAATCCTCCCCAATCTTGGCCAAAAAAAGTTAAATCTTTAAAATTATTAGCATTCAACCAATCAGTCATCCAATCAACTTGTCTCTGGTACGAATAGTCTTCTCTTGAAGCAGGTTTATCAGATTTTCCATATCCTGGAAGATCAGGAGCAATAACTCTTATTCCTGCATCTGTAAGATAAGGAATCATTCTGCTATATAAATAACTCCAAACTGGTTGACCATGCATTGCTAGAAGAATTGGGCCTTCTCTTGGGCCTTCATCTATATGATGGATTCTTAAATCTGAGCCATCATGAGTTTTTATTGTTGTGTAGTGAGGCTCAAAAGGGTAATTTTTTATATTCTTAAAGGCACTATCCGGAGTTCTTAAAATTTTCATATTTCAAATTTAGAGTTAGACAAAGAATCACAGACAGAATTAAATTCTTGCATGGTTTGTTTTATTATTTGTTCTACTGGTAAAACTTCATTTATAAGGCCAATAGACTGGCCAGCTAAAGCAGGTGCCGCATTCATATCACCTCCAAAATATAAATCTTTTATTCCGCTAAGAGCAGACATATCCATTAAACCTTCTTCATAAATCTTATCTGTTAATTCTGTTTTTAATGCTCTTATACAAGGTTTTGCTTTCTTATTAAGTATGTAAGTACCTTGTTCAGAGCCATTTACGATTGCCCCTTTAAAGTTTTCATGAACTGGACTTTCTAGAGAGGAAACAAATCTTGTTCCCATTTGTATCCCATCTGCACCTGCAGCAAGAGCAGCAGCCATACCAATTCCATCAACAATTCCTCCAGCAGCTACAATAGGTAAATCAGTATGCTTACGTATAGATTGAATCAAAACATGCAAACCTACTTCTTCGGGACTTTTAAATCCCCCTCCTTCTGTTCCTTCAACAACTAATCCATCTACACCTGCATCTACTGCTTTTAAAGCTCCTGCTAGGCTTGGAACTGCGTGAAATACTTTGATATCTGCTTCCTTGAGCTTATGAATATATTTTGCTGGATCTCCTGCAGAGGTGGTAACAAATTTAACATTTTCTTCAATTACTACCTCCAACATACTTTCATCGGAAAGAAATAAAATTGGAAGATTTACACCAAATGGACTATTCGTAAGAGAAGCCATTTTTCTTATTTCATCTTTACACTGATCTACTTCTCCAGATGATGTTTCGATAATGCCAAATCCTCCAGCATTTGATACAGCGGAAGCTAGTTGACTCCTTGCAATCCAGCCCATTGGGGATTGAATGATTGGATATTTGCAACCCAACATTTCAGTTATTCTATTCATAATTACTCCACTAAAGATTGGCAATTAGTTGCCGTTAAAAAATCTAAAACTTTTTCCTGATTTTCATTATCTAGATTCCTAAATTCGTCTCTGATCCAGTCGAGGCACTTTGCTTGATAAGGAAAAGATTTCTGTTTCCAAGGATAACCCACTAGATCTACGGACCAGTCTTTTTCGCCTTTGCTAATAGCTTTATGATTTTCTATCATAGTTGGAACATAGGACGTAGACAGTTCTTTAAAGAGATCATGGATTGAGTCGCTAAGAGAATCTAAGGAGATATTTTCCTCAGCGAAATCTAACCCACTCCTATCCTCTAATGTGCTTACCCATGCAACCGTTCTAGGTGATATGTCATAGGCTATTTTTCTGGGTGTAGGATCAAAGCCTACTAATTGAGTAAATTGTCCATAAACTGCAAAATCGCATGATGAAGGAAAGTTGCCAAGGAGGAAAGGTTGCTTTTTAAAGTGTTCTTCAAAAATTGAAAGTATATTTTTATAGCTTTTATCTATAAATTCTGCAGTATCATCATTAGAACCTACAACCCATAGTCTATCTATTTGTCTTTTTGTAAAATGCTCTTTAAAGAAGGCCAGCTCATCATCTAGCAATGTACTATTTATCCCTAAAGGCAAAATGGTTCCTGCATTATCTGCATCTTCATCAAAATGCCACCTATAGTGAAACATAAATTTTGTACACCATTCATCGCCAAAGTCTTCCAAGACAAAATTTATAAAATTAAGAGCTGAATCTTTGGGAAGAACTGACCTACCCGGGTATTTTTCTTCAAACTCTCTTATAAGCGGTGTTGAGTCGGTTACTGCAGTAGCTTGGCCATTTCGATCCAATATAAATACTGGTAAAAGGACAGGTTTTGGAGCTTCAATTTTCATCTCCTTAAGAACATCTTCTGGCTGACCCCAAATTACTTCATAAGGAATTCTTTTATATCTTAGATATGCAACCATCTTCCTGGTATAGGGTGATGCTACATTTCCTATAAGCTTTATATTATCTGACATAAAGATACTCCTAAATTCAAAAAAAATATCTTACCAAATTTATAACAACTTTATTAAAGATAAGGAGAGCGAGATAGTCTGCTTTTAAATCTAGATAGAAATCTTCAATTTTTAGCTGGCAAATCTTTTACTGGTTTTCCTTGAATAAAATCACTAATAATTTGTGCGAGTTCAGGACCAACTTCTTCCTGTACAAAGTGACTTGCTCCACCTAAAGTTATAACAGTTGGGTTTGGAATACGTTCTAGGAAGTCAGCCTTCATGGGAAGAGTAATTCGTTCATTTTCTCCAAATGCTACTAAAAAAGGTTTGTCCCATTTTTCATATACTTTTTTCCACAATTTTTCATTCTCAGGTAGTTGAGTTGGAATAAGATAAGGCCAAACATGAGCTCCTGCTTTGTATAAACCCGAAGGATAAGGAGCTTCATATGCATAAGCTTCTTCTTCTGATAAATCTATTCCGCCAAAATTTTTAATGATTCCAGAAATATTCATGTCCTCTGCATAATATGAATAAGCTATCCAATTACTAAACATTGAAATTCCTGTAAATGGTGAAGGATTTTCAATCGTTAGTGCTTCTTTGGCTTTTACCATTAGCTCTTCAAAAGTAATTGGTCCAATCCACCAAACCCTGAATTGAACAAATTTTTCAAATAGCCATGCTGTTATCCCAGATCGAGCAACCATTCCTGTATTTGAAACAACTACATGGCTAAAACGATTCGGTAATTCAGCGACTACTCTCAAACCTACCAACCCGCCCCAGTCTTGGCCAAAAAAAGTAGCATTCTTAAGATCTAGTCTTTGAACTAATTCCTTCATTACCTCAACATGATGCTTGTAAGAATAGTCATATTTTGAAATAAACTTATCCGATTTACCAAAACCAATACAGTCTGGAACTATCACTCTATGACCTTGTGAAGTAAGTACAGGTATCATTTTTCTAAACAAATAACTCCATGCAGGTTCACCGTGAAGGAGAAATATTGGATCAGCATCCTTTGGACCTTCATCAAGGTAATGAATTCGCAATCCATCGATCATCATATAATTAGGTTTAAAAGGATAATCTTTCAGATTATCAAATCTTTCATCAGGAGTTCTTAAAACGCCCTCTTTAATTTCATCTCCATAAATATTTATGGAGAAACAAAAATTCAATATTACGAAAATGAAGAAACCTAAGATTGACTGCATATACTATTCCTCCTTGCTTTAAAATATAAATTGAATATAGAATATGACAGTATATGTGTCAATTACTTATGACAGTTTCACTGTCATATTAATATGAATAAGTTAAAAAAAGATGGAAGAAAATTAAGAAGTGAATCTACCACAGATCACATCTTAAACACTGCTATAAAAATTGCACGTAAAGGCAATATAGAAAATATGTCCTTTAATTCTATTGCGAAAGAGGCAAAAGTAGGATCGAGGACAATTTTTCGCCATTTCAAAGATCAAGAATCTCTTCAAGAAAGTTTAGATCTGAAACTTGGCGAAGAATTTACCAACGCCTTTTCTGTAATAAATAAAGCAGATAATTTAGAAAAAAGAATTGAAAATGTTTCTTCTACTCTAATTAACTTCTACGTAAAAAATCAAAATATTATCCGTTGGAATCTTCGTAATATATGGAGGGATAAAAATTTAAGAAAAAATATATTTTCTTGGAATCAAATTTTAAGAGATTTCGTATATTCGATTCTTCCTGAAATTCAAAATAAAAAGAAGCCTGAAAGAGAAATAATATTTGAATGTATTTCTTTTATTTTCTTTTTGAGATTAAACGTTGTTCAAGGTTTAGACGATAAACAAATAAAAGAAATTTTTATTTTAAATACGAAAAAGTATTTAAGCTAAATTTAAGAAACTCTTTTAATATTTTCAACAATTTCACTTACTATTTCAGGAAGCAATTCTTCAGGTATTTCATGGCCTACTCCTTCCATAATCATTCGCTTTGAATCTTTAATACCATCGGCAACCGCTATTCCGTGATCCAAAGGTAAGATTGCATCTTCTGTTCCATGAATAATAAGTGCAGGAACTTTAATTTCATGAAGTCGAGTGGTTCTATCAGGACTTGCACCTACTGCATCGACATGCAACGCAAAAGGATTATTACCATGCGATATCACAGGTTTTAACTTATCTCTAAATTTTTGTTCATCGAATGGGAAACGCGATCCAGTCAGCTGTCGATAAATTTCAACCACCCCGTCTTCAATTCTACCTCTAACATTATGTACAAAAGATTTTTTATAGGCCTCAAGCAATTCTTCAGTAGGACCCGATAAAGAATCGTTTTGCATCCCGGGAGAAGTCATAATTGGGGTGATAGTCAAAACCTTATCTGGATGATCCAAAGCTAAGATTTGAGTAATCATGCCCCCCATTGAGGCTCCAATAATATGTGCTTTTTTTATATTTAGAACTTCCAATAAGGATGCTGCGTCTTTTGCCATATCAGATAAGTTATATTCAGGATTAGGATTGTTAAATTTAAATCTACCTTTGTCGTCAACGGCTAAACCAAAAATACTGTTGACAATAATTCTCAAAAGAAAGTTTGGCAGAAGTTTTAAAAATTTATTGAATACCGGTTCTTTTCCAAACCAAGTGGATTTGCCAACATCTCTGTTATCAAATCTAACTATATGAAAATTGTTTGCAACTAATCGGTCAATAAACTCTTGATCCCATTGCATACAATTTGCGTTGGCTCCCATGATCAAAAGAATGGTTTCATTACTTTTATCTCCGAATTCTTCATACCAAATATTTATATTATTTGCTTCTACTGTAGTTCCCATTTAAAACTCCCTAAAGATTTATAATAATTTAGTATATCTGTAAATTAATGAAATTATGAAACCTCCTGTACCAAAAAAAATCAAAAAAAAATTATTAGCTCATGGAGATGAAAGAATTGATAGCTATTATTGGTTAAGAGATGACAGCAGAAAAAACAAGAAGGTTATTAATTACTTAAAAGAAGAAAATAGCTATTCAAACAAATGGTTTGATATTAATCGCGTTAGTGCAAAAAAAATATTCCAGTCCTATAAAAAAAGACTTCCAAAGCTTGATATCAGCTATCCCTCCGAAATAGACGGCTATAAATATTTCTCTACAATTGGAATTTCTTCAGAACACAGAAAATATTTTAGAATTTATAAAAAGAAAAAAAAATTAATTCTAGATGTTAATAAATTAGCCAAAGGTAAAAAATATTATTCCATTTCAGGAATACAGCCCTCAAGAAATCATCGATTCATCGCTTATGGCGAAGATACAAATGGTAGAAGAGAATATTCAATAATAATCAAAGACTTAATTAAAAATAAAATTCTTGAAACTAATGAATGCGGCTCAACAGGTGGAGTAGTTTGGAATACTAACTCTAATGGATATTATTATTTAAAAAAAGATCCTAAGACTCTTATAACTGATTCTCTTTTTTTTCATAAATTGAATACTAAGTCTAGTAAAGATGTTCTTATTTATAGAGAAAAGGATAAAGAGTTTAATTTAAGTATTTCTTTAAGTAGAACAAAAAAAAGATTGTTCTTGCAGATATCAAAAACTGAGTCTAATGAATTTAGAATTTTGGATCTTGAGAAAGATGACTCAACTTTAACTATTTTTCATAAGAGAAAAAATAAGCATCTATATTACATAGATGACTCTCCAGAAGAGTTTTTTATCCTTAGTAATAAAAACAATCAGAAAAATTTTGCTTTGTACAAAGCTCCCTTATCTAATAAAGATGAAAAAAATTGGAATCTCTTTGTAGGACATAATGAAAATGAACTTTTGGAAGATTTCCAAATATTTAAAAATAAGATCGTTCTTGAAACTAGAAGAAATGGTTTGCCTCAATTAACTATAATCGATAGAAAAAATAATCGTAAAAGTTACATTAAATTTCAAGATTCTTCTTATGCTGCTAATCTTGTTTCCAACCCAAATTACAATTCAAATTCTTTCAAGTATGTTTATTCGAGTTTGATAACTCCTTCAACAATATATTCTCAAAGTTTTTTATCAGACAGGAAAAGTAAAGTATGGCAACAAAAATTTAATGATTTTAAAGAGAGTTCATACGAAACTAGGAGGCTATTAATCAAAGCTAGAGATGGACAAAAAATTCCTGTATCACTCATTTACAAAAGAGGAGTAACTTTAAAATCAGCTCCCTTACTAATGTATGGCTATGGTTCCTATGGATTAATCGTTGAACCATCTTTTAAATTATCATTTCTCCCTTTGGTTGATGAAGGATTTATATTTGCAATTGCTCACATTCGCGGTGGACAAGATTTAGGAAGGGAATGGTATGACCAAGGTCGAATGATGAATAAAATGAATACCTTTTTTGATTTCATAGACTGTACAAAAGGATTACATGAAAAAGATTTCGGCAATAAAGAAAAAACTTTTGCTATGGGAGGAAGTGCCGGCGGCCTTTTAATGGGTGCGATAATAAATATGGAACCTACTTTGTACAAGGGTATTGTTTCTGCAGTTCCTTTTGTTGATGTACTAACAACAATGTCTGATGAAAGCATCCCTTTAACAACTTTTGAGTATAAGGAGTGGGGTAATCCATCAAATAGAAAAGAATATTTTTACATTAAAAAATATTCTCCATATGACAATATTGAATCGAAGCCCTACCCATCAGTACTGGTTACTTCAAGCTTGTTTGATTCACAAGTCCAGTATTTTGAACCAGCTAAATATGTTCCAAAACTGAGAGAATTTTCTACTTCTAATAATCCAATTTTATTAAAAATGAACCTTATTGGGGGTCATGCCGGAAAAAGCGGTAGACTGGAATCTCTAAAAGAAACTGCCGAGGAATTAAGTTTCATTTCTCACCTTGCATCAAAAAATTATTAACGTATTTTCCAATTGCTAATGAAGATGTAAGCCCTGGGCTTTCAATCCCTTGAAGATTTATAAATCTATCTAATCCATGTTGTTTTTTCGTTTGGATGCTGAAATCTTGCATGGTTTCATTTGGCTTGGTGATTTTTGGCCTAATTCCAGTATAGTCAGGATGCAATTTGTCTGGATTAATTTCAGGCCAATATTGAATAATAGAATTCAAAAATTTATCTTTTAAATTTTCATCAAAGGAATAATCTATTTTATCAACGAATTCTATATCTGGGCCAAATCTCATACCACCTGCTAAATCAAAACCAACATGTATGCCCAAGCTATGTTGGTCTGATATAGGGTAGATAAGGTTTGAAAAAGGTGTTTTACCAGAATATTTAAAATAATGTCCCTTTGCATAATAATTTTTATAAATATCTTTTTTTTGAATACCCTTGATGCTTGATAAATTATCTTCACTGTTTAGCCCACTACAGTTGATCAAGAATTTTGAGGAGATAGAAAATTTTTGATCACTTTCACAATTAATCCTAAATTTTCCATTTTCTTTCTTTGCATTAAGAAAAGAGGTGTTTAAGGACACAAGTCCTCCGAAATGCTGTATGTCTCCTTCTAAGGCTGTTACATATTCAGGAACATCTATAACGCCTGAACTAGGCGAAAAGAGAGCCTTTTTAAAGATTAATCCTGGATTGTCTTCCTTAACCTTTCTTATATCAGCCTCATAAATTTCTACATTATTTCTTTTTGCTTGTTTTAATATATTCTCTAGCTTAGCTATTTCAAACTCGCTAGAAGCTATGATGCACTTACCATATTTTTTATGATGAATGTTTTTGTCTATTGCATATCTATACAATAGTTTGTTGCCTTCTATGCAAAGAGAAGTTTTTAGGTAATCTTCTGGATAATATATTCCAGCATGAATAACTCCAGAATTTCTAGAAGACGTATCATCTCCAGCTCTATCATTTTTTTCTAATACTATTGTTTCAAAGCCAGATTGACTTACTGCTTTTGCAATGGCGAGACCTATTACGCCTCCACCTATTATGACTACATCAGTCATTGTCTGAATTTTGGTAAGACGATACTAAGGTTTTCATTTTATTTCTTAATAGAAATATCGAAATTAGGTTTGGCAAGGTACTAGCAGCAACTGTAATTAGGGCAAAATTCCATATTATTTCTGTATCGAGAAAACCGCTACCTGCTATAAAAAAAGCAAAAATATAAATCAGTCTGTAATAAATTATTGCTGATTCTCCGAAAAGATAAGCAGTGCAACGATCACCATAATATGCCCATGTTATTACCGTAGAAAACGCAAATAGCAATAATCCTATAGATACGATGTATTCTCCATAATTACCAAAAAAACCTTTATTGAAAGCCTTGCTTGTTAAAACTGCAGATTTCACTAAAGACTTACCTGTGAATATAAATTCAGAATCAAATTCATTGTTTTTGTAATATAAAGACCCAGAGTATGGAGTATTATTTTTTAACACTAAAACATCTTCTGCTATGGATCTATTATTAATTACAGTTACATCTTGCAGGATTTTTCCTTCTTGGATAACTAATTCTCCTGAGAAACTTTTTAAAGATGAAGGCTCGCCAGATATAAATTTTAATAATTCAATTGCATCTTTTTTTTCTTCTTGAGTGCCTTCGATTACATACATAGATGATCTTTCAAAGTTATTATTAAATTTTTCCGTCCAAACTCCTGAAGATAAAATAACTAAGCCAGTTAAAGTACAAATTATCAATGTATCAATGAAAGGCTCTAAAATAGAAACAAAGCCCTCTTCTACGGAATGTTTAGTCTTTGAAGTTGCATGAGCAATCGGTGCAGATCCTTGGCCAGCCTCATTAGAATATAAGCCTCTAGCAACTCCATAAGTGAATGCCAAAGAAAAAGATGCTCCCAGAAAGCCACCAGCTACTGAAGAGCCCTTAAAGACGTCAGAAATTATTACCGTAAAGGATGGAATTATATTTTCAAAATTAGAAACAAGTACGCTTAATCCACCTACCAAATATACAAATGCCATGAGGGGAACTATTGAAGCAGCAATAAGAGCAATTCTTTTAATACCTCCAATTATTACCATACCAACTAAAATGCTCATGACTATGGATGTATACAATGGATCCAATCCAAAACTTGATTCAATTGTGCTGGAAATATTATCAATTTGAGGCATATTGCCTGAGCCAAAAGTACTTATTAAAAGACAAAATGTAAAAATAACTCCAAGCCATTTCATGTTTAGGCCTTTTTCCATATATAGCATTGGTCCCCCAAATATTTCTCCCGATTTGTTTTTTAATCGATAATGATGAGAAAGAGTTACTTCAACAAATTTAGTAGTCATACCTAAGAATGCAGTAATCCACATCCAAAACAATGCTGCGGGACCGCCAATAAAAATAGCCATCGCTACACCTCCTATGTTTCCTGTCCCAACAGTTCCAGATAAGGCTGTGCTTAAAGCTTGAAAAGGAGATGTTTGACCTTCATTACCTTTTCCAGATGAAAATAAAATTTTCCACCCTCTTAAAAAATATTTAAATTGAGGAACTCCTAAATATACTGTAAAAAAAATACCTACCGAGAGTAAAAGCAAAGGAAACCAAGTAGCACTTCCGAAGTAGCTATCTACTAAAAGAATATAGCTGTTTAGGGTTTCCAATTATTCTTCAGATCTTACTTTTGCTTCAAATTCAGTATAGCCACCGATTAATTCACCGTTAACAGTAATTTGTGGAAATGTTCTCGCGGAAGGAAATTTTTCAAACAATTGTTCCCTAGTAAAATCTACATCCAGCATATATTTCTTATACTCAAAGTTTTTTTGTTTGCATAAATTTTCTGCTTTGTCGCAAAATGGACATTGCGGTTTAGACCAGATTTCTATCATAATTAACCTCTTATTAATTTTATGACACTTCAAGCAATATCTAAAGGATTTGATTATTACAAAAGATTTGGATTGAATTTTACTATTAAGATTCTTCCATTAATTTTTCTTTTTGGTTTCTTAGCAAGTATTGTCTCCTCATCAAGCTTGTCAGATGGAATCTCTAATTATGATATTTCTATCTTGCTAATTAATAATTTTTTAATTTCTCCTCTCTTAACTATTATTGCTATTTTTATAGCCAATGACTTGATTGAAAACAATAATAGAGATTTTTTGGTTTATTACGCTATTTCATGGCAGTTCTTATTAAAAGTTTTGATACTTTCTTTGATTTCTACCCTATGTATTGGGATTGGCCTGCTTTTATTTATAGTCCCTGGAATATTGATTGCTGGATTACTTCTATTTGTGAATTATTTTGCAATTTTAGAGAATAGAACAGTTTTAGACTCCCTCAATCTTTCTTGGGAAAAATCAAAGTTAAACTTTTTTCAATGCATTCTTATGGCAAGCTTTTTTTGGTTTATTACAATTTTAACTATTACTTTCTTATCTGCAATTTCAGTTAGCTATGAGGACCAAAGTCAAATTTCGCAAACCTATACAATAATTTCAAGCAGCTTGGCAATATACATACAAATATGTCTAATTTCATTTCCTATCTTGGTCTTATATAAATCCAATCATTAAATAAAATCAAAAATAGCATCTAATTGAACTTTTTTATTTATAGGTACTTTATTAACTAATAATGCCTGAAGCGAAATGATTTCTTCTAAAAATAAGAAAAGCCTCTCTTGATCAAGTGTAGAAATTGCAGAAGTATCTTTAAAACCGCTATCCTTAAATTTATTTGATATAACATTGAATATATTTTGCTTCAAAATATTTAATCTAAAATTTAGGTAATCATCATTCCAAAGATCTAAAACTTTAGTTTTTGAAAAGTTGAACTCTTCTATTGAGTCAATCGTTTCTGCATATATAGATTTCAGTTTTTCTATTTCTTCCTCGTCGATAGAAGAGGGATCAAATTCTTTAAATAAAATTTCATAAAATAACGGATCCAATTTATTTTTTATATCTTCATTTTCAAAATATGAAGAATCGATTTTTATTCTAGTTACCCTGCTGAGAATAGTTGGCATTAATTTAGATGGCCTGGAAGAAAGTAAAAAAATATATGAATTTTCTGGAGGCTCTTCCAGTATTTTTAGTAAATGATCTTGGGCCAGTTCACTAAGTAACTCTGCTTCATTAATTTTTATTAATTTTGCATCTGATAGTAATGCGGTTTCACTCATTATATTAATTACGCCTCTGTTCTTTTTTGTGTCTCCTCTAAGAGTTGATAAGGCAATAGTTTTACTCTTTAAATCTTCATCTGGAAATATTTCTAAAAAATCTGGGTTGGTATTACCATTGAAAGATTTGCATGAACTGCATAAATCACAAAACATAAAGTCTTTTTGTTTATCCAAACAAAGAATTTTTTTGATTAAATTATTTATTTCTTCATTTAATTCTTTTGAAGGCTTACATTCAAAAAGATAAGCATGCGAAATATTCTGTGAGTCAAATTCTTTATTAAAAAAATCAGCTTTCATTCAATTTTTTTTCTATACAGTCTCTTGCTAATTCAAAAACTTTAGTTTCACTATTAGTTGAGTCTATTGTGAATATACGATGAGAATTTTTTTGAGCAGCCTTTAAATATGAATTTCTAATTCTTTCAAAGAAATCAATATCTTCTTCTTCAAATCTATCAAGCTTATCTCTCCCTCTTGCTCTTTTAAGTCCTTCTTCCACAGGCAAATCTAAATAAATCGTCAAATCTGGTTCAGGAAATTTTAGCGGTTTAATAAGTTGATCTAATTCATCTTGATTAATTTTTCTTCCTGCTCCTTGGTAAGCATAAGTAGAATCAAGGTATCTATCAGATAGAACATTTTTATTTTTTTCTAAAGCTGGATTTATAATTTTTCTGACATGCTCAAGTCTATCCGCAAGGAGAAGAAAGGTTTCCGATAACGGATCTAACATTATAGTTTTGTCTAGAAGAATTTTTCTTAATTCTTTACCCTCTTCAGTAGCGCCAGGTTCTTTTGTGAAAATAAATTCTATATTGTTGTTTAGAAAATATTTTTTTAAGCGCTCTATCAGAGTAGATTTTCCTGCTCCCTCACTGCCCTCTAAAGTAATAAACATTATTTACTTAGTTGATATGTTTTTACTGCTTTCACATGATCATCATAATCAGTTGAAAATTCATGACTGCATTTATCTTTAGCCACAAAATATAAATAGTCATGATTTTTTGGCTGAGCAGCGGCAAATATTGAGTTTTTAGATGGATTAGAAATTGGACCTGGAGGCAACCCTTTATGCATATAAGTATTATATAAGGAAGAATCTCTCAAATCTTTCTTCTTTAAGTCACCGTTAAAATCTTTTAAACCGTATATTGTTGTTGAATCCATTTGTAGAAGCATATTTTTTTTGAGCCTGTTATAAATAACTCCTGAAATTATTTCTCTCTCATTTGCGCAAGATTCTTTTTCTAAAATTGAAGCAATAATTAAAATGTCTTTTTTAGAATAATTTTTTAATTTAATATTTCGCTCTTCCCAAGATTTATTTAGATCAATAATTTGCTGGTCTATAGAGTTTTTTAAAATAGAAAATAATTCACTTTCTCTGTCGTAAAAATATATATCTGGTTTTATATAGCCTTCTAATTCGCATCCGTTTTGGAAATTTATAGTTTGACAATATCTGTTGATAATCTTTTTAGAAAATAAGTCGCTTATTTTTGATCCACCAGGAACAATAAATTTTTTTAAGATTATCTTCCCAAAATAAATCTTATTAAAAATATCAATTAAAGAATCATCAACATCAATTTTATATTTTCCTAAATAAATTTTTTTATCTGTTCCTGAAATATTAAAAATTAGTTTGATCGTTTTAGGAAAGTAGATTTTATTTTCTTCTAAACCGGTAAAGATCTCACTTAACTTATTTCCTTTTTCAATTAAAAATTCTGATTCAATATTTAAAGGCTTAGAAATTAAAAAAATATAAAAAATGATATTCAAAGAAAATATCAAAAAAAATAAGTATTTCACTAAAGTTTTTTAAAGATTAAGGATACATTTGTCCCGCCAAAACCAAAAGAATTACTCATAGAAAAATTAACTTCTTTATTTTTTGATTTGTTGGGAGTTAAGTCAAGATTGAATTCATTATCAGGATCATGCAGATTTATTGTTGGAGGAATTACAGAATCTCTCATTGCAAGGAGGCAAAAAATAGCTTCAATTGCTCCTGCCGCACCCAATAAATGGCCAGTCATTGATTTGGTAGAACTTACAGATAAATTTTCTCTGCCTTTAAATATTTCTGCTATTGCTTTGGCTTCTATTACATCACCTAGAGGAGTAGATGTGCCATGAGCATTTATATAATCAATCTTGTCGTGACCTTTTTTAAAATCATTCAAAGCATTAATCATTGCATTATAGGCGCCTCTCCCATCTTCAGCGGGCGCAGTAATATGATATGCATCATCGCTTTGTCCAAAACCTACTACCTCGCCATAGATTTTAGCTTGTCTTCTTTTTGCCGATTCTAGTTCTTCTAAAATTAATATTCCCGAGCCCTCACCTAATAAGAATCCGTCTCTTTTCTTGTCCCAAGGACAACTCGCTTGCTCTGGGTTATCGTTATTTGTTGAAAGTGCTTTAGCAGCATTAAATCCTGCCAGCCCTAGAGGAGTAATTCCAGCTTCTGCTCCGCCAGTAATCATAATATCTGCATCGCCATAAGAAATGGTCCTTGCTGAATAACCTATACTGTGACCAGCGCTAGAACATGCAGATACAATAGAAATATTAGGTCCTTGTAAATTATATTTAATTGCAACATTTCCAGATGCCATATTGATTATTGCACCTGGTACAAAAAACGGTGAAATTTTTCTTGGGCCTTTATCTTTGAGAATTAAGGCATTATCTTCGATACTACCCAAGCCGCCAATGCCAGACCCAATAGAAACTCCGATTCTTGTCTTCTCAATATTTTCTAGAGATAAATCAGCATCTTTTATTGCTTGATCTGATGCGGTAAGGGCATATTGGATAAATGGGTCAATTCGTCTTATTTCTTTAGGGGATAATCCTGAGACTTCATCGTATCCTTTTAATTCTGCAGCAAAAGTAGTAGAAAATTCTATTGGATCGAATTTTGTTATACGTCCAGCACCACTTTTACCGTTTATAATATTTGACCAAGTAGAATCAAGGTCATTTCCTAATGGAGAAACAATGCCAAGACCAGTTACGACAACCCGTCTTTGTTCTGACATATTTAAAAAAACTTATTCTGCAGAATCTATATAGTTTACTGCATCCTCAACAGTAGCTATCTTTTCTGCCTCTTCATCAGGAATTTCGATTTCAAATTCTTCTTCAAAAGCCATCACTAATTCAACAGTATCTAATGAATCTGCTCCTAGATCATCGATAAAGCTAGCTGAAAGAGTTACTTCTTCTTCGCCGACTCCTAATTGTTCGCAAACTATCCTACGAACTCTATCTCCAGTACTGCTCATATGAACCTCTATTTAAAAATTGAGTGAATTATATACCTTTAGAAAATTTTTTTTCATAATAATCGTAATTATTTATGCAACAATTTTGTGCAAGTCAAGTTACATATATAGACCGCCATTAACATGTAAAGTCTGTCCGGTAATATAATTTGCCTGATCCGAAGCTAAAAAATTCACAACTTCAGCAATTTCAATAGGTTTACCCAATCTCCCAAGAGGAATTTGAGAGGCTAAAAAATCTTCATTTCCTTTTGAAATTTCTTTTGTCATATCTGTTTCTATAAAGCCTGGAGCAACACAATTTACATTTATGTTCCTTGAGCCTAATTCTCTAGCCAATGATCTAGACATTGCCTCAATTCCTGCTTTTGCCGCAGCATAGTTAGCCTGCCCTTTGTTCCCTAGAACAGCTGACGTGGAAGAAATATTTATTATTCTGCCCCACTTATTCTTAACCATTTTTTTAATAAAAGATTTAATGAGTAAATACTGCCCGTTGAGGTGAACATCAATTACGTTATCCCACTCAACTTCTTGCATTCTTAACATAATGTTATCTCTGGTTATTCCAGCATTGTTAATTAAAATATCAGGATGAATTTCTTTAGAATCAAGCAAGGAAGTTAATTCTTTTATTGAGTCTCTATCACCTAGATCTAATTTAAAGGAATCTCCTTCGAGATTCATTGAATTGATATTTTCTAAGATACTTTGAACGCTAGATTCAGAAGTCCCAGTTCCAACAATAAAATAGTCATCATTAAAAGATTCAAGAATAGCTTTACCTATTCCTCTTGAAGCTCCGGTTATTAAAACGGTTTTTTTTGACACAAACTAACTAGGAGAGTCTTCTGTTGAATCTTCCTTTGTTTTTATATCCAAAATTTTTCTTCCTTTAAAGAAACCATCTTTTGTCATATGATGTCTTAGGTGCTTTTCACCAGTAACAGGATCTAAAGATAGAGCCTCTTTTTTTAAAGCATTGTGAGAGCGCCTTGCGCCCCTTCTTGCTCTGGATACCTTACTTTTTTGTACTGCCATAATTCAGAAACGCAATTCTAGGGCAATTTGTGTATTTATTCATCATTTTTAAGTATTTTTTTAAACTCTTTTGGAGACTTTACGTTCAAATGAATATTTAAATCTTTTGAAATAAAAGAGTTTGCATGAAGATACATCCTTTTTTTATAACTCGAATCTTTTGAAAGCCTGATATCTTTTAATCCATACTTATTATCTCCTACAATTGGAAATCCTAGATACGAAAGATGAACTCTCAATTGGTGAGTTCGCCCAGTAACCAATTCACATTGAATGAGTGAAAAATGGCTAGACGATTCAATGGCTTGAAAAAAAGTTTTAGCAATTTTTCCTCCCTCTGAAATCTTTACCATCCTTTCTTTACCGAAAAGCATATTTTTTTTTATATTTATTTCATACAAGCCATCGTTATGAATCCAATTTCCATAAACAATAGCTTGATAGGTTTTTATAATTTTTCTTTCCGAAATCAACTTATTACAGCGTCTTAAAAATTTATTATTTTTAGCAATTATTTGGCAACCCGATGTATCTTTATCTAATCTGTGAACCAATTTTGCATCTCTGTAAGCCTTACCAAAGTTTCTAATCGTTTCTATTACACCAATTGATATACCGCTTCCGCCATGCGAGGCAATACCTTCAGGTTTGTTTATTGCAATGTAATCATCATTTTCTTCCACTATTGAATCTTTTAGTAAAGAAATAATATTTGTAGGAACAAATTGATTTTCTCTTATTGAAGTCTTAATCGGGGGGATTCTTACCTCGTCACCAGTTACTAATTTATATGAAGGTTTTTTTCTTTTACTGTTTACTCTGATTTCACCTTTTCTGATAATTGAATAAATCTTGGATTTTGGAACACCCTTTAAATCATTTAATAGAAAATTATCCAATCTTTGACCAGTAACATTTTCATCAATAATTATTTTTTTTACTTCAGGCATAAATAATTTAGATTTCTTTGAATATTTTCTCTAGAATACGCTTCAAAGACCCTTTTTAAAATTATTTTAGGGCAAGAATTTTAATTTAGTTTAAATATAAGAATTTAATAAAATTAGGTAGCTAGGGCGTAAAACCTTAAGTTTATTTCCAATAAAACCTCTTTGTAGGGGTATTACATTTTATATTTAAGTACTTTCATGAGGTGAAACTATGAAAAGAATGCTTATCAATGCTACTCAGCCAGAAGAACTGAGAGTCGCAATAACTGAAGGAAATCTTTTGTACGATTTAGATATTGAAAATATCAGTGAAATCCGTAGAAAAGGAAATATATATAAGGGTAGAGTTAGCAGAATTGAACCGAGTCTAGGAGCTGCTTTTGTAAACTATGGGGCAGAAAGACATGGTTTTTTACCTTTCAAAGAAATTTCTCCTCAATTTTATCCTGAAAAACAAAATCGTAATTCAAGACTATCTATTTCAGACTGTTTAAAAAAAGATCAAGAAATTCTTGTTCAGGTTGAAAAAGATGAAAGAGGCAATAAAGGAGCAGCTCTTACAACTAATATTAGCCTAGCTGGTAGATATTTAGTGTTAATGCCTAACAACCCAAAAGCAGCGGGAATTTCTAGAAGATTAGAAGGCAAAGAGAGAGATAAACTTAAAGAAAGAATTTCATCCTTAAATGTTCCTGAATCTATGGGATTAATAGTGAGAACTGCTGGAGAAGGAAGAGATCTTGAAGATCTCAAATGGGATTTAGAATACCTGCAAAGAGTTTGGGAAGGCATCAGTGAAGCAAATACTTTAAAAAATAGTCCAATTTTAATTTTTAAAGAAAGCGATATTATTATTAGAGCTTTAAGAGATTATCTAAAAGAAGATATCGAAGAAATTTGGGTTGATACCGAAGAAGCTTTTGAAGAAGCTTCTGAATTTGTTGAACGCGTGATGCCTGATCAAGCTAAACTTCTCAATAAGTACGAAAACACTCTCCCCCTTTTCACCAGATATCAAATTGAATCGCAAATTGAGACTGCTTATCAAAGAGAAGTAAAGCTTACATCTGGTGGGTCAATCGTCATAGATGATGCGGAGGCACTTGTTGCAATAGATATAAACTCTTCTCAAGCTACTTCAGGTAAGGATATTGAAGAAACTGCAGTTAAAACTAATATAGAAGCCTGTGAAGAAATAGGGAGACAATTGAGGCTAAGAGATATTGGAGGGTTAGTTGTAATTGATTTTATCGATATGATGAAACTCGAAAATAAGCGTGCTGTAGAAGACGCCATGAGAGAGGCCCTTTCTGAAGATAGAGCCAGAGTTCAAATTGGACGTATTTCTAGATTTGGATTGCTCGAACTATCAAGGCAAAGACTTAGATCATCTTTAAAAGAAAGATGGACTCAAGATATCAATACCCTCTCTACTGCAGTTCTTAGATTGCTCGAAGAAGAATCCAGTAAAGAAAAAACCAGTGAAGTAAGAGCAATTGTATCTCCTGATATGTCTGCATTACTTCTAAATGAAAGAAGAATTCGCTTGAATGATATTGAAGCTAGAAGCAGCGTAAAACTTGTTGTAATTTCTGATGCAACCAGACCCGATTCCAGATTTGAGGTTATAAGAATAAAAGATGGCAAGGTTATAGATCCTGAAAAAAATAGATCAAGTATTTCTGTTGCTGATCATTTTGAAAAGAAAAGTAAGAAGAAAACTTCTGAAGAAAAGCCTCTTTTAAATATTAAAAGATCACGCAGACCAAAAAAATCTTTATTTAAAAGAATTTTAGAACTTTTTAAGAACAACAAGCCAAAGAAAAAATCTCAAAAATCCAATAAGAGATCTAAGTATTCTAAGAATCAAGGTAAAAAGCCTTACCAAAAAAATAGAAATAGGTTTGATGGCAGAAATAAATCAAATTCTTTTAAGTCTAAGGATAATAAAAAGACAAATTCTAAACCGAAAAAATCTCAAAATTTATCAGAAGATAAACATAATAGAGTTGCTAGAAAACCAAAATCTGAAATCATCAAAACATCAAAATCTAAAGATACAGTTGAAACTGGATTGACTTCAGAAAAAGAAAAAATTATCAAGAATGAGGTCAGCTCAAAGCCTAGAAAGTTGAGCAGGCCTAAGAAAGATAAAGAAGTAGAAGTCAAAAAAGAAATTATTGAAGAAAAGAAACCTATAGAAAGAGCAGCAAACGATCCAAGAAATAAATAAACTATTTTTTATTGATAAAGTTTTCTATCAATTTTCCAGAAATTGAAATATTTGCAGGAGGAATATTTGTTGGCATGCTTTCAACTGTAAACCACTGAGCATCATCAATTTCTTCGCCGTCAGGCTCCAATTCTCCAGAATCGTATTCTGCATAAAAACCTAACATCAATTGACTTGGAAATGGCCATGCTTGGCTTGAAAAATACTCTAAATTTTTTATGCTTATATTTACTTCTTCTTTAACCTCTCTTTTTAATGCACTTTCTACAGATTCTCCAGGCTCTATGAAACCGGCAAGAGTGCTATAAAAATTCGGCGGAAAATTTTTATTGTGGGCAAGTAAAAACTCTTTTTCTCTATATATCAAAGTAATTACGCATGGTGAAATCCTTGGATACACCAGCTGTCCTTTGCACTTAATGCAATCTTTTTTATGATATGCCCTTTCTTGAGGATGTCTTTCAAGTACATCACCACATGCTCCACAAAATTGATGATCTTTTGACCAAGTTATGATTTGAATGGACCTAGCAATGACATCAAATAATTGATCAGGCATCCGACCGAGAGCGGAACGCATATCGATAAAAATTGAATGTTCTAATTCACATAGATTTTTTTCAGATAGAATTACAAAACATGGTTTTTTATTTAAATATCCTAGAAAGTGTCTTTCTTTCTCCTCGATATAAGACCAGGTTAGTTCGTCTTGTGTAATGGGCCTAATAAAATTCTCATTTGAAAATGAGAGAATACTTTGATCATATATTACAAAGAAAACTGAATCTTTAGCTTCATTTTCTATATAATTTGCTGGTTCAAAGGTAAACAAGTTTAATCTCTATGATAAATTCAATTTATTATAATTTTTTAGGAGCTGCTCCTAATTGGTATAAAAATACAATCATCTTATTTTTGATTGTTAATCCGATTATATACATTTTATTCGATGCTATGAGCTTGCCTGCTGGATTTATTCTTGGCTGGATTATTTTAGGAGAGTTTATTTTTACTTTAGCAATGGCAATCAAGTGTTACCCTCTCCAACCTGGTGGATTGATCGCATTGGAGTCTATTTTGATGGGTCTTACAAATACCGGACAAATTTATTACGAAGTTGAAGCAAACCTAAAGGTAATTCTACTCTTGGTATTCATGGTAGCCGGTATATATTTTATGAAAGACTTTCTTTTGTTTATCTTTACCAAGCTTCTAATTAACATAAAAAATAAAAGACTTTTGTGTTTACTATTTGTATTCTCTGCAGCATTTCTATCTGCTTTTTTAGATGCTTTAACTGTAATGGCTGTCTTGATAGCTGTAGCTGCAGGTTTTTATCATGTTTACAAAAGTGTTGCATCAAAGGAAGAATCTTTTTCTGAAGACTCTGAAGAATTTCAAACTTTCAAAGGTTTTCTTAGAAACCTTTTAATGCATGGTGCTGTTGGAACAGCTTTGGGGGGAGTTGCAACTACTGTCGGTGAACCTCAAAATTTATTGATTGCAAGTGTTGCAGATTGGTCGTTTATTGAATTCTTTTTAAAAATGTTACCAATTTCTTTTCCTGTCTTTATTGCAGGCTTGATTACATGTTATTTTGTGGAAAGATTTTCTTTATTTTCATTTGGCGTTCAACTTCCAGGTCACATCAGACAAATACTCTATGATTTTGATAAACAAGAAACTTTAGAAAGAACTGAATCTCAGAATATGAAAATCATTACCCAAGCTATTGTCGCTTTGATTCTTGTTTTTTCTCTAGCTTTTGGTCTTGCAGCTGTTGGATTAATTGGTTTGATGATCATTGTATTGCTAACTGCTTTTAATGGAGTAATAGAAGAACCAAAACTGGGAAAAGCTTTTGAAGAAGCCTTACCATTCACCGCTCTATTGGTTGTATTTTTTGCAGTCGTTGCAGTTATTCATGATCAACACTTATTTACTCCTATAATTACTTACGTGCTGAGTCTTAAACAAGAAATTCAAATACCAATGTTTTTCATGGTAAATGGAATCTTGTCGATGATCAGTGATAATGTTTTTGTTGCTACTATTTACATAAGTGAAGTGAAAGCTGCCTTAGATAGTGGAGCAATAGGAAGAGAGCAATTTGATTTGTTAGCCATTGCAATTAATAGTGGAACTAATTTGCCAAGTGTTGCTACTCCTAACGGGCAAGCTGCATTTTTATTTCTTCTAACTTCTTCTGTGGCCCCTCTGTTAGGACTTTCTTATTTAAGAATGGTTTTGATGGCATTGCCCTACACTATTGTTTTATCCATAGTCGGGGTTCTCTCTGTAATATATTTTCTCTAATGGATAGATCTTTTTGCATTGCTCCAATGATGAGACGCACAGACCGTCATTTCAGATATCTATGTGGTTTATTATCCAAGGAATCAATCCTTTTTACCGAAATGATTCATGCTAATGCAATAAACAGAAATGAGCCTGAAAGATTTTTAAATAACTCTGGTATTTCAAATGCTACTGTTTTACAAGTAGGAGGAAGTTCTCCAGAAGAACTAAAAAAAGCTACCCTGATAGCTAATGAGTTCAATTATTCTGAGATTAATTTAAATCTTGGATGTCCTAGCTCGAAGGTTCAATCTGGAAATTTTGGTGCGGTTTTAATGAAAGATGTAAATCTGGTTAAAAATTGCTTGACTGAAATGATAAAAGTTTCTGCTAAAGAAGTTACAGTAAAGATTAGATTGGGCGTTGATGATTTAAATATCTATCAAGGTCTAGATTATTTTATAGAAGAATTATCTAAAATCGGCGTAAATACTTTTTATGTACATGCAAGGATAGCTCTCCTAAAAGGTTTAGATCCAAAAGAGAATAGAACAATACCTCCTTTAAATTATGAAAGAGTTTTTCAAATTAAAGAAGACTTCAAACATCTGAATGTAATCATTAATGGTGGCATTGGAGACTTCAAAATGGCAAAAGATAAATTTAAAAAATTGGATGGCATCATGGCCGGTAGAGCTATCTATGATTTACCCTTCAAATTGTTTGACGTAGATCATATTTTTTATAATTCCACAGAAATAAATAATAATTTGATATCTGTCATCAATGAGATGTTTGAATATATAGATAAATTAGATTCTAAAGATGAAATAAAGACTAAATTTCATATGTTAAATTTATTTAAAGGTTTGAATAATGCAAAAAAATCTAGACTTCTTTTGTTGAGTAATGAAAAAAATGACAAAATTAAAAATGGATTAAAAGATATTGTTTTAGCAAGTGAGAATCAAGCAGCATGAATTTCTTTAAAAAAATTTTTATAACTGAAGAGTCCGAAAATCCTACAATAGATGATAAAACTTCAACTAAAGCTTGTATTGCTCTTCTTCTAGAAACAAGCATGGCAGATGAAGTTCTTGATGAATCTGAGTTGCAGACATTGAAGAACACTTTACAGAAAGATTTTCAGATAGATGAAGATGAGATAGATGAATTAATAAATCTTGCAAAAGAAAATGTTCAAGATTCAACTTCATTATATGAATTTACCCGAGATATAAATGATAATTTTGATGCTATTGAGAGAGTAAAACTTATTGAGTCTATGTGGAAAATTGCTTACGCAGATGGGAATATAGACAAATACGAAGAGCACATAATTAGAAAAGTTTCTAATTTAATTTATGTTGCCCATTCCGATTTTATTAAAGCGAAACTTTCAGCCAAGGAACAAATATGAAAATTACTAATCCAGATAAATTAGGCCTTTCAAAAGATAAATTAATAGCGATGGAAAATTTCTTTAAGGATAAATACGTCAAAAACGGCAAACTTGCTGGGATTCAAACTTTGATTGCAAGAAAAGGAAAAGTAATACATTTTGAATCTAGTGGACTAAGAGATGTCGAGAATAATAAAAAAATTGAAAAAGATACTATTTTCAGAATTTACTCAATGACTAAACCCATAACTAGTGTTGCGTTGATGCAACTCTTTGAACAAGGTCTCTTTCAATTAGCTGATCCTGTTGGAAAATTTTTACCTGAATTTAAAAATCCCAAAGTCTTTGTTTCGGGAAGTTATCCGCATTTCATGACTCGCCCTGCTGATAGAGAAATCTCTATCAGAGATCTATTAACGCATACAGCTGGTCTTACCTATGGATTTCACTATCGCACTAATATTGATCATGCCTATCGAAAAGTCTGGAGCGGTCCACGAGGAGATAATACTGACTTTAGCTTTCCTCCTCTTGATCTTGAAAATTTTTCTCAGTCAATTGCAAGTCTACCCCTAGAATTTAGTCCCGGAGATAAATGGAACTATAGTGTAGCTACTGATATTTGCGGAAGATTAATTGAAGTTTTAAGCGGTATGACTTTGGACGATTATTTTTCAAAGCATATTTTTAAGCCTCTTAAAATGAAAGATACTGGTTTTTTTGTCCCAAAAAATAAAATTAAAAGATTTGCAGCGTGTTATGAAAGAACCCCGAAAAAATATCTAAGACTGCAAGATACAGGAGACAGTAAAAGTGGTTATTCAAGATCTCCTTTACACTTATCTGGTGGTGGGGGTTTAGTTTCTACTACCGAGGATTATTACAATTTTTGTCAAATGCTTTTAAATGGTGGCTCCTTTGAAGGAAAGAGGCTTTTATCAAGAAAAACAATTGAATTGATGACCTCAAATCATCTCCCTGATAATCAAGATATGGTTACGATGGGTTCTGAAGGAAGTTTTAGTGAAATAAGATACAAGGGTGTTGGCTTTGGTTTGGGTTTTGGTGTCAACATTGATTTAGCTGATACACAAAATTCTGGTTCTATTGGAAGTTATAACTGGGGTGGTGCTGCTAGTACCTTTTTCTGGGTTGATCCTCAAGAAGAATTGATATGTATTTTAATGACTCAGTTAATGCCTTCGGGTTACTATCCAATTAGAATGCAAATGCAGTCTATGGTTTATAGTGCTTTTATTGACTAGCTAGAAATCTTCAAAATCTTCATCTTTAGAAAGTTCTTCCTCTGATAACCCATCATTGACCTCATATTTTCTTCTCTCTAAGTATGCATCTCTTAAGAAAGCATATTGATCTTTGCTTTCTATATCAGCAATACCTGTAAAAGCTGAATAAGTATTTATTAAATCAAGAGAGATAAGACCTAATCTTGCGGCATTATCGTCTAAGGACAAAGCTGGAGCTAAAGCAGTATCACCCACAAAGGTAAAAGCATCTCTAGTAGTGCTTGGTCCTAAAAAAGGCAGCATTAAATAAGGACCAGGCTTTGCACCCCATTTACCTAATGTTTGCCCAAAATCTTCGCTGTGTTTTTCCAGTCCCATTTCCGAAGCAACATCAAAAAATCCACCAAGTCCAAATATAGAGTTTATAAAAAACCGAGTTATATCACTTAAAGATTCAGCTACGTTGCCCTGTAATAAGTTATTGATTGAAATTCTTATATCATCCAAATTGGCAAAGAAATTGGTTATAGAAGTTTGAGCAAATTCAGGCGTATTTTTATCATAAAAATCGGTGACCGGTCTTAAAAATAATTTATCTATTTTGTTATTAAACTCAAAGACTTTTCTATTGCTCTTTTCATAAGGGTCATCAGGATTAAAATCGCCTGACAAATTGCTAGTAGTTGCACAGCCTGTCATTGCTAATAACAAAATCAAAAGAATACTTCTTACATTTAAGATAAAATGATTTCTCTCCATGGTAATAGCTTATTCCTATGATAACGAAAAAAAAAGAATTAATTGTTACTAGTGCACTTCCTTATGCTAACGGTCCTCTTCATATCGGACACTTACTAGAGCATATTCAAACTGATATTTGGGTAAGATCTCAGCGTATTTTAGGAAATCATTGCATTTACCTATGCGCCTCTGATGCTCACGGTACTCCGATTATGATGAAGGCTGAAGAAGAAAATATTTCTCCTGAAAAATTGGTTGATAAGTACATGAAAGCACATAAAAAAACCTTAGAGTCTTTTCAGGTCAGCCATGATTGCTATTATCAAACACATAGTGAAGAAAATAAAAAATACAGTGAGCTTATTTACAATACCGCTTTAGAAAATGGCTACATTAAAAAACAAAATATAAAGCAACTCTATGATGAAGATAAAAAATTATTTCTAGCTGATCGTTACGTTCAAGGGAATTGTCCGAAATGTAATGCGCCTGATCAATATGGCGATAACTGCGATGTTTGTGGAGCAAAGTACGAAGCTACTGAATTGATAAATCCTCTATCAATTTTTTCTAAAAAACCTCCAGTGATAAAAGATAGTGAACATTTATTTTTTTCCCTAACAAAATTAGAAGCTGAAATAAAAAAATGGATAGACGAGTCCTCTTTACAAGAAAGTGTCATTAATAAACTTCAAGAATGGTTCAAAGATGGCTTAATGGATTGGGATATCTCCAGAGATGCGCCCTATTTTGGATTTAAAATTCCGGGATTTGAAGATAAATTTTTTTATGTTTGGCTTGATGCGCCTATTGGCTACATTGGAACTTTAGAAAAATTCTTAAAGGATTCAAATAATAAAGCATCAGCTAAAGATCTTTGGAGCGAAGATTCAAAATATGAAATTTATCATTTCATAGGCAAAGATATTCTCAATTTTCATGCTTTGTTTTGGCCAGCTTTGTTGCATGCAGCAGAATTTAAAAAACCATCCAATGTTTTCGTACATGGTTTTTTAACTTTGAATGGAAATAAAATGTCTAAATCTAAAGGAAACTTTCTTCTTGCAGATCAATATTCTAAAGAATTGGATTCTGATTACCTCAGATATTATTTAGCATCAAAACTCACCAATAAAATCGATGATATTGATTTTGATTTGAAAGACTTTCAAAAAAAAGTTAACACCGATTTAGTAGGAAAGTTTATTAATATTGCCAGTAGAGTACAGAAATTTTTGAAAACCAATGGTAATAAATTAGGTTCAGATTTGGAAGAAAATCTTATTGATGAATTCAAAAAAGAAGCAAAATTGATATTCCAAGACTATGTAAATTTGGATTATTCAAATGCCTGCAAACGAATTATGAAGCTGGCAGATTCTGCAAATCAATATATCGATCACAATCAACCTTGGGTGTTAGCTAAAGAGGAAATTAACGAAAAGGAAGTTATAAAAATTTCCAGTACTGGCATGAATTTATTCAGGATATTAAATATTTGCTTAGAACCCATAATCCCTGAAACTGCATTTAAAATTAAAAATTATTTGAATTTAACTGAAGATAATTTTGAACATATAACGGTTTCAGTTAAAAATCATGAAATACAATCTTTCAAGCCCTTAATTGAAAGGATTGAAGACGATAAAATTGATAATCTTATAGAGGCAAGTAAAAGTGGATGAAATTACAATTGATGACTTCTTTAAAGTTGATTTAAGAATTGCAAAAGTAGTCGAGGTTAGTGAGATTGAGGAAGCTGATAAATTGGTGCAATTAAAATTGGATCTTGGTGAGCTCGGTGAAAAGACTGTTTTTGCTGGAATCAAAAAATATTATGAGCCTGAAAATTTACTCAATAAAATGGTGGTTTGCGTTAATAATTTAAAACCTCGGGAAATGAGATTTGGTACCTCTGAAGGAATGATCTTGGCTGCAAGTAATGAAGATAGTGGTGTTTATCTGGTTGGACCTGATACCGATGCGTTACCAGGAATGAAGGTAAGTTAATGTCGAAAATAATAGAAACAGATATCGTAATAATTGGTGCAGGTCCTGTTGGACTGTTTACAGTTTTTGAAGCTGGTCTCTTGGGTTTGGATTGTCATTTGATTGATAACCTAGATAAGGTCGGTGGACAGTGTATAGAACTCTATCCAGAAAAACCGATTTACGATATTCCAGGAGTTGCCAATCAAACTGGAAAAGAACACATAGATGCCCTACTGGAACAAATTAAGCCTTTTTCCTATGAGACGCATCTCAACCAGAGAGTGGATGTTTTAGAAGAGCTACCAGATAATTTCTGGAGAGTTGTTACAAATGAAAATACCGAATTTAAAACAAAAAATGTTTTCATAGCGGCAGGAGCTGGTGCCTTTGAACCTAGAAAACCTCCAGTGGAAAATCCTGATAAATTTCTATCAAAGGGTGTCGACTATGCAATAAAGGAAAAAGATAAATATAAAGATAAAGAAATTGTCATTTTTGGTGGTGGAGATAGCGCTCTTGATTGGTCAGTTGAGTTGTCAAAAATTGCTAAGAAAATCTTCCTAGTACACAGAAGAGATGACTTTAGAGGGGCTGAACATACCGAAAACCAAATGAGAGAGTTGGTCAAGGATGGTAAAATTGAGTTAAAAATACCTTTTGTAATCAAATCCATAAAAGGAGATTCCTCTTTTGAAGGCGTTGAGCTCATGCACTTTGAAACCAAAGAAGATGAAATCTTAGAATGCGACGAAGCTTTATTTTTCTTTGGTTTGAACAAGCAACTTGGTCCCATTTTGGATTGGGAAATAGACTTGGATGGAAAAAAGATTGCCGTTGATACTGAAAATTACCAAACAAACAAAGAAGGTATTTTCGCTGTTGGAGATATAAATACTTATCCTGGAAAACTTGATTTAATCTTATGCGGTTTTCATGAAACTACAATTGCAGTTCAAGAGGCTTACAAAAGAATTAATCCTGGAAAACGGGTACCTTTTGGTTACACGACCTCAAATAAAAGTCTGCAAGAAAAATTAGGCGTTAAATAAGGTTGGTAGAATTTCCGCCATCTACCGATATATTTTGTCCGGAAATATAGGCTGCTTGTTCCGAACATAGAAAAGTACAAATACCAGAAAACTCTTCTACTGTTCCCATTCTTTTAGCCGTTAAAGTCTCCTCAAGCTCCTTTTTTGCTTCTTCATAAGTTGAGTCCGCTAATTTTGCTTGAAAGTTTAAAATCTGAGTTTGTCTGTCGGTATCAATTCTTTCTGGTAATACGTTATTTATAGTTATGTTGAATTGCGCAACTTCTCTAGACAAAGCTTTTGATAAACCATGCAAACCGGAACGAGCCGAAGTTGAAAGTCCCATTATTAAATGAGGGTTTTTAACCATTGCTGAAGTTATATTGATTATGCGTCCAAAATTTTTTTCTTTCATTTTTGGTATCACGGCTTGCATGAGTAAAGCTGATTGAGTGAAATTGGATTTTATTGCTGAAAGAAAATCTTCTTCAGTCCAATCAAAAAAATTTCCAGGTGGTGGCCCACCACTGTTATTAATCAAAATATCTGGATCAGGACAAGCTTCAAGCAAAGCTGACCTAGTAGAAGAATCTTCCATAGCTCCTAATACAGAGGTTACTTTAAAACCTTTGCTTAAAAACTCTTCTTCAGTTTTTTTTAAATTTTCTTCATTAACTCCATTTATGACGATTTCAACACCTTCTTTTGCTAAATCATGTGCGCATGCTTTTCCTAGACCTCTACTGGAAGCACAAATAATTGCTTTTTTTCCCGAAATGCCTAAATCCATATGTTAGCCATTTTCTGCATTACCAAAAGTATTGCTTATTGCGGGACCCCATTGAGATTCAGCAGGTTCTTGACCTAAGCCAGCTTCGTCAGTGATAACGTTTAAGTCTCTTGTAGGGAAGGTGTTATCAAACATGTCGCCATCTGTCTGGTGTTCGTGAGTCTGTCCGAATGGATTTCGCCAATAGTCAAAAAGTTGGCTTCCCTGATAATGACGACCAACGCCCCACTCCTGAAAATAATTAAACTCCTCTTTTTTAGATTCGAGCATCTCATTTCCTGTAAATACATCATCGATATTGAACATTTCAAAAGAAACATGATTCATGACAGGTTTTCCTTCTGAAAACATATCTGCAGGCATAAAGAAAATAGTGTGATGATCTGCGGGCTCCATGCCTTTGTCTAGTCTTGAAAAGACTCCTTGCAATGGAGTATTTGGATCTTTAGGATCTCCAAGAAAAAGTCTGTCGGTTGCGATAAATCCTAAATGTTTTCGATACCATTCAAAAGATTCTTTTACATTTCGAGCATTAAGACCTGCATGGGCAAATCTTAAAATTCTTGGATAAGATCCCTTTAAAAATCTTTTCATTTGATTAACTCTATTTACGGTCCTGCCCTCATTTGTTGGAATAGTTTCAGAAGTTTTTTCTTCCAGACTTTCAATGCCATAAACTACCTCTAGACCAAAACCATCTAGATCATGTCCTTTAGATACCAAACCTCCACCTGGCGTATCAAGTTCTTCTATATCGGAGAAAGCTTCTGTTTTACTAATTTTTTCCAAGTCTTCCATTGATGATGCAACAAACGACAGACTGATAAATTTCTTTTCTCCTTTAAGAACTTTTTCGATAAATGGTTGAGTTCCATCGCCCTTCATTAATAACATGTCTTCTGTCTTCTCAACTGTATGCATTCCAAAATGGATTAAAAACTGTTCTTGTATATCTAAATCTGGACATTGCAATGTACAGTACTGCACATCAATTGCCTTAATAATTGGTTCCATCGTTTTCTCCGCAATTAAATAAAAACTATTATAATGATTTTTTAGAAATCTTAACGCTAATTAATGGAACAATTTGATATAGCAATTTGTGGTTATGGACCAGTAGGTTCAACTTTTGCAGGCTTAATGGGTAAGTTAGGCCATAAAGTTTTAGTTATTGAAAAAAACATTGGTCCCTCGCCTACGGCTAGAGCTATCAATACGGATGGAGAACAACTTAGAACATTTGATAGGCTGGGTATTGCAGAAAAAGTTGTTGAAAATTCACATGAAGTTCATAGTGTTCATTTTGGCGATGCAAATTTAAATCCAATACAAACTATTGAACAACCTGTAGGAGTCTCTGCCATGGGTTGGCCAAATCAAGTTTTGTTTTACCAACCTGAGTTAGAAGGATTCATAAGAAATTCAGTAGAAGCAGAAAGTAATATTGTGATTGAAGAAGGAACAGAATTATTAAATTTTGATGATATACCTGAAGGGGTGACTCTGAACTGCAAAAACTCAGATGGTGAATTATCGTTTTTTTCAAAATATCTTATCGGATGTGATGGAGCCAGCAGCTTTGTGAGAAGAGAGTTAAATGTTGACTTAGAAGATTTTGAATACAATCAAGAATGGCTGGTTTGTGATGCTCATTTAACTAAGAAAGTAAATATTCCAGAAAAAGAAGCTATGCAAGTGTGCGATCCAAAAAGGCCTGGAACTTATGTGCCAGGTAGGCGTGGACATCTTAGATTTGAATTTAAAAAAATGCCTGGAGAGGATTCAAAAGAATTAGAAAAAGAAGAGAATGTCTGGAAACTTTTAAAACCATGGATAAATGAAAAAAATGCCAAGCTAGAAAGAGCTCAAGTGTATTCTTTTCATGCTTGCATAGCTGAAACTTGGCGTAAAGGTAATGTCTTAATTGCCGGCGATGCTGCTCACCAAATGCCGCCATTTATGGGAGCTGGGATGGGAACTGGCATCAGAGATATAACAAATATTTCTTGGAAGTTGGATCTCTTGCTTAAAAATAAAGCCAATGAAGGAATACTAGATACTTATCAAAAAGAAAGACATTCTCATGCTAAGTGGACTATCGCACAGACAGTCACGATTGGTCAGGTAATTGAGGGATTTTGTGCCGCTGCAGAAGGTAAAGAATATGAGCCGAAGGGTCCAAGTTACGATGTGAATTTTCCCCATATTCCAGCAGGTATTTATAGTGATCCTGCCGATATGATAACTGGTGTTCCAATACCACAACCCATCCTTTCAAAAAATAATAAAAAAGAAATGCTCGATAGAGTCATTAATGGAAATTTTGCAGTTTTAACCCAAGAATCAAATTTGGATTTATCTGACAAAGCAAAGTCTATTATTGATTTACTTGGTATTAAATTACTAACAATAGAACCTAATGAGGATACCGAGGAAAGACTAAAGACAGTTTTCGAAAAATATAAGGCAGTTTTAGTTAGACCGGATAAATATACCTATGGTGGCGTAGAAGATATCTCTTCCCTTTCAGAAATGATTGAATCTTTGGAAAAAGAATTTTCTCTTAATATATGAAAGCATTATTGTTTCCGGGTCAAGGTGTCCAAAAAGTTGGCATGCTGAATTCACTTTTTGAGGAAGTCTCTGAGGTTAAATCTATGATTGATGAGGTTTCCAAATCCCTAGATTTTGATTTAGAAGATTTACTCCGAAATGGACCTGAAGAAAAAATAAATCTTACTGAATTCTCGCAACCAACAATTTTGGTTACTAGTGTCTTATTGGCTAAATATTCTAATAAACTTTCTAATATTGATATCACCGCGGGTCTATCTTTAGGTGAATATTCAGCATTGGTTTATTCAAATTGTTTGGAATTATCTGATGCAGTTAAGTTAGTAAATTACCGAGGAAGATTAATGCAAGAATCAGTTCCAGAAGGTACAGCTGGGATGCTGGTTGTTTTGAATATGCCAATCAACGATGTTTATAAAATGATAGACGATATAAATGAATCGGATGAAACTATAAACTTTTCTACCGATAATGCAGATGGAGTTTCAGTATTAGCTGGAAAGAACTCTGCAATAGAGGCTTGCAAAAACTATATTGCTAATGGCGAATTTAGAAGAGTGAAAACCCAAATGGTTCAAATGTCTGTCCCTTCTCATTGCTATTTACTTGATGAAGCTCAAGAAGAACTAGCCAAATTACTCAACAAAGTAGAATTTAAAGCCCCTTCTATTCCAGTAATTCCAAATGTTCTTGCTGAACCGACCTCTGATGTTGGAGTGATACAAGACTCCCTTGTAAATCAATTGACCAAGACCGTGAGATGGAGAGAAACTTTAGATTATCTTTTGAAGAATAATCTTTCTTCTTTAATTGATTCAGGTCCAGGCAAAACGATAATCAATATGGCTAGAAAGATTAAAGATATTGAAAAAATCTCTTTAGAACCAGATTAAATATCATAATCTAAAATATTATTCTTTATATGAGACTGCATGTCTTCATTAGAAAAACCACCTTCTTCTTCAAAACTTACTTTGTTTTCGTTGTACAAAGAATTAGAACTTTCTTTAGAAATCGAAATGATATTTCCTTTATAAAGTTTTACTGAGACCTTACCGTTAACTTTATTGGATACGGAATCAATCTCACTTTGAAGACTAACTCTTTTGTTACTCCACCACAAACCCTCATAGATTAATGCAGCATAGTCAGGGATTAATTTATCTTTGTTTTTAATTTCTTCACCGGTTAGACATAAAGATTCCATAGCTCTTCTAGCTTTCAATAAAATAGTCCCACCCGGAGTTTCATAACAACCTCTTGATTTCATACCGGTTACTCTAGACTCAACAATATCAATTCTTCCTATGCCATGTTTACCGCCAAGAAGGTTCAATTCTTTAAACAATTTTGCAGGAGATAATTTCTTGCCATTTAAAGCTACAGGGTCTCCCTTTAAAAATTCAAGAGTTATTTCTTCAGATTTTTCTGAAGCATCTTCCAATGATTTGGTGTTTAACCACATGTCTTCAGGTGGAGCATTACTTAAATCTTCTAAAACACCTCCCTCATAAGAAATATGCAATAAATTTTCGTCCATTGAAAATGGTGGTTCTTCTGCTTTCGAAGCTGGCATAGGTATTTGGAAGTTTTTACAGTAATTCATCAGATCGGTTCTCGACACCATATCCCAGTCTCGCCAAGGAGCAATCACCTCTATGGATGGATTCAAAGCATGTGCGCCTATTTCAAATCTTATTTGATCATTCCCTTTTCCAGTGGCTCCATGACAAATAATGTTTGTACCTTCTTGCTTACCTATTTCGACGAGTTTCTTGGCAATTAGCGGTCTAGCAATCGCTGTTCCCAATAGGTATTCACCCTCGAATATTGTATTGCACCTAAACATTGGAAAAACGTAATCAGAGATAAATTCTTCAGTAAGATCTTCAACAATTACTTTAGTTGCCCCAAGATTTTTGGCTTTCTCTTCTAAATCGTCTGAAATGTCTCCTTGGCCCAAATCAGCTGTATAAGTAACCACTTCAAGGCTTTTTTCTTCTTGAAGCCATTTAAGAATTACTGAGGTATCTAGGCCTCCAGAATAAGCTAAAACTACTTTTTTCATAACTTATATTAGACAGTCTAAAATTATTTGAGTTAAGGATGAGTTAACTATCTATAGAGTCAATCAATTCTTGCATTTCCCCAGACTGATACATTTCAAACATAATATCGCTTCCACCTATCAGCTCACCATTTACAAATAACTGAGGGAAAGTTGGCCAATTTGAAACTGTCGGAAGTGTTTCTCTTATTTCAGGGCTTGATAAAATATCTACAAAAGAAAATTCTTTTCCACAAGCCATTAGAATTTGAGTAGCTCTTTGCGAAAAACCGCATTGAGGTTGTTCAGGAGATCCTTTCATATATAAAAGAATTTGGTTATCTGAAATTTGAGATTTAATTTTTTCCTCTGTAGTCATTGGGTTATTTTAATATATTTCTGAATAGTTTTCTCGATTCCATAAATCAATGATTCCGAAATTAATGCATGTCCTATGGATACTTCTTTAATCTCACCATAAGATAATAATGTAGACAAATTTTCTAAATTCAAGTCGTGACCGGCATTAACCTCTAAATTTATTTCATTTGCATATTCGATAGCCTCTCTATATGTAACAAGAGCATTTTCATCATTTTTTTCAAAGGCTTCAGCAAATGGACCAGTATAAATTTCTACCCTATCCACACCTATATCTTTAGCAGCATCTAATTGAGATATATCTGGATCTATGAAAACACTACTTCGAATATTATTTTGTTTAAGATAATTTAAAACTTCCTTCAATTTGTTGTGTTCAGAATGAATGTTCCATCCATGATCTGAAGTAAGTTGGTTGCTATCATCTGGAACAAGAGTACATTGAGATGGCTTTACTGCATCTATTAGATTTAAAAATCCAGGATAATCGCCCAGACGCTCTTCATAAGGATTTCCTTCAATATTAAATTCCACATCCAGCTCCTTTGTTATCAAAGAGATGTCTGATAAATCATCAGGTCTTATATGTCTTAAATCAGGTCTTGGATGAACAGTAATTCCATTGGCTCCGGATTCAATTATTTTCTTTGAAAAAAATTCTAGAGATGGATTATTTCCTTTTCTTGAATTTCGAATTAAAGCAATTTTATTTATATTTACACTTAACTTAGTCATTACATATAACTTTGCAAACCATCATAAACTAACTTTAACCCAGCGATAAGCGTACAAAAGTACCCTATACGATAAAACCAATCTTGGTTAATTTTATCTACTAAATATGCACCTGCATAAACCCCAAGAGGAGCTAGAGGTAAAAGCATCAAAGACGTATAAATATTTTGAAAGTTCATTTGACCTAAATAGGCATAAGGGAAAATTTTGAATAAATTTATTAACAAATAAAAAAGTCCTGCTGTAGCAACATATATTCTTCTATCTAGCCTCATTGGGAGAAGATAAAAACTTAAAGGAAGACCGCCCGCATGAATAGAAAAACTTGTGAATCCTGATAAGGAAGGCCAAAAATAAGAACCCCACAAGGAAGGTTTTCTGGGTTCTGCAGAATTTTTTCTTAAATAATAATCAAGACAGAAAATAACTGCCATCAAACCAATAATGACTCTTATGTTATCTTCAGAAAGATAGCTAAACGAGAGTGTACCAATGATGATGCCAAGAAATGCTAATGGTACGATGAATTTTAAAATTTCTTTATCCCACATCCTGCGATATCTCCAAACCGTAACAAGATCCATAAAAATCAATGGAAGCAATAGAATTGCAACTGCCTGAAAGGGGGGAATAAAAATTGTAAGCATTGGAATTGCAAGTAGTGAACCAAATGAACCAGCCCCAATAAAGCCGCCCTTACCCATCCCATGAAGGAATACTGAAACTACTGCAATTAAATAAAAATAAGGTTCTAAAATCATCTACATATGATTAAAGAATCTCATAAAGTTTCTTTGCTAGGTTGTTTGAAGTTCGATAAAGCTTACCTAAAGAATGTTGTCGATTATTCGTAAAGCCAAAACCCACTTTATAATTCAAATCAGCAAAACCCGTTGCACCTGCAATACCAGTGTGACCAAACATGCCTTCTTTCATCCCAATAGGAGAAAAAGGTGCATCTACTTGATATCCCAAGCCGAATTTGTAGGGAGCTTGGAATAAGACTATGTCAGGGCCTGACGTTTTAGGAGTTGTTGCTTCTTTTATTGTCTCGGATTTAAGTAATCTCTGCCCATCTCTTGAGCCTCCTGAAGCCAAAATTCCAAAAAACTTTGCTATTCCTGAAGCAGTTCCATGACCATTAGCCGCAGGGATTTCTGCCTTTCGCCAAGAATTTGAATTAGGATAGTCTGAAGGTGCAGATTCATCTTCTTCTACTTCCATAATTTCTAAAAAAGCCTTGGCATACTCTTTGCTTTTTAAGGTTTCTTTGACTATTTTTACTTGTGCAGGAAGGAGCCAATTGGGTAAAGATAAAATCAACTGTATAAATGGATTGGGTTTGCCAGAAAGTAATAATAAATCTGCGCATCTGTTTATTTCTTCGTCGTTTAAGCCAATAATAAAATCTATATCAAATTTATCAGCAATTTCTTCTTTGAAATATTGCCCCAGAGATCTGCCGTCAATTCTTCGGACCAATTCACCAACTAGGTAGCCAAATGTAACAGCATGGTAGCCTTGGGTTGTTCCTGGTTCTCTAATAGGATTTTGCTTTGCAAGCTTATCCACAATCATATCCCAATCTTCCCAAGAATCTTTTGGTAATGGGCTTTGAAAACCAAACATCCCTGCTCTGTGAGTAAGAAAATCAATTACTTTAGTGTTCTCTTTTCCTGCACATGCATATTCAGGCCAATAATCGGATACTAGAGCATTAGGATTTAGATTTCCTGATTCAATTAACTGCAATGCGCAAGTTGAAGTCATTGCCTTTGTAACTGAAAAAACATTAACCAAAGTATCTTTTTGCCAATTTTTTTGATGCTGTTTATCAGAAAATCCTCCCCAAAGATTTAAAACTTCTTTACCTTCAACTTCTAAAGCAAAGCCAGCGCCATCGTCAAATCCAGATTTGATAGCTTTAGCAAAAATATCTTCAAGCTTAGAAAACTCAGGATTACAGAATCCTTCTATTAAAGGTTTGGTCATTTGGAAAGTAGCCTTTTTATTAAAAATATGAATTCTTCAGGCATATCCAAGAAAAGATGATGCATAGCTCCGGGCAAAGAATGAATATATGTTTCATCTAAGTTTCCTACATAAGTCATATACTCCAAGACTTCCTGAGTCACTAATTGGCTTGCTTGGCCATAAACATAATCAAGTTTGCAATCTAACTTAGTAAAAGCATCGTGCAAATCATTATATTTGTATGTATTAGGAATCAATGGATCAGATTTTAGATACCACCCATCTGACTCTTCTATATAAGATGTTTCAGCAATATGTCTTAAAACATAATCTTTGCAGGGTTGAGATGGAGTTAGCCTAAATCTTTCCATTGCAGTTTCCAAATCAGGACTAGCAACAACCATACGCGCTGAGGGTCTGTTGGAAGCCATTCTTTCAGCCACATTGGGAGGTATCACAATCATTGAATCCAATAAAATTAAGTGTTCGAAAATATCTGGATAAATAGATGTCGCTAAAGTTGCTATCGAGCCGCCCATACTGTGTGCTATGCACGTACAAGATTTCCAAGACAAGTCATCAATCACACCCTTAACGTCATCAACAAAAATTTCTTGAGAATACTCTTCTCTTCTACCACTGTTACCCATTCCAGAAAAATCAAGACCAACTACACAATGATTTTCGGTAAGAGAAGGAGCTATATGATCCCACCAAAATGAATGAGCATTGTAACCATGAAGCAAAAGTAGAGGTTTTTTTGTCTTATCTCCCCAAATAAAATATTTTATTTCAGCGCCATTGACGTTTACTGAATATTCTTCTGGGCGTTCAGCGATATTTTTCAGAAACCATTCTGGAGCCTCGTTAAGAGGATTTTTACCTATTAGCATTTAATCTTGAAAGAAATCGAATAAATTTCCTCTTAGTTTAACATCTGGACTAGAGGTAAAACCACTCTCAAAAAATGATGATATTTTTGCAAAGAGCCGTTTTGAATTAGCAATAACTACATAATTTAATTCTTTATCCAATTCAAAGGTTCCTTTCAAAACATCTTCTTTCGGGATAGAAAAAAATGAGCCAAGCATCTTGCTATCCTTGCAAGAAATTGTCCCAGATAATTTAGCGTCAGAAAGCTGATCTAGCTTATTTGTCTGTCTCAAGGAAGCATATACATTCCCTTCTGAAAAATAACAGCCATTAATATCAAATATCATCGAAATCTTTTCGCCAGAAATAGACGATATCACCGGAACCTTTCTTAAAAACCTCTTTGAATTTAGATTCAAATTTATATCTTCCAAAGAAACTTGGTTGTTTAGAATTGTTGATATTAGATTTATGTTGCCTTCTAAGAAAAGACCTCTCTCATCAATCAAAAAAGATAAATTTCTCAAATTGAAACTGGTGTTTAAACTACCTAGATATTCATCTGCAAAAGATAAATTATTGATTCTGCCAGACCAGATGGTCCCTTCTATGCTGGTGTAACTAACTTGAGGAAATAATTCTTTAACTGTTGGAGAAACCAAACTTAAAGGCAACCTAAGAATAGTAATGCCAGCAATGAAGAATATGAGAATAAAGGTTACTAAAAAAAACTTTTTCAATTTGTCTTTAACACTACCGATATTTGAGCATTAACTTTATCTTTTTTGGATTTACGAACATTCATTTTTTCAATCTCTCCCCCCTGTTCGCCCATTGAAATCATCCAATTATAAAGATCAATAAAATTTACCTCATTTACCCATACCATCATTGCATTATCGTTTAATGGTTGTGTTCTATCGATTTGGATATTTTTTTCTTTGGAAGTTGAATTTACCAAAATAGATATGTTGTCTGAATAAAGATTTCTATTTGATGAAACTGAACTTGGAATGGATTCAATATAGTTAAGTCTACTTATGATATTTTGATTTTCCTTTTCTAAAGATTGATTTTTGGTATTAAGCCAAGAAATCATAGATATCAAAGCTGCAATGAATATCAAAAGGACGAGGCCAAAAATAAGTATCTGTTCTCGATTAGAGAATTTATTAAAGTTAAAACGCATCGATGCTTATCTCTCCTTGAATAAAATTATTAACTCTTCTTGAAGCTCCTAAGTTGACATTCAATCCCATGGAATTGACCAAATCAACGTATTCTTGAAGTTGGTCATAAGAATTTGTTTGGACTTCAATGATAAATCTAGAACGCTCATAAGAAATAGAAACCAAGACAATGTTTTCACTATTGCTGACCGCATCAGAAATAATACTCACTGCATTAAGCGCAGAATAATCAATTTGGCCCTGATTGATTAAACCATTAACTTGACTGATGAGATCAGATTCGAGGGTCTCAGCTGGAAATTTTTCTTTAAAGGTATCTATGATTTTATTTTTTAATAAATTATTGGATACGTTCAAATAAGAGAACTGTATGATTGCGGAAAGAAGAAAAATACCAAAGAAAGCAAGAGTTGAGTATCCATAAAATTTATAACGTAGAAAAATTGATCGCCATTCTATTTTCTGCTCATATTCTTTACTGAAAAAATTCATAGAATTTTTGATATCCAATATTTGAGAAAATTCTTTCAACAAATCTTTCGTAGAAGAGAAATATTTTTCTTCGGTATCGATATCTAGATTAGGAAGATTTAATTTTTTATCGCTAGACCAAACATTTAGTTTATTTATTGCATATTTTTTTAAGGTAAGTGCCAAAGTATTTAAAATTGATTTTTTATCAGCAAACCAAAACCAATTACCTTGTAATGAAATAAATGCCTTATCTCCAAGAATGACTAATAGATTTTCTACGGAAGAAGATAAAGCTTGAATAGGAATTAATTTATTAACACTTGGATCTAATTTTTCTTTTATTTCCTTAATTTTTTGATGTTCAATGATTCCAACTATTTCCGATTGATTGGCTTGTATCCAAAAATAATCCTCAACCTCACCAAGTATTTCTTCACTTAGTATAAAAGGAATGACTTTTTTTAAATTTCTTTGAGAAGTGGTAGGTAAATCAAATTTATAAAAAGAAAAGTCATTGGAAGCAATGATTGCAATATCTTTCTCATTGGAATTTACCTTTAGAATTGATTTCTCTTCATTACTTGCTAATTCTGAAGTAAACAAAATATTTAATGATTCATCGTAAAAAGATATTTTTTGATTGCTCATAAATATTCTCCGAATTTTCTACGAATTACTTTTGGAGATTCGTTCAACATAAATATATGGCTTTTAAGGTGAAAATCTTTGTCATCAATTTTTATATTTGTATTTAAAATAAAATATTTTGTTTCAAGAGTAAGATTTGATTTGGAAAACTTACTGGAAAAAGCTGTTTTTATTTCCTGTTGATTTAAGAAATCTGAAACTGATGAATATCCGCCCAAAGGTTTGTTATTTAAAATATTTCTGGCCTCAAGATCACTTAGAGTGTTTGAACTAAGAGCCACCAAGATATTGGGATAAAAAGGATTTAAAGAATTGATATTAATTTTTGTTTCTACGGAATTGAAGACACATATATAAGGTTTTAATTTTTGAAAAATCTCTTCTGTCATACCTTTTACATCTCTGAGTTCGGTAATATCAAAAAAGAACTGATTTGAGGTCAATCTCGAAGGTTTTTCATTTTTATAGTAATCGTCTTCAACACCGAGATAGGAGTCTGGGAAAAAATCTTTATCAAGCCAATCAATGACAGCAGGAGAAATTTCTTCAATTTTTTGGTCTTGAATAAACAAGCTCTTCATGAGATTTTTAAAAAAACCCAAATTCTCTTGATTGGCAGATTCTTCGCCGGTTGGAGATATAGAGATCAAGGAATTCAAATTAAAACATTGGCCCATATCAACAATATTTGCTTCAAGATTTCCACGTTCCAAAGGAAAGTTTATTGGACTCTTTTGGGAAAAATTATTTGCAGCAAGAACAATATTATTTCTATTTTCTTTGTTGTTGAGATATTTTTTTGTGAACGATTCTAAACTCAATGTCGTGAGGATTGCTTGCTGCTCACTAATCATATTTTTTTCATTTTCAAGGTTCGTAGAGATCATTGAAAACAAACCTGCGCTCACTGAAGCAATGATTGCTGTTACAAATAGAGCCATGATTAAGGCGGCGCCCTTGAATTTTTTATCCAACAATGTCATCTCCACTGATGAATAGTATTTTTTTGAAATTACCCTCAGAAAACTTAATGTTGATCTCCATCAAAGTAGGATAAATATTTAAATCAGCTTTATTAAATGGTGGCCAGGTTAGATATTCATTTTTCTCATACAAAACCTTTATTTCTAAATCTTCAATTTCTGAAATCAAGGCAAAAGCATTAGCCTCATAAGAAGAATTTAAAAAATTTGAAAAATTTCTATAAAGAACGTTGTCTTCTATTTTATAAATTACTTTGTTGACTGCCCCAAGGTCATCCAAGCCATCGGAAGATGAATTTCTTACTAGTTCTAATAGCGGCTCGCCATCTCTAAAGTTGTTATTTAACTTAAAAAAACTAGGAAATTGATCGGTTTGACTGGGTCTAGGAAATTGTTTGGCGACATGAAATAAATCATCTTCTAAAAGCTCGCTAAAAACAGCCAATTCATTAAGTAGTTTAGATTTTGAACTGATACCAATTGAAGATGAAACTGAAGTATTAAGGAAGGATAAAGATAAGAGACTTATCAATGAAAATAATGACATGACGATCAAAACTTCAACGAGAGTGTACCCTTTCAAATTATTCATTGATTGCTTTATATATTTCCAATTTAGTAGATTTATCAGTCTCTTCGGAGATGACTTCCACTTCGATATTTAAAGAATTCTGCTTTGGATCAATCGTTATCTTTCTATTCCAAATATAGGGATAGCCCATGAATTCTTCTCTTTGTGTGAGTAAATTGTTGGTTAGATAGTTTTCATCGAAATAAGATCTTATGATTATATTTTCTGCCAGAGTCCCTCGATAAAAATCATCACTCAATGAAGAGATAGTTCTGGTGCTATACGATAGCGAGGTTATTCCTGTAACTGCAACTAGAGAAAGAATAAAAAGCGAAACAAGTACCTCAACCAAAGTAAATCCTTTCATTATTCCCAATTACCAATATCTCGATCCATGCCCTCGCCTCCTTGCTGGCCATCGGCGCCATAAGAAAATATATCGAAGGGTCCATTGTCTCCAGGTCTTTTATATTGGTAGTCATTACCCCAAGGATCTGTTTCTAGTTTTCTAATGTAGCCGCCTTGACGATATCTATCTTTAAAACGATGATTTTCTGGAGCTTGAGTTAAAGCTTGCAAGCCTTCATCACTAGACGGATAAGAAAACATATCCAATCGATAAAGCTCCAAAGCTTGTTCGTATATTCTTATGTCGGCCAATGCTTTATCTGCTCTTGCCCTATCTTGGCTAGGCAGTACATTGATGGCAACAACCGCAGTTAACAAACCAATGATCATTAGCACCACAAGAATTTCTATCAAGCTGAAACCTGATAATTTTTTTGAAATAATTTTTTTCATAGTATTAATTTAAAGTTAAAGTGTTTAATTGAATTAATGGTAACAGGATAGCAAGAACGATAAGAGCTACAAATAAACCAAGAAATACTACGATTAGTGGCTCGAGTAAATTCATGGTGATCTTAGTAGAACTTTGAAATTTATTTTCTAAATAAACCGATACTTTCTCAAGCATTTCTTCAAGTCTTCCTGACCTTTCTCCGTTTTCAATCATTTGCGTCACCAAAGGAGGAATAACTTGTATTTTTTCCAAACTGGATGCCAAAGATTCGCCTTCAGCTACTTTATTGGCTGTTGATTTAACTTGTTGGCGTAAGTAATTGTTTGAAATGGTATCAGCTGAAATTTCAAGTGCGTTGATTATGGAAATATTACTGGATCTTAAAATACTTAAAGAATTGGTAAATCTGGATAAATCCGAATCTATTAAAGAGTTCTTAAGAATGGGAACAGAGAGAAGTATTTTATCTAATTTAGATCTAAATAACTCATAACCTATTGATCTTATAGCGATAAAGCTAATCAAACCACTAATTAATATAGCCGAGTAAAAGATATAACTTGTAAATACAGAAGATAAGAACAACAAAGATTTTGTAATAAATGGTAAATCCCTATTCAAAGAAGAAAATTGACCTACCACTTCTGGGACGACAAAAGACAAAAGCAAAACAATCACAACAATTGCAATGGAGAAAAGAATAAACGGGTATACCAAAGCGCCGATAATATCTTGAGATATTTTTGATTTTCTCTCTAAAAAATCAGAAGTTTTTTCTAGAACCATGCCTAAATCACCAGAAGTTTCTCCAGCTCTTACTAAGGAACAATAGAGTCGATCAAAGCTCTCCGGATGATCTTCAAGCGATTCCGATAGTTTGAAACCCGCTTTTACCTTGTTAGAAATATTCGAAAGTTTACCTTTAATCAAAGGTGAGTCTATTTGTTTGGCAACAGAGTCTAAGGCCTGATCTACTGGAATGCCGCCATTGATTAAAGTTGAAAGTTGACGGGTAATGAGGCTTAACTTTGATGAAGATATTTTTCGAAACAAAGAGATATTCAGTCTATTTTTTGACTCCTTTAAGTTTATTGGAATGAGTCTTCTATTTTTTAATTCTTCCTGAGCTTCACTTAAATTTTCAGCGATAAGAACTCCGGTTTCTGTTATCCCGGTCGGATCTAAAGCTTTGTAAGAATAATTTGGCATTACTAATTTTTCTCTTGGAGAACTCTTCTGAGCTCATCTTCCGTAGTTAATCCTAAATTTACTTTCTCTTGTCCATCGAGTTCTAGAGTATTATTATCATTGAAAGCGATATTCTTAATTTCACTTTCCGAACCCTTGTTGTGGATCTGCTCTTTGATATCGTCATTAATCATAATGGATTCAAAAATACCAATCCTTCCGGAGAGTTCCTTACTATCAGTATCAATTTTTCTGACCAGTCTTTGAGCAACTACCATTCGCAGTGAACTGGCAATCAGATAGGGTTCTACACCCATATCAATCAGTCTGGTAATTGCACCAACAGAATCATTAGTATGCACAGTAGATAAAACCAAGTGTCCGGTTAAACTTGCTTGAATTGCGATGTCAGCGGTTTCTTTATCTCTTATTTCTCCAACCATAACGACATCTGGATCTTGTCTTAAAATTGCTCTTAAGCCTTTTTCGAAAGTTAAACCAACTCGATTATTTACTTGTGTTTGTCCTACTCCTTCAATTGCATACTCGATGGGATCTTCAATAGTTAAGATGTTTCTGGTTTGATCGTTTAAAAAGTTCAAGCCTGAATACAAAGTAGTGGTCTTACCTGATCCAGTAGGACCGGTGACCAGAATAATGCCGCTGTTGTTTTTAAGTTCAGTTTTATAATTTCCTAAAAGATTCTCCGTCATGCCGAGTTCTTTAAGATTAAGGCTGGAATCTGCTTTATCGAGTAATCTCAAAACTATTCTTTCCCCATAACTTGAAGGCAAAGTTGAAACTCTAATATCCACCCATCTTTCTCCGAGTTTGAGAGACATTCTGCCGTCTTGAGGGATTCTTCTCTCTGCAATATCCAAATTAGACATGATTTTTATTCGTGCATTCAACAATGGTGAAATTCTAGAGCTAGGTCTTATCTTTTCTTTAAGAATTCCGTCTGTTCTAAATCTGATAATTAAATTCTCTTCATAGGGTTCAATATGGATATCGGAAGCTCCATCCTTGATTGCCTCAGACAAAATTGCATTGATTAGTCTGATTACTGGAGAATCTGTACTGTCATCCAACAAATCTTCAGTTTTTGGTAAATCGAGTACTAACGAATCCAAATCAACGTCCTCGTGGATATTCTCTGCAAGGGATTCTGATGACTGTGTTTTATCTGAATAAGATTCAGAAAGTTTTTTGTTGAACTCGGAAAAATCTATTTGCTTGGTTTCTACAGGTAATTTGTATTTGGATTGAATATGAGCAATTGCATTGATGTCGCAATCGTCGGTATGAAAAATCAATATCGAGTCGCTACTAACTTCCGGAAGGAGTTGATTGTCCTTACAGAATTTATAACTAAAGTCCTTATTAGTCATTTTTTATACTTCTTCTTCTATTTCAAGTTCGTTCTCTTCTTCTGCATCAAAAATTAATTTTTCAAGCAAGTCTAAGTCGGGAGAGGTTTTTCCTTTTTTACTTCTAATCATTTCTTGAGCTCTTAAATAGTTGTATTTGGTATTTGTCAGAGCTTCCATATCTTGAGAAGTTCTTATGATTGTTGGCTTAAGAAATACAACTAAATTTTTCTTGCTAATAGTTGTTTGCTCTTTTCTAAATAGTTTGCCCAGTCCAGGAATATCGCCAAGTACTGGGACTTTTCTTATTGATTCTTGGATATCATCATCAATTAATCCGCCTAATACAATTGTTTGGTTATCTTCAACCATGACCACTGTTTCAATTGCTCTTTTGTTCGTTACGATTTCTGCTGATCCTGCAGAAATTGGCCCAGAGAGTGAAGAGACTTCCTGTTCAATATCCAATTTGATTGAATTACCTTCGTTGATTTGAGGTTTAACGCTTAATTTAATTCCAATTTCTTGACGAGTGACTGTTCTAAATGGATTTGAATTATTAGTTCCTAAAGATTCTCCAGTGGTAATGGGTATTTCTTGACCGACAATAATTGATGACTCTTCGTTATCCATAGTAAGAATTGATGGTGTTGAAAGAACATTGGAATCAGTATTTTTAGCTAAAACATTTAGAATAGCTGCGAAACTGTCTCCGCCTTTTTTATACTTACCAACACCAGCCGCAAAACCATCTAGGCTTAACATCGTAGATAAGACAGCAGTGGTTCCTCCAGTAGCTAATCCACCGACAAGAGCTGAAAGATCAGGCGTAGGATCACCAAGTCTTTGAGAAGCAATTGGTGAATTTGAACCTTCTCCCCCAAACAAAAATTGAAAACCCAAGTCTTTTGATAGTTGATCTGATATCTCAACAATGATGGCTTCAACAAGTACTTGAGCTCTTCTGATGTCAAGCTGACTGATAATTCCAGTTAAGGAAGTCATCACATCAGGCTCGGCAGAAATAATGAGTGAATTTGTTTCTTCATGAGCTGTGATGGAGGTATTGCTTTTATTTGAATTTTTCTCATCGATATTTGGAGTCATCTTGTTGAGAATTTCTACCAGTGCAGTGGCATCAGCATATTTTAAATAGACAACCTTTAATGAACTTGAACCTTGATCTTTAATATCAAGCTTTATTACAACAGCCTTCATCTTCGCTACAATTTCTTGGTCTCCAAAAAGCAAGATGCTATTACTTCTTTCAATTGCATAAGCATTAAAATCATTTGGCGCCATACCTCCTGAATTTTCAGAAAAAACCTTATCCACTAATTTCGCTATTTGTGAGGATGAAGAATGTTTAAGTTTTACAATCTCATAAACATCGGCAGGATTTTTATCAAGCTCATCAACAAGCTGTCTGATTCTTTTAATGTTTGCATTTCGATCTGTAACTATCAAACTATTGCTCGGTGTGTAAACTGCAATATGTCCTTGCGAATTGATCAGAGGTCTAATCAGAGGTATCAATGCATTTGCAGAACTTTGCTTTGGCCTAATGATAGTTGAAACCAATGCATCCTCTGGAGAAACTGGTTTTGAAACCTCTGTGAAACTTTGCCTTCCCATTGAAGCAGGGACTACTTTGACCGCATTTGCTTGTTCAACTGCGGTAAATCCATGAACACTGAGAACTGAAAGAAAAATTTCGTAAGCTTCTTCGATCGTAAGATCATCTCTTGAAATAACAGTTACGTTTGCCTTCACTCTTGGATCTACAACAAAAGTCTTACCCGTCAAAGATGAAATATCTGAGACAAAAGATTTAATGTCTGCATCTCGCATATTGATCGTCACCGACCACAAGCTTGATGAAAGTCCAAAAATAAGCGCATAGGCGCAACAATTCTTATAAATTGAATAAATCATAATTTTTTTTGGTTTAGTTAATGTTTATATCGACGGATACAACTTGATCGTCTCTAACTAAATCGAGGTTAAGCGATGCTAAATCAGAGAAAAAAGAATTAATTGAATCTTGATCAGAGAGGTCAATTTCTGCAACGGAAAGTCCATTGATGGACTTCACAATATCCCCAGGTCTCAATTCCGATGAATCGAAAAGTGCAGTACTCTCCCCCGGACTTATTTCAAGACCGGAAAAAGTTCCGTCATCAAAAACAGGAGCAAAAGTTATTAACTTCGCAATTTCCTGATTTTCAATCCACTCTTTGCTGATGGTGGGTTTTTGCTGTGATGCAATTTTTATAGAGGTATTGCCCTGAACAACTCTTTCCATACCCTTAATTACCGAGCCCTTAAAAAAAGACAAGCTTTCGGTTATGCCAGAACGCTTGATGGTGACAAAGTCTTTGTTAATTGAATCCAAGTAAACGTTATCAGAAATCATATCTCCCACGAGATAAGTTTTTTGATCGTTTTGATTGAAGCCGATTATTGCCGACTTAACTTCATTAGAAGAGGTAACACCGTAAAGTTTCAACGATAAAGAAGTTTCAGGAGCTTTAACAAGACTTTCATAGATAGATAGACCATCAATTTCAACTTCAGATGAAAATGGATTGTCTATAATTCTAGGAGCATCACTGGATGCAAAAGAGTTGTTAAAGTTATTTGAGCTTAATTGGTTATTAAAAATCAATCCGAGTAATATTGAAGAAAACTCTAGAGAAAAAACTAATAAAAGTGCCCCGGAAATCGAGAACTTAAGATTTTTCTCATTCAGGTAACTTTTGTATCTTTCTAAATTGATACCCTTTAAGTAGTCAAATACCATATACCAATTGATTTTATGTCATATTTGATGAAATTGACAAAGATTTGTAGCAATGATTGCCTTTTTATATATTATTTTTTCTGCGCTATTAGGTAGCTTTTTAGCTAGCTTTATCTATCGCTATGTAAATAAAAATATTGAAGGAGATGCTTATGTGCAAAGCATTAATATCTATACAGAACCCTCTTTTTGTCCACACTGTAAAACTAAAATAGATTGGTATCACCTCATTCCTGTCTTGAGTTACTTGTTTTTAAGAGGAAAAGCAAAATGCTGTGGTGCAACAATCTCCTCAAGATACTTCTTGATAGAAATAATGGTCATTTCTTTGTTTTTATTTATTTTCATTACAAATGCTTCGTGGGGTTTAATACTTTTTAAAAGCATTATTGCTCTAACTTTGATATTTATTGCCTTGATAGATTATCAATACAAAATCATTCCTTTGAGCTCGCTTTTAATATTATTTATTTTGGCTTTGATGCTTTCAGCGTTGGAGGGTCTTTTAATATTGCCCGAAATATTTATGGCAATTATTTCAGGCTTTCTCCTTTTGGCAACGAGATGGTTATTTTTCAAACTCAAAGGAAAGGAAGCTTTGGGTTTAGGAGATGTAATCCTTTTTCCAATTTTAACTTTAATGATCCCAATGACTTTAGTCCCTATTCTATTGCTTACTGCATCACTTCTTGGAATATTAGAGTTTTTTCTTAGCTCCAAACTGAAGAGAGATTCTGAGATTGCTTTTGGCTTTCACTTAGCAATTGCAAGTTACTTAGGATTGGTAAATTTTTATCCTATCCTGCCTTTGATATAGTTTTGAGTAAGTTCGTGATCTGGGTCGCCAAATATTTTTGATGTTTTGCCTGTCTCGACAAGGTGACCTAAATGAAAATAAGCTGCTCTTTGAGAAACTCTTGAAGCTTGGCTCATTGAATGCGTAACTATTACGATTGCATAATTTTCCTTTAATTCGCTAATCAAGTCTTCAATTCTATCTGTAGCGATTGGGTCTAAAGCTGAACATGGCTCGTCCATTAAAATAACATCAGGTCGAACTGCTATTGCTCTCGCAATACAAAGCCTTTGTTGTTGTCCTCCAGATAAAGCTGTTCCTGAAGTATTTAATCTATCTTTGACCTCATCCCATAATCCGGCTCTTAATAAAGAAGTTTCAACTATCTCATCCATATCTGCTTTTGATTCGCTCATACCATGAATTCTTGGTCCGTAAGCTACATTTTCATAAACGGATTTAGGAAAAGGATTCGGCTTTTGGAAAACCATTCCTACTCTTGCTCTTAATAAAACAACATCCATATCGCTGTTATATATGTCCTGACCTTCTAGAGTAATTTTTCCTGTTACTTTAGCTGAATCGATTGTGTCATTTAGTCTATTAAGACATCTAATAAAAGTTGATTTCCCGCAACCTGAAGGACCTATTAACGATAGAACTTCTTTCTTTCCGACTTCAAGATTTATGTTTCTCAATGCTTGTGCTTCGTCATAAAAAACACAGCAATCTTGAGACTCCATTATTTTTTCATTAGGGGTTGTAGTATCTCCGACAGTTAAAAAATCATCCGAGAGAGTAATCAACTCATTATTTTTCATAATAACTTACCATTTTATTTCAAATTTATTTCTTAACCATATCGCTGTTGAATTCATAACTAATAAAAAGAATAGCAGAACTAAAATTGCTGCTGAAGTTCTTTCTACAAAACCTCTTTCAGGGGCATCAGCCCAAAGATAAACTTGAACAGGCAAAGCAGCAGATGCATCTAGGGGTGTGCTTGGAATATCCACCACAAAAGCAACCATGCCGATCATCAATAATGGTGCAGATTCGCCTAAAGCTCTTGCCATACCAATAATAGACCCAGTGAGCATACCTGGCAAAGCTAAAGGAAAGACATGATCAAATACTGTTTGAATTTTTGACGCCCCAACACCAAGTGCCGCGTCGGTAATACTTGGTGGAACAGATTGTAATGCTGCTCTAGAAGCTATAATAATCACTGGAAAAGTCATTAAAGCTAAAACTAATCCTCCTACTAACGGAGCTGATCTTGGCATGCCAAAAAAATTAATAAATACTGCTAAACCTAAAAGACCATAAATGATTGATGGTACGGCTGCTAAATTATTTATATTCACTTCAACAAAATCTGTGAACTTATTTTTTGGAGCAAATTCTTCAAGATAGATTGCTGCAGCAACTCCTAGAGGGAAAGCAACAATAAAAGTAATTAAAAGCATAAAGAAAGAACCGACCAAGGCGCCTAGGACTCCAGCTTGTTCAGGCTCTCTTGAATCACCGGCAGAAAATAAAGTGGAATTAAACTTTTGACTAATCAACCCTTTTGTTTTTAGTTCATTTGTCCATTTAACTTGATTATCTGAAATTCTTCTTTGAGATTCATCTAAGGTAATGTCAACATTTCCTTTTAAAAACATATCTATATCACTATCTAGCTTGACTGAAAGATCTAAGGTCTTTCCAATTAAACTCATATCATCTAATACCAGAGATTGAATTCTTAATGAGGTTCCATTACTTACCAAAGCTTTTAGCTCTTTTCTTTCCTTTCTTGAAGAGACGCTGGGAAAGAAATTTTTTAGTGAATCAAAGACTAATTTATCGTAATTTGCATACCTAATTTCTTCTTCATCGAGAGTGTTATCGGGATCAATTATTTCTGGATCTAAATAAATTGAAATATTTAATTCACCTTGAGTAAACGCACTGTATCCTTTATCAATAATACTGCTAAAAAATACAATTAAAAAAGCAGCAGCAAAAAGAATTGAAGTGATCCCATAAAGTCTGAACATAAATTCAGATCTGTAACGTTTTTTTAGTCCTTTATTTACTATCTCAGTAATACTACTTGAGTTAGAAGATGGATTACTCATATTGTTCCCTATATTTTCTAACAATTCTTAAAGCATAAAAATTAAGTATTAGCGTAACAACGAAAAGAGTTAATCCTAATGCAAAGGCTGCGAGAGTTTTCGGACTATCAAATTCTTGATCACCAACTAAGAGTGTGACAATTTGAACTGTCACAGTAGTAACTGCATCTAATGGGTTTATTGACAGCCTTGCTGAAAGACCTGCTGCCATAACAACAATCATGGTCTCTCCTATTGCCCTTGATGCAGCAAGTAGAATTCCACCCACAATCCCAGGTAAGGCCGCAGGAATGATAACTCTTTTAATAGTCTCTGATTTAGTTGCGCCTAAACCATAAGAACCTTCTCGCATTGCTTGAGGTACTGCCGAAATTACATCATCTGATAAAGAAGAAACGAGTGGTATGATCATAATACCCATCACCAGCCCTACGCCGAGTGCGCTTTCTGAGGCAATATTCATACCTAAAGTTTCTCCAAAATCTCTAATGAAGGGAGCAAGAGTAATTGCAGCAAAAAAACCATAAACAACGGTTGGTATTCCAGATAATACTTCTAACATGGGCTTGGTAACTGCACGTACTCTAGATGGAGCGTACTCAGATAAATATATAGCCGTCATTAATCCAACAGGCACAGCAACTGTGAGCGAAATAAGCGAAATTAAGCCAGTACCTAAGAATAATGGTATTGCTCCAAAGAGACCAGAGGATCCAACCTGATCATCTCTAATGGCCATTTGAGGGCTCCAAGTAAGTCCAAATATAAAATCGTCAAAACTTATAATTTGAAAAAATCTAATTGCCTCGAATAGAACAGATAGCAATATTCCAGCTGTAGCAAATATTGCAATTGAAGCAGAAACTAAAAGAATCTTGCTTACTATGCTTTCAATCCTATTCCTAGCACGTAATTTTCCAGAAATAGATATATAAGCAAAGATAAATGAAATTAGTCCGAGAACAATACTTGAGTAAATTATTATATTCTCTGCTATTTTTGAATAAGAATTATATGTTTCCGCAGCCAATTCGAAACCAATAAAAGATTCTCCAGCTACCAAATTTCCAGCAGCTTTGTTTTTTATATCGTTTAGTATTAGTGTGAGTTCATTGGTAGGCAGAGTTTTAATATTATCTGGCAAAGTGCTGATAACTTGATTGGTTACAATTCCTTCAGAAAAAATTAGCCATAATGAAACTATAATTAAGGCAGGAGTTGCAAACCATACTAGTGCATAGTAACCATAATATTTTGGCAAAGAATGAACGACATCGTTTTGTTTTAATGCTAAAGCTTTAGATTTTCCAAAGTAATATGATCCTAAACCAAGAATAATTATTACTAAGAGAAAAAAAGAGAATGACATATCAATTAAAAAGAAAACGAGGATAATTTTTTCAAACTACCCTCGTTCATTTTAAACTACTGTTATCCAGGGGGGGGATAAAATTGCAGTTTAATTAAGTCCTTTAAAACTAGTGAGTTTTCTAGCTGCTGATCTGAATTGTTTGTATTCACTACTAGGCATTGGAATAAGACCCTTTTCAGTTAAATATCCATCTTGACCAATAGTTTTGTCAGCAGTAAATTCTCTAAGATATTCTTTCATTCCTGGAATTGTTCCAATGTGATCTTTTTTCACATAAAAGTATAAAGATCTGGAAACTCCATAATCACCATTAGCAATGTTTTCAAAAGTCGGCAATACGCCGTCAACAAAAGAACCTTGAATCGAATCTGAATTCTCTACCAAGAAACTGTAACCGAATACTCCTACTGCTTTTGGATTGGCATTTAATTTTTGCACAATCAAGTTATCGTTTTCACCAGCCTCAATGTAAGGACCATCCTCTCTAACAGAGCGACAAATTGCTTTGTAACGCTTTTTATTTTCTTTTTTGATGTCTTTAAGCCATTTAAAAGTCTTACATCCACCTTCCATTGCAAGTTCTCCAAAAGCATCTCTTGTACCAGAAGTTGGTGGTGGGCCTAGTACTTCAATTGCAACGTTTGGCAAAGAACTATCTACGTCTCTCCAAGTTTTGTGAGGGTTTTTAATCAGTTGTTTGGCGCCATTAGGGTGAGGAATCTCAGGAGCTAAAGCTAAGAAAATTTGTCTCTTAGTTAAACTTAGAGTGTCAGCTCGTTTTGAGTTAGCAACTACAATTCCATCATAACCAATTTTAATTTCAATGATGTCCGTAATTCCTGCTTTTGCACAAAGATCAATTTCTTTTTGTTTGATTCTTCTTGATGCATTTGTAATATCAGGGTGTTCTACCCCAACACCTTTACAAAATAGTTTCAAACCACCACCTGAACCAGTTGATTCAATAACAGGGGTATTGAATTTAGTGGATTTACCGAATCTTTCAGCTACTACAGTAGCAAAAGGATAAACTGTTGAGGATCCAACAATTTTAATAGTATCTCTTGCAGCGCTTGCGGTGAAAGACATAGTCGCCATCACAATTAATGCTGCAATTATTGATATAGATTTTTTCATTATGTTTACTCCAAAAAAATACTCAATAATACTAATATTCATTTGTGGCATATCTGTTACGTTGCTGAAAATCATTAGCAACTTCTAGAATAAAATTAGATGTAATTACTAATGTTTAGGATGCAGTCGAGAATTTCATCCCTAACTTTTCTGTATATATTTAAAATTTGAATTTCATCCTCAATGTTTTCTGCAAGTTTTGGAGGATCATCAAAAGCTATATGAATGGTCTTTCCTTGCAGAAAAACTGGACAATTCTCCTCAGCATCTGAGCACAAAGTAAAAACGTATTTAAAATCTTGTTCCTCCAATTCAGCAATTGTTTTAGAAAATTGATTCGTAATATCAATTTTTATTTCTGACATAACTTTTACAGCATATGGATTGAGACTTGATTTTCTGGTGCCAGCTGAGAAAGCTTGAAAACAAGTAAATTTATTAGCAATACCTTCTGCCATTTGTGATCGACATGAATTACCTGTACACAAAAATAATATTTTTTCAGAATCGCTCACTTTAATAATTTATAGGTAAATAAAGCTAAAAATAGTCCAATCAACTGACCTGTAAAAAAATAAACAATCGAATCTGGAGAAATTCCAGTAAAAGTATCGGTAAATGTTCTTGCCAAAGTTACTGCTGGATTTGCAAATGATGTAGAAGAAGTAAACCAATATCCTGCAGTAATGAATAAAGCAACGGCAATAGCAACATTCGACTTATTGCTTTCTCTAACCATTAAAATAGTTAGTATCAATCCATAGGAAGCAATAATTTCACTTACTAGCTTGGCTATACCAATCCTGGAATTAGATGAAATCTGAAACAAACTTAATTCAAATATGAAATGTACGAAAAAAACTGCCAATATTCCGGCAATAAACTGAATAATTAAATATGAAATCAAATCTTTTAGATTGATTTCATCTAAGAAATAAAAAACGATTGAGACTATAGGGTTGAAATGAGCTCCAGATACATCCTCAAAAGATTTAATAATTACATACAAAATTGCACCTGTTGCTATAGTATTGCCTAATAAAGCGATAGCTGTATTACCAGCTGATAAATTTTCTCCCATGATCCCAGAACCAATTACCGTAGCCACTAAAAAAAAGGTTCCTAAAAATTCAGCAAGGTATTTTTTTATTTCCATAAAGTCTTATAAATATTCTTTTTATTATTATTTAATATAAAAATTCACACTATTTCCTTGTTTGTGACACATATTTGTCACATAATTGTCACATGGAATTAAGAGTAAAAAAATTATTTTCAACAATTTTCTTTGGGTCATTTTTAGCCTGGAGCAATTTCTTAATTCTCTTAGCCACTTATAGCCTTTTCATTTAAAAAAAAGGGCCCAACCACTTCTGATCAGGCCCATCCCTTTATTTTAACCTTATAAAGAGAGATGATTAAAATTTGTACTCTACACCTACACCAGTGTGAGCATCATCACTATTCGCAGCATCTTGTGAACGAATTGTGTGATATGCAAAGATTTTAAATTTCTTAAAAAGTTTGTGATCGTAACCAATTTGAGTTTGAGTTAAGCCAGCTGACTTGTCTGAAGTACCATACTGGAATTTAACTTTACCCTTACCATCAGCAACTTTCCCTGCAATACTGAAAGTTGTTGCATCGTAATCTTTTGAATTACCAACAGTGGATTCGGTAGTAGTATGGATTAGCCCGATGGTCACTGGACCTGCAGGTATCATCATACCTAATCTATTATGGTCATAGCCTTTTATAGATCCTTGCTCTGTAGCAATCACAAATTTGATGACGTCGATATCGTATTTCAATGATACAGAAAGGTTAGAACCAAACTCACCGTCCAAATCAGTTCCATCTACTCCATCATCTTTTCCTTTTCCAACACCAAGAGAAATGCTGACTCCGCCGCCGAAGACAGGAGAATCATATCCGAAGAAAGAACCTATTCTATTTTCACCATCAGTAATATTTTTAATATCACCTTTTAGGTCGTTAAATAGATCCGCTTTAAGCTGTGCTAACTTCAGAGGTGTATCGTGAGTACCTAACTTTAAGGTACCAAAGTTACCTTTCAAACCAACAAAAGAGTTTCTTTGGTTAAAGGCCTTACTTTTAGTATCGTCGTTAGTAATATCTACCTCATATTCAATTTTGTAGATTCCAGTCAGACCATTTTTCATGTCAACTTTACCTTTAAAACCAATTCTTGAGGCATTGCTCACAAGATCAATTTCTTTTTCGTTAACACCGTCAGATCCATCGTTGTTAACAGCAATATTTAATTTACCGTAAACTTTTGGAGCTGATATTGCACTCATTGATATCAGAACTAGGGCTGATACAAATATTGCTTTAAATTTATTCATGAAATGTTCTCCTTATGAATTAATAATTTATTGAACTTTAGACTAGGAAAATTACAATTTAGATACAGATAAAGTAAATTATTCGATATTTTTGTGACATCTTAGTGACAATTTGATTATTTATTTTTAGTTGAATTACAATCATTTAATGATTGAGTTTGATATTCCTGATTACAAAAGAATCAATGAAGAGTTGTATGAGAAAGAAAAAAGAAAACTCTTGATTGAATTGTTAAAACTGCAAAATTGGATTATTAAATCGAAAAGAAAAGTTGCCCTGGTTTTTGAAGGCAGAGATACGGCTGGAAAAACCGGAAGTATTTCTGTTTTATCTAAATACCTGATTCCCGATCACTGTAAACTTGTTGCTTTAGGCAAGCCAACTGAAAAAGAGTCAAAAAAATGGTTTAAAAGGTATGAAAAGCATTTACCAAAAACTGGTGAAATCGTTTTTTTTGATAGATCTTGGTACACCAGAGCATTAGTAGAGGCAACCATGGGATATTGCACCAAGCGTCAATATACCTACTTCATGAAAAATGTTATTCCTTGGGAACAAAAGCAGATTGAAGACGGAGTTGAGTTTTTTAAATTTTATTTGTCAATTGAAAAGAATACCCAACAAAGAAGAATAGACAAAAGAGCGACTAGCCCTTTGGTTTACTGGAAAATCAGTGAAAATGATTTCAAGATGCTTGATAAATGGGACGCCTTCACTCTTTATAAAGAGCAAATGTTTAAAAGAACTTCCTATGAAGAAGCACCCTGGATAGTGTTGAACGCTAACAATAAAAAAGTTGCGATATTAAGCGCTTTGAGATTTATCCTTAATTCATTCGATTATCCAGACAAAAATTTGTCGAAACCCAAGATATGGCCTGAAGGCTTGAATAACTACAAAGTCAAAATCAATAAAGTTCTATTTGAAAATTTATCTTATCAACAGTACAAAACTTTAAGAGTTTTTGCTGATGACTAAATCTACAGAAAAAATATCCTGCATTGACATAGGTTCCAATGCTATTAAGTATCGTCAATATCGTCTTATTAATAAAGAACTTATTGAGCTAGATACTTTTAAAAGAATCTCTCTGAGACTGGGGACAGATGCTTTTAATGAAGGGAAAATGCTTGAAAAAACATATCAAGAATTTTACTTAGTTTTAAAAAAACTTAAAAAGCATGCTAAAAAAAAAGAAACCGAATTAATTGGTTTGTTTGCTACATCAGCAATGAGGTCTTTTTCCAACAGAGAGCAAATTATAAAAAAAATAAAAAAGGATTTAGGTTTAAAAATAGAAATATTAAGTGGTAAAGAAGAAGCTAGATTACTCAAATACTTTGATTATAGAAATCATGTAAAACATCAAAGCATGGTTGTGGATGTTGGTGGAGGAAGTACTGAAATTTATTTAGCCGATGAAAAAGAAGAGAAAATAAAATCTTTTCAACTTGGAGGGGTAAGAATATTAAAAAAAATAGATAAGAAAAAAAATTGGATAGAACTTGAAAAGTTTTTAAAAGATATTTGTCCAAGTAAAATTCAAAACATAATTGGAGTTGGGGGTAACGCAAAGCTAATTATTCAAGCTTCAAAAAAAGAAGCAGACTTTTTATCTTATAAAGAAATGAAAGAAACAAGACAAATTCTAAAGAACACTTCAATAGAAAAAAAAATTAAAGAATACGATTTTCCAGAGGATCGAGCAGATATTATTGAGCATGCTGCATCTATCTTTGAATTTATTCAAAACAAATTTAAAAAAGCTAATTTTTATGCATCAAGCTGGAATATAAGCGATGGTTTTGTGCAAAAAAAAATTTCAAGTGCTCAAGCAACTTCCTTGGAAGCTTCGTGATCTGTTTTGACATCTATGTAAAATATCGATCCCTTAGGTGTATTTGAATCTACTCCAACAGTATAACCCATCATTAATGCAAGGTTTTTTGATATCGATAATCCTAGTCCAGTACCGCCAACTTTTTTAGATCTGCCCTTATCAACTCTAAAAAACCTTTCAAAAACTCTTTCTCTATATTTTTTAGCAATTCCTGAACCATTATCTTTTACCATTATTCTACAAAAGTCTTTATCTACTTTTTCACAATCAATAACTACTGAAGATTTCTTAGGACTGTGTTTTATTGCATTATTAATGTAATTTGAAATGATTATTTTCATTGCAGATTCATCGCCGATGATATTGGTGCACTGAGCAAGATTGTTCACTAAAGTGATACTGCTTTTATTCGTCATAGGCTTTAATTCTTCCAAAGCGGAATCAACAATATTTTTTATGTTTAATTTATCTAAAGAGATAGGATAATCACCAGATTCCATACTTGAAATAGAAAGCAATTCATTAACTATAGTAGCCATTCTCTCGCTTTGAGATTGGATTGCCTTGGTGAACTCAATTGCATTCTTATCTTGAATTAACTTGCTTGTAAGTAAAGTTTCTGAATTGGCCTTTATAACGCTAATTGGCGTTCTTAGTTCATGTGAGACGTTACCAATAAAGTCTCCGCGCATCTTTTCTAGATTTTTTAATTTAGAAATATCACTGAAGACAATCAAGAGTTGATCGTCGGTAGAAAATTTTTGTGAGCTCACCAAGTATACGGTTTTGATTGTTCTAGGGCCTGAGATTTCTTTTGTATATTCATCTTTTTCCCAAGCTTTTTTTATAAATTTTTTAAATGCGGGATAAGAAATATTTTTGAATAAGTCATCGCCAACTTTTAATTCAGGAAAAAAATCTTTAGAAATAGTTTGATTGAAATAAATAACATTCAAATTTTTATTTACTAAAATAACACCCTGTCCCATTCTAGAAAGTAAGTTACTAACAAAAGATAATTGTTTTGAATAATTTAATAGTTCACTTTGAACCTCAGCCGTAGAGGTTCTCAATGAATCGAAGGCTGATTCAGAATCTATTTCTTCAGTATTATTGGGACCTGAAATAATTCTTGCGGCTTGCATTACAACGTCTCGTAAAAATCTATAAAGCGTGGTACCTGAAGCGAGAATAAGAATCACAAACATAATAATTCCAGCAACAATATTCTCGTTAAGGAATACATCGCCTTTTAAAATAACTGCGCTAATTAAAAAAGAAATCACGACCGTGAAGACGGTCAAAAGAAAAATCCTAATTTTTAAAGAAAGTTTCACTAAGCTATATTAAGCTTTGTTGAAAATATATCCAACACCTCTAATGGTTTCTATGTTGGCTCCGTATTTTCCTAACTTAGATCTCAATCTCTTGACATGCGTATCAACAGTCCTGGTGGTGACAGAACTGTCATATCCCCAAACTTTATCGAGTAAGTTATCTCTGGTTTGCACCTTATCTATCTTTGTTAAAAGGTGTTTCAAGAGCGTAAATTCTTTTGCGGTAAGAGAAATTTTTTCATCTCCAAGAAATACTTTGTGTTTACTGGTATCAATCAATAGCTCTTTAAAAGTAATATTATCTTCATCATCAGTAGTTTTATCTTTATCCGAATCGCTGCTGTTTCTCCTTAACTGGGCTTGAACTCTCAACATGAGTTCTCTAATACTATACGGCTTAACTATGTAATCATCTGCACCCAGCTCAAATCCAACTACCCGATCTACTTCTTCTCCTTTTGCTGTCACCATAATTACGCTTATGTTTTTCAGCTCTTTTTCAGAACGAATGTGTCGACAAATATCCAAACCGGATATGTCAGGTAACATCAAATCAAGAATGACTAAATCTGGAGTATCGGAATCTTTTAGAATTTTTAAGGCCTCTGACCCTTTCAAAGCAGACGTAACTTTGTAGCCTTCATTTTCAAGATTAAAACTTAAGGTTTGATTTAAGTCTTCTTCATCCTCAATAACTAGTATCTTTTTCATTAGAAGATTATTTTACAACATTCAAAGGATTAGAGAACTCAAGCATGTTGTTTATTTTAGTGGGCCTACCAATACATATGTAATCAAATCCTTTCTGAGATAAAAGATTAGGATCATAGATATTTCTTCCATCAAAGATAACTGGATTTTTTAAAACAGTTTTCAAATCTTCAAAGTCTATATTAAAAAATTCCTTCCATTCTGTTGCAATAATCAATGAGTTTGAATCCTTGGCGGCATCAAAAGCAATATCATGAAAAGATAAATTTTTATGCTGAATTGTTTCTTTTAAATTATCCAAAGCTTTAGGGTCATAAGCTTTAACTAGCGCTCCTTTATTAAGAAGATTTTTAATCAATTTAATTGAAGGAGCAAAACGAATATCATCTGTATTAGGTTTGAAGGATACGCCCCAAATAGAAAAGGTAAGTCCAGATAAATCATCGGATTCAAAATATCCTGTAATCTTTTTCGTAAAAATATCCACCTGATGATCATTAATCTCTATTACAGACTTTAAGAGTTTCAAATCAAGATTTGCATCATTTGCGTTATCAATCAATGCTCTAATATCTTTTGGAAAACAGGAACCACCAAATCCCAATCCAGGATATAGATATTCATAACCTATCCTTTTATCAAGTCCTATACCCATTCTTACTTTCTCAATATCAGCGCCCTTTAGGTCAGCATAAATTGAAAGCTCATTCATAAAACTGATTTTAGTGGCCAAAAAAGAATTTGAAGCATACTTAGTCAACTCTGCTGAAAGTGTATCCATAAAAATGATGCATTTGTTTTCCCTTATAAAAGGATAAAAAATAGTAAGAAAAAGATCTTCTGAGGTATCAGGATTTTTGCCAATAACTATTCTGTCAGGTTTTAAGAAATCTTTTACCGCAGAGCCTTCTCTTAAAAATTCTGGACACATTGAAATACTGATATTTTTCGACGAGTCAATCATTGCTGACAATTCTTCACATGTCCCTGGAGGAACAGTAGATTTAATAATAAGAAATGCATTTTTTGTATTTTCAGAAATAGAAAAAATGGATTTGTAGAGAGCTAATAAATTAGCCTCACCCGAGCCTCTAGGTGGTGTGCCGACACAAATAAAAAAAATATTTGAAAAGGTGCAAATATCATGCAAATTGTCTGAAAAACTTAACCGATTATTTTCTAAATTTTCTTTTAGCAAAGATTCGAGCTGAGGTTCGTAAATATTAGTTTTACCTTTTTTAAGGAGATCAATCTTTTCCAAATCTATGTCATAACATTTTACTTTATGTCCTGAGTGAGCAAAACATGAGGCAGTTACCAAGCCCACATATCCCGCACCAATAACATTAATATTCATGGATTTGCTGTTGATATAGTAGAAATAAAATTGCTGGCAACATCATCCCAAGAATATTTTTTTGAATACGCAATACAAGATTTAGGATCGACTTTTTGTGCTTGCTCTATTGCTTGTTTTAAATCGTTATCTAAGTAACCATTTACGCCATTTTTGACAACGTCAATTGGTCCAGTAACTGGATATCCTGCTACAGGTGTTCCACAGGCATTTGCTTCTATCATGACAATTCCAAAGGTATCAGTACGAGAAGGAAAAACCTTTACACAAGCATTTGAGTAAATTTCAGCAAGCTCTTTACCAAATTTATAGCCAAGAAATTCTACATCTGGATATTTTTTTTTGAGGCTTTTCAAATTCGGCCCATCACCTACTACAACTTTCTTCTTATCCAGTTCCAAATTTAAGAAAGACTCTATATTTTTTTCTTTAGACACTCTGCCAACATAAAGATAGTAGCTATTATTTTTTTCATTTGGAGTGGGGAAAAAAATGCTTTCATCGATCCCCCTTGACCATAAAGCTAATTTCTTTATTCCAATCTCTTCTAGTTCTTTTTTATGAGATGGCGTATTCACAAAAGTCACATTCGCTGCATTGTGAAACCATTTTTCAAATCTATGTGTAAATTGAACTGGAATGCCCAACATTTTTTTTAGGTATAAAGGAAAATTTGTATGGTAGGAAGTTGAAAAATTAAGTTTTTTTCCCAAACATACTTTTCTTGCATAAAGTCCAAGCGGGCCCTCAGTCGCGATATGAATTAAATCTGGACGAAAATCTCTTATTATTTTTTTTATTTTAAAAACATTCAGTGAAAGTTTTATTTCCTTATAAAAAGGTATAGAAACAGAAACAAAACCGTTTGGTTCAATGATTTTTACTTCATTGTTTAATGATAATTCCTTCACTAAATTTTCTAATGTAGTTACTACACCGTTAACCTGAGGTTTCCAAGCATCGCTAACCAAAAGAATTTTCATGCAACCTTTTTTTCTGAAGAATTTTGATTATATGTTTGCTTGGAATAATCAATTATGTGAAAAGTGCCCTCAAAATCTTCTACCAATGCAGTACAAGACTCAACCCAATCACCACAGTTGAGGTAATGTATGTCGCCTATCATTTCATTTGCAGCTGAGTGAATATGGCCACAAATTACACCGTCAAATCCTTCCTTTCTGCATGCAAAGGCCAGAGTACTCTCGAAGTCGCTTATGAAGTTTACTGCTGATTTAACTTTGTGTTTTACATATGCTGAGAAGGACCAGTATCCAAGATTGAAATTTTTTCTGAAAAAATTTATTACCCTGTTGATAGCCATCAAGAGTTCATAAGCCCAGCTGCCTAGTTTGGAAATCCATTTATTGTATTTAGTAACCAGATCAAATTGGTCGCCATGGATGACTAAGTATTTTTTGCCGCTTATAGAAGTGTAAGTATCTCGATCAGTAACCTTTACATTTCCTAATAATATAGGTGAATACGATCTAAGAAACTCATCATGATTGCCTGTGATGTAATTTACATTTGTGTCATCTTTTGCATAAGACAGAAAACGTCTTAGAACATTGGTATGTGCTTGAGGCCAAAAAAGAGATTGTTCCAATCGCCAGCCGTCAATAATATCTCCTACCAAATATAATTCTTCGCAAGAATGATTGTAGAGAAAATCAAGAAGTCTTTCTGCTTGGCAGCCTTTGGTACCTAAATGAATATCTGACAACCAAATAGATTTAAATTTTTTATGCTCCATCAATTGAGCAATTAAGGACTTTTAAAATTCGTAATTCAATACTATTTCTTTTTGGATAGTTTGATTTTTCGATAAATTTTCAATTTTGTAACAGACCTTATAAAAAGTTCACGCTTTCTTTGGATACTCGTAAAAGATCTCTATCGCATCATGAAAATTATTAGAATCAATGGATGAATTTTTAATAGAAAAACCAATGCAGCCGCAGGTAGGAAAAACGATATCATTGTTTGAAAACATTGACGCAGCTTGAGAAATTCCAGGATTGTGACCTATAAAAATTACTGCATCCTCTTTGCTTAAAGAAATAATATTTTTTAAATAATCAGAAGAAGCTCCATGATAAAGAGAGTCATCAAAGTCAATGGAAAAGTTTTGGTCATAGTCGGTAAAAAATAATTCCAAAGTTTCTTTGGTTCTTTTAGCAGGACTGGAAATTACTCTTAGATTATCTGGAAAATAATGATGTAATTTCTTTCCCATTAGAGGAGCATCTCTCAAACCTCTTTTATTGAGAGGTCGGTCAAAGTCTTTCAATGAGGGATTACCCCAATCGGACTTAGCGTGCCTTAAAAAGAAAAGTTTCAAATACTAAGCAATGAATTTGGTCGAGTCCGGTTCTTTAACAACTTTATTGCTAAGAGTTCCTACTTTTTCCAATTCAATTTTGATTTCATCACCCTCTTGGAGCCAACTTGCTCTCCCTGCCATGACTTCTACGCCCAATACCCCACCTGGAGTTCCCGTAGGCACAACGTCCCCTGGCATAAGCGTGAAGGCTGTAGATAAATGTTCGATTAAATCGTAACAGTCAAAAACGAGTTCTTTGGTATTGGAATTTTGTTTTTCTTCGCCATTTAAGAAAAGTTTGATATCCAAGTCATGTGGATCGCCAATTTCATCCATGGTTACTAAACAAGGTCCCAAAGGACAATGCGTATCAAAGCTTTTGCCCATGGTAAAAGTTGGGACAGCCAATTGCCAATCTCTAACGCTGACGTCGTTGCAGATGGTGATACCTGCAATCACAGATGCCGCTTCATCTTTAGAAACATGTCGGCATTGCTTACCAATCACAAACGCCATTTCTGCCTCGTAGTCCAAAGCTTCTGAAGCCCTTGGCAAATGGATAACGCCATTGTGACCGGTTACCGAAGAAGATTGTTTATTGAAGACCATTGGAATCTTAGGAGTTTCCATCCCAGATTCTTTTACGTGGTCAGCGTAATTGAGACCAATAGCCAGAATTTTTTGCGGATTTAAAATTGGCGACAATAAAGTAACCGAATCTACAGGTATTAAATTTTCTGCCTTTTCAAGCAAGTCTGTCGCTTTATTCATATTCACTTCCCCGCCCTCAAGAAATGCTTTCATTTCATTCGGTAAAGAAGAATCGTTGGTAAAAGGACAAATGCTGTCTTCGAGCAACGCCCCAATTGCTGGCATATCGCTATTGGAATAAGTAACTAGTTTCATAATTATTTCGGTTGCATCCTGATTCCACCATCGAGACGAATCGTCTCACCATTGAGGAAAGGATTTTCAATTATTTGTGTTGCCAACATCGCAAATTCGTCGGGGTTACCCAAACGTTTTGGAAATTGCGTCATTTCAATAAGAGGGTTTCTTACTGCATCGGGTGCCATAGCCATCAAAGGTGTGTCAAAAATTCCTGGAGCAATGGTGTTGTTCCTAATTCCCATTCTTGCTAAGTCTCTTGCTATAGGTAGAGTCATACCAACAACTCCACCTTTACTTGCACTATAAGCAGCTTGTCCAATTTGACCATCAAAAGCAGCAACTGATGCTGTGTTGATAATTACCCCGCATTCGTTATCTTGTTCCGGTTCATTCTTTCCCATGACTTCAGCGGCAAGTCTCAAGCAATTAAAAGTTCCATTAAGATTGATATCGATCACCAACTTAAAATAATCCAGTGGATGAGGACCGTCTTTACCAACCGTTTTGGAAGCACTTCCTATTCCAGCACAATTAATCAGAATGTGAATGGCACCAAATTTTTCTACAGTTTTATCCATTGCAGCTTTGACATTTTCTTCCTCAATGACATTGGTAATGCAGTAATCTGCATCATCGCCCAATTCTGCAACCGCTGCTTTGGCATTATCTTCATTTAAATCCAACAACATTAATTTTGCGCCCTTTTCTTTAAGCGCCTTGGCAGTAGCCAAACCCAGTCCGGATGCGCCACCGGTAATTACGGCAACTTTATCTTGTATATTCATAAACTCTCCTCAAAAAAGTGACTAGCATTATTGCAGTTTTGAAGAAAAAATAAAGTAACCCATCTCCTATGGACTCAAGCGTTAACCTTTATTAAGATTAAGGTCCACTTTTTAGGGAGAAAATATGAAAACCGATTACGAATTTTTAAAAACCGAAGTCGACGGTCACATCTTAACCGTCACCATAAATAGACCGGACAGAATGAATGCTTTGCATCCACCTGCGCACGCAGAATTTGATGAAGTTTGGAATGAATTTGATAAAGACGAAAATCTCTGGGTTGGTATTGTCACCGGTGAAGGCGATCGTGCTTTTTCTGCAGGAAACGATCTTAAGTTCCAAGCTGAAGCTGGTGGAAAAATGGATATCAACATGGCCTCTTCAGGTTTTGCTGGATTAACTTCTAGATTCAATTTGACCAAACCTCTGATTGCTGCCGTAAATGGTGTTTCTATGGGTGGTGGATTTGAAATTGCGCTTGCCTGTGATTTGATTGTGGCTTCCACCAATGCAAAATTTGCTTTGCCAGAGCCTAAGGTTGGTCTTGCTGCGCTTGCTGGCGGTATGCAAAGACTGCCAAGACAAATTGGAATGAAAAATGCGCTTGGCATGATGTTAACCGGAAGACACGTCTCTGCTGAGGAAGGCATGCAACTTGGCTTTGTTAATGAAGTTGTCGAGCCTGAAAACCTCATCTCTGCTGCTAAAGCTTGGGCAAAACAAATTGAAGAATGTTCCCCCATGTCCATCAGAGCAACCAAACAAGTTGCTTATGAAAATTTTAATGAACCAGACTTAGAGAAATCAATGAAAGCGCACTACTCTGCGGTAAAAGAATTATTCGGTAGTGAAGACTTTATTGAAGGACCAGTGGCATTTGCTGAAAAAAGATTGCCAAATTGGAAAGGTAAATAATTTTAAGGAGAAAATACAATGTTTGATTTAACTGGAAAAAACGCCATCATTACTGGCTCATCCAAAGGTATTGGAAAATCCATCGCTGCAGCTATGGCTCAACAAGGAGCCAATGTGGTCATCTCAAGTCGAAAAGCAGATGTTTGTGAAGCTACTGCTGAAGAAATCAATTCCATGGGATTTCCAGGAAAAGCTATTGTTATTCCATGTAATATTTCTGATAAAACAGCTCTAGAAATGCTAGTTGAAGAAACCAGATCTCAATTAGGTCAAATTGATATCTTGGTTTGTAATGCAGCAAGTAATCCTTTTTTTGGTTCCATTAAAGATATTCCTGATGATGCTTTTGAAAAAATAATGAACAACAACATCAAAGCCAATCACAATTTATGTCAGATGGTTATTCCAGAAATGATGGAACGTAAAGATGGAAGTATTATTATTGTTTCTTCTATTGGAGGCTTAAACGCAAGCCCGGTAATAGGTGCTTACAATATTTCCAAAGCGGCAGATATCATGCTTGTGAAAAACTATGCTCTGGAATTTGGTCAGTACAACATCCGAACCAATGCGATAGCACCTGGCCTCTTTAGAACAGATTTTGCAAAAGCACTTTGGGAAAACCCAGAAATTTTGAAACAATCTACTGCTACTTGTCCTATGAAAAGAATAGGTGAACCGGATGAAATCGGTGGCGCGGCAGTATTTTTAGCTTCCCAAGCAGGAAGTTTTGTAAATGGACACACTTTAGTAATCGATGGAGGCACAGTAGTCTAATGAGTAACGAAGTAGTTTTATATGAAAAACAAGATTCGGGAGTAGCTTTAATTTCACTCAATCGTCCGGATAGACTTAACGCAATCACTGGAGAGTTAACTGCCAGACTGAAAGAAAAAATCGATGATGCTTGTAAAGACGATGATGTCAAAGTGATCGTGCTTACTGGATCAGGTAGAGGTTTTAGTGCTGGTGCTGATATGGAGAGTCTCTCAGATATTTCCGCTAATAATCGAGAAGAAAATCCCGACCAACCTGAAGACCGTAACTATGAAACCAATGGTTTATCGGAATGGGAAGGTACTTACAGTTACTTTCCTTCAGTACCAAAACCGATAATTGCGGCAATCAATGGTCCTGCTGCAGGTGTTGGTTTAATCATGTCATTGTATTGCGACATGCGTGTTGCTTCTGAAGATGCCGTATTCTCAACAGCCTTTTCCAAAAGAGGTTTGATTGCTGAATGGGGTGTCGGTTGGATTTTACCGAGAATCATTGGAGTTGCCCACACCATGGATATCATGATGACAGCAAGAAAATTTGATGCCAAAGAAGCAGAACGTATTGGTCTGGTTAATCGTTGTTTTCCTGCAGAAAGCTTCATGGAAGATGTCATGGCTTATGCAGCTGATATTGCCCAAAACGTCTCACCGCGATCGGTACAAATCATGAAACGTCAAATCTATACAGCTTTAGGTGAAGACATCAAAACCAATTTGGAATCATCCATGGAAGAGATGGTAAAAAGTTTTGGTTCGGAAGACTTCAAGGAAGGTGTCAAACATTTTATTGAGAAGCGCCCAGCAAATTTCACAGGAAAATAATCATGACAAATGCAATGGACTTTATTGATCCAGCTAATCGTCTAGCTCTTTTAGAGCAAGTGACAGCTGAAGGTATGCTATCTCTTAAGAAAGAAACTGTTAGAGGTAATGAATACCACGTTTTTGCTGAAGCTCCCAATAACCTCAGAGAATTTTATGAAATTGGTCTCTTGCATGGTGATTGGGAACATATCATCTACGAAGAAGATCGAATCACTTATCCAGAGACTTTTGCAAGGGCAAATCAATTGGGTAATGTCTTGCAAAGTACTTATGGTATTGCCAAAGGAGATAAAGTTTCATTTTCCATGCGTAACTACCCTGAGTGGATGTTTTGTTACATGGCTATTACTTCGATTGGAGGAATTGTTGTCCCGTTAAATTCATGGTGGCAAGGCGATGAGCTCGAATATGGTATTACCAACAGCGAATCTAAATTGTTCATTGGTGATGAAGAGCGTTTGGATCGTCTTGGAGATCGATGTTCTGATGTAGCAAAAATTTCTGTCCGTTCTAATAATCCAGATCATCAAGAATTTGATTTTTACAAAGTGATTGAAGGAGCAAGCGAAAAACTTGAAAATCCTGTAGAAATTTTACCTGATGAGGATGCTTCCATAATGTATACCTCAGGAAGCACAGGATATCCCAAAGGGGTTGTTTTGACTCATCGTTCTATCATTTTTGCTCCCTATTATTGGATTACTCTAACAACTATGGGTAAAGCAGCACTCGAGGAAGCTGCGCCTGAAACTACTCAAGAACAAATGGCGACCCTTGTGAGTGTCCCCTTATTTCATGTTACCGGTTGTCATGCCATTTTCTTACTCTCTATTCCTGTCGGAAGGAAAACGGTTTTGATGTATAAGTGGGATCCAGAAGTAGCTCTGGATTTGGTTGAACGTGAAAAAATATCTATCTTCACCGGGGTACCAACTATGTCCTATGAAATGGTTGAAGCGCAAAAGAAAAATCCCAGAGATATCTCCTCGCTTAAAGATTTGACCGGCGGAGGAGCAGCTAGACCACCTGAACAAGTCAAAGAGATGAAAGCTAATATGAAAGATACCAATCCTGGTATTGGCTACGGGCTCACAGAAACGAATGCTTTAGCTGCGAATAATACCGGTGATGTTTATCTACAAAAACCTGATAGTACTGGTTTTGCTGTTCCCAAACTGATTGATTTAAAAATAGTCGACGATGATGGCAATGAATTACCTAAAGGAGAAATTGGAGAGATATGCATTAGGGGTGCCTGTACTTTTCGTTGTTATTGGAAAAACCAAGAAGCCACAGATGAAGTACTGGATTCCGAAGGATGGTTTAGATCTGGTGACATTGGACTGTTAGACAAGGATGACTTCCTTTATATCAAGGACCGAAAAAAAGATATCGTCATTCGTGGTGGCGAAAATATTGCTTGCTTGGAAGTAGAAGCGGCAATTACTGAACACCCTGCTGTCTTGGAAGCTTCGGTATTTGGTGTGCCAGATGAAAGACTTGGTGAAAAATTAGCAACCATGGTTTCTTATAGAGAAGATCAAAATATTGATGAAACCGAATTATCTTCTTTTTTAGCAGAAAAGTTAGCAAAATTTAAAATCCCTGAATTCATGTGGTTTCAAACCGAGCAACTGCCTCGAATTGCTTCAGGAAAAATTGCAAAAAAACAAATGCGTGAAGAAGCTATTGAAAAACTAGGAGGGTAATCTTGGATATTGTTGATAAAAGAGTTGTTGTTACCGGTGCTGCCAGTGGAATTGGTAAAGCCTTGGCCATTGAATTTAAAAATGAAAAAGCCAAAGATGTCGTTCTTGCTGATTTGAATGAAGATGTTTTAAAAGTTGCAGAAGAACTGGGATTTTCTGGTTTTGCTTTAAATGTGGGAAAAGAAGAAGAAGTTAAAGGTTTGATTTCTTTCGCTAATGAAAAAATGGGTGGTATTGATATCTTTTGTTCCAATGCTGGAATCGGAGGTGCTTTTGGTTTGTTAGACGTTTCCACGGATGATTGGCAAACCATTTGGGATGTTAATTTCATGGCGCACGCTCATGCTGCTAAACATTTAATTCCACAAATGTTGGATCAAGGTTCAGGATATCTGGTAAATACTGCCTCGGCAGCCGGTTTATTAACTCAGATAGGAGCTGCGCCTTACTCGGTAACCAAAGCTGCTGCGGTAAGTCTCGCAGAGTGGATAAAAATCACATATGGCGAAAAAGGCATTGGAGTTTCTTGTCTTTGTCCTCAAGCTGTTAAAACTGCTATGACTGCCCAAGGTCCTGGAGTGGCTGGTGTGGATGGGATGATTGAGGCCGATGAATGTGCTCAAGATGTTATTGATGCTATAAAAAAGGAACGATTTTTAGTTACGCCACATAAAGAAGTGCTGGAATACATCAAAAGAAAAACCACTGACTATGATCGATGGATTACTGGGATGCAAAGGCTCCAAGGTCGTTTTGAAGAATTCTACGAAGATTTTAAAGATCAGTAAGGTCTTTACAATTCCTCGCTAAAAGATGATTTCGAGTTCCTGATTTGGAACTCTCCCCCCAAATTCTGCACATCTTTAAACCATCCACTCTAGTGAAAAATTCTATTTCTGTTACTTTTATACGATCAAGGTAATTCTTATTTGGTAACTTATAAATTTCTAAAATTCCACCAACATAAGCTTCCTTTGTTCCAACATCAACAAAATAAGTTACCTCATAATTTTTAAGATTTTCTGAAAAGTAATCTAAAGAAGAATCCCAAGAAGCATTTTTAATCTGATAGTCGTTTGAACAGGCAACGAAGTAACATAAAATAATGCCTAAGATAAATTTTCTTGAGAAAACCTTAGTATGTTTGAGATTAAACCTTTTCAAATATTTGGCACTGATCATCTTTCGGTTTTATTTTTTATTTTATCCCTGTCTATCTTAATTCCCTATTTTTTAAGAAATCAATCCGAAACTATCAAAACAAAATTTGGTCAGGGTCTAGCAATTTTATTAATAACAAACGAACTCTTGAAACCATTTATTTATTCAAGCATTTGGCCAGAAGATTTTCCCTTCTTAAAAATGTTGCCAATGCATTTTTGTCATTTAGCGAGCTTTTCAGCTGCAATTTACATGTTGACGCGCAAGAGAATATTTTTTGAAATTGCTTTTTTCTGGGGTATTGGTGGTGGCTTGATGGCAAATACCCAGCCGGATGTAAAATTTGATTTTCCCCATCTTCATTTCTTACTTTTTTTCATCAGTCATGGTTTGATGTGGTTGGGTATTGGTTTTATTTCCATTGGATTGAAAAATAGACCAACTTTAAAATCGATCACCGATGTCTTAAAAGTGACATTCCCAGTCTTATTGTTAATTTACTTGATCAATTTAATCATTAATTTCTTTGCTGAGGGAGAGCCAGCTAATTATTGGTTTATGATGCAACGTCCTGCTGGACAATCTATTGTTGATTTGATGCCGGACCCTCCTTTTCATTATATTTTCTTCATAATTCTAGGAGTTTTAATGTTCTATATAATTTATTTTCCCTTTTATCTAAGAGACAAACTTAAGTGATTTTAGTTAAATATCGTAACTTGAATTTCTCTAATTATCTCCAAACTGAAGATAGAAATTAAAGGCAGAAACTGACAAAATAAACCTCTTTTTTGGGAGAACTGCTATGAGTTTAAAATGGGCAATTAATGGTTTATTAGACGATATTTACTTTATGGCGCAAGGGTTGCCTCGTCTTCTTTTTACTTGGAAAGATGATAACCAATTATCTATCCTGAATTTTTTTGAAAAAAATGTAAAAAAATATCCCCACGAAGTTGCTTTTGTTTTTAAAGATCAATCTACCACTTGGCAAGAAGCTGATGAAAAAGTTTCTAAGTATGGGGCTTACTTGCAATCTCAGGGAATTGAAAAAGGAGATTGTTTTGCACTGTTGATGGATAATTCAGCAGATTTTTTAATGCTCCTTCTTGCAGCTCATCGAATTGGTGCTATTGCAGCTTTAATCAACACAACCGTTACTGGCGAAGGTTTAAAACATGTCGTCACTATTGTTGACGCAAAAGCAGCAGTATTAGGCGCCTCACATCTTGAAAAATTTGAATCATCAATGCCGGATGCTGAATTACAATCTTTGAAACTTTTTTTAGTTAAAGATTCGATGGATGTTCCAGAGGGTTACACAGATATAAATAATGCTTCTCAAAATGCCGGTGAAATTAATCCTCAACCTTTAAGAATTAAAGATATTGCAATGTATATCTATACTTCGGGCACCACAGGTTTACCAAAGGCAGCATTAATTACCAATGGCAGAGCTGTAAAAACTAGTTACGCTGGACAATTCTTTGGTTTCAGAGCAAAGCAAAAGGATATTCTTTATTTAACCTTACCTCTTTATCATGCAACTGGATTGCTTTGGTCTTGGGCAGGTTGTCTTAGGGCTGGCTCAACGACAGTCATCAAAGAAAAATTTTCTGCTTCTGAATTTTGGTCAGATGTCAGAAAACATAAAGTTACGATGTTTGGTTATGTGGGAGAACTCTGTCGCTATTTAATGAACGTACCAGCAAGCGAAGAGGATCAAAATCATCATCTTAGAGTTATCTCAGGAAATGGATTGAGACCAGATATTTGGGAGAAATTCCAAACCCGCTTCAAAATACCAAAAATCAGAGAGCTTTATGGGGCTACTGAGGGTGTTGGCGCATTAGTGAACACTCATGGTAGACCCGGTATGGTTGGTAGATACATGCGAGGTTCGCTTGTGGTTAAGTGTGATTTAGAAACTGGAGAGCCGATTAGAAACTCTGAAGGTTATTGTGAGTCGGTTGAAATTGGAGAAACTGGATTATTCGTTTCCGAATTGTCTAAGATTGCAACTTTTGAAGGTTACTTGGATAAGCAGGCTTCCAATAAAAAAATCATGACGGATGTAATGAAAGACGGAGATACTTGGTTTAATTCAGGTGATTTATTAACACGTCATGAAAACAACTGGTTATCTTTTGCAGATAGAGTCGGAGATACTTATCGTTGGAAAAGCGAAAATGTTTCGACGATGGAGGTGGCAGCAATAATCAATAAGTATCCTGAGGTTTTGGATTCCAATGTATATGGAGTGGAAGTTGCATCTGCAGACGGTAGAGCTGGCATGGCCTTGATGAATGTCTCTGAAGATTTTGATTTTGAAGTTTTTTCTGAACACGTTGAAAAGAATCTCAATACATTTCAAAAACCTTGTTTTGTTAGGATTGCTGAAGTCATGAAAACCACTGGAACGTTTAAACATCAAAAAGAGGATTTAAAAAAACAAGGTTTTGACCCATCTTCGATAAAGGATAAATTATATTTTTATCAAAAAGGAAGATACGTAGAAATTGATGACTCTCTCTATCAAAGAATCCAATCCGGCGAGGAACGTTTTTAATGATTCAAGCTCTAAGAAACTTTCTAACAAGGAGAACCTTTGCTTATAAGATAAGAAACAAAGCAATGAATATGTTCTCAAGTTTTGAGAATTTCCAAAGAATTAGAAAACAAGCTGAGGAAAATCGAGTAGCTGAAGGCCGCAAACATGAAGTACTTTATTTTCATAAAGTCGATGACCCCTACTCTCACTTGACCGTTCATTACATTGATAAATTTAAAGAGGCATATGATGTTGAATTTAAGCCCATCTTGGTAGGTGAGGAAAATCCAGCGGCTTTACATGAACCGTCTCTCTATACGGATTACTGTTTGGAAGATACAAAAAGAATTGCGCCTTTTTACGATGTTGATTTTCCAGGTAATGGTTACCCCGAGAAAGATTTAGTCAATAAGGCCAACTCTATTTTATCTGCAGTAAGCTTGGAAGAGTTTAACTCTATGGCAAAAACCGTCAGCCATGCTCTTTGGGGTAATGATTTAGCAAAGCTTGAAGAGCTTGAAGCCAAACATAAAACTCCAGAACAAGAAGTCATTGAAAATCTTAAAAAAGGGAACGAAATTCGAAACGAATCTGATTATTATTTTGGCTCGGCTTTTTATTATGAGAAAGAGCTTTATTGGGGAGTGGATCGTTTAAATCACCTAGAAGATCGTTTGACTGAACTAGGATTAAACAAATCTAGTGACAACGAGCCTATATGCTTACTTCAAACAAAAGCGCCTGAGACTATGAGAGCTGAAAAAAAGGTAAATTTAACTTACTACCCATCTTTGAATAGTCCTTATACCTTCGTCAGCGCAAAAAGAGTTAAAGAGTTCCAAGACGAATACCCGATCAATCTCATCACCAGGCCCGTTTTACCAATGCTGATGAGGATGATGGTCATTCCAGCTTTCAAGGGAAAATACATCATCTCTGATGCTGCAAGAGAGGGTCGTAAATATGGATATGAAATGAAAGAAATTTACTCGCCAATTGGCAAGCCAGCAAGAAAAGCGTATTCATTATTTCCTCTGATTGATTCTATGGGGAAAGGCTTTGAATATATAAACGAACTTCTAAAAGCATCATTTCAAGATGGCATTAATATTGGTAATGATGAATATCTTGAAGAGACAGTTACCAGCATAGGTTTAGATTGGTCTGTAATTAAAAAAGATCTAAATACTTCAAAATGGAAAAAAGTTTTAAATGAAAACGTTAAAGATATGTATCAAGGAAATTGCTGGGGCGTACCTAGTTTTAAAATTACTGATGTAGATGGTTCCAATCCCTTTTATGTTTGGGGTCAGGATCGTATGTGGTTACTCAAAGAAGAAATTAATAGGCGTTTAAGTTAACCTTAATTTGATCTAAAAATAATGCAAAGCTAAAGACATGAAAAATGTCATCATATCTCGTAATGGTCCGAATTCATTGCATGAAGAATGGCTAATAAATTCTGATGCAAAGAGTTGGGATTTGATCTTGCTTTATTACGATGAAGATTCATTTGGAACTCAAAACCAAGAAGGCAAATCATATTTTTATCCCGGCGGCAAATGGGAAGCTTATTATAATTTTTTTAGAGATTATCCTGAGGTTTTAAATGATTATGATTTTTTTTGGTTTGCCGATGATGATATTTCCATTCAGGGAAAGGCAATTAACAAAATGTTTCAAAGCATGAATGATTATGATTTAGATATTGCACAGCCGGCAATGAGTCTTGATAGTTATTTCAGTTATTTAGTTACAATTCAGTGTGAATTCTTAAAAATTAGGTTTTCCAACTTTGTCGAAGTGATGGCTCCTTGTTTAAGAAAATCAGTTGTGAAAGATATGCTGCCCTTTTTTAAAGATGCTTTCACCGGTATGGGCTTGGATAGTATTTGGACTCATAAAACCCGAAAAGAACCAAATAAAATTGCAATTTTAGATGAAGTAGTTATGACTCATACCAGGCCGGTTGGAGGACCTTTGCATCAAAAATTAAAAGAGAAAAATATAACTTTTGAAGAAGAAATCTCATCAAATATTAATAAAATTGGTATCAAACAAGTAAAGCCAGTGATTTTTTCTGCAATCGACCGCGAAAATAATTTTTTAGATAAAGCTCAAGTTACGAACCTAATGGTTAAGGAATACTTTTACAAAAGAAAAGACTTCAAGGACAATAGAAAAATCTTATCAAGAATATGGCGCATGATTAAGTATCATCGAATATATCGAATCAAACCTAATTTTTAGTGTCTAAGGAAAAAGATAAAAAAAAGAAAAAAAGATTAAATCCGGTTGCTAAAAATGCACCCAAATTTAATCGTGCTGCAGTTTTTAAGGATAAAACAAAATACGATAGAAAAAATATTAATAAAGATGAAGACTAATTTTAATAATCTTTTGGAAATGGTTGGTAACACGCCAGTGGTAAAAATAAATAATATTGATACTGGTCCTTGTGAATTGTTTGTAAAACTTGAAAACCTAAATCCTGGAGGCTCTATTAAAGATCGCGTAGGGATTAAAATTATTGAGGAAGCAGAAAAAAGTGGTGCCTTAAAAGCTGGCGGTACGATTGTTGAATGTACTGCAGGTAATACAGGTCTAGGGTTAGCCTTAGCAGCAAAGTTGAAAGGTTATAATTTGATCTTGGTGATTCCAGATAAAATGAGTCAAGAAAAAGTGATGCATTTAGAAGCTATGGGAGTCGAAATTGTTTTCACTCGTTCAGATGTGGAAAAAGGACACCCGGAACATTACCAAGAGATGGCTGCTGCCATAGTCAAAAAAACTCCTGGATCTTTTTTTGCAGATCAGTTCAGTAATCCCGCAAATCCTTTGGTACACGAAACAACTACGGGTCCTGAAATTTGGTCTCAAATGGAAGGTGATATAGATGCTTTCGTCGCAGGGGTTGGTACTGGCGGGACAATCAGTGGAGTTGGAAAATTTTTAAAATCTAAAAAAGAAGATATTCAGATAATCATTGCTGATCCGATAGGCTCTGTTGTTGCAGATGCAGTAAATACCGGAGAGTATAAATATGAAGGTGGTTCTTGGTTTGTTGAAGGTATTGGAGAAGACTATATTCCAGATAATTTAAACTTAGATATCATCGACGAAGGTATTTACGTCTCCGATAAAGATGCCTTTGCTAGAGTGGATGAATTACTCAGAAAAGAAGGTATTTTAGCTGGTACTTCTTGTGGAACATTAGTAGATGCAGCAATAAATTGGTGTCAAAAACAAACAGAACCAAAAAAAGTAGTAACATTAATATGTGATACTGGTAATAAATATTTATCCAAGGCTTTCAATAAAGATTGGTTAAAAGAAAATAAATTAATTGACTAACTATCATGAGTAAAAAAAATAAAGAAGGTTTTGAAACCAGAGCAATACATGCCGGTCAAAAAGCAGATCCCACAACTGGTGCAGTCATGATGCCTATTTATACTTCTTCAACTTTTGAACAAGAAAGTCCTGGGGTTCATAAAGGCTATGATTATTCAAGGTCCATAAATCCAACTAGAAAGGCTTTTGAGGAATGTATTGCTAGTCTTGAAAATGGAGAAGTTGGTTTTGGATTTTCATCTGGTGTTGCTGCCATTTCCGCTTGTGTTGAATTGCTTTCTCCCGGTGATCATGTCATTGCTATGAATGACCTCTATGGAGGTACCGTTCGCTTATTCAATGAAATTAAAACTTTATCTCAAGGGATAGAAGTGACTTATGTCGATATGACCGACATGCAAAACGTCCTTGAAGCAAAAACGGATAAAACAAAAATGATATTTGTCGAAACGCCAACTAACCCTCTATTGAGAGTCGTCGATCTAGCAGCAATTGCTGACTTTGCCAAATCGGAGAAGATATTGAGCGTATGTGACAATACGTTTGCTTCACCCTATGTGCAACAACCATTAAATCACGGCATTGATATTGTTTTGCATTCTGCAACGAAATATTTAGGAGGTCACTCCGACTTGATAGCAGGTGCCTTGGTCATTGGTAAAAAAGATGATGCGCTAGTTTCAAGAATGGCAAATATTGTAAATTCATTGGGACCCATCACCGGTGCTTTTGATAGTTATTTAATTCTTAGAAGTTTAAAGACTCTTGCAGTGAGGATGGAACGACATTGTGAAAATGCTTTAGCCATTGCCAAGCATTTTGAAAGTCACAAAGAAATTTCAGAAGTAATTTATCCTGGACTTTCAAATCATCCACAACACGATCTAGCATCAAAACAAATGAAAGGTTATGGCGGTATCATTTCAATGAACATCAAAGGCGGTTTAGAAAAATCAAAAAGTTTTCTTGAGCGAACTAAAATTTTTGCGCTTGCCGAGAGTCTAGGTGGAGTAGAAAGTTTAATTGAGCACCCCGCTTTAATGACCCATGCTTCATTACCCAAAGACCGTAGAGAAATGATTGGGATTTCTGATGGGCTTGTAAGGTTATCCGTTGGCTTAGAGTCTTTGGATGACTTGGTTGAGGATATTGAGCAAGCCTTAAAATAAATTATTCTATGTTAGGGGGAAAGAATATGCGTTATCTTTTAATTGTTCTCGCATTTTCCTTAAATTTGATGGCCAAGGATAAACCCAATGTGGTGATTATTCTTACAGATGATCTTGGATGGGGAGATGTTTCTTATCATGGAGGTCATATTCCGACTCCAAATATCGATCAATTGGCTGAAGATGGGATGGAATTGAATAGGTTTTATTCTAACCCTGTTTGCAGTCCCACTAGAGCCTCCTTGCTGACTGGCTTACATATTTTCAATCATGGGGTCGTAAGACCATTCATGAATCCAGCAGCTGAACAAACAGGTATGCCTCCTGAATTAAAAATTATGCCGCAATATTTTAAAGAAGCGGGTTATCAAACAGCTTTGTCCGGTAAATGGCATCTAGGAACTGCAAAAGAAGAATTTTGGCCAACGAATAGAGGTTTCGAAACAAGTTATGGTCACATGACCGGTGGCATTGGATATTTTGATCATACTGCTGCGGGTCGATTGGATTGGCACAGAAACGAAAGCACATTGAGAGAAGAAGGTTATTCGACTGAATTAATTGCAAATGAGGCTATCAATCTAATCAAAAATAAAGATCAGAATCGTCCTTTATTTTTATATGTAGCTTTTAACGCTCCCCATACGCCAATAGAAGCACCACTTCAATATATTGAAAAATTTTCTTATCTGGAAGATGAAAAAGATCAGGTATATGCAGCAAATGTTAATGCTTTGGATAATGAGATAGGCAGAATCATCAAAGCAATTGAAGCTGAGGGGTTACTTGAGGAGACCATTATTCTATTTTTTAGTGATAATGGACCCCTTTTTGATATCAGCCCTATTTTCAAAGTTGTTGCGCCAAATTTAGTAAATGCAAAAGGTAATACCGGTGGTTTGAGTGGTAGTAAAGCCTCTGCAATGGAAGGAGGAATTAGAGTTCCTGCAGTGATGTGGTGGAAAGGTATTATCGAGAATGAGAAATCTGATCAGTTTTTCTTCGTCCAAGACGTACTTCCAACTTTATTGACTGCCGCAAATATTAAAACTTCTGAGTCAGATAAATTTGACGGTAAAGATAAATGGTTGAATTTACTTTCTGGGCAAATTGTTCCTCCAAAAAATGCATTTGTTGGAACAAGAATCATGTTCGATGAGCGAGCATTATTCAATGATCAATGGAAACTTTATTCGGTAAAACCTGTTTTAGTTCCGGTTTCAGCTTCATACCAATTATTCAACATCATTGAAGATCCTTTTGAAAAAAATGACTTGACTGAAGAAGAGCCCGAAATACTCGATGCCATGAAAAAAACCATCACCTCTTATACCGAACGAGATGTGGTAGGGAATATGAATTTAGCGCATGCCTATTTACATGGTGATGATCGACAAGGTGGTGTTGAATTGGGCTCCTCTTGGATGGATGGAGATTATGAGTTGAATAATCCTCCTTCTTTAGTATCTAGTATTTTTATATCTCTTTGGATACTAGTTCAAGCTTTTAAATATCAGCTAGCAGCTGCTTTCTTATTCGTTGTTCTAATTTTTTATGCTTTTAAAAAATTAAGACAAAACAACGTTTAGAGCTCTAAAAGTTGAAAAAACAAAGTTTGTTGCCGTCTAAGTCATAAACGTAGGCGCCATAAAAGTTCCCTGCTCTTGGACCGGGCTCACCATCATCTGTAGCACCTAATTCAATCGCTTTGGCATACATTTCATCTACTGCTTCGTGAGAATCAAGAGGAATCGCTTTCATGGTTCCGTTGCCATGTGAGGCAGTTTTTCCATCGTAAGGTATAGCTGTGGCTAATATTACTTTACTGCCATCTTCAGACATCCACATAGTAATTCTATCGTTTGCTGGAAACTTCACTGCATTTATTTGAGCAAACAAGCCATCGTAAAAAGCTTCAGCGGCTTCTTTGTTATTGGTTCCGATAGTGGAATAGCCTTGTAATTTTGATGTCATATTCGTTCTCCGTTAAGTTTAAATATTTTTTAAAAAATCTATCATGTGGGTAGTTACTGCTTCTGGATTTTCTTGTTGGGTCCAATGACCAATACCATCCAAAATCTCTACTTTTCGCAAATCATCATAATTCTTTGTGAACGCTTTGAGAATATCTTCCTCTGACGCACTCTCATCTCTTGCAAAAAAATTAACCGGATCTAAAGTGCCCGTGATGAAACAAGCAGGTAGAGGGTAAGAAGCATTTTTAAATTCTTGCAATTCCTCAAAATCAATATCTTGTGCGCGATATCTATTAAAAGGACCGCGGAAACCACTCTGCTCAAATTCATTGATGAAATAATTCATATCTTCTTGAGTAAGCCAATTTGGATAAGTGTCAAATTCAGGTGAATTTTCTAACATTTTTGACTCGGGTGTTTTTTTATAAGCAGGATTGCCAATATTTTCCATCATGAATTGCATCCCTCTACCATCGCCACTGAAGTAGGTTATTTCTAAAGCTTTCCGAACATCGGCTTCAAATTCAGCCTCCGCAACCCCTTCTTCCTGAATATATAATTGGTAGAAAAATTTATCCTTATACAACTCTCTGAATAATTGTATTAGAGACTTCTCACCAATTGGAGTATAGGGTACCGAAAGCGCTCCAACTGCTTTGATGGTATTTTGATATAAAAGCCCAGTAGTCCATACGATTGGTCCGCCCCAATCATGGCCAAACAAATAAGCTTCTTTGTATCCCAAAGAATCAATAACACCAGCAATGTCTGCCGCAAGATTCTTTAAAGAGTAGTCAGCTATTTCATATGGCTTATCAGATCCGCCATAACCACGAACATCAATTGCTGCAACTTTAAAACCAGCTTTTGCCAAGGGCTCTATCTGATGACGCCAGCTGTACCAACTTTCTGGCCAACCGTGAACCAAAACCACCAAAGGTCCCTCGCCTTCTATTGCAGCTCTTATTTTTAAGTTATTCCCATCTAACAGTTGAAAATTCATACTTTTTTAGGTTTTGTATTAAACCACAATGGAATAATTGCAATTAATAGTCCGCTGACAAAAAAAATAAACATGCCAATCTTTCCAAAAATTCCTTGCGACGTAACAGAGTCAATAAAGTCTTTAGAGGTAGCGCTAATATCAATGTCCCCATTTACTGCATCTAAGTTAGCTAGAGATGTAGCAAATCCATCCAGATAAAAATTGACCCATTGGCCGTTATTAAAAGCATTAAGAAAAACTGCAAAAGCAAATGCTGTAAAGATAAGTTTTAAAAAAAGGTTAGCTCCTTTTTCTATTAATACTCTAGAGAGCCAAATTGCAATCAAGACAGAAATGACATTTCCTAAAAATATAATTGAAATTGATATTCTTGATTGTACAAAAACTTCCCATACCCCCAATTCGACCTGATTGCTTTGCATCAACATTTCTTCCATAAATTCTCCCAAAATTTGATCTTCAACGCCTTACAAGCTAAAAAACCATTCCCAACTAACAGTTGAAAATTCATAGGTTATAATAATGTCAGTTTTTTATAATCATGGCTACACTAAAAGCAGCAATCATTCCTGTGACTCCTTTGCAGCAGAATTCATGTGTTATTTGGAAAGAGTCTTCTAAGATTGCAGCAGTTACAGATCCTGGAGGAGATTTATCTTTGATAGAAAATTTCATTCAAGAACAGGGTCTTAAACTTTCTAAAGTATTTATCACGCACGGACATTTGGATCATGCCGGTGGTGCTTTTGAATTAGCTCAAAAATTTGAAGTTGAGATTGAAGGTCCACATAAAGATGATGGTTTCTTAATCAATGCCTTGGAAGAACAAGGCAAACGATATGGATTGGATACGGCAAAAAACTTTGAACCCAATCGTTGGTTAACTGATGGTGATCAAATTGAAATTGATGGAGAAAAACTTGATGTTTATCATTGTCCAGGACATACGCCAGGACATGTAATATTTCATCATCCTGAATCAAAATTAGCCATCGTTGGAGATGTCCTTTTTCAAGGCTCAATTGGCAGGACGGATCTACCCAGAGGTAATACTCAAGACTTATTGGATGCGATCAGAGGCAAACTCTGGCCTTTAGGAAATGATGTGACTTTTGTACCAGGTCACGGACCAGTTTCTACATTTGGTCAGGAACGACTTACGAATCCTTACGTAGCTGACCAATTATTCAAATGATTGTCTTTTTTAGATTATTAATTGTCTTCTTGCTAGTGCCTCTTTCAGCATTTGCTTCTTCGAAGTATTTCGTTGATCAAATTAATCTAGAGTCTGACTTTTTATTACAAAAAGTCACTACTTGGCGACAACATCTTCACCAATATCCTGAATTATCAAACCGCGAATTTAAAACAGCCAAGTACATAGAAAAACATCTTAAATCGTTAAATTTAGAAGTGACAACGGGAGTTGCAAAAACCGGTTTAATTGCAATCTTGAGAGGAAATAAACCTGGACCCATGGTTGCTCTCAGAGCTGACATGGATGCTTTACCTGTTGTTGAGCAAACCGGATTACCTTTTGCTTCAAAAGAGCGCTCAACTTTTAATGGTTTGGACGTTGGAGTAATGCATGCCTGTGGACATGATGCTCACATGGCAATCTTAATGGGCGTCGCAGAATTTTTTTCAAAACACAGAGATAAACTAGTTGGTAGCATCATGTTTATCTTTCAACCAGCTGAGGAAGGTCCTCCAGTTGGTGAAGAAGGCGGAGCTAAGTTGATGCTTAAAGAAGGTATTTTTAAAACAAATAAACCCGATGTGGTATTCGGATTACACGTAAACCCAGCTCCTGACGGTATCATCGCCTACAGAGAGGGACCAACGATGGCAGCAGCTGACTCTTGGAAAATAACCATTAAAGGAAAGCAAGCACATGGTTCTGCACCTTGGGCTGGCATTGATCCCATCATGATAAGCTCTCAGATTGTTAGCGCCTTCAATACAATTGTTTCCCGTAAGCTCGATATAAGAAACTTGCCTGCGGTAATAACAGTAGGAAGTATTCATGGTGGTGTTCGAAGTAACATCATCCCCGATGAGGTTATTATGGAAGGTACTGTGCGTACTTACGACCCTAAAATGAGAGCTAAAATAATTAAAGAAATGACGACCATTGCAAAAAGTACTGCTGAAATGAACGGAGGAACAGCTGAGGTTATTATTCCAATTGGAAATAATTATCCTGTAACTATTAATGATCCTGAACTTACTGAAAGAGTCCTTCCGATACTTGAAAAGGTTGTTGATAGAAAAGAATTTTTGGTTAGAACCGATCTATCTACTGGAGCTGAAGATTTTTCTTATTATGCTCAACAAGTACCAGGTTTCTTCTTCTTTTTGGGAGTTACAGAAGTAGGAAAGGATTGGACTAAAGCAGCTGGTAACCACTCTCCTTTTTTTGAAGTAAGTGATGAGTCTCTTGATACCGGAGTCAAAGCGTTTGTGCATCTAACTTCAGGTTACTTATTTAAAGAATATTAAGCTGGAGCGGGCAGCGGGAATCGAACCCGCATCGTCAGCTTGGAAGGCTGAAGTAATAGCCATTATACCATGCCCGCAAATCTTGATATGAACGGCAATTATACATCTTTTAAATTTGCCAGAAAAAAAATTAAACTAAATTTGGATTATTAATAAGATATATCAAACCACCTATTCCAAATAAAGTCATTGCAGTTCCGCCCGTAAACATACTAAGTTTTGTCCCTAAGGAGATACTCATTTTTTCTTTTGCAGCTATGTAATCTCGGTAATCGTCCCGAATTCGAAATAAGCCAACTATAATGAAAATGACCCAAAGGACTACCATAAAATCATATCCACCCATTCGTCTATTCTACAAACTATTAAAGAGATACGCATATTCAATAAAGTTAGAATAGAAAGATTTAATAGCTAATTTGCTTATAATTCGAATATGGATGAAGTGATTGTCATTGTTTTGTTAGCAACTTTATTTGCCATTTGCTTTGGTGCTGTAGAAATTTACATCAGGCTCAACGATGATAAGAAAACCATATGGCTTTGGACAGAAATTGTATCAATAGCTCTGATGTTGTTTTTTGGCTCACTAGCGGTTGGTTTTTTAACCTATTTAGGGCTGTATTTCTCAAGTGAAATGATATTTGGTTAATTGCCATTGATTCATGTTTTTACTTGCATGGCCTTTTATAACCTTTGTTTTTTGGTACGTTCTATATAATTATTTTCGATCCAGTGCTTACAATGGTAAAGCACCTTTGTCAGACAAAAAAATATTTAATCTTTCAGTTGTTGTTGGGGGCTTGGTATCTTTAATCCTAATAGGAATTTAAGTTTTTATTGGTAAAAATGTTTTCCAGTTATTACCCAGCGGGTGATTGTTAAAACCCAGAAAGACCAAAAAAAGAACCTTATTAAAGGAGCAATGTTTTCTGGTATTGTTTGTTCCAGCCCAAATGGGACCAAAACGGCCCATTCGAACAAGCTGTTTAAAAAAAGGTTGAAAGAAATATTATCTGATCCTAAAAATAGTGAAATCAAATAAAGCGCTGGAACAAAAAGAATCCATAAAGCAGCAACAGTTCGTATATAAAATTTGGTTAAAAAATCTAGTCTCTGCAACATATTAAAAATTAATTATATTGAACAGCCAAAATGATTAAAGAGAACTGCCAAAAATATCGTTTTTTCTTCGGTTATGTGCTTCTCTCAAAATGAAAAATGAACTCACAGTAATAAGAAAATAAATAATTTGAATCCAATGAAAATAAAAAAAGATAAATCCAATTATCTGAGTTACCAAAAAGAAAAGGGTTACTATCAGAATGGGCCAAACGGTTGAAGTTGGATTTTTTCCACTCAAATATCGATAGGAAAAGTAAGCAATTGTAAGAAAGTATGTTGGTACAACAACTCGATAAACCCAAATACGCATTTCCTCAGGTGTAAATCCTAAGGCGGTCAGTTGATCCATATAAGTCGGCATAATCATAAACATAATCGCTAAAATTAAAGAGAAGATCATTAGCGAGCCTAAAAAATATTTAATGAATCTTTCCATATGTCGTTTCTTAAATAATATTAGGTATTACTGCTTTTCTATCGGCAGGATAGTCTTCGAATTTATTTTTGTACCAATTGTGATTTGAAACAGCGCGTGGAAATAAATTACACACTGTCCATAAGAAAAAGACCAAGCCTGCCCAGCTCCAAGTCATGATGGCCCAACCTAACCATTCGATGAACTCACCCAGATAATTAGGGTTACTTACCTTATTGAATAAAAAACCTTTGGGAATGTGATAACCCTCGCCTTTATCCTTTCTCAGATTTATCATGATCTCATCCGATCTAACATTGATATAAAATCCAGTAAAAAAAATCACCAGACCCAAAAGAAAAGGAATTGATACAAGCCAAGCGCCGGTGTAATCGCTCAAAAGAAAAATCCATGTGCCTTGAAAAAAAACGTTAACAAAATTGAAACCAATGGCTGAAAAGACCACCATCAAGGGCATTTTTTTATCGGTCGACTGAGCACGCATTGGCCAAACAAAGCTTCGATTGAAATAATGACCGCAATACAAAACCGTAAAAATAACGTGTACTGGATTGGTGTAATCACCAGCCACAATAAAATACAAGAGCATCAAGAAAAACGCCGGACATTCTTCGACGATCCAACCGGCTTTGGCTGAGATCTCAGGACCCCAACCTTTTGAGACGTGCTTACCGTATGGGGCAGTTTCAAAAAACAAATAAACAAAGGCCACCAGTCCCACTGCTAACCATGCAATCAAAAAATAGTTGAAAGTACTGATGGTTATGAAGCTCATAATCCTTCGTTTTCTTTGGTAACCACGTGGTCGTTTGTGTCCACGTTATCAAAAAGATTTTCTCGGGCGTCGCGACTCATTACATCTACGATGATCCCAATGACCATGTTCAATAAAACGACTGAGGTCACTAAAATAAAACTGAGGAAATAGACCCAAGCAAAAGGATAGACATCGCTTACTTCAGACATGACTGCTGCCCAATCGTCGTAAGTTGCAACCTGCGCCAGCGTTAATGCTGCAATACCAATGTTACGCCAATGCTCCGGATCGGCTTCGCTGAAAATTAACGTACCTATTGCTGCCCAAATGTAAATCACAATGAACATCAACAAGGCAATGAAAGCAACTCGCGGTAACGACCTAAATAAAGACTCCACAATGTGTCGAAAAGCAGGAATCACCGTTATGATTCTCAGCACTCTGACAATTCGTAAAAGACGAGCAACGAAAGCACTGGAGGCGCCATCAACTGGTATCAAACTAACAACCACGATGACTAAATCAAAAATATTCCACCCGTTTTTAAAAAATCTCAAAGGATGATTTGCCTCAGCAAACATTCGAATCAATATTTCAATTAAGAAAAAAATTGTAATGGCGTAATCGAGATAGTCGATTATCAACGCATATTGTGAAGGAATGTTGTACGAACTAGCGCCAGCATAAATAGCTGAAGCAACAATCACCGTAATCACCAAACCGGTAAAAAATCGACTGTCGCGAATTGCTAGAAAAAAATCTATAAATTGTCTCATGATAAAAAGTTGTCCATTATACCTATCAAATTAAAAAAAACTGAACCCGGCACAAGGCCGGGCCCAGGGAGCGTAATCCTTTAAATGGATTAACGAAATTGTCGCCTAAGTACCAAAAAGACAACGGCAAACGTTATTTAAAATATTACGCTCCTTTAAATTCCTTTACATAATTCCTCTTTACTACTCCGATAAAATTACGGTACCAATCGCTTGAATATAATTACTTGAATTTTGTTTGGAATAAATTAGCTCCGCGCCTGCTTCAACGTGCGAGGCAGTGCCGTAAAGACTGCCCTGCATGCTCTTCCAAGTACTCACGCCAAGGCCTGCAACACCAGCAGCACTATCTCCTCCACTAAAATTTGGATTTCCGTTAGTGCCGGATGCCTGCCAGGTAATGGTGCCCATGCTTTGTCCCTCGGTCCAATTATTTGCGTAAGCTCCAGAGCCCGAACTACAACCGTATCCACTGGCTGCACCGTTGTCACAATTGGTTCTACCCAGGTCATGAACATGGATGGTTACGCCGTAATTCCCCGAGCCATCAAAGACCACAGAGCCTTGTGCTCTGGAACCTTCGGTCCAGTTGTAATTGGTCGTAACCCCACCTACGGTTTGACTTTTCCACATGCTGAACATTGCCATACCAGCAAGATTTGCGGTTCGACTGACTGGCCAATCGCTCGCATCCAATAAATCTCCGGCATACCATGTTCCCATATGCACGGCGCTCGGTTGTTCGCCAGTCATGTACTCAAGGCCATCGTTGGTGGCCATGGCCCATATCCCCCAAGTCATGTATTCCAAGGACGGTTCGGGGTCTGCACAATCAGAACTTTGAAATCCGGAACAGGTGCTTAGCCAGTCTTTGTCTTTTTCATCGATGGTATCCCAAGTGACCATTGCACCGGCATTATCAACATTTCGACTTTCAAAATTGGTAGTACCACCAGTGTAATGAATATTTTTTGATTCGTTTTTAAGTATGGCGCCGAAGACTTTTTTATTGATGTAAGCGGAATTCGCAAAAGTAGCGCTATCTTTTTGATTGTCATCATCACCAAATTGCAAAGTAGCTCCAGTATTTCCTACCAAACGATACACAGACGAACAGCTGCCGGCAGACCAAGAAACGCCGTCAAAACCGCAACCGCCAGAATGATACCAAGTGTTGTCTCCGGAACTGGTACCCGTATTCCAATCGGGATCCGGATGAATGTTTATGTTATTGGCGATGACTTTGACTCGGTCGTTGGTTTCATCAAAGGTAGCCGTCAACGGTGCTCGAAAATACTGTGGCATGCTTTTTTGGGTTGACTCAACATCAGTCATCCAATGTCCTGAGAATCTTCCGTTCCAAGTATTTGCTGAAGTAGTAATGCCCGAACGCCAACTGTTGGAACCTGCTAAATTTATAGCATCCACATAGCTGGAACCGTTGTATTGTTTTTGTTGAGCAATACCTTGATAGAAAGTTTCGGTTTTATACTTCTGATCCGCTAAAGTCGCAGAGTCATTGGCAGCCATGGAATACATCACACCCAGTTCCATATTCTTTGGACTTCCAGATGTTTCTATATGACAGCCAGTAAATGAAGTTGCGTGCCCTGAGCTACAAGGATCGCTGGTGGTGATGATTGCAGTTGATGGCGCACCAATCGTAGAGGAACCCGCACCTTGATTGTCGCCAAAGAAACAACCGTTATCCGGTCCGGAAACACAAGCAATCGGGTTTATACCAAAAGTAATTTGCGTTGTTTTTTCTGCACCCGCATAAGCACCATCGGTTGTCGTGGTTCTACCGTCTCTACGTTTGTAACTCCAATAATGCGAGCCATCAACAACTGTTCCCGTTGAAGAAACTGCATATCCTGCAGATGAAGTCTGAGAAGTAGCAAAATCGGATTTATCACCGGAGTCTACAACCAAGACAGAGAATAAACTCTGTTGCGAATTGTGAGGAGCACCGGTTTCATTAGGCGTATGCTCACCACAAGGTTTACCGGTTCCACAACTCCAATTGAGTTGCGCAAACAAACCCACACCTCTGCCGGATGGGTTGTAAACCTGATACCAAAGCGATTGTCCGACAGGCACGAAATCAGCATTATCAGCTAAATTACCAAAACGTTCTGAGGCGACATGCACATTGTGGTCCAATGCTTTAGCCGCGTACCCATACATACCATCAATGTGAGCTTCGGTTTTGGTGTTTGAGGAACCGTCTTGGGCATTGAAACTGGTGCTGCCATCGGTGTTGTAAACGATACAACTGATGTTGCCTTTGCAATGATCGTCATCGCGCAGTTGGTGAAAATCAAAATTGGCGTCAGTTCCGTTGTCTTTACTCTCCATATAATCGGTAGAAATAAAGTTCGGCATGATGGTATGCGCTCGTCTGAACCGTACATCCGATTGTCCAGCATATTGCGGTAATTCGTATTTGTTGGTGTGCAACAAAGGAATGGGTGCGTAGGCAACTACCTTCTTGGTATTGTTTAAGAAAGATTCAAGTTTGCTCGCAGTATAAACCTCTCCCCCAATAACAATTTCATCAGTTGCCGTCGTGTGACTGATTGCACTTCCTGCACTCAGCGAGCCGCCGGTTACACCGTCTCGAGAATTGGGTCCTGCAGCATCGAAACCGGTCGCATTGTTTGCTGGTGGTGTGTAACCCAAAGTGGTTGGATCTTTATCCAAATGCATCCACATGAATTGCCCCATATGACCGGAACGATAAGATTGTTTGATGTTCGAAGGCAGAAGAACGTTTTTGACCCCGCCCGTACCTTGTGGGCTAAAACTAAAGTGGGTAGCATCCTTCGCTGTATACGCATTGTAACTGTTCGTACAAGTGGTTGAATCTAAGGCATTAAAACCGGTCTGATCGTTATAGCAATAGGTTGTACCATTAACCGTTTGGTTGTTGGTAAAGTAGGCGTTATACATGCTGTGGATTTGATTGGGTGAATCGCTGCCATTCGGGTTTTGAAAACTGTGGAAGTAATTCATCGAGGGACTTTCATAATCGCCAAAATGAGAATCGTGAAAATAAAGTTGGATGTAATCTTTTCCTTCACACATGGAAATGTCTTCAGCGCTTGATGCACAAGAGACGTCTTTGGAAATTCCGATAAATGAATTATTTGCTACTTGATGAGGAAAACTATTTCCAAAATCTCCTTGAACGATTCGAAAAGAATCATCGTTAAAATTTAACTGGACTTCGAAGTTTGCTTCATGATTGTTGTTCGAGTTGCTAAAACTTCTGATGTTGTACCAACCGATGGTCAGGATTTTTGTCGTACTATTCCATAATTGGCGTATTGACCAATTATTATTATCACTATCAGTAAAGTAATCATGCCAGAGAGCAAAGATCGTGTTATCCAGATTATCTGCATTAGTTGTTCCAGGCTTTCCGTAAACGTTAGGTAATTTATAACTATCAGGAAGCATAGATCCGCCAGAATTAGAATAGGCATTCGCTTCATGCAGATACATCAAAGGCCTACCACCACCCCGATACGCCGCTACATAAGTTTGATTGCTGTTACCATTTAAACTTTGTTGATGCCAAGGTTTATCTGAATTAGCGCCACCATTACCGAAAGTTAAAAATCCATTCTCATTAACGTAAATATGAGAAAAAGATTGTCCAAAAAAATTAAAAGTTTCAGGTAGAGTCACGGTTTCAAATTCGGAAGTGTAATTATTGTTAGTCCCACCAAAGTTATTATTATATTGACCCAAAACAGTATCGGTTCCAGTTCCATTTCCGGCGTTGGCACCGTTTATACTAGAATTCAAAAGATAATCTGTATTTCGACCAAAATTTCTTTGCGTGACTTTATAACCAGAAAAATTAGAGCCTTCTGTTGTAGCTGTCCAATTACCACTCAAGGCATGTTCGGTGGTGCCACCACCACAACCTTGTCCGGAGTCCAAGCAAGCATATTTAGCCTCTTCTCTGGTAGGTCTTGCAGCATCCCAACCAGCATTGGCCTCAGACATTGGGGCATACTGTCGAGCAGTGTCGTTACTGGTTGACGAGTCCACCGGGAACCAATATTCAAAATCCAAAATTTCGGTACCGTGTTCGTTATCACCATTCGCTACCGTACTGGTTCGGTAATAGGTCTTGCCACCATTTTGACCATAGCGCGTGTAAAACTGATCGTTGGCTGAGGCTATATGTGGACTGCTTACTCGATCGGCTACCGTTAAAACCGATTCAGTGACTACCTGGTTGTTGTGTCCACCGCTTCCACTGGCATTACGATGTGCGGTTGCTTTAAATGGATTGTTTCCTTGAAAATCGTGAGTTACATTATTGTAACCACTGGCAAATTTCATCACCAAGTTTTCGTTTGACTCGACATTTTTTCCCTTAACGTAAAATAATGGAGAAGAAACTTGACCTTCACCTGGAATATCAGCCGTAACCCTGACGTCTAGCGTTCCTGTATTTTGAGTATAGCCTTCATTGATAATTATAGGATTTGCGCTTCCTGGACCGCCAGTATAGTTTTTAATACTTAAAATACCTGCAGAATCTATAGTAAAGTTACCGCGATTAGTCCCTTCTATACCATAAGTAGTACCTGCAATGCCTGTGCCAAAATCACCAACGACTCTATCTGATGCTCCTTTGGATACGATATCTTCATCCAGTAAATAAGTGAAATTAGAATTTGCTGTTCGAAAATAAGTTCCTTTTTTTACATAGCTTGAAGAAGCTCCAGAATCTGAAACGGTATAAGTAAAGTTATCAACGTTTAAAGTAAAGTTTGCAGTTTCGGATTCGCCTCCTGCAGTAGCAGTCACACTAAAAGTGTGAGAAGTTGCTGTTTCATAATCTAGGGCATTGGCCAATGTCACTTGTCCTGTAGAAGCATTGATGGCGAATTTTGAATTACCGCCACTTAAGGAATAGGTTGCACTCGGAAAACCATTCACGGCAGAGTTTAAAATAACTGCGCCGGTCGCGATATTTTCTGATTTACTCGCAGAGACAAGGGTGCCGCTAAAACCCACCGCTACATCTGTAACGTTAAAAGTAGAGCTGCGTTCTTTGGTGATTCCTTTTGAATCAGTAGCTATGACATTTAAAGTATATGAAGTGGTAGTCTCATAATCCAAAGCACTATTTAAGGTAACCTGACCGGTTGTTTGATTGATATTAAATTTATTGCCGAAATTATTTTCCAAAGAATAAGTCAGATTGTCGATATCGGTATCGGTTCTGGTGGTATTAATAATTACTGTTCCAGTAGAAGCACTTTCAGCTAAAGCACAAGAACTTTGACAAGCAGCCGAAAAATCAGGCGCAATGTTTTCCAAAACGTTTATTGTCAACGGCACATCCACGCTATCGGTACCGCTAGTAACCTTAATTACCAAATTAAATTTACTTTGTGCTGAATAATTAAAAGCTTTATCTAATCTAAGTTTTCCATTGTTATTGATTCGAAAGTATTCTTTACCTGTTCCTGTGATTTCGTAGGTTGGAGTTTCATCTGAAACTGGAAAAATATCCCCTAAAATTTTATTTACGTTATCGCCTTCATGAAAAGCTGCAGCTCGAACTGTTCCAGTTGCACTCAATTCAGAAACGTCAGCAATATTGACGGTAAAAGGCACTCTTACGGTCTTGCCTTTATTATTTGTAACCAGAAGAACCAAGTCATACTTTTCGGCAGTCTCAAAATCAAGAAAACTTTTGGTTTTGATCTTTCCTCTTTTATTTACTTTAAAAACACCAAAGTCATTTTCTAAGGCATAAGTCATATTGTTTCCTTCAACAGCAGTTGTTGCTACTAAAGTATTTTTTGGTGAGCTCTCAATAAACGAATCAGCTCTAACTGAAACATTAGCCGACATTTTTTCTTCTATGGCTTCTTGCTGGACCGTTTCAGCTGTAGTGTCTTGGACTTCTTCAGTAGTTTCTTCAGCAGGCTCCTCTTCTTCTTGCTCTATCTCGAACAAGTCATCACCTAGTTCACCACCAATATCATCAGAGGTTGTCAATTGATCAGGAGCAACATTGGAACTATTATCAGAAATACCAGAATCGGTTAAAAGAGAATCTTCATCAATGACAATTTCTGGCTCTTCTTTATCGTCTCCAACTTCATTAAATTCATTATCTAGATCTACTTCACCGCTACCATCTGGTCTTCCTGCATCAGGTTTTTCTGAGTCGCCAGTTGGTTTGTCGTCTACGGAGTTGTTATCTCCTGGCAGATCAGCATTGGTTTCTTCATCCTGTGATGTTTGAGAGTCATCTTGTTGTTCAGTTTCTGGAGTGTCTTCTTGAGATCCATCATCAGTGTCAGTTTCTTCAACAGGTGCTTCTTCTTTTTCATCTGAAGACTCTGAACTTGACTCATCATTGTCAGAAGTTTCTTCATTTTGATCTTCGGCTCCTTCTTCTTCGGTTGACTCTTCTTCAGTTGACTCTTCTTCTTCAGATTCTTCTTCTGAAGACTCTTCTTCGGATTCTTCTTCGGATTCTTCTTCGGATTCTTCTTCGGATTCTTCTTCTGAAGACTCTTCTTCGGATTCTTCTTCGGATTCTTCTTCGGACTCTTCTTCGGACTCTTCTTCGGACTCCTCTTCCTCTTCTTCTTCAGTCTCTGAATCAGATTCAGACTCTTCTTCCTCTTCTTCTTCATCGCCTTCAAATTCAGCTGAGTATCCAGCTAAAGCTTCCGCTGTAAGAAGTTCTGGTGTATCAATATCATCATAAGGATCATTGACCTCAACAACAAAGCCATCTTCTGTTAAAACGGTTCGACCACCTTGGTTTTGTAAAGGGATGACTTCCATTTCTTGACCATAAACAAATGCTGCAGAAGTCGATTCATTGTCGGCATCGACAATAACAATTCCACCACGAATTCCGACCGTTGCAACGTTGGTATTAATAGTCGCAGCATTTTTTTTAGTAACTTTTCCACCTACCAACCGTAGAAGTCCGGTAGCCTGCATTTCCAAAAAACCATCATTTGTTTCTGGGTTGTAAACAAATTTATCTAAGATAACTTTTGAATTTGGTCCAATCGTGAAAGCTGTGCCATCGATTAAAATCATCTGGGCTTTACCCTTTTCATCCGTTTCGATGGTGCGGTTTTGAATAATTTTGTAACCTTCTTCTACCAAGCGACGTTCTTCAAACATCCCTGAAGGATCATAAAAATTATCTGTAGTTGTAGTATTTACAGCAGCAGCAACCCCAATCTCTTCTTGAGTAAGAGCAAGAGAACTTAGCGGTAATCCCACCAAGGTTACAAAAATTCTAATTATTAATTTTTTGGTACTTTGATGAGATAAAAAGTATTTTTTTATCTTCATATTTATATGATTAAAGCAAATTCTATAATGGATGTCATATTATCTGTACACTATGTCCAAATGAGTAAAACTAAAGAAAAGCTTATAGATGCAGCTATCGAATATCTCAACATAGAAGATGTTGAGAAAATTAGTGTAAAAAAACTCATCAAAATTGCTGATGTAGGTTATGGGACCTTTTACAACCATTTTAATAGCATTGAAGATATTCAAATTGAGGCTTTAAATAAAACGGTTAGAAATGTCTTGATTGAGTTTAAACTCAATGTCAAAAACGAAAAAGATTATGTTTACATCATCTACTTGGCTTTGCTGAGAGGTATCAATTTATTAGTAAATTCGCCATCTATTAATTGGCTACTTAAGGATGTACAAATGTTGATCCAGGTTTTTAAAGAAATTTCTCAACCAAATATGGAGAATAATTTTTTAAATGCTGTCAAAGCAAAGCAAATTAAAAATACAGATATAGAAGATTTAATCCAATTCAAAGACGCGAGACATTACATGCAATGGGCAGCAATCGGAGCAGTGGATCAAATTGTAAAAGGAGAATTATCAGAAAAAGAAGCGTTTGCAAAGTTGGCAAAAAACGTAACGGTTGTTGACATTCCAAATGCACAAAGGGATCAGATAATTGAGCGGATTCTAAATGAAACCTTTCATTGGGAAACTAAGGATAACGACGATAAATAAAATCCGTTGATCCTAGTTTAGAGTCTACAAAAGCAATTACCCTAACCAGCTCGCCAGCATCATAATAAATTCGTTCTTTGTAGTTCTTACCATTCAGTGACCCATAAAGGGTAATTTCTTCTCCGGCAAATATTAGTTCTGCAGCAATATTTAAACTATCGGATTTTCGTAAAAATTTTAAAACTCTGTCAGCTTCTGGTTTCGCTTCAACAGCGAAGGCATCTTTGACATCCGTGAGGACTTCCTGGAAAGTTTGTTTCAACTCGGATTTGAAATCTTGCAGTTCCAATTGAATATCCGGTTCATCTATTTCAGCAGTTGCAACAAGCCAAGTACGCAGATAATTGACCGTAAGAGCGATTTCTTTACCACATTGCTCAATTCGGTAAAGTTGACTTCTCGCTAAGATAAATGGGTAAGCAGAAGTTTCTAAGTAGCTTAGAAAACCTGAATCTGATTCAAGACCTTCATGAAAAGCCTCATAGTTATCAATACGATCCAATTCCCAAAGACCTTGCAATTTATTTTCAGCAACCGGAGTGTCGCAATCAACAAACACTGCTTTTGGCAGTGGTGAGTAGGTTCCATAGCGAGCGCCCAAAACAATAAGCAAAGAAGTTAAGAAGATGACAAACCAGCGAGTCATGATTTTTTGATTTTAGCTATTTTGCTATCCAAGCGCCAACAATAGTTTTGTACCGTTCAGTTGGCGTTTAGGTTATTTAGCCTTAGAATAATTGCTTACCAGTAAGTAATAGAAGGAGAAACAAATGGATTTAAATTATGGTGCTGAATACGAAGATTTTCGCAAAGATGTACAAGCTTTCTGTAAAGAGTACCAAGGGGTATCGTTTAAAAGCGAGAGCAATGACGGCAATATGTCAGATGCGCTCAGCGGCTCTTCTGCCAGCAAAAAATCATCCAAAGAGGTTACCCGTTCTGAGTGGCAAAAAATATTAATTGAAAAAGGTTTTGTTGCTCGAGCCATTCCCAAAGAATATGGAGGTTTTGGTGGTGATACCGATATCATTAAAAGTCGAATCATAGCTACTGAATTTTCCAAGGCAAAAATTCCTGGAGGCATGGGTGGTCAAGGAATCGACATGTTGGTACCGACCTTGCTTGAATGGGGCAGTGAAGAACAAAAACAAAAATACATTCGCCCTACTTTGCATGGTGAACTGATTTGGTGTCAGGGTTATTCCGAGCCGAATGCCGGAAGTGACTTAGCTAGTCTGCAAACCAAAGGAGAACTTATAGATGGAAACTGGGTAATCAATGGGCAAAAAATTTGGACCAGTACGGCGCAATATTCACAGATGATGTTTTGCTTGGTTAGAACCGAACCACAAGCTCCTAAGCATTCTGGAATCAGTTTTATTTTAATTCCAATGGATACTCCAGGTATTGAAATTAGGCCCTTGGTTGATATGACTTTAAAGGCAGGATTTAACGAAGTATTTTTTGATGATGTTACAGTTCCTGAAGAAAATATTGTAGCCAAGCGTGGTGAAGGTTGGTCAGTGGCTAACTCAGTTTTGGGTCATGAACGTGGTTCTTTGGCTGATCCCAATGCCACGATGAATCGACTGAACACTTTAATCAATTTGATGAAAGAACAAACCATCGATGGTAGACGTTTGATTGACATTCCTTCTTATCGAGACCGATTGATGCAAGTTCAAGGTAAAGTCATGGCAAGTCAGGCACACTCCTTAAGATTGCTTTCCTCAAAAATAAATCCTGGACAGAACGTCAAACTTGGCGGGATGATTCAAAAGTTAGTAGGTACTGAATTGCGTCATGAACTCGAAGGCCTAGCGATTGATGTCCTTGGAGAAATCGGCACGCTTTATGAAGACAGTCCTTATCTTAAGGAAGACGGTTCTTTTCAGTTCACGTATATGTATTTCTTAGGACTGATTATTGGTGGTGGAACCAATCAAATTCAGAAAAATATTATCTCTGAACGTGGATTGGGAATGCCCAAAGAACCTAAAGTAACGGAGGCTTTGTAATGTTTTTTGGATTATCGGAAGAACAAGAACAATTTCAGGACTACGTTAAAAAGTTTTTAGCCGACAACGTAACAGTTGATGAAATCAGAAAAATAGCCAATGGAGAAGATGAAGCTCTTGCTCAAGAGATTTACAGCGGGCTAATCAATTTGGGAATAAACGCCTTGTTGGTGCCTGAAGAATACGGTGGCTTGGGTGCGGATTTATTATCAGCAGTAGCTGTTTCTCAGGGCTTAGGCACTGGAGTTGGTCCCATTCCTTTTGCAGGCTCATACGTGATGGCGCCAATAGCGCTCAATTTAGCAGGTTCGGATGACCAAAAAGCTAAATATTTACCCCAAATTGTTTCCAACGAAATGAAGTTTGGCGTAGGCATGAGCGAGTATGTTGCAGCTCGAGAAGATGCCGGAATTGATTTGGCAAATGGCAAAGCGAATGGAAAAGCTTTGTTTGTGATCGATGGGGATCGGGCTGATTATTTTCTTCTAGCTACAAAAGGAGGAGTACTCTTTTTAGTGGATGCAAAAGATAAAGGCATTGAAATTACAACCCTGACTTCAGTTGACAAAACCAGAAGCTATTTGGAACTAAATTTAAAAAATGTTTCAGCTGAAGTTTTGTCTGCTTCTGAAAATGATCCTGAAATTGCAAAAAAAGTTTTAGATGCTGGGCGAATAATATTTGCTGCGGATAGTTTAGGAGCATCAGAAAGCATGATTGAAAAGGCTGTTTCTTACGCTAAAGAGCGTAAGCAATTTAATCGTGTAATCGGTTCCTTTCAAGCAGTGAAACATATGTGTGCTGAGATGGCTTCCGACTTGGAACCTTGTTATGCAATGTTATGGCAAGCAGCTCATTCTTTTGATCATGAGCCAACTGAAGCGCGTCTGCAGGCTTGTCAGGCAAAATCTCATATTTCTGAGGTAGCTAAAATGGTTTCAAAAAAAGCTACAGAAGTGCATGGTGGCATGGGCTTTACCGATCTTCTTGGCTTGCATTATTGGTTCAAACGAATTGGCTTAAATCGACAGCTTCTCGGCGGACCTGAATTGGTAAGAGAAGAAGCAGCAGAAATTCAAGGGTTCAATCAGTAATTCGATAAACCGTTGAAGCGGTTTTATAAAAAAGCTGATCTTTTTCTGAAGCGCTATAACTAGTTGCTAATTTTTTGAAAGCGTTCCATAAAACAGAATATGAAATTGATGCCTTATCTACAGGGAAATTGCTTTCAAACATACATCTTTTTGGAGTGAAATACTCTAAGGCAGTTTCGTAATAAGCTTTTTGTTTCAAAATAAATTCATCTGATGTAGGAGGTTTGTCTTGAATATGAAAACCAAAACCGTTCACTGGCATTGCTAATCCACCAAGTTTGGCAAATACATTCTCATGCAGACTAAGTTCTTTCAAATCCTTTTGCCATTGAGGGAAAATATCTGCTTGTTTGTTTTCATATGGCCCTATGCCTAAAGGACCACTGAAATGATTCAAAATAATAACCAAGTCTGGAAATTGTTTTGCCAATTCAGTGATTTGAGGAATTTGATGATGATATTGCCACGCTTCAAAAACGTAACCTAATTTTGCGAGAGTTTGTAACCCGTCAAGAAAATTTGGTTGAAGATATAAACCCTCACAGGCATCGTGATGAGAATTTCTTACATCAGGATGAGGATCCCAACCCCCAGCATGCCGAATGCCTTTGAATAATTCTTGCCCTATCTCGAGATGTTTTTCCAAAACACGCTCTGTCTCAAAACCAAGAAGCATATCCACATGTCCTACAATGCCAGAAATGGTTGCTTGCTTTGGATCTGCTTTTGATTCGTCAGCTATTTTTTTGACAAATTCCGTCTCCCCTACTGGATTTAAGGCTTGATCAGTTGAATTCCAATAACATTGACTGCAATCAATAAAAACCGTGTTAGTGACGTTGTGTCCTGAACCCGTGTCTGCCCAAAGATCCTCTAAAAGATATTGATTAGAATTTTCCGAAGAGGCACTTGATACGCCTGGCCAAAGATGATGATGAGGATCGATGATTCTCTGTTCTGGATCAATGATCTCTTCAGATATTTGAGCCAACCATTCTTGCTGAGAAAGATTGCTCATGCTTTTAATTAATTTGCTTTTTTAACCAAACGCTGTGCATGCAGGATTGGCTCGGTATAACCGCTCGGTTGCACTCGACCTTTTAAAACCAAATCGCATGCAGCTTTAAATGCATCACCATCATAGCTTGGAGCCATGTTTTCATAAACTGGATCTCCAGAATTTTGATCATCTACAACCACTGCCATTTTTTTCATGGTCTCTAAGACTTGCGCCTCATCACAGAGCCCATGATGCAACCAATTGGCAATGTGCTGACTGGAAATTCGGCAAGTTGCTCGGTCTTCCATTAAACCAACGTTATTGATGTCGGGTACTTTAGAACAACCTACTCCTTGATCAATCCAACGTACCACGTAACCTAAGATTCCTTGCGCGTTGTTGTCCAACTCAGCCTGAATTTCTTCTTTGGAAAGCTCTTCTTTCAAAAGAGGAATTTCCAAAATTTCGTCCATATTGGCTTCTTTTCTTTGTTTTAAGTCATCTTGCACGCTTGGTACGCTGATTTGATGATAGTGCAGTGCGTGTAAAGTGGCTGCAGTTGGGGAAGGCACCCAGGCGCAATTAGCACCAGCTTTTGGATGAACGGTCTTATTTTCATACATACCGAGCATTTCATCTGGCATGGCCCACATCCCTTTACCGATTTGAGCTTTTCCCTTGAAGCCCGTTTGCAAGCCCTTGTCGACGTTCCAATCTTCGTAGGCAAGAATCCAAGGCTCTTGTTTCATTTGCGCTTTTCTTATCATTGGACCTGCTTCCATAGAAGTGTGTATCTCATCTCCAGTACGGTCTAAGAAACCGGTATTGATGAAAATTACTCTATCCTTGGCTACTTTGATGCATTCTTTTAGATTTATGGTTGTGCGACGTTCTTCATCCATAATCCCAACTTTTGCTGTTAAAGGTGCTAGGCCCACTGCTTTTTCTACAGCAGCAAATAAGTCACAAGTTAATTGCACTTCTTTAGGACCATGCATTTTAGGTTTCACAATATAGATACTGCCAGTGCGGCTGTTTTTAATTGAACCTTTGCTCAGCAAGTCGTGTTTAGCAATTGTGATGGTAAACATGGCATCCATGATGCCCTCAAAAATTTCATTACCTTCAGCATCTAAAATAGCCGGAGTAGTCATTAAATGACCAACGTTTCTAACCAACATGGTGCTTCTGCCTGATAAAGTAAATGCTGCCCCATCGGGTTTAGAATAATCTCGGTCAGGGTTAAGTTTTCGTGTCATGGCTTTGCCACCTTTGTCAAAAGTTTCCTCTAAATTACCCTGCATCAAGCCAAGCCAATTGCTATAGACTGTAGCTTTGTCTTCGCCATCTACGGCAGCAACTGAGTCTTCACAGTCTTGAATGGTTGTCACTGCCGACTCAACAAGGATGTCTTTTATTCCAGCTAAATCATCCTTGCCCACTGAATCCTCCCGATCAATTTGTATTTCTACATGGAGGTTATTATTCTTCATTAATATTCCTTTTGGGTTCTCTACATCTCCTGAGTAACCTTCAAACTTATCAGTATCCGCTAAAGTCACTTTGCTTTGATCTTTAAGAGTGATTTCAAGATTTCCATCACTTATCTGAAAAGCAGCAATTTCTTGGTAGGAACCATTGCTCAAAGGAAAATTTTCATTCATAAAGTTTTTTGAAAATTCTATTACCTTATCTCCTCTTACTGGATTGTAGGCACCTCCGCGATCTGCGCCATCATCTTCGGAAATCATATCTGTCCCATATAAAGCATCATAAAGACTGCCCCATCTAGCGTTGGCAGCATTCAATGCGAACCTAGCATTCATAACCGGAACCACTAGTTGCGCTCCGGCAATAGTTGAAATTTCTTCATCCACGTTGGTGGTTTCTATTTCAAAGTCATCGTTGGTATCTACCCAGTATCCGATTTCCTTTAAAAAACTTTTGTATGTTTCTTTATCAAAATCTTTATTTTCTTTATGCCAATTATCTATTTTAGTTTGAAGCTCTTCTCGTTCTTCTAATAACGCTCTATTTCTTGGGGTGAATTCTTTTACAATTTCATTGAAAGAATTCCAAAAGTGATCTGGCTCAACATCAATATCCACGCAAACTTTTTCTGTAATTAATTTGTCTAATTCTTCGCTTACTTGAAGATCGCCTTTTTGAATACGATTTGTCATATGGGTTCCTAAGATTTGGTTCTAATAAAAGAATGATTTTAGCAGTAGAAATAAATATTAAAACAAGTTTGTTTAAGGATTTATAATAGCGCCAGATGGAAATACAAAATTTATTAGAAGATTTGATCAAAATCGAATCGATTACGCCTAAGGATGAAGGATGCTTTGATCTTATTGAGCCAATGCTTAAAGATATGGGTTTTCACTGCGAACGTATAAATTACGATAATGTAGAAAATCTTTATGCAGTACTTGGCGATCAAGGTCCTTTGATGTGCTTCTTGGGACATACAGATGTCGTGCCTACTGGACCGGTTGAGAACTGGAGTCAGCCGCCATTTTCTGCAATAACGATTGACGATCATATGTTTGGTCGAGGAACTGCTGATATGAAAGGAAATATTGCAACCTACTTATTGGCTTTAAAAGATTTTCTCAGCACCAAACCTTCTCTCAATTATCGCTTAGCAGTTTTATTAACTTCCAATGAAGAAGGTGAGCCAGAAGATGGAAAAATTGATGTAATTATTAAAAAATTCATGGACGAAGGTGAACATATAGACTTTTGTTTGGTTGGAGAACCTTCGTCTAATAAAAAAGTTGGGGATACGATCAGAATTGGCAGAAGAGGATCTTTGAGTGGAACGTTAAAGGTTTTAGGCAAACAAGGGCATGTAGCCTATCCAGAAAAAGTAGAAAATCCGATTTTTACCAGTGCTAAATTAATTTCAGAATTGGAAAGCATCACTTGGGATCAAGGTAACGAGCACTTTCAGCCTACCTCTTTTCAAATTTCCAATATCAAATCTGGAACGGGTGCTACTAATGTTGTTCCCGGAGTACTTGAAATGATGTTCAATTTTAGATTTTGTTCAGAATCGAACGAAGCGCATTTGAAAGAAACTTTTGAAGCAGTTCTAAAAAAACAGAATCTTAAATATGAAATAGATTGGGTCTTAAGTGGCTTACCTTATCTTACAGAAAAAAAATACTTCATTGAGCAAATTGTTGACTCAGTAAAATCAGTAACTGGTTACGAGCCAGTCATCAATAACGGTGGCGGAACCTCGGATGGACGATTTCTTCAAGTCATGGGTTCTGAAATAGTTGAGTTAGGCCCGCTTAATGAAACCATTCATAAAACAGATGAATGCGTTAGTCTTCAAGATCTTGATACTCTTAAAGGGATTTATACAAATCTTCTCGAAAGACTCAATTCTAGATAAGTTAGATTAAACTTCTTCGATATCCCTAAAATTTGGCTTTCTCTTTTCTAAGAATGCTTGAACACCTTCTTTGAAAACCTCGCCATCACACAGTACTCTTTGGGTATCTCTTTCATAATCTAATTGATCTGACAAAGAAACCTGGAGGGCGTTATCATGTGCTTTTACAATCGCTTTAAGTCCAGTGATTGCCCCATCTGCCATTTGACCTGCCAATGTACAAGCTTCACTTAGTAACTCCTTCTCTGGAACAACTTTCCATATTAAACCCCATGCTTCTGCTTGCACTGCACTGATATCCTCTCCTAGCAAAGCCATTCCATTTGCCTTAGCTCGGCCCAAAAGATTTGGAACTAGCCAGGACGCGCCTACATCTGGAATGATTCCTAATTGCGGACCAAATACCAACTTGAATTTAGCAGTATCAGCAGCCAGAATTAAATCGCCGCATAAAGCTAAGCCAACGCCTCCCCCAGCCGCTATGCCATTAATTGCGTTTACTACAGGTTTTGGACAATTAACAATTTTCCTCACCAATGGATTGAAGCCAATTTCCATAGCATTAGCTGTGGACTCTCCAGGTGACCAGCTAGGATCACTTGGCCAGCCGCCGCCAGCAAGATCAGCGCCGCTACAAAAACCTCTCCCCTCTCCCGTGAGTACAATAGTTCTAATTGATTGATCGGAATAAACTTTATCGAATACCTCTAGCAATTCATCGATGATTTCCTTATTCAAGCTATTGAGTACTTTTGGTCTATTTAAAGTAATAAGATAGACACCTTTTTCTTTCATTTCAGTTTTAATTGCATTCACAGTAACCTCTTTTTTTCTTAAACTTTAGCACTTATGCAAAAAAGCTATATATATCTAATAATTAGGTTTAAAATATTTTATATAACTTAGAAGTATATATAGTTCCTTCATGCTAAATACAGAAAACAACGATTTTGTATCGAATGGATCTACTGATGCCAGCCCTCACACTCCCCCTAGCGGTTTCAGTGATTCGTTCGCGCTCTTAATAACCAAAGCATTGAGATTTCTTGCAGATACGCTTTTTCGAAAAAGATACGGTCATCGTGCAGTAGTTTTAGAAACTGTTGCAGGTGTTCCTGGCATGGTAGCTGGAGTCATTCACCACTTAAGATCTTTGCGAAATATGAAAGATGATAATGGCATGATCAAAGAATTGCTTGAAGAAGCTGAAAACGAAAGGATGCATCTCATGACTTTTATAGAAATCGCTAAGCCTTCTAAATTTGAAAGATTTCTCATTTTATTAGCCCAAATCTCTTTTGGAATTTTTTACACTTTTCTTTATATCTTTTTCAAGAAAACAGCGCATCGCATGATTGGATATTTCGAAGAAGAAGCCGTCACTTCTTATTCAGAATACTTAGCTGAAATTGATAATGGGAAAATCCTAAATCGCCCGGCTCCACAAATTGCTATTGATTATTGGAACCTTGACTTAAATGCGTCTTTAAGAGATGTGGTTATTGCGGTAAGAGCTGACGAGGCAGGTCATCGAGACAAAAATCACGATTTTGCAGATCAAATTTAATTCATTTAATTGCAATAGGATTTATATACATTTGTACTGCACCCCTTACTTTAGCCTGGCCTAAAACAAACAAAAATTCATAAGCTTTATCCTTTGCTAAAGGACCGGTATTCATGGCTTCTAAAATATAAATCCCATTTTCTTGCAGCAAAATAACATGTCCTTGAAAAGGCTCCATTGGATTTACAGGTGGAATAACATCCAATCCATAAGTATCTGAACCCACCGCTATGACTTCCTTATCAGCTAGGTATTGCGCTAACTCCGGCGTAAGTCCTGGTATTTCAGCACCCCATTTTTCTGGAAATTTTTCCAACATGGCATCGGTCCAACCGGTATGAAATAAAACAACATCTCCTTTTTGAACTTTTACTCCTTGTTTTTTTTCAGCGGCTTGAAGGTCTTTTACGGAAAAAGTTTGGCCGGCTTTTAGATACTCAATTCCCAAGACTTTTGTCATGTCAAAAAGAACCCCTCGAGTAACCATTGGCGGAACTTTTTCTATTCCTAATTTTGTTAGCCCGGTTATTGGGGCAATTTTTTTCCCATCAAAGCAATTGTAAAATTTACCATCTGGCCTACCGATATGTCCCAAACCATCCAGTTGGGAACCAATACCAAACCAACCTTGAAAAATATCATCGTTATATGTTGAATTTGGAAATGCTTTTTCACCGAATTGTTGAGTGGGTTGCACTACTTGCAAATTCAAACTTCTTGGTGGATAAGCAGGAGTATTAGAATCTAAAACCAATCCTAAGCTATAAACCTTTCCAGTTTTGATTAGTTTTGCAGCATCTAAAACGGACTTATCAGTCATTAGATTAGCATTTCCTATCTCGTCTCCTTTTCCCCACTTGGAGTGCTCACAAGATTCGTTAGCTAACAAAGTATTGAAAAAAAAGACGGAAGCAATTAATAAATATTTCATAATAGCGCTCCAAAAAAATGGAGCGAGTAACGGGGTTCGAACCCGTGGCCTCGACCTTGGCAAGGTCGCGCTCTACCAGCTGAGCTATACTCGCAAGAAATTCAATTTACTCTTAGAAATAAGTTATTTCAAGTTCGATAGAATTTTTTTTCAGAAAAATTTAAACTCTTATTTATAGTTTATTTTTATGTCCAATCTTGAAAAATTTAAAAAGCTCATAAAGAACTCTTCTTACCCAGTATTTTTTACAGGCGCTGGGATAAGTACCGATTCTGGAATTCCTGATTTCAGGGGGCCAAATGGTTTTTGGAAAAAAAATACTCCGATTTATTATCAAGATTTTATATCTTCAAAAGACATGCGAAGAAAATATTGGGAACAAAGTGTCAATTTCAAAAGTAATTTTTCTCAATTTAAGCCTAATAAAGGTCACGAAGCCATAGCAAACATTATTAAAGCAAAAGAGAACGGCCATTGCGTTACCCAAAATGTTGATAATTTGCATCAGGCAGCAGGTCTGGCAGACGATCAAGTTACAGAAATTCATGGCAACGCAACTTATGCCGTATGCCTTAATTGCGATAAGAAATTTGAGCTAGAACCCATCCATCAAGCTTTCAAAGAAAATCAAGAGCCGCCGACTTGTCAGGATTGCAAAGGTTTCATTAAAACAGCAACCATTTCCTTTGGTCAGCCGATGCCAGAGAAGGAAATGATGCGCGCTCAAAACGAAGCAGCCAATTGCGATCTCATGATTGCAGCCGGTTCATCGCTTGTAGTTTATCCGGCTGCAACGATACCTTTACTTGGTAAACAAAATGGTGCCAAGTTTGTGATTTTGAATAATGAAGCTACTGAAATGGATCAGTTTGCAGATATAGTTATCAATGCCAGCATCAGCGAAACTTTTGATGCAATTCTTTAAAGCTTTTTTTTCTTATAATTTTTTTTAATTTCTTTTGACCGCTGAGGAAGAATTTTATATATTTCTTTTTGTCCCTTGTGCTCTTGGGGGAGACTTGTGCAAGGGGCTCTTAAAAAAAAACCCTAGCTGAAAAAGCTAGGGTTTTTCTTTATCAGGCTGATACTAAGCTGAATCTGCTTTAGCAGCTGCCCAAATTGCTAAACCGAATGCTGTTTTGTTGATCAAGTCAGCAAGGTTATAAACAATGTTTAATGCTTCGTTATTGACTCCGCCTGCAAAATAACCAAGCGCGTAACCAAGTGGGTAAATTGCCCAACCAACAGTTACGATCCATTTAATTGTATTAAATGCGCTTTGACTTGCAGAGTTTCCACTCGAGGCGTTTGCTGCAGCAGTCTCACCAAGAAATATTTCATAGATGATGTATACCCAAGCAATCATTCCTACAGCGAATCCCACTGAAGGTGCCCACAATCCTGTTTCACCAAGATAACCACCAACAAGCATTACGATTGAAGCAATAAGTAAACGCCAGAATATTCCTGCGCTTACCGCTGTAACAGCTGCAACAATCAAGTAAAACTCAATGATTTGAAGTGGTACTGTGATTAACCAGTCAATGTATCTAAATACCGTAGGCGAAGCTCCCATATCTGACCACATCCCTCTCATGTAAAGGTAATGCCAAAAAGCAATACCAGTTACAAGACCTGCAACAGTAAGTGAAGTTCTCCACTTACCAGATACGTCTTGTCTTTCTACAAAGAAGAATACTGTCGACGCTAACATAATAGCAGTCGCAATCCAGAACGAGATACCTACGTAATCATTTGTAGCTAAATAGCCCATAAATCCTCCCAAAAGTGATTTAATTTATAAATTAACTCTCCTAAATGAGTTATGTTTTAGATAATATACGTATTTTTTGAAAAACTCTAGGTTTTAAGCTTTATCCACCGACCAGATTCAAAGCGATATGTAAAGAGAATTCCTTTAACAATGTAGTCGATAATCAAGCTACCGAAAATATATTCAATAGGAAAATCTAGCCAAACAAAAAGTCCAGCAAAGGTAAGTCTAAAGAAAATTAAACTAATCGTAATGATATAGAGTGGAGATTTGGTATCACCTGCTCCACGTAATGCTCCACCCAAAGCAAATTCCAAAGCCATCAGCGGCTGCATGATTCCCAAAAGCCAGACAAATAAAACCGTTAAACGAATAACCTCTGGATCATCTACAAAGAAACTAGCGATAGGACGAGATGCTAAAGCTAAAATTATCCCTAAAATTCCCATAGAAACCATGGTCAATCCAGCAGAACGCCATCCACTTCTTTTTGCTTCTTTAGGATTTTCCGCGCCTATAAATTGTCCAGTTAAAGTAGCGCCAGCGACTGTAAAGCCTTGACCAACCATAAATGAGAGCATCAAAATATTTATACCAACGTTGTAAGCAGCAATCGGTGCGTTTCCATACAAGGAAATAATCCAAAAATAGAGAAGAAGGCCTAACTGAAATACACCCTGTTCCAGTCCAGCTGGCGTAGAAACATGAATCAGTTCTCTAAACCTAGAAAAAGAAAAACTATTGAGTTTTGGCAAAGGAATAGTAATGATTTTCAAAACCCAAACTAAAATTCCTAATACTGTCCCAATAGCAAAAGATATACCTCCAGCATAAGCAGCTCCAACAACACCAAGTTCGGGAAAGCCAAATCGGCCATTAACCAAGCCTATCAAAAGGAAAATGTTTATTACGTTTTGAATTAAACCCAAATAAAGGGGTGTCTTCACATCTCCTGCAGCTCTAACTGCAGCGCCTTGAACAATTGAAACTCCAAAAGCTGGAGCGAACAAGATAAGTACTTTTAAATAATCAAGAGCTAAATCTTTTGCCTCTAACTCTAAACCAAAAAGATTCATTAAATCTTCGCCAGCAACCCAAATGACAAAAATAGAGATAAAGCTTAAAAAAATACTTATTAAAATTGAGTCATATAAAACCTGGCTCGCTTCTTGATATCGTCTTGCGCCATAAGCTCTAGCAACCAAAGCCGTGGTTCCTGTTGATATTGCCATCATGATGGATTGAATTACGAAAAAGATTCGACCGCCCGTACCCACTGCAGCAACAGCATCAGTACCTAAATTTCCTACTGCTTTCAAGGCTACTACGCCAACAGAGGCAAATAAGACATTTGCTAATATGGATGGCCAAGCGAGGCCCCATACAGAGAGAGTCTCAGGACTGGCAACCTTTTCGGTTGATTCTTCGTCAATATCTGTACGAGCAGTAGATTCTTGCATGATAAAAAAAATATGGGATATGAGTTACTTAAAAAGAATAACTAAACCCGAATCGCCATTGTATCGGAAGACCTGGAAAATATCTTTGTCCAGAAAAAGAGGAGTAATCTGCCCGTTCGGCGTAGCGTTTATTGAATACATTGATAAGGCTGAAGTTGATATCAAGCTTTGAGGTCAAATTATAAAAACCTCTAAAATTAGTCAAATAATGTCCGGGATAACTATATTGGTTTGCAGGGTCGGTAAAGTATTTACCCAAGTATTCTTCTTCAATTTGAAGGGTTAGCTTATCAAGTGGAAAGATATTAAAAAATATACTCCCTTGCACTCGTGGCGCCGTATCGATCAAATTTCCCTCATAAACTCCAATGGACGATAAAGAATAATCATAAAGATGTTCAGCAAAACTCCAAGCATATTTGATCATCAGTTTAGGAGTTACATCCACGGAGCCAGAAATCTCAATACCTTGATGTTTTGATTTGCCTCCAGCTACAGTTGATGAATCAGCATCTTTATAGATGTAATTATTTTTCTTGGAAGAAAATAGAACAAATTTGTTTAAAAAGTTATCTCCAGTTGAAAGAATTCCAAATTCAAAGGAATCTATTTTTTCAGATTTTAAGTCAGCTAATGTTTGTGCTTTTTGCAGTCTAAAAAGCTCATTTATTTGAGGTGGTCGAAAACCTTTGCTTAATTGAAAAAAAAATTCATTTGATAGGACTTTTTTTGAGAATCCAAATCTAAATGAATTATCAGAAAAAGAAATATCAGCATCTGCTGGTCTTGAGTAATAACAACCGCCAAACCCACATTCCGTGCCATCAGCTCTAGTTCTTCCATCAAGCATGAGATTATCGTAATCGTAGTTGAGTCTCTCAGATCTAACATTTGAAAATATTTTAAAATCGTCATCAGTTATAAATTCATGAGATAAAAACATAGCTATTAAGTTGGTGTCGACTTCAAAATCGTAATGCAAGCCTTGTGGTCTCACCGCATTGTTAAAAGCTGAACTGGTTGTAAGTGTGTTTGCTTGAAATTCTTCTAATTGAATTGCAGCCATTTCAAAATTAATTCCAAAGGATAGTTTATGGTCAGGAAAGTTTTTAATATCGATTAAGAAATTCAAACCTGAACTTGTCTGGCGATTTTTTTCTATAGGCTTTCCAGGAAGATAGTGCTGGATGAAATCCATCTTGCTATACCTGAGGTATGGTCTTAGCTGAAATTCAAAATTATCTTTATTTTGGATTAAGAGCGTATTTAGTCGAAATGACTTGGCATCGCGATATGCTTCTGGATTGGCATTGGTTAATCTTAAACTTGATTTATAAGAGCTGATATAGCCAGCTGTTTCTTGGTTTATGTTGGTTAGGTTTAAATATGTTGTAGCTTGCCAGTTCTTAATGTTGTTTTTTGATTTAAAAGACAATTTTTGTTGGTCAAAACCACTAGAATCTCTAAATCCTTTATCTCTATCTAAAGCAACTCCCAAGGACCAATTGGTTGCTTCCTGATATTGAAAAGATGCTTTGAAAGACTCGTCATCGTTTGCTTCTGTTTTGAGATAATTATCTGTATCAACCTTAAGAGATTGAAAATTAATTGCCCCATGCAAGGCATTGCCGCCAAATCTTGCGCTGGATGGTCCTTTTAAAATTTCAACCATGGAGGCTAAATTTATAGAAACCTCAAATAGATTATTTACGTTACAAAATCCAGCTGGCCTGATTGGCAAACCATCTTCTAAAATCAAGAATGATCCGCAAGCTCCGGAACCGGTTAATACCGGAGATCTAAGGGAGATTAAACTTTCTTGACCGGATCCTCTGCTAATCCAACTACCTGCTGAAGAATTGAAAAGTTCTTTGGCGTGAGTTGTATTTAAAAATCTTTTTTCGTCAGTTGAGATCGTTTCTAAGGAAGGTTTGAAATTCCAATTTTGATTAGTAGAGACGGTAAGCTCTTCATTCGTATCAGCAAGAAAAGAAAAGCTAGAAAAGAAAACTGACAAAAAGAAAACAAAGGGCATGTGAAATTATATAAAAAAAGCAGGTAAGTTTCCTTACCTGCTTTTAGGGGGGAGGATAATTAATTAATCTTTAAATTCGGGATAAGCTTCCACTCCAATTTCTGAAGCGTCCAATCCTGAAGTTTCTTCTTCCTCTGAAGGTCTTAAACCCATAATTGCATTTAGCACTAACAAAGTACCTGCAGTACAGATGAAAGCCCAAAGGAAAATTGAAATCGCTCCAATTGCTTGAGTTCCAAAGGCTCCAGCACCTGAAAGTGGTGTCGCCATGATGCCCCAAATACCAACAGTACCGTGAGCTGAAATCGCACCAACTGGATCATCTATCTTAAGCACTGTGTCTAAGAAGACCACTGAGAAGTAAACGATTATGCCGCCAATAAATCCAATGATTGTGGCTAGTCCGCCTGAAGGAGTATCAGGAGCTGCTGTAATAGCAACCAATCCTGCAATGGCGCCGTTAATGGCCATTGTTACATCTGCCTTACCAGTAAGAACTTTAGCTATTAGTAATGCACCAATTACACCACCTGCAGCGGAAGCATTTGTGTTTAGAAAAACTTGAGCAACTGCATTTGCATTTGCAGCATCGTTAATAGCTAATTGAGAACCACCGTTGAATCCAAACCAACCTAACCAAAGGATTAATGCACCTAAAGCTGCGATTGGAATGTTTGAACCTCTCATAACTTTGACGGATCCATCAGAACTGTACTTACCTGTTCTTGGACCAAGAATAATTACCGCAGCAAGTGCAGCTGCTGCACCACATAAGTGGACAACACCCGATCCTGCAAAGTCAGTATAGCCAATAGCGTCTAACCAACCGCCACCCCATTTCCAGTAACCTTGAACTGGGTAGATAAAGCCGGTTAGGACTATGGCAAATAAGAAAAATGGCATTAATTTCATTCTTTCTGCAACTGCTCCAGAAATAATTGACATTGCTGTCGCAACGAAAACTACTTGAAAGAAAAAGTCAGCAGCATCTGAATAACCTAAATCGGTATTGAAAGTTAAGCCACCTAAAGACATACCCCAAGTACTACCAATCATTGGGAAGTATGCGTTGTATACGCTATCACCTGGGTACATTAAAAAGAAACCACATACTAAGTACATGACACATGCGATCGAGTATAGACCTATATTTTTAGTAACAATTTCTGATACATTTTTAGATCTAACTAAACCGGCTTCTAACATAGTAAACCCTGCAGCCATCCACATTACGAAGGCTCCAGAGATTAATAAATAAAAAGTATTTAAAGCATACTCTAATTCACTCATTGCTATTCTCCTTTATTGCGTCCTCACCAGTTTCACCTGTCCTGATGCGAACGACATCGTTAAGTTCTGTTACAAAAATCTTGCCATCACCAATCTCACCGGTATTTGCGACTTCTCGCACGGCTCGGATGATGTTTTCAACGTCATCGTCTTTACAAGCAACTTGAAACATTGTTTTAGGTTTTGTGTCTACTTCATAACTTGCTCCACGATAAGTTTCGGAATGACCCTTTTGGGTGCCAAAACCTTGAGCAGAAATGATAGTAGCTCCACCAGTACCAATAGTTGATAAAGCTCGTCTAACTCCGTCGGATCTAGACGGCTTAACGACTATTGTTAAAAGTTTCATATCTTCACCTAATTAAAGATTAATGAATGAAATTATAGAGCTTCGAAATTAAGTAGAATTTGAAGACAAAACAACGAAAAAACTAATTTTTGCACTAAAACTTTCCAAAAATAGATATTCAGAAACTTTATTTGCACTAAGAAAAAGCAAAGTAGCTATTACTGCCAAGAGAAAATTCTTGGCGTCCCCTAGGGGGATCGAACCCCTGTTGCCGAGATGAAAACCCGGTGTCCTAACCGCTAGACGAAGGGGACACTGAAGGAATGTGATTTTATCAGACTAATTTTTTTTGTTAAGTATTTGTTCGATTTTAGCTAAAAAACCTCTAAGGATACCCATTTCTAATTTATCAGGTTGAAGACGTTTAACGAGTCTACGCATTCTTGTCTTTACTTGCTTAGGATTTTCCTGATCATAAAAATCCATTTTTTTCATTACTACATCAAAATGATCAATTAAGTGTTCATTTTCTTGAAACGTTGGGATTTCTTCTTTAATTCCTTGCTTAGAATCAAAGTTATCTAATTCCATTTTCAAGACATAAGAAATAATTTGAACTGCATGAGATAAATTTATAGACGAAAAATCTTCATCAGTAGGTATCTTTATATGATAATCGCACATTTGAAGTTCTTCGTTGCTTAGACCGCTGATTTCCCTTCCAAAAATAAAACAAATTTTGGCATTGGAGCTTTCAAGTGTTTTTTTTAAAATAGTGCTTAATTCAGATGAAGTCTTTGTTGGCCATGGAATGGTTCTGGTTCTTGCACTGGTACCAAAAATCAAAGTAGCATCTTCTATAGAAGAAGGTAAGTCTTCATAAATTTTTACATTTTCTAAAATATCTTTTGCTCCTTTGGCTCTATAAAAGGCATCATCATTTGGAAAATTTTTTGGATTTATCAAAGAAAGATTTTGAAATCCCATATTTTTAATTGCTCTTGCAGTAGCTCCAATATTTCCAGGGTGAGATGGTTCAACCAAAATGAAATCAAATTTATTTTTAAGTGAAGAATCGGACACCTTTATAGTTTACAATTCTTTCCTTACAAAAAACCATGGAACCAAAAGTTACTATTGCGATTAATGCCGCTCGACTTGCTGCAAAAGAAATTCATAAATTTTCTCGTCGCAGAGACAAAATTAATATTTTTGAAAAAGGGCCTACTGATTTTGTAACTCAGGTAGATAGTATTGCAGAGAATATAATCATCGATACTCTAAAGACCTCTTTTCCTGATCATTCTTTCGAAGGAGAAGAAACTGGTCGTCAAGGTAATAAAAATGCTGATTATCATTGGGTAATAGATCCCTTAGACGGCACCACGAACTTCATCCATGATTTTCCCTTTTACTCAATATCAATTGCATGTTTTTATAAGGGTTCTATAGAGCATGGCTTAATTTATGATCTTTCTAGAGATGATGAATATTATGCATCAAAAGGAAAAGGAGCTTATTTAAATAAAACTCGTATAAGAGTTTCTGAAATAAATGGTTTAAAAAACTCGTTAATATGTAATTCATTTCATGGTGGTCCTACTCTTGAGCCAAAATTTGATCAGCTAACATTAATTAGAAATCTTTATTCAAACTCTTTAACTTTGCGAAGGACAGGATCAACAGCTTTAGATCTTGCTTTTGTTGCATCTGGAAAACTTGATGCATTTTTAGGATATGGCATGAAGGTTTGGGATTTTGCAGCTGGAGCATTGTTAGTAATGGAGGCCGGTGGCTTTATAAATGATTTCAATGGTAACGAAGATGTATTTTCTACACACAGTATTGTTGCAGGTAACATGTTATGCGTAAAAGCTATCAACCAAGAAATTACAAAATCTTTGATCTGAAATGTTTACAAACCCTTAATTTTTTTGATAAAATGCACATTAATCGTTCATTCAATGCTCTTTTTTAGTGCATTGAACGGAAGTAGGAAGATAGGAAAACCTCTTTCTGCACGATGTGTAGAAAGGCTAGCAAGTACCTTTTATGGGGAACGAGACCGAATATCTACCGAAGGAACGCGTTACGAGGGTGTATGCCGTGAGGCACATGAAACATAATCGAAACGAAAACTGGAGGCGATATGTCTACTTACAGAGGTATCAAAGTCACTGAGAACAACCTTCACGTTGAGAAACAAAATACTCAACCAGGTGTTTACAGAGGCGTTAAGCATGATGCTATAGAGTCAGATAAGTCAGGAAAGTTACAAAACGGTATTTACCGTGGCGTAAAACATTCTGCTTAATTGAGGAATAGTAAAAAATTAGGGGGGTCTTCGGGCCTCCCTTTTTTTTAAGGCATTCCGTCATCATAAGTTTCACTTTTTTTGATAGCAAGATCTTCAAAATTTAAATTCATCAAAATCAAATTATTACAAAGAACATAGATTGATGAATAAGTGCCAACAATGACGCCACAAATTAAAGCTATCGCAAAATTCTGAATGAAATCTCCACCTAAAATAAGAAGAGCAAATAAAACCAATAAAGTTGTTAATGAAGTAATTAAGGTTCTTCCTAGCATTTGATTCAAAGACCTATTGATGACATCGACGTTATCTGACTTTCTTTTCCTTCGATAATTTTCTCTGATTCGGTCCGAAACTACTATTGTGTCGTTAAGTGAGTAGCCAATAACTGCTAATACGGCTGCTAATACCGTTAAGTTAAAACCTATATAAAATATTGAGAAAATACCCAATACAATTAAAACGTCATGAATGAGAGCTAAGAGAGCGCCAATGGCAAACTTGAATTGAAATCTAAACATAATGTAGACCATCATTACCAACATAGCTGCTAATATCCCCAAGCCTCCTTGATCTCTTAACTCTTCTCCTATTTGAGGACCAATAAAGTCTTTACGTCTTAAATCAAACTCAAATGAATTTTTCAATGCAGAGACTATTTCGTCCGATAAATTATTTTCCGAACCTCCAGGAATCTTAATAAGAACATCTTGCTCTGAACCAAAATAAGAGACCTGAAAATCATCTTCCAATTTTGATCCAAGCACTTCTCTAATTTCTTCTAAGTTGGCTGATTGGGACATCTTAATTTCAATCAAAGTACCGCCAGTAAAATCTAAGCCTGCATTTAACCCTTTAAAGGTCAGAGAAAAAATGGACAGGACAACCAATGCAATGGATAACCATGAAGCTATCTTCCTTGGTCCCATGAAATTTATCTGCATTTTATATCCAAAGTGTTTCAAGATGTTTTCGATTTCTATAGATCAGCCAAACTAAAAATCTTGTCACCAAAATAGCAGTAAACATCGAGGTTAAAATTCCGACAGACAAGGTTATTGCAAAGCCTTGAACCGGGCCTGTTCCAATCGTATAAAGAATCAATGCTACGATTAAAGTAGTTAAATTTGCGTCTACAATAGTGATGTACGCTCTATCATATCCAGCATTTATTGCATCCAAGGGTTTGAGTCTATTTTTTAATTCTTCTTTGATTCTAGAGAAAATTAAAACGTTTGCATCTACCGCCATTCCAATTGTTAAGACAATTCCTGCAATGCCAGGTAATGTCAAGGTTGCTGATAAAATCGACATAATGGCGCTTATCAAAACAATATTTAATGCTACTGCAATATTGGCAATGATTCCAAAAACTTTGTAGTAAAAAATCATAAACATTAAAACCAAAGACAAGCCAAGAACTAGAGATTGCACTCCAACCCGAATGTTATCAGCTCCTAAAGAAGGCCCAACTGTACCCTCTTCAACAAAATTCATTGGTGCAGCTAAGGCCCCTGCTCTAAGAAGAAGCGCTAACTCAGAAGCTGCGTTTGGACTATCTAAGCCGGTTATTCTGAATTGATTTGCAAGAGCTGATTGAATAGTAGCTAAGCTAATGATTCTTTTATCAAAGTAGCTTTCTATTTCATCACTGCTATTGGATGTTCTGATTTTGCGTTCAACAAAAATAACGGCCATCTTTCTGCCTACATTGTTCCTGGTTGAACGATGCATCTTTGTTCCGCCTTCGCCATCTAGAGAAATATTTACTTGAGGGAATCCACTTTCATCGTATCCAACACTGGCATCTGCAACTTTGTCACCGGTAATAATGACTTGCTTTAACAATCTCACACGCTGTCCGGAAAAATCAAATTGATCTGTCCTAGATAGCAAACTATTGGATTCAGCCTCAAGACGAAACTCTAAATTAGCAGTTTTCCCGATGATTTTTTTTGCTTCTGCAGTATCTTGGACGCCAGGCAGTTGAACAGAAATTCTATTTTTTCCCTGACGAACTACGACAGGCTCAGAGATCCCTAGCTCATTGACTCTATTTCTTAGAGTCACTAAATTTTGGGAAACTGCATAATCAATTAAATCATCAAGGCCTTGCTCGTTGTACTCGACAATAAATTGGTTATTGTCCTGCTTTCTATACTCAAGATCTATGTTGCTTTTCAGATAATCGTCTAACTGATCTGTAGCATCCGTTCTTGTAGAGAAAATTATTCTGTTATCAACAATTTCAGATCGACTAATTCCAATGCGCTCCTCTCTGAGCTTTCTTTTAATGTCAGCCAAATAAGATTCTAAGCGAGTTGAAATGAGTAATTCTGAGTCTACTTCCATTAAAAAATGAACTCCTCCTCTAAGATCTAAGCCCAGTTTCATTGGTGAAGCTTGAATATCTGAGAGCCAGGCCGGAGTATTTGGAGCTAAATTCAGAGCTATAACAAATTCTCTCTCTAAGTTTTGTTCTAGATATTCTTTAAGCTTAATTTGATCTTGATAATTCTCTGACTTAAATAAAATTGATTCGTATCCATCAAGTTCTTCGCTTAAATTAGAAGAGAAACTTATTTCTGTTTCTGTTGCTAGTTGTTCGATTCGTTTTGCGATATTAGGAGATATTTTTCCCAAAGAACTATCTAAGGTGATTTGAACTGCTGGACTTGGAGGATAAAAATTAGGTAATGCATACGTTATGCCAATGGTAATGACAAACAATATGATTACTATTTTCCAGAGTTGAAATCTGAGCACTTTTTAGAGAGATTTAATTGTTCCTTTCGGCAAAACGTTACTTACAGATTCCCGCTGAATTGTAAGAACAGTATCATTAGCCCGCACTGTTAAAAAGTCATCGTTCATTTTTGTAATAACACAGACCATGCCGCCAGAAGCAATTACTTCATCTCCCACAGCAAGCGATTGGATCATTTCTTTCTGAGCTTTAAGTCTTTTGTTTTGGGGTCTGATGATTAAAAAGTACATAATGGCTACAAAACCAATTAATAAAATTAATTGCGGACCAAAAAAACTTGGTGTTTGTTGGGCCATTATTATTTCAGTTTCTTTCATAATTATTTCTCCTTTGGTGCCGGAGGAGAGACTCGAACTCTCACGCCTTGTGGGCACTCGATTTTGAATCGAACGCGTCTACCAATTCCGCCACTCCGGCTATATTACAAGGTAAAATTCAAAAAAAATAAGATTTGTTTTGTTAAAATCCGCATTTTATCACTATAAAAGAAGGAATGACTTCTAATGTTTAATTTTCTAATAAAAGCCAATCACGAGAGTGAATCAAAAAAAACCGAATTGCTTTTGAAAAATGAAGACATTATCTATGCGCTTTCCTCAACTTCAAGGATAGATTTTCAGGCTTTAAAAGTCCTTACTAAGCAAAATAATTTTACTGAACTTAAATTAATGAAAGCAAAATCTCCAATAAAGAAAAATTATTTTCAAATCAGAAATCCAAAAAGAAAATTTCCTTGGCAGACTCCAAAAAGAATGCATCCAAAAGAATTGAGCACCCTTGCTGGAAATCGAAATTTTTCAAAAAAAGCAATCATTATTCCGGTAGACGTTTTTTGGGGGAAATCGCCAGAACGACAAGATAACTGGCTGAAGCTTTTATTTAGAGAATCTTGGGAGGGAACTAGTTTTATCAGAAACTTATTCAAACTTTTTGTTAATGGTAGAAATGTAAAAATATTTTTTCACAAACCCCTTGAAGTAGATGACATTTTCAATAGTCCTGAGTCGGATAAAAATCTTGTCTTAAAAACTGAAAGACTTTTAAGAGCTAGGTTTAGACAAAATCGAAAAGCTTATCTGGGACCAGATATTTCCAATAGAAGAACATTAGTGACTAGCATCTTAAATTCTAATTCCATAAAAAGTTATATTGAATCGGAGTCAGAAGGTAGTCAGAAAAAAACAATCAAGTTAAGAAAAAAAGCTACTAAATATGTATGGGAAATCTGCTCGGATATGTCTTATCCATTTATTTACCTTTACGATAGAGCCCTAACTTGGTTTTGGAATTCTAGATATGAGAACTTGGAAGTATTAAATTTTGAAGAAATTAGAAAAATTGCTCCAAGTAACTCTCTAATTTTTTCACCTTGTCATCGCTCCCATATTGATTATTTAGCCTTGTCTTATTTGCTTTATTACAAAGATTTGATGTTGCCTCAGATCGTTGCAGGTAAAAATTTAAATCTACCGCTGGTGGGTCCGCTTTTGAGAAAAGGAGGTGCTTTTTTTATGAGGCGTTCTTTTAGCAATAATCGTCTTTATTCTGTAGTTTTTTATGAGCATTTAAGAAAATTAATGCAAAGAGGTCACTCGATAGAATTTTTTCCAGAGGGCGGTCGATCTAGATCAGGAAAATTAATGCCGCCAAGGCCTGGAATTATTTCGATGATTCTCCGATCCTTCTTGGGTATGGATGAAAAGCAGGTTAGTTTTGTTCCTATTTCTATTAACTATGAAAAAGTCCTTGAGGGAAATTCCTATATTAACGAAGTAATGGGGGCAGAAAAGAAAAAAGAAAGTTTAAAAGATATTTTTTCAGTATTTAAAGATTTTAGAAATTATCTTGGTGAGGCTTATTTACAATTTGGAAAGCCTATAAGTTTGAATAACCTTTTAAAAGAATATCCTCTTAGCGACTATCAATCTGAAAAGGATTGGCTCTTTAAAGTTACCCCAATTCTTGGTAAAAAAATTATGACAAATATCAATGATTCGACTGTTGTTACCTCAACTGCATTGTTTTCATTGGCAATTTTAAATAGCGATGGTTTCTCTATCTCAAGACAAGAACTTATTTCAAGGGTTGAATTATTGAAGCGATTATTGTTAGAAGATAAATATTCTTCAAAAACTTTAATATGTGAAAAAACCGGAGAAGAAATAATAGAACAGATGAACAAATTAGGTTTTCTTTCTAAAGAAGACTTAAACAATAGAATTTCTCTTACAAATTTGGAGGCAGCTAAACTTAGCTTTTATAGAAATAATATTTCTCACCTTCTAATTTTTGAATCCCTTATATGTGGTTTTTTTCAGTACAAAAAAGAAATCGTTAAGGAAGATTTATTGCAGTCCATAAAAATGATTTATCCATTTTTAAAAGAAGAATTTTTTCTTAAATGGGATGAAGCTGAATTGGATCGATTAATTGACTTAAAGCTAAACAAACTTATAAATAAAAACCTTATTCAAGAAGATTCCAAGTTTTTTAAAAGGCCTAATTTCAAATCAAAGGAGTTTTATGAAACTCAATCACTGGGAAAACTTGTTCAACCATCCATTGATAGATTTTACGTTCTAATTTCTCAATTATGGAAAAATTCAGAAGAGCATATTTCGAAAAATATACTAGAAAGAAATTCCTTAGAGATTCTTAAAAATTTAGAAAAAACTCATGCAAGACTGACCCCAGAATTTTCTGAAAAATGGATGTTTGATGTTTTCTTAAATCGTTTAATAGAAAATAAATATGTCCGCGAAGATGATGAAGGAATGCTTTATCCCACTAGAATCACTCAACGATTAGAAAAAGATGCAAGTAAGTTTTTAGAGCCAAATTGGCTGAAAGAACTCTCCAAAAGTACTTATTAAGTCTTGAAAAAATAAAAAATACCCCAATATAAATATTGAGAAAGGTTGTCGTAATGAGATCTTTCCATAGGTTGACATGCTTGAATGAGGTGTCTTTTTATTAACTTGCTTAAATTTAAGGAGTTTATTATGAAAAATAGTGTATTAAATTTATCAGATCCTTTCTTCTCAACGAGGTTTTTAGGATTCGACAGTCTATTCGATACATTGAGAACATTCAGTGAGATAGGAGAAGACTCAAGGTCTTATCCACCATACAACATCAAACGTGAAGGGAATGATATTACCATCGAGGTCGCAGTTGCAGGTCTTAGTGAAGACGATTTAAGCGTCGAAACTAAGGAAAACAACTTGAGCATCACTCACGAAGGTTCTAAAAATTCTTCTGGAGAAGTCTTACATCAAGGTATTGCTGCGAGAGCTTTTAAACTGCAATTTTCTCTTGCGCCTGAAGTTGTTGTAAAAACAGCCGATCTAAAGAATGGTTTATTAAAAATAAATCTAGAAAGGATTATTCCAGAGTCGGAAAAAGCAAAAGTTATTCAAATTAATTCAGGCGAATTAATTACAGAATAATCTCCCCAAAAACATGCCGCCGTCAAGGCGGCATGAATTATAAACCCAAAGCTTTTTTGATATTTGGTTTGAAATAAGTCTCTGGTTTCATAATTTTCCCAGCATCATTTTTAATAAATTTTCCATCAACAAATTTACTCATATTTGAGCTTTTCACCTCTTCCCAAATCTTATCAAAATCTATGCCCACGCTATTGCACATACCCATAATGACCCAAACCATATCAGCTAGACCATCAGCAACCTCAACCAGGTCTTCATCATCAAATGCTTTCGCGGTCTCTTCAAACTCCTCTTTGATCAAATTCATATAAAGCTGAGTTTGCTCATTTTTAAGATTTAGATCTGAAGCTATTTTTTGTTCTCCTAGGATCATAAAGTTAGATACATCTTTTTGATAATTCATTCGTTCTCCTGGTCTACAGTAAATATATTGTATTTAAATGCTTTCCCTTTTATAACACGGGAAGGCTTTAAATTGATAAGCGAGCTCATGTTGCTATGCAAAGCTGATTTGTAAATGATTTTCTTAAAATTGTTTTCTTTTAGGGACTTTTTAAATCTATTCAAATCAAATTCTTCAAAATCTAAATTTCTTAAAAATTGTATTTCTTTTTTGGCTCTTGCATCATTTTTTTGTTCAAACATTTGATCCAGATAGACAATCTCATGATCCAAATATTTTTTTATAAGATCCAAAGAGTCGCCATTTAGAAAATCTATTCGATTAATGGCATGTTGCAAATGTTTATGCTTTGAGTTTTGCAAACATTGATTTGCAAATTCATACAGCCAAGATTTTTTCTCTATAGCAGTGACTGAATACCCGAGGAAACTTATTTCTAAAGCATCTATACAATATCCTGCGGTTAAATCAATTACCTTTCTCCCAATATCTTTTTTGGAAAAACATTTCTTTAGTAAAGATGATTTAGCCATAATTTTTTTAAAATCCATGTAATCGATTACAAAAGGTTTTGAGTTCTTTATTGACAAATCTTGCAAAGCAAGATTTTTGGCTGATGCCCATATGACTTGCTTGTGTGTTTCGGAAATCCTTAAGTTTCTCGGTGTGATTAATTCCAAACCGTGTTTAGCAGCAAATTGTTCCGCAAATCTGATTTCATTCTTCGAAAGATAGGATACAAATGGGTTTCTTTCTGTAAAATTATTCATGTCAGTAAAAAACGATGGTTAAACTAAGACAAGAAGATATTAAAACAAAAGAAGTCCTTTCTTGGAAAGGAATCCATCTCTTTCATTTCACTTTTTCTGCTTGTTCAATGAAAACAAGAATTTTTATGGGTCTAAAAAATATAGTTTACACAGGCCATCATATAAATCTTCAAAAAAAAGAAAACTTTTCTCCTTACTTTCAAGGTATTACTCCAAGATCATTGGTTCCTGTTTTGGTCGATGACGGAGAAGTTCATATCGAGAGTAATGACATCCTTAAATATTTGGACAATAAATTTCCCACCGTGAGTTTGATACCTGCAGATAAAGAAGAAGAGATAAATCAGATGATGATTGAAGAAAATGACCTTCACTTAGATATCCGAAATGTTACTTTTAAATTCTTAGTTCCAAAATTCCTGAATAACGTAAAAATTCAAGAAAAATCAAAATCAAAGGCTACCTTGCATGGAAATGAGGATTTAGAAGACGATGCAAATAGAAAGTTTTGGGAGAATTATAAAAAAGCAGGGATCACAGACGAGGTTGCAACCAAATCTTTACTCAATCTCAAACTCCATCTTGATGAATTAAATGAAAAACTTACTCACCATACCTACATTTTAGGCAACGAACTAACCTTGCCCGATATTGCATGGTTTATTTATGTTTCAAGACTTAAGGCTGCAAGATATCCAATACATATTCTTCATCCCAATGTTAATGATTGGTTCGAAAGCTTGTTAAAAAGAGAAGTTTTTGCAAAAGAAACAAAGATTCCAGGAATCGTTAGATTCATATCCTATATCTTTTATGTGGTTCAAAAATATAGTGGGTGGAGCATCAAAAGACAATTAGTAGGCTAAAAAAAATAAAAAAATCCCCAGCAAAACTCTATAGACGACAAAAGGTGTAAACCCTATTCTCTCGATGAGGTTTAAAAAAATTCCGATGCATAAGTAAGAGCTTAAAAACGAAAAGGTTGAAACTAAAAGAACATCAAACCAATATATTTCTGATGAGGTAAATCCTAAGGCGATAATTTCAGAAAGGAAAATAATACCCAAAGTAGGTATTGCAAGCATAAAAGCAAACTTAGAGGCAACCGTTCTGGAGTAACTCAAAAATAAAGCACAAATTATTGTGATGGCCGAACGGCTGGTTCCTGGAATCAAAGCCAAGCATTGAGCTAAACCAATGAAAAAAGCATGTTTAAAAGTTACGGATTCATAAGGCGTTTGTTCTTTTGAACCTCTATCAGCAATCCAAAGAAGAATGCCAAAAAAAATAGTTGAAAGCGCAATTATGTCTAGTGTCCTTAAATTTTCTGAAATGAAATCTCTTAATAAAAATCCTGTAATTAATATTGGCAAGGATCCAAGCAATAATTTATTTAAAAAAGAATCGCTTGAAGACAATTTGTAATCTTGTAAAGCGTCAGCTAGTTCTGCTCTAAAATAAATAATTACTGCAAATAAACTGCCACCATGAGCAAAAATATCAACAGTGATTGATTGGGTCTCTTGACCTAAGATTGAGGAAGTGATTATTAAGTGCGCAGAGCTAGAAATAGGCAAAAATTCAGTCAAGCCTTGAATGATTGATAAAATTAGAATTTGCAAAACTTCCATTTATTTAACCCTCTTCCATTGATCAGTGCCTGATAGATAAGTGGGATATACCTCTTCAGGATTTTTCAATCTGGTATCTAAATCATCGAGATAACAGGCTAAGTGTAATAAACCTTTTGCATGATTATTTGTTTCTAAAAGGCTCGGTTTAATTAAGTAGTCTAAAAACTGATGACAATCACTACAGATGACTTCCTTGTTATCTGAAGAAATAAAATCTGAGAGTTCTGTTTTCTTAATGGCAGCATCATTGATTAAAGGGAGAGCTAAATCATTATTTTTTCTTATAAATTTACCAACATATAAGTCGTTCATATGTGCTTCTTTGACAATAAAAAGTTCTTTGACTTTGTGTTCCAAAAAAACAGTCTGAGCTAAAACCACAAGGCTAGACAAAGGTAAAATTTTCTTTTGCAACCCAAACGCAAGGCCTTGCGCTACAGAACACCCTACCCTTAAACCTGTAAAAGATCCTGGGCCAACACTCAAGGCAATGAAGTCTAGCTCTTCTTTTTCAAGTTGAGATTTCTTAAGGAGGTTATCGATAAAACCAAAAATATTTTTACCGTGAGTATTTTCTTCCTGAGAATGCTCGATATATATTTCTTTATTTTTTGCTAAGCCAATTGAACAGTAAACCGAAGAGGTTTCAATAGCTAAAATATTGGTCATTTACTGAGATAAAAAGTCTTTAATATTATTTTTAATTTCCTCAACGGATAAAGTGCCATCAACAGCAAGATACTTGAAATCTGAGATGTTTTTAAAATTAGAATAATATTCAATCAACGGTTGAGTTTGAGTCCAATAGACTTTAAGACGGTCTTTGACTGTTTCTGGCTCATCATCTTTTCTAATGATAAGTTCCTCGCCCGTTTCATCATCCAGCCCAGGTTTTTTGGGTGGATTGAAATCAATATGGTATGTTCTACCTGACGCCAAGTGGATTCTTCGACCAGACATTCTTTTGATAATTTCTTCATCTGCAATAACTAATTCTATGACTCCATTTATGTCAACGTTATTTCCCTTAAGGGCTTCAGCTTGAGGTATGGTCCGAGGAAAACCATCAAATAAAAAGCCATTCTTACAATCGTCTTGTGAAATCCTCTCTTTGACCAATTCGATGATTAGCTCATCGGAAACCAAATTTCCGGCATCCATTACTGCCTTTGCCTGCAAGCCTAATTCTGTTCCTTTCTTAATGGCTTCTCGTAACATGTCACCTGTCGAGATATGCGGAATGTTTTTTTCCGAAGCAATGAAAGCTGCTTGAGTACCTTTACCAGCTCCAGGTGGACCTAAAATAATGAGATTCATTCGGTGATTGCTACAGCCATTGCAGTTGCGTGTTCTTCGGTATCGCTTAAGCTAAGGGAAATATCTTTAAGCCCTTGCTCTTTTGCCAATAATTTAGCTCTTCCATTAAGTTTAACTTTTGGGCCACCGTATTTTCTGACTATTACAATGTCTTTTGGCCTGACACCATTGGTGAAGCCATAGCCTATGACTTTTGATACAGCTTCTTTACCAGCAAAGTTTTTTGCCAAAAAGAAAGGTTTAGCTCTAGAAGATTTTTTTTGAAATTGTTCTATCTCAAGATTGTCATATATTCTATGCAGAAATCTAAGACCAAAGTTTTCATAAGCCTTTGCTAGTCTTGAGACCTTTACCAAATCTATTCCACTTCTTAATTTAGTCATTGAATATTGTTCCCGCATTCATAGGTTTTTCAGCAATGTAAGAGATAGCAAGTTGCATAATTTTTTTTATTTTACTTCTTGCTGAAGCAGAAATGATTTTTCCATTGGTAAAATTTATGATATCAATTCCAGAGACTTTTAAAAAATTATTTAAAGGTTTTTCTGAAAATCCTTGAGCTGGATGAAAATAGTAGATTCCATCTTTTTGTATCTCTTTACCTTTGTCATCAACTTGAAAATTAAATCCATAACCTAGCTCACAGATTAAAAAATATTCAAACTCTCTTAAAGATATCTCAATATTTTTAGCTTCACCCAATGCTAGGGTCTTATAAAAATTAATTATGGCATCAAAAATTTTCTCCTGTTTAGCTTCCTTTTCTATTAATTTGAAAATCAATTCGTTGAGATACAGTAAAATTTTTAAATTTTTTCCAAGTATTTGAAAGTATTTGATTTCTTCCCAAGAAGTTAAAGTCTTTAGTTCGCTTCTACCAGAATAATTTACGTTAGCTAGAATATTTGGAGCAGCAACATTTTGAAATTTGTTTTTTTTTGATCGAGCTCCTTTCGCTATGACAGAAACTCTGCCATTTTTTCTGGTAAAAAGCTCGCAGATCAGACTGGTTTCTGAGAACTTTCTACTTAATAAAAGAATTGCTTCTGATTCGTTGGTACCTAAAGATTTCAAAAATCAACTCCAAGCCCAAATTTTTTTAACTTGTTGATATCGTTTGTCCAATTTTTATTAGCTTTAACCCAAAGTTGAAGGTTCACTTTTTTTGAAAACTCTTTTTCCAATTCTTTTCTGGCAGCTGTTCCGATGGCTTTAATCATACTGCCCTGCTTGCCAAGGATGATTCCTTTTTGACTTTGGGACTCAGTGATGATGGCTGCATAAATGGTCTTAAGCTTTTTTGATTCATCAATTTTTTCAATCACGACATTCAGACGATAAGGCAATTCATCGCCCAATCTATTGATTGCTTTTTCTCTAATTATTTCTGAAATAAAAAAATTATCTGAAAACTCTGTTAAAGAGTCTTCTGGGAAATGATGAGGACCAGTTTCCAGATTGTTTAAAATTACATTTTTCAATTCTATTAAATTATTTTTTTTCAATGCGGATATTGGAACAATAGATAAAAAATTAAATTTTTCACTAATATCTTTGATAAATGCTAATAGCTTAGTTTTATCTCTTAATCTGTCTATTTTGTTTATGACTAAAACTACAGGCTTATTGAGGTTTTTTAAACTTTTAAGAATATTTTCTTCTTCCTTTTGCCACTTAAAACGATCAATTAAAAAAAGAACAAGATCTACCTCTTCATAACAGTGAGAGGCGATTTTATTCATGACTTTGTTAAGCTGCCTTTTATAGCCAAGATGTACTCCGGGGGTATCTAGAAAAACGATTTGAGATTTTTCTTCTGTGAGTATTCCTAAAATACGATTGCGCGTGGTCTGCGGTTTTCTCGAAGTAATGGCAATCTTTTTTTGAAAGAAAGCATTTAGCAAGGTTGATTTACCAACATTTGTTCGGCCTGATAGCGAAACAAAACCAAATTTATTTTCCATCTTTATTCAGTATGATTAAAGCGTTAGAAGCGGCCTCTTGTTCTGCTAATTTTTTACTTTTTCCTTGTCCTTCACCACAAACATTATGTATTGGCAAAGTTACCTTAGAGACAAAATAAATTTCTCGATTTTGCCTTTTTTCAGTAGTTACGTATTCAGGCAAATCTTCGTCTAAAGACTGTAAAAATTCCTGAAGAAGAGTTTTTGAATCTTTCTGTTCTTCTAATAAAAGTTTAGAAAAATCTATATCTAAAATAGATAAGGTAATTTCTTTTGCTATTAAAAAATCAGAATCAAGAAAAATAGCTCCAATAAGAGCTTCTAAAGTGTTCCCGATGATAGTTTCTGTTAGGTTTTGATTATTCTTAAGCGCTGAACCTGCATGTAAATACTTATCTAATTTTATTTTTAGGCCCGCTTTGCTCAATGAAGATCTGCTTACGATTCTAGAGCGGTAAATACTTAATTTTCCTTCGTCGAGAGAACTCTCTTCAAAATGCAAGGCTTCTGAAACAACAAGTGAAATTACTGAATCGCCAAGGAACTCTAACCTTTCATTATTGAAATCAGAGTTTATGCTTTTATGCGTAATAGCTTCATCCAATAGTTTCTTATTTTTAAATTCATAACCAATAGAATTTTCTAACTCGGCAAGACTCATTCTTAATTCAAAAATTTATTCCTTGAAAAAGAAGGAAGACAGGTTAGGCACTCCCAATGCATCCATATAAAAGCTGGTTTACCAACCACGTTTTGCTTTGGCACAAAGCCCCAACTTCTGCTATCAGCGCTGTTATCTCTGTTGTCGCCCATTACGAAATAATAATCTTTTGGTACTACCCATTTACGTTCAGCTCCATATGTAAGTTGATTCCTATAGTTTTGTAATAGTCTTATCGTGTAAGACTTATCTTGGTAGAACTCTTTTAAATAAACTTCATCATCATTTGAAGATAAAAACTCTCTTTTTAACTTTTCACCATTAACTATCAATTCTTTATTTCGATAAATGACTTCATCTCCTTCTTTGGCTATCAATCTTTTAACAAAAGTAAGACCCAAGGGAGTACAAGCTTCGCTGTAACGTTGCCAGAGATACTCCTGAGAGCTATCGAAATTTTTTTCAGGATAAGCATTTTCAATTGGTGAGCTGCAAATAGTATGCTCTGGAATGAATGCAACCATCTCACCTTTGTTTGGCTCTCTAGTTTCAAACCAAGTTGATTTTCCAACAGGATTTTTTAAGCCATAAGAAAATTTATCCACTACCAAAAAATCTCCAACCTGTATCTGAGGAATCATAGACTCTGTGGGAATTTGGAAAGGCTCATAAATAAATGATCTAAAAATAGTTATGCCAAGGAGAATTAAGAAAAAAGATCTTGCCTCTTTTTGCAAATTCACTAAATCGGTTCGTCGAGAGATAATCCAAATTGCAAGTGAAACCAAAGTTAAACCAACTAAAATATAACCAAAGCTGATGTTAAGTTTGAAAACCGCATACAAAGCTAAAAGAGGAAAAGGGAAAGAGACAGTACTGATGGTCTTGGAAAATTTACCATCTAATTTTTTCTCTGAGTAAACCCATGCTGCAAACAAGATAGAAATTATGATTACTGAAATTATTAAAATTGATTCATACATAATTATTTGCTTACTTTTAAAACCGATAAAAATGCTTCTTGCGGAACATCTATTTTTCCAATCTGACGCATTTTTTTCTTACCAGCTTTCTGTTTTTCCAAAAGTTTTTTCTTTCGCGTTACATCTCCACCATAAAGTTTAGCTGTTACATCTTTACGGTAAGCTTTGACTGTCTCTCGAGAAATAATTTTGTTTCCAATGGCAGCTTGAATTGCAACATCGTACATCTGTCTAGGAATGACTTCTCTTAGAGCTTTTGTTAGTTCCCTTCCTTTATAGTCTGCTTTTGAGCGATGCACCATGAAGTTGAGAGCATCAACCTTTTCACCATTAAGCAAGATATCAATTCGAGTAATATCACTTTGGTCAAATCTGACAAAATCATAGTCTAGAGATGCGTATCCTTTACTGGTTGATTTCAATTTGTCAAAGAAATCTAGAACAATTTCATTCATGGGCATTTCATAAACCAATTCTATTTGTCCTCCCACATATCTAAGAGACTTTTGACTTCCTCTCCTTTCTACACAAAGAGAGATAACATTTCCAACGTAATCTTCTGGAACAAGAATAGTTGCAAGAGCTATTGGCTCCCTGACTTCCTCTATTGAACTTGGATCAGGATATTTACTTGGATTTTCAATTTCAATCACATCATTGTTTTTCAATAAAATTTCATAAACGACAGTAGGAGCTGTAGCCAAAAGCTCAATTCCATGCTCTCTTTGGAGTCTCTCTATAATGATTTCCATGTGTAGCGTTCCCAAAAACCCACATCTAAAACCGGAACCTAAAGCCTGAGATTGCTCTGGTTCAAATTGCAAAGCAGCATCGTTTAACGCTAGTTTTTCTAAAGATTCTCTAAATGATTCAAATTCACCAGAATCTAAAGGATAAAGCGCAGCAAAAACTTGAGGACTTATTGGCTTGAATCCTGGCAAAGAGTTACTTTTATCAGGCAGAACTATGGTATCTCCAACAGGAGCACCTTTAATACTTCTAACTCCGGCACAGATAAAACCAACTTCTCCTGCAACTAGTTTAGTTTTTTCTAATCTTTTGGGAGTAAAGACTCCCAATTTTTCTACTAAATGAACATTATTATTTGAGGAAAATTTAATTTTATCACCAAGATTTATTTCGCCATTTACCACTCTTACCAAAGAGACAATTCCAAGGTATTGATCAAACCAAGAGTCAATTATCAAAGCCTGTAATGGTTCTGTAATGGAACCTTCTGGAGCAGGTATTTCTCTGATAATTTTTTCCAATAAATCTTTAACACCGAACCCATCCTTTGCACTTATCGCTGGTGCTTTGCTTGCTTCTAAGCCAATTATTTCTTCTATCTCTTGTTTGACTCTTTCTGGATCCGATTGTTTTAAGTCAATTTTATTTAATACAGGAAATATCGTCAGCCCTTGATCGATAGCGTTATAACAAGTAGAGAGAGTTTGTGCTTCAACTCCTTGAGAAGCATCGACAAGTAAAATAGCTCCATCACAAGCAGCTAAAGACCTTGATACTTCATAGGCAAAGTCCACGTGTCCGGGAGTATCTATTAAGTTAATCTGATACTTTTCTTCATCCAACTCATATTCTAGGTATACCGACTGAGCTTTGATGGTAATGCCCCTTTCTCTTTCCAAATCAAGAGAGTCCAACACTTGATTTTGCATTTCCCGTTCGCTTAAGCCTCCGCATATTTCGATGAGACGATCTGCGAGCGTGGATTTTCCGTGATCAATATGCGCAATGATGCAAAAATTTCTTATCTGATTTATAGAAGCATGGCTCGACATGCGGGCATTATGTCCTATTTTGGAATTTTAAGGGTGAGAAAAGAACCGTTTTTATCTCTGATAATTCTTAAAGCAATGGTAGAGCCTTTTTTTAAAGCTTTAGAAATTTTTTCATAATCTTTGATATTACTTACATCCTTAAACTGTATTTTATCGATTATGTCGCCTCTTCTGATTCCAGCTTCAGATGCAGGTCCTTGAAAAACACTCGATACCACGACTCCTTTGTTTTGACCCAATTGTTTTTGTTCTGGATCCGACAAGGAAGCGATATCTTTGACGGCGATGCCTAAAATATTTCCGGTTTCTTCTTTTCTATCAACGGTTGTGTCTTGCGTAACTTTTTCATCTAATTTGCCAGTTGTCACAGGAACAGATACTTTTTTTCCATCTCTAAATATAGTTGCGTTCACTTTTTTTTCAGGCGGTATTCTTCCTACAATCTGAGGAAGATCGCCTGAATAAATTATTTGTTGTCCATCAAAATCAATAATTACATCGCCATTTTTTAGTCCGGCTTTTTCCGCTGGAGAATCTTTCAAAACACTTCCAATTAGTGCCCCACGCGGTACATCCAAACCAAACGAATCTGCTAAATCCTTAGTAACTTCCTGAACTGCTACACCCAACCAACCTCTAGAGACAAATCCATTTTCTTTGATCTGTCTAACTATTTCATCTGCATAGTTAATGGGAATGGTGAAGGAAATTCCCATATACCCTCCTCGATTAGAGTAAATCATTGCGTTAATGCCGATGACTTCTCCGTTAAGATTGAATAAAGGACCGCCTGAGTTTCCTGGATTAATAGCTACATCTGACTGAATGAAAGGTATATATGAAGTGCTTTGTCCTGGAACGCTTCTAGCTTTTGCACTTACTATTCCCGCAGTTACTGTTGCATTAAGTCTATAAGGAGATCCGATTGCCATGACCCAGTCGCCAACTCTTACCTTTTCCGAATCTCCTAAGTTTAAAAAAGGAAGGTTTTCATTAGTTTTGACCTTCAAAAGAGCAACGTCTGATTTTTTATCGCTTCCAATTATCTCTGCAGAAAATTCCCTTCTATCTTGAAGACTAACTACAACTTCTGAGGCATCTTCAATTACATGATGATTTGTCAAAATATACCCATCTTCTGAAATGATGAATCCTGAACCTCCTGATGCAACCTTTCTATCACGGTTTGGAGGATTGTAAGGAGAGCCAAAAAAGTCATCAAAAAAAGGGTCGTTGAAAGGCCCTCTTCTCATTTCATTTTGAGCTGGAGATTTAATAACTTTTGTGACGCTTACATTGACAACTGCAGGTGTTACTTGCTCAGCAAGAGAAGAAAAATTGGGAAGATCTGATACGTTTTGGTTCAATTGGCTCCAACCCATGCTGGAGACAATCATGAGAGTAAATAATACAAATATTTTTTTTTGCATAGTTGAATTTTTATTTATTCTAAAATTAAATTAGAAATACTTATCAATTTTTGGTTGGATAATTTATCGCTAGAAAGATTAATAATCATTGATTTGTCACCCTTCCTAGTATTAATAGTAACGCCATTAGCAATAGAAGATAGTTTCATAGTGTTAGAACCATCCTCAAGGAAAAATTTTAACTTAAGATTTGCATTTGAACCCTTGATTCCATAATTAGCCTCTACTTGATTATTGGAAATGAATTTATAGCTTCGAAGGTTTCCATCGAAGTTTCTACCGTAATCATCAAGGATGACTGGATTTATTGTGGAAACTAAGGTTTTTGGAGCTGAGACTTGGAGGAAAGATTGATTGGGTTGGGAGGAAAATTCGAAAAATAAAAAGGTGAGAGTAAAACAGAGACCAAAAAGATAAGAACAGGTCCTCATATAGGGAATTTTTCCCCAGCTAAAATGATAATCGTGATGTTTTTGGTTGTTTATTTTTTTGGATTTTTGAAGTTCGTTTTGGATTTTGGAAGAAAGGTCAAGATTCGGCATTAAAAGTTCTCTTCGAAGCGCTGATTTTTGTTTATTCATCTCAAGCCAGCGCTTCTTAATATGAGGATTATTGGAAATATCTTCAACAAGTCTACGCGTTTCAAATTCGGAGGCTTCGCCATCCAAAAGTAAAGATAATCTTTGATCTACACTTGATTCCATATTAATTACTCCAAGATTTAGACAGCCCTAATTTAGAAAAAGTTTCGTTGATAAGCTCTCTTCCTTTAAAAATTCTAGATCTCACCGTACCAATTGGACAGTTTTGGACTTTAGATATTTCTTCATAGCTCAATCCGTCATATTCTCTAAGAGATAAGGTAGATCTTATTTCGTCAGGTAAGTTTTGAAAAGCCTGATTAACAGCATCTTTCATTTCTTCTGCTTCTAAAAGAGTTTCAGGATTATCTGAATTTAAAGACATCTCAGATAAAGCGCTATCAAGAACATCTTCATTATAAGTTTCAGCTCCTCTAGATTTATTTGAAAAATAGTTTTTTGCTGTATTGATAGCAATTCTGTAAATCCAAGTATAGAAAGAACTTTCTCCTCTAAATTTATCAATATTTCTAAAAGCTTTAACAAAAGCTTCTTGAGCAATATCTTGAGACAATTCATAGTCTTTACAAAACTTATAAACAGAATAGACAAGTCTATCTTGGTATTTAACCACAAGGATATCGAAGGCTCTCACATCCCCTTTTTTGACAAGATTAATAATGTTTATATCGTTTTCCATGTCCTAATCCTTATAGACATGCGTATTGTCCACAAGTTCAGCTAAATTTCACTATAAAATTCAAATATTTCTTCAAATATTTCTCTGAGTTCAATTGGATAATCCATTTTTTTATAAATGATAATGTCTGCTAAAGAAACGTCGTCAATTTCAAGAAGCTCAAAAAGTTGTTTAACTTGAAAATTATCCAAAGATAAGAACCTTTTTTCGACAAAAGGCACAAAGATTTTGTCTAATTCATTCAGTCCTCTTCTTGCCTTAAATTTAGCTTTATTTAATAGGTTGCTCACAGAAAGAATTATATAATCAGGAAAATATAAAAAAAGCATGAAATTTTCACAAAAACATACTTATCTTATTGTAGAAGGATCCCAAGCAGGAGAATTCTTACAAGGGCAAATTACAATAGATGTAGAAAAGATTTCAGATAAGGATTTTATGCCAGCCTGCATTTGCAATAATAAAGGTAGAGTTATGGCAACTTTTTGGATCAAGAAAGTTGAAAATGGATTTAAGATCGTAATTTTAGAAGAATTGTTTATTTCTTTTGAAGAACATATGAAGATATATATTCCTTTTTTTGATGCTAAATTGAAAAAAGATAACAAAGATAACTTCGAAGAAGAACTAAACTCTTCTGAATGGATGAAATTCCTAATCAATGAAGGAATAGTGGAAGTAAATAAACATACTTCCGCAAAATATACTCCTCATGAACTTAATTATCAGAATAATGAACTAATTGATTTTTCAAAAGGCTGCTTTAATGGCCAAGAAGTCATTGCAAGAATGGAATATAGAGGGAAATTGAAATTTGCCCTTAAAATTGCTGATAATTTACAAGACGAGATTAAAGAGTCTTCAATTTATAATAAAGCAGGGAAAAAAATTGGAGAGATTTTATCTAAAGAAGGTAAATACGGCTTCGTTTTTTTCAAAAATAAAGATGATCAAACTAAATCTATTTTTCTAGACGGGGAAATTTTAAACATTCTATAGATCTTATATTTTCCAATCTATTTCTTCATTTTTATTTTTTCTAAGATAATCGTTAGTCTTAGAAAAAGGTTTTGATCCAAAAAAACCTCTGTGAGCTGATAATGGAGATGGATGAGGTGATGCTATTATTAAATGTTTTGAAGAATCTATAAGAATTTTCTTTGATTGAGCATATGCTCCCCATAGAATGAAAACTAAATTTGATTTTTTATCACTTAAGGCTTTAATAATCTGATTAGTAAATTGTTCCCATCCAAAATCCTTATGAGATCCTGGAGATCCAGATTCAACGGTTAAGATAGAATTTAAAAGTAGAACTCCTCGTTCTGCCCAGGCTGATAAATTTCCATCAATGGGAATAGGTAAATTTAAATCTTTTGAATATTCCTTAAATATATTAAGCAAAGATGGAGGAAATCTAACTTCTGAATTAACTGAAAAGGCTAGGCCATTTGCCTGATTGGGACCATGATAGGGATCTTGTCCAAGTATTATAATTTTTACGTTTTTAAAAGACGTTAATTCAAATGCCCTAAAAATATCTTTGCTGCTTGGATGTATTTTTTTTTTCTGTGAAGAAACTTCGGATAATTTTTTTCTAATAGGTTTTAAAATGTCTTTTAAACCATATTCAGTAGCAACTTCTTTCCATGATTCTAAGCTCGCAACCATCACGAAATATTAGCAAATATTTTATTTTTTTATCCACAGAAATTGTGGATAACTCTTTGGATAAAATAAGGAAGATTGATTGGAACCTTGTAACAGAAGTGTTTTAGCCAAATTGGTTAATTTTTAACCACTTATATATTAGTCAATAAAATCAATAACTTATAAGGTTAATAAGTTTGCACCATGATAATGCATCAAAATATATGCAAAGCTTTAATTTAAAAAAAACAAATAAACTTTTGTGTGTAACTCATATAAAAGATACTATAAAAAAATTCTTATTCCTATAGGATTTTATATATTCTGAATACAAATAGAGGTAAAAATGGAAGGATTATTTAAACCAATAAAAATCAATAGCTTAGTTGTACCAAACAGAATAGCTATGGCGCCTATGACAAGAAGTATGTCACCAAACGGCATTCCTACAGATCAGAATTTAGAATATTACAAACGAAGAGCAGCTGCAGAGGTTGGAATGATCATAACTGAAGGTGTTGAAATGAGTCATCCTGCATCAAGTGGCTATCCTAATGTTCCAAATTTAAGACAAGAATCTCATGAAGGCTGGAAGAATTTAATTTCTGCTGTTCAGGAACAAGGTTCCACAATATTTTGTCAACTATGGCATGTGGGAGGAATAAGAAAACTTGGTCAGCCTCCAAATCCTGAGGTACCTGGTTATACGCCTTCAGGTTTAGTAAGAAAAGATAAAAAAGTAGCTTATGAAATGACAGATAATGACGTTGAAGATCTCATTCAAAACTACGTAAAGGATATTGAAATTATAAAAATGTTAGGTTTTGATGGTGTCGAACTTCATGGAGCTCATGGATATATGATTGATCAATTTTTCTGGCGAGATACTAACGTTAGGAGAGATAAATATGGCAAAGAGGAAGATTTAAGAACAAAGTTTGTCTGCGAAATAGTTTCACGTGCTAGAAAACTTGTTGGTAATGATTTTCCTATAATGCTGAGATTTTCTCAATGGAAACAACAAGATTACGACGCAATACTTGCCCCCACCCCTGAAGATTTGGAAACTTTTTTAGGACCTATATCTGATTCAGGGGTTGATGTCTTTCATGCCAGTACTAGGAGATACTGGGAACCAGAATTTGAAGGTTCTGATTTAAATCTTGCAGGTTGGACTAAAAAAATAACCAATAAACCTACCATTACTGTGGGAAGTGTAGGACTTGATTCAGATTTTATAGGTTTGTACGTAGGCAATGATAAAGCTAACACTTCATCCATTAAAACTTTAGTGGAGATGTTTGAGAGAGAAGAATTCGATATGGTTGCTGTAGGAAGGGCTCTCTTATCCGATCCTGAATGGGTTATGAAGGTTAAAGAAGGCCGAGAAGACGAGATTGTAGGTTTTACAAAAGAATATGTAGAAAAATATTTTTAGGGCTTAATAATTGCCCAAATGCATTCCACCATCAAGTAATAATGTTTCGCCTGTTATCGTTGATCCAGACTCTACAAAATAACAAATTGTCTCAGCAACCTGCTCTGCAGTACAGGTTAAATTTAATGGAACACTATCTTCAGTAGATTTTTTTACAAACTCATAGGTTTCCTCGCCTAAACCATTCTTCAACCAATCTCCTTGTATGAATCCAGGACAAATAGCATTGATTCTTATTGGTCCTAAGGCTCTTGCAAGAGACTTGGTCATGTTTATTAGAGCTCCTTTTGATGCAGCATATGCTACGGAACTTCCTATTCCTAAAACTCCAGCTATAGACGCAACATTTACAACCGATGGATTATTTGATTTGAGAAGGCTTTCTCTGGCTTCTTTAATCATCATATAAGGTCCCACAGTATTTGTTGCATATAATCCAAGAAAATCATCTTTAGAGAGGCCATCTAAATTTTCATGTGCATTGAATTTAGTGGTTCCGGCATTATTAATCAAAGAATCTAATTTTCCCCATTTTTTGATAGTTTCTTCTACTGTTTGAGCACAAGATTCAGGCTGTGAAACATCTGCTTTTAGAACAATTGTCTCTGCACCCAAGGTTTCACACTCTTTACTTACTTCATTTGCGTCTTCAATTGAACTTGAACAAGTAATTGCTATATTCCAACCCTTACTTGCAAGAAGTTTTGAAACCTCGGCACCAACCCCTCTACTGCCGCCTGTAATAATTGCAACTGGTTTTGTCATTTTTATACCTCTCTCACAGAGATGACATCATCTAGAGAGGACAAATCAGCTAAAACCCTTTCCGGTGGTTTAGTTTCTAGATCAATTATATTATAAGCAATATCGCCTCTACTTTTATTGACCATATCTATGATATTTAATTTATTATCAGCCAATACGGTAGTTATTTTTCCTATCATTCCTGGATGATTCTTATTAGAAAGAGTAATCCTAAATTCTGAAGGTCTAGGTTCAATTAACTCAGGAAAATTAACTGAATTTTTAATGTTTCCGTTATTCAAAAAATCATCAAGCTGTTCAGCGGCCATGACAGAACAATTTTCTTCTGCTTGGCTTGTACTAGCTCCAATATGAGGCAAAATAATTACTTCGTTAGCCGTCTTAGCCCTCGAGATTAATTCCAAATCAGCAAAGTCTGTAATGTATTTACTTAGAATCCTTTTATCTAGGCTATCTATAATGTCTTTTGAGACTACTATTTCATCTCTTGCAAAATTTATTAGTCTTAAGCCCTTTTTAGCATTTTTAAGTAAATCAGAGTTTATAAGACCCTTGGTTTTATCATTTGCGGGCACATGGAGAGAAATATAGTCGGATTCCTTAAAAACGTCTTCGATGCTTTCTTTTCTTTCAACTTTATTAGGCAATTTCCAAGCAGCTTCAACCGTAATGGCTGGATCATAACCAATTACATTCATACCTAGCATTACTCCCATATCAGCAACTTTAGAGCCTATAGCTCCCATACCAACAACGCCTAAGGTCCCGCCAGTTAATTCTCTGCCTTTGAAACTTTTTTTTCCAGATTCAATTAATGGTTTTAATTCATCTTGATTAGACTCTTCTATTGAATTAACAAAATTGGCTCCTTGAAAAAGACCTCTGGAAGACATTAATAATGCTGCTAAAACTATTTCTTTAACTGCGTTTGCATTTGCTCCTGGAGTATTAAAAACTGGGATTCCAAGATCAGAACACTCTTCGACAGGAATGTTATTTACTCCCGCTCCAGCTCTAGCTATGGCTTTAAGATTTTTGCCAAAATCTTCCTTTTTGAGCTTATGGCTTCTCAAAATAATTGCATCTGGATCAGAAAGGTTATCTGATACCTCAAATTTTTTTTCTTGAAGGATATTCAGACCTTTCTCAGCAATTGCATTGAAAGTTTTAATTTTTTGCGTCATATGAATTTTATTTATTTAATGAAGTCTATTAGTATTAGTTTTTTGAATCTGCAATTCTATAACTTAAATTAAATGAGACCAAAGCATTTCTTAAATTTTGATAATTTTTCTAAAGAAGACCTTTCACATATCATTAATAGAGCAATTGAGATTAAAACAAAATCTGAATCATCAGATATCTTCGATAAAAAAACTCTTGGCCTAATTTTTCAAAAGCCCTCTACAAGAACCAGAGTTTCCTTTGAAGTAGCTATGAACAAATTGGGAGGGAACACAATTTTCTTAAGTTCATCTGAGTTGCAAATGTCCAGAGGTGAGCCAATTCCGGATACTGCTAAAGTTTTATCTTCCATACTTGATGCTGTTGTAATTAGAAACGATAGTCACGAAGAGTTGAAGCTTTTTTCAGAGAACTCCTCTGTTCCTGTGATTAATGGTTTAACTGATTTATTTCATCCCTGTCAGATCCTAGCGGACTTGATGACTTTCAGGGAAAGAAATGAGGACGTAATTCTAAAAAAAGTATGCTGGATCGGAGATGGAAATAACGTTTGCAATTCTTATATTGAAGCTGCCTCTATATTTGATTTTGAAATAAGTATTTTTTGTCCAAAAGGTTGTGAGCCATATCAACCATTGCTAAATAATGCTAAAGATTTTATAACGTTAGCATCATCAAAAAATGAGGCTCTTGAAAAAGCCCAAATCGTCACGACAGATGTATGGACTTCTATGAACAACGAATCCTCTTCGAAAGAAAGAAGGAAAACTTTTAAAAACTTCTTTATTGAAGAAAAAGATATGAGTCTTGCAGAAGACAATGCAATCTTTTTGCATTGTTTACCTGCTCACAGAGGTGAAGAAATAAGCTTTACAATGTTGGAACACGCTCAGAGCATGGTATGGGACCAGGCTGAGAATAGATTGCATGTTCAGCAGAGCCTTCTTGAGTTTTTGTTAGCTGATTAATCTATTTAAAAATTCTTTCCAGATCTCATATCTTTTCAAATCGTAACTGGTATCTGGATTATATTCTGCCTTTGGCGACCAGTTCTTAGAAACATCTTGCAGTGAAACTTCTCCAGCCCCAATACCAGCAAGATAAGCAGCACCTAAAGCAGTAGATTCAATAGATTTGGAAAGCAAAACCTCCAATTCAATAATGCTAGATAAAATCTGATTAAAGAAATCGTTTCTCGTTAAACCACCATCAATTCTTACGCTATCTACTTTTATCCCGTCATTTTCTAAAGAAGATATGATCTCTTTAGTCTGAAAAGCAATTGCTTCGTGGGTAGCCAAGCTCAATTCTTCTCTCCCCGTGTCTCTTGTAAGTCCAAAAATAGCCCCTCTAGCGTCAGGAACCCAATGCGGAGCTCCTAAGCCTACAAAAGCAGGAATTAGAAAAATATTGGAATTAGGATCTGCTCTTTTAGCAAGTTCTTCCGATTCGTTGACATCTTCAAAAAAATTCATCTTATCTCTGAGCCATTGAAAATTAGCTCCGGCCATAAAAATACTTCCTTCTAGGGCATAGCATAAATCATCTACATGGTAGGCTATAGTTGATAAAAGCTTGTTTGAGGAGTTTTGTCTTTTTTTTCCTGTATTTGCCATTAAAAAACATCCTGTGCCATAAGTACTTTTTAATTGACCTCTAGCAAAACAACCTTGTCCTATTAAAGATGCTTGTTGGTCGCCTGCAATGCCAGATATCTTTATCTCTCCTCCAAAAAGTTTTGTTGAGCCGAAATCAGCAGTGTTCTTAGTTACCTCTGGTAGGTTTAAGCCACCTAACTCAAATATATCTAATAAACTCTCATCCCATTTGATGGAATCAATATTTAATAATGATGTCCTAGATGCATTGGTTACATCTGTCTTAAAGCTTTTTCCTTCTGTTAACTTCCAAACAAGAAATGTATCAATGGTGCCAAAAAAATATCTACTCGGATCAATTTTGTATTCTTTCAATAACCAGCGAGCTTTAGTTGCTGAAAAATAAGGATCGAGCAAGAGACCAGTTTTTTCAGTTACTTCAGACTCAGTACCTTTAATTTTTAGTTCTTCACAGAATTCAGTTGTTCTACGATCTTGCCAAACAATGGCTTTATTTATAACTTTGCCATCTTTATCCCAAAGCATGACTGTTTCTCTTTGATTAGTGATACCAATAGAAATCACATCAGAGCTCTTTACACTGTTCTTGCTCATCAAGGATCTCACTGAACTTATAACAGAAGACCAAATTTCCTCAGGATCGTGCTCTACCAAGCCTTCTGCGGGATAGTATTGTTTAAATTCCTGCTGTTCTTGCGATATCTCATCAAAAGAGCTGTCATATAGAACTGCTCTTGAGCTCGTGGTGCCTTGGTCTATTGAAATGTAATACTTAGACATGAACATATTTATATACACTTATACACAGCCTATCCACTAAATTTTCATAAATTGTTGTATTGCTTTTTTGATAAAAACCCTTTATCTTGTACTTCATTGTTAAGAAAACACAATATGTTGTGTTTTACACATCCATTTTAGTAAATTTTTTTAGAAGGAATTGTTTTGGAAACAACAGAAACGATAGAAGAAAAGAAGCAGAAAGCAGTCCAATCTGAACCAAAAAAAGCTATGGTTTCTCCCGGCCAGCTAAGAATTATAAAGAGAAACGGATCCGTCGTTGACTTTGATGGGTCGAAAATAGAAATTGCGATAACAAAAGCTTTTTTAGCTGTGCATACTAGTGCAGCAGCTGCATCTTCAAGCGTTCACACCAGAGTATCAGCTCTGAGTAGCCAAGTAGAAGATATCTTCAAGAAAAGAATGCCGTCTGGTGGGACTATTCACATAGAAGAAATACAAGATCAGGTGGAACTGGCTTTGATGCGCTCTGAAGAGCATAAAGTTGCAAGAGAATATGTTTTATATCGTGCCGAAAGAGCAAACCAAAGAGCAATAGAAACTCACATTCACGATCGACCAGAAAAAGAGGAACTTAAAACTTCTGAAAGAATTGAGCTCATTGCCGGAGAAGCATGCAACGACTTAGAAGGCACAGATAGTGAAAAAATTATATTAGAAGCAAACAAAAACCTATATGAAGGAGCACCAGAACATGAAGTAAAAGAAGCATTGGTTCTTTCAGCTCGTTCTCTTGTCGAAGTAGAGCCAAACTATACCTTTGCAACAGCACGAATTCTCTTGGACAGTCTAAGATCAGAGGCTCTTTCTTTTCTTGAAATTACAGAGAATGCAACACATGAGGAAATGACAGCATTCTACCCTGAAGCTTTAAAAGCTTTTATAAAAAAAGGGATTGAGTTGGAACTGCTTGATCCAGAGCTAGCAAACTATGACTTGGATTTGCTCGGCAAAGCTATGAATCCAGACAATGATTTGCTTTTCTCTTACTTGGGGATTCAGACTCTCTACGACAGGTATTTCATTCACTCAAATGAAATAAGATTTGAACTTCCACAGGTATTCTTCATGAGAGTTGCAATGGGCTTGGCTCTAAACGAAGAAAATAGAGAACAGCGAGCTTTAGAGTTCTATGAATTATTATCTTCTTTCGACTATATGAGTTCAACGCCAACCCTATTCAATTCAGGAACTATGCATTCCCAATTGTCTTCATGTTATTTGACTACTGTCCCGGATGACTTGCATGGAATTTATGGCGCTCTTCAAGATAATGCCATGCTTTCCAAATGGGCGGGTGGTCTTGGAAATGACTGGACACCTGTAAGAGGAATGGGAGCTCATATCAAAGGAACAAATGGAAAATCTCAAGGAGTGGTGCCTTTCTTAAAGGTAGTTAACGATACAGCTGTCGCTGTTAATCAAGGCGGAAAAAGAAAGGGAGCGGTTTGCGCATATTTAGAAACTTGGCATCTAGACATCGAAGAATTTGTGGAACTAAGAAAAAATACAGGTGATGATAGAAGAAGAACACATGATATGAACACTGCCAATTGGGTTCCAGATCTTTTCATGGAAAGAGTGTTCGAAGGAAAAAAGTGGACCCTCTTCACTCCAAATGAAACTCCTGAATTGCATGATCTATCTGGTGAAGCTTTCAAAGAAAAGTACGAAGAATATGAAAAGCTTGCTCAGGAAGGAAAGCTTAAAGCTTATAAAGAAGTGGAAGCAGAAGAGTTATGGCGAAAGATACTGTCCATGCTTTTTGAAACTGGTCATCCTTGGATTACTTTCAAAGACGCATGTAACTTAAGATCTCCACAGCAACATACAGGGGTAATTCATTCGTCAAATCTATGTACAGAAATTACGCTTAATACTTCAAATGATGAAATTGCAGTTTGTAACTTAGGCTCAATTAATATCCCAAATCATCTTGATGCAGAAGGAAGCCTAGACAAAGATAAGCTCGAAAAAAACGTAACCACGGCAATCCGAATGCTCGATAACGTCATAGATATAAATTACTATGCAGTGCCTCAAGCAGAAAACTCAAACTTTAAACATCGACCCATAGGTATGGGAATCATGGGTTTTCAAGACGCGCTATACATTAAGAAAATACCATACGCTTCAGAAGCTGCAGTTGACTTTGCTGATGAGTCGATGGAATTAGTGAGTTACATGGCAATAAACGCATCTTCCGATCTAGCCAAAGAAAGAGGTTCTTACTCTTCGTATGAAGGCTCTCTTTGGAGCCAGGGAATATTACCACTCGATTCAATAAACATTCTTGAAAAACAAAGGGGTAAAGACTTCATTGAAGTTGATAAGACAACTCGTCTTGATTGGGATGCTCTAAGAGAAAAAGTCAAAAGCCAAGGCATGAGAAACTCAAATACAATGGCAATTGCACCAACAGCGACTATTGCTAATATCACAGGATTAACCCAATCAATTGAACCAACCTATTCAAACCTATTTGTAAAATCAAATCTCTCAGGAGAATTTACAGTCATAAACATGCATCTGGTAGATGCGCTGAAAGAAATAGGTATGTGGGATGAGGTTATGGTTTATGATCTTAAAAACCTTAATGGAAGCTTAGAAAGTATTGCCAGAGTACCAGAAGATATTAAGAGACTGTTTGCTACCTCTTTTGAGGTGGAGCCCAAGTGGCTTATTGAAGCAGCAAGCAGAAGACAAAAATGGATAGATCAAAGTCAGTCATTGAATCTCTACGTTTCAGAGCCTAATGGAAAGAAACTCGATATCATGTATCGAATGGCTTGGTTAAGAGGTTTAAAAACGACTTACTATCTAAGATCAAGAAGTGCCACAACAACCGAAAAATCAACAATAACCAATATGGAGCTTAACGCTGTTAAGACTGAACCTAAAACCTACGATCAGCCGGAAGCATGTTCCATTGACGATCCTGACTGCGAGGCATGTCAGTAATTTTATAAGGAGGTAGCTATGTTAACTTGGGATGACTTTAACTCAGAAGAAAAACAAAAAACGCCAGAAGCTGAACCAGCCAAAGCACAAGTTGCCATGCAACAAACTGCAGTTGTGGAAGAGGATGCTGTAACCCTAGCCACTAAACCATCGGTAAGCACAGGCTCAATTAATGATGTATCAGAAGCCTTGGATAATCTAGATATAGAAAAAGGCTTGGAAGAGCTAGAAGGCGCATCAAGTAGAGTTGATGTTGATCAAAAACAAATGATCAATTGTCGTGCCGACGTAAACCAATTGGTCCCCTTCAAATACGATTGGGCCTGGCAGAAATATCTTGATGGAAGTGCTAATCATTGGATGCCGCAAGAAATAAATATGACTGCTGATGTGGCTCTTTGGAAAGACCCAAATGGTCTTACTGAGGACGAAAGAAGAATTGTTATGAGAAACCTTGGATTTTTCTCCACAGCAGACTCATTGGTAGCAAATAACATTGTTTTATCCTTATACCGACACATCACAAATCCTGAATGTAGACAGTACTTGTTAAGGCAAGCCTTAGAAGAGGCAATTCATACTCATGCCTATCAATACGTAATCGAATCTCTAGGTATGGACGAAGGTGAAATATTCAACATGTATAAGGAAATTCCATCAGTAGCTAGAAAAGCTGCTTGGGCTCTTCCTTTCACAGAATCTCTTGCTGACCAAAATTTTAAAACCGGGTCATTAGAAGATGATAAAACTTTGTTGAGAAATCTAATTGCCTTTTACTGTGTGTTGGAAGGAATTTTCTTTTACTGTGGTTTCACTCAAATATTATCCATGGGGAACAGAAATAAAATGACAGGAACAGCTGAGCAGTTTCAGTACATTTTAAGAGATGAATCTATGCACGTTAATTTTGGAATAGACATGATCAATCAGATAAAACTTGAAAATCCCCAGCTCTGGGATGAAGCTATGCAAGCAGAAGCTAGGAATATGATTTTGCAAGGAACTCAATTAGAAATCGAGTACGCTCATGACACCATGCCTGGTGGTATTTTAGGGATGAACGCTGAGAGCATGTCTGATTATTTAAAATTCATTGCAAACCGAAGACTTACCCAAATTGGACTTGAAGAAGAATTTCCTAATGCAACTAATCCTTTTCCTTGGATGTCTGAGATCATGGACTTGCGTAAAGAAAAGAATTTCTTTGAAACTCGCGTCATTGAATACCAGACTGGTGGCGCTTTGAGTTGGGATTAAGAAAAAAGAACTATCCTTTAATAGTTGCGCATCGTGGAGCTTCGATGGAAGCTCCCGAAAATACACTGCCAGCATATATCAAAGCTTGGGATCAAGGAGTTGATGCTGTCGAACTCGATGTCAGAGAAACAAAAGATAAACGATTAATCTGTATTCACGATGATAGTCTTGCAAGAGTCAGTGAAAGCGAATATGCGATCTCGCAAGAAAGTCTTGCTGCTTTAAAAGCCGTAGACGTAGGTAGCTTTCGTTCAAAAAAGTTTGCAAATACATATATACCTTTACTTAAAGAAGCGTTTGATTGTAAACCTGAAAAATCAAAAATTTTTATTGAAATAAAGCCAAGTAAAATTAGTTTTAATGAATTGAATGAGATGGTAGAAACGGATGTCATTTCAAAATTGAATACTCATTTTTTGGGTTTCTACCCAAACGTTGTGGAGGGATTAAACAAGAGATTTGATATACCTGCAACGCTTAGCATTATTCCTGCTTTTTTTGATTACGATTATAAAAAGATAAGCTCCTTTTTAGAAAAAAGTAAATCGTTTGGTATCAGTCAGCATATTGATTCAAAAAAAAGTATGAATTTGATCAAAAAATTCAAGAAGGAAGGTAAATATTGCATCACCTGGACTGTGAATAATAAGAAATACATGCGAGATCTAATAGAGCTTGGTGTGGATGCAATTATCACTGATAATCCTAAAAAATTGATGAAAGTAATAAAAGAGAAAAGAAATGAGTAATTTGACAAAAGTTGCAGACGGTTTTCATTTCTTAGAAGGCCCAAGATGGCATGAAAATAAATTATGGTTTTCAGATATGCATGGTTACAAAGTCCACAATCTTGATGCTGATGGAAATCTATCAACCCTCGCAGAAATACCGGAACAACCTTCTGGGCTTGGATGGTTGCCGGATGGTAGTTTGATTATTGTTTCTATGCTTGATCGAAAACTCATGAAACTAAAAGACGGAGAGCTTTCGATTCATGCTGATCTGTCACATCTTACTCCTTATCAATGTAACGATATGGTTATCGCTAAAGATGGAACCGCTTATGTAGGTAACTTCGGGACTGACAATGTTGAAAGCAAAATTCATAAAACTTGCTTGATTTCTGTAACACAAGAAGGAGAGGTAAAAATATGCGCTGATGACCTACTCTTTCCAAATGGAACTGTCATTTCACCAGATGGTAGAGAATTGATTGTAGGAGAGACGTTTGGAGGAAATTTAACTTCTTTTCAAATTAATGAATCTGGTGAATTGTCTAAAAGAACCATTTGGGCAAGAGTCATGCCCCTTCACTTTAAAATAATCACAAGCATCATTAGGTTTCTAAACATTCCTCTAAAAGAATCAAACAGCACCCCTTTTCCTGTGCCGGATGGTATATGTTTGGATTCAGATAATGGAATTTGGGTAGCTTCTCCGACAACTGCAGAGGTGATTAGATATAAGAAAGGAGGAAAAATTACTGATCGAATTCCAACTCCTCAGTCTGCTTATGCATGCATGTTAGGCGGCAAAGACGAAAAAGAGCTTTATATTTTGACTGCCGAATCTTCAAATCCCCAGTTTTGCAAAGAAAACAAAACTGGAGAGATTTATAAAGTTGAAGTTGATTATGAAAGGGCTGGTGAGCCTTAGCCTTTCATTATCAATTCAAAGATTTTTTGCGATTGTTCACCACCCTGGTAACAAGGCCTTGCATCTTTCATGTCAGAGATTTCATCCCATTTGTCTGCAATGTTTTCTGCAGTCATATCTTCACCAGTACCTAAGTTGACACCCATAGTTTCATGAACAAAAACTCTGGCAAAAACTCCAGCGCCTGCTGACATGATGACTCCTGTCGGTGCATCTTCAGAGACCATGTAGGTCACTGCTGGGGTTACGTGATCAGGTTGAATCTGATCTAAAACTTCTCCAGGCATTAAATCTTCGGTCATTCTAGTTCCTGCTACCGGAGCAAGAGCATTGCATTTGATATTATATTTAGCACCTTCTAGTTTAAGGGTATTGATTAAACCAACGACGGCCATTTTTGCTGCCCCGTAATTTGTTTGTCCAAAATTTCCATACAAACCACTGGATGATGAAGTCACTACAATTCTGCCGTAATTCTGTTCTTTCATAATTTCCCAAACTGCTTTTGTACAGTTCACTGTTCCCATTAAATGAACTTCTAAAACCATACGAAAATCTTCATCGGTAACTTTTGTAAAAGATTTATCTCTAAGAATTCCGGCATTGTTGATTAAGATATCTATTCTGCCGTAGGCATCCATAGTTTGTTTAACCATTTCCTCGACTTGAGCAACATCAGTAACACTTGCTCCATTAGCCATTGCTTCTCCGCCTGCCGCTTTAATTTCTTCTACGACCTTTTCTGCTGCCGATAAAGAACCATCATCAGAACCATCTACGTTTCCACCAAGATCGTTGACAACAACCTTAGCCCCTCTCTTTGCTAAATCTAAAGCATGACATCTACCTAGTCCGCCACCAGCTCCAGTTACAATGGCAACTTTTCCGTCAAAATTAATAGTCATTTAGTTCTCCTTGTTATTTAATATGCGTTTGATTAACTCAAGTCGGTAATATTACATCTTGTCAGAACGTAAGCAAAATAAAAAAATTGATAAACGAGCTCCTGTCATCGTTGGTGTCGGTGACTTAGTTGATAGATCCAAAGAAGATGGGCTGAACCCACAAGAGCTTCTTGCAAAGGCCTGCGAGCATGCGATTCAAGACTCTGGAATCAAAGAATTGAATAAGCATATTGATTATTTAGGTGTAGTTAGGTTCACTGTAGATTTTCTTACCGCAACCAACCAATCAAACTTTCAATATTCAAATTTTCCAAGAACTCTTGCCAATAAACTCAATGTCTCAGCAAAAAATGAAGTATATGCACCGATGGGTGGTAATAGCCCTCAAGTATTGTTAGAGGATGCTCTAGTTAAAATTTCCACTGGGGAAACAGATTGCGCTTTGCTTAGTGGAGGGGAAGCTCTTCAAACAATGATAGCTAAGTTAAAAGCTGGTATGTCATTGGATTGGCTAGATGAGCCAGGAGGCTCGCCAGAGATGATAGGCAATAATGATATTGGTTTTTCAGATCACGAAAAGTTACATGGAATGGACTTACCAACCAACGTATACCCTCTTTTTGCTCAAGCATTGAGAAAAAGAGAGAAGAAAACAGCGGCTGCTCATCTTGATGAATGTAGTGTGTTATTCAGCGAATTCAGCAAGATTGCATCAAAAAATCCTTATTCTTGGTTTCCTTCCTATCGTAACGCAAGAGAGATTGCAGAAGAAACGTCAAACAATCGAATGGTTGGTTTTCCATATACAAAATATTTAAATTCAGTCATTCGAGTAAACATGGCTTCTGCTTTTATCTTGATGTCCCAAAGTAAAGCCGATGAACTTAATGTAGTAGAAAACAAAAGAGTGTATGTTCATGGCTGCTCTATTCTCAATGATATTTGGAACGTGACTGAAAGGCCTAATTTTTTCTCTTCCCCTGCAATCAAGACTTGTGTAAATCAATCTTTGGATCAAGCTGAAATTTCTTTATCCGACATCAAACATTTTGATTTGTATTCTTGTTTCCCTTCAGCAGTACAAATTGCAAAAAAAGAATTGAGTATTCCGGAAGACAAAAAAGATTTAACGGTTACAGGAGGTTTACCCTACTTTGGAGGCCCTGGAAATTCTTACACGATGTTTTCAACTACAGAAATGGTAAGACAACTCAGAAAAAATCCTCAAACTTATGGATTGCTTACTGCAAATTCATGGTTTATCACTAAACACGCAGCTCTTGTAATGTCGACAATACCAGCTAAACCTTTTGAAAAAATAAATAACAGTTCTCTTCAAAAAGATATCAACTCAAAAGCCATTCAAAATTTCACGGAAACACCTTCAGGAAAAGGAAAGATAGATACTTATACCGTCGTTAATGGTAGAAAAGGTTTAGAATTTGCATTAATAATCGGATCTCTAGAAGATGGAACTAGATTTATTGCTAATAGCGAAAAAGATGAGATTCTTCTGAATAACATGATTAAAAATGAGATGTTGGATGCAAAAGTATCCGTTTCTCAAAAACAAGGAAAGAATATTTTTAACTTAATTTAAAGGAAAAACACATGAAAGAAGTAAATGTTTTAGTAACTGGAGCAGCTGGCCAAATCGGTTATGCCTTACTAACTAGATTGGCTAGTGGCGAAACTTTTGGCTCAGATGTAAAAGTTAATTTAAATCTTGTTGAAGTACCTCAAGTTGTATCCAGGCTTGAAGGCTCTCGCATGGAATTAGAAGATTGTGGTTTTAATACTTTAGGGACTGTAAAAAACTTTTCCGACATGAATGAAGCTTCAGGAGATGTTGATTGGGCTCTTTTAGTTGGTAGCATCCCGAGAGGTATCACTATCAATGGGAAAAAAATTGAAGAACGTGCGGACTTATTAAAAATAAATGGAGGCATCTTTACCGAACAGGGAAAAGCCTTGGGAGATAATGCTAAGGCAGATGCAAAAATACTTGTTGTTGGAAACCCGGCAAATACCAACGCTCTAATTGGTTGCAAGCATGGTAACAATGCTTCTCAAATATGGATGGCAATGACTGCCTTAGATGCCAATAGAGCAAAAGCTCAGGTTGCAAATAAATGTGATTTAGAAATCTCTGATATTAAGAAAATGACCATTTGGGGAAACCACAGTCCTACCATGTATCCCGATCTAGACAATGCAGAAATCAAAGGCGAATCAGCTAGCGGTTGGATCAATGACCAAAACTGGATCGAAAACGATTTTCTTAAAATCGTGCAACAACGTGGGAAAGCCATTATCGATGCCAGAGGAGCCTCATCTGCAACGTCAGCGGCCAATGCTGCTATTGATACGGTAAAAGCAACGCTTTCAGAAACTCTTGCAGATGACTGGTTTAGTGCGGCAGTTTTAAGTGACGGTAGTTACAATGTTCCAGAAGGTTTGATCTTTGGCTTTCCTTTGAAAGCAGATGCCAGTGGAAAGGTTTCAATTGTCCAAGATTTACCAATAAGCGAGTATGCTCAGGAAAAAATCGATTTGACCACTCAAGAGCTTCTGGATGAGAGAAACGATATAAAAGATTTACTTTGATTAATGTCGATGGATCATGTGCTCAACTGAATGTTGCATTTTTTCCAACTGAGTATGATAAAAATTGTAGAGAAAAGCTCCTCCAAAAACTAAAACTAAAATTATAAATATCAAAGTTTTATTCATCAGTTAATACTCCTTTCAATCCACTCTTCTAAAAAACCTTCGTAAGGCTGTTTTCTATCGTGAATTGGCATTCCCTTATCGTCAATAGTAACTCCAAAAAAATACCTTACCCCAACATGAAAAGATTCCATAATAAAACCCTCATCCAAAGCTAGGGGAACTCCCTGATGATCTGCTCTGTGTTTTAAATAATTAAGAAATCTTATTGGTTCAAAATTTTCTTTATTCATTTTTAACTTTTACAAATTATCTTGGAGCTTTTTTCATTAAAAATAAAGCAAGTGGCAATGTTATAGGAAAAGCAAGGAACATAATTATTATTCCAAAATAAAAGAAAATCTTTTGTAAAAAACTTGAAGACTTCGGAAGTGGTAAATTAGGCTCAAAAAATTCCCCTGAATAAAGATGAGGATAATCTTCAAACCTTTCATGCATCTTATGCATCCAAATTCTCAAGTTGAGGAGTCTTTCGTCATTTTGAAGGGCTTTGAGAGCAGGAACAGGAAGACTTGAATGGCACTGAATTACTCCAAAAAGTAAGAAATCTCTTGTACCAGGATTGAGACCATCAATGAAAGAACCATCGGATTCAAGAAGCTCATTTTCCCAAAAAAGATATTGATCTCCGAAATTTTCAGGGTCTTTCATATTAAATCTAACTTTTATGATATTTATAAGCAGGAACATGTAAAAACATGTAAAACTTAAAAGAAAGCTATTCATCAAGCTTTTAATAAATGGTAAGTTCAAGTCACAAGCATGAGCCCATGCTGAAAAAAATTTAAAGGGATTATCAGGGCGGTGTAAGACGCCCTTCCATGCATCCTGAGCGGCTCGGATATCTTGTTCAGAAACTTTATTGAATCCAATTTTTTTTAATATTTTTGAAGACTCAACTTCCCAAGAATTTCCATCTAAAGCAGCAGCCGGCATATAAACACCCCAGATTTTAAATATTTCAAATGGCGGTGTTTGATACAAGGTATATTTTATTTTCTTTTCATGTAACCCTAATAATACTGCTTGAACCCAGGGAGAATGATTGTGACCATATATTTTTGCATCCATGACAGTTTTTAGTTATTTATATTTCGGATTGTCTATTTTAATTTTTTCCTCTGTAAGGTTATATAGAAAATCTACAAGATCTTTGTCTTCATGATCAAATTCTTTATCTCTAATTTTTTGGGACAATTTTTCTATGGTGAACTCATTTTCTCCAATAAGGTTTGAGCCTAGCTCAGAAAATTTTTTATTTATTTCTTCTCCAGTTTCAACCTCCCTCTTAACAACATTTAGGACATTTAAAACAATCTGAAATTTAAACTTTTTATTTGCAGGATAAGAATCCGATTTTATTTCGGCGTCAATGAAATCAATTACTGCCTCTAAAAGTTCTTTAGAAGTTGGTCTATCAAAAACACTCATAAGAAATTTTTATGCTTAATCATATTCATTAAATCAAATTCCGTTTCGGATACTCTTCTGCCAATCGCTGCTTTTTCTACTGAATTAACCATTCCACTTAGATGAGCAAAAGTTTGCATCATGCAAATAACTCCCCAGCGTAATGAGCCATAGAGCTGCCATATATCAAGCTGAGATTCATCAATTTTTATATCAGAGTTGGATTCATAACCAGCAATGAGATCTTTGGTATCTCCTAAACCACCTACCCTTTTTTTGACATTACCAAATCGCCAAGACCGCACGCAAAGCCATCCAAGATCTTCCATAGGGTTGCCTATATGAGCTAACTCCCAATCAATAATAGATTCTAAATTTTCTTCCGAAATAATGAAGTTTCCAAAACGAAAATCTCCATGAACTAAAACTTCTCCATAGTCTTTGAGTTCTTGGGCTTCAAGCCATTTAAAAGCTAAATCAAAGACTGGTTGTGGTTGGTTAAAGCTTAGATATACCTGAAAGAGTTTTTCTAAAGAGTCTGAAAAGGTCACCTGATCAAGAGCTTTTAAATCTTCTAATTGTGTTTGATGGATTTTGGCCAAAGATTTACCGATTTCAAAAGGAAGTTTTTCTCGAGCAGATGAAAATTTTTCATCTCTAAGAATTTTACGAGGAATAGTCTCTCCTGGAATTGCTTCCATGACATAACCCTCGCCTATTTCTTCGCCTTCAGAAAACTCAAATATGATATCTGGTACAGGAGCTCCATTTTTTTTAACAACTTTCTGTATTTTTGCTTCTAAGATTTTTGGAATTGCCATAACGGATTTTTCTTGCGACAGAGTTCTTCTAACTATAAGTTCATCTTCATTAGCAAGAACAATACGATTAATATCTGCAGAAGCTCCTCCTGTGAGAGGAATCAGTTGCTTAATTTTTTGCTGCAGAGAATTTTCTAAAAATTCCTGAAAATCTGACATCTTAAGATACTAGGGATGCATCTCGCTCGCCAAAATCCCACCCAGGACCATTATTTTCATAGTTCTTAAGAATACGTCTCGCAACGGATTGGACATGAACTTCATCAGGACCGTCATAAATTCTTGCCTCCCTAGCATGTCTATACATAAGACTTAATGGAGTATCGTCAGTGAGTCCTTTCGCACCATGAACTTGGATGGCTCGATCTATGACATTGTGTAGCATCTCTGCCCCAACCACTTTAATCAAACCAATTTCAATTCTCGCATCATCTCCCTGGTCAATTCTTTTAGCAGCATCAAGGGTTAAGTGACGAGAAGCTTGAATTTCACAAGCACTATCGAAAACAAATTTTTGCAGCAGTTGTTTTTTTGTTAAAGGAGTACCGAAAGTCTCTCTTTCGTGCATTCTTTCACAAAGCAAGTCAAAAGCTCTTTGAGCTTGGCCTAACCAGCGCATGCAATGAAAAATTCTTCCAGGCCCAAGTCGTTTCTGTGCGATGATAAATCCTTGCCCCCTTGGACCTAATAAATTTTCTTCAGGAACTTCGACGTTGTCGTATTTAACTTCGTAGTGTCCACCATTAATACCAAGTACAGGAGTTTCTCTAACAATTTTATAACCTGGGTTATCTGTTGGAACAATGATCATGCTGAAAGCGCCATGACTAGGAGCGTCTAATTCGGTTCGACACATCACTGTAGTGTAGGCAGCTCTGGCAGCTCCAGTGGTAAACCATTTTGTACCATTTATTTTCCACGTACCATTTTCAAGGATAGCTGTGGTTTGTAATTGAGTAGGATCAGAACTTGCAACATCAGGCTCAGTCATGCCAAAACTTGGAAAGATTTCTCCTTGAACTAAGGGTTCGAGGTACTGATCGCGCCAATGTGGGGAAGCAAATTCTCGAAGCATTATTGAATCTTGAAGAGAATGTGTGCCCAATGCCACCATGGCAAAAGAAGATCTACCAATGACCTCATTTACGTATACGTATTCCATAAAAGGCATTCCGCCTCCACCAATATCTTCTGGGTGTCCCAATGCCCAAATTTTTTCATCCTTTGCCAATTGCATTAATGAACCAAGCATTTCTCGTGACTCGGGAGTGCCCTTAGCTAACTCGGTTTCTTTAGGATAAATTTCACTTTCAATGAAATCTTTTACCTTTGATCTAATTTTTGTCCAATCTTTACTCATAATTCTTATTTGTTTTTTAGTTGAGGAAATAATAAAACATCTCGAATAGATTCGGTACCGGTAATTAACATGGTTAATCTATCTATACCAATACCAACTCCGGCACATGGTGCTAACCCATGCTCTAGAGCTTCGATGTAATCTTTATCAAAATGCATCGCTTCATTGTCACCTGCATCCTTTTTAGCAACTTGACCTTTGAAACGTTCTGCCTGTTCTTCAGGATCGTTTAACTCAGAAAAGCCATTAGCAATCTCTTTACCGTCTATAAAAAGTTCAAATCTTTCTGCCACCTCAGGATTTACAGTCGAAGCTCTCGCTAAAGGTGAAACTTCAATTGGATATTCAGTAATAAAAGTAGGCTCTATAAGTTTCTCTTCGACCAATGCTTCAAATATTTCATTTTTCATGATGGCTAATGAACCCTTAGCATCCATTTTTATTTTTTCTGATTTGCAAAATTCCTTGAGCTTCTTGGCATCACTTAAGTCCTTTTTCTTCAGAGGAGTGAATTGCAATATTGCTTCATCCATAGTTAATTTATGAAAAGCTTTTTTGAATATATTTGTTTTATGAGGCAATGATTTTGTAATTGCTTTGAACATCTTCTCCACAAATTTAATTTGAAAGTCACTATCAACGTAGGCGGTATAAAATTCCAACATAGTGAATTCTGGATTGTGTCTAGTTGAAAGCCCTTCATTTCTGAAATTTCTATTGATCTCAAATACTTTTTCAAATCCACCAACAACCAATCTCTTCAAATATAATTCTGGTGCAACTCTTAAAAATAGATCCATATTCAAAGAGTTATGATGCGTAACAAAAGGCCTTGCTGTAGCTCCGCCTGGAATGGGATGCATCATAGGAGTTTCAACTTCAATAAAGTCATCAGCTAGCAGAAAAGCTCTAATATTGCTTATTATTTCTGCTCTAGTTTTAAAGACTTCTAAACTTTCTGGATTGGTCAATAAGTCCAGGTAGCGTTTGCGATAACGTATTTCGGTATCAGTTAAACCTAAGTGTTTTTCTGGTAATGGTCGTAAAGATTTGGTTAAGAGTTTTAATTTTTTGACATGTATCGAGAGTTCGCCGGTATTGGTTTTAAATACCGTACCTTCTGCACCGACAATATCCCCTAAGTCATAATTTTTAAATTCATCGTAGTTCGAAATTTCATCAGCTCTGATGTAAAGCTGAATTCTTCCAGAAAAATCTTGAATGGTTGTAAAACTTGCCTTGCCCATCATTCTTCTAAGCATGATGCGTCCAGCAACTATTCCTTTTGCCTTCTTCTTTTCCAATTCTTCTTTAGAAAACTCATCAAACTCGTTTTTCAACTCTTGAGCCAAATGTTTTCTTTTGAAATCATTTGGAAAAGCTTTGTTAGCTTCTCTAAGCTCAGCAAGTTTCTTTCGCCTTTCTTCAATTAAATGACTTTCTTCTTTATCTTGAGACATTATTCAATTCCCTGCTTTAAACTGGCTTCAATAAATAAATCTAAATTTCCATCCAGTACATCGTTGCAGTTTCCTGTTTCTACGCCTGTTCTGAGGTCTTTAATTCTTGCCGAGTCTAATACATAAGATCTAATTTGACTTCCCCAACCGATATCTGCCTTTGATGCTTCTAAATTTTCCATTTCTTGCTGTTGCTTTTTTAATTCTATCTCAAAGAGCTTTGCACGTAACTGCTTCATCGCACTATCTTTGTTTTTATGTTGCGATCTTTGAGTTTGACATTGCACTACTACTCCTGAAGGCAAATGAGTCAATCGAACTGCCGAATCTGTTTTATTTACGTGTTGTCCTCCTGCACCGCTAGCTCGGTAAGTATCGATTCGAATGTCTGCAGGATTTAAATCTATTTGAATATCATCATCTACTTCTGGCGACACAAAAATTGACGCAAAAGAGGTATGACGACGATTTCCAGAATCGAAAGGTGACTTTCTAACCAGTCGATGAACACCTGATTCTGTTCTAAGCCAACCATAAGCAAACTCGCCTTCAAATTTAATCGTGGCGCTTTTAATTCCTGCAACTTCTCCTGGAGAGACTTCAATTAATTCGGTTTTAAAACCCTTATTTTCGCCCCATCTCAAATACATTCGTAAGAGCATTTCTGCCCAATCCTGAGCTTCCGTCCCCCCTGAACCAGACTGAATATCAAGATAAGTGTTTGCTTGATCCATCTTTCCTGAAAACATTCTACGGAACTCCAAATCTGCAATTTTTTCTTCAACATTAAAAAGCTCTTCTTTTAATTGGTTTGCTTCTGATTCATTTTCGCTTAGCTCAAATAATTCATTCAGATCTTCTACAGAGTTATTTAATCCCTCTACCAAATCAACGAGTTTTTCTAAGGAAGCTTTTTCCTTGCCTAATTTCTGACTTTCTTCTTGATTAGACCAAACTTCAGGGTCTTGAAGCCTGGTGTTGATTTCGTCTAAGCGTTTTTTCTTTTCTTCAAAGTCAAAGGTACCCCCTAAGCTCAGCTAGAGACTTAGCAGTAACTTTGATTCTTTCGCCTAAAGACAGTTCAACCATTTAATTAAGAACCTCTGAATTAAGATAATTATTCAGGTCCTCAAAATTATTTTCAAGCACTGAAAAAGCTTCTTCTCTAGTCATAATTTCCTTCAAGGAGCTTGGAGTATTTTCGTCTAAAATATCCAATTCTTTATTTATTGCATCTGGAAATTTAGCTGGATGTGCCGTAGCAAAGGTTACAAGCTCTGAAACATCAAGATTAAGATCTTTGTTTCCCTTTATTGCTGTTGCAGTATGAGGATCAAATAAAATATTTTCTGAGTCATAGCTTTTTACAATTGTTTCAACAATTTCTTTATCGTTACAAGTCGAACTTTGAAAGAAAGCTTTCACTTCCTGCCAAATTTCATCTGTCTTATTGAAATCTATTGATTTTGCAGGAAATGATGAAAAAGTATCATTCAGCTGAGAACCATTTTTTTTGTATATTTCGAAGAGCAACCTTTCAAAATTACTTGCCACAGATATATCCATAGATGGAGCAAGAGAAGCGGATGTTTCTTTTTTCTGATAAATATCATCAGAAAAGAGTCGGTGCAAAACATCATTCTTGTTGGTTGCGATATTGATTCCTTTAAATGAAAGACCCATATTTTTTGCTGTCCAGCCAGCATACGCATGTCCAAAGTTTCCAGAAGGAATTGAAGCTACATAATCTTTTTTTAGTTGAAGTTTGGTGGAAAAAAAATAGACACTTTGTGCCATAATTCTTGTCCAATTAATTGAATTGATTGATACAAACTTGACCTCTTCATTGTTGTTTTCTATAAATATTTTTTTTACGTAATTTTGACAATCATCAAAATCACCTTTTACCGCCAAAGGAAAAACATTTTTTGCATTTGAAGTTGTCATTTGTCTTTGTTGAACAGGAGATATCTTCTGATGAGGAAATAAAATAGCAATATTGATGTCTTTAAATTTTTTACATGCTTCTATGGCAGCAGAACCTGTATCGCCTGAAGTAGCTCCAAGAACAACTATTTTCTTATCAGTTTTTTCAGCAGCTTTATCCAATAAAGCTGCCAACAGTTGCATAGCTACATCTTTAAAAGCAAAAGTTGGGCCATGAAACAATTCAAGGACATAACCTATATTTTTTGTTTCAACTAACTTTACAACTTCAGGAACAGCAAAAGAGTCGTAAGCATTTTTTACAACTTGCTCAAAGTCATCCTTTGATAAAAACCCTTCAATGTATGGATACAAGAGATGCGAAGCCAGATCTTGATAGCTTGCAGTCTCAAAATCAGCGATTTCTTCATTGGAAAACTTTGGAAAATTTTCTGGCACATACAATCCACCATCTTTTGCTGTACCTGATGTCAGCACATCAATAAAATTAAGTGGCTTTGAATTTCCTCTAGTACTGAAGTATTTCATTTTAGATATCTAAAATCCTAATATGAGTTAATGGTCCCAAAACCTCATCTAAAGCTTCCAAATTTTTGATAGTCTCTTGGATAGTTGTTTCGTTTGAGTTACTTAAAACGATAACTAGAGGTATTTGACCGTCACTTCTTTCTAATTCTTTTTGAATAAGATTATCAATCGAGAGATTATTGTTTGCTAACAAAGTAGAAATTTTTGCCACTACCCCAGGCTTATCATTTACTTGGAGTTTTAGGTAGCGATCACAGGAAAAATTTTCAAAACTTGAGGATAGGTTTTTTTCAACAAATTTTTCATAATCAAAAATTTTTCCACGTGCTATATCAATGATGTCTGATAAGACCGAGTTGGCCGTCGGTTTTGCTCCGGCACCTGGTCCTGAATACATCGTGCCACCAACATTTTCAGCATTTACAAGCACTGCATTATTTTCATTTTGGATTGAGGCCAAAAGAGAATCTGCTTTTACAAAAGAAGGAAAACTGCCAAGAGTAACTTGGTTTTTATTTTGCATGCCAACCGATAAAGGCTTTAAAACAAAATTCAATTGCTTGCCATAATCTATGTCATCAGGAGAGATATTATCGATTCCTTCAAAATAAACATTTTCCATTGAGGAGTTTTGAAAAAAAGAAAGCGTGGCTAAGATGCTTGTTTTTTGTGCAGCATCTTGTCCTGAAATATCAAAAGCAGGATCAGGTTCAGCAAACCCTTCTTCTTGAGCCAAAGCCAATGCAGTATCAAAAGATAGCTTTTCGTCAGCCATTTTAGAAAAAATAAAATTTGAAGTGCCGTTCAATATTCCTGCAAAGGAATTTATATGATTACTAATTAAGCCATCTCTTATGGTTCTAATAATTGGAATACCGCCAGCCACAGAAGCTTCAAAACCAATGTGAACCTGATTTTCCTTTGCCAATTCAAAAAGTTCTTTTGAATGAGCAGCAATAAGAGCTTTATTTGCCGTGACAAAATGTTTTTTATTTTTAAGTGCTGAAACAGCAAGTTTGTAAGCATCTTCGACGCCGCCAATCAACTCTACAACAACATCAACATCATCTGATTTAGCAACTTCTTGTATATCTGTAATAACTGAAATATTTGAGACGCCAGATACCTTGCCTTTTCTTGCACCAATCAAAGATATTGAAATATTCAAACCATAATTTCGATTTATTAGAGACTCTGAAGAAATGATGCTTTCAATAAAAGCTGATCCGACATTTCCAGTACCGCATAAACCTATTTTTAAATTTGTCATTAGAGATACTCTTTGAATGCTTTTTTTATACCTCTGACCGCCTGGTTCGTTCTTTGTTCATTTTCAATCAAAGAAAATCTAACAAAGTTATCTCCATACTCTCCAAAACCTAGGCCTGGTGAGACGGCAACTTTAGCCTTTTCCAATAGGAATCTAGAAAACTCCATAGACTTCATTTCAAACGATTCAGGAATTCTTGCCCAAACAAACATAGTTGCTTTAGGTTTTTCAATGCTCCAACCAAATGAATTCAAACCATCGCAAAGTACATCTCTTCGTGATTTATAAGTTTGGCAAATTTTTTCCACTTCCTTGTCACCATTATTCAAAGCTTCTATTCCAGCTACTTGAATGGGTGTGAAGTGACCGTAATCAAAATAAGATTTTAATCTTGCTAACGCAGCTATGAGTTCTTTATTGCCACAACAAAAACCTAAGCGCCAACCGGGCATGTTGTAACTTTTTGAAAGAGTATAAAACTCAACAGCTATATCTTTTGCTCCCTCTACTTGAAGAATTGATGGTGCTTCATAACCATCAAAACAAAGATCAGCATAAGCCAAGTCATGAACAACCCAAATATCATGTTCTTTAGCAATAGCAATAACTTCCTTAAAAAAATCTAAATCAACGCAACTCGTTGTTGGGTTGCTTGGAAAATTAATAAGCAACATTTTTGGTTTCGGAAAAGAATTTTTTATTGCATCTTTTAAACTTTTAAAGAAATCAATGCCAGGACCTATTGGTACGTGGTGAATATCCGCCCCAGCAATTACAAAACCAAAGGGGTGTATTGGATAAGCTGGATTTGGTACCAAAATTACGTCTCCCTTATCCATTGTAGCAATGGCTAAATGACTTAAGCCCTCTTTTGAACCAAGAGTAGCTATTGCCTCTTCTTCAGGATCCAATGAAACATCAAATTTTCTAGCATACCAGTCAGTTATAGCCTGTCTCAATTTAGGAATCCCCTTTGATTGAGAGTAACGATGGGTATCAGGTCGCGTCACGACTTCTTTGAGTTTATCGACAATAAAATCAGGAGTTGCGCCGTCTGGATTACCCATTCCAAAATCAATAATATCTTCACCCCTTCTTCGGGCTGCCATTTTAAGTTGACCAATTTCCTCGAAAACATAAGGAGGTAATCGATTTATTGAAGAAAAGTTTTTATCCATATTTATTTTGTTAAAAAATTCAATATCTCTTCAGCAGAGTGATAACCTGCCAATAAGAAACCATTCTCTAAAATTATAGTAGGAGTTCCTCGAGCATTAAATTCTTTAGCTAAATTATAATGTTTTGAAACAATTTTTTTAGTGCAATCACTGCCTTTAATGGTTTTACCAAGTTTTAAAGTCGTCAAACTTGCTTGAGGATTTTTTGAACACCAAGCAGTCTTCATTTTGTGGAAAGTCTCACTTTCCAAACCCTCTCTTGGATAAGCTAAATAATTAACTTGTATGCCTTTTTCTAAATAACTTGTGATTTCAGAATGTAATTTTCTACAATACCCACAATCAACGTCTGTAAAAACATAGATATCTATTTTCTTTTCTTTGGGTTTAAAGGTTATAAATTCGCTTGGATTTATTTCAAGTATTCTATTAATTCTTTTTTTAGAATCTCGCATGTCTGAAAAATTTATTAAAGATTTTTTTTCAATCTGATAAAGATCGCCATTGATGATAAATTCACCATCAGCTGTTACATAAAATAAAGATCCGTCAGATAATTCAACAGAAAAAAAGTTAGGAGAATAAGTATCGTCAACCATATCTACCGATATCTCTTCTGGAATGATTTCGTTTAATTTTGCTTTTATTTCATCTTTATCTAAAACAAAAATCTGCAAAGAGAAAAATAAAACAATAAACCTATAAATAATCATATCCTAGCCTCTTGGATGGTGCTCAGTATGAAGTCTTTTCAGACGTTGTCTAGCAACCTCTGTGTAAATTTGCGTTGTATTTAAGTCGCTATGTCCGAGTAAAAGCTGCACCACTCTTAAGTCGGCTCCATTATTTAAAAGGTGGGTTGCAAAAGCGTGTCTAAGTACGTGAGGCGAAATTTTATCTGGCTCAAAACCTGAAGCCAAACAATAATTTTTTATCCTATGCCAGAAGGATTGACGAGTCATACCCTGTCCTCTTGTTGATAAAAATAAAAAGTCAGAATGTCTTTTGTTTAGAAGGCTTTTCCTTGATGAGGAAATGTAGAGTTCTAATAAACTAATAAGCTGATCACCCATTGGCACCAATCTTTCTTTTTGACCTTTTCCAATTACTCTGATTACACCTTGGCGCAAGTTAAGATTTAGCAATTCTAAATTTGTTAATTCTGAAATTCTTAGCCCGCATGAATATAAAGTCTCAATCATAGTTTTATCTCTAAGCCCAATATCTGTCTTTTCATCAGGCGCAGCTAACAATGCTTCAACTTCTTTTTCTGAAATGGATTTGGGAATGGACTTTAATAATTTTGGCGTTTCAACCTCGCTTGAGGGATCATTTGTAATAATGGATTTAAAAACCAAATAGCGGAAGAAAGATTTTAATGAAGAAAGTTTTCTGGCAACTGTTTTACTTCCTAAGCCTTTTTGAAAAAGAAAAGATAAATAAGCGAGAATTTCTTTCTTGGAAGTTTTTATATAAGAAAGGTTGTTTTTTTCAAGCCATGAAGAAAATTGCTCAAGATCACTTCTATACGAGTCTAAAGTATTTTGACTTAATCCCTTTTCAATCCAGATATTGTCGATGAAGGCATCAAGAATTTGCCTATCCGAATCACTCATTATGTGATTATACTTTTTCTTTTATTCTTGCGGATCTTCCAGAGCGTTCTCTTAAGTAATAAAGCTTTGATTGTCTAACTTTACCTTTCCTTTTGACTTTGATGGATTTTATTAACGGACTGTGAGTTTGAAAAGTTCTTTCAACTCCAACACCACTGGAAATTTTTCTAACTGTGAAAGCAGAATTTAGACCTCTGTTTTTAATGCCGATTATTACGCCTTCAAAAGGTTGAGTCCTCTCTCGGTCTCCCTCTTTAACTACAATCTCAACTAAAACAGTATCCCCTTGATTAAACTCAGGAACATTATCTTTAAGTTGAGCTGCCTCTATGACTTGGACAGACGTTCTTTTGCTACTCATTTCAATTACTGCTTGTCTTTAAGGAAGGGAATTCTATCAGATTATCACTCAAGTTCATCAAAAAATTCTTCCAAAAGAGCTTTTTCTTCAGATGATAATTCATTTTTTTCAAGAAGGTCTTTTCTTCTCAAAGCAGTAATTCCAAGCATCTGCTTCTTTCGCCATTGCTCTATAGCTGCATGATTTCCAGATAATAATTCTTTAGGAACTTCTCCCAATTTCATTTTTTCCGGTCTAGTATATTGAGGATATTCTAATAATCCTCTGGAAAAAGATTCTTGATCAAGAGATGCATCGTCTCCCAAAACGCCCTCGATGTTTCTTGAGATTGCATCAAATACTACCAAAGCTGGTAGCTCGCCTCCTGAAAGGACATAATCACCAATACTTATTTCATCATCGACATAATGGTCAATGATTCTCTGATCAATTCCTTCATAACGACCACAGATAAATATTATATTTTTCTCTGAAGCCAAAGCCTCAGCAGTCTCTTGAGTAAATGGCTTACCTTTTGGAGATAAATAAATAATTTTACTTTCTGATCTATCACATTTAGAAATTGCATCATCCAGAGCTTTCATTAAAGGTTCAGATTTTAAAAGCATTCCCGGACCGCCGCCGTAAACTTTGTCATCAATTCTTTCTTTAGTCTTAAGATAATCCCTAGGATTTATAGTTTCATAAGAGATCAAAAACTTTTCAATTGCTCTTTTGGTTATGCTTTCATTCAAAGCAGATCTTATGATTTCGGGAAATAAGGAAACAAAAGTAAAATTCATTTAAACCTCCCAATCTACATAAATGCTTTTTTCTGTTACCTCAAGAATTACTTGTTTCATGATGAATGGAATCAATATATCTTCTTGATTTGGATTTTTAATTATTAGGACATCATTAGAGCCCGTTTCCAAAAGCGAGTGAACCTTGCCTAAGGGTTTTTCTGAGCTTCGTATGATTACCTCTAAACCAATTAAATCATTCCAATAAAACTTATCTTTTACTTCTGGTAGATCTAATTTAGAAATAAAAATTTCTCTACCCTTGAAGGTTTCTTCAGCCTCATCAAGAGAATTACAATTATTTAAAAAAATGATTAGATTTTTACCAGAAGTAGTTATTTTTTTTACTTCTAATTCAATAAATTCAGAGTTCTCTTTCATAAAGAAAGAGTTATAAGATTTTATATTTTCAGAAGGCCTGGTAAAGGAATTTAATTTGATACTTCCTTTAAGGCCGATTGGACGGCCAAAATTACCTACCAAAATGAAATCATCATCTTGGTAGGTCATCTTGATAATTTATTTATCGTCTTTAGAGTCGTCGGATGTGAATGCGTCTTTGACAGCATCAACTGCATCACCGACTGCATCAGCAGCGCCTTCAGCAACATCTTTCACAGCATCAACTGCATCTTCAACAACATCTTCAGCAGTTTCGATAACGTCTTCAACTACATCAGCTGCACCTTCAGCAACGTCTTTTACTGCTTCAACTGCGTCTTCGGCAACATCAACTGCAGTTTCGACAACGTCTTCTGCAACATCGACTGCTCCTTCAGCTACGTCTTTTACTGCTTCAACAACATCGCCTTCAGCAAGATCGCCTGCGACTTCTTTTGCAGTGTCAACAACGTCTTCTGCAACATCGACTGCGCCTTCGGCAACATCTTTAACAGCATCAACTGCGTCTTCAACAACATCTTCAGCGGTCTCAGCAACATCGCCAGCTACATTAGCAGCTCCTTCAGCAACATCTGTTACAGCTTCAGCAGCGTCTTTAACAACATCTTCAGCTGTTTCAACTACTTCTTCAGCAACATCGACTGCGCCTTCGGCAACATCTGTTACAGCTTCAGCAGCTCCTTCAGCTACTTCTTTTGTACCTTCTGCAACCTTATCAATAATATCTTCAGTTTTTTCCATTAGATTATCCTCATTATTTGATTGTTTATTATTGGTACTTTTTGGTTCTGTATTTTCTGTCTCAGCTGAGACTTCTCCCCCTTCAGAAGAACTTTTTTCAGTGTCTGTTTCAGAGGTTAAAGCTTTTTTCTTTTCAAGTTTGACTAACCTGAGTTTCTCTTTCTTAGCGATTAACTGATTGAAATCTTCAATTGAAAGCTTTGACTCTTTAATCAAGTTTTTTACTCTCTCGGTAACTTGAGCTCCTTTACTCACCCAATAGTCTAATCTTTCATGATCTATATTAAGCCTGTCATTTTGAGCTGAGGCAATAGGGTTAAAAAAACCTACCCTTTCGATGTATTTTCCATCTCTAGCTCTTCTTGAATCAGCGACTGTAATATGAAAATAAGGACGCTTTTTAGCGCCTCCTCTAGCTAGTCTTATAGTTACCATAAATATCTTTGAGATGCGTATTCTAAGTAATTTAATTTTGTATTCAAGTAAAACCTTCTTATAATTGTAAAAAAATGCAAACAATTCACTTAATTTCTACAATTGGCTGACGTTAATCCTTGGATGCTGTTTTCTAGCATCGTTTTTCTGCTATTTCTTTCTGCTTTTTTCTCTGGAGTAGAAACGGCAATGATGTCCTTAAATAGGTATCGCCTTAAACATTTGGTTAAAGAAAACAATAAAGGAGCTATTAGAGCTGACAAACTCTTAAAAAGACCTGACAGATTGCTAGGTGTTATTCTCATAGGAAATAACTTTGTAAATATCCTTGCGGCTTCACTTACAACTGTCCTTTGTTTGAATTTATTTGGAGACAGTGGTGTTGTAATAGGATCAATTGTCTTAACTTTAATAATTTTAGTATTTGCTGAAATTACGCCTAAGACTTTCGCGGCATTGAATTCAGAAAAAGTTGCTCTTCCTGCATCTCTAATCCTTAAATATTTGCAAAAGATACTCAGGCCTTTAGTCTTGTTTGTTAACTTCTTTTCGAACTTTTTTATGAGGCTTTTGGGGACAAAAGAAACTTCATTTAACGAAGATTTATCGCCTGAAGAATTAAAGAGCGTCTTGGAAAACTCTGGAGACTTGATTCCCAAGAAATATCAGGACATGTTAATAAGTGTTTTGGAGCTAGATAAAGTTTCCGTTGACGAAGTTATGACGCAAAGAAGTGAAGTAATTGGTATAGATATAAATCAGCCGATAGAAAATATTCTCAGTAACCTTCAAAACAATCAAAAGGATTTTTTACCTGTCTATAATGAATCTCTTGATGATCTAAGAGGAGTTATAGACCTTTATGGAATTACTTCTTTTCTTTCAAATAAAGATAAATCAATTGAAAGTTTGATTGAATCTTTAGACGAAGCTTACTTCATTCCAGAAAATACTCCTTTGAGCACACAACTTTTTAATTTTCAAAAAAATAAAAAGACGGTTGCTGTAATAATTGATGAATATGGATCTGTTAAGGGATTAGTTACGATCAAAGATGTCCTAGAAGAAATTGTTGGCGAGCTTGCTACGGATATCGATAGAGAGACTGTAGAAATTATGGAGCAAAAAGATGGTAGTTATTTAATTGATGCTTCAATACCATTGAGAGAGCTAAACAAAAAACTAAATTGGCAGCTTCCAATAAATGGAGCTAAAACCTTAAACGGATTAATTATCGATCAGGTTGAAACAATTCCTGAAAACAATATCAAAATTGAAATTGATAATTACTCTATCGAAACTGTATTGATTAGAAATAATATGATTAAGATCGCGAGAGTTCTTCAAATTGTACAAGAAGATGAAGAACTCGGCGACGAGTGACCTAAATATAAAAAACTAGGCCAGAAAAAATAATAGTTAAGATAAAGCTAGAAGTTATAACCGATCTTACAGATGCAATTACAGGAAACATTTTTCCATAAATTGCATTCAACTCTATCAAAAGTACCGCAGCTACTACAATCCAAAAATCATAACCTAAATAACCTGCAATGGGTCCACCCGCAGCAGATTGGTCAATTAAAAGGTACGATTTCGGGTAAGAAGCAGTTCCACCATGAGCTGAGGAAACCATGAAATAAAGCATTGGTAAAGAAAGTAAAGTATTTGTCCTCGAGGCTAGACCAGCTTTGGCTCCTGCTGCAGCCGCGTCTCCTTCTTTAAGGCCAATAACAATTTTCTGATTACGCCAAATGATTCCCCAAACATTCAACATCATGATTATACCCATGAGCGACCCTAAAGTTATAGCTGTAGTAATGGCTCTCTCTTGAACATACAAAAGATATAAACCTGTTAAAAAGGTTAAAAAAGCAGCCCATCTAAACCACCAAAGTGCATTAGGCGCCAATTTTTTCATAACATCTGCCTTAGCATCCGGATCTGCAACTTTTACGTATTCTGTTTGCACAAAATTGAAATAATATAAAAGCCCAATCCAAGCGATACCAACTAAGATGTGTCCCCATCTCACTAGGACATTGTATAAATATAGTTCTATTTCCATTAGATTTCCCTCTTAAAAGCTTCATTATATTCTAAATCCGTAAAATAAAAAAAAGAGGCCTAACATGGCCTCTTTTTTTTCGATAGAAGATTTTTACATCATTCCGTCCATACCGCCCATTCCTGGTGGCATACCTCCTGGCATTCCACCACCGGCATTTTCTTCAGGAATATCTGAAACCATAGCTTCAGTGGTTATCATCAAACCAGCAACAGAACCTGCTGCTTGAAGAGCAGTTCTTGTAACTTTTGCTGGATCTAGAATACCCATCTTAATCATGTCGCCATACTCAGAAGTAGCAGCATTAAATCCATGGTTGCCTTTTTCGGATTTAATTTTATCAACGACAACCGAAGCTTCTTCACCTGCATTGAGAACGATTTGCCTGATTGGAGCTTCCATAGATTTTAGAGCGATTGCGATTCCTATATTCTGATCTTCGTTATCGCCTTTGAGACCTTCAGATGACTGTAATGCTCTAATTAAAGCAACTCCACCACCTGGAACAACGCCCTCTTCTACAGCTGCTCTAGTTGAATGCAAAGCATCTTCAACTCTAGCCTTCTTTTCTTTCATCTCAATCTCTGAGCCTGCTCCAACTTTAATTACAGCAACTCCTCCAGCTAACTTAGCTACTCTCTCTTGAAGTTTTTCTCTGTCATAGTCTGAAGAAGTCTCTTCAATTTGAGCTCTAATTTGATTAACTCTACCTGCAATATTGTCTTGTGAGCCAGCCCCATCGATTACAGTAGTGTTTTCCTTAGATAAAACCACTTTTTTTGCAGTACCTAAAGACTCTAAAGTTGCACCTTCTAGGTTGAGACCAACTTCTTCAGAAATTACTGTACCTCCAGTAAGAATTGCTATGTCTTCTAACATTGCTTTTCTTCTGTCTCCAAAACCTGGTGCTTTACAGGCTGAAACTTTCACAACTCCTCTCATATTATTAACAACTAATGTTGCTAAGGCTTCACCTTCAACGTCCTCTGCAATGATAAGCAAAGATTTTCCAGCTTTAGCTACAGCTTCTAATAAAGGCAGTAGTTCTCTAATATTGGAAATTTTCTTATCATGAAGAAGAATCATAGGATCTTCTAATTCGGTGATCATTTTATCTTGGTTGTTTATGAAATATGGAGAAAGGTATCCTCGATCAAATTGCATTCCCTCTACTACTTCTAGTTCATTTTCAATACCGCTAGCTTCTTCGACAGTTATTACTCCTTCTTTGCCAACTTTTTCCATAGCCTCAGCAATGATATCTCCAACTTCACCATCGCTGTTTGCGGAAATGGTACCAACCTGAGCTATAGCAGTACTGTCTGCACAAGGCTCAGACATACTCTGGATACTTTCAACAGCTTTTGTTACTGCCTTATCTATCCCTCTTTTAAGATCCATAGGGTTGAAACCAGCTGCTACAGACTTCAAGCCTTCATTAACAATTGCTTGAGCAAGAACAGTAGCAGTTGTAGTTCCATCACCTGCTGCGTCTGAAGTTTGTGAAGCAACTTCTTTGACCATTTGAGCGCCCATGTTTTCGAATTTATCTTGTAGCTCAACTTCTTTAGCTACAGAAACTCCATCTTTTGTCACTGTAGGAGCTCCGAAAGATTTATCTAAAACTACGTTTCTTCCTTTAGGGCCTAATGTCACCTTTACTGCATCAGCAAGAACATTGACTCCATCAAGCATCAATTGTCTAGCTGAATCACTAAATTTTACGTCTTTTGCCATTTTTTACCTCGTATTAAAAAAATATTTAATTGTTTACTTAGAAACTGTTCCAAGAAGATCACTTTCACTAAGAATTAGTAATTCTTCACCATCAACTTTTATAGTGTTGCTTCCAGCATATTGACCAAAAACAACTGTATCTCCAACGCTTACTGGAACATCGACTTTTTCTCCTGAATCAAGAACTCTTCCTGGACCAATAGCTAATACCTCGCCTTGGGAAGGCTTTTCAGCTGCAGATCCAGGCAGGACAATACCTCCTGCAGTAGTTTCTTCCTCATCGCTTCTTCTTACTAGAAGTTTGTCTCCTAATGGATTAAATTTCATATTAGCACTCCTTAAAAATAACTAAACAAATGTGAGATGCGCATTCTATTAAACGATTGCTTAATTCACAACTTTTATTTATTTATGTTCTTAAACTCTTTTTTCAAGTAATGAAATGAAAAAGATTGCAAATGTTATTCCTAAAATATCTGAGACAAAGTCAAAAATACTGCCGGTTCTATAACTAAGAAAAGTTTGAACAATTTCAGAAAAGAAAGCATAAATAAAACAGAAAATCAGTGCGTAATTCTTTTTTAATCTGCCGATTATTAATAAAACAGTCATTAAGAAAAAAATAGAAAAATGCGCTACTTTATCTGAGTTAGGAAAAATTTCTGTACCATCATCCTCGAGAGGAGCAAAAAATAAATACAAAGAAATGAAAAATAGAATATAAAAACTATTTAACCATCTGTTTAAATATACGCTTCTATTCAAAACCAAGTGCGTGTCTTCTTTTGTGTGCCATTATCGAGAAAATAATTGCCGGAATTCCAAGTATCGCGCAGATTATGAAAAACTCATGAAAACCCATACTATCGACAATTATTCCTGAGCCTCCTGAAATAATCCTTGGAGGTACAGATACCAATGCTACTAAAAAAGCAAACTGTGTTGCGGTAAAACTTTTTGAAACAATTGTACCTAGAATAGTAACGCCCATCACATTCACAAATCCCTGCGTAAAGTTGTCTAAAGTAATAGTGACTATAAGAAAATTTACATCATGACCAATCATGTTTAGATAAATGAAAGGAAGATTGGTTAAAGGGGTCAAAATAGCCCCTGCAACTAAATTTTTTGAAAGGCCATAGCGATATACTGAAGCTCCTGCAAATAGACCGCCAAAGATAGTCATGATAAGTCCATAAAAATTAGTTATCTCTGCTACTTCAATTTTTGTAAATCCTGTTTCTCTGTAAAAAGGCATAGCCATTGGGCCTAAAAACATATCACTAAGTCGATAAGTAAATATTAGGAAAAGTAATAGCAGTAGATGATTTTTATATCTTAAATAAAGGTCCTTTAATGGAGCTAAAAAGGAATCTTCAAACCAAGCAAGAGGTTCTTTAAAAAAATCTTTTGGAGGTCTAATGTCTCTTTCTGGCTCTCTTATGAGAATTAAAAAAATAAAAGACAAAAAAATTACAATTATGCCTATCATTTGGTATGCAAAACTCCATCCATATAATTCAGCTAGGTAAAAAGTTGCTACGCCAGAAAGCAAAATAGCGCCGATTCTCCAACCAATAACAAAAACTGCTGATGCCTCACCTAACTCCCTTTTTTCAACAAGTTCTATTCTTAAAGCGTCGGCACATATATCTTGAGTAGCAGAAAAAAATCCAATTGCAAGAATCAGATAAACAAAAATATTTAAACTTTCTTTAGGTTCAACAAAACTAATTGATAATATGATTAAACCGGTGACAAACTGTGAAAAAAATAACCATGATTTTCGTTGTCCTAAATTATGAAGTCCTGGAATTTTTAAACGATCTACTAAAGGAGCCCAAAATACTTTTAAAGAGTAAATTAAAAAAACCAATGAAAGCAGACCAATTGTAGATTTTTCAATACCCTCTTCTGATAGCCAATAATTTAGAGGGTCCATTAAGACCCCATATGGCACTCCGGAGATAAAACCTAAGCACAAAATTACTAAAATTTGAGGACTTAAATAATTCCTCAAGGAGTCTATAAGAGTCATTTTTAGTCTCTAAAATTTTGAAATTGTAGAGGAATATCGAAATTTTGTTCTTTTATTAATGTGATTGCAGCTTGAAGATCATCTCTTTTCTTTCCTGAGACTCTTACGGAGTCTCCTTGGATGGAACTTTGAACTTTCATCTTTTTTGCTTTTATAAGTGTATTAATTTCTTTTCCTATTTCGCTAGAAATACCTTGTACAAGTTCAATATTTACTGAAGCAGAATTATTGGCTTCATGAGTATCCCCTATTTTCAAGCTCTTCAAATCAATTTTGCGTTTACTTAAATTTTCTTTGAGAATTGGGATAATTTGATCTATTTGAAAGGACTCATTAGCAGAAACCTTGATTTCATTCTCTTGCAAAGCCACATTGGCATTTGCATCTTTCAGGTCATATCTATTCGTGATCACTCTATTAGTTTGATCTATTGCGTTTGATAACTCATGATTATCAATTTTGGATTCAATATCAAAAGAAGGCATTACGCTATATTATCTTATCTTTGACCAATCAAAAAAGGGTCCTGGGTCAGTCTTTCGACCTGGCGCGATTTCAGAATGGCCTACGATATTTTCTTTTTTAATCTCCGGAAAAGAATTGCATAGAATTTCTATAAGTCTTTCTAAAGAATCATATTGATTATCTTCAAAAGGAGTATTGTCACTGCCAATGAGTTCGATGCCTAATGAAAAATCATTGCAATTCTCTTGGTTTTCAAAAGAAGATACGCCAGAATGCCATGCCCTGTCATAGACCGATACAAATTGATAAATTTTTCCTGTTCGATCAATTACAAAATGACTGGATACTTTTAAATCTCTAATCTCGTGAAAAAACTTATGAGACTCAAAATCAAGTTCGTTCTTAAAGAATTTCTTGACATTCTCAGGCTCAAAGTTTTCAGGGGGTAGGCTAATGTTGTGAATAACAATGAGTTTTATCTCAGAGTTTATTGGTCTTTGATCAAAGTTTGGAGATAAGTGTTTTTCCGCTTCTGTAAGCCAACCTTCTTTATTGATCATTTCCCATCTTTTCAGCCAATATTTCGCCAGTAGCTGCGCCTAAAGTCCAACCTAAGTGACCGTGTCCAGTATTATAAAATATTCCCTTAACTTTACTCTCAAATATTAAAGGCATCATGTCAGGTGTCATAGGTCTCAAACCGGCCCAGGGTGTATAGTTTTCCGTACTTACTGAAGGAAAATATTCTCTTACCCAATTAAGCAAAGGACGAATTCTATCTTGTCTAATATCTTTATTCTTTCCTGCCAATTCTGCAGTTCCTGCAACCCTAAGTCTATTACCAAGCCTACTGGAAACAATTTTTACCGGATCATCCAATAAAGATACTTGAGGAGCAGCTTGTTGAGAAATCATATCGTCGAGATAGATGGTTACACTATATCCTTTGACAGGATAAACTCTCATGCCATCTCCTAATATATCTGCAAACTTTTGAGTTTCAACGCCGGCACAAACTGCAACTTGATCAAAAACATATCCTTTTGAATTGGCTTGATCTGTCGCAGAAAGAATTACTTTATCTTTGTCTTTATAAATTGTTTCTATTTCAGTATTGAAAAAAGTTTCAACACCATACTTTTCTTCTAAAGTTTTAATCATATTAGTGCAAAACTTATGAATATCACCACTCGCATCCGATTTTGTATAAATTCCTCCGACTATTTTCTTTTCGTTGCTTGCAGACTTGAATGCAGGTTCCAAATCTTCAATTTCATCTAAAGATAAAGCCTCCCATTCCATTCCTTCCTGATCTAGCCAAGAAGCTTTGTCTGCTGCAGAACTAAATTCTTTCTCATCATTGTAAAAATGAAGAATACCTTTCTTTAGAAGATCAAACTTAATGCCTTCAGAGTCTGCTATATCGAAGTATATTTCTCTAGCTCTTTTGGCTAACTCAATAGTTTGTTGAGTATTAGATTTATGTTTACCATTAAATGTAGCAAGAAGAAACCCTATCATCCACTTGTATTTTTGAATACTTGGCGAAGGATTAAAAAGAAGCGGAGCATCTTTCTTGAACATCCACTTTATTCCATTAAGTATATTTTTTGTAGTATTCCAAGTTTCGGAATTACTGGCACTTAATTGGCCTCCATTAGCATAACTAGTTGCCATTGCAGGATATCTTCTGGAATCAATTAAAGTCACTTTCTGACCTTTTTTAGCAAGTGCATACGCTGTTGTTATGCCAGCAATACCGGCTCCAATAATTGCTATGTCACTTTTCATCTAAGCTCTTTTGGTAGTTTGAAGGATATATTTTCTTTAAGGCCTTGAATTTCTTTAACTGTAGAAAACCCAAAACCTTTACAGTAAGAAATTATTTCTTTGACAAGTTCTTCAGGAGCTGAAGCTCCTGATGTAATTCCTAATTTACTAATATTTTTTAAAGAGTCCTCAGAAAGTTGTGAAACATGATCTACCAAACATGATTCCGTACCCATGAGCTCTGCTAATTCCTTCAATCTATTTGAATTTGAGCTATTCTCAGAACCAACAACAATTATAAAGTCTGTTTCTAAAGCAAGCTGCTTTACAGCATCTTGTCTATTTTGTGTTGCATAACAAATATCATCTGCATTTGGTGATTTTATTTCAGGGAATCTTTTCTTGAGAATTTCAATGATCTGCTTTGTATCATCTACCGAGAGAGTTGTCTGAGTTACTAAAGCTAAATTAGAGGGCTGAGAAATATTTATATTATGAGCATCCTTTTCATCTTCAACGAGATATATTTTTCCTGAACTTTTATTTGGAAACCTGCCAAGAGTTCCCTCAACCTCAGGATGATTTTTATGTCCGATCATGATGACGTCTCTTCCTTGCTGAGCATATTTAATGACTTCCATATGCACTTTAGTAACAAGTGGGCAAGTAGCATCAAAAAAATTTAAATTATATTTTTTTGCTTGAGATTCTACTTTTTCAGATACACCATGAGCTGAAAATATTGTTATGGATCCTTCTGGAACCTCATCAAGATTATCAACAAATCTAGCTCCACGAATTTTTAGGTCTTGCACAACTTTTCGATTGTGAACAACTTCATGTCTTACATAAACAGGAGGTCCAAATTTATCCAAAGCAATATTTACGATATCTATTGCCCTGTCTACTCCGGCACAAAAGCCTCTAGGATTAGCTAGCTTAATGGTCTTACTCTGCATTAGATTTATGCGCAAAAAAGGAATCAATCAATAAAAAAATTATACCTAATGTCACAAAGCAGTCAGCTAAATTAAATACATAAGGATTAAATGTTATATCAATAAAATCTACAACATATCCTCTTGTGATTCTATCTAAAAGATTTCCCAACCCACCAGCAAGAATAAGACTCCAAAAAACCCTCTCTTTGAAAAGAATTTCTTTGAATACGAGATTGGTAAAAATTGCCAAAAGAAGATAAAAACAAATTAAAGAAACTAACAAAATAAACATCAATCCTAAGTTAAGAGAAGCATCATTAAATAAATTAAAAGCACCACCAAAATTTTTTATAAAAGTGAAGTTTAAGTAAGGAAGTATGTTTGTAGACTCATAAAGATTAAAGTTTGCCTCAATTAAGTATTTTGAGAATTGATCAAAAAAGACCAAAGAAATAATTAATGCTGCTAGAAAGAATAATTTTTGTGGTTTAAAAAAACTTCCTTTTTTCACCTTCGCCCTCAACGTTTTCTATGCACCTTGGGCATAGATTTGAATCTAAAATCTTTTTGAGATTTCCTGTATGGTGCCAGCAACGATCACATTTTTCTTTACCAGAGGGTTTTACTTCGATTGAAATAGAAGATTGACCTTCATCATCAGCTACCTCCATTGAAGCGTCTGAAACAATTAAAAGAAATTTCAACTCATCAATACAAGGACTCAGTCTTAAAAAGGTCTCAGAGTTACAGAAGATTTTTACTTCAGCATCTAAGGAAGAGCCAATAATTCCATCATTTCTTTTTTCCTCCAAAAGTTTATTTGCTTCAATTTTTATTTCGCTCAACACTTTCCAGGAATCTTCATCTAAAGTAAGGGATATATCTTCCTGAGCTGATGAAAAACTTTCAAGAAAAATAGACTTTTTGTCCTTATAAAGCTCTCTGAAAGCCTCTTCTGCGGTGAAACTTAAAATTGGTGCAATCCATAACAATAATTTATCCAATAGGCTTTTTATTGTCGCTTGTGCTGAAATTCTGGCAATACCAGATTTTTTTGAGGTATAGAGTCTGTCTTTGAGAATATCTAGATAAAAACTTCCCAATTCGTTAGTACAAAAATTTAGAATTTTTTGATAAGCCAAATGAAACTCATAATTTGAATAATCTTCAATAATTTCATTTTGGAGTTTCTCTGCTTCTTTAAGAATCCATATGTCTATTTCCACTCTTGAATCTAAACTGACTTCTTTCTGATGATCAAAATCATATAAATTAGATAACAAAAATCTAATCGTATTTCTGATTCTTCTATAAGAATCCGCCGTTCTATCCAGGATTTCGTCTGAAAAATAAATTTCATTTCTAAAATCTGATGAGGCTACCCATGCCCTAAGAATATCAGCTCCTTTCTTATTCCAAACAGATTGAGGAGAAACAGTATTACCAAGAGATTTAGATTGTTTTTTTCCTTCGCCATCAACTACAAATCCGTGTGTGAGAACTGATCTATACGGAGCCTCGTTATTAATAGCCATGCCAGTCAACAAAGAAGACTGAAACCACCCCCTGTGTTGATCTGAACCTTCTAAATATAGATCTGCAGGATAAGATAAATTTTCTCTTTGTTCTAAAACACAATGATGAGTTACGCCTGAGTCAAACCAGACATCCAAGATATCAGAGGATTTTTCATATAATTCATAATCGTCGATTAACGAACTAGGCTCCATATCATACCAAGCTTGGATACCTATTTTTTCTACCTCTTGTGCAACTTTTTCTATAATTTCTAGAGTTTTAGGATGAAGTTCTCCAGTTTCTTTTTTAGTGAACAGAGGGAGCGGCACTCCCCAAGAGCGTTGTCTTGAAATACACCAATCTGGTCTTTCTTGCATCATTCCTTCAATTCTTGATTTTCCCCACTCTGGGAGCCAATTGATCTCATTTATTTTTTCTTCAGAGTTTTGCAAAAGAAAGTTCTTTTCCATGGAAATAAACCATTGTGGTGTTGCTCTAAAAAATACAGGAATTTTATGACGCCAACAATTTGGAAAACTATGTCTATAAGTACTTTTACTAAGTAATAAAGATTTTTCAGCCAATAATTCAATGATTTTATTATTTGCCTCCTCTAAATTAAGTCCGCCAACGAATTCTTGGCTTTCGATAAATTCACCCTTTTCATCAACCGGGCTTCGAAAATCTAAGTCTTTACCTAAGCAAGCATGATAATCATCCATACCGTGAGCAGGAGCGGTATGAACGAGACCTGTTCCCATTTCATCAGTAACATGCGTTCCAGAAATAAATAAAGATCGTCTCTTTAAAAAAGGATGATTCGCTTCAATTTCTTTTAATGCACTTCCAGATAACTTACCTAAAACATTGTGTGAACCAACATCTATTCTTTCCAAAGTTCGTTCCTTTAAAGTTGAAGCAACCAATACAGCTATTTGATTATTTTCATGCTCAAATTCTATTAATTCATACTCAAACTCAGGATTGAAAGAAATTGCTTGATTACTTGGAATTGTCCATGGAGTAGTAGTCCATGATGCAGCAAAAGTTGGAGAATTAATCTCTAACGAAAGTAATTTTTCAAGAACTTCCTTTTGTATTGGAAAGAGAAAATCTATTGCTGTGGATTCTTTGTCATAATATTCAACTTCAGCTTCAGCAAGAGCAGATTTGCATTCTGAACACCAGTAAACAGGTTTTTCTCCTCTTACTAAATGATTTGCTTCAATTATTTTACCAAGCGCCCTGATGGTATTCGCCTCGTAATCAAAAGACATGGTTTTGTAAGGATTCTTCCAATCCGCTTGAATCCCAAGCCTTTTAAAATCATTTCTTTGGATTGCAATTTGTTGGTTTGCGTATTCTCGACACTCTTCTCTAAACTTATCAGCTGGAACTTCAACGTTTACCTTTCCAATCTTTTTTTCAACATTCAATTCGATTGGAAGTCCGTGACAATCCCAGCCTGGAATGTATGGAGAGTTAAAACCCTGAAGTTGTTTAAATTTAATAATGATATCTTTCAGTACCTTATTAGTTGTTGTTCCAAGATGAATCGGACCATTTGCATAAGGCGGTCCGTCATGTAATAAAAATTTTGGACCATCTTTATTTTTACTTTGCAGCAGGTCATAAAGCTTAATTTCTTCCCAATACTTAATCATCTCTGGCTCTTTCTGAGCCAAGTTGGCTTTCATGGAAAATCCGGTTTTAGGTAAATTTAAAGTATCTTTAATTTTTTTCATCAAGTAATTGTTCTTTGGCAGTATTTACGTCTATCGCAATTTGTTTTTTTAGATCATCAAGGCTGTTGAACTTTTTTTCATCTCTTATTTTTTTAACGAATTCTACTTTTATACGCTTCCCATATATTTCTTTTTTAAAATCAAAAATATTTACTTCTAGTACTGGAGAGGTGCCTCCAACCGTAGGTCTGATTCCAATATTGGCAATACCTTCGAATTCTGACATATCTATTGAAATCTTTACAGAGAACACTCCTTTTATAGGCAAATTATTTTTTGGAAGCCATATATTTGCGGTTGGGAAACCTATTGATCTTCCCAATCTGTTTCCATGAACAACTTTACCCTCAAATGAGTATGGTCTACCCAATAATTTTTTTGCTAAAGAAAAATCACTTAAAGATAGTGTCTCTCTAATCCAAGTACTGCTAACGCGATGATTATTAATTGAAAAAGTAGGTAATTTTGATAGTGAAATGCCCTTACTCCTACTCCACTCTTTAAGCATTAAAAAATCCCCTTTTCTATTCTGTCCAAATCTGAAATCATCTCCTATCATTAAATTGGTAATGTTTAATGATCCCAGAACTTTCTCAATAAATATTTCTGGGCTCATAGTTTGAAGAGACTTATTAAATTTTAAGAAAAAGGCAAAATCTATATTTTCATTTTCTAAATTTTTAAACTTGTCTCGCCAAGGGGAGATTCTTGCTGGCTGCTCCATGATGTTTTTATCCATAGAAAAGAATTCCTTTGCATGAGGCTCAGTAAATATCACCATCGTTTTAGCACTAGAGTTTTGAGAAATACTTTTCATTTCCCGAATTATTTTTTTATGGCCTTGATGGAGGCCATCAAAGTTGCCAATAGTTACTACAAGCTTTTCTTCGCTAAATCTCTCATTAAATAGCGATAAGTTTTTTAATCCTCTTATCAAATACATTTAATTTTTAAAAAAACTCATCCTTAACCCGAATACAAACATTAAACCAAAATATATAAATGCTCCAAAGAAAATAATTAAAAGCAAATTAAAAATTTGAATTAATAAACTCCAGTCAGAAAAGTTAGGAAATAATGTTTGAAAGCCGACGAGTCCGAAAAATAAACCTAAAGAACTGATAATAATTTTTAAAAGAAAAATCACTGAATCCTCTTCTAGAGTTAATATTGAACGTTTAATAAGTATAAAACTTAGAATAAAAAAGCTAACTATTGCAGCTATAACGCTTCCAATTGCTAAGCCAACATGGCCATAACCAAACTTAAAAGCGAATATCCAATTGAAAATAACATTAAGGATCAAGGATATTAGAGCGACATACATTGGAGTTTTGGGATCTTGTCTTGCAAAAAAACCTACATTAAGAATTTTTATAGCCATAAATGCAATCAACCCAAAACAAAATGCTTTTAAACTGTAACTTGTCATAAGAGCATCTGAAATTGAAAACTCACCTCGCAAGAATAAAATGCTAATAATTTCCGAACTTAAAAAATATAGTCCAACTGAAGACGGTATACCTACAATAAATATGAATTTTAAAGCCCAATTAAATTTTTCATTGAATTCCAAATCATTTTTTAGAGCAGCAGCATTTGATAAAGCAGGCAAAATGACTGTAGCTGCAGCAATAGCAAAAATTCCTAAAGGCAATTGAATTAATCTATCAGAAAGATATAGCCAAGTTGGACTTCCGGTTTGTAGTAGGGATGCGAAAATTGTATCTATAAGGATATTAATTTGAATTATTCCCCCACTTAAAATTCCTGGGAGCATCAATATTGAAATTTTTTTTAATCCAGGATGATTAAAGTCCAATTTTAATTTTGGAAACAGCTTAAGTTTGAGGATGGGAATTATATTTATAAAAAACTGAATGAGTCCTGCAGCAAATACTCCCCAGGCAATAGCTAAAACCGGGAGTTCGAAGTAATCTGTAAAAAATATTGCTCCGATAATTATGCTTAAATTAAAAGCGATAGGAGTTGCAGCTGGGATGGAAAAGAGACTGAAAGAATTCAGTATAGATCCAAAAAAAGCAACCAAAGATACAAAAAATAAGTAAGGAAAAGTAATTCTTAAGATTTCTATTGCAAGAATTTTTTTTTCCGGATCAAAATAAAACCCTGGAGCAAAAATAAAAACCACGATTGGAGCAAAAATCATAAATAAAATACATAAGAATAAGACCAATGACGAAATTGCAGTAAAAGTTAAATCTATTAGCTTCTTTAGCTCTTCTTTTGATTGATTGTTCTTGTATTCTGTAAAGACAGGAATAAAAGCTTGGCTAAAAGCACCCTCAGCAACTAGCCTTCTAAATAAATTAGGTATTTTTAGCATTACCACAAATACATCGTGAGCAACTCCGGCTCCTAAAATGTATGTAGTTGCTATATCTCTTAAAACTCCAAATATTCTTGAAATAAAAGTCCAAAATGATACAACTAAAGTTTTTAGAGAAGTTTTAGTCTTTTGACTTTGCGAGGAATCCAACTTTACTTATCAGATTGTTTAAACTGCATTGCAACAGAATTCATACAATACCTTTTTCCTGTGGGCATTGGCCCATCAGGAAACAAATGTCCTAAATGAGCGCCGCACTTTTGACAATGCACTTCTGTTCGAATCATCCCATGACTTTTATCAATTTCTTCACCAACAGAATTTTCATTAAGGACATCCCAAAAGCTTGGCCATCCCGTTCCGGAATCATATTTTGTAGCTGAAGAAAAAAGCTCGTTGCCACAACAAACACAAGTAAAAATACCTTCCTCTTTTGTATCCAAAAGTTCACCAGAGAAAGGTGCTTCAGTTCCATGCTCTTGAGTGACTATGAAAGAAGCTTTAGAAATCTTACCTTTGAGATCTTCTTTATTCATTCTAGATAATTACTTTTTTAAAAACGTTGAGATAACCGTTTTCAATTTCTAGATCTTTATAGAAATCTTTCTTTTTCAGCATTTCGTGAGCTTTAGGAAGGTTATACCATGGGCAAAACATAAATAAATGATGCTCAATATGATAATTTACATTCAAAGGCGCGATAAAATATCTTACAAAATTTGAAGATAAAGTTGTTCTAGTGTGAGTAAAGTCATCTTGTCCAGATGTACAAGCGTGCTCTGAGATGCTTCTCAGCCTATAAAACAAACTGAAAATTGTTAATTTTGGTATCCACCACAAAAGTAAATATAGCCATGGCACATTAAAAAAAGCTAATGTCGTAAAAATCACTGCCTGACAAATTAAAAAACCATAAAGCGAAGAAACAAAATGTTTTAGGTGTCCAAAAAAATTATTTTCATTTACGCCCCATGCTGAATACAAATAGCCAAAATAACGCCTCAAGCCAGCTACGCCAGTTAAATCTCTTAATACTTTTCGAGAAAAGCTTTTTTTTGACACTGGAAAAGGATCGGTCAGACTTTTATCAGGATCTAAATCGGTTTCCGTGTGTTTATGGTGTTTTAAGTGATATTTTCTATAATTTTCCGTCTCTGTCATCATTGGATAGGCACAAAGCCACTGAGAAATAAAGTCGTTAATCTTTTTATTCTTTGAAATCAAATTATGAGCACCATCGTGCATCATTACTACCAAGGCAAACTGTCTGGTTCCAATAATAAGAGCGGCAATTATAAAGGTTAAGATACTTGGTGAAAAAGAAAAAATAAGAAAACCAAGAGCAATTTGAACCCAAATACTAACAATAGCTAAATAATTCCTCCAATCCTTAGAATCTCTCAAAATGGCTATTTCTTCTTCAGAAAGAAGAGTATTTGGGTTAATCATTGGATTATTATACTAGACAATTCATGCCTTTCTTAAAGTCTGAATCCAAAAAGATCTAATTTTGTTTTGGCTGCAGTGCTTACATCACCAACTATTTTATGATTACTGAAACCTAGCCTTTTGAGTGAAGTTCTTAATTCCTGAAAATCTCTTGGATCTTCTTGTTTTTTAAAAAAACTTTTAAAGGCGAAGTCATCTCTTTTAACATCATAAATTTTTAGAAAAATAGAAGGCGGAATTCCGAAGACTTCTATTTCCTCATCTATGGAATTATCTATTGTAAAGTCTATAAATTTCTTTGGTTCGATTACCTCTATATTTTTATCAAAGAATTGATTAAATTCACTTAAAGCTTTTTCAATGAATTTATTTTCCGCGCTCATTGTTTTTCCAGCAATATGTGGAGTCGCTATAAAAGGCTTTTTGAACTTTGTTAAGTTAAGATTGGGTTCGTTAGGCCATACATCGAAAATAAAATTGTCCGATTTTTTTGATAAGTAGTACTCGTCACTTAGAACTTCGCCCCTTGAAGAATTAATTAAAAATTGATCATCCTTCATTTCTTTCAGAAAATTTATGTCTAAAAGATTATGAGATGGAAATTTCCCAGTTTTGGAATAAGAACAGTTTAAGGAAATTACTTCCGAGGATAAAACTTCATTAAGACTAGAGGAAACTTCAGGAAAATATGGATCGTAAATACAACAAGGAAAATTAATTTCATCCAAAATATTTTTAAATCTTTTGCCTATATTGCCATAACCGATAATGCCAAACTTTGCCTCATAAGGTTTAATTTTATTACCAATAATCAAGACAGATAAAACACTTAGTAAATATTCAACGACAGCCAATGCATTTCCGCCCTTTCCTGTAGAAAGATAAATATTTGAGTTTTCAAGGTAATCTTGATCTATATGATCTTCTCCTGAAGTTAAAGAAGCAACAAATTTTACGTTAGTGTTATCTAACAATTCTTCATTAATTTTCGTCGTAGATCTCAAAAAGACAGCGTCGGAATCTTTGATAGCTTGATTTGAGATTTTGTGTGACGCAAGGCTTCGAACATTGAATTTAGAATTACTTTCAAATGTTTTAGTTAAGTGTTGTAAATCTTTATTAATAACAATATTCATCAATTGTTTTTGTTAGGCAGCAACTTGCTTTTAATCCAGCCAAAAAAAGAATTGTTTTTAAGGCTAATTTGATCGATTTTGAGATACAAATCATCTAATTCTTTAGGGGAAGAAAACATATCTGCTCTGGAAATCATTTTTTCACTCTCGTCTAATTCTTTTACTACTTTTGCCGGATTGCCAGCAACTACTACATTTGAAGGAACATCTTTTACCACTACCGATCCTGCGCCAACAATGCTATTTTTTCCAATTCTTACCCCTTTGTTAACAATTGCACTATCTCCTATCCAAACGTTGTCTTCTAAAACTACTTCTAAAGACTTTCCAACAGGCAAAGCTCTATCATAAATACCATGCCAATCAGAGTCAGAAATGTATGCCCCATTGGCAAACATACATGAATCTCCAATTTTTATTGATGTAGCTGCAGAAATTCTTACTCCTGGACTAAACAAACAAAACTTACCTGCTTCTATTTTTCCATCGTGTTTGTCTGCATTCCAAGTAGTGATATGAACATGAGCGTCTGGGGATGTTATAAAAGTTGCGAAATCTCCAACCGATATGTTTTTACCAGATACGTGAAGATATTTAACACCCAAAATAAGTGGACTGGTCCCCAAATGATCAAATTGAGGAGTGATAATTTTTTTTATGTATTGTTGATCAAGCCACCAATGAATTCTTTTAAGCCAAAAAGGTCTATTGTCTTTTCTAATTTTAATCTCCAGATATTTTTACTTCCTGTATGATACAGCGATTCTATGAAAGAAACCCTCAACCCTTCAACAGAAGATAGCGTTTTAAAAAGATCAGTAGCTTCGGAAGAAGCCAAGGAATATTTTAAATTAGCAACTCCAATGCTCTTAACTCAATTAGCAGCTCACGCGACAGGAGTAATTTCTGCTTTGATGACTGGTAATTACAACACCATTGATCAGGCCGCTGTAGCTATAGGTAATATGCTTTTTTGGCCTGCTTATTTTGGGATTGCTGGTGTGTTGTTTATCGTTACTTCTTTTGTTGCTCAATTTTATGGAGCAAAGCAAATTACAAAAATTGGACCTATCGTAAAGCAATCCTATTGGCTGACAATTCCTTTGATTCTTTTATTCGTCGTTTATACGTTGAATGCTGATTCACTTCTTAATATTTTAGGCACTCCCGAAGAAGTAAAGACTATTACAAAGGATTATTTATTTGGGTTGATGATAGGAGCTCCGGCAATGTTTTTATTCCAACCCTTGAGGTCCATGTGTGAAGGTATGAAAAAACCTCTTCCCATTACTTACATAAATATTGTGATGGTTTTAATAAATGCTCTAGTAAATTACGTTTTGATTTTCGGTAAGTTTGGCTTTCCTGAATTAGGCGGTAAAGGTTGTGGAATAGCATTTTTAATTTCTTCGTGGTCTTCTCTTTTAATCATTCTTGGATACATTTATTTTTCAAAGTTTTTTAAGGAGATTAGATTTTTTGAGAGTTTTGAATCTCCTGATCCAAAACAAATTTCTGAAATCATAAAACTTGGGATTCCTATTGGGGGCACCTTATTCATAGAAATAGCTGTTTTTAGTGGGGCGGGTTTGATTTTAAGTAGGCTTGGTGAAAATGTTATTTCTGCTCATGCGATTGCCATGCAAGTTACTACTTTAACTTTTATGTTGCCCCTTTCGATAGGCTTAGCAGCCAATGTTAGAGTTGGAAATTTAGTAGGGTCAAACTCATTAGACAGAGCAAGATATTCTTCATTTTTTGCAATGTTTTTTGCTTTGTTCTTAGCAATTATAAATACCTTCATTCTTATAGAGTTTGGTAATTACCTTGCTAGCTTCTTCAATCCAGATACTGAAATTGTGAAGTTAGCAGCTACATTATTAATAATTGCTGCTATATTTCAAATTGCAGATGGGCTTAACTTCTCTGGCGTAGGTGCTTTGAGAGGTTTTAAAGATACCCAGATTTTATTCTTTTTTATGTTTATTGCTTATTGGATTATTGGCATGCCAATTGGATACACATTATCAATGACTAACTTCTTTTCTGATCCTATTGGGGCACCAGGTATGTGGATCGGTTTGACAGTTGGTCTTTTTGTTTCGGCAGCTTTTGTTATTGCAAGAGTTAATTATACTACTGGAAGAGGTAGAAATAGATTTGTCTTAAATTCTTGAATGATTGAAATAGATGCCAAAGGTCTTAAATGTCCTGAGCCAATAATGCTTCTTCATCAATCTATTCATGAAGCTAAAAATGGCGATGAAGTAACTCTCATAGCCACAGATCCTACTGCAATTAAAGATGTTAAAAAGTTCTGCGAATATCTTAATCATTCGTTGATTTCTTTTTCTGAAGAAGATGGAATCATTACATTCAAAGTAAAAAAGGGAGAATAAGGAATATGGAAAAAATTAATAAGAGATGGGTCTTAGCAAAAAGACCTGAAGGCATGCCGGAAGATGAATGTTGGAAATTAGAAGAGACTTACTTAAATGATCTTGATGAAAACCAAATCTTAATTAAAGTGATGTATCTCTCTATTGATCCATACATGCGAGGCAGAATGAATGATATGAAATCTTATACCGAGCCTGTTGCAATAGGAGAGGTAATGACAGGTGAAAGTGTTGGGCAAGTAATTCAATCTAGATCTGAGAAATTCCAAATTGGAGATTACGTTGCAGCCCACTTGGGTTGGCAGTCTTTCATTAGATGCAATGATGATAATCCTGCCTTAATGAGAATTCATCCTGACTTGGCCCCAATACAATCTTTTTTAGGGCCAGCAGGTATGCCAGGTAGAACAGCTTATTTTGGGCTTAAAGAGGTAGGAAAGGTAAAAGAAAGTGATACTGTGGTTGTATCTGCAGCCTCTGGAGCTGTGGGCTCTGTCGTTGGTCAAATGGCTAAACTTATTGGTTGTAAAACTATAGGTATCGCAGGCGGAAAGAAAAAATGTGATTTTGTTAAAGATGTGATGGGACTAGATTATGCCATTGACTATAAATCAAAAACATTTAGAGATGACTTATCTGGGTCTTGTTCAGATGGGATAGACATCTATTTTGAAAACGTCGGTGGAGAAGTTTCAAAAGCAGTTGCCGAGCTTCTCAATCCTGGAGCTAGAGTTCCAATTTGTGGCTTTATCTCAGCCTATAATTCCTTTAATTCAAATATCTCAGAAAGCAGTGAGTTGCCAGAAACTCCTTTTGATATCTTTGGGAATTTAGATCCAGCGCCTGAGCATAGATTTTTTGTGGTTACAGAATTTAATGAAAAGTGGGAACAGGCAACACGTGAGTTAGCTGAATGGATGCGTCAAGGTAAAATAAAATATAAAGAAACCGTCTTAGAAGGCATCGAGAATGCCCCACAGGGGTTAAGAGATGTATTAAGCGGTAAGAATTTTGGAAAACAACTTATAAAAGTGAGTGACTAAAAAGTTTTCTTCAGAAACTAACCTTCCTTGGTGGAAAAAGGGAGTTATTTATCAGATTTATCCACGTTCTTTCAATGACACTTCTGGAAATGGTATTGGTGATCTCAAAGGAATATCCAAAAAAATTTCTTACTTATCTTCATTAGGTGTTGATGCAATATGGCTTTCTCCAGTTTTTACCTCTCCTATGAAAGATATGGGTTACGATGTTTCCAATTACACTGACATTGATCCCTTATTCGGAAATATTCTTGATTTTGAAAAACTCATAAAAAAAGCCAAAGAAAATAAAATTAAAGTAATAATTGATCAAGTTTTGTCACATAGTTCTGATACTCATCCTTTCTTTAAGCTCAGTAAATCAAATAAAGATAATTCAAAATCGGATTGGTACGTCTGGGCTGATCCTAAACCTGATGGCTCTCCTCCAAATAACTGGCTTTCTGTTTTTGGAGGTTCTGCATGGGAATGGGATACCAGTAGAGAACAGTATTACTTACATAATTTTTTAAAGTCACAACCAGACTTTAACTTCCACAACATAGATGTTCAGAAATGGTTACTTTCAACTGTTAAGTTTTGGCTAGAAAAAGGCATTGATGGCTTTAGGCTTGATACTGCTAATTATTATTTTCATGATAAAAAATTAAGAAATAATCCTGCTATCAAATCAAGAGCTTCTGGAAAAAATCCTTACTATTATCAAAATTTAAAATATTCAATTAATCAAAAAGATAATTTTGCATTCCTAAAAAAGCTAAGGAAGCTTACAGATAAATATAAAGAAACGACGATGATTGGAGAAATTTCAAATGTTGAATTACAAGCCAAATACACTGCGAACAATGACAAGCTGCATATGGCTTACAGTTTTGATCTTCTCAGAGATGAATTTTCTCCAAAACACATAAGGAATACTGTTTCTAAATTTTTTAAAGAAACTAAAGATGGGTGGCCGACATGGAGTTTTTCCAATCACGATGTAGTGAGGCATTTGTCTAGGTGGAATAAAACAAAAAAAGATAGACAAAAATTTGCAAAATTAACTTGTGCGTTACTCATGTCATTGAAAGGAACACCATGCATTTACCAGGGTGAAGAGCTTGGTCAAACTCAAACCAAAATTGAATTTGATGAAATAAAAGATCCTCCTGGAAAAAAATTCTGGCCTATGGATTTTGGTAGAGATGGATGTAGAACTCCCATGATTTGGGATGAAAGTAAGAAATTTGCTGGCTTTTCAAGTTCAAAGCCGTGGCTTCCAATTAAAAAAGAACAAATTATCAACTCTGTTAAAAAGCAATTAAAAAATAGAAACTCAACCTATCATTTTTATAAAACATTTATTTCTTTAAGAAAAAAAATATCCTTCTTTACCGAAGAGATTTATTTTGAAAATAATAATGAAGTTTTGATTTTTTACAGAGGAAATGAGAAAGAAATTTGCTGTATGTTTAATTTATCCCAAAGAGAAATTGCGATAGATAATACTTATGGAAAAATCATACCTTTTCTTCCATCTCAGCAGGTCGGGCAAGACTCAAAAAAATTAAATCTATCTTCTTATGGATTTTGTTTCTTAACGAAAACAGATTTTAAGATTTCGAATAAAAAATCTTAAAGAGAGATTTCTTCTAAAATAGATTGTCCTATTTCAGATGGACTTTTAACAATCCTTACCCCAGCACTTTCTAGAGCATTAAATTTGTCTTCTGCAGTTCCTTTGCCGCCGGAAATTATTGCACCTGCATGGCCCATTCTTTTTCCGGGAGGTGCGCTTACTCCTGCTATGTAACCTACTACAGGCTTAGAGACTTTTTCTTTGATATATTCTGCGGCTTCCTCCTCCGCTGAACCCCCAATTTCTCCTACCATAACAATTCCTTCTGTTTGAGGATCTTCTTCAAAAAGCTTTAAAACATCAATAAAGCTTGTACCGGGAAGCGGATCTCCTCCTATACCCACACAAGTAGACTGTCCGAGACCTACCTTGGTAGTCTGATCAACTGCTTCGTAGGTAAGAGTTCCTGACCTTGAGACAATTCCTACCTTCCCAGGGCTATGAATGAAACCCGGCATAATTCCTAATTTGCATTCACCCGGCGTAATTATTCCTGGACAATTTGGACCAATAATTCTTATGCCTTCCTTATCTGCTAGTTCTTTAACTTCTAACATATCCAAAGTTGGAATACCTTCGGTTATACAGATTATCAATTCAATACCGCTTTCTATTGCCTCAATTATTGAAGGTTTACAAAATTTGGCGGGAACAAAAATTATACTAGCATTTGCCTCAGTGGCTTGTTTTGCTTCTTTTACGGAATTGAAGACTGGAAGATCTAAATGGGTTTGCCCACCCTTACCAGGAGTCACACCACCTAAAATATCGGTTCCGTACTGTATCGCTTGACTGCAATGCAATGTGCCTTGTGCCCCAGTAAATCCCTGACAAATTACTTTAGTCTCTTTATTAATTAAGATACTCATCCTGAATTTTTAACTGCTAATTCTGCTGCTTTTGAGAGATCATCCGCAGAAATAATATTAAGGTCGCTTTCAGATAGAATTTTTTTTGCCTCTTCTGAATTATTACCTTTGAGTCTCACGATAACAGGTATATCAACTCCAACTTCTGAAACAGCTGAAACTATCCCAGAGGCAACGACATCGCACCTTACAATTCCACCAAAAATATTTATCAAGACCGACTTAACTTTTTCATCAGAAAGAATGATCTTAAAAGCCTCGGCTACTCTTTCTTTATCTACAGTACCTCCAACATCTAAAAAATTAGCTGGAAATCCCCCAGAAAGCTTAATGATATCCATTGTTGCCATTGCAAGACCAGCTCCATTCACCATACATCCTATATTTCCATCCAAAGCCACATAGTTAAGATCCCATTTTGCTGCTTCGATTTCCTTTTGATTTTCTTGCGAGGAATCTCGCAGTTTTAAAAGATCTTCTTGTCTAAACAATGCATTTTCATCAATATTTATTTTTGCATCCAAACATTTTAGAGAATCATTTTGATCTATAACCAAAGGATTGATTTCAATCAAAGAAAGATCTTTTTCAAAAAATAAATTTACCAATCCAGAAACTATTTTCTTAAATTCTTCGGTTTGGTTGGGAGACAACCCGAGGCCATTAACCAGAGGTAGAATGTCAAAATCTTCTTTCTTATTTTTACTGACATTGATCTTAAAAATCTTCTCAGGACTTTCCTCAGCAACTTTTTCAATATCCATGCCTCCTTCTGGTGAGGCCATCACCACCAAAGATTGAGAACTTCTGTCTATTACAGCGCCTAGATAAAATTCTTTTTGGATCGTAGTACTTTCTGCAATCATTATTGCAGAAACTGGTTTTCCTTCATCGCCAGTCTGGTGATTGACAAATTTCTTTCCAAGCCAATCCTTAGCAAATTCTATAATCTCATCAATATCGTTTGTTATTTTAACTCCGCCTACTTTCCCTCTTCCGCCAGCATGAACTTGAACTTTGACAACAAATTCTTCACCGTCTAATTCACTGATAAGACTGGAAATTTCTTCTGCTGAAAAAACTACTACAGACTTAGCTGTTGGTAGGTCAAAATTTTCTAGGAGTTGTTTAGACTGATATTCGTGTAAATTCAAAGTGTTAGTATTATAAAGCTCTTTTAACTAACATTTTTTTAATTTCACCAATTGCTTTTGTAGGGTTCAAGCCTTTAGGACAGACTGAAACGCAGTTCATAATTCCATGACATCTGAAAACGCTAAAAGCATCTTCTAGTTGCTCTAATCTTTCTTCTGTAGCAGTGTCTCTGCTGTCAGCAATAAATCTGTATGCTTGTAATAGAGCTGCCGGTCCCAAGAATTTATCAGGGTTCCACCAGAAGGATGGACAGGCAGTAGAGCAGCAACCGCACATTATGCACTCATAAAGGCCATCTAACTTTTCTCTTTCTTCGATTGTTTGAGGAATGGCTTCTCTAGTATCGACTTTTTTATCAGTGATCAGATATGGTTTAACTTTTTTATACTGATCAACAAATTGTTTCATATCAACAATTAAATCTTTAATAACAGGTAGACCTGGTAGAGGTCTGATAGAAAGCTTATTAGATTTGATTGCATCAGATAAAGGCGTAATACATCCAAGCCCATTTTTACCATTTATGTTTAAACCATCAGACCCACAAACTCCCTCACGGCAAGATCTTCTGAAAGAGATTGAAGGATCTTGTTCCTTTGCAAGCATTAAGACATCTAAAACCATTAAATCTTTTTCTGCCGGTATATCGATATCAAAGTCTTGCATGTATGGCTTCTCTTGCTTCAGGGGATCATATCTATAAATACTCAATCGAAGAGTTTTGATCTCACTTGCTGCAATTGCATTCATTAATAAGTCCTGACAATTGGTTGGAAGGCTTGAACCTGCTTAGGCCTAAAATTAACATCTCTTTTAGATACTTGCTTGGTATCGGAAAAATAAATTGAGTGCTTGAGCCAATTTTCATCATCTCTATCTGGGTAATCTTCTCTAGAGTGAGCTCCTCTACTTTCTTTTCTTTCGTTTGCACTGATTGCAGTGGCTTCAGCAACTTCGATTAGGTTAAGGAGTTCCAAAGCTTCAACTCTGGCTGTATTAAACTGAGAGGATTTGTCAGCAAGATAAATATTTAAAGATTTGTCTCTGAGATTGGAAACTTCTTTAATACCATTTTCCATCAATTCTTCAGTTCTAAATACTCCAAAATTCATTTGCATTGTTTTTTGTAAGTCTTTCTTAACTTCTACAAAGTTTTCACCAGATTGGCTGATATTCACTCTGTTGAGATTTCTAAGAGCATAGTCGACATCGTCAGGTGAAGGATTATCCATTTTTATGCCAGACTTGAAACTTTCTTCTATGTGTAATCCAGCGGATCTTCCAAAAACAATTAGGTCTAAAAGAGAATTTCCTCCTAAACGATTACCGCCATGAACGGAGACACAAGCTGCTTCTCCTGCAGCATAGAGACCATCTATGATTTTATCCGTACCGTCAGGATTTTGAGAAATAACCTGGCCATGAACATTTGTTGGAATACCTCCCATTGCATAATGACATGTAGGAACAACCGGAATAGGATGTTCGGCAGGATCAACATGAGCAAACCTTTTCGATAATTCTGTTACTCCAGGTAGTCTTTTATGAACGATTTCTGGCCCTAGATGATCGAGTTTTAAATAAACGTGATCAGCATCTGGACCACAGCCTCTACCTTCAAGGATTTCAGTAAACATTGATCTTGCAACAACATCTCTGCTAGCTAGATCTTTATAATTAGGGGCATATCTTTCCATGAATCGTTCACCGTCTTTGTTCACCAAGTAACCACCTTCTCCTCTACAGCCTTCAGTTACTAAGGTTCCGTGGCCATGAATACCTGTCGGATGAAACTGCCACATCTCCATATCTTGAACTGGAAAGCCTGCTCTTAATGCCATTCCTGTACCATCACCAGTGTTGATAAGGGCGTTTGAAGTTGTTTGATATATTCTTCCTGCTCCTCCGGTGGCTAAAACAGTAGCTTTAGATTTTAAAAAGTATGGTTCACCCGATTCAATTTCAAAAGCAATAACTCCAACAACCTGCTCATTTTGATTTTTTACAAGATCAACTGCGAACCACTCTGAAAGAAAGTTAGTTCCCGCTTTAACGTTTGCTTGGAAAAGTGTATGCAAAAGAGCATGGCCCGTTCTATCAGCAGCAGCACAAGTTCTCTCAGCCTGACCTCCTTTTCCATAATCTTTTGACTGACCTCCAAATGCTCTTTGGTAAATTTTACCTTCTTCAGTTCTAGAAAAAGGCAATCCCATATTTTCCAATTCAAATATTGCTTCAGGACCTTCTTTGCACATGTATTCTATGGAGTCTTGATCTCCAATGAAATCGGAGCCTTTGACTGTATCAAACATATGCCATCTCCAGTCGTCATCTGGATCTGCACTTTGAATTGAACAAGTGATACCGCCCTGAGCAGAAACGGTATGAGAACGAGTTGGAAAAACTTTAGAAACAACAGCCGTATTCATTCCCGATTTAGCGAGCTGAAGAGAAGCCATCATTCCAGAACCGCCACCGCCAACGATAATTCCATCGAATTCCTTTACGGGTAAAGTTGATGCATCTAAAAGAGTGCCTTTTCCATTCATTGCCATAATTACTAACCTAAAATATAAAAACTACAAAAAATTAATCCAAGAGCTTGGAACCAGCTAAAACCTATAACTGCAGGTCTAAGAAGTTTAGCCGAAGCACCAATCTGCGCCTGGGTAAGATAATCCGTTGCAACGTTCCAAATTCCTTGCACTGAATGATAAGCAATTGAAATAGCAACTATTACCGTAAAAATTTCTATGATGAGAATATCAAAAAAGCCAGATAGTTGTTCGTATTTAAAGTCTCTATTGACTAACCAATAGAAGGTTATAACTGAAAAATATACTGCCTGAATTACTGCCGTGATTCTTACAAGAACATAATCAAAGATTCCTGTTTTCTTTAATTTATATAGCTTCGTTACCATGTTAAATACAGAAAAGAAAAGAAAAATAATCCAGTTGAAATAAAAGTAGCAAGAGCTGACACCCTACCAGCTCTAAGAGTTTCCCAATATCCAAAATCCATTACTAAATGTCTTAAGCCAGAGACAAAATGATAAAAAATTGCCGTAATAAAAAGCGAAAACAAGCTCTTAAAAAGAATATTTTCAAATAATAAAATAATGATTTCGTAATTAGCTTTAGAACTCAATGAAAAAACCAAAATTCCCATCATTGGAAGAGATAATACAAAAATAGCAACTGCTGAAATTCTATGCAAAATAGAAGAAATCCCTGGCAAAGGTAAAGCGATTTTAAATAGATTTAAATATCTAGGCGAATTCATCTCAAAAAATTCATTATATTGTAAAATCTATCTTATCAGCGCCTTGCTATCCTTTTTCTCTTAGCTAATTGCTTTTTGGTAAGTTTGTTTTTCTTATCTCCGAAAGGATTAGTATTATTTTTAAAAACCAACTTGATAGGAATGCCGTCAAAGTTCATCTTTTTTCTTAAATAATTTTCCAAGTATTTTTGATATTGTTTTGTTAACTTATCTAAGTTGTTACCCTGAACTCTAATAATTGTAGGTTGAGATGAAAGCAAATTTGCGTATTTAATTTTTGGCCTAAACCTGCCAGACATCTGAGGAGGATTTAACTTAGAGGCTTCTTCTATAAAATTATTCAGCTCTGAAGTATCTATTTTGTTAAGGCTTTTTTTTATGAGTTTTATTAGCTCTTTAAATACTTTAGCAGTGCCTTTATTTTGTTTTGCTGAAATATAATGAATGGATATACCTGATATGAATGCTAATTTCTTATTAATGGACCTAGTTAAATTTGATTTGTCATACTGAGAGAGTTTGTCAGATTTGTTGATTCCTAAAATTAAAGGTTTCCCAGCAGAAACTATTAAAGAGATAAGATGTAAATCTTGATCAGTAATATTTTCTTTTCCATCAACCAAATAAAGAACCCCAGATGAAGATCTCATACTCAAAATAGCTTTAGAAACAGAAAAAATTTCTATTGCTTTATCTACTTTTGATTTTTTTCTTAAGCCTGCAGTATCAAAAAGTTCTATCTTGTCATTTTTAAAAATAATTAATTTAGAAACAGCATCTCTAGTCGTACCTGCCCTAGCTGAAACTATGGAACGATTTTCTTTAATTATAGAATTAAAAAAAGTAGATTTTCCGGCATTGGGCTTACCTAAAATACTCACCTTAATGTTTTGACTATCAATCTCTTTTTCAAGGTCAGAAATGGTTTCAATATGAAATTGATTGAATACTTCTTCTTTGAGGTTTTTTATACCCAAACCACTCTTAGCAGATACTTTAATGAAACTTTTAACTCCAAGTTGATAAAAGTCATTTATGTTTTTTTCTGAAGTCTTAAGTTCAGATTTATTGAGGGCAAGAATATATTTTTTTCCAGATTTTCTGAGAATTTCATGGATCTTATAATCATCCTGGCTTAAGCCATACTCGGCATCGACTAAAAAAATAAACCCGTCAGCTTCTTCAATGGCCTTATCTATTTCTTTAAGAATAAGAAGATTTATTTCTTCTCTTTCATCTGAAATTCCCCCTGTATCGATAATTGAGAAATTTTGAGATTTAAATGAAAAATTTCCATAAAGTCTATCTCTAGTTAATCCTGAAAAATCAGCAATTATGGCTTTATCTTCTCCGATTATTTTATTAAACAGCGAAGATTTACCAACATTAGGCCTTCCTATTATTGCTACTATGGGTCCCATGGTGGGGACAATATCATTGCAAAGTAAAGAGTGAAAGTTTTCCTTTTGAGTCCAAAGTTAAGACATTTTCATCTTTAGTAGATATTGAAACAATTTTTGATCTAGAGACTCTTTTTCTTGCAACTTGTTCGCCCTGAGAAATATCTAACCCATGGAGAAAGCCCTGAAAATCTCCATAAACTATCAAGGATTTTAATCTATTTGGAGAAGTAAGTTCCCTCAAGAAAAAATCTTTATTGAACCATTCCAAATTTCCAGAATTTTGAGAATACGCAAGCACTTGATCTTTTTCATCTATTAAAATTATTTTTCCTCTGGAAGAAAGCAAATCATTTGCGGTAGAGGTCTTTTCTTTCCATATAAATCTTCCCGATCTAGTGTCCAATGCAGCAACATCTCCTTGAAATGTTGCAACAAAAGCGATTCCGCTTGAAAAAACGAAATTTCCATCTATGTCAACAATCCTTCCAATTTCTGATGTTTCTTTAGATGTCGTTATAGGTATTTCCCATTGAGTTACTCCTGATCTGGGTTCAATCTTAGCCAAATTACCATTTGCAAAACCAATGTATAAGAAACCTTCATAAAATGAAGGTTCAGAAGTTCCTCTCAAGGTTAGGTTTGGAATAACGCTTCTATAATCCCATCTAAATTCTCCTGTTTCTAGATCAACTGCAGTTAGTCTGCCATCAATATTCTGTATTGCTACAATATCTCCATTTGTAGCTGGTGGAGATAAAACTTCTCCCGAAGTTGAATATTGCCAAATGATTTCTCCTGAGTCTTTAGAAAGGCAAAATACCTCTCCATTCGAAGAGCTCAACAATAGCCTCTTAAAGCCTAGGGTTATTCCGGTAGAAATATCAACATCGAGTTTCTTATTCCAAATTCTTTTTCCATTATTGGAAAATGCTTTAATTACTCCATTCGAATCGAAAATAAAAACGCTATCTTTATCTGAGGCAATATTTATTTTTCCTAAAGGTAATGACTTAAATGCATTTACTGACCATCTTTTATCAAAAGAAAACTTTTCGTTAATTTGTTTTTTTAATTCGTTAGGTTTTTCTGCTTCTTTTGTTCCTGTCTCACAAGCAATGAGAACTAGAAATAGAAGTAAATAAAGTAAATTTTTAAATTTCATCAATCTATCAATGTGGAAATTTTTAAATTAATAAGGTTTTTTTGAGTTTCATTTTCAGATCTTTCTAAGGCATAAATATATTTCTGCTTGGCTTCATCAAATTTTTTTTCTATTGCTGAGATGTCTCCTTGAAGAATAAGTTTGTTTGTTTGGTAGGTGGTAAAGGTATTTTTAAGAATATTATTAGCCCTTTCTAAATCTTCTAAATCAATAAAAATATTTACCATTCTTAAATCAATTATTTCCTTTAAAAAATTAAACTCATTTCCTTTTGAACTTAAAATTTCTCTAGCATTCGAAAGTTCAGTTAAAGCTTTTTGTATATCATTACTTTCTATTGACTCTACTGCATAAATTGATTTAAGCATTACCAAATAAATTGAAGCATTATCTATTTGAGAAATCTTATCACTAACAATTTTATATTCTTGTTCATTGAAATCAGAAGCTGAATAAGAATTATAAAAATTAAGAAATAAATCTCCTGCCTCTTGATCCTTTTTTTCATCCATATAATAAAAATAAAGATAAATCCCATAGGAGAATCCTATGATAAGAAGAAAAACAATCACCTTAATGTAATTTTTAAGAATCCAAGCATAAATTTTATTTAGAAAATTCATTTAATTTATTTCAGGTTTTTTAATAAAGAATCAAAATTATCGATTTTCATTTCTTGATTCATTGAAAGTTTTTTTAAGGTATATGAATTATTTTTGATCTCTTCTCGGCCAATTATAACCATGAAATCAGTATTTTTTTTGTTTGCTTTTTTTAAGAGAGTTTTTAGATTTTTTTCTTTTCCGGAAAATTGGATCGAAAGGTTTTTTAATTTCTTTCTTAAAGATGAAGCCAGTTTCATTCCATCCACAAAAAAGGAGTCTTCAAGAGATACTATCAATAATGATTTTGTGTCGTTTAATGTTGAATCTTCAATCAATAAACACAGTCTTTCAAGGCCAATTGATAAACCAATAGCGTTGGTTTCTCTTCCGCCAATAATTTTAGATAAAGAATCATATCTGCCTCCTCCACAAATAGTATCTTGTGAGCCAATTGAATTTGATTTCCACTCAAAAACTAAATCATTGTAATAATCAAGCCCTCTAACCAAAAGAGGATTTTCTTGATATTCAATTTTTAAATCCGCTAAATTGTTTTTTATTAAATTAAATTTTTCTTGAGATTCTTTTGAAATCGATTGATCTATCTTTGGAGCTTCTTTAATAAGATTTTCTAAATCTTGATTTTTTGAGTCTAAAATTCTTAAGGGATTTTTTTCTAATCTTTTTAAGCTATCTTCATCAAGGTCTTTTTTATATTTTAAAAAATAATCTTTTATTTTTTTAGAGTATTCTTGTTGATCATTTTGAGAGCCAATGGAGTTAATTTCTAAAGTCATTTCTTTCTTTATTGAAAGTTCTTCAAAAAACATATTTGATATCTCAAGCATTTCTAAATCAATGGCATAATCATTAAAACCATAGGCCTCTAGACTTAGTTGTTGAAATTCTCGAGATCGGCCTTTTTGAGGACGTTCATATCTGAACATTGATCCTTTATAGGACAGTCTTTGTTGGCCAGCATCTAGTAATCCAGTTTCTATAGCCATACGCATACAGCCAGCTGTGCCTTCTGGTCTAAGAGTCATCGATTTACCGCTTTTGCTTTCAAAAGTAAACATTTCTTTATTTACTATGTCAGATTGATCGCCGACGGATCTCTTAAATAAATCTGTACTTTCTATGATTGGGAATCTTACCTCTTGATAGCCATAACTTTTAGAAATTTCATCAAAGCTGTTTTCTACAAAATTAATTTTGGATGTTTCAATAGGGTCTGTGTCTTGCATTCCTCGCAACTTTGAAATCTTTTTCATGACTATTGGACCTCTTTAATAGAAAGCTTACTTTTAGATTGTTTAATTTTTTTTGCTTTCTTTCTAATTAATTTCTCAAGAGAGTCAACGAGATCTTTGTTTGAGAGTTTATGATCTGCCTTACCATCTATATATACAAGATTGTTTGGTGAAGCTCCAGTTAAGCCAATATCCGCAGCTTTAGATTCTCCTGGTCCATTTACATAACAACCAATAACCGCAACATCTATATTTTCAGTTACATCTTCAAGTCTAGATTCAAGTTCATTCATTGTTTTAATGACATCAAAATTTTGTCTTGCACAACTTGGGCAGGCAATGAAATTGATGCCTTTTTTTCTTAATTTTAGAGACCGTAAAATATCGAAGCCAACTTTGATTTCCTCACAGGGATCTGAGGCTAGAGATACTCTTATAGTGTCGCCTATGCCTTCTGAAAGAAGCTGTCCAATTGCTATTGATGATTTAATTGTTCCGCTTCTTTGTCCACCGGCTTCTGTTAAACCTAAATGAAGGGGCTGATCAATCAGGCAGCTAATTTTTCTATAGCTTTCTGTCATCATGTAGATATCGGAGGCTTTTATACTGAGTTTGAAATTTTCAAAATTTTGTTTCTTTAAAATATTTACATGATTCATAGCCGATTCAACTAAGGCATCGGAATTGGGTTCTCCGTATTTTTTTTGCAGTTTTTTTTCAAGAGAGCCAGCGTTTACTCCAATCCTTATCGGTATATCATAATGAGATGCGCAAGCAATTACTTCTTTTACTTTTTTTTCATTACCAATATTTCCAGGATTTATTCTTAAACAATCTGCTCCTTGTTCTGCTGCCTGAATAGCTATCTTATAATCAAAGTGGATATCAGCAATTAATGGGGTCTTTGTTTGCTCTTTTATTTTTCTAAAGGCTTTTGCAGAATCTTCATTTGGAACAGAAACTCTTATTAAATCTGCTCCAACTTTTTCTAATGCTTTAATTTGTTTTACAGTATTTTTTATATCAGTTGTCAGAGTATTTGTCATACTCTGTACCGAAATCTCTGAGTCTCCTCCCACAGGAACATTCCCGACGTTAATCAGTCTGCTTTTTCTTCGTTTAATCTCTAATTGATTCAACTTTATTTTCCTCGTTTACCCAAAAATGAGCATAATTAGTTGCTCCTTTGATTGCTCTAGAAAAACTAATCTTTTGATCGTCGATATATAAATTGGTTGCAGGAGCATAGCCTATTTTAAACCTTAATGGAGAGATTCCTGAAAACTCATAACTTCCAGTTTGCATCAATTCGTAGAGAAGTCTCTCATTTTTATCAAAGACCACTACCCAACTTTCTCCCTCAATTGTAATTTCAATCTTTCTTTTTATGTCTTTTGGACTGAAATCTTCTAAAGTTTTTTGATTAGACAAATCATTTGTAATTTCATTCTCATAAAATAATTCTTCCTTAGATGAAGCGATAAATGAATATTGGTTTTCAATTTCTAAAGAATCTAATAAGTTCATTTTTTTAACATTTTCTGATGGATCAATTTCCTCATCGTTTGTAACTGCAAACATTAAGATCAATAAAATGATAACTACCAAAAAAATACTTCCATATTTGAAATAAGAGTTCTTGATAGCAGGTAAATTTAAATTATCAAAAAGGTTTTGATATAAAGGCTTATTTTCCTTTGAAGTTTCATCTTCAGATGATATTTCTGGCGGAGATATGAATTCTTCATAGTCTTTAAGCGCTTCACTTGGGTCAATTCCCAAAAATTTAAAAAGTCGCTCTATTTGAGATTTTGCAAAAATTTCAGCTGGAAGTTTTTTAAAATCAGCTTTCTCAATTGCTTCGATGAATTTTGTTGGAATTTTTGTTTTATCTGATATTTCTTTTACCGAAAATTCAGATTCAAGAATTTTAGTCTTTAGCTGTTCGTTCCAGCTTTCCATAGCTCTAAACTAAAACAAAGCAGACATTATTTCAATTTCTCTATCTGCGGATTCTGGTGAATCAGAACCATGTACAGCATTTTTAGAAATTGACTTGGCAAATTTTTTTCTAATGGTTCCTTCCTCAGCCTCTTCCGGATTGGTTGCGCCCATTAAGCTTCTATAAGTTCTAATGCATGAATCTCCTTCTAGTATTTGGACAACTACAGGTCCTGAAGTTATAAAATCTACAAGTTCATTAAAGAAAGGTTTTTTTGAATGCTCTGCATAAAATTGTTTAGCAATTTCAGAAGAAATGTTAGTTTTTTTACTTTTTAAAATAGACAATCCTTTTGATTGAATCATCTCATTGATTTGATCTACAAAATTATTTCCAACTGCATCTGGTTTAATTATGCATAATGTTTTTTCTGACATTAATCCTTCTCCTCTATCCAAATAGCCTGAATAGCTTCTAAAATTCTTTCATTACAGTTCTCTTTCTTTCCTGAAAATCCTTCAAGAGACGTAACCATATTCATAAGATCTAAAAAAAGCAACCTCTCAGGCTCTTCATTAGGATATTTTTCACAGAGACTATCTACGATGTCATAGGTGTCTGACCAATCCATTGTATTTAGTTATTGGATAGATCTTTTACAAGCTCGGTATCGAAATTAAAACTTTCACCGCAACCACATTCGGCTGAAACATTTGGATTTAAAAAAACCAGTTCTTGATTTAAGTTTTTTTTAACGTAATCAAGTTTGGTGCCTTTAAGAAAAACAAAACTTTTATCGTGAATAAATAAATTTACTCCATTTACTAGACCAGCAAGATCGGTTTCATCTTTATCATCAATTAAGTCAAGTTGATAAGCAAAGCCCGAACAGCCTGAATCTTTCAAAGATATACGAACACCAAAAGAATTGTTAGCTTTTATCATTTCTGTTAAATGACTAGCCGCATTGTTAGAAATATCAAAATCTTTTGAAGAAATTTCTTTTGTTGCCTTCTTAGAGGGTTTAGGGTGATTTTCTGAAACCATATTTATCGTATATTTAGGAATTTGTATTTCTAAGTCTGCATCTTCTACTATTGTCTGACAACTTAATCTTGATCTTGGCTCTAAACCCCAGGCCTTATCTAATAGATCTTCCTCATCATCAGAAGAATCATTTAAGGAATTAAAACCTTCAGTAAAGATAACATGACATGTAGTACAAGCGCATGAGAGTTCACAAGCATGTTCTATGTCTATATCCTGATTGAGAAGATTTTCACAGACTGAAATTCCGGATTCTGCTTCAAATTCTGCACCATGAGGACAAATTTCAGCATGAGGCAATATTTTTATTTTCGGCATTAGTCATTATTTCTTCTGCTTTTGAAGTCATCTACCGCCCTATGGATAGCTTCTTCAGCAAGGACACTGCAGTGAATTTTTATTGCTGGTAATTCAAGAATGTCGACGATTTCCTGATTTGATATATTTTGAGCCTCCTCTAGAGTTTTACCTTTGAGCATATCGATTAGCTCTCCGCTTGAAGCAATTGCTGAACCACAACCATAAGTCTTGAACTTTGCATCTACAATCTTATTTGTACCATCTATATTTTCACATTTAATTTGAAGCTTCATGACGTCTCCGCAAGCAGGAGCACCAACAATCCCTGTGCCAACTCTGTGAAAGTCTTTGTCTCCAGGCTTCCATCTTCCTACACTTGCCTCCTTAGGATTTTTTAGTGTCTGTTCAAATTTATCTACTACTTTCTGTGAATAAGCCATTAGTTCCTCACAATTAAAATTATCATTTTATGCCCACTCTATTTTATCTAAATCTACGCCATCTTGATACATTTCCCACAAGGGTGAGATTTCTCTAAGTTTGTTAACTGAATCTTTTACAAGCTCTACTGTTTCTTTGACTTCTTGTTCTTTTGTATACCTTCCGAAAGAAAATCTTATCGAGCTGTGAGCAAGTTCGTCTTTTCTTCCCAAGGCTCTTAGAACATAAGATGGTTCAAGACTAGCTGAAGTGCAAGCAGAGCCAGATGAAACAGCAATATTTTTTAATGCCATTATTAAAGACTCGCCTTCAACAAAATTAAATGACATGTTAAAGATTCCTGGAAATGCATTTTCAATTGCTCCGTTTATGTAAACTTCTTCCATATCTTTTAATCCGTTCCATAAGATATCTCTGTATTTGGACAGATTTTGATAATCTTCTGCCATTTTTTTGTTGGCAAGCTTAAAAGCTTCGCCCATTCCTACAATCTGATGAGTTGGAAGAGTTCCTGCTCTTATACCTCTTTCTTGGCCTCCGCCATGGAATAAGGGTTGAAGGCGTACCCTAGGCTTTCTTCTTACATACAATGCTCCGATTCCTTTGGGGCCATAAATTTTATGAGCAGAAAACGACATTAAATCTACTTCTAAATCTTCTATATCAATTGGAATCTTGCCTGCGCTTTGTGCCGCGTCAACATGAAAAATACTTCCATTTTGTTTAACAATTTTTCCAATAGCCTCAATATCATTTATAACGCCTATCTCATTATTGATATGCATTAAAGAAACTAAAACAGTATCTTCTCTCAATGCCGTTTTTACAGACTCAGGAGTAATTACTCCATCATTGTTAGGTTCTAAATAAGTAACTTCATAAGATTCGCTTTCAAGTTGTCTGCATACATCCAAAACAGCTTTGTGTTCAATTTTAGAAGTGATTATGTGTTTCCCTTTATTTGAATAAAAATATGCCGCTCCTTTGATAGCTAAGTTATCTGATTCAGTAGCTCCAGAAGTCCATATTATTTCTCTAGAGTCGCAGTTGATTAAATTAGCAACATTTACTCTAGCTTCCTCAACCAGTTCTTCAGCCTTCCATCCAAATATATGTGATCTCGATCCTGAATTACCAAAAGCTCCGTCAACTGAAAGACAATCTTTCATTTTATTTACTACCAAAGAATCAACTGGAGTAGTGGAAGCATAATCAAAATAATAAGTATTCATTTCATCTCATTTAAAATTCGCGTGAATATTACCACGAAAACAATAATCTAAAAAGGTACATTTAATCTAAAACCGATAATTCATAAACATATTACCATCTATTGTACCTTTTTAATAAAAATACTATAATTCCTAATAGATAGTCCCTTGAGATGAAGATAAGGTACACTTTAGATGTCAGATAAAAAATATTTGTTTAAAAGAAATAATGTATGGTGGGTAAAGCTTGCTGTACCTTTATCTTTAAGAAATGAACTAGGCTATGATTTAAGAAGATCTACTGGCGAAAAGGATTTAGATAAAGCCATACCTGTCAGAGACAAAATTATTGAAGAATTCAAAACTGAATTTCAAATTAAGAAAATCAATGCAGATGATAAAGGTATTGTGCTTAGAGGAACTGAGCATATGCAAAAAACTGATATTTCTGATCCGCAATATTTTCACAAAGTAGTTGATTGCCAATATGCTTGTCCTGCCCACACTAATGTCCCTGAATATATTCGTCTGATTGCTCAAAAAAAATACGATGATGCTTATATGCTTAATTGGGAATCAAACGTATTTCCAGGGATACTTGGAAGAACTTGTGATAGACCGTGTGAACCTGCTTGTCGAAGAGGAAGAACTCACGATAAGCCAGTAGCTATCTGCAGATTAAAAAGGGTTACATACGATTATAAGAATGATATTGATCCTTATCTTCCTGAGATTCCAAAAGTTAAAAATGGTAAGAAAATTGGTCTTATCGGCGCAGGCCCTGCATCTTTAACAGTAGCCAGAGACTTACTACCTTTAGGCTATGAAGTTACTATTTTTGAGAAAGATAATAAACCAGGTGGGTTGATGAGAACCAATATTCCTTCTTTTAGACTTCCTGCTGAAGTCTTAGATGAAGAGGTTTATAGAATAATTAAAATGGGAGCTGATCTTAAAACTAATTCTTACATTGATAGCCTAGAAAATATTATTGATTCTTTTGATGCTGTTTTCGTTGGAACAGGAGCGCCTAAAGGAAAAGATCTTGAAATAACGGGTCGAAAAGAGGCAAGTGAAAATATTCATATTGGAATAGATTGGTTAACAAGTATTGCTTTTGAGCATACAAAATCAATTGGTAAGAAAGTAATTGTCATTGGAGGTGGAAATACAGCTATGGATTGCTGCAGGACAGCCATTAGATTAGGAGCAGATGACGTTAAAGTTACTGTTAGAAGTCCAAAATCAGATATGAAAGCGTCTGATTGGGAGTTAGAAGAAGCTATTGATGAGGGAATTCCTATTTTAGATAACACTTCTCCAAAAGAATTTTTATTAGATGACAAAGGTAAATTAAAGGGAATGAAGTTTGAAAAAATGGAAGCTCAATACACTGATGGCAAAAGAAAGTTAATTCCTACGGGTGAAGAAATAATTATCGAATGCGACGACGTGCTTTTGGCAATTGGTCAAGATAATGCTTTTCCATGGATAGAAAAAAATATCGGAATTGATTTCAATGAATGGGATTGCCCTATTGTTGATAAAACTACAATGCAGTCTTCACATCCAAAAGTTTTTTTTGGCGGTGATGCTGCTTGGGGTCCTGAAAATATTATATGGGCTGTAGCACATGGTCATCAAGCTGCAATTTCTATAGATAATTTTTGTAGCGAAATTGATTTATTCGATAGGCCTCCACCACTTACAAATTTAGTAAGTCAAAAAATGGGAATTCATGAATGGTCTTATGATAATGACATTTCTCAGGAAGTACGTCTCGAAGTGCCGCATGCAGATTTAAAACAAGCCCTTAATGATCTTAAAATGGAAGTTGAATTAGGCTTTGATGAGAAACTCGCTCTAGATGAAGCACAAAGATGTCTCAATTGTGATATGCAAACAGTTTTTCAAGAAAAACTTTGTATAGAGTGCGATGCTTGTGTTGATATTTGTCCGACAGACTGTATTACATTCACTACAAACGATACTGAAGAAAAAGTAAGAGAAAAGCTTAGAGTGCCGGCATTGAATTTGGATCAAGATCTTTATGTATCAGGAAAACTAGTTACTGGGAGAGTAATGATCAAAGATGAGGATATGTGTGTTCATTGTGGACTCTGTGCTGAAAGGTGTCCAACTGGTGCTTGGGACATTCAAAAAAATAATTACATTGAAGCGCATAACCTAAATAAAGATAAGGTTAAAACTAAGGAAGTTGCCTAGTGGAAAATCCTGTAAAAGTAGATCCTATTAATTCGCTTAATGACTTTGTCATTAAATTTGCAAATGTTAATGGAACAGGTTCTGCAAGTGCCAACCAAATGTTTGCAAAGTCTATTTTTAGGATGGGTATACCTATAAGTCCAAAAAATATTTTTCCTTCGAATATTCAAGGTTTGCCAACTTGGTTCGAAGTCAGAGTGAATAATAAAGGTTATTTAGGAAGTAGAGGTGGTGTAGATATTGCTGTTGCGATGAATCCTCAAACTTATTCTCAAGATGTTGAAGAAATTTCTGAAGGCGGTTACCTTTTATATGATTCAACTTGGAAAAGAAATTTTAATAGGGATGACATCACTATTATTGAAATTCCATTAACGCAACTTTGTGTGGATTCCTTTACAAATGCCAAACAAAGAGCTTTATTTAAAAATATTGCCTATGTAGGAGCTTTATCGCCTCTTTTAGAAATTGAATATGAAGTACTTGAGAAATTAATTTCGGAACAATTTGTGAGTAAGCCTAAGCTTATTGAACCAAATATAAAAGCTTTAAATATCGGAAGAGATTACGTCTTAAAAAATTTACCTTATCCGCTAGGAATTAATGTCAAAAGAGAAGATAAACTTAAAAATAAAATACTTGTTTCTGGAAATGATGCTTGTGGGTTAGGAGCAGTCTATGGGGGAGCTACTTTTTGCTCTTGGTATCCAATAACTCCTTCTACCTCTGTTGCAGAAGGCTTTGAAAAGTATGCTTCAAAGTACAGGATTGACTCTCAGACAGGTAAAAATAATTACATAAGTGTTCAAGCAGAAGATGAATTAGCTGCTGTGGGTATGGCGATAGGCGCTAATTGGAATGGTGCAAGAGGTTTCACTGCAACAAGCGGTCCAGGAATTTCTTTGATGAGTGAATTTTTAGGTCTAGCTTACTTTGCAGAAGTGCCTCTGGTTATTTTCAATATTCAAAGAGGTGGTCCTTCAACTGGAATGCCGACAAGAACTCAACAATCCGATATTCTCTCTTGTGCTTATGCTTCTCATGGAGATACTAAGCATGTGCTTTTATTTCCTGAAGATCCTCAGGAATGTTTTGAATTTTCTGCTGAAGCTTTTAATTTAGCTGAAAGATTACAAACTCCTGTATTTGTCATTAGCGATTTAGATATTGGAATGAATGATTGGGTTACAGATAAATTTGAATGGGATGATGAACAAAAATACGATAGAGGAAAAGTTCTTAAAGCCGAAGATTTAGATAAGATGGATAATTTTGGCAGATATTTAGATGTTGATGATGATGGTATTTGTTATAGAACTTATCCAGGAACTCACCCAGAGAAGGGAGCTTTCTTTACTAGAGGAACATCTCATGATGAATATGCTAGGTATACAGAAAATGGAGATATAAATGAGCAAACCTTAACAAGGCTAGTTAAAAAATTCAGAACTGCTTCTGAATTAGTTCCCGATCCAATAATTAATCTTTCAGAAAAGCAAGGAAGTTCTGGAGTAATTTTTTACGGTAGTACGTCTGCTGCAATGTATGAAGCTAAAGACATTCTCAACGAAAATAATATTGAAGTGGACCTAATGAGAATTAGATCTTTTCCTTTTAATTTAGATGTATGGGAATTCATTGAAAACCATGACCTTATATATGTAATTGAACAAAATAGAGATAGTCAAATGAGAACTTTAATAATGGCTGAAGGAGGAATTTCAGCAGAAAAACTTAGATCGCTAGTTTGGTTTAATGGTGATCCAATTCAAGCAAAATTTATTGCTAAGAAGATTTACGAAAGAGAATCACAACAGGCCTTGATGACATGAGTTACTTTAAACCAATAAATAAACATCCTAACCTAGAAAAAAATAAATTAGGTCTTACAAGAAGAGACTATGAGGGGGGAGTTTCTACTCTGTGTGCCGGGTGCGGTCATGATTCTATAAGTGCTTGCATCATTGAAGCTTGTTTTAGGTTAAATATTGAGGCTTATAAAGTAGCTAAATTATCTGGTATTGGTTGTTCTTCAAAAGCTCCAGCATATTTTTTAAATGCCTCTCATGGATTTAATTCTGTCCATGGAAGAATGCCTTCGATAGCTACAGGTGCAAATTGTGCTAATGAAGATCTCCTTTACTTAGGAGTATCAGGAGATGGAGATAGCGCCTCAATAGGTATTGGACAATTTATCCATGCGATTAGAAGACAAGTTAATATGGTTTATTTTGTTGAAAATAATGGAACTTATGGTTTAACTAAAGGACAATTTTCTGCAACAAACGATCTTGAATCTAAAAATAAATACGGAGAAGACAATTTATTTCCTCCGATAGATCTTACTTCAATGGCAATACAGATGGGAGCATCATATGTAGCTAGAAGTTTTTCTGGAGATAGAGATCAATTAGTACCTTTAATTATGGGAGCTATACAACATAAAGGTTTTGCACTCTTGGATATTATTAGTCCTTGCGTAACTTTCAATAATCATGATTCTTCAACAAAAAGTTATGACTACATTCGAAATCATAATGAAGCAATGGGTAAAACAGATTTTGTTCCATTAGGGGAAGAAATAAAGACAAATTATGACGAAGGCTCAAGTGTAGAAGTAAAACTTCATGACGGGTCCAGACTATCTCTAGAAAAAACTGATCATAATTTTGACCCTACAGATGCAGGGAATTCTCTGGATCTTATTAGAAAGAAAAACAAAGAAGGAAAAATTATTACTGGGCTTCTCTATGTGGACAATAAATGTAAGCCTCTGACTGAAATAATGGATTTACCTGATAAACCTTTAAATACTTTAGAGCAAGACGAACTTTGTCCAGGTAGCGAGATATTGGAAGTAATAAATAATGACTTAAGTTAAATTTACGCCAAGTCTATGAGCTATCTCTTGGTAAGATTCAACTACATCTCCTAGGCCCAATCTAAATCTATCTTTATCTAGTTTCTTTTTAGTTTCCTTATCCCAAACTCTGCATCCATCTGGAGTAAACTCGTCACCCAGATATATTTTTCCTGAGTTTTTTCCAAACTCTAATTTGAAGTCAACTAGAATTAAGTCTGCTTTGAGAAATAAGTCTACTAAATGGTCATTAATTTCTAAAGTAAGTTTTTTTAGAATTTCTATATCATCTGATTCTGCCCATCCAAAAGAAATTATGTGATTATCATTTATCATTGGGTCTCCTAAGTCATCATCTTTATAAAAGAATTCAAATATAGGATTTTCAAATTTTAGACCTTCTTCCAGCCCAAGACGTTTACAAATACTACCTGCAGCATAGTTCCTTACAACACATTCAATCGGAAACATGTCTAAAGATAAAACTAAACTTTCACGATCATTAAGTTCTTCCAAAAGATGACAAGCCACACCTTTAGAATCGAGATAATTCATAATAAAATTATTGAATCTATTATTGACTGTACCCTTTCCAGCTAGTTGTTCTATTTTTTTTCCATCAAATGCTGACGTATCATCAGTAAAGTCCATTACTAGTTTTGAATCATCTGATGTCTTATAAAGCTCTTTGGCCTTTCCTTTGGTAAGAAGTTCTTTTTTTTCCATATTTTTTTAAGATAGTGCTTGGTTTATTTGAGAAATAATATCCTGAGATATATCTAAATTATCTTCATTGAGATTTGTTGAAATAATACATTCATCTGAACTCACTTCTTTTACAAAAACTTCAACCTCGGATAATGAAGGCGTTCTACTGAGGATAGATCTTTTGACAATATATTCTAAATAAAATTTTCCAGTATTTCTATCTTCATCGAGTATCTTATATCCAGCAAGTTGAAGAGATCTTCTTGTTGCCGCCCAGGCTCTAGCAAAGTTAACTCTTAGCTTTATAAATTTAGAACCATTCTGGTTTGTTACAACTTCAGTCTTATTACTTACATTTAAATTTAAAGCAACCAAAGAGGTACCCGTGGATGGCGCTGAAGAAGATAAGAAATCATAGAATTCATTAACAATTTTATTTAAATCGCTATTTTCATTTGGAATAATTTCCCAATTTCCATTTAAATTAGTCAAATGAGTAACAAATATTTCTGTACTAGACTGTTGAAGCCCTCTTTCTAATTTAAATTCTATTTTAGTTTCCTGATTATTGAATCTAAAATTTTTACTATTAATAATTCCTGTTGAGGGATCATAAGTACCCAATTTATAGATTTCATTACTTTTAAGAAATTCTATAGCCATAGGCCATACTGAACTAGGTTCTAAACCTAAATAAATCCATCTCACTTCTCCCAGCTTATGAAGTCTTATCTCGTTTTCAGATGATGCAGAAAATAATTCTTTTGGTCTTGGTGTTTTTGTCTGTTCTTGAGGGATTTCTACTTCACCACTTATGGGATATCTATTTACAATAAATGAAGAATCCTTTAGAACTTCTTTAGATTTAAGAATTGATGAATTTCTATCCTTAAATTTAATTTTATCTTCTTTAACTTCATCTTCGCTAATAAAATTAGTTGCGCATGAAACAAATAGTAAAAGAATAATAATTTGATTTAAAATACTCATTTAAATAAGATTAAGCTCTGCCAAACAAGCCTCTAATGGCCTCTTAAATTTATCATTTAATTCTACTAAAGGAAGTCTTATTCCACTTTTAATCATTCCCATTTTTAAAAGAGCCCATTTTACTGGAATAGGATTAGATTCTATGAATAAATTTTTATTTAACTCTTTAAGAGAATCGTCAAGATTCTTTGCAGCATCGTAATCTTTTTTAACTAATTCACAAATATCTGAAACAATTTTTGGGACAATGTTTGAGCTTACAGAAATAGTTCCATCTCCACCTTTGGCAATAAACTCAAGAGAGCTAAAATCATCCCCAGAAAAAAGAGAGAAATTATTAGTTTTAATTTCTTCTTTGCATAAAGTTTTAAGATTTTCTAAGTTTTCCATATCTCCAGTAGCATCTTTAATGCCTATTATGTTTTGGTGCTTAGCTAATCTTGAAACTGTTTCTGATTCTATAAAGCTAGCTGTTCTTGACGGAACATTATATAAAATCTGAGGAAGATTTACCTCGTCTGCAATCTTAATATGATGTTCATAAATTCCTTCTTGTGGAGGCTTATTATAATAAGGAGAAACTAAAAGAGCAGCATCTGCGCCACTAGATTCAGCAGATTTGGTTAGAGTTATTGCTTCTTCTGTTGAATTTGCTCCTGTTCCAGCAATAATGGGAATTCTCTTATTGCTAATTTTAACAAATGCTTCTATTAGCCTCATATGGTCTTTAAAGTCTATAGTGGCTGATTCTCCAGTGGTGCCAACTGCAACAATCCCAGAAACTCCGGATTCAATTTGAAAATTTATAAGATTTTCTAAAGATTCAAAATCTAGGTCGCCGTTTTCCTTCATTGGAGTAACTAGAGCAGTAATGGCGCCTTTTAAAAACATTTTTTACTTATAAGAAAAATTAATTGGTAATATTACTCCATAACTTAAATAATCTTAATCAAAAAATGAAAATTGGATCAAAAATAAAGAATTTCAAAGCTGAGATGACTGGAAATAACGAATTTAGTCTATCCGACTATCAAGGTAAAAATGTTGTCATATATTTCTACCCTAGAGACAACACTCCAGGATGTACTTCTGAAGGAGAGGATTTTAGAGATAACTATAAATTTTTCCAAAAAAAAAATACTGTTATATTTGGAGTATCAAAAGACTCAATTAAATCCCATAAAAACTTTAAAGAAAAATTTAATTTTCCTTTTGAGTTAATATCTGATCCTGATGAAAAAATATGCAATATCTTTGATGTTATTAAAGAAAAAAGCATGTATGGAAAAAAATACATGGGTATCGAAAGAAGTACCTTCCTTATAGATTTACAAGGGAAGTTAATTCAAGAATGGAGAAAAGTAAAAGTAAAAGGACATGCTGAAGATGTACTTAACTCTATAGATTAAGTACTAATTTCTGAACTATCTTTAGTTGGCCAAGCAGTAAGAATTGCTCTTAAAAAAGTTGCTATTGGAATTGCAAATAACAAGCCCCAGAAGCCCCAAATTCCTCCAAAAATTAACACAGCAGTTATTATTAAAACTGGATGAAGTTTAACCTCTCGACCCAACAAAAGAGGCATGAGAACATTTCCATCTAAAGCCTGAATTAAAAGATAGCTTAATAAATAAATATAAAAATTTGAATCTAAGCCCCATTGAAAAAAACCAATCAAAATTACTGGAATGGTAACTAGAATTGCTCCTACATAAGGTATTAATACTGATAAACCTACAAGAATGGCTAATATTATCGAGTAGTTTACTCCTTGAAGGTAAAAAATAAGGCCAGTTACTAAAGCTACGATAAACATTTCTAGACTTTTACCTCTCAAATAGCCATAAAGTTGTTGGTTAACATCAAACCAAATTTTAGATAATAAGTCTCTTTTTTTAGGTAATAAATACTTTAAGTAATTTAGAAAAATATTTTTATCTTTTAGTAAGAAAAAAACTAAAAAAGGAATAATAATTAAATACAGTAAAGCATTCATCATTGTAGAGAATCCCGCATTGAGCTGTAATAAAGCATTCTGAAGAATTGTGGGCATGTAAGAAAGTGCATTTGCAAAGGCCTCATCAATTTGATTTGGTGAAAAAGAATCTGAGTATTGATTTAACTGAGAAGAAAGAAAGATATTTAATGTCTCAAAAATTTGAGGGATCTCTGAAACTAACAAAAGAATTTGTCGTGAGAGGAAAGGGAAAAATACAAATATAGACAAATAAAAGAGGCTAAAAATGAATAAAGTAACTGAGAGAGATAAAGTCTTGTTAGTTCCTTTTTCTTCTAAGAAAACCTTCAGGCCATTTAAAATATATGCAATGAGAATACTAATTAAAATTGGAGCTAAAATTCCTCCTAAAAAATATAAAATTATGAGTCCAATGATTAGGAAAAATAAAGCTGCATAGTGCTCATCGTCATAAAAATAGTTCTGAAAAAAGTTTTTTAAAAAATTAATCATTTGTTGATATTATGAATATTTATTGTGCTTTCAAAATGAGAAATAAGCTTTTTTATATTTTAATTATATCAATTTCATCAATATTAATCTCTTTAACAGATGATCAAGATAATCTTCCTGTTTTAGGTGATTACTCTTCTGCTTCTGTTTCATTATCTGGAGAATATGACTTGGGTAGACTATGGCTGGCAATGTATAGATCTTCTATAAAAGAACATGATGATCCAATGATAAGAACTTATCTGGAAGACCTTTTGTATAGGCTTTCCGAAAATAGTGAGGTTCAAGATAGGCGCTTTGAATTTATTGTGCTTCAAGACAAATCTATAAATGCTTTTGCAGCTCCCGGAGGAATAATTGGTATAAATCTTGGAATGTTTTTAAATACTAAAAAGGAAGGTGAATTAGCTTCGGTAATGTGTCATGAATTAGCTCACCTCAGTCAGAGACACTACGCTAGATCTCAAAATAGATCATCTCCATTGGCAAATGCTCTAATGGTTCTCGGGAGTATAGCTATTGCTGCAGCTTCAAGAAATCCAGAAGCTATCATGATAGCTCCCGCAGCAATGCAGCAAATGTCTATAAATTTTACCCGAAGCAATGAAAAAGAAGCTGATCGCATAGGATTTAATAACCTTGTGAAAGCCGGTTTCGATCCAAGCGATATGTCATCTATGTTTCAAAGGATGCAAGATAAATACCAAAATGAAGACTCTGAAGAATTCTCTTATTTAATGACGCATCCTCTTCCTAGTGAAAGATTAACCGATATGAGAATAAGAGCTGAAAACTTGCCTGAGTCATCTAAGAATTCATATAGGGATAATATAGATTTTTATTTAATGCAAAAAAGAGTTGAGCTATGGGCTGAAAAAGATACTGATAAATTGATCAGGAAATACAAAAAAGAAATTAAATCTAAAAATAAAAATATCTCAAATTCAAGCAAGTATGGACTTGCTTTAGCATATAAAAGTGATAAAAAGTTTGAAAAGGCTTTTGAAATACTAAGAGCTTTAATTAAAGAAAATCAAAATAATCTTGTTTTAGAAACTAGTCTAATGGAACTTCATTTAGCTGCTGAAAATTTTTACGAATCAATATCTTTAGGGAAGAATATATTAGAAATTCATGATTCAAATTATTCTACATCTATTTTATTAGCTGAAGGATACATAAAAAACAATAATCCAGATAAAGCTGAAAAAATCTTAAAAGAGTTATCTAAGAAACGCCTATCGGATCCAAATGTTTGGTATAAGCTTGCTGAAGCGCAAGGATTATCAGGAAATATTTTAGAATTACACAGATCTAGAGCTGAATATTTTATTCTCACGGGTAGGCACGATGCTGCTGTATATCAGTTAAAAGAAGCTTTAGCCTTGTCAAATAATCTATTTGAAATCAGAGAAAGTATAATTAGAAGATTGGAAGAAATTTTTGCAAAAAAAAGAGCTTTAACTGAGCTGTCTTAGGCGGGAAATAAATCTGAAAAATCTCTTCCTGCTAGAAGATGTATATGAAGATGGAAGACTGTTTGCCCTGCCTCTGCTCCATTATTTATAATTATATTAAAAGCATCTTGAACATTAAGTTTTTCAGAAATCTGTTTAGCAACCATCATAAGATGGCCAAGAAGCTCCTGATCATCAGCTGTTGCTTTAGATAGCATTTTTATTGGTTTTTTTGGAATGACAAGAACATGAACTGGTGCCTTAGGAGCTATATCTTCAATTACGATACACTTTTCGTCCTCAAATAAAATTTTTGAGGGCAATTCCCTATCAATAATTTTTTCAAAAACAGTTTTAGACATATCACGAAAACATTTTATACCCTACAAAAGTAGAGAATACACAAGTGGATGAAATTATCAAAGCTACTAAATACGCAAGAAAAATTCCATTGGTATTAGCATAAATCAAAATTTCTTTAGTAAATGCTGAGAAAGTTGTGAAAGAACCTAAAAAACCTATTATTAAAAGTGGTGTTAACAACTCTTTGTTATTAAGATTTATTGAAATAAATACTCCGATTAAGTAGCATCCAATTAAGTTTATGACTAGGGTACCCAATGGAAAATTATAAAAGGATGCTTTTATGAAAAATGAGCTTAATAGGTATCTTGATATAGCACCTGCAAAAGCTCCAATTCCAATTAATAGATAAAACATTGATTTTGGTGGGTCGTATAGGATTCGAACCTATGACCAATTGATTAAAAGCCAACTGCTCTACCAACTGAGCTAACGACCCAAAAAAAAAGGATTATACCTCTATTGAGAATTTAATTTAATTAAATCTTGTTCTGCAAGTAAAGCTGCACCAGAATTTGGATAATTACTTATAACTTCTTGTAAGAGAGTTTTAGCAGAGCTTAATTCTCCAAGATTAATCTTAGCAAGGGCAAGTTTGTATAAACCATCCGCCTTTCTTGGATGATTATCGAACTTAGTTACAAAGGCATTCAGAATTTCAGATGAATCCTCAAACATTTCTTGAACCAAATATATTTCACCCAGCCAAAAATAAGCATCGCCTGTATAGGTTCCATTAGGATAAGAAAGTATAAGGAGTCTTAAGTTTTCTGATGCTTCAGAATATCTAGAATTATCAAGCAACTTCATAGAATTTGACCAAAGGCTAAATTCTCCTGAATCAATATCTTCATCTACAAGCCCTGACAAAGGGTTCAGAGACTGATCTACAGCTTCTTCATCTTGAGTTTCTTCAAATAATAACTTTGTTTCCAAAAGATGAATTCTTTTATCTAAGTCAACGTATCTAATTTGGTTAGCCTCTTCTAGCCTGGAAATAGTTAGGTTATTCGTCTCTATAGAAGCAGTAAGAGATTCTATTTCTTTCTTCAAAAGATTTATCTTTTCAAGCAGAAGTTCTGCTGATTCTTTATTTTGCAAAATCGCAAAATTAGAAGATCCCAAGAAAATAAGAAAAAGAAAGTTTTTTAGAATATTCAATCTAATAAAGGGAGATTTCTACCCTTCTATTTTCAGCCCAAGCTTTTTCATTTGATGCGCTTTTAAGTGGCTTTTCCTCACCAAAACTTACCACCCTAATTTTCTTTCCAGAAACTCCCTTAACTACAAGAAAATCTCTTACTTCAAGTGCTCTTCTTTCTCCAAGAGCTAAATTGTATTCTCTAGTTCCTCTTTCATCACAATGACCTTCTAGACGAACTATTTTTGCTTTTTTTATTGCGGGTAAATATTGCTCAAGAAGATTTTTATCTTCAGCATCTAAAGTAGATTTATCAAAATCAAAATAGACTTTATCGTCTAAATTGGTATCAAGCTTATCTCCTTGAAGATATTCCTCTCCAGCTACGGAGGCATATTGAATTCTTTCAACTGAATCTGACACGTTTGAAGCACAAGAATATACTTGGCAAAGCATAGCTAAAATAAATATTCCAATTGGTTCCATAAATAGTCTCCTCATAAAAAGCTCCTTCTCGAAGTGTAATTATAATACTTTTCTTTTAGACAAGAAATTTTATATTAAGTTTGTTTAATTTATTAATGGTGACCAGGCTGGTTCTCTTACCGATCCATTTTTAACTGGTAGAGAAAACCTAGCTTTTCCGTCTAATGTAATCCCTCCTAAATAGCCATTTAATCCGTCTTTTGTTGCATAGATGATAATATTCCCATTTGGTGAAATAGTGGGTGATTCATCTAACGAAGTAGATGTTAAAGTCTCAATGTATCTGCTTGAAAGTTTTTTTCTTGCAATTTGAAAATTTCCATCATTTCCGTGGACAAAGAATATAGATTTTCCATCAGGAAAATATCTTCCCCTAGCATTATAATTTCCATCCCTAGTTAGTCTTTTTTTTCTTTTGGATTTTGTATTAATTTCGTATAGCTGCGGAGAACCTGATCTATCAGAAGTAAAAATAATTTTTTTTGAATCTGGAGACCAGGATGGCTCAGTATCAATTCCATAATGATTTGTAAGTCTTATAAGTCTTTTGTTACTGATAGAATATAAAAAAACATCTGGATTTCCCGAAAAAGAAACAACCAAAGCTAGGCTCTTTCCGTCGGGAGACCAGACTGGAGCGCTATTTGTCATTCCTAAAGCCTGAACGGATTCTCTCTTTCCAGATTTTAAGTCTTGAATAAAAATTTCTGCTAATCCATTTTCAAAAGATACGTAAGCAATTTTTTTTCTATCTGGTGACCAATCTGGGGACATTATTGGAGCTTTAGAAGTAAAAAGAATTTGTTCATTTTTACCATCGATATCCGAGATGCAGATTTGATAAGTATCAGTATCTGAGTTAATTACATATGCTAGTTTCGTATCAAATATTCCTCTCAAACCAGTAATTTGCTCATAGATTCTATTGCTAATAATTTTTGAGATATTCTCAATATTATCTTCACTTCCAACAATTTCTCCTTCTAATATTTTTATCCTTCTGGTTATGTTGAATAATGAATATGAAATATTTAGATTGCCCAAAACATTTACTGAATTTACTCTTCCAATTACTGAATAATCTACTCCCAATACTTTCCAATCTCTATAAAAAAATTCATTTTCTGAGGAAGGAAAAGAAAGCATCTCGCTTTTATCTAAATTTTCAAATTCGCCAAACAAAAGCATATTTTTTTCGATATATTGAGATATTTGCATGCCATAATCTTCTTCAACACCATCTTCTACACCAAAAGGAACAAAGGCGATTTTTGATAAATTATCACTTCCCTTTAAAATCTCTATTTCTAAAATAGAAAAAATACTATTAGAAATTAACATGACAGATAATAAATAAAATTTGATCACTCTATCTCCCCGGATGATTTAAAAACTAAATTAAAATTTCTAAAATTTTGCTCAAATAACTTTCTATCAAGAGATAAAACTTCTTCAAAGAAAGTCATTTTATTCATTGCAGTTAAAATCGATTCATTAAAAAAATTATTTGAACTTGGTTCAATTAAATCAAAGTCTAATATTTCTCCAGAAGGAGCAAGATTTATTAATACTTTCGCCACTAAAGATTCGCTTAGAGAGTTTGGCTTAATCCAAACTGAGGAAATCCTTTCTTGAATAATAGCCGAGACTCTCAAAATATCATCTCTTTCCATAGAAAGCTTTATTTTACTAATTTCATTTTTGATATCTGTTTTATTAATTTTGAATTTTGAAAAAATTGCTGTTTCAACAGCCTTTTGCTCTTTGCTATTTGAAGAAAAGCTTTTTGTCTCTTTTTTCATTCCTAAATCGGGGATAGAAGAATTGAATAATTGGTCATCCTCCTGGATTAATTCGTAAAAATTTACTCTAATTGATTGCTTCTCGTCTATATCAAGTTTTGGGATAGAAAATATTGAAAAAATAAGAGATAGAAATAATAGAATCAACAAAAGAGTGTTTAAACTAGTTAATGCCCTATTCATTCTGTAGTGGTTCAGTAATAAGATTTATTGAGTCTGTTTTAAATTTTTTTATCAAAGACATTGTTTGAGCAACATTGTCATAAAGCGTTTCTTTGTCTGCTCTTAAAAATATCTCTACTTTAGGATTATTTATTAATATTTTTTTAAATTGTTCTTCAAATGATTTAAAGCTTTTATAGACCTTATTTTTTTCGCCAATATCTAGAGAATAAAAACCATCTTTACTGATTGAAATAGTTAAATTATCTTCTTTAGATTTATTAAGAGCTTGCGCTTCGGTTTTTGGTAAATCCAGATCAATTCCTTGAATCATAAATGGTGTAGCTACCATGAAAATAACCAGTAAAACTAATGAAATATCCACATATGGAATTACGTTAATTTCTGTTAAAAGTTTTCTATTTTTTACTCTTCTCTTGGACATTAAATTCTTGGTAAGTTATTAAAAGTTCAGATGTAAAATTTTCGTAACTCTTAATAATTATATCAATTGTCTTAACGCTCCAATTATAAGAAATAAGAGCAGGTATAGCAGCGAAAAGGCCCAAGGCAGTTGCAACTAAGGCTTCAGATATTCCAGGAGCAACAGCGTTTATTGATACTTGAGAAAGTTGTGCTAAACCACTAAAGGCATTCATTACTCCCCAGACAGTTCCAAATAGGCCTATAAAGGGGCTTACAGATGCTACAGTGGATAAAAAAGACAAGCCTTCTTCCAATCTTTCTTCTTGCCTATTAATTATTACTTCTGTGGATTTATTGATGCGCTCTTCAGCCTTATCAAAATTTTCTGTCTTTAAAAATTCCTCATGAGAGATAACAAAGATTTGAGACAGTCCAAAATTATCTTCTTTGCGATTGAGCTCATTAAAAATTTTTTCAATATCTTTAGAGTTCCAAAACTCAGTTTCAAATTGATAAATATCCTTTCTCGCTCTACTCAAGGTTAACCATTTATCGAAAATAAACCACCAAGAAGTTCCAGCCAGGACAAACAAAATAATCATTACTAATTGAACAACAAAGCTTGCTCCTAAAAATAAATCTATAAAACTTAATTCAGCTTGCATTTTTTTTATCCAACATCATTTTTCTTAGCTCCTCTGGAAGAGCAATAGGTTTTTTAGTTTCAAGATTGACACAGCCGCATAATACATTAGCTTCACACATTATTTCTGAATTTATAAGAACTTGTTGATTAAAGCTAAAGCTAGCTTTCTTTAATTCCGAAAGAGAAGATTCTATTTTTATTAATTGATCTAACAAAACAGGTTTTTTGTAATGAATATCTAATTTATTAACAATGAAAATAATATTTTTGTCTAATAGTTCGTTTTGCATGTAACCACACTTTCTAAGAAATTCAGTCCTTGCCCTTTCAAAATATTTTAGATAATTAGCATAATAAACTACGCCTTGTGCATCCGTATCTTCATAGTAAATTCTAATCTCTATCGTATCTGACATTAAAGATGGCTTTTTATATCTTCCTCATAAAGAGATTTGAGTAAAACTATAAAGCTCTCTAAAGAAAAATCGCATGTATTATTATGATCTTTAGGAAGATTATTGTTCAAAGTATGGAGTGGTACTCTGACCTTAATGGGTCTGTGATTGAATTTATAAATCAAAGCTGGATAACTATCTTCTGGAGTTGCAGCAATCACTTGATCCCACCATCCTTCAAGAGGTTCTGCCCCTTGCCCATATCTCTTACATTCTATATACCAATTACCAAGAATGAGATCGGGAAGATGTTTTTCTCGAGTCTGCTCCAATATTCTTTTTAATGGTTTTTTTAATTCCAAAGAATCGTTTAAAGCATTTGCAATTTCTCTTTCAAATGATGCTCCCTTATTCCTTGAATTCGTCATCAAGCAAAGCTCCCTTCAGAAAACTCAGCATTGGAATGAACATTTTGTACATCATCCAAATCTTCAAGACTTTCAAGAAGATTGATGACTTTTTCAGAAGCTTCATCATCAAGCTCAACGCTGTTTGATGCTTTCATAATTAACTCATATTGGTTGATTTTGATTCCATTCTCTTCAATAACATTTTTTAGATTATGAAATTCTTCGGCTTCAACAGAAATGATGAGATTATCTTCGTCACCCTGTTCTACTTCATCTGCACCATTTGATACTGAGACATCAAATATTTTTTCCTCGTCAGTATTTTCAACAACTATTTGACCAACTTTGGTAAATAGATATGCTACAGACCCATCGGTACCTAAACTTCCTCCGTACTTAGAAAAAGCGTGTCTAACTTCAGCAACTGTTCTGTTTTTATTGTCCGTAAGAGTTTCTACTATAATGGCAACTCCATTAGGACCATAGCCTTCATAAACTGTTTCTTCTAAATTTTCTGCTTCCTGATCTCCAGAGCCTCTTGCTATGGCTCTTTCTATAGTATCTTTAGGCATATTAGCCCCAAGAGCCTTATCCAAAGCCAATCTTAATCTTGGATTATCTCCTGGCTCAGGTCCTCCTAATTTTGCTGCAACAGTTAGCTCTCTAATAAGCTTCGAAAAGACTTTTTGTCTTTTTTCATCTTGACGACCTTTGCGATGCTTTATATTGGCCCACTTAGAATGTCCCGCCACTATTTATCCTCTTCAATCACTTTTATGGATAACATATCTAATTGATCTTTATCAATTAAACTCGGAGCATCGGAAAGAAGACAGGTTGCAGATTGAGTTTTTGGAAAAGCAATTACATCTCTAATAGACTCTTGTTTGCAAAGCAACATAATCAAACGATCTAACCCAAAAGCAATTCCACCATGAGGAGGACATCCATAGGACAGAGCTTCTAAAAAGAAACCAAATTTTTCATAAGCTTCTTTTTTATCTATTCCTAAAATGGATAATACTTCCAATTGTTCATCTAAATTATTAATTCTCAGAGAGCCGCCTCCAATTTCACTACCGTTTAAAATAAGATCATATGCCTTTGCAACGGCATTTGCTGGATCTTTCCTAAGTGCTGTGATTCCCCCTTGAGAAGCAGTAAAAGGATGATGTGATGGAGATAAGTTCCCTTGAATATCCTCTTCAAACAAGGGGAAGTCTGTTATCCATCCAAATTTATAAGCCTCTTGATCAATTAAGTTAAGATCTTCACCTAATTTTTCTCTCAATGAACCCATTGAATCATTAACAACATTTCTGTGATCTGCACCAAAAAAAACAGTATCTCCAGTACTGAGTTCAAGCCTTTCAGCTAAACCAGATATCTCTTCCTTAGAAAGGAACTTAAGAATTGGAGACTGAAGACCATTTTCTAGATCAGCAGAATCATTTACTTTTATGTAAGCTAGTCCTTTTGCTCCAAAATTACCGACAAATTTAGTGTACTCATCTATTTTATTTCTGCTTATTTCTTGTTCAATTTTAAGAGCAACAATTCTAGCCTTTTCATTCTGGGCTGGATCTGCAAAAACCTTAAATGAAGACTTTTCAAAAATATCTTTTACATCGACAAGCTTTAAAGGATTTCTTAAGTCAGGTTTATCTGAGCCATAATTCTTTATTGCTTCTTGATATTTAATTCTTTGGAACTCATCAAACTCTATATTTAAAGTTTCAAAAAAAATTCTTTTAATAAGGCTTTCAGAGATATTAAGAATTTCTTCTTCTGTAATAAAAGATAATTCGATATCCAGTTGAGTGAATTCTGGCTGCCTATCTTTTCGAGTATCCTCATCCCGAAAACATCTGACAATTTGAAAGTATTTTTCAAATCCTCCAATCATCAACATTTGTTTGAAAAGCTGTGGTGACTGAGTGAGCGCATAAAACTTTTGATTATAAAGTCTGCTTGGGACAAGAAAATCTCTAGCTCCTTCCGGAGTAGCCCTAGCCATCATTGGGGTTTCAATTTCAATAAACTGATCTTCAATGAGATGACTTCTGATGATGTGATTTACTTGCGATCTGATTTTTAGATTTGATTGCATTTCCGGTCTTCGTAAATCCAAGTAACGGTATTTGAGCCTAACCTCTTCGCCAACTTTCGCATGTTCATCTAGCTGAAAAGGCAAAGGTTTGCTTTTGGAAAGGATATCAATTTCTTTTGAAACTAGTTCAAGTTCTCCAGACGTCAATGACTCATTAATTGTGCCTTCAGGTCTTTTTCTGAGAATTCCTGTAACTTCTAGAATATAAGACATTCTTATTGATTCAGACTTTTTGAATAACTCTTTGTCATCTGGCTCAACAACAACTTGCATCAACCCAGATGCGTCTCTGATATCTAAAAATATGACGCCGCCATGATCCCTGACCTTTTCAACCCATCCAGAAATAAGAAAAGAAGAATCGATTTCGTTATTAGAAATGTTTTTTATTTGAGTGCGTTCCATAATGAGAAAGATTTTTTAATCTTTTTTAGCAGGTTTTGAATCTTCTGTTTTCTTTGGTTCCTTAGATTTTTTTTTACTTTTAACATCTGATTGTACAAGATTTTTTTTATTACCTGTCTTAAAGTCAGTTTCATACCAACCTGATCCATCTAAACGAAAGGATGGTGCTGAGATAATTTTTTTAGCCTTTGCTTTTGGCGAACAATCACAAAAAACAGTTTTTGTAGAGTTTGCCACAGAAACAATTCTTTCAAATACTTTGTCGCATTTACTGCATTGGTACTCATAAATAGGCATTATTCCTCACTGTAAGCATCTTTTTTTAGTATTATTAATTTTTAAAGCCGAATATTAATTTATATTTTAAATGAAAGCTTCCTCATTTCACTATAAAACTCAAAAAGAAGCCCCTAAAGACGCTGAACTCATTAGCCACAAACTTATGATCAGAAGCAATATGATAAAGCCATTGGCTTCTGGCATTTATTCGTGGATGCCGCTTGGATTAAAGATTCTCAATAAAGTCGAATCTATCATTAGAAGAAATATGAATGAATATGGTTGTCTAGAAGTCTTAATGCCAATGGTTCAACCAAAGTCTCTGTGGGATGAAACAAAAAGGTCAGAGCAAATGGGTCCAGAACTTTTAGGTTTTTTGGATCGAAATGAAAGGGAATTTTACCTTGGACCTACTCATGAAGAAGTTATTACAGATATATGTCGTCAAGAGCTGCAAAGTCATAAAGATCTACCTAAAACTTTTTATCAAATACAAACGAAATTTAGAGACGAAATTAGACCTAGATTTGGGGTAATGCGAGGCAGAGAGTTCTTAATGAAAGACGCTTATTCGTTTGATCTTGATGAAGAAGGAATGGGTAAAAGCTATCAAGCTATGAAAGAGTGTTACCAAAAGATATTTGACGAAATTGGCTTTGATTACAAGATTGTAAAAGCTGATTCAGGAGCAATTGGTGGGAATATGTCTGAAGAATTTCATGTCTTAGCTGATTCTGGAGAAGATACACTGGTATTTAACGATAAAGATTTTTCATCAAACATTGAATTATTAGAAAATTCCTTAAAAAAAGTAATTGAGAAAAAAATTGATAATAATGATCTGTCTGATATTGAAAGTGAGTACGGCAAACTTTCAATTAAAAAAGGAATTGAGGTAGGTCATATATTTGAACTAGGTAATAAATACAGTAAATCTATGGGTCTAAGTGTCCAACATGATAATAGTCAAAAAATTTTAGAAATGGGCTGTTATGGAATTGGCGTTTCTCGAATTGTTGCAGCCGCTATAGAACAAAACCATGATAGTGAAGGTATTGTTTTTCCAAAAAATATTTCTGCTTTTGATTGTTCATTAATTTCAATCAATGAAAAGAAATCAGAGATAGTCAAAAACAAAGCTAAGGAAATTTACTCTTACCTAATTAATAACAATGTAGATGTCTTTTATGATGATAGAGATGTATCTCCAGGTAATAAATTTTCTGATTCTAATTTAATGGGTAACCCGTATCAAATAGTCATTAGCGAAAAAAACATTGAAAAAGGCTTTATCGAAATAATAGATAGAAGAGATCAGGCGAAATCTGAAATAACGGAAAAAGACTTATTGGGTCTCTTTGATTGAGTCTGTAATCTGTTTTTCTATTTTCTTAGCTATATTGGGGTTATCTTTTAACCACTGACTAGCATTGATCTTACCCTGGCCAATTTTTTCACCATCGTAAGCATACCAAGCTCCTGCCTTCTCAACTATTTTTCTTTCAACTCCAATATCAAGAATTTCTCCAGCTCGATTGATTCCTTTGTTGTAAAGAATTTGAAATTCAGCTTGTCTGAATGGAGGTGAAACTTTATTTTTAACAACCTTAACTCTAGTTTCATTACCTGCAACTTCGTCACCATCTTTAACCGTGCCGATTCTTCTGATATCCAATCTTACTGAAGAATAAAACTTCAAAGCATTACCGCCAGAGGTAGTCTCAGGACTACCAAACATTACACCGATTTTCATTCGAATTTGGTTAATAAATATAACAAGAGTATTTGATTTTTTTATACTGCCAGTTATTTTTCTAAGCGCTTGAGACATGAGTCTAGCTTGAAGGCCAACATGATGATCTCCCATTTCGCCTTCAATCTCGGCTCGGGGTACTAATGCGGCTACAGAATCAATGACTAAAACATCTATCCCTCCAGATTTAACCATTATGTCGGCAACTTCCAGAGCTTGTTCACCTGTATCAGGCTGAGAAAGGAGTAAATCATCTATTTTTACTCCAATTTTCTCTGCATAAATTGGATCTAAAGCATGCTCTGCATCGATAAATGCTGCAGTTCCTCCTAGTTTCTGGCACTCGGCTATAACTTGCAAAGTCAAAGTTGTTTTTCCTGAAGATTCGGGACCAAAAATCTCAACTACTCTGCCTTTTGGCAAGCCCATTATGCCAAGTGCCAAATCCAATCCTAATGAACCTGTAGAAATACTTGGAATACTCTGAACCTCCCTTTCACCCATCCTCATGATGGTTCCAGGACCAAATTGTGTTTCAATCTGAGAGATGGCTGTTTCTAAGGATTTTCCTTTTTCTGGTGACAATGTATCGTCTTTTTTTGTTTTTCTAGTTGGCATAATAAAACTGTATATTTATACAGTATTTAACAATATATTAAAAATTATTGCAAACATTTTAATAATTCTTTTAAAGCAAAAGCTACACTCTGTTTTCTGACTTCATCACGATTTCCTTCAAAAATTTTAGTGAAGCAAGTTATTTTAGTTTTAGAACCAATTCCAAAGCATACCGTACCAACCGGCTTGTCATCTGTTCCTCCAGAAGGTCCTGCTATACCGCTTATTGAAATTGAAAAATCTGAACCACTATTTTTTATTGCTCCTTCTGCCATTTCCTTTACGACTCTTTCACTTACAGCGCCCTCTTCTGTAAGAGCATCTTTGGTTACGCCAAGAGTTTTTAATTTTGCCTTGTTTGAGTAAGTGATATACCCAAAGCCATACCAATATGAACTACCTGGTATGCCTGTAAATTCCTTTCCGATCCAACCTCCTGTACAAGATTCTGCTGTAGAAACGTTTTTCTTTGTCTCTGTTAGTAGTTGACCTATCTTTATAGCTAAATCTTGTAGTTCGTCATTGGAAATCATCAATTTAAATTATAATTGATTAATGACTTTTATTGTTGGCCAAGGATGCATCAATTGTAAGCACACAGATTGTGTCGAAGTATGTCCTGTGGATTGTTTCTATGAAGGAGAAAATACTTTAGTAATAAATCCGGACGAATGTATCGATTGCGGTTTATGTGAGCCCGAATGTCCCATTGAAGCCATTTATGCAGAAGACGAAGTTCCAGCTGATCAAATAGAATTTATTGAAATAAATGAAAAATATTCGAAGATTTGGCCAAACATTACTGAGGCAAAAGATCCTATGCCAGATCACAAGGAGTGGAAGGAAAAAACAAATAAAATTGATGTATTAATTCTTGAATAAAGTTATTCAAAAACTTTTCCCTCAAGCATAGGAACAAATAATACAGAATCTAAAATAGTTTCATGAAATTCATCTTTCGATTTTTTTTCTAAAAGTAGTAGATGTTGTTTCTTACCATCGCCAACAGGGCAAATCAGTTTGCCATGCACCTCAAGTTGAGTTTTTAATTTTTTTGGAATTTGTGAAATTGCTGCTGTACAAATGATGGCATCAAATTTTTTTGGGGTTGGCCAGCCTAAAGTACCGTCAGACCAACGTAATTGGTAATTGTCTACACCAACTTTTTTTAAATTATTATCTGCCCGAAGTGATAAGGCTTCGATTCTTTCTAAAGAAAATACTTTTCTGCAAAATCTTGCAAGTATTGCTGTTTGGTACCCGCAGCCAGTACCGATCTCTAAGACCGCACCCAAAGGTTTTTGGTCTAAGATATTTCCTTGAATCAAAAGTTCCGTCATTTTTGCTACAACAAAAGGTTGTGAAATTGTTTGTTGATGACCAATTGGTAAGGACATGTCCTGGTAAGATCTAGAAGTAAATGTTGCATCGACAAATTCATGTCGTGGAATTTGGTAGATGGCTTCTAGAACTCTTGGGTCTTTAATGCCCTTTTGAGAAAGTTCTTTGGTTAATTCTTTTCTGGCAAATTCAAAATTCAATTGATCTATAAATTTTTTGCCCAGTCTGCAACTAGTTGTTGTTGAGAGTTGGAATGCATATCTATCTTAATTGGAGAAATTGAAATGAATCCATCTTCCAAATTCTTTCGATCTGACACATCAAGATTCTTCTCACCTTCTTCCTCGTTAAGGAAAGTTTTAGTGATTTTAATTTCAGGATCTGGAAATTCATTATGATCAGGTACATTAATGTTTAAAATTTGAAAGTCTTCTATTTCCAAGTTATCTAGATTATCCAAGACTTTGGAAATAAACTTTGCAGCGAAAGAAAAATCTTTGATTTCAAAAGATGCTACAGACACTGCAATTGAAGGATACTTCAAATTCCTTCCATCCAAAGCAGCGCCAACGGTACCTGATAAAATAGCATCGGAACCTAAATTTGGACCAGGGTTTATTCCAGAGACTACTATGTCTGGTTCAAAGGGGCAAAGCATGTTTCTAGCCACTTTTACACAATCAACAGGTGTACCATTTAAGCTGAAAATATTGTCTGCATATTTTTTGTGTCTAAGAGGCGTTAAAAAAGTAATTGCACTACTGAATCCACTTCGGTTTTGATCTGGGCCTATAAGAAATAGATCGTGTTTGTCATGCAATTCTTTAAATAGAGCTTTGATGCCAGGATGGTCAAAGCCGTCGTCATTGGTGAGAATAATTTTCATATAAATTAGTTCTTCGTAACAAGAGCAATCGCTTGCGTGCTAATACCCTCTCGAGCACCCTCATAACCCAAACCATCTGTCGTCGTTGCTTTACAGGATATATCGTTTGGATTTATTTTTAACTCTTTAGCTAAATTTTCTTCAATATTTTTTTTGAATTTCTCAAGCCTAGGCTCTTCTCCAACATAAGTAAGATCAATATTTACAATTTGATAACCTGCCTTTGAAAGCATTGTAGAAACCTTGTTCAAGAGATAAATGCTGGAGATGTCCTTATTTTCTTGATTGGATGGCGCCAATTTACCAATATCGCCCATATTACAAGCACCTAAAAGAGCATCGATGATTGCATGACTGATGATATCGCCATCAGAATGGGCAACTACCTCATACTCAGAGTCTATTAAAATACCGCCCAAGATAAAATCTTTAGGGCCTTTGATGATTTTATGAGCGTCAAATCCTTGCCCAATTCTCAGATTGCTCACTAAATTCTGCCAGCAAGTTTTAAATATTGTTCTACTGTTTCCAAATCTTCTTTTTTGGTCACCTTAATATTTGTTTTATTACATGGATAAATGGATATATCTTTTTTAAAATAATGCAGCATGGCGCTTACTTCATCAGTGAATACTTTTTCTTCGTCATTGGCTTTGGTTAAAGCTGACAATAGATCTTCCAGACAAAAAACTTGAGGTGTTGCTGACAACCAAACATTATTCCGATCCAAGGATTTTTGTACTTTTTCATTTTTTATTAAGTTAACACTTTCTGTCGGTTGATAAGAAAGATAACATCCTTCTCCATCCTCTTTAATTTCGTCCTGAGCTTTACTCATTAGACCCAAAAGATCTTTAAGCTCCAAGCAAGGTCTTGCAGCATCATGCACGGCAACTAATATTGATTTATCTTCATCCTCTTTAATTTCTTGCAAACCATTCAAAACAGATAGCATCCTAGTAGAAGCACCAATGCAAGTCTTAACTTTGTTATGTTGTGAAATAGACAGAGCCTCCCAAGCTTCAGTATCTTCTGCTACAACTACATAAATAGTTTTACAACTTTCATCTTTCAAAAAAGGATCTATGGCAAATTCAATAATGGTTTTTTTTCCTACTAAATTAAATTGTTTAGCAAGTTTGAGTTGGGCTCTAGCACCAACCCCAGCAGCAGGAATTAAAGCGACGTATTCACTCATTCGGTACTAGTTCAATGAGAACTTCCCCTTTTTTAATCAAATTTAACTTACTTCGGGCATAACCCTCCAAAGCTTCAGGATCATTTGTAAAACTATCTAGTTCCATTCTGGCAATTTTATTGTCTTCATTCAATTTAACGATTTTATTTTCTAAGATAATTTTTTCTTGTGTCATTTTATCTAACCGACTAATGCTATTTTCTCCGTAGAAGATTCCTATAATATAAAATAAAATTAAAAAAATAAGTATCACTAATACACTGGGAAACAAATAATTTTTAATTTTGTCTATCAATTAATTAACTCCTGCCTACCGAGAAATTCTAAATCCTCCATAGCATCAATCATTAATAATCTATTATATTTTGAAGTTCTATCTGACCTTGATGGTGCGCCAGTTTTTATTTGCCCAGCTCCAGTACCAACAGCTAAATCGGCAATAAAATTATCTTCTGTTTCACCAGAACGATGAGAAATTACGCACTTATAGTTATGTTGATAAGCCAAACATATAGTTTCAAAAGTTTCAGAAATTGTTCCAATTTGGTTAATTTTTACCAAGACTGAGTTGGCAATATTTCTGTCAATGCCCTCTTGAAGAATATCTTTATTGGTTACAAATAAATCATCGCCAACCAACTGAGTTTTCTTACCAAGTTTTTTAGTGAGACTCTCCCATCCAACCCAATCGTTTTCATCGAGTCCGTCTTCAACTGAAGTAATAGGATATTTATTAGCTAAATTAGAAAGATACTCAATTAATTCATCTGACGATAACTTTTCATTATTTGAAAAAACATATGCCTTATTTTTTAACAATTCTGTTGCGGCGCAATCCAGCGCAAAGGTTACATCTTTATCAACTTCATATCCTGCTTCTTGGATGGAGCTGGAAATTAAATCGAGCGCTTCTTCAGCTGAATCTATTCCAGGAGCAAATCCACCTTCATCTCCAACTGCCGTAGAAAAGCCTTTTTTATTCAATGTTTTTTTTAAAAAATTAAATACTTCCACGCCGCAAATGAGACCTTCTTTAAAGGAAGAGAACCCAACGGGCTGAATCATAAACTCCTGAAAGTCTAACTGATTATTAGCATGTGCTCCCCCGTTTAGAATGTTCATCATAGGAAGAGGCATCTTCATTTTTACTTCTGAAAAAAAATTTTCCCTAAAGTAATTATGAATATATTCGTATAAAGGCTTTTTTTCAGCACTTGCTGACAACTTACAGTAAGCCAATGATAGAGAAAGGATAATATTTGCACCAAAATTTTTTTTATTTTTCGTCCCATCCAGTTCTATTAGTTTTGAATCGAATTCAACTTGAGAGCCTATTTTCATACCAATAAGTTCTGGAAATAAATTCTCCTCTGCATTTTTAATAACCTGTGCAACTCCTTTACCATCAAAATTGTTACCGCCGTCTCTTTTTTCTATGGCTTCTCTGGAACCGGTAGAAGCGCCAGATGGAACGAAACCAATTTCTTTAAAGTCATCATCTGTATCTATCAAAGCCGCAATTGTTGGAGTTCCTCTGGAATCAAGGATTTCAAACGCTTTAATTGCTTTGATTTTCATTTTCCTAAAAACCTTTCACCGCCTGATCAACAGCATTGACTTTACTTAAAAGGGTTTCAAATTGATCTAAAGGCGTTGCCGATGGGCCATCACAAAGAGCTTCTTTAGGATTGGGATGGACTTCTATGAATATGCCAGCTATACCTAGAGATACTCCGGCTTTGGCTAAGTCTTCAGCTTGATCTCCTCTACCGCCTGCAGCAGTTTTTCCTTGACCGGGAAGTTGAAGAGAGTGAGTAACATCAAAAATAATTGGGCAATTAAAAGTTTTTAATTTAGACATGCCCAACATGTCTACAACTAAATTATCATAGCCAAAAGAAGTGCCCCTTTCACAAAGCATGACTTGATCATTGCCAAAATTGTTGCATTTTTCAATGATATTTTTCATTTGATCAGGAGATAAAAATTGCCCTTTTTTTATGTTTAACGGCTTTCCAGACTGGCAAGCTTCTTTGATGAGATCTGTTTGTCTGCATAAAAAAGCAGGTATTTGGATAATATCAACAACCTCTGATATTTGTTCGACTTGGCTTATTTCATGAATGTCTGTAATGAGTTGATAGTCGCTTTTTTTTAATTCTCTAAAAATTTCTAAGCCTTTTTCAAGACCCGGTCCTCGATATGAATCTACAGATGAGCGATTGGCTTTATCAAAAGAAGATTTAAAAATGAATGAATTCCCCTGAGCTTCAGTAATTTTTTTTAATCTTTCAGCAACCTTAAAAGTAAGCTGATCGTCTTCTAAAACATTTAAACCAGCAATGACGCAGAGTTTTTTGGAATTTGAAATCTCTGTTTTTTCTATTTTTACTAAATCACTCATTTTTTACTTAGAGTTTAACTTAGCAGCTTTAATAAATCCTTTGAAAAGCGGATGCGCATTTATTGGATTGGATGTGAATTCAGGATGAAACTGACAGCCAATGAACCATTTGTGGTTCTTGATTTCAATTGCTTCGACCAAGGTATCATCTTCAGATTTTCCAACTATAGTCATGCCATTTTTATTAAATGTTGACTCATAATTGCCATTAAATTCATATCTATGTCTGTGGCGTTCAAAAATTTTAAGTCTTTTGTAAAGCTTTGCCATCTTGCTATTTTTCTTTAAATGACATACCTGGCTTCCTAAACGCATGGTACCCCCTTTGTCAGAGTCTTCAGACCGATACTGAATTAGTCCATCTTCATCAAGCCATTCTGTAATCAATCCTATTACTGGATGCTGAGTGTTCTTCTTAAACTCAGTACTGTCAGCATCCAATTTCAATACATTTCTTGCAAATTCTATGACCGAAACTTGCATCCCTAAGCATATCCCAAAATAAGGGATGTTATTTTCTCTAGCAAACTTTGCTACGTTAAGCATTCCTTTGACGCCTCTATTTCCAAATCCTCCCGGAATTAAAATACCATCAGCTTCTAAGTTTTCTACTCCCTTATTGAATCTTTCAGAATCTATGTACTCAATTTTTACGTTTGTCTTATTGTGGATGCCCGCATGAATTAAAGCTTCATTTACTGACTTATATGAATCTACCAATTCAGTATATTTACCTACCATGGCGATTTTAGTCTCTCCTTTTTGCTCTGATTCTAGTTTAGTAACCCTTTTCCAATCATTAAGTTTTGGCTTAGAACACTTTAATTTCAGTTTTTCTACTATTTGCTGATCTAAGCCTTGTTTGTTCATCATTACAGGGATTGCATAAATCGATGGGACATCAGGTAATGTAAAGACACAATCTTCATTTACGTTGGTAAACAAAGCAATTTTTCTGCAATCTGCTTTTGAAAGATTTTGTTCAGATCGACAAATTAAAATATCTGCTTGCAGACCATGAGATAATAGACTTTTGACAGAATGTTGAGTTGGTTTTGTTTTAGTTTCTCCTGATGATGCTAAATAAGGAACGAAAGTTAAGTGTGTAAATAGTGTCCTTTCAGATCCCAACTCAAGTTTCATTTGCCTAATTGCTTCTAAAAAAGGTTGTGACTCAATATCGCCAACGGTTCCACCAATTTCTATAATTGCAATGTCATTATCGCCTGCACCATAAGCAATTCTTTTTTTAATCTCATCTGTGATATGAGGAATTACTTGCACGGTTGAACCTAAAAACTCTCCCTTTCTTTCTCTTTTAAGAACATCTTCGTAAACTTGACCTGCAGTAAAATTATTTTTATGCGACATTTTAGAGTTCAAATATCTTTCATAATGTCCAAGATCGAGATCGGTTTCAGAACCATCTTCTGTAACAAAAACCTCGCCATGTTGAAAAGGACTCATTGTGCCAGGATCAAGGTTTATGTATGGATCAAGCTTCATCACTGTAACTTTTAACCCTCTACTCTCTAAAAGAGAGCCTAGTGAAGCTGAAAGAATACCTTTGCCGATAGAAGAGACGACTCCACCAGTTACAAATAAGAATTTAGGATTTTTTGAAGCCATCTTTTTCATACAAGATGGTTCATAAGTATATCAGAATAGTCTTAGGCTATTAAGAAAACTTAAAGAATGTAACTAGATGGAAATAATTTTTCCTTCTACCTCTTCTTCTGATTGATCTAGCGGCCTAGAAAGAGAGGCCCAATCGATTTCTCCATCTGTTGGCCAATCTTGATAATCCAAAACACCTAACTCTTCATATAATGGTTTTACTTTTTCAGTAAGAAGGCCAATTTTCGATAAGTTAGGAACTACCCTTGTGAACAATAGGTGTTGAAAGTTATTTGTGACGTCTGATTTACTTTGAAAGGCAATAGCATCTTCTGCATCCCATCCAAAATGTTCATATACTTCTGAAGACATTAATCTCCCTCTCATTACAACGCATGCTTCATATGCAAATTGAGCTCTTTCTTCTCTTTCTTCATCAGATAAAGTTTTAACGAACTCTTCTAAATAATTAACTCCGAAAGTTACATGTCTCGCCTCATCTCTGATGATTAGATAAAGCATGTCTTTAAACACAGGATCGAAAGTTCCTTGTCTTGCTAAATTAAAGGCTGCAAGTGCAAGACCTTCTATAATAATTTGCATTCCGATGAATTTAAGATCCCATCTTGGGTCTGTTAAAATTTTATCCAGTAAGGATTTAAGACCCGTGCCGACAGGATACATAATTCCAACTCTTGACTGAATATATTTATTGAAAGCTTCTACATGTCTTGCCTCATCGAAAGTTTGAGATGCAGCGTATAGTTTTGCATTAAAAGTTGGAGCACATGAAACAAGCTGAGAAGCGACTAATAATGCACCTTGCTCTCCATGCAGGAACTGGCTTAGGGACCAAGCTCCTCTGTGACTCATGAATCTAAATTTTTCTTCAGTTGAAAGTTTTTGATAAGGTTCATAATCGTCCCAGAATATGGGTGGCGGTGTATCGCCCCTTTCTGGCAGAGGCCTATCCCAGTCTATGTCTTTTTCTGCATTCCAATTTAGATCTTTTCCTAATTCATAAAGTCTTTTTATTCTGTTATCTTGAACCGTGTAGTCCCAATTGTAAGAACCTGTTAAAGGAGTGCTAAAAATCTCAGCTACGTCAGTAACTTCTTCCTTAGAAAGGTTGTATTCATTCTCTACAGGAAACTCTTTAATTTTCCTTGGGGTTTCTTTTAAAACTTTAATTTTCATGTCTTGTATACCTTTTTTACGCGATTTGTAATTCCAGTCATCAACGTATAAGGGCTATTATTAGCATATTTAGCAACTGTGTCTACTTCATGGCCCTTGCCCCATAAAATAACTTCATCCTTATAACTAATTTTACTTATATTGGATATATCAATCGCAATCATATCCATTGAAACTTTACCAATTACTGGTACTAATTTTCCTTTAACCAAAACTTTCCCACAATTACTCAAGTTTATTGGATATCCATCACCATACCCTACAGGCAAAATACCTATTTTAGTTCTTTTTTTGGCCTGCCAAGTTCCTTCGTAACCAACCTTATCCCCTTTTTCAATTTCTTTTAAAGATATGAATTTTGATTTCAGAGTCATCACAGATTTAAGCTTAATATTTTTATCTTTTAAGTTAGATCTGCTTCCAAATATGCTTATCCCAGGCCTCACAATGTCTTTCTGCGAAGTAGGATAATTAATCATGCCGCCAGAATTGCATAGGCTTCTTTTTATAGAAATTTTGTCAGATGAACATCTTGTCTCAAGATCCTTAAATTTCTTTAATTGTTTAATATTCCCTTTAAAAGAATAAAAATGACTCATCAAAACAATTTGATTAGTTTTCTTTGAAACTTCTTCAAAAATTTTTGAAGCATCTTCAATTGAAAAGCCAAGCCTATTCATTCCTGAGTCAAATTTAATCCATACAGGATGGCTTTCTTTGAAGTTTTTAATCTGCTTTAAAAAATTAAGCTGCCTGCTCGAGTGAATAACAAACTCTATCTCATTTTTAAGAAGAGCCTTCATATCAGCTAAATCATAGGGCCCTTCCAAATCTAAAATAGGTTTTTTTGATTTAAAACGAAGATTTATGGCCTCTTCGGAAGTAGCAACACAAAATCCATCGACTTTGCTTTGGATATGTTTCGTAATTTTATCTATGCCGTGTCCATATGCATCAGCTTTAACAACTGGAAAAGATTTAGCAGAGTTTACAGAACTTTTAAGACTTTTCAGATTAAACTCCAAAGCCTTTAGATCAATCTCTACAAATGTTGGACGATTCAATTCAATCTTCTTCTGAAAAATCTGGATTTCTTAAGGCTGGATCATCTGGAGCAAGATCTTGGAATTTTGTATATTTATCCGAAAAATGCAATTTCACCGAACCTGTAGGTCCATTTCTGTGTTTTGCTACATCAATTATTGCAAGTCCTTTATTTTCAAGATCTTGTTCGTATTTTTCTGCACGAAAAACAAAAGTCACAATATCTGCATCTTGTTCAATTGCTCCAGAATCTTTTAGATCAGCAAGAACAGGTCTTTTTCCGGTTCTGGTTTCGGGAGCCCTGTTTAATTGTGACAAAGCTATTACCGGAACATCAATTTCTTTTGCAAGGGCTTTTAAAGATCTTGAAATTTCACTCATTTCTGAAACACGGTTATCATTTTTAGTATCAGCTCGCATCAACTGCATATAGTCGATGATAATCAGACCTAGATCGGGGTTTTCTCTTTTGAGCTTTCTTGATCTGGAAAGAATTTCTGATGGAGATAATGAAGATGTGTCATCGATAAAAAATTTAGATCTGCTCAGTAAAGAAAGAGCATTCTCTATCTCATTAAAATCACTATCAGATAAATTTTTTGCTTCGAATAGTTTTTTCAATTCTATTTTTCCAAGCAAAGATATCAGCCTGTACATAATAGATCTTGCTGACATTTCTAAACTAAAAAGTACGGATGGAATGCCATCGTTTACCAATTGTCCTACAATACTAAGAGCAAAAGCAGTCTTTCCCATACTGGGTCGACCTGCAATAATGAATAAATCTCCTTGTTGTAAACCCATTGTGAGCTTATCCAAATCTCTAAAGCCAGTACTTATTCCAACTAAATCTTTATCAGATCTAATGGTCTCATCTATCTTGTCGTAAACTGGTTTAATCAATTCTTTAGCTAAGAGTGGACCAGAGCTTCTTTGAATTGAGTCTCTGAGTTTTATTAATTTGTCTTCAGCCTCACTTAAAGCGCTTTCACTTTCAAAAGTATCTGCTTCCTTAGCTAAAGATGAGATATCAGCTGCGGTTGATATTAATTTTCTAAGCGAAGAAGACTGTTTAATAATATTTGTATAATTGACAAAGTTAGCTGTACCAGGTGTTTCAGAAACCAAATTTTTCACATAACTCACTCGATCAAAATTAGAAAGAGATGAAAGATCGTTATCGTTTGAAAGAGATTCAATCAAAGTAACAGTGTCAATCTCCGATCCAAGATCAATGAGTTTTTTGATACCGCGGTAAATTAACTTATGTTCGTTAGCAATAAAATCACTTTCATCAACTTCTACGGATAATGAATCCCAAAGTGTTGGTTCTAATATTATGCTTCCTAGAACAGCTTTTTCAGCTTCAATAGATGATGGTAAGTCGCTTTCTTTTCTCATAGCAGGGCTGATATTCTCCCACTACTAAAGAATGAAGACAATTAGATTTTAAGATTCTTCAGGTTTAAGTTCGAGATTAATTTTAGCTAGAACTTCAGGATGTAATTCGATATCAATCACATAATTTCCAAGTTCTTTGAGCGAACCTTCGGGGAGTCTTACTGCGCTTCTTTCAATTTGAAAACCATTTGCCTCTAAAAGTTCTGAAATTTCTTTTGTACCGACTGAGCCATACATTGTTCCTTCCTCAGAAATTGCAACATTTTGGGAAGTAGAAAATTCATTTATTTTTTCGAAAATTTCTTTTGCACTTTCTAGCCTTTTTTCTTCTTGAAGTTTCAATTCTTCTTGTTTAGCTTCGTAAACTTTCATATTTTCTTCATTGGCAATAATAGCTTTGCCTGATGGCAAAAGATAATTTCTACCGTAACCTGATTTAACTTGAACCAAGTCTCCAGGGTTTCCTAATCCAGTAATGCTTTCTTGTAGAATTAACTTCATGCTTCTAATGACTGTCTGTAAAAGGTAATAATGCCAATAGCCTTGCTCTTTTGATGGCTCTAGTAAGCTGACGTTGGTACTTTGCACTTGTCCCGGTCATACGTGCTGGAATAATCTTTCCTGTTTCTGTTATGAATTTTTTTAATAGCTCAATATCTTTGTAATCAATTTCATCAACGCCAGCTGCAGTGAATTGGCAAGCTCTTTTAGGCTTTAGGAAATTATCCTGATTTTGATTTCTTCTTTTGTTATCTTTTTGTCTTCTCATATTTATTTACTTTTTCTTATCTGACTTAAAA